>CAVZCB010000026.1:0-48320 GCA_963773555.1 uncultured Alphaproteobacteria bacterium
GAGAAGCCTGGCCCAGGCGCCGTCGGAGCCGAGCCGCGCCCAGGAGCCGCCGCCGAGCGCCAGCCCGATGGCCGCCGCGTCCGCGGGGCGCACGGCGTCGGGGGTGTCGAAACAGGCGAGGTCTGCCTGCCAGCCGCTCCAGCGCCAGCGCCTGCGGAACGAGCCGCCCTGCGCCTCTAGCCGGCGCAGCCAGGCCCGGAGCAGCGGCGAGGCCTTCATCGTTTACGACAAGACCAAGAAGCCGGCGTGGTAGAAAGCCCGGGGCACCCACCATGACCACAAGATTCTGGCGCTGGTTGACCGCACCACCGGCCGCTCGCGGCGCCATGATCATCACCACCAAAGAGAGCATCCGCGACGGGCTTCCGGCCGGGGACGAGGTGCTCGCCACCGCCATCCTCGATCGCCTGCTGCATCCCGCTCCTGTTTTCAACATCAAGGGCCGCAGCTATCGCCTGCGCCACCTCGAAGCGGCCCTCAGGGTCCCATCATTCCGGAAAATCCAGACGGCCCGCGGTCCCGAGCCGCGCGCTCCGACTCCTGGCGGTCTGCGCCCCCCCCCGGCACCGCTCATGGTGTGCGACACCTCGTAAACCTGATGTCGCCTCAGCTCGTAAAGGTGGGTGTCGCTTGACAGCTGTCTGGGAGGGGGTCTCAGCAAAGCGATCCTTTCGGCCAGGGAGCACCGACCGCGGCAGTCCCCCTGCCACGCAGCGGCTTCGGTGATTCCCCTGTGAAGACAGCACACACGACAAGAGTACTGATCGGGCTCGCGGCAAGACCAGGACCAATGGGGAGATTCGGCAATGAAGGGCCATGGGGCCAACCTGCTCGGTCGAATCGACGACGAAGCGGCTATCTCGCGGTCCGCGCTCAACGGCAGATTGCGGCAAGGCGTCCAAGTCGCGAATACTGATCGTCGAGGAAGCGGCCAATTACTATTCGGCGCGAACGAGGGTTGCTAGCGCCAAAGGGTTTGATACGGTCACTTACTGGGTTGGGGCGTCGTAGTGCAGAAGTGCTTCTGCCTGCGAAGCGTGTCTGAATGGGTGGGGGACGAGCCTTATGAATATGATCGGTCGGAGGACTGGCATGGAGCCGGTCACTCGTCATAACGTGGCTAGCATCCGGAGTGACCTTCGGGAGAACGAGGGGCAGGTTTCCGCTTTCGCCGTAATCGATAGCCGAAAGCTGGAGCGCGAGTGCTTCGTTCGGGTGATCCGGGCTACTCACTCCAAGATCTCGCTGACGGCCTACAACTCGGTTGAGGAGTGGAAGAAAACCCCGCACGGCGCCGAGCCCTGCGTCGTCCTGCTGAACATCGGCGGGCGTCGGGCCACCGAGAACTCGGTTGCCGAGGATCTGGAAAGCCTCTGCGCCGAGTTCGACGGATCCCCGGTAATCGTCCTCGCGGAGTCCGAGGATCTGCGCGACATTATCGCGGCGGTGGATCGCGGTGCTCAGGGCTACATTCCCGCCAGCATCGGGGTGGACGTCATAATCGAGGCGGCGCGCTTGGCGGCGGCGGGCGGAATCTTCCTCCCCTCTTCGAGCCTGGTGGCGCTCCGTGGCCTGATTGGCAAGGAAGCCGACCATTCGACCGTGATCGAGGAGCAGTTCACCGCGCGCCAAGCGGCCGTCGCCGACGCGCTGCGCCGGGGCAAGGCCAACAAGACGATCGCCTACGAACTCAACATGTGCGAGAGCACGGTGAAGGTCCACATCCGGACCATCATGAAGAAGCTCCATGCCAGCAACCGCACCCAAGCGGCATTCAAGCTGAACGCCCTCTTCCCGCGCGACCAGGCCGAAGCGGGATGATCGGGCCGCGACAGCAGGGCTGAAGTTTCTGACCATGCGCTTGTCTTAGAGCCTGTCCGCAAAGCCCAGAATCCAAGAGTCCGGCCCGACCATCCCCAACTCATGACGGACAGACAAGGCACATATGCAAACCAAGAGAAAACCCGCGGGCGCGCGCGCTTGCGCCGCTTGAAAGCGCCGCGCGCCCGCCATTCACGACCTGATCGGAGTGGCCAAAACCGATCTTGATAGGCGCGATTAGAGAACCGCCAGGGACACGACCAGTACATCGCGCGAATTCTCCAGCAGGCTGCTTGTGCGCGAAATCGAGGTCGGCTCCAATCGCCATCTACCTCTTTCGGATATCGTTGGCAGCTGTCGCCAGCGAACGATCGGACGGTGTCTCCGAATGCCTTGGGCGGGAGCCCGAAATGTCGAAGCGCGATCTTAATGTTCAATGGCAACCGTAATCGCGCGAGATGCAAAGCTGCACAGACAGAGTCGTTGGAAACCCGCCAACAGGTGTCGAAGGGATGGGACGTTGTAGCTGTTCAAACGGGCGCCCCGATGCGGCCGCCAGACAGCCTGAAGCGGCTAAGCGCCGCGAGCCTCGGTTCGACGCTCATGGCCGCATCGGACTCCCACGTTCAGCCGGAAATCTTCGCCCGCGGCGGAAACGACTTCCTGCTGCCAATCGAGAAGGGCGTTTCGTCTGCAAGTGGCCCTGGCTCTACCGCATCGATCATCCCGACTGTCTTGCCACCGACGAGCAGGCGACCGAAAGGATGGCGAAAGGCTTGGTCGGCATCTGGTCGACCACGTGCGAAAACCACCGAGATCACGAACGCCGGATCGCCCGCGACCACTTCATCCCGATACCGCACGATGCCGGCTGGAGCAGCTTCATGAGCGATTCCTCTAGATCCGCGCCAAAGATTCGTAGAACTTTGCCACTCAACTGTGGCGCGGCTCCATGACACTCTTTGTACCGCGGAACGCAGGGCATCTGGATGCCTTGCAGGCTGGCCGTGCAGTCGCCGCATTGTCAGTGGTTCTGTACCACGCGAACAATTTCACGATACCTTTGCGGCTCTATGACGGTCAGACCGTCTGGATCGGGTTCGGAATGGGCTATTCGGGGGTCGAGTTTTTTTTCGTTCTCTCTGGTTTCATCATGATATACGTCCACAGCAGGGACTTCAATTACCCCAGTAGCCTTGGGAAATACTTGCGCAAGCGGGCAGCGCGGATATACCCGATCTATTGGGTTGTCCTGGTCGCACTGATACTACTCTACCAGGTTGCCGACGGCCTCGCGCCAGAGGCGTTGAGCGAGCCTCGCGTTGTCGTTACGTCCATCTTTCTGATACCCGATCCCCAACGCACGATTCTTCCAGTCGCTTGGACGCTCAAGCATGAAATTGTCTTTTATGCGGTCTTCGCCGTCTTTCTGGTGAACGTCCGGCTGGCACTTGCGATTTTTGCACTCTGGGCCGGAGGCTGTCTTGTCGCCATGTTTCCGCCGCAGAGCAGCTTCCCTGTCGACTTTATTCTCTCTCCCTACAATCTCCTGTTCGTTGCGGGCCTTCTGGTCGGGCGCTTCTATCGCGCCCTGCCGGCCGCGGCGGCACTCCCGCTTCTCGGGTTGGGGATCGTGGGGTTTCTGGCGGTCGGGATGAGCGAGCAATACGGCATCAACTGGAGTCTCCCGATACGTACCCTCGGCTACGGCCTGGCCGCGACTGCTTCGATCGCCGCGCTCGCTCGCGGTGCCTTTGCCGTTCCGTTATGGGCAGTTTTCCTCGGGGACGCCTCGTACTCTCTCTATCTCGTCCATCTGCCTGCGATGAACCTGCTGGCGGTTCCTGTGGGCTATCTGAACCTGCAGGACTGGCTGTCGCCGCCCCTAATGTTCTGCATCCTGGTTGGCTTTGCGGTCGCGGCAGGGGCCGCGTTCCATCTGGTGGTCGAACGGCCGCTTCTGGCCCGGCTCGCCACGGCAGGCCGAAGCTTGGCGGCGCGTCAATCGCGCGAAGTCCCGGAGCGATCAAATTGAGAATGTTCCAAGCGGCGAGCGGCCGTCACCGATCCTCGGCGAAGCTTATGCATGCTGGGACCACACCGGGGCTGGCGGCGATACTGTGCCTCGTCGGCCACTGCGTGAACGCCGAAGCCTGTGGAACCGTGCCGGATTTTGCCGGACTGACGGAAGGGCGCCAGCTGATCCATGTGGCGCCGGACGGTGACGACCGATGGTCGGGGCGGTCCGCGACCCCGTCGGCCGACGGTCGCGACGGTCCGGTCGGCAGCCTTTCGTCGGCCCGGGATCACGCCCGCGAAAGTGGCGCGAATGCGGCCATCGTCGTGCATGGCATGGACTATTTCATGAGCGACCCTGTGGACCTCGGCCCGGAAGACGCCGGCCTCACCATTGTCTCAGCGCCCGGCGACAGGCCTGCCTTTCACGGCGGCCTGCCAATCACGGGGTGGACCGATGACGGCGGCGGGGTCTGGTCGGCACCGTTGGACCGGCCTCTCGCCGCTTTTTACGTGGGTGGCGAGCCGCAGATCATGGCGCGCCACCCCAACCTGCCTGCCAACCCAACACCGCGCGACGGATGGCTTTTTGCCACGAAGCCGCCGGATGGCGTAGCCACCAACGCGACCTTCGGATTTCATCCGGGGGATATCCCGCCGATCAAGGATGTCACGGGCCTCGTCGTCATGATCGTCGGCGGCCTGTATCCCGACACTCAGTGGGGCAGCGACACCATGCCGGTCGAAGCCATCGACCGGACGGCTCATCTGGTCCACATGACGGGCACGGACTACTTCTTCACCGGCGAGGGCAGCCGATATTTCCTGATGGGTCGCGGCGAATTTCTGGATGCGCCCGGGGAATGGTGGTTCGACCAGGAGGCTCGCCGGCTGCACTATCGCCCGCAGGAAGATCAGGCGCCAGACGCCATCGCCACCCCGGGCGTTCTGGGGACCTTCTTGCGGTTGACAGGCGCCAGTGATGTGACCATCGCCGGCCTCGGCTTCCGCGACGGTATCATCGAAGGCACCGGGAAGTACTGGACGAACACGCGTGGCTTCGGCGCGATCCGGGTCGAGAACGCTGATCGGGTCAGGCTACTCGGCAACTGCTTCAGACATGTCGGCGTGGGAATACACGTCTCGGAGAGCGACAATGTCGAGATCCGTGGCAACGACATCGCCGATATAGCGGGAAATGGGATCTATCTCGGCACGGCTTGGGGGAGCTTCGGCCATTCCGACGATGCGGTGATCGAGGGGAACCGCATCCGCCGGGTCGGTCAGGTCTACTTCGAAAGCGCGGGGATCTGGCTGCAGGCGACCGATCGGTTCCGCATCGCCGGTAACCTGATCGAGGATACCGCGCAGTTCGGAATCGCTGCGGGGTCGCTCTGGGGCGAAGTCGATGCCAGCTACGATGGCGTGATCGCGAAAAACGTGGTGCGCAACGCAAACCAGCAGACGGCCGACGGGGGAGCGATCAAGCTGATGGGCGCGCAGGGCGACCGCCAGCGGATCGCCGTCCGGGACAATCTGGTGGCTGGAACCGACGCCCTGATGAACCACTCAGACGGGTCGTTCTGGCCCCCCCGGCATGAGGACGTCCTCGAATGGCCCGACCCGATCAGCTGGGCCATCTATCTTGACGGTCGGGCAAGCGGCAACATCATCACCGGCAACCGGCTGGTGGGCAATGTGACCGCGATCGGAATCAACGGCGGTTGGGCCAACGAGGTCACCGGAAACGTGGTCCGCGACGGCGCCGGCAGCGCGGTGCGGATCGACGATGCGACCGGCCGCGGCTGGCGCCCCGATTGGGCCGCGCCGAATCGCGTAGAGGGCAACAGCTTCGACATCGTCAGACCGGATGGACGGGCGATCGACATCAATGTGCCAGACCACGGAATGGATTTCGTGCGGTTCGACTGCAATCGCTACTCCGGCAATCTCACCGCACAGACCTTCCGGGTCGCGCCGCAAATGACCCGGAAGCTCGACCCGTTCGGCCCGTTCTCCGCGTTCCAATCGGCAGGGCAGGAGACCTGCGGAAGCATCGCGGAATCGGTGCCTCCCGTGCTGCCCTGACTTTCCACGGAGCTCAAGAGAGTTGAGGAGATGCCGTCAGCGCGGCATGATTGGAGATGGGCCCTGAGCATCAGCGAGATGGTCTGACGGCTGGGCCGGTTTGCTTGGGTCGTCGAACATCGGATTGACGCCGACCTTGTCGCCCGTAGTCCTAAACCGATTTACAGGCTCATCGAAAGCCCGTTCTGCTCACATTCGCAAAATGTATTATATGCTCCTAACTCAGAATTTCGGCTACACTTCCGGTCAGAACCTCCTTTCCACCCAAGATTATCTCGGCAGCTTTCAGCCCGCCGGTCTGAAGGCGAATGATCGGTTCCGGGCCGAGCGCGTTCAGGAGGATGCCCATGTGGCCTGGGCCCGGCGCTACGATCGGCAGGACATTGCCAAAGCCGGCGCCCGCGGCGGCGGCGCGGTCGACGTCGCCCCAGAACTGCGCAACCGGCACGCCGGCGGCCGCCGTGGCGAGATGCGCGAAGTCGGGGGCGCCGAGAGGAGCGTTGCGACCGGGATCGAGGGCGATGACGACGGCGTCCCACCCGTCGCCGGGGACGGCGGCGGGGCTATCGAAGCACCGGGCGTGGAAGCCGGCCTGAAGCAGGCCGTCGAGGATAAAGGGGGCGAAGGGATTGTCGCAGAGGAGTGCGACGTGGCTGCCGGTGCGCGTCACGGCGGCCTCCGCGAGCAGGCGGACCGCGAGCCGGCCGAGGAAGGGAAAGACGGCAACGTGCGGATGGCGCTCGTTGACCGCCGCGACGCGAATGCCACGCTCGCGGCAGGCGGCGAGGTCGAGATCGGCGCCGCGGAACTCCCAGGCCTCGAACATGAGGCCGATGACGGCGTGGCTTGGAAGGAGCTCGATCATCGGCCGGGTGATCGGGCGCAGGTGGCCGGAATTGGTGAGGATGTCGCAGGCGGCGAGGGCCGCGTCGGGAAGGTCCGCCACCACCTCGACCCGGTCGGCGACGCCGGCGGAGCGGGCGAGCCCGAGCGTCGCCTCGGCGGCGTCGCGGGCGGTGCCGTGGCGCCGGGTGTCGCGGGCGCGGGCGATGACACGGCGCGCCCCGGCGAGCGCCGCGATCGTGGCCGTGCAGGCATAGGCGCCGGTGGCGGCCTCGGTCACTACCGTGGCGCCGGCTAGGTCGAGCCCGAGGACCGCAACGCGCGTCTCGATGCTGGCTAGCATCGCGGCGGGGCCGGTCTCCGCCGCGGGGAGGCCATCGCGCATGTCGCTCAAAGGGCGCCGTGCGCCAGGCTGAGGGCTCGGGGGCGGGCCCGTTCCACTGCCTCGGCCAGCGCCTTGATGACCTCCGCCTGCTCGTCGCCGGTCATCTGGGCGTAGAGCGGCAGCACGATCGCGTGGTCGCGCGCCGCCTCGGATCGCGGCAGCGGATGCGGCAACCGCAGGTCGCGATATGCCGACTCGAGATGGATGCACATGATCCCGCGCCGGCTTGCGGCGCCACGGTCGAGCATGTGCTGCATGACGGCGCGCTGGTCGAGTTCATCGTCGAGGCGCACGCAGTAGCTCTGCCAGTTCGACCGCGCCCAATCGGGTTCAGCTGGAGCGGCGACGCCATCGACGCCGGCCAGTGCGGCGCCGTAGCCCGAAGCGAGGGCACGCCGTGCGACGATGATGCCGTCGAGGCGCTTTAGCTGCTGCCGGCCGATCGCCGCCTGCACGTCGGTCATCCGATAATTGTAGCCGGGGGTAACGTAGTCCTCGAAGATGACTGTCGGGCTGCCGTGGCGGAGCGTGTCGGGCACCGACATGCCGTGCTGGCGGAGCAGGCGGAAATGCGCGTCCCACTCCGGATTCCGGGTGGTCAACATGCCGCCGTCGCCGACGGTCAGCACCTTCCGCGGGTGGAAGGAGAAGCAGACGATGTCGCCTTGCGGCCGGCCGATCCGGGTCCAGCGGTCACTCATGCGGATTTCGGAGCCGATGGCGCAGGCGGCGTCCTCGATCACAGCGAGGCCGTGGGCGCGCGCAATAGGGAGGATGGCGGCGAGGTCGCAGGGCATGCCCATCTGGTGCACCACGAGGAGCGCGCGGGTGCGTGGGGTGATCGCGGCGGCGATTGCCTCTGGGTCGATATTGAAGCCGGCGGCCTCGATGTCGACGAACACCGGAATGGCGCCGCATTGTCGGATCGCGTTCGCCGACGCGATGAAGGTGTGGCTGACGGTGACGACCTCGTCGCCCGGGCCGACACCGAGGGCGAGCAGCGCGAGGTGGAGCGCCACGGTGCAGTTGGCGACGGCGCAGGCGTGCTCCGCCCCGACGAGGTCGGCGAACTCGGCTTCGAAGGCGGCGACCTGCGGCCCTTGGGTCAGCCAGCCGGAGAGGATCGTCGCGCTGGCGGCCTCGGCCTCCTCGGGGCCGAGGAGCGGCTTGGCGATAGGGATCAAGATGCCTTCTCCCGGGCGAGGTCGGTCTCGCCGCGCCACCAGCTGACGAGGTCGCGGATGCCGGCATCGAAGCCGATGGTCGGGCGGAAGCCGAGGTCGGCAGCGGCGGCAGCGGTCGAGGCGAGGCGGCGGGGCACCGGGTTGACCGCGCGCTCGGCCTCGTGCACCGGCGCGAGCGTCGGGCGGCCCATGGCGCGGGCGAGCTCGCGGGCGAGGTCGAGGAGCGAGGTCTCCGTCTCGCTGCCGACGTTGTAGACGACGTCGCTGACCGTGGCCTTCGCGGCGAGGATGTTGGCGCGGGCGATGTCGCGCACGTCGATCATGTCCATCGTCTGCACCCCGTCGCCGAAGATGATCGGCGGAAGGCCGGCCTCGATGCGCTCCATCCAGCGCACCATGACCTCGGTATAGCGGCCGTGCAGGTCCATGCGCGGGCCATAGACGTTGAAATAGCGCAAGGCCACGTAGTCGAGGCCGTACATGTCGTTGAACGAGCGCAGCAAACCCTCACCGAAGGTCTTGGCGGCACCGTAGAGGGTGCGGTTGTTGTAGGGGTGGTGCGCCTCGGTGGTCGGGAACGCCTCGGCCATGCCGTAGATCGAGGCGGAGGAGGCCATGACCACCCTGCGCACGTCGAGTTCGACGCAGAGGCGAAGCAGGGCGAAGGTCGCGTCGACCATGACCTCGAGGGCCGCCTCGGGCTCGGCGGCGCAGTGGGTGATGCGGAGCGCGGCCTGATGGTAGACGACGTCGCAGCCGCCGACGAGGCTCTGCATCAGCGCCTTGTCGCGGATGTCGCCCTCAACCAGCCGCACCCGGCCGCTCGGCAGCGCCGCGGCGAGATTGGCCGGGCGGCCCCGCACCATGTTGTCGACGACAATGATCTCGGCGCAGCCCTCCTCGATCAGGAGATCGACGATGTGCGAGCCCACGAAGCCGGCGCCGCCGGTCACGAGCACGCGCTTGCCGCGCAGGGAACTTGCCGTTTCGGGCATGATTATCTCCGTCAAGCTATGTCGGCCAGCCGGTCTGCGGCCAGGCGGTTCACCGCGTTGATCACCGTCGCGACGGCGGCGTCGCTCATCTCGGGGTAGAGGGGCAGCGAAAGGGTGCTCTGCGCCATCCGCTCGCTGACCGGGAAATCCCCGGAGCCGTGGCCGAGCGAGGCATAGGCCGGCTGAAGGTGGACCGGACGGGGATAGTGGATGCCGGTTGCCACCCCTGCCACCTGCAGATCCTCGCGCACTGCGTCACGCTCGTCGACGAGGATGGCGTAGACGTGGCAGACATGGTCGGCGCCGATCGGTGCCGGACGGCCGATGCCGGGCCCGAGCCCGGCCTGGTAGGCGGCGCAGATCTCGCGGCGCCGCGCGTTCCAACCGTCGAGGTGTGGCAACTTCACGCAGAGTGCAGCGCCCTGTAGCCCCTCCATGCGGTAGTTGAAGCCGTGCCGGACGTGGTTGTATTTCCCCTCCTGCCCCCAGTCGCGGAGGGTGCGGATCGCCTGGTCGAGGCCGTCGTCGTCGGTGGTGACGGCGCCGCCCTCGCCGCAGGCGCCGAGGTTTTTGCCGGCGTAGAAGCTGAAGCAGCCGAGCGCGCCGAATCCGCCGGCGCGGACGCCGCCGCGCTCGGCCCCGTGCGCCTGGGCGGCATCCTCGATCACCATGAGGCCGCGCGCCTCGGCGATGCGGCGGATCGCCGTCATGTCGGCGAGGCGCCCGTGCAGGTGCACCGGCACGATCGCCTTGGTGCGCGGGGTGATCGCCGCCTCGATCTTGGTCGGGTCCATGGTCCAGGTCGCCGGATCCACGTCGACGAAGACCGGCGTGGCGTTTGCGTAGACGATCGCCGCGACGGTGGCGACGAAGGTCATCGGCACAGTGATGACCTCGTCGCCCGGGCCGATGCCGGCGGCGACGAAGGCGAGGTGCAGCGCGGCGGTGCCGGAGCTGACCGCGATGGCGTGGCGTGTGCCGCAGTAGCTGGCGAAGTCCTCCTCGAAGGCGGCGACGCGCGGCCCGAGCACGTAGTCGCCGCTGCGCAGGGTGGCGACGACCGCTTTCTCGATGTCCGGGCCGATGGTCCCGTACTGGGCGGCAAGGTCAAGGAAGGGGATCATGATGCCACCCGCTCCGGGGCGAATTCCACGGGCTGGCCGCGGAGCGCCATCGAGCGCGTCGCCGCGGCTAGCATCTCGACGACGCGGAGCCCGCTCTCGCCGTCGGTGATCGGCCGGGCTCCGGTCTCGATGCAGCGCGCCAGCTCCTCGATCTCGGTCAGGAGCGCCTCCTTGGCCGAGACCACCGGGGCGAACATCTCGCCGATCCGGTAGGAGATCATCTGCTCGCGCGAGGGTTGCACCGGCGTCTCGAGCGACACGCCGCGGTCGTAGACCTTGACCTTCTCGCTGGTCTGCATGTCGTCGTAGACGATCATGCGGCGGCTGCCGCCGATCAGCGTCTGGCGGATCTTGAGCGGTGCGAGCCAGCTGACGTTGAGGTGCGCGAGCGCTCCGTTGTCGTAGAAGACGGTGAGGTGCGCCATGTTTTCCGGGCTGTTGGGCACAAAGCAGGCGCCGCTGGCCGAGACCGCGACGGGTCGCGCCGCGATCAGGTGGTC
Source organism: uncultured Alphaproteobacteria bacterium (assembly GCA_963773555.1). Classification (GTDB taxonomy): domain Bacteria; phylum Pseudomonadota; class Alphaproteobacteria; order Rhodobacterales; family Rhodobacteraceae; genus Amaricoccus. The sequence continues at coordinate 10,957 of CAVZCB010000026.1, forward strand.
CATGATCGAAAAGTCGTGCACCGCGAGATCCCAGATCACGCTGACGTCGCGCTGGAAGAGGCCGAGGTTCACCCGGGTGGAGTCGTAGTAGTAGAGATCGCCAAGCGTGCCCGAGCGGATCAGGTCGGCAATGGTGCGGACCGCCCCGGTGTAGACGAAGGTGTGGTCGACCATCAGCACCAGATTGCGGCGCGCCGCCTCCTCGGCGAGGATTGCCGAGGAGGCGGGGTGGTCGGTCATCGGCTTCTCGACCAGCACGTGCTTTCCAGCCTTCAGCGCCGCCAGCGCAACCTCGAAGTGGGTGTGCACCGGCGTCGCGATCATCACGACGTCGACCGCCGGATCGGCGACGAGGGCGCGCCAGTCGGAAAGCATCCGGGTCGACGGATGGCGTCGGGAGGCGCGGTCGAGCGCCTTGGGCGAAAGATCGGCGATCGCCTCGATCGACATCACGTCCGATTCGGCAACCGCGCGGGCGAGGTTCGGCCCCCAGTAGCCGTAGCCGACGATGCCGGCGCGGATCATCGGGCCCCCGCCATCGGCGCGGCCGGCGCACCGGCTCCGCGTAGGCTGTTGCGCTGCGGGCGGCCGGTCTCGGCGTGGCGGACGTCGCCGATCACCCGGGCCGGGTTGCCGGCGACGATCGCGTGGTCGGGGACGTCGCGGGTGACGACGGCCCCCGCGCCGACCATTGCGTTCTCGCCGATGGTGACTCCGCAGATGAGGGTCGCGTTCGATCCGATCGCGGCGCCGCGTTGGACGAGGGTGGGGATGCACTCCCAGTCACCGTCACGCTGCAGCCGGCCGTCCTCGGTGGTGGCGCGCGGCATGATGCCGTTGGTGAACATCACCCCGTGGCCGATGAATACCCCGTCCTCGAGCGTCACTCCCTCGCAGATGAAGGAGTGCGAGGAGATCTTGCATCGCTTTCCGATCAAGCTGCCCTTCTGGATTTCGACGAACGGACCGATCTGGGTCTCGGCGCCTATGGAGCAGCCGTAAAGGTTGACGAGTTCGCTGTAACGGATGAGCACGTCATCGGCCATTGTGCACGCGGTAATCGGCAAAGCAGCACCCCTGAAAACTTGACCTCTATCCTCCTAGGTGCTTTCTCGCGCGTCGCAGCCCGCAAGAATGGACAAGGCCCCTGTCAAAGCGCCCGCGTTCGTCTCCGTTCGACGGGCATGGGAAGGCCCTCCTACCGCTTTCGGATAGGATCGCCTGTCGAAGGATGCAGCCACCCTTGCCACTCAGTCGGCCTCCTGCACGGGAGCCGCGCGGCGCCAGCGCGCGGCAACGGCGACGAGCATCTGCTGCGTCGCGAATACCTCGGCGCCGATCGGATGGCGCAGGAGGCGGAGGGCGGCGAGCCAGCCGAGCGCGGCGCCGGCGAGCGCTAGGGCGGTCTCGACCCAGCCGATCGCGAAGCCGTGTGGCGACATTAGGACAACGACCCCCGGCACGACCGCCGTGCCGAGGGCAACCGAGACGCTGGCGCGGGTCGCGGCGGCGAGTTCGGACCAACTGAGGCCGATGGCCCGCCGGACGAAGTAGAGCGCGATAGCCATCTGCATCGGCGCGACGACGAAGGTGGTGAGCGCCACCGCGGTCAGCCCGAAGGGAGCAACGCCAACCACGATGAGAACCGACGGCGGCAGCGCGATCAGGCTCGAGAGCAGCGCGTCGCGAAGCCGGCCCGAGGCGACCAGGACCGGGAAGGTCATGAAGGCGGGCGCGAGGGTGGTGCTGGCGAGGGTGATGATGCGCACCAGCGGCGCCGCCTCGCTCCACTGGGCGCCGAGCAGGACGCGGACGACAGGGTCGGCGAGCAGCGCGAGCAGCACCAGCGCCGGCCACTGCACCGCCGACATCAGCGTGAGGCCGCGCAGGTAGGCCGCCTTGAGATCGCCCCCCACACGCACGTGCGCCGCCATGGCCGGCAGCACGACGGGCTGCAGCGCCGCGCCGATCGCCCGGTCGGGAAGCTGGCAAATGGTCACCGCGCGCGCGTAGATGCCGAGCGCCTCGAAGCCGAGGATCTTGCCGAAGGCGAGCCGTGGCAGCAGGTCGTAGCCCATGTTGACCAGGGTGACCGCCGAGGAGACTGAGCCGAAGGACAGCATGCGTCGGGCGTCGACGATCGAAAAGCGGAAGATCGTGGTGTCGCGGTGGACGGCAAAGGCAATGATCGCGATGGCGAGGTTCTGGGCGACAAAGCCCCAGACGTAGCTCTCCGGACCGGCCCCGGCGAGGCCGAGCGACACGGTGACGAGCATGCCGGTCGCCGTCGCGCCGAGGTTGACGATGGCGAGCTCGCGGAAGGCCATGTCGCGTTGCAACACGGCCACGATCGGGCTGGCGAAAGGCACGACGAACAGGGCGAGTGTCGAGAGGACGATGAGATGCCCGAGCTCCGGCTCGGCGTAGAGGGCCGAAACCGGGCCGGCGAGGAGGTTCAGCACGCCCGCCGCGGTGAGCGACAGGACGAGGGTGATGGTGAAGGCTGTCTGCAGCATCTCGCGGCGAAGTTCCTGGGCCTGTACGATGTAAATCCCGACGCCGAAGGTGCGAAAGTTGTCGGCCAGCATGAAGATCGAGTTCGCGATCATGTAGAGGCCGATCTCCGCGGGCGTGAGAATCCGCGACATGATCGCGATCGTCGCGATCTGCAGGATCTGCGCCGCATACTTGTCGGCGGCGGAGAAGAAGATGGCGCGGTGGACGCCGCTCACGTTGCGCGCCCCGAATCGCGCCGCGGTGGGGTTGCACCGATGAAGCGGGCGGCTGCGGCAGCGAGACGGTCGAGACCGGCAGTGGCTGCGTAGAGATCGATGCCGGCCGCGAGAAGACTGCGGGCAAGGTCGTACTCGATGCGCTGCGCGAGACCCGGCAGCGGCGGGCGGGCACGCCGCCAGGCGGTCTTGGCGAGGAAGCGGAAGTAGAGACGCCGGTCGCGCACGCGCGCCCGGTGTTTCCACGGCTTTCGTTCGGTGGTGAAGTGGACGATGCCGGGATTGCGTCGCGCCGCGCGCGCCCTGGCGTGAGCCTCCGGATTCTCGGCGCGGGCCCAGCTTCCAAGCATGAGCGGCTGCAGGTTCCAGCGCAGGTCGAGCAGCGCGATGTCGTCGGCGAGCACCGCGTTGAGCGCGTCCTGATCGTGGTAGGCGAGGCGGCTTCCCTGTTGCGCCACGTAGTCGAACAGCCGTTCGGCGATCCTTTCGCGGCGCCAACGCCCAAGGTCCATCACCAGCACGCCCGAGTTCACGTAGGTTTGCCCGCGCACGATCCCGAGGTGGGCCAGCCGTCGCTCGGTCTCCGGCCCGCTCCAAGCCCACTCCGGTACCGCTCCGACCGCTTTCCCTGCGAGCGGGGCCGCCGCGAGTGCGTGGATATCGTCGAGCAGCACGAGGTCGCTGTCGAGGTAGACCAGCCGTTCGACGTGCTGGGGGAGAAGGTCGGCTGCGAGGAAGCGCAGGTAGGCCTCCCCGGTGAGGTAGCGGTCGACGAAGGCTCCGGCGACGCGAGCCGGGTCCGGGCGGTGAGTCATCAGGCGCACGTTCGGGAACGGCGCCAGCGTCTCGGCCATGGCCACGGCGAAGTCCTTCGTCTCGTCGAGAGTGAAGACATACACGTTGATGAGGCCCGGCCCCGCCGAGGCGGCGAGCGACACGACCGCCACCGCCGCGTGCTGGAAATAGGCGGCGTTCGGGCAAAGGAGTACGTGGGTCTCCTGCCTGGCGACTGTCATGTCCGTCACTTGGTCTTGCCCCAGACGGCAGCGACGTTCGAAATCAGCTGCTGCGACCGGACGGTCGACCACTCCGGGACAAGATAGCGCCAGGCGCTCCGTCGGCTGCGAAAGCGAAACTCGCCGCGCCAGCCCATTCCGGACCATATCCAGAGGCGGCGCAGCGGTGGCAGCGTCTTCAGCGCGATCTCCCGAGCATTGGCGAGGCGAGCTTGCTCGTCTGGAGGAGGCTCGACTGTGCCGAAGACGAAGGGTAGCAGCACGTCCAGATCGTCGAAGCGCGGCGGTTCGTCGGCGTTGGCTTCGGAAGCGCGTGCCGGGAGCGAGAGAACCCGGGCATAGATTTCGTCAAGCGCCGTTGTCCATGCGGCCCCGCCGTTGGCCGCTTCTATGGTTTCTCGGGTGCGTTTCCCGACTTCGGCGCGCAAGGCCTCGTCGCTGAGCAATCGTGCCATCTCGCGGTTAAGCGCCGAGGCGGTATCAGTACCGAATCAGGACCGGGTCAAGGCCGACCGAGTCAGGTCCCATGACGGCACAGCCGGGACCGAAGGCCAAGCGCGCGACCGTGGGAGTGCCGCTGAGGCCGGCCTCGAGCAGCGAGGTGTTTGACGGGAAGGGGAAGGAGTCGAGGTAGATGTCGGCTGCTTCATAGAATTCCCGAGTGTCCGGCGTTTCAGAATAGACGAGAATCCGGCCCGGTGCCCGTGCCTCGGCCCGGGACCAGTCTACCGTTCCGCCAGGACCGACGACGACCATCCTTATCCGCCGGTCGGCTTCGAGCAGCGGCAGCATCGCGTCAGGAAAATCGACACCGCCCAGGGACCGGAACTTCACGGCGCGGGCGATCGTCAGGATTACCAAGCTGTCTTCGGGAATGCCCAGCGCCCGCTTGGCGGCGCAACGGTCGTGCCGCCTCGGAGCCGGCTCGAGGCAGAGCGGCAGCAGCACGCTGCGCTCGCGGGGGAAGCCGCGCCGGGCGATCGAGAGTTCGTGGCCGGAGGTGCGGGTGTTGACTACGACATCGGCAAAGGTGGCGCCGAGCCAGAAGACATGATCGGCGTGGTTGAGCAGCACGACCTTCGGCGGTTCACGGAGAGCGGCGAGCGCGAGAAACGGCACGATATCCTGATTGTGGACGTGGAGCACGACGAGGTCGGCCTCGGCAAGACGCTCGCGCAGTGCCCTCGCCCATTCGAGTGGCCCGCCGATGGCGCGGTTGACCAGATGGACGGCGCCGCCGCACGCTGCCACTGCCTCGGAGAGGCGTGCAGGGATCGGTCCGGTTTGGCGCGTGAGCGCAACCGAGTGGTGGGTCTCGCGATCGGCGCCGATCCAGCGCCACATCATGCGGACGTGGCCGCCGATCTGGCCCACCTGCGTAGCGATGTGGAGAACCCGGAGCCGCCCGTCGCCGGGACGGTGCGCGGGCGGGGTGGGCAGAGCTGCACGGCCGAGCGCCGCGATTGCGCTTTCGAGCCGCGGGCTCGCGAACCTTCCGGGGTGCCAGAAGACGGCGTAGTTGGCGGCGAACTGCGCGGCGGCGGCCGCCTGTCTGAAGCTGCGCGCCTTGATCAGGGGGCTGACGGCATCGACGAGCCGGTCAAACTCGGCTGCGTGGAGAGCGACGAGGTCGCGCCCCGCCGTGCGCCAACCGTCGAGAGCGGTGGCGAGTGCCGCGTCGACGTCCTCGGGGTGGGGGCGCAGGCGCTCCGCCTCAACGGCAGCGTCAAGGCTCATCAGACGGCTGTACGCAAGGCTATCGGCTGCTTGTCGACCAGCGTCTCACCCGAGAGCTTGGCGTCGAAGTAGGCGATGGTTCGGGCGAGCCCGTCGCGCAGCGCGATCTTCGGCTGCCAGCCGAGGAGGTCGCGGGCGCGGGTGATGTCGGGGCGGCGCTCGGTCGGGTCGTCCTGCGGCAGGGGCCTGTGCACGATCTCGGAGCGCGACCCGGTCAGCTCGATCACGAGGTCGGCGAGTTCGCGCATGGTGAACTCGCCCGCGTTGCCGATGTTAACCGGCGCGGTCACGGCCTCGGTCGCCATCAACCGGATGAAGACGTCGTGGTCGTCCCGCAGCAGGCGTTCGCAGAGGAACGAGCCTAGGAACCCGGCGCCACCGGTGACAAGGATGCGTTGGCGGGAAACCATCGGGACGATACTCCTCAATGCTGTTGAAATTCGACTCACCTTCAATAGGCGCCGTCGCCACGAACCACCGCAGGGATCGTCTTCACGAGGACATGAACGTCGAACCAGAACGATCTGTTGTCGATGTAGAAGTCGTCGAGCCGCTGCTGGCGACCGAGGTCGGCGTCGCTGCGCCCGGTGATCTGCCAGAGCCCGGTGAGGCCCGGCACCACCGAGCGCCTGCGGACGCGGAACGTCTGGTCCATCGCGGCGAGGTGGTAGATCGGAAACGGCCGCGGGCCGACCAGGCGCATTTCGCCGACAAGCACGTTCCAGAGTTGCGGCAGCTCGTCGATGCTGGTGGCGCGCAGGAACTGGCCGATCCCGGGGAGGATGCGCGGGTCGTGCTTCAGCTTGAAATGCGTGTCCCAGTTCGCGCGCGCCTCGGGGTCGGCGGCGAGCATCGCCTCGAGGCGGGCGTCGGCGTCCCGATACATGGTCCGGAGCTTCAGGACCTGGAAAGGCCGGCCGCGCTGACCCTCGCGGGTTTGGCGGTAGATGACCGGGGCCGGGTCGACGACGTAGATGGCCACGGCGGAGGCAAGAAGCAGCGGCAAGAGCATCACGATCCCGATCGCGGCGGCGACGAAGTCGAGGACCCGCTGCAGCAGCCCGGCCAGGGCGGACTGCTCGGCGGTGCCGCCGAGGCGCAGGCCGATCTCGCCGCCGATCTCGGATGGCCGCAAGCCTGAGATCGAGACGCCGGGGAAATCGGCGAGAAGGATGACGTCGGCGAAGCGGCGGCACAGCCGGGCGACGTCGCGGCGGGAGGGCTGGGCGCCGGCAATGAGCGCGAGCGGAGGATCGCCGCCGGTCCCTGCCGGTTGCGGGCGGACGCCGTACTGCCAGTGAAGCCGAAAATAGTCGCTGAGGTCTGCGGCGGCGCTGGGGTCGCCGAGGATCGCCGCGGGCTCTCCCCAGATCCCGGAACGCCAGAGCAGGCCGCGGACGAAGCTGCGCATCAGCGGCTGCACCGCCAGCGCGGCCGCGAGGAAGATGGCGACGAGGAGGGCCTGCCAGCTCTCGCCGAGGAGGAACGCCCCAGCGACGGCGACCGCGGCGACGCGCAGGGTGACGAGGCAGCGGCGCTTGAGAATCTCGTAGCCGTGCAGCCGGTAGCCCGGATAGAGTCCCTGCGCCCAGAAGAGCGCGAGGGACACCGCGCCGATCAGCGCGAAAGCGCGCGGCATGAGGCCGGCGGCGGAGCCGATCGGCAGCATCGCGGCCCAGACCGCGAGGTAGATGGCCGCGTCCCCTGCGCACATTGAACTCACTACACGGACCCGCGGCAGAGCCACTTCCCTGGATGGGCGCAGCAGGTCGTCCGCTTCAGGCGGGCGCAGTGCGGCGTCGACGGTAGCGTCCGGAGTCATGCGAGCTTCGAGCTCGATCGAAGCATCGAGGCGCATCGCCATGCCCGCGTGCGAAAGCGAGTTCATCGCCCCCCCCTCGACCAAGCGCGGCGAACCGCCGCGCTTGCCGCAACCAAAGTGGACCAGGTCGGAACCAACGCATGATTTCCCGTAATCAACACCCTTTGGCACCCTAGGTCAGTCCGCGGACCTGCCATATGCATCAATTTGAAGATATCGGCCGATTCGACGCGGCTCCCGGCGGAGGACCGCCCCTCGCACCCCCGCCGCTATGGTAGTCGCATCATCCTTTCGAGAGTCGCGAATCGCCGGAAGCGGTAGTGTTTCCCGCCCTTCACCGTCTGGAGCGCCAGACTAGCTGCAATATATGGGGGTGCCGTGCAGGCCGCCCACTATGATGCGAGTTTGGCCAGAAGTTCGCGGCGGCCGATGAAGATGAAGTTGTTGATCCCGCGCGCCGCCGCCCGGGCGCCGAGTCCGTCTCCTGCCTCGAAGCCAAGATCCTCGAGGGGCAGAAGCCGGCCGTCGTTCAGGAAGAGGCCGCGGTAACCGAGGGCACCGAGGTGGCTGTGGACGCTCGAGAGGGCGCCCGGACGATGCCGGTCCTCCGCTTCCACGATCAGGCTGGGTCGGTCGCGGGCGATGAGTTCGGCGCCGCCGCGCATCACCGCGAGCTCGTGGCCTTCGACGTCGATCTTGATCAGGCCGACGCGGTTGAAGCCGTAGTCGTCCAGGCGGCGGCGGGATACCCGGACCACGGAGGTGGAGATGTCCGCAAGCGCGTTCGAAGGCTCGATCGTGGCGCAGCCGTCGAGTATGCGGTCGTCCGGGACACGGAGGACGACCTCGCCCCTCTCGTCGGACAGGGCGACCTCTTCGATGCGCACGCGCGAGCCGAAGGCGCGGCGTAGGAAGGCGGCCGCAACCGGTTGCGGCTCGAAGGCGACGACCTCGTTCGTCCAGCGGCGCAGGTGCCAAGTGTAGACGCCGTAGTTGGCGCCGACGTCGAGGGCCACCTCCTGCCTCTGGCAGAGGCGGGGGAGCAGGCGCAGCTCGGGCTCTCCTCCCAGCCAGGCCTGGAACGCGCGCTTCGCCACGCGCGCGGCCGGCGGCAGCAGATCCACCATGGCGTTCATGTGCTTATCCCATCCACTATTGCATGTGCAGTTTGCAGAGTTTGGCGGCGCCCGACCTCGCGGTCTCGGGCGAGCTCGGGCTCACGCATGCCGAACATGATGATCGCCGTCGCGTAGAGGACGAAGAGGAAGTCGTTCTGCACCAGGAACAGGCTCTCGGTCAGGTTCATCACCAGAAACATGCCGGCGAAGACGTTGAGCCAGAGCCAGCCATCGCGCCGCGCCTGCGACACGAGCGTCGCGCCTTGAAGCATTGCTCTGACGATCGCGGCGACGAAGATCGCTGCTCCGACGATTCCGAAGTTGAGCATCGTGTCGCGGTAACCGCTGTGCGCATGTGGCGCCGCCCAGGACAGCTTGCCCCAGATCGCCCAGGCGTCCGGATTCGCGTCGGTCCAGAAGGCCTGGTAGCCGACGCCGAGCATGAGGTGCCGGCCGATCTCGGGGTCGACCAAGCGCCAGAGCGGCACCCGCCCGGTCAGCGTCGCATCCCGGCCGAGAGCCTCGAGCGTCGGCACCAGGAACTCACTGATCGATATTGCCAGAATCGCGACGAACTGCAGCGCGATGAGCACGAAGAGCGTGCGTCCCGCGCCGCGCAGACGGGCGAGGACGGTGTAGAACAGGGTGAAGCCGCCCGCCGCGATGAGCGAGAGAATGCCGGTCATTGAACCCGAGGCGGCGAGGCAGACGAGCGCCGCCACGAGTGACAAGAGTGCCAGCGATCGCAGGCGGCGGTCGCGGATGCCGAGAACCCCCGCACTGGCGAGGACGCAGACGGCGGCATTCCAGCCGAGGATGTTCTTGAGGATAAAGACCCCGCGCAGGCCGGTGCCGCTCGGCATCCAGGCCTGGCTTGGCAGTGCCACAGCGAAGACGAGGCTGAGCAGCATGCATGACCCGAGGACCGCCACGACGAGGACGGCGAGCTGCCGCGGAGTGAAACGGATGGCGAGCGCATAGGCGAGCGCGACCGAACAGAGCAGCGCGATCGCCCGGCGGAGCGTGATCGAACCACTGATCGACCAGAGCACCGAGACGAAGGGGAGCGCGATGAGGATGGCCATGGGGAGGCTGCGGCTTACCGCCAGCTTGAGCTGGTCGCGGCAGCGCACGAGCAGGAGCAGGGTCAGCGCGTAGCTGAGGGGGAGGACAAGGCGCGAGACTGAGCCGCCACCGAGGAGCGACGCCGCGGCCCCGGTCTGGATGAATATGGCAATCCCGGCCAACCACCCTTCGATGGTGCGCCAACTCAGCATAGTCGTCGCGTTCGGTTCAAAGGCGCCTCGATCACCGGATGGCATGCTCACTCGGTTACAGAAGTTATGTCGATCTCAAGCGCGCGATTTCACTCAGTATCGGGATCCTGCGAGCAGGAGACGATACCCGAACGCGCGCAAGCGTCGCGGGGCAAAGGACGGGGAGGGGGTCGTCCGTTCGGCGTAGCTTGTCCGAATGGATGAAGTTGCACGGGTACCGAAGACCGAAAGAGAGGGGGCGTCCTGCTCGGCGCTGCGGCTAAAGTACGCTGGTGACAAGACCCTGTGGCCCCGCGCCGGTTGCCTGTTGGAGTAAGGTGTCGATGGCGAGATCGCGTTCGCGACCCCAGGACGTCGTCCGAGGCTGGGCTATTGCGGTCCTTATCTCGCTGTCGCCGGCGCTCGTGGCGCCGGCGCTGGCCAGCGGGATGCCGATCGCCGCAGGGGACGTTCTGCGGGTGATCATCGCCGGCGCGCCCGATCTGGAGCGCGACGGGGCGAAGGTCGGCGCGGACGGGCGAATCGTGCTGGTCGGCCTCGACGCGATCGAGGTGGCGGGCGGCGACGTCGACGCAGCGCGCGAGAAGATCGCGGCGGCCCTCGTACAGCACCAGATCCTCAATGACCCGGCCGTCCTCGTCGAGGTGGTGAGCTACCGGCCGCTTTATGTCGGGGGCGCCGTCAAGAACCCGGGCGCGATCGCTTTCGAGCCGGGCCTGACCGTGCGCCATGCGCTGATCCTCGCCGGCGGGCTCGACCGGGCCGAGGGAGCCGAAAGGCTCACCCAGACCGAGCTGGTCAAGTTGAAGGCGAACTATCAGGCGAGCAACTCCGCGCTCGTCGAGGTGAAGAGCCGGATCGCGCGCCTGAGGGCGGAGCTCAACGATCTGCCGGCACCGGATTTCTCTTCAGTCGGCACGCCGCCAACCCGGGAAAGCGGAGAGCGGTCGATCGTGTCGCTCGATACCGACCTCTTCACGGAGGACATGGCCGCCTGGGCCGCTGACCGGGAGCACCTGCAGGATGTCGTGGCGCTGATCGACTTCGAGATCAAGGTGCTCGACCGGCAGGCCAGCCTGCAGCAGCAGGAGATCGCGCTGCAGAACGACCAGGTCAAGTCCGCGCGAACCCTGGTCGAGAAGGGCGTGATGCCCCTGCCGCGCCTGCAGGAGCTTGAGCGCGAGGCCTCGCGCCTCTCGCGCGACCTACTCGACAACCAAGCCTATATGGCGCGTGCCAAACAGAACCGTCAGTCGAACGTCTATGAGGTCGGCGCGACGGAGACCAAGCGTCGAATCGAGCTGACCGGCGCCCTGCGCGACGCGCTGCTCGACCAGACCAAGCTCGAGACGGAGAACGAAGTGATCTCGTCGGCCCTGATCGCGGCCGGGATCGGGCTGATCGACGCAGGCCCAAGCGAGGAGTTGCAGCCACATGTCACGATCAACCGTACAACCGGCCAGGAAACCGGATCGATCACTGCGGACTTGGACACGGCCCTTTTGCCCGGCGACGTGATCGAGGTGTCCGTCGTGAGCCCGCGGCAGGGATGATGCGCGGGATGGGGCGCAGACCGGCCGATTTTACCGGCTTGAAAGTTCTGATGCTGGTTTCCGAGCTCGAGGACTACACGATCGCGCTGGCCGGCGGCGTGGCTCGGCATGCAGGGCTGGTGCTGGCGGTGCCGAAGCGGACATACGGCCGCCTCGCGGCCGAAATCGCACCCGAGGTCGACCTGCGACTCCTCGACTGGCCGCGGCACAGAAGCCTCGCCAACCCCCGCTTCCTCTTCGGCCTCCATAACCTCGTCCGCCGCGAGCGGCCGGATGTCATCCACCTGCTCAGCAACAACACCCTCTGGCTCAACGCATCCCTGCCCTTCTGGCGGAGAACGCCCGTCGTCACGACGATACACGACGTCGCCGTTCATCCGGGCGATAGCGACACGGCTACCCTGCCCCGCTGGGCGACGGGACTTGCGGTGCGCCAGTCGGGAGACCTGATCGTGCACGGCGAGCGGCTGCGACGCCTGGCGGCGGAGCAATACGCGAAGCCGCTCGAGCGCGTGCACGTGGTGCCACACCCCGCGATCACCCGCTATGCCGGTCTCGCCCGGCGCCTCGGTCTGCGCCGGCAGGCCGACGGCAGCCACTTCACGCTGCTGATGTTCGGCCGCATCTTCGCCTACAAGGGGCTCTCGCAGTTGATCCGGGCCGAGGCGCTGCTCGATGGGCGCGTCGCGAACCTCCGGATCGTCATCGCCGGGCGCGGCGACGATCCCTGGACCCTCGCCGACCAGATGGGCGACAGCGCGCGCTACGAGGTGCGCAACGCCTTCGTCGAGGACCGCGAGGTCGCCCAGCTCTTCCTCGACGCCGACGCGGTGGCCTTGCCTTATGTAGAGGCGTCGCAAAGCGGGGTTCTCAATCTCGCCGCCGCCTTCGGCAAGCCGGTCGTCGCCAGCGACGTCGGCGAGCTCGGCGCCACGGTGGCGGCGCACGGGCTTGGAACGGTGGTGCCGGCCGGCGACCCGGCGGCGCTCGCCGAGGCGATCGCCGAACTCGCGACCCGGCCGGCTCTCGCCCGGGCCTTCGGGGCGAACGGGCGGGCCTGGGCGGAGGGGCCGAACGCCCCCGCCACGGTCGGCGCGGCCACCGTGGCGCTCTATCGCGAGATCCTCGACCGCGCGGGGCGGCTGCCGTGGGGGATGGGTCGCCTTGGGCCGCAGGCTGCCGAAACGGGCCGAGGGGCCGAACCATGCTGACCGGACCGCACATCACCGCTCGCCACTATCTGGCCGGCGGACGCGAGAACGGCGGCGGCATCGGCCGGCTCGTCGGGTATCTCGTGGACGCGGCAGCTGCCGAAGGCGCTCGCCACGCGGTGACCGACACCCGTGGCCCGCGCGTCTCGCTGCGCTCGGCCGGCCGCCTCGCCGCGAGCCTCGCGGCGATGGCCCGCGAACGCCTGCGCGCGCCCGAACGTATCCACCATGTGCACGTCGCCGGCCGCGGCAGCACCGTGCGCAAGCTCGTGCTTTGCGCCGCCGCGCGCACACTCGGCTGCACGCACGTGCTGCATCTGCACGACTTCGACTATGCGTCCGACTTCACTCGCCGGCCACGCTGGCAGCAGGCCCTGGTCCGGCGGATGTTCCAGCGGGCAAGCTGCGTCGTCGTCCTCGGCCGCCGCGACCGCGAGACCGCCACCGGCCTGCTTGGGGTCGATGCCGCGCGCCTGAACGTGCTCAGGAATTGCGTGCCTGATCCGGGGCCGCGTTGTGCGCCGGACCATGCCGTGCCGAGGATCATCTTCCTCGGACAGCTCGGTACCCGCAAGGGGGTGCCCGAACTCCTCGCCGCCTTGGCGAGCCCCGCGATGTCCTCGCGGCCTTGGAATGCGACACTTGCCGGCGACGGGCCAGTAGAGGATTTCCGCCGCACCGCCGACGCGTTGGGGCTCTCCGGGCGGGTGGTCATGCCCGGCTGGATAGGCGAGCCGGAGGCGCGCCGGCTCTGCGCCGGCGCCGACATCCTCGTCCTTCCGTCGCACCAGGAAGGGATGGCGATGGCCGTCCTCGAGGGCCTTGCCCACGGGCTCGTGGTGATCACGACCGCGGTCGGCGCCCACGACGAGGCGATCACCGACGGCGAAACCGGCGTCTTCGTGCCGGTCGGCGACGCGGCGGCGCTCGCGGCGGCGCTCGCGCGGCTCCTCGACGACCCGGCCGAACGGAAGCGCCTGTCGGCCGCCGCCCGCGCCCGCTATCTGGTCGAGTTCAGCATGGCGAGCTACCTCGGCGCCATCCGCAGCCTCTACGCCGGACTGGACGGGGTGCGCGATGCCGGACCCGCGGTACCGAGCCGCCCCGAAGAGCGCCCGACATGACCCGCCCGGACAATTTCTCGCAGGCACTGCGCTATGCGGCGCCGCCGGCCATGGCGCCGGGGGACGACGCCTTCGACGCCGTCGACATCGTCCGGCTGATCCGCCGCCGCTTCTGGCTCATCATCGCCATATCGGCGGTGATCGTGGCGCTGGTGCTGCCGATGATCCTCGGCATGCGGCCAACCTATACCGCCGGGTCGCGGCTGCTCATCCAGAACCCGCTCACGACCGCCCTTGCCTCGTCGGCCGAGGAGCGCATGGTCGAGCTCAACCTGACCACCGAGGTCGAGCGGCTGCTCTCGCGCGACATGGCAGCCAAGGTCATCCGCGCCCTCGGCATCGATGCGCGCCCCGAGTTCAACCCGCTGCTGCAGGAGCCGTCCTGGCTCGACGGGATCCGCGCACGGGTCCGCGGGATGCTGGCGACGGAAACGCCGGTCGACCTCGGGCACGAGCTCGATTCGATCGACCTCGTGATCCCGGGCTACCTCGCCTCGCTCCGCGTCGCGCGCGAGCCCTATTCCGACGTGGTGCGCATCGACTTCACGTCGGAGGACCCGGAGCTGGCTGCAGCGGTCCCGAACACGCTCCTGAACGTCTACACGAGCGAAGGCGAGGCAAACCTCGCCCGGAACGTGCAGCGCGCCGATGACTGGCTCAGCCAGCGCATCGCCGAGCAGCAGGCGCGAGTAGACGCGGCGCTGGCGGTGGTCGCGAACTTCGAGAAGTCGTCCGGCCTCACCTCGGGCGACGGGCGAACCGCGGCGCTACAGACGATCTCGACGCTGACCGCGGTCAGGACCGATCTCGCGCGTCAGCGCTCGGAGATCACGAGCCGGCTGGCGGACCTCGACGCAGCCAGGACGCCCCTCGAGAAAGTCACGCTGATCGACGCGACATGGCTGACCGAGCTCAGCCGCGACATTCGGGCCAAGCAGCTCGAGCTCGACCGCCTCCTTCGTACCAAGGGCAACAACCACCCCGACGTCGCCGCCGCGCGCATGGCAGTCGACGATCTCGTCGCCCAGCGCGATTCCGAGGTGAACCGCCAAGTTCAGCTGCTCAGGAGCAAGCTCGCCGCGCTCGACCCGCAGGACGCCGCCCTCGCCGAGCAGTTGACCGTCGCCGGCGCCACGCTCGCCCGCCTCGACGGGCTCGAGGCGCGCCGCGACGAGCTGAAGCGGATCGCCGGCGCGGAGCAGGCGGCGCTCGAGCGGCTGGAGGAGCAGAGCCGGGCGCTCACCGCCGAGGGCAAGCTGCCGGTCGCCGACATCGAGGTGCTCTCTCCCGCGACGCCGCCGCTCATGTCGAACGGGCGCGGGCGGCTCTTCTACCTCGTGGCCGCCTGCTTCGCGGCCGGCATGGTCGGGCTGACCACCGCCTGCGGGATCGAGCTCTTCGACCGGTCGGTGCGCAGCTTCGAGCAGCTGCGCAACGTCCCCGGCCTCACCGGCGCGGCCATGGTGCCGCGCGTGTCGCGCCGCGTCGCCGGCAGTGTCGCGGGCCTCGTCCGCCGCGGCAGCGAGGGCCTCTTCGGCGAGGCGCTGCTCGGGATCGTGCTGGCGCTGCGCCAGGCCGGCGGCGGCCGGTTGCCTGCGAGCGTACTGGTGAGTTCTCCCTTGCCCGGCGAGGGCAAGTCGCTGATCGCGACGGCGCTCGCGGTCGAGTGCGTCGCTGGCGGCCAGCAGGTGCTGCTCGTCGACGGCGATGCCGCGCATGGCCGGCTGCATCGGCTCTTCGGGGCCCCCGAAGCGCCTGGCTTCACGGACTATCTGCGCGGCACCGCCGAGCTCGACGATGTAATCCGGCACGATCCCGAGAGCGGGATCGATTATGTCGCCCGCGGGTCGCGGCAGGCCGGGCGCATGCGCGACGACGACAGAATCGCCCGGCTGGTGGAGAAGGCGAAGGCGAGCGGCCGGATGCTCATCCTCGACAGCGCCCCGGTCCTTGCCAGCGCCCAGACGGTAAAGCTCGCGTCGCAGGTCGAGCAGCGGCTGCTGGCCATGCGTTGGGGGCGCACCACGCGCAACGCGGTCGACCAGGCCGTGATGCAGCTGCACGGCGGCGACTTCGGCGACCCGGTGCTCGGGGTCATCACCATGGTGAACCCGCGGCGTCACGCGCTCTACGGCTTCAAGGACGCCGAGAGTTTCTCGCGGCCGCTGCGCCGCTACACCGAATCGCGGACTTGAGAGATCGCGGACTTGAGAGGCCGGACGCTTGCTGGATGCGGATGTGCGAAGTGAAGGGGTCGGGCCGCCGCGACGGTCCGTCGCGGGAGTGCCGGTTTCGGTGACCGACTATGCCGGCGCGGCGGAGCATGTCCTCGCGGCGGCACGGGTGGGGCGCCCGCTGCTCGCGACGGCGCTGGCGGTGCACGGGGTCGTCGAAGCGCGGAGCCGTGCCGAGGTCGGCCGGGCGATCGAGGACTTCGACCTCGTGGCGCCGGACGGCCAGCCGGTGCGGATGGCGCTCAACCGCCTGCACGGCGCCGGGCTCGCCGACCGGGTCTACGGGCCGACGCTCATGCTCCGGCTCTGCGAGGGCGCCGCCGCCGAGGGGCTGCCGGTCTATCTCTACGGCTCGACGCCCGAGGTCGTCGGCGCGCTCGCCGCGGCGCTCGCCCGCCGCTATCCCGCGCTCGTTATCGCCGGCGCCGAACCTTCGATCTTCCGGCCGCTGATCGCTGCGGAGAGCGCCGCGCTCGGGGAGCGCATCCGCGCCAGCGGGGCGCGGCTCGTCTTCATCGGCCTCGGCTGCCCCCTCCAGGAGCTCTTCGCCCACGCGCACCGAGACATCATCGGCCTGCCGCAGGTCTGCGTCGGCGCCGCCTTCGACTTCCACGCCGGGGCCAAGCGGCAGGCGCCGTGCTGGATGCAGGATCACGCGCTGGAGTGGCTCTACCGGCTCGGCCAGGAGCCGCGCCGGTTGTTCCGCCGCTACGCCGTCACCAACTCGCTCTTCCTCGTCGCTCTGGCGCGGCAATGGGCGAGCGGGACCAAACTGGGAAGGATCAAGAGTTGAAGACCATCATCGTCACGGGCAGCGCCGGGCTCATCGGCTCCGAGGCCGCACGCCACTACGACAGCCGGGGCTGGCAGGTGGTCGGGGTCGACAACAACATGCGCCGCACCTTCTTCGGCGCGGACGGCGACACGAGCTGGCAACGCCGCCGCCTCGAAGAGGGCTGCCGCAACTACCGCCATGCCGAACTCGACGTCCGCGACCGGACGGCCGTGCTCGAACTCTTCCGCGCGACGCGGCCCGACGCCATCATCCATTGCGCCGCGCAACCGAGCCACGACCTCGCCGCGAGCATTCCCTTCGACGATTTCGAGGTGAACGCGCTCGGCACGCTCAACCTGCTCGAGGCGACGCGGCAGACCGCCAGCGAGGCACCGTTCGTCTTCATGAGCACCAACAAGGTCTATGGCGACGGCCCGAACTTCGTGCCGCTGGTAGAACTCGAGACCCGCTACGACTTCGCCGACCCGGCCCAGGCCGATGGCATCGCCGAGACGTTCAGCATCGACCAGACCAAGCACAGCCTCTTCGGCGCCAGCAAGGTCGCGGCCGACGTCCTGGTGCAGGAGTACGGTCGCTACTTCGGGATGAACACTGTCGCCTTCCGCGGCGGCTGCCTGACCGGGGCCGGCCATTCCGGCGCCCAGTTGCACGGATACCTCTCCTACATCTTCAAGGCGGCGGCGCAGGGACGGCACTATACGGTTTTCGGCTACAAGGGAAAGCAGGTCCGCGACCAGATCCACAGCCGCGACGTGATCGCTGCCTTCGACGCCTTTATCGCGCGGCCGACGACCGGTGCGGTCTACAACCTCGGCGGCGGCAAGGCGAACAGCATCTCGATCCTCGAATCGATCGCGCGGATCCGCAAGATCTCCGGCCGCAGCCTCGACTGGAGCCTGAGTGAGGAGAACCGCCTCGGCGACCACATCGTCTACTATACCGACCTGACCCGCTTCCGCCGCGACTATCCGGAATGGGAGCTGACCATGTCGATCGATGACATCTTCGAGGAGTTCGCCCGCGCGAGCTTTGCGGACCGGACCGCCGCGTGACGGCGCTGCGCGGGACCCTCGACGCCGGCACGGCACCGCGGCCCCGGCCGGCGTCGCGCGGCGCCGCGGCCACCACCGCCGCTGCGGCGCCGCTCCGTATCCGCACCGGGCACAGCTACCATGTCTATTTCACGATCGCGCTTGGCCAGCGGAACGCCCAATTCGTGGAGCGGGCGATGACCCCGCTCAACCGCTGGTTCGACGCCGCCGGCGCGTTCAGCTTCCTGCCGGGACCGGGCTATGACGCCATTCATGCCTGGAACGCGGTCCCTCTCCTCAGCCGGCGGCCCTACATCCTGACCTTCGAGGACTTCATGCCGCGCACGCCGACCGACATCCGCGTCGGCTGGCTCGAGCGATGGCTGCGCGACCGGCTGCTCGATGAGCGTTGCGTGGCGCTCGTGGCCTGCTCGGACTATGCGTTGCGCCAGTTCCGCCGGCAGCATGCGGGCTTCGCCCGCCTGCCCGAGCTCCTCGCCAAGACCGAGGTGCTCTACCCGGTCACGCCGCTGCGCCGCGAGCGGCCGAAGTCGTCGGGCGACCGCCTGCGGCTCCTGTTCGTCGGCCGTGACTTCATGCGCAAGGGCGGGCCGGCGCTCGTGCGCGCGCACCAGCGGCTCAGGGCGGCCGGCATTCCGGTCGAGACGACGGTCGTCTCCTCGCTGCAATGGTCGCCCAGGGACTATGTCGGCCCGCCGGACGCGCGCTATGTGCAGACGGCACATGCCGCGCTCGTCCAGGAAGGCGTCGTGCACCATCCGGATCTCGGCAACGCCGCGGTCAACGCGCTGATGGAGGAAGCCGACTATCTCGTCTTCCCGACTTTCCACGACACCTTCGGCTTCGTCGCGATCGAGGCGCTGGCCGCCGGTACGCCGGTCATCGCCACCGACACCTGCGTGCTGCCGGAAGTGGTCGAGCCGGGGGTGAGCGGCCATCTCCTGCCGTTCGACAACGACGCCGAGGTCGGCAAGTGGACCTGGCTCTATCGCCAGGCCGATCCGGGCTATCTCGACGCCTACGAGGACACGACCGCGCGGCTCGCCGACGCGCTGACCGAGCGGCTGGCGACGGCCTGGGAGGACCGCGCAAGCTACGAGGCGCTGAGCGCGGGCGCGCTCGATCGGGCGCGAACGCGGTTCCACCCCGACGCCGCCCGGACGCGGCTCGAGACGCTCTACGAGCGTTTCCGGACCTGACGCGGCCGGCGCGCAACCGATCGCGCGCACGCGTGTCCACCCGGGCTCACCCCGGTTCACGGGCTCCGGTATGGCTAAGCCGTAAATGGATCATTTGGAGAGCGCCCGTTCGCTGGACCGTTCCAGGTGCCGGTTTCGTCGTGGTTTCAGGCGGATTGATGCTCGAACTGCTTTGGGCCCTCGTAGACCAGAGCTGAGTGCAGGCGGGTGGCGCTGTAGATCTCCTAGATGAAATTGGGGAGATATCGGGCGACGTCCTCGAAGGCGGCGTAGTCGGCGCAATAGATTCGCTCGACCTTGAGCGTCTTCAAGAAGCTCTCGGCCATGGCCTTGTCGTAGGAATTGCCGCGCCGGCTCATCGAGCCGACGAGCCCGTGGGCGGCGAGGCTCGCCGGTGCTTTTCGAAGCTTTTCGGAGGCGTACTGCACCTCGCGATCGGAACGGAAGACGCATCCCGGCAGGGTGGCGCAGCGCGATGACGCGCTCCAGGGCCGCGAGGGTCAGGCGTGCATCGATGCTTCGGGCGAGCGCATAGCCACACCCGCCGCGACCAGGCATCGAGCACCGCCGCAAGGTAAGCGATGCCCGACGCCAGGGTGAGGTAGGTGATGTCAGCCACCCCAGAGCTGGCCCGGTCCGCGCACGTCGCGGCTCTTTTCTATGAAAAGGGAAGATCGGGCCGTCGTGAGCGGTGTCGGTGGTGCGCGCGGAGGGGGACGGCGCCATGAAATCTGCGCGTCTCCCGCATCAGACGCCAGATCTTCCTAAAAATCGCCCACCTTTCTCCGGTGGCGCACGCGAACGTGTCCGCGATGGCCCGGATCTCCGCCAGCGCCGGATCCCGGATCTCCGAGGTGCCGCGCGGCTGCGTCGCCGACCGGGCGGACTTCGTCGCGGCCGCGGTGGCCGGTCTCTGAACGACCGCGTTGGGAGCGAGCCGCTTTGCCCATGGTGGTGCGGCCGAGCGGGATCTGCCACACTGTAAGTCATGCGGCGGCGGAAGGGAGCTTTCGCCGCCGGCGACAGTCGGGGGCGAGAGGGGGGAAAGGATGACCGATGCCGGCTTCTGGGAGATCGAGCGCGGGCTGTGGCTGGGCGGAGCGGAGGCGTTTCGCCGCTGGGTCGCGGCCGAATGCGTGATGGTATTTCCCGCGCCGGCCGGGATTCTCGTCGGGCCGGTCATCTTCGAACGGCTGGCCTCGGCGCCGCGCTGGGAGCAGGTGGATCTGGACGGGCGCGTGATCCGTCGCCTCGGCGACGCGGCGGTGGTGCTCGCCTATCATGCCAAGGCGGCGCGGTCGGACGGCGTCCCCTATCGGGCGCTCTGCAGTTCGAGCTACGTCAGGGAAGCCGGCGACTGGTGGCTGGTGCAGCACCAGCAGACTTCGGCCTGATGGAAATCTGAGACGAAGGAGACGAGCGCATGCCCCATCCCGCCATTGCCGCCGAGGCGGTTGCCGTCGTGACAGGCGGCGCCTCGGGAATCGGCTTCGCCGCCGCCATGCGGTTCGCCGAGGCCGGCCTCATGGTCTGCATCGCCGACCTCGAACCCGAGCGGCTCCGGGCGGCGGCGGAGAAGCTGGCGAAAGCCGCGCCGACCGGGGGCGATGCGATCATGGCCGAGGCGGTAGATGTCGCCCGGGCCGAGGATCTTGCCGCACTCGAGGCGAAGGTCGCGGCGCGGTTCGGCGGAACCGACGTGCTGATGAACAACGCCGGAATTCAGCCGGAGACCAGCGTCCTCGGCCCGGCCGAGGTCTGGCGGCGCCTGCTCGACGTCAACCTCTGGGGCGTGATCAACGGCACCCAGGCGTTCGTGCCGGGGATGATCGCGCGCGGTCGCCGCGGGCTGGTCGTCAACACCGGCTCGAAGCAGGGGATCACCACCCCGCCGGGCAATCCCGCCTACAACGTCTCCAAGGCCGGCGTGAAGGTGTTCACCGAGGCGCTGGCGCACGAGTTGCGAGAGACCGAGGGCTGCGGGATCACCGCGCATCTGCTGATCCCGGGGTTCGTCTTCACCGACCTGACCAGGGGCGATCGCGAGGAAAAGCCGGCGGCGGCCTGGACGCCGGATCAGACCGTGGCATTCATGCTGGAGAGACTCGACGCAGGTGACTTCTACATTCTCTGCCCGGACAACGACGTGGACCGTGCGCTCGACGAGCGGCGGATGCTCTGGTCGGCCGGCGACGTGGTCGAGAACCGCCCGGCGCTGTCGCGCTGGCATCCCGACTACGCCGATGCGTTCGCCGCGTTCGTCAAGGCGCGATAGCGTCGGAGGCATCGATGATCGATCACTCGGGTATCAGCGTTTCGGACTTCGACAAGGCGAAGGCGTTCTACGACGAGGCCCTGCGGCCGCTCGGCGCCAGGTTGCTGATGAGGGTGCCGCCGGAGCATACCGGCGGCGTCAAGGTCGGCGGCTATGGCCGCGATCGGCCGAGCTTCTGGCTGCATGAAGGGGAGGCGCAGCGGCCACCGGTGCATTTCGCCTTCGTCGCGAACCGGCGCGAGGACGTCGACCGGTTCTTCGAGGCGGCGACGCGGGCGGGCGGCGTCGACAACGGCAGACCCGGGCTTCGCCCGCACTATCACCAGCACTACTATGCCGCGTTCGTGCTCGATCCGGACGGGAACAATATCGAGGCGGTGTGTCACGCGGCGCCGGGCGATCGCCGGGCGGACCCTGCGGCCTGACGCCGGGTGTATTTCGAATTGCCGGCGGTCGGCGGACGCGGGCCACGCGTGATCTGCGTCCGCGAGGCCACGGCGGAAACCGTTCCCGCCGAGTTGGTTTGCCAAGTCCGGCACGGCGGGCTAAACCTCGCACGGGCGAGGCGGGAGGCGAGTAGATGCGACCGGTCGTACTGTGCATTCTTGATGGCTGGGGTCTTAGCCCGACCCGCGACGGCAATGCGGTGGCGCTCGGAGATACGCCGACGTTCGACCGCATCTGGGAGAGCTGTCCGCACGCCCGGCTCGCGGCGCACGGCAACGACGTGGGGCTGCCCGAAGGCCAGATGGGCAATTCCGAGGTCGGTCACACCAACATCGGCGCCGGCCGCGTGGTCTGGATGGATCTGCCGCGCATCGACCGGGCGATCGCCGACGGCAGTTTCGCCGCCAGCGCGCCGCTCGCCGCCTTCGTGGCGGCGCTGAAGCAGAGCGGCGGCACCGCGCATCTCGCCGGCCTGGCGTCGCCGGGCGGGGTCCACGCGCACCAGCGGCACATCGCCGCCGCGGCGGAGGCGATCGCCGCGGAAGGCGTGCCGGTGGCGGTGCATGCCTTCCTCGACGGCCGCGACGTGCCGCCGAAGAGCGCCGGGGAGCAGATCGCCGCGCTGGAGGCGGCGTTGCCGGACGGCGCGCGCATCGCCACGGTTTCCGGGCGCTTCTATGCCATGGACCGGGACAGGCGCTGGGACCGGGTCCGGGCGGCGGCCGGCGCGATCCTGCAGGCCGAGGGCGCGCACGCCCTGACGGCTGCCGATGCGATCGAGGCCGCCTACGCCCGTGACGAGACCGACGAGTTCGTGACGCCGACCACGATCGGAGACTATGCCGGAGCGGCGGACGGCGACGGGCTGTTCTTCGCCAACTTCCGCACCGACAGGGCGCGCCAGATCCTGGAGGCGCTGGTGGATCCGGCGTTCGACGGCTTCGAGGTGGTCGGGCGGCCGAAATGGGCCGCGTTGCTCGGGATGGTCGAATACTCCGCCGAACTGAACCGGCTGATGCCGGCGGTGTTTCCTCCCCGGGACATCGTGAACACCATCGGCTCCTGGGTCGCCGGCAAGGGCCTGCGACAGTTCCGCATCGCCGAGACCGAGAAGTACCCGCACGTCACCTTCTTCCTCAACGGCGGCGTGGAGCCGCCGGAGGCGGGCGAGGTGCGGTTCATGGCGCCGAGTCCCAAGGTGCGGACCTACGACATGCAGCCGGAGATGTCGGCCGGCGAGGTGACCGAGCATCTGGTGGCGGCGATCCGCTCGGGCGACTACGATCTCATCGTCGTCAACTACGCCAACCCCGACATGGTCGGCCACACCGGCAGCCTGGAGGCGGCGATCAAGGCGGTCGAGACGGTGGACGCGGACCTCGGGGAGGTGCTGGAGGCACTCGAGGCGGTGGGCGGCGCGATCCTCGTCACCGCCGATCACGGCAACTGCGAGGTGATGATCGATCCGGTGACCGGCGGGCCGCATACCGCGCACACGCTCAATCCGGTGCCGGTGATCCTGGTCGGCGGTCCGGAGGGCGTCACGCTGCGCGATGGCCGCCTCGCCGATCTGGCGCCGACGCTGCTGGCGCTGATGGATGTCGATCAGCCGCCCGAGATGGACGGCAAGAGCCTGATCGTGACCCCGTGAAGCGCCGCGCGGCCCGTCTTGTCGTGAGCCTGCTCGCCGGTCTCGCCGCCACGGCGGCGCCGGTTTTCGCCGGCGCCGATCCTGCGGACCGGATCGCCACGGCTTCGGTGCGGATCGCCGAGGCCGGGGCGGCGCTGGAGGCGGCGGAGACGCGGCCCGCGCAGGTGGCGGCGCTCGGCCGGGCGCTCGGCGCCTATCAGGCGGCGTTGTCGGCGCTGCGGGCCGAGGTCATCGATGCCGGGGCGCGGGAGCAGACGCTGGCGCTGGGTCTCGCCGACCGGCGGATGGAGATATCGCGGCTGCTCGCCGCGCTGGAGGCGATGAGCCGGACCCCGCCACCGGTGCAGGCGCTGCATCCGCAGGGTCCGGCCGGCGCGGCGCTGGCGGCGGCAATGATGGCGCGCCTCGCCCCGGCGATGCAGGAACAGGCCCAGGCGCTGGCCGATCAGCTCCGCGATCTGCAGACCGCGCGCCGGCTGCACGACGAGGGCAAGGCTGACCTCGAGGCGGGGCTCGCCCGCTTGAACGGCGCCCACGAGACGTTGTCGGCGGCGATGGCGGCGGACTCGCCCCGACCGCAGGCGCCCGACGCGCCGACGCTGACGATGATGGCGCGCGACAGCGAAACCCTCACCGCGCTGGCCGCGGCGCTGGCGACCAGTGAAGACGCGCCGGCGGCACCGGCGACGGCCGGCCCGCAGGACAAGCTTCTGTGGCCGGTGGAAGGCAAGGTGTTGCTCCACTTCGACGACCCGGACGCGGCGGGCGTGAAGCGGCCGGGCGTGGTGATCCAGGCGCCGCCCCTGGCGCTGGTCAATGCCCCCGCCGACGCGGTGGTGCGCTATGCTGGCCCGTTTCTCGAATACGGCTATGTCGTGGTGCTCGAGCCCGATGCCGGGACGATGATCGTTCTGGCCGGGCTGGCGCAGCTGCAGGTCAAGACGGGATCGGCGGTCAGGCGCGGCGATCTGCTCGGCCTGCTCGGCGGACGGGCGCTCGACGTTGAAGAATATGTGATGTTACCGGATGCGGATACTGGCGCGGGCGGTGGCGAAACGCTGTATGTAGAGGTCCGAAACGGGAAGGGGCCGGTCGATCCGGAGCCCCTTTTCGCCGGCGAGCAGGGATAGGAAAGGCTGTTGATGAAGAAGATCTGGATGGCGGGGATCGGCGGGGCCGTGGCGGGGGTGGTCGTGAGCACCCAGTTCGCCGCGCCCATTCTGGCGCAGGAGGCCGAAAAGGATCACTCGGTTTACGAACAGCTCGATCTCTTCGGTGACATCTTCGAGCGCATCCGGACCTCGTACGTCGAGCCGGTGGACGACAAGAAGCTGATCGAGAGCGCGATCAACGGCATGCTCAGCCATCTCGACCCGCATTCGAGCTATATGCCGCCGGACGCGTTCGACGACATGCAGGTGCAGACCAAGGGCGAATTCGGCGGCCTCGGCATCGAGGTCACCCAGGAGAACGGCTTCGTGAAGGTCGTCTCGCCGATCGAGGGGACGCCCGCCGACCGCGCCGGCGTGGAGCCGGGCGATCTGATCACCCAAGTCGATGGCGAGAGCGTGATGGGCCTGACCCTGAACGAGGCGGTCGACCTGATGCGCGGGCCGGTGGGGTCGGACATCACCATCACCGTGGCTCGCGAGGGTACGCAGGATCCGTTCGACATCAAGATCACGCGAGAGACGATCACCATCTCGCCGGTGAAGGCGCGGCTCGAGGACGGGGTGGTGATCCTGCGCCTGACCACCTTCAACGAGCAGACCTATCCGGAGATGGAGAAGCAGTTGAAGGAGCAGGTCGAGGCCGCCGGCGGCATGGACAAGGTGACGGGGTTCGTCATCGACCTGCGCAACAATCCGGGCGGGCTGCTCAACCAGGCGATCTCGGTGGTCGACGCCTTCCTCGATTCGGGCGAGATCGTCTCGACCCGGGGGCGCGAGGCGCGGGATTCCGAGCGTTACAACGCGACCCCGGGCGATCTCGCCGACGGCAAGCCGATGGCGGTGGTCATCAACGGCGGCTCGGCCAGCGCGTCGGAGATCGTTGCCGGCGCGATGAAGGACCATCACCGGGCGGTGATCATCGGCACCCAGAGCTTCGGCAAGGGCTCGGTGCAGACCATCATGCCGATCCAGGGCGAGGGCGCGATCCGGCTGACGACCGCGCGCTACTACACCCCGTCGGGGCGCTCGATCCAGGCGTTGGGCGTCGCGCCCGACATCATCGTCGAGCAGCATGCCTCCGAGGATGTGACTGCGGCGGAGGATCAGGATCAGACCCAGGGGCCGCTGCGCTCGGAGGCCGATCTGCGCGGCTCTCTCGAGAACGATTCGCTGACCGAGGACGAGAAGAAGATCCTCGAGGAGGACCGGCAGCACAAGGAGGAGACCGCGCGTCTGCGGGCCGAGGACTACCAGCTCAGCTACGCGATCGACATCCTGCGCGGCATGTCCTACCTGGCCGCCGAGAAGTAGGCGCTTGACCGAGGCGGAGATCCTGGCGCTGCCCTACCGGCCCTGCGTCGGGATCATGCTCCTGAACCCGGCGGGGCGGGTCTTCGCCGGGCAGCGGATCGACAATCCCGAGCCCGCCTGGCAGATGCCGCAGGGCGGCATCGACGACGGCGAGAGCCCGCGCGATGCGGCGCTGCGCGAACTGGCCGAGGAGACCGGCATCGCGGCGGCCTCGGTCGAGATCGTCGCCGAGGCGCCGGACTGGATCCCCTACGACCTGCCGCACGAGCTGGTGCCGCGGATCTGGAAGGGCCGGTTCCGCGGACAGAAGCAACGCTGGTTCCTGATGCGCTTCCTCGGCGAGGATTCGATGATCGACATCGCCACCGCTACGCCGGAGTTCCGCGAATGGTCCTGGGTGGATCCCGACGAGCTCGTCGCCCGGATCGTCCCGTTCAAGCGCGCGACCTACGCCGCCGTGCTGGCGGCGTTCGCCGGGCAACTCGGCTCCGCCTGAACGGGCCGCAGCCCGGATCACCCGTGATCCAGCCGGACGGCGACTCGGTTCTCGGCCAGAGTGCCCAAGGTCAGTGGCGCAGCACATTGCGCGAGCTCTTTTTGCTTCCGGCAATGAGTTCGATCCACCAGCGTTCATCGGCAGAACAAGTGGCGGTTGAAAAACGAATGTTAACCATCGTCCTCCAGTTCGGCTGACGGGATCAGCGGGAAGAACGCGCCTGCCGACCACAGCCCGAACTGCGCGACCTCGTCGACGCTCTCGTCGCAGCCGATCTCGGCCAGCCGGTAGAAGCTCTTGCGGTCGATCAGCGCTTCGAGCCCGCGGCGGACCATCACGTAGGGCGCCGGTTCGCCGGTTTCCGGGTCGCGCGCAACCCGGATCGGGTGCTCCGGTCCGGCGGTCACGCGGTCGCCGACGTGGGTCTCGAAGGTCAGCCGCAGCGCCCGGCCCTCGCCTTCCGCAGTGAAATCGACCGCGACGAAGGGGGCGTCGTCGACGGTGATGCCGACCTTCTCGACCGGCGTGACCAGGAAATACCGGTCGCCCTCGCGCTTCAGGATCGAGGAGAACAGCCGCACCAGTGGTGCCCGCCCGATCGGCGTGCCGAGATAGAACCACGTCCCGTCACGGGCGATCCGCATGTCGAGGTCGCCGCAGAACGGCGGATTCCACAGATGCACCGGCGGCGGACCGCGCCGTGACGCGCCCCGGGCGGCCGCCGCAAGACTCTGCGCGCTCGGGCTGTCTGGATTGTGAACGTCATTGCCCATTGTCGGCGGTCCCGCTCGGGGTATGCTTCGGTGATGGAAGATAGCCGCGGCGGCGCATGCGGGCAACGCCGGGACGGGAAAGGCGACGGATGAGCGATACCGATGACCTGATGCCGGAGATCGAGGCGACGGGAGGCCGGCTGGTGGAGGCGCGCGAAATGATCGCGCGACGCATCATCGGTCAGGAGGAGGTGGTCGAGCAGACGCTGATCGCCATCCTCTGCGGCGGCCACGGCCTGCTGGTCGGCGCGCCGGGGCTGGCCAAGACCCGGCTGGTCGAGACGCTCGGCACCGTGCTGGGGCTCGCCGCCAACCGGGTGCAGTTCACGCCGGACCTGATGCCCGCCGACATCCTCGGCGCCGAGGTGCTGGAGACCGGCGCCGACGGCAGCCGCGCCTTCCGCTTCATCGACGGTCCGGTGTTCTGCCAGCTGCTGATGGCCGACGAGATCAACCGCGCGAGCCCGCGCACCCAGTCCGCGCTGCTCCAGGCGATGCAGGAGAAGGAGGTGTCGGTTGCCGGTCAACGGCGGATCCTGCCGCGCCCGTTTCACGTGCTCGCGACCCAGAACCCGATCGAGCAGGAGGGCACCTATCCGCTGCCCGAGGCGCAGCTCGACCGGTTCCTGCTGCAGATCGACGTGGGCTATCCGGACCGGAGCGCCGAGCGCGCGATCATCCTCGCCACCACCGGGCTCGACGACGCGGCGGCCGAGCCGGTGTTCGACGCCGACAGCCTGATGGCGGCGCAGCGGCTGATCCGCCGGCTGCCGGTCGGCGAGGCGGTGCTCGAGCGCATCCTCGATCTGGTCCGCTCGGCCCGGCCCGACACCCCGGACACGCACCCGGCGGTGAAGGATGCGGTGAGCTGGGGGCCGGGGCCGCGCGCAGCGCAGGCGCTGATGATGGCGATCCGGGCGCGGGCGCTGATCCAGGGCCGGCTGGTGCCGGGGATCGACGACGTGGCGGCGCTGGCGCATCCGGTGCTGATCCACCGCATGGCGCTCGGGTTCGCCGCCCGGGCCGAGGGCCAGACGCTCGACGGCCTGATCGCGCGGCTGGTCGGCGACGTGATGGGCGTGGAGGCGGCGGCATGATCGAACCGCGGCTCCCGCGCGGCCGCGACAAACCGCAAGGGCCGGTCGGGCTCCGGCGCGATGCCGAGAAGATCGGCGGGGCGCTGCCGCCGCTTCTGGCGCAGGCCGAGCGGCTGGCGGCGACGGTGTCGATGGGCTTTCACGGCCGACGCCGCGCCGGCCACGGCGAGAACTTCTGGCAGTATCGCCAGGCCGTTCCGGGCGACCCGCGATCGTCGGTCGACTGGCGGCGGTCGGGCAAGTCGGACCAGCAGTACATCCGCGAGATGGAATGGGAGGCGGCGCAGACCGTCTCGATCTGGGTCGATGACGCGCAGTCGATGGACTACCGCGATGCCGAGAGCGCCCGCGCCCGCTCCAAGGGGGAGCGTGCCGCGCTGCTGGCGCTGGCGCTGGCGGTGCTGCTGATCAAGGCCGGCGAGCGGGTGGCGCTGATGGGCACCGCCGCGGCGCAGCCCCGTGCCGGCCGGGCGCAGCTCAACCGCATGGCGCTGGCGCTCGGGGGCGAGCCGCGCGACGACCGCCCGGACTACGGGGTGCCGCCGCCGGACCGGATGCCGCGGGGGGCGCGGGTGATCTTCTTTTCCGACTTCCTCGGCGACATCGAGGCGTTGAAGCCCGTGCTCGCCCACGCGGCAGACCGGGGCGTCCGCGGCTGCTTCGTCCAGGTGCTCGACGAGAGCGAGGAGGTGTTTCCGTTCGATGGCCGGATGATCTTCGAGAGCATGGGCGGCACCACCGAGTTCGAGACCCAGCGCGCCCGGGCGCTGCGCGAGGCGTATGCCGGACGGCTGGCGGAGCGGCGGGCGCGGATCACCGATTTCGCCCGGCATCTCGGCTGGCGGACGCTCTTCCACCATACGAGCCAGAGCCCGCGCTCGGCGCTGCTCTGGCTCTACATGGCGGTCGGCGAGCGGGCGTGACATGATCGGATCGCTGGCCTTCCTCGCGCCCTGGCTGCTCCTCGGGCTGGCGACCCTGCCGATCCTGTGGTGGTTGCTGCGCGCGGTGCCGCCGGCGCCCGGGCGGCGGGCGTTTCCGGGCGTGCGGCTGCTGCTCGGGCTGAGCGATCCGGAGAAGATGCCCGAGCGCACGCCCTGGTGGCTGCTGCTGCTGCGGATGGCGGCACTGGCGGCGGCGATCATCGCGTTCGCCGGGCCGGTGCTGAACCCGCGGCCCGAAGGCTCGGGAGATCCGCTGCTCGTGCTGCTCGACGGCGGCTGGGGCGATGCGCCGGATTGGGCCCGGCGCATGGACCGCGCCGCGGCCGCGCTCGACGATGCGGCGCGCGACGGCCGGCCGGCGGCGGTCGTGACGATGACGGCCGCTCCGGTCGCGGACGAGGACGTGCCCTGGCGCGCGGCG
This sequence comes from uncultured Alphaproteobacteria bacterium, assembly GCA_963773555.1. GTDB lineage: Bacteria > Pseudomonadota > Alphaproteobacteria > Rhodobacterales > Rhodobacteraceae > Amaricoccus. The sequence goes on from CAVZCB010000026.1 coordinate 40,415, forward strand.
TCGGACTGGACCGAGCGGCTGGCGGGCCTGGCGCCCCGGGCCTGGGCGCCGGACCGCAGCGCCTGGGCGGCGTGGTTCGCGGGACGCGACGAGCGGTTCGAGACGCTCTGGCTGAGCGATGGCATCGGTTACGGCGGCGAGGCCGATCTTGCCCGCGAGCTGCTCGGCCACGGGCCGGTATCACTGGCGTTGCCGCGGCAGACCGCGCTGGCGCTGACGCCGCCAAGGCTCGACGCCGGTGCTTTCAGCCTGTCGGTGCTGCGTTCCGATGCGGACGCGGCCCGTCCGGTCGGCGTCACGGCGATCGGGCCGGATCCGAACGGGATCGAGCGGGTGCTGGGCTCTTCGGTCGGGGAGTTCGCGCCGGGCGAAAGCCGGATCGATCTGGCGATCGACATGCCGGTCGAGTTGCGCAACCGCGTCGGCCGGGTGCAACTCGCGGAAGGCCGTTCCGCCGCGGGCGTGGTTCTCGCCGACAATTCCGTGCGCCGGCGCAAGGTCGGCCTGCTGTCGGGCCGGTCCGAAGGCGAGGGGCAGGATCTGGTCGATCCGCTGCACTATCTGCGCAAGGCGCTCGCGCCGTTTGCAGAGGTCATCGAGGCGCCGCTGGAGGAGATGCTGAACGCGGCCCCCGACGTGCTGATCCTCGCGGACATCGGCAGCCTCGGCGACGCCGAGCGCGCCGAGCTCGTTCCCTGGGTCGAGAAGGGCGGGCTGCTGATCCGCTTTGCCGGCCCGCGGCTGGCGCAGTCCGGTGCGGGCCAGCTCGACGACGATCCGCTGCTGCCGGTCCGGTTGCGCGCCGGCGGCCGGTCGGTCGGCGGCGCGATGTCCTGGGGCGCGCCGCGGCGGCTCAAGCCGTTTCCGGAGACCGGCCCGTTCGCGGGCCTGCCGGTCCCGCCGGACGTCGATATCTCCAGCCAGGTGATGGCGCAGCCAGACCCCGACCTGCCGGGGCGCGTCCTCGCCACGCTCGAGGACGGCACGCCGCTGGTCACCGGGCGGGGGCTCGGCGACGGGCGGGTGGTGCTTTTTCACGTCACCGCCAGCCCCGACTGGTCGAGCCTGCCGCTCTCGGGCCTGTTCGTGCAGATGCTCGAGCGGCTGACCCAGAGCGCCGGCGGTCTCGCCAACGCGCCCGAGACGCTGGCCGGCACCGTCTGGACGCCGCTCACGGTGCTCGACGGCTTCGGTGCGCTGGAGCCTCCGTCGCTTGTCGCCGGGGTTCCGGGCGAGCGGCTGGCCGACGCGCGCGCCTCGGAGGAAACGCCACCGGGGATCTATGCCGGCGGCGAGCGCCGCGTCGCGCTCAACGTCATGCGGACGGACGACGCGCTGGCGCCGCTCGCGGCGCTTCCCGAGGGCGTGAGCGTCGAGACCCTCGATCGGCCCGCCGAGGTCCGGCTCGGGCCGTGGCTGATCGGTCTGGCGCTGATCCTGCTCGCACTCGACGTGCTGGCGACGCTCGCGGTTTCCGGCCGGCTGCGGGGAGGGCTGCGGCGGCCTGCGGCTGCGAGGGCCGGCGCGGCGCTGCTGCTTGGCGGGCTGGTGCTCGGCGCGGTGCTGGGCGCCGGTCCGGCGCAGGCGCAGAGCGGGCCCGACGCCGAGGAGATGTATGCCGCCAACCAGACGGTGCTCGCCTACGTGCTGACCGGCAATGCGCGGGTGGACGCGGTCAGCGAGGCCGGCCTGCGCGGTCTCGGCCGCGCGCTCTTCGAGCGTACCGCGATCGAGCCTGCGGATCCGGTAGCGGTCGATATCGAGACCGACGACATCTCGCTCTATCCGTTTCTCTACTGGCCGGTGACCGAGACCTCGCCGCCGCCGTCGGACGCGGCCGCGGCGCGCATCAACGACTTTCTCCGGTTCGGCGGCATGATCCTCTTCGACACCCGGGACGCCGATCTCGGCGGCACATTCGACGCCGCCACGCCGAGCGGGCGGGCCCTGCAGCGCATCGCGATGACGCTCGACATCCCGCCGCTCGAGCCGGTGCCGCACGACCACGTGCTGACGCGCACCTTCTATCTGCTGCAGGACTTCCCGGGCCGTTGGGCGAACTCGACCGTCTGGGTCGAGGCATCGCCCGAGGCGCAGGAGGTCGAAGGCATGCCGTTTCGCAACCTCAACGACGGGGTGACCCCGGTGGTGATCGGTGGCAACGACTGGGCCGCGGCGTGGGCGGTCCGGGACAACGGCCAGCCGATGTTTCCGGTCGGTCGCGGTCTCGACGGCGAGCGACAGCGCGAACTGGCGATGAGGTTCGGGGTCAACCTCATCATGTACGTGATGACCGGGAACTACAAATCCGACCAGGTGCATGTCCCGGCGCTGCTCGACCGGCTGGGGCAGTAGATGCAGGCCGTCGATTTCTCTCCGCTGCTGCCGTTGCCGCTGATCGCGGTTCTGGCCGGGCTGACGCTGATCGCCGTCGCGGTGGCGCTCTGGCGCGGGCTCACCGGCTGGTGGCTGCGCGGGTTCGCCGCCCTCGTGCTGCTGGCGGCGCTCGCGGGGCCGTCGCTGAGACGCGAGGACCGCACCCCGGTCGCCAACATCGCCATCGTCGTGGTGGACGACAGCGCCTCGAACCGGATCGACGGGCGTGACGGCCAGGTGGCCGAGGCGCTCGACGGATTGCAGGCGAGGCTCGACCGGCTCGGGCAGGGCGGGCGCCTCGAGGTGCGGACCGTGCACGTCGCCGACAGTGGCGAGGACGGCACCCAGCTTCTGAGCGCCCTCGCCGCCGCGGCGGCCGAGCTTCCCGCCGACCGGATCGCCGGGGCGCTGCTCGTCACCGACGGCGAGGTGCACGACGCGCAGGCGCTCGACAGCTTCCCTGGTCCGGTGCAGGTGCTGCTGACCGGCCACGCCGACGACTGGGATCGCCGGGTGGTGGTGGAGACCGCGCCTGCCTTCGCCATCGTCGGCGAGCCGGTCAGCCTCGTGCTCCGGGTGCAGGATATCGGCGCGGCGGCCGGCACCGGCTTCGCGCCGATCTCGATCTCGCTCGATGGCACGGATCCGGTGCACTTCGACGTGCCGCTGAACCGCAGCGTGACCCTGCCGGTGACGGTGCAGCGCGGCGGGGTCAACGTGCTGCAGATCGCGACGCCCGAGGTGGCGGGCGAGCTGACCGACCGCAACAACGCCGCGATCGTCTCGATCAACGGGGTGCGTGACCGGTTGCGTGTGCTGCTGGTTTCGGGCGAGCCCTATCCGGGCGAACGCACCTGGCGCAACCTGCTGAAGTCCGACTCTGCGGTCGACCTCGTGCACTTCACCATCCTGCGGCCGCCGGAGAAGCAGGACTTCGTGCCGGTGTTCGAGCTGTCGCTGATCGCGTTTCCGACCCAGGAGCTGTTCATGGAGAAGGTCGACGAGTTCGACCTGATCATCTTCGACCGCTACAAGCGCCGCGGCATCCTGCCGAGCCACTACTTCGAGAACATCGCCCGCTACGTCCGCGACGGCGGTGCGCTGCTGATCGCTTCGGGAGCGGATTTCGCCGGGGCCGAGAGCCTCTATCGCTCGCCGCTGCGGGAGGTGTTGCCGGTCGAGCCGACCGGGCGGGTGATCGAGGAGGGCTTTCATCCCGAGATCTCCGAGGTCGGGCACCGCCATCCGGTGACGGCGGGGCTCGAGGAGCACGCGCCGCGGCCGCCGGAGCCGGACGGGACGCCGGGCTGGGGCCGCTGGTTCCGCATGGTCGACGTCAACGCGCCCGACGGCGAGGCGCTGATGGAGGGGCCGGACCATCGGCCGTTGCTGGTGCTGGCGCGCGAAGGCGAGGGGCGGGTCGCGGTGCTTGCCTCGGATGAGGCCTGGCTCTGGAGCCGCGGCTTCGAGGGGGGCGGGCCGCAGCTCGAGCTGCTGCGGCGGCTGGCGCACTGGCTGATGAAGGAGCCGGAGCTGGAGGAGGAGGTGCTGCGGGGCACCAACGATGGCGGTGCGGTGGCGATCGAGCGGCGGACGCTGGCCGACGGCGTGCCGCCAGTGACGGCGACAAGTCCGTCCGGCGAGGACTCGGAGGTGACGCTGACCGAGGTGTCGCCCGGGCGCTGGCAGGGGCGGATCGAGGACGCGGAGAACGGCGTCTGGCGGCTGGAGAACGGTGACCAGAAGGCGGTGGCGGTGGTCGGGCCGTCGTCACCCAAGGAGTTCGAGAACCCGGTCTCGACCGGCGACGTGCTGGCGCCGCTCGTCACGGCGACGCGCGGCGGCGTACGCCGGGTCGAGGACGGCCTTCCGGATCTGAGGCTGGTGCGCGAGGGCCGGGTCGCCGAGGGCCGCGGGTGGATCGGGCTTACGGATCGCGCGGCTTATCAGCTGCGCGACATCCGGCGGGTCGATCTGGCGCCCGGCTGGCTCAGCCTGATCCTCGCGGCAAGCCTGGTGTTCGTCGCCTGGCGGATCGAGGGGCGGTGAGACCGGGAATTGATGCGATGCCAGAGGTTTATGCAGAGACGCGCGATATGGAGCGCGTATGATCCGCGTGTGGAATGCCTATGCATAGCAAAACGGTCAGGATTGAGTCGTTGACGTGAGCGGGCTGCGGGGGTCCGGCTGAATCGTCGATGTGTCGCGAACGCATTCCGATCCGTAGGACTGGGCGCCAGGATCTGCCGCGCTCGCACCGGCAATGGATTGATCTTGTGTCAATCAAGTCCTTCGGCCGGGCGTTGATCCAACGCTCTCATCCGTAGGAATTCCTACGGCCGGCGGCGCTCGTTGACCACCGGCCTTCTGAACGACAGCAATGCGCCAACAGCGGTCGTCCGTATCGCGCGGACGTCGGACCTGCGCCTGCGTCCGAAGGTTCGGAAAGACGATGCCGAACGTTCGAAATCATGCTTTCGGGCGCATTCGGAAAGCGCTGACGCAACTGTCGTGGGAGTTGCCGCCCGATGCGGTCGCGAACCACCAAAGGAAGTGCGATGTACCGAACGACCCACACTCTCGCGCCTCGGACCCTGCTGATCGCCGTAGTGCTTGCCGGCGGCGCCGGGGGCGCATGCGCGACAGAGATGCTGACCGAAGCGACGACGATGGCCGCGATCCAGACCGATTCCGGCTACACGATCCCCGCTGGCGCTCGCGGGGTGGCCTATGTCGAATCCCCTCGTCAGGCGTCCTTGTTCAATCTGCGCGGCACTGCCGGGCGGGGCGTGATCGTGATCCGCGATGACGAGACCGAAGGATGCCTCCTCATCGCGGTCCGGCTTGTCGCCGGAGACTTCGGCGGTGACTCGATCCAGACGAAGACCGCTGAACCCATTCGCCTCGCCCTCCGCAGCGAACGGGTGGTCGAGGCCCTGGCCAGGGGCGACGATGTCGTCAGCGACATGTTTCGCGTCACGGCGGAGCAGGACGATCCCGAGGCCGATATCCGGATCCTGTCGGGGCTGACCGGAACGGAGGGTTTCGTTCTGAACCCCGGAGGCTCCATTGCGGCTGACGTCTTCGGCGTCCGCAGCGAACAAACGCCGTGCAGTGCCGTCGCAGGCGCGTCCTAGACCGCGCCTGCTCCCGAACGAAAGCCGGAGGGCGTCTGTCCGACGATCCTCCGGAACTCGGTGTTGAAACTGGATTTGCTGACGAAACCGGACTCGAACATCACTTCGGTGATCGGCAGGTCGGTTTCGCGCAGAAGTTCCTGCGCGTGCCTTATGCGATGCCCGTTCATATACCGCGAGAAGTTCTCCCCCGCGCATCTGTTCACGGCGTTGGACACGTCGCGGGCAGGCACGCCGAGGCGACGCGCGGTGCGCGAAAGCGTCATATTGCTGTCGCGATAGGCGTTCTTCTCGGTCATCAGCGAATCCAGAGCAGCGAGCAACGCGCGGTCGGCATCCGATGGCGTGCCCGTGTCCTTCGGATCCACGCCTGCGTGGGTCACCGCCCGCAGCACCATCGGCGCACCGATCAGCGCTACCGCGAGGACCACTGCGGTGAGCAGGCCGGAGGCGCCGCTCAGGAAGCGGAGCACGGCCGCATCGCCTCCGAGAATGGCGGCCGCCATGATCAGGCTGTCCGTCGTCACGATCAGCGCAAGCAGCGCAAGCGTGGCGGAGAGCGCCGCGCGCACCATTGCGAGCGCGTGCGGCGGCACGTTGATGAAGCTGTCGGCCGGCAGCGCGAGCAGGGTCGCCAGGCGAGTCAGATAGAGCCCGGTCACTCCCAGGACGATCACGTCGTCGAGCCCGGTCCATCCCAGGATCGCCAGCTGGCAAACGACGATGGGCACGGCGTGCCGGAGCAGCATCGGCCGCCACTCTGTCCGGCCATCCTGCGTCAGGGCGCGAAAACCCAGGTAGGCCAGCGGAGCAACCATGACCGCGACGGCCGGCTGAACCCGCGCCGCCCAGTCCGCATCGAACGACAGCCGCGCTCCGAGCAGGGCGGCGACGATCGCAAGGCAGGCCAGGAAGCCCGAAAGCAGCAGCCGCGCGGGTATCGGCGCTCTGCCGCTTCGCATCAGCGTGAAGGCGGCAATCGTCGCCAGCACCGTCACGAGCCACGCAAGGGGGAGTGATTTCATTCTGAGGATCTGCCGAAAGCCGCAATGCCCAGAGGCTTGGATGCCCAGCCTGTTTATGCGGCTCCTCTCTCGCCTGGCGCCAGGCGAGAGGGGTGAAGTCAACAGGCAGATGCGGTGTCAGACGGCCAGCACAGACTTCAAGGCGATCACGTCGCGGACCCGCTGCCCGGCGATGATGCGGCGGTCCTGCGGCGCCTCGGCCAGCTCGCGCTCGGCCTCGGAGAGGAGGTCGGAGACCATGGCGCCGTCGGCCTCGTTGCGCAGCATCGCCCGCTCGGCGAGGACCGTGGTGCTGTCGGGCGAGACCTCGGCGAAGCCGCCGGTGACGACGTATTCGGTGATCTCGGCGCCGGCGGTCACCCGCACCACGCCGGGGCGCAGCGTCGAGAGGAACGGCGCGTGGTTCGGCATGGCGGTGAAGTCGCCGGCCATGCCGGGGATCTGCACGGCGCTCGCCTCGACCGAGGCGAGCTTGCGCTCCGGGCTGACCAGGTCGAACTGCATGGTATCGGCCATCAGTGGGCTCCTCAGGCGGCTTCGGCCGCCATCTTCTCGGCCTTCTTGATCACGTCGTCGATGCCGCCGACCATGTAGAAGGCGGATTCGGGCAGGTGATCGAACTCGCCCTCGGTGACGCGCTTGAAGCTGTCGATGGTGACCTCGAGCGGCACCTGCACGCCGGGCGAGCCGGTGAAGACCTGCGGCGACGTCGAACGGCTGCGACAGGAAGCGCTGGATCTTGCGGGCGCGGGCCACCGTCAGCTTGTCGTCTTCGGACAGCTCGTCCATGCCGAGGATGGCGATGATGTCCTGCAGGCTCTTGTAGCGCTGCAGGATGCCCTGGACCGCACGGGCGACCTCGTAGTGCTCCTCGCCGATCACCATCGGATCGAGGAGGCGCGAGGTGGAGTCGAGCGGGTCCACCGCCGGATAGATGCCGAGCTCGGAGATGGAGCGCGACAGCACGGTGGTGGCGTCGAGGTGGGCGAACGAGGTGGCGGGCGCCGGGTCGGTCAGGTCGTCGGCGGGGACGTAGATCGCCTGGACCGAGGTGATCGAGCCGTTGCGGGTGGAGGTGATGCGCTCCTGCAACGCGCCCATGTCGGTGGCGAGCGTCGGCTGGTAGCCCACGGCGGAGGGGATGCGGCCGAGCAGGGCCGAGACCTCGGAGCCGGCCTGGGTGAAGCGGAAGATGTTGTCGATGAAGAACAGCACGTCGGTGCCGGACTGGTCGCGGAACTGCTCTGCCAGCGTCAGGCCCGAAAGTGCTACCCGGGCGCGGGCGCCCGGCGGCTCGTTCATCTGGCCGTAGACCAGCGCCACCTTGGACTTCGACAAGTCCTCGGCGTTGATCACGCCGGACTCGAT
>CAVZCB010000027.1:0-18090 GCA_963773555.1 uncultured Alphaproteobacteria bacterium
GCTGGCGGTAGCGTCGCCGGTTGCCTGCGCGGAATGACGCGCTGGCAGGCGGGCGGCGACGCGGTGGTCATCGCGCAGTCTTCGGTGATGGTCGGGTTTGGCAAAGCCAACCTGATCGGAGACCTCACGATGACCGACGAGATGATGAACCTGCGCGAGCTGGTGGAGAAGACCCCGGACGCCGACGTCCTGCGCGAGATGATCGGCTTTGCGGCCGAGCGGCTGATGGAGCTGGAGGTGGGCGGGCTGGCCGGTGCGGGCTGGGGCGAAAAGAGCCCCGAGCGCTTGGTCCAGCGCAACGGCTACCGGGACAGGGTCTGGGAAACCCGGGCGGGGACGGTGGAGCTGCGCATCCCGAAGCTCCGGAAGGGTAGCTACTTCCCCGGCTTCCTGGAGCCGCGGCGGATGGCCGAGAAGGCGCTGACCGCTGTGATCCAGGAGGTCTACATCCACGGGGTCTCGACGCGGTCGGTCGACGACCTGGTGAAGGCGCTCGGGATGAGCGGCATCTCGAAGAGCCAGGTGACCCGGCTCTGCGCCGAGATCGACGAGCGGGTGAGCGCCTTCCTTGAACGGCCGATCGAAGGCGACTGGCCTTACCTCTGGATCGACGCCCCCTACGTGAAGGTGCGCCAGAACGGCCGCATCGTTTCGGTGGCGGTGATCGTCGCCGTCGGCGTCAATGCCGACGGTCGTCGCGAGGTGCTCGGCATGGACATCGGCCCGTCGGAGGCCGAGCCCTTCTGGACGGCGTTCCTTCGCAAGCTCGCCCGCCGAGGCCTGCGCGGGGTAAAGCTCGTCATCTCGGATGCCCACGAGGGGTTGAAGGCCGCGATCGCCAAGATCCTCTGCGGCACCTGGCAGCGCTGCGGCGTCCACTTCATGCGGAACGCGCTCGCCCACGCCGGCAAGAGCGGCCGGCGCGTCGTCTCCGCATTCGTCGCCACCGCCTTTGCCCAGAACGACGCCGAGAGCGCCAAGCAGCAGTGGCGTCGCGTCGCCGACCAGCTCCGCCCCAAGGTGCCGAAGCGCGCCGCGCTGATGGACGAAGCCGAGCCGGACGTGCTGGCGTACATGACCTTCCCCCAGCAGCACCGGGCGAAGCTGCATTCCACAAATCCGCTCGAGCGGCTCAACGGCGAGATCAAGCGCCGCACCGAGGTCGTCGGCATCTTCCCCAACGAGGCCGCCATCACCCGCCTCGTCGGCGCCATCCTCCTCGAGCAGAACGACGAGGGGGCCGTCCAATGCTCCCGCTACATGACCCTTGAGACCATCGCCCCAGTCGCCGATGATCCCATCATCGGTTTGCCCATGGCAGACTGATCGACCCGGCCCATGCCGGAGCTCGTGCTGGCACACGCCAGCTACACCACTTAGCGTAATCGGCATCCCGCGGCTCGTGCGCGCCGTGCCTGCGGTCGATGATCCGGAAGCGGCGGGTCGTCCGTCGTCTCTCGCCATCGCAACGGAGGATCATGGCATGGGTATCTGTGCGGCCTTGGACGTCTCTCAGGAATTTACGGCGATCTGCGTCATCGACGACGGCGGAGCACTGCTCGCGGAGGGCAAGGTCGCTACCTGCCCGGATGCGATCGCGACCTGGCTCGGGCGTTGGACAGGGGCGCTCGAAAAGGTGGGCATGGAGACCGGCCCGCTGGCGGTCTGGCTCTGGAACACGCTGACCGCGAAGGGGCTGCCGGTCGTCTGCCTCGACGCCCGCCACGCCAGCGCGGCGCTGAAGATGATGCCCAACAAGACTGACCGCCACGACGCGCGCGGCCTCGCACAGATCGTGCGCACCGGCTGGTTCAAAGCGGTGCGCATCAAGAGCCACGAGGCCTACGTCGTGCGGGCGCTGCTGACCGCCCGCGACGCGCTGGTCGCCATCCGCGTCCGGCTCGAGAACGAGGTGCGGGGCCTGTTGAAGACCTTCGGTGTCCTCTTCGGCAAGCGGGTCGGCGGCTTCATGCGGCGCGCCGAGGAAATCATCGCCGGCGAGCTCGCCGTCGCACCGGAGCTGCGCCCGATCTTCGAGGCGCTGGTCGCGGCGCGATGCGCGATCCTGCAGCGGATCCGGGCCCTGGACGCCCAGGTGCGCGCCGCGGCGCGCCGCAGCCAAACGGTCCGGCTGTTCATGAGCGCGCCCGGCGTCGGCCCGATTACCGCGCTCGCGGTCGCCGCCGCCTTCGACGATGCCGGACGGTTCCGCAGCTCGGCGAGCGCCGGCGCCTACCTCGGGCTGACGCCGCGGCGTTACGAGTCCGGCGAGGTCAGCCGCAACGGCCGCATCTCGAAGCGCGGCGACAGGATGGCCCGAACCCATCTCTCCGAGGCCGCCAACGCCATCATGACCCGCAAGCTCGGCGCATCCCGCCTGCGCGACTGGGCCCTCGCGATCGCCGAGCGCACCGGGCCGCGAAAGGCCAAGGTCGCCCTGGCGCGCAAGCTGGCGGTGATCCTGCACGCCATGTGGCGCACCGACACCCCCTTCCGCGACGCGGCGACCGCATAAGCACGCAGTCGACGACCGGCGCGCGACGGCGCGCCGCCCGGATGCGTCCAGCCGGGACGCAGGGCGAGGACGAGATCGCTCCCATGCATGCGGGCCTTCGACCGCGCACACCACTTCGATCCGTCCGGACCTGAACGCCAACATGCGGCGCTCGCGCAGCGACCGCGGAGAGAACCCCAGAGCCCGGCCAGACCTTCCCGCTGAACACCATGATGACAGACCCCGACGCGGACGACCAAATTCCCCCAAAGGTGGGCGCGCTTGCGCCGCTTGAAAGCGCCGCGCGCCCACCGTCCCAGATCGGAAACATCGAGCCCTTCGCCCTTGACCAGGCCGCCTGATCAGGCCAACATCGACATGCTCGGAGCGCGCCGTTCGACAATTGCCACCAACTCCGAGACACGACCGCACCTGCTTCTACGATGGACATTCAGCAGGCCGTGATATCGAAGACCCATTCTGCTATGCGGCTCCGTGACAGGCGAGAGTTAGCGGCCTCCCTGGCCGGTGCTGCCGCTCCGTTCGCGAGTATCCGAAACCTCCGGGTTGGTGCTGGACCGGGTCGCGGCTGAGGACCGTCGCTCCGCGCCGGCTGCAGTAAGCAACTTTTTTACAAGGGCTGCGGCCGTGATCGGCAGGCGGCTGCGAGCAGGACAAATCCGCCGAGCACAGACAGGTAGAGCATCAGGCTGGCCGGCAGGGGGACCGGAGCGACTGAAAGAACGCTCAACCGCAGGACCTCGCGCGTGTCCCGATAAATCGGACTCGGCCACGCCATCCGATCGGAGCCCGTCGAAATCACCGGAACGTCCCAAATCGACTTCTGGAAGAACGAAAGGTCGAAGAAGGACATAAGATTGTCGGGTTCGCAGCTGTTATCTTCGGCGAAGGCGATATCGAAGATTGATCCCGCGACCGGTTCGAACCCAAAAAGCGGATCGAGGGATATCTTGGCCCCTTTTTGGAAGTCGAGCGCGCCCGAGGTCCACAACACGTCCTGACCGAGGCCCCAGCCCGCCGCACCAGTCGGCGCCAGGAGGTCGAAGAGGACCATGCTGCCGCTCATGCTCATTACGTCGCCGCCGAACAGGCTGGCCGCGACGGTGCCGGTTCCGCCGATATCCAAGACGCCGAAGTTGGTTATATGTCAAAGTCATTCAGCAGGCCGGTCTCGACGGTTCCCGATCCATTGTTCAGCAGGGTCGAGGAGTGTTCTGCAGCGGCAGCGCCGAATTCCCCATTGGCCACGGTTTGGCCGACGATCTGGCCGTTTTTAACGACGATCAAATCCGCGTCGACCGCACGTATAGCGACGCCGGACCCGCTTGAGGCGAGGATCGTTCCGTCATTTGTGATGGTGCTCGTCGCGCCGTCCTGCACGAAGATCACAGCGCCTGCATCCTCCATGTTGGCGTTTGCCGGGCCGCCACCGACGACTGTTCCGCCCGCAGCGACTTCGACCTAGATATCGCCGTTGATCGCGCCAGACCACCGACGGCGATCACGGTCGCATCGAGGTCCGCCGCCATGTCGACAGCGACGACGTCGGCTGGCCGAGAAGGTTGCGGTGCTTGTGCATGGTGCAGCGCTGGATCGGCACCTCCTCGCCCCAGAGCGCGACAAGGGCGGCTTCCAGGCCGGGGGCGCCATCGACGATCACGAATTCCGGCCGCTTCAGGCCGCGTGCGTCGAGGTCGCCGAGGAACTCCGCCCAGGCTGCCTTGCGTTCTCCGCCCATATTCCTGATGGATAGCAGCACCTTCTGTCCCTCCCGGCGCACGCAGATGGCCGCTGGTACCGAGATGTTCGTGGCCTTGCGATCCAGCCGGGTCTTGATGACGGTGCCATCCAGTATCAGGCGGACGATGTCCTCCTCGGCCAGGCTGCGCGCTCCTCAAGCGTCCCAGTCGACCTTCACCTTCCGCCAGGGCCGGCTGACCACGGCCTTGCTCACTGCCCCTTGGAACAGGCCGAACAGCGCCCGCTTCACCCGCCGCGGGTTTGTCCCGGCCAGATAGACCGCGGCGATCAGGGCCTCGGCCTTCTTCGTCAGACGCTGATGGCGCGGTACCGCCCTGGAGCGCCATTCCGTGATCTTGCCGGCCTCGTCTTCGATGCAGGCCCGGGACACGCTCACCGTTTCCGTGCCAAACGTGCCGATGAACTGGCGGTCGCGATGCCCGTGGCGATAGCCTTCTTTGAGCCTTCGCCGCGGCCATAGCGACAGCGCCCGATGTATTCGGCGAGTTCTTCCTCGAACATCGCGTCGATGGTCCCGCGGACGTTCTCCCGCAGGCGAACTTCGAACGGGTCATAATCGCCTGCGACGGCCAGTAGCGCGGGCGAGCTGGCTTCTGCATTCCTGTTCATGGCGTGATCTCCATGGCGGTGCCTGCCGCCGGTTGGGTGGTTCCGGTCACCCCGAGATTACGCCGCCTTCAAATTCCCACCACCTTCGCGACACGACCGGCGGACCGGCGGTGACGGGCGTTTGTTTCTGGAGGCAGTGCTTTGGATTGCGCGCACCAAGGCTCCGTGGCGCGATCTGCCGGAGGACTTCGGGAACTGGAACACGACCTTCAAGCGGTTTCGTAATTGGGTCAAGCAAGATGTTTTCAAGAGGATTTTCGCCGCCGTGTCGGATGATCCCGATCTGGAGTTCGCCATGGTCGACGGAACCATCGGCAAGGTCCACCGCCGCGGACCGGGCGCAAAAGGGAGACTCAAGGCCAGGCCATCGGCGCCTCGCGCGGCGGCGTGACGACCAACATCGTGGCGCTAGCACAGTATCCCGCGCGGACACGCTCTCGACGGCCCGCGATCGAGCATCTCTGCCGATCAGGGAAAGATCGCGACCGGCGTTCGATCTCCGGCGGCGAACCGGCGGAGCACGGCGGGGTAGAGGCGGTGCTCCATCGGCAGGACCCTTCGCGCGAGGCTCTCGGGCGTGTCGTCGGTGACGACCGGGACCACGGCCTGGCCGAGGATCGGGCCGGAGTCGAGTTCGGGCGTCACCTCGTGCACGGTGCAGCCGTGCACCGCCATGCCGGCGGCGAGCGCGCGGGCGTGGGTGTCGAGGCCGGGAAACAGCGGCAGGATCGAAGGATGCACGTTCAGCATCCGCCCGGACCAGTCGGCGATGAAGCCCGGCGTCAGCACCCGCATGAAGCCGGCGAGGCAGAGGATTTCGGCGCCGCTGTCGCGCAGCGGCCTGTCCAGCGCCGCCTCGAACGCCGCGCGATCGCCGTGGAACGGCCGGTGATCAACGCAGGCCGTCGCCAACCCGAGATCGGCCGCCCGCGCCAGCCCGCCGGCGTCGGGGCGGTTGGCGATCACGAGACACACCTCGGCCGGGTGCGCCGGGTCGGCTATGTCGCGGGCGAGCGCCAGCATGTTCGAGCCGCTTCCCGAGATCAGGATCGCGACACGTCGCCGCGTCACAAGGCCCCCGAATAGCGCACGCCCGTTCCGGGCACGACGCGGCCGATCACCCGCGCGGTCTCGCCTTCCGACGTGAAGATGCGCGTCAGCTCGGTCGCCCGGTCCGGCGCGGCGACCGCGACCAGCCCGATGCCGCAGTTGAAGGTCTTGAGCATCTCCGTGTCGGCGATTCCCGCTTGATCGCGCAGCCAGCCGAACACCGGCGGCAACGCCCAGGCGTCGAGGTCGATCTCGGCGCCGAGGCCGTCGGGAAGCACGCGGGGCAGGTTCTCGGTCAGTCCGCCGCCGGTGATGTGCGCGAGCCCATGCAGTCCGCCGGTCCGCAGCGCCGCCAGCGCCGCGCCGACGTAGATGCGGGTGGGCGTCAGCAGCGCGGCCGCGAGGCTGCCGTCGTCGAACGGGCAGGGCGCATCCCACGCGAGGCCGGCTTGTTCGACGATTCGCCGCACCAGGCTGAAGCCGTTCGAATGCACGCCGCTCGAGGCGACCCCGATCAGGATGTCGCCGTCCCCGACGTCGCGCGGCAGCGCCGTCCCCCGCTCCATCGCGCCGACGGCGAAGCCCGCGAGGTCGAAGTCGCCCGCGGGATACATCCCCGGCATCTCGGCCGTCTCGCCGCCGACCAGCGCCGCCCCGGCCGCGGCGCAGCCGGCGGCGATCCCCTCGATGACCCGCGCGGCGCTGTCCACGTCGAGCCTTCCGGTCGCGAAGTAGTCGAGAAAGAACAGCGGCTCCGCGCCCTGGCAGACCAGATCGTTGACGCACATCGCCACGAGATCGATCCCCACGGTGTCGAGCGCGCCGGTGTCGATCGCCAGCCGCAGCTTGGTCCCGACGCCGTCGGTGGCGGCGACGAGCACCGGATCGACATACCCGGCCGCCTTGAGATCGAACAGGGCGCCGAACCCCCCGAGGCCCGCGACCACGCCTGCCCGCCCCGTCTTCGCCGCCGCCGGCTTGATCCGATCCACCAGCGCGTTGCCGGCGTCGATGTCGACCCCGGCCTCGGCATAGGTCAGCCCGTTCGGCCGCTCAGCCACGTGATTTCCTCCGTCCGGATGCCTGGTGTCGCACGAGGAGCCTTGTCGGATCGGGGTTGCGGGAGGTCAAGCCCCTCCGGGCCTCGACTCATCCCGGCGCCTCCGACGCTCCGCGCTCGCGGTAGGGGGTCGTCTTGTAGAGCGCGCGGTAGCACTTCGAGAAATGCGACGGCGATGCGAAGCCGCAGGCGAGCGCCACGTTGATCACGCTCATGTCGGTCTGCATCAGGAGGTTGCGCGCCTTCGCCAGCCGCAGCTCCATGTAGTAGCGCTTGGGACTGCGGTTCAGGTAGCGGCGGAACAGGCGTTCGAGCTGGCGGGTCGACATGCCGACGTCGCGGGCGAGAAGCATCGGCGACATCGGATCCTCGATGTGTTCCTCCATGCGGTGGATCACGGTGGCGAGCTTGGGGTGACGCACGCCGATCCGGGTCGGAATCGACAGGCGCTGCTCGTCCTTGTCGGAGCGGATCGCGGTGTGGATCATCTGGTCGGCGACGAGGTTGGCGAGTTCCGTCCCGTGCCGCCGGGCGATCAGCTTGAGCATCAGGTCGGTCGAGGCGGTTCCGCCGGCGGCGGTGTAGCGGTCGCGGTCGATCACGTAGACGTTCTGGGTCAGCTCGATGTCGGGAAAGTCCTCCTCGAAGCTGTCGTGATTCTCCCAGTGGATGGTGCATTGCCGGCCCTCGAGCAGTCCGGCGGCGGCGATCACCTGCGCTCCGGTGCAGAGCGCGCCGACCGGCAGGCCCTTGCGGGTCTCGCGGCGCAGCCAGGTCAGGACCGGACGGGAGGCGGCCTGTTTCACCTTCAGGCCGCCGACGACGATGATCGTGGTATCCCGCCCGAGTTCCTCGAGCCCGGCGTCGGCCTGGATCGTCACGCCGTTGGAGGCGGTGACCGGGCCGCCGTCCTGGGTCACCACCTGCCAGTCGTAGAGGGTCTGCCCCGACATCCGGTTGGCGAGACGCAGCGGCTCGATCGCGCCGGCGAACGCGACCAGAGTGAAGTTCTCGAGCAGCAGGAACACGTAGCGCTCGGGGCGCGTCGGCGGCGTGGTCTGCGGTCGGGGCGCGGCTTCGGGCGGAACGTTCATGGGATTGATGTGGCGATTCGTGCGCGCGGAGGTCAAGGCGGAATCCGCGTGCGACCATATGGCCAAGCCTGGCCGCCTCGTTTATGGAACCGGCACGAACGCCACCGAGCCTTGGGAGCGAAGCCATGTGCGCCGACTGGAGCAAGACCGCCTGGAGGTCACGCCCGCGGATCCAGATGCCCGAGTATCCGGACGCCGCGGCGCTGGCCGCCGTCGAGAGCAAGCTCGCGACCTATCCGCCGCTGGTGTTCGCCGGCGAGACCCGCAAGCTTAAGTCCCAGCTCGCCGAGGCCGCGGAGGGTCGGGCGTTCCTGCTGCAGGGCGGCGACTGCGCCGAAAGCTTCGGCGAGTTCTCCGCCGACAACATCCGCGACACCTTCAAGGTGATGCTGCAGATGGCGGTGGTGCTGACCTTCGGCGCCAAGGTGCCGGTGGTGAAGATCGGCCGGATGGCCGGGCAGTTCGCCAAGCCGCGCTCGGCCCCGACCGAGATCGTGGGCGGCGTGGAGCTGCCGTCCTACCGCGGCGACATCATCAACGGCTTCGAGCCGACGCGCGAGGAGCGGGTGCCCGATCCGGCCCGGATGCTGCAGGCCTATCTGCAGTCGGCGGCGACGCTGAACCTGCTCCGGGCGTTCAGCCAGGGCGGGTATGCCGACATCCAGCGGATCCATTCCTGGACGCTCGACTTCACCGCCGGGCAGAAGGGCTACGAGCAGTATCACAAGCTCGGCAACCGGATCTCGGAGTCGCTCGAGTTCATCGGCGCGGCCGGGGTCAGCCCGGAGACGTCGGACGCGCTGCACCGGGTGGATTTCTACACCTCGCACGAGGCGCTGCTGCTCGAATACGAGGAGGCGCTGGCGCGGATCGATTCCACGACCGGCGTGCCGGTGGCGGGGTCGGGGCACATGATCTGGATCGGCGACCGGACCCGGCAGCCGGACGGGGCGCACGTGGAGTTCGCCCGGGGGGTGCAGAACCCGATCGGGCTGAAGTGCGGGCCGACGCTCAGCGAGAGCGATCTCTTGAAGCTGATCGACCGGCTGAACCCGAGGAACGAGGCGGGGCGGCTGACGCTGATCGCGCGGTTCGGGGCGGGGCAGGTGGGCGAGCATCTGCCGCGGCTGATCCGGGCGGTCGAGCGCGAGGGGCGCCGGGTGCTGTGGTCGTGCGACCCGATGCACGGCAACACCATCAAGTCGGGGTCGGGCTACAAGACCCGGCCGTTCGAGCGGGTGCTGCGCGAGGTGCGGGAGTTCTTCGCGGTCCACGGCGCCGAGGGGACCATTCCGGGCGGCGTGCACTTCGAGATGACCGGCAAGGACGTGACCGAATGCACCGGCGGGGTGCGGGCGGTGCGCGACGAGAATCTGTCGGACCGCTATCACACGGTCTGCGATCCGCGGCTGAACGCGGCGCAGGCGCTGGAACTGGCGTTCCTCGTGGCCGAGATGCTGCACGAGCGGCTGCAGGCGCGGCGCGCCGCCGTCTGAGGTGACAGCGAAGGTCCTGGTGCTGACCGCCGCGGCGGGCGTCTCGGACGCGGCGGCCGGGGAGGCGGCGCGGGCGGTTGCGGGCGTGGCCCGGCGGCTGGCGCCGGGGGCGGTCGAGATCCCGTTCGAGGGGGCGTTGCCGGCGGACTTCGCGGGTGCCGGGTGCGACGTGAACGTCGTGCCGGCGGCGGGGCGGCGGAAGCGGCTGCTGATCGCGGACATGGATTCGACGATCATCGGGGTCGAGTGCATCGACGAGCTGGCCGACTTCGCCGGGGTGAAGGCGGAGGTCGCCGGGATCACCGAGGCGGCGATGCGGGGCGAGCTGGATTTCGAGGCGGCGCTGGTCGCGCGGGTGAAGCTGCTCGAAGGGCTGCCGGTGGGCGTGCTGGGGGAATGCTACGCCGAGCGGGTGCGGCTCAATCCCGGCGCGCGGACGCTGGTGCGGACGATGGCGGCCCTCGGGGCGGCGACGGCGCTGGTCTCCGGCGGCTTCGGCTACTTTGCCGAGCGGGTGGCGGCGGAGGCCGGGTTCGCCTCGGCTCAGGCGAATTCGCTGATCGTGGCGGAGGGGCGGCTGACCGGCGAGGTGGCGCGGCCGATCCTCGGGCGGCAGGCGAAGCTCGCGGCGCTGAAGGCCGGGGCGGCCGCGGCCGGGATCGGGATGGAGGCGGTGCTGGCGGTCGGGGACGGAGCCAACGATCTCGACATGGTGGCGGCGGCGGGGCTGGGGGTCGCCTACCACGCCAAGCCGGCGCTGGCGGTGGCGGCGGATGCGCGAATCGAGCGGTCCGATCTGACGGCGTTGCTGGCCCTGCAGGGGATTCCCGAGCGCGAATGGCGCGGGTAAGGCGCGTTTCACGCGCGAAAGATCCTGAAGACATCCGTGCAAGTCGCTGGTAACAAGCGATTATAGCGTTTATGAACGGACAATTAACGCGTTTCGGGGGCCTCTGCGGCTACTTTCCGTCGATGACCCGAAACTTCGGCGGCTCGAAGCCGTCGCGCTTGCCGGAGGCGTTCGGGTTGCCCTCGATGGTGCGCAGCTTCGGTGCGACGGGGGCGGGGGCGAACGCAGCCTGGGCCTCGGCGAAGCCGGGCATCGGCTGGCGGGCCTCGGTCGCCTGGCTCGGCTCGACCGGCGTGACGGCCACGTCCTCGATCGAGAAGACCAGCGGCGGGGCGAACAGGTCGCCGTCGCCGGAGGTGCAGCCGATGACCCGGTTGATGTCGCCGAAGTCGCTGCGCAGCGGCATCATCAGCATGGTGGCGCGGTAGGTGCCCGCCCGGTTCGGGGCGGCGAGGCGCAGCTCGACGATGGCCGGCTCTCCCATCACCACGTTCAGCAGGCGGTCGAACCGGGTGCGGTCGGCCTCGTCGATCAGGAAGCCCGGCTGCATGCCGCGCACCTCCATGCCCATCATCTCGCATATCTTCATGCCGGCGAGGCGTATGCGCATGTTGTCGGGCGCGAGCTTCTCGATGATGAACATGTTTTCGAGCGCGGACTCGAACTGGCGCGGGTCGATCTCGGCCCGGTAGGGGGCGACCCTGCCGGCACGAAGGCGATCCCAGTAGGACTTGAGCGAGGAAAGCATGAGATCATTCATATCAACTTGACCGCACTGAACCTGCCTGCTTACCTCGACCGGCGCTGGGCCGGCCCAAGGTAAATGATTTCTTCACACGCTATACCACCGCTTGGCCGTTGTCGCGTCCTTTGCACAGATTGGATTAATTTGACGCAAAATTGGCGAGTGTTTTGGCGAAAACTCGCCTATGGCGCGAGTGAGGGCCAGCCGTGGCGCTGACCTCGATGACCGGGCACGCGGACCTGAGCGGAAACGCCGGGGGGCTCGCCTGGAGCTGGGAGGCGCGCAGCGTCAACGGGCGCGGGCTGGACCTGCGGCTGCGGTTGCCGGAGGGCCTTGACGCGCTGGACGCGCCGGTGCGGCAGGCGGCGGCGGGGGTCATCACCCGGGGGTCGGTGACGCTGGCGCTGCGGCTAGAGCGCGGCGGCACCACGGCCTTGCCCCGGCTCAATCCGGAAGCTCTCGAAGCTGCCGTGACCGCGGCGCTCGATGCAGGTGCGGTCGCGGCGCGGCGCGGGCTCGACCTCGCGCCGATGACGGCGGCGGATTCTGCTCGGCGTGCGCGGGGTGGTCGAGGCCGAGGTGGCGGCACCGACCGAGAACACGGGCCTGATCGCCGAGCTCGTCCGCGCGGCGGCGGCGGTCTTCGCCGCGTTGGCGGAGGCGCGGGCGGTGGAGGGGGCGGCGCTGGCGCGGGTGCTGGCGGCGCAGCTCGACCGGGTGGCGGCGCTTGTGGCGGCGGCGCGCGAGACCGCCGAGGGCCGGGCGGCGAAGAGCGGGGCGCTCCTGCGCGAGCGGCTGGAGGCGGTGCTGGCGGTGATCCCGGTGGACGAGGCGCGGCTGGCGCAGGAGCTGGCGGTGATCGCGGTGAAGGCGGACGTCAGCGAGGAGCTCGACCGGCTGGAGGCGCACGTGGACGCGGCGCGCGGGATGATCGCCGGCGCCGGACCGGTCGGGCGCAAGCTCGACTTCCTGATGCAGGAGTTCAACCGCGAGGCCAACACGCTGTGCTCGAAGGCGGGCGCGGCCGATCTGACGGCGATCGGGCTCGAGCTGAAGGTGGTGGTCGACCAGATGCGCGAGCAGGTGCAGAATGTGGAATAGCCGATGAGGAGGGCACACCGGCGCGGGATCCTGATCATCCTGTCGTCGCCTTCCGGGGCGGGCAAGTCCACGCTGTCGCGGCGGCTGCTGGAGTTCGACCCGGAGGTGCGGTTCTCGATCTCGGCCACCACCCGGCCGCCGCGGCCGGGCGAGGTGGAGGGCAGGGACTACTTCTTCAAGAGCCGGCGCGAGTTCGAGGCGATGGCCGAGGCGGGGGAGATGCTGGAGACCGCCGAGGTGTTCGGCAACCTCTACGGCACGCCGCGCGCGCCGGTGGAGGCGGCGATCTCGGGGGGGCAGGACGTGCTGTTCGACGTGGACTGGCAGGGCGGGCAGCAGATCCGCAACTCGTCCCTGCGCGATGCGGTGGTCTCGGTGTTCATCCTGCCGCCGTCGATGGCCGAGCTGGAGAAGCGGCTGCGCGGGCGGGGCCAGGATTCGGACGAGGTGGTGGCCGGGCGGATGGCGAAATCGCGCGACGAGATCAGTCACTGGGCGGAATACGACTACGTGCTGATCAACGAGAGCCTGCCGCAGTGCGAGACCGAGCTGCGCGCGGTGATCGCGGCGGAGCGGCTGCGCCGGGACCGGCGGCCGGATCTGGTCGGGCTGGTGCGGCGGCTGAACGCGGAATTCGAGGAGCGGCTGGCATGAGTCTCTACACGCTTGACGGGATGGCGCCGGAGGTGGCGGAGGACGCCTGGGTGGCGCCGGGGGCGCGGCTGATCGGGCGGGTGACGCTGGAGGCCGGCGCGGCGGTCTGGTTCAACGCGGTGCTGCGCGGCGACAACGAGCCGATCGTGGTCGGGCGCGGGTCGAACGTTCAGGACGGGTGCGTCTGTCATACCGACTGGGGCTTTCCGCTGACGATCGGGCCGGACTGCACCATCGGGCACATGGCGATCCTGCATGGCTGCACGATCGGCGAGACGAGCCTCGTCGGCATGGGGGCGACGGTGCTGAACGGCGCGGTGATCGGCAACGGCGTGCTGATCGGGGCGGGCGCGCTGGTGACCGAGGGCAAGCGGATCCCCGACAACACGCTGGTGGTCGGGCGGCCGGGCAAGGTGGTGCGCGACCTGACCGCCGACGAGATCGAGGGGCTGAGGCGCTCGGCGGAGGGCTACCGCACCAATGCCGCCCGGTTCAGGGCCGGGCTTCGGCCAGCGCCGGGGCGGTGATCGCGACCTCGGCGGCGTCCTCGGTGAAGCGGGTTTCGATGCGGTGGCCGGTGGTCTCGAGATCCTGCCGGAGCAGCGCGAACTGGACGCCGTCGGACTTCAGATCGCTCAAGGGTGCGCCGTCGGTGACGTGCGCCCACAGCTCGCGCGGCGGGGCGGTGCGCCGCCCGCCCACGCCGAGGGTCAGGCCGGCCTCCGCAAGCCGCACGCGGACGTGACCTCCCATCGGCAGGCTCTTCTCGAGGCAGAGGATGGCGAGGTAGGCGAGCCGCAGCATCGGCCGCGAGAGCTCGCCCCTGCCTTCCCAGCCGATGGTGAAGCGCCCGTGGAACATCGCGTCGGTGAGCTGTGCCGCCTCGTCGAGCGACTGGCGGCCCCCGGGATCGGCCGGGCCGAAGGCGACGCGGTAGAAGCGCAGCTTGGCGAGCGCGTTGGCGAGGCTGTCGTTGACCAGCGCCAGTTCGGCCGAGCCGGGTTGTCCGGACAGTTCCATCAGCTCGAGGCCGTTGCCGATCGCGCCCATCGGGCTTATCAGGTCGTGGCAGAGCCGGGCGCCGACCAGAGCCGCGAGATCGGGGGCGCTCATGGGTTTTGTCCCTGCGAGGCCGCGATGAACGAGTTTCTCGAACCCGGGATGCTGGTGCGCCATCCCGAGCGGCCCGACTGGGGGCTGGGGCAGGTGCAGTCGGTGATCGGCGGGCGGGTCACGGTGAACTTCGAACATGCGGGCAAGGTGGTCATCGACGGCTCCCGGGTCAGCCTCGAGCCGGAGTTCGGCTCGCCGGAGGGACAAGGTTACCGACTGCCACGGGGGCGTTAAAGCAGTGTTAACGACGGCAGCTTCGAGCCGATGTTTGCCTCCGTCCGGGCGAGCCGCTAAAGGGATGCCCGCGGGTGCGATCGCGCCCCGCCAGCCGGGACAAGCATGCACATCGACCTCAGCCGCTATCGGGTAAAGCTCGCCGAGACGGAGGTCGAGCGTGCGGCCGCGCTGCGGCTGCGCTACCGGGTTTTCGTCGAGGAGATGGGCGCGCAGGCGAGCCCGGCGGAGCACGCGGCGCGGCAGGAATGGGACGACTTCGACCCGTTCTTCGATCATCTGATCCTGACCAGCCTCGACCCGGCGATCGGCGACCCGCTCGACCGCGTCGTCGGGGTCTACCGGCTGATGCGCGACGACGTGGCGGCGGTGGGGCGCGGGTTCTACGGCGCGAGCGAATACGATCTCGCGCCGATCGTCGGGGCGGGGCGGGCGTCGGTCGAACTGGGGCGGTCCTGCGTCGCGCGCGAGCATCGCGGCGGGCCGGCGATGCATCTGCTGTGGAACGGGCTGGCGAGCTACGTGCTCGAGCGCGACATCCAGCTGCTGTTCGGGGTGGCGAGTTTTCCCGGCACCGATCCGGCGCCGCTCGCCGAGGCGCTGTCGCTGCTCTACCACGAGCATCTGGCGCCGCCGGATCTGCGGGTCCGCGCCCAGCCCGAGCACTATCTCGACATGAACCTCGTGCCGCGCGAGACCATCGACGCGCCGCGCGCGCTGCAGGCGATCCCGCCGCTGATCAAGGCCTATCTGCGGACCGGCGGGTTCGTGGGCGACGGCGCCTGCGTCGACCGGGATTTCAACACCATCGACGTCTGCGTGGTGATGGACACCGGGCGGATGACCGAGCGCTACCTGTCGTTCTACCAGCGGACCCGGGGGCGCCGGGCGTGAGGGCCGGCTGGAACGAGGTCGCGCCGCCGGTTCTGCCGCCGCTCTCGGGCCGCGATCGGCTGCGGCTGGTGGTGCGCGGCCTGTGGGCGGTGGTCGCGCTCGTCGTTCTCTTCGCGATCTTTCTGCCGCTGCGGGGGATCGACCTCGTGCTGGCGCGGCTGGCCGGGCGGCCGGTGACGGGCCTCGGGCCGGGCGTCGTGCAGGTCTGGGCGGCGCAGGCGCTGCCGTCGCTGGGGCTGCGCTTCGTGCAGCGCGGCGCGCCGATGCGGGCGGGCGGGGCGTTCGTCGCCAATCATTCGAGCTGGATCGACATCGTGGCGCTGCAGCGGGCGGCGGCGCCGTTCCTGGTATCGAAGGCCGAGGTGCGGAGCTGGCCGGGGGTGGGCCACATCGGCCGGGCGATCGGGACGATGTTCATCGACCGCCGGCCGGGCGAGGCGAAGCGGCAGGAGGCGGAGTTGCTGGCGCGGCTGTCGCGCGGCGACCGGATGGCGATCTTTCCCGAAGGCACCAGCACCGACGGCCAGCAGGTGCTGCCGTTCAAGACCGCGCTGTTCGGAGTGTTCTTCGCGAGCGGGCTCGACGGGGTGAAGGTGCAGCCGGTGACGATCGCCTATTCCCCGCGATCGGACCTGCCGGCGTCGTTCTACGGCTGGTGGGGCGAGATGGAGTTCGCGAGCCACCTGCGCGACGTTCTGGCGCGCTCGACCGGGGGCATGGTCGAGCTGACGTTCCATCCGCCGCTGCCGCTCGGGCAGTTTCCAAACCGCAAGGCGCTTGCCCAGGCGGCCGACGCGATGGTTCGGGCCGGGCTGCCGCCGCGCTGAGGCCGCACCGTCAGCCGAGCCGGGCGACGATCGCCGCAAGCGCCGCCTCCGGCCCCTCGGGAGCGTTCCAGATTTCAGGCCCGACCGCGAGGAAGTCGGCGACCGGCGCCAGTTCCGCCGCGAGGGCAGGGGTGACGCCGCCTTCGGCGACGACCGGAACCTCGATCATCTCCGACCACCAGCCGAACAGGTCGAGCGGTGCCGTGGCGCCGTCGCCGAGCCCGGTCGCGCCGACCGGCCCGAAGCTGACGTAATCGGCGCCGACCTCGCCTGCGGTCAGCCCGTCGTGCCGCGACGTGCGTGCGAAGGCGCCGACGATGGAATCGGCGGCCAGCGCCTGGCGCGCGGCGCGGATCTGCCGGCTGCCGTCGCTCAGGTGCACGCCGTCGAGACCGAGACGGGCCGCGAGGCGAAAGTGGTCGGTGACGACCAGGGGCACGTCGCGCGCGTGGGCGACCGCCCGCAGCGCGTCGGCGGCCCGCGCCACGTCGTCCTCGCCGGTCGCGGCGAGCGTCAGGCGGACGCAGGCGATGTCGAAGCCGTCGAGAAGCCGTCCGAGCCGGTCCGGCAGCGTGGGTTCGAACACCGGTGGCGTGATCAGGTAGAGCCGGGCGGTCTCAGGCATCGGAGGGACATCCGGCAGGAGGCGGTCGGGACGGCGGTCCTTGCGATGGACCAGCGGCGCTATACGGGCTCCGGCTGAATCGCTCGCCGGGGAGCGGTCGCCTTTCGAACCGGCAAAAGCGACGCATTGCGTCGCGCCGGTTCGTCGGCCGGAGCGCGTGAGCGCGGAGGCCGAAGGGTGTGCCGCCTGGACCGTCGGTCTGTTATCCGCGCGCGCCTGCCTGGGGTGCGTCGAAGACGCGCCTGCCCGTGACGAGGCGTGCCTCCGGCACGACGGCAGGCAGGCGCGCGCGGATTTGTCGACGGACAAATCGGCGAAGTGATCGCGTTCGCGCAGCGCCCCGACGCCCAGCGAGGGGCGAGTCAGATGGAAATGGAATTACAAGGCCCGTGGCCACGAGCTCAGGCATCCCCGCGCTCGGCGCGCTTGGCCCGGTCCCACAGGGCGTCCATCTCGGGGAGCGTCGAGTCGGCGGGCGTGCGGCCGTCCGCTGCCAGCGCCGCCTCGATCGTCTCGAAGCGGCGGGTGAACTTGGCGTTCGCGGTGCGGAGGGCCGCTTCCGGATCGATCTTCAGGTGCCGCGCCAGGTTTGCCATCACGAACATCAGATCGCCGTACTCCTCCGTCACCCGCTCTGCATCGCCGGTGTCCCGCGCCTCGACGAGTTCCGCGGTTTCCTCGGCGATCTTGTCGAGCACCGCCGTTGCGTCCGGCCAGTCGAACCCGACCCGTCCGGCGCGGTTCTGCAGCTTCACGGCCCGGGTCAGCGCCGGCAGCCCGGCGGCGACACCGGCGAGCGCCCCGGTCGCTGCCGGCCGCGCCGCCCGCTCGGCGGCCTTGATCCGCTCCCAGTCGGCGGTCTGCGCCTCGGCGCTCTTGTCGCGGCTTTCGTCTGCGAACACGTGCGGATGCCGCCGCACCATCTTGTCGGAGATCCCGCGCACCACGTCGGCGAAGCGGAACGCGCCGACCTCTTCGGCCATCTGCGCGTGATAGACCACCTGAAGCAGCAGATCCCCGAGTTCGTCCCGCAGATCGCCCATGTCTCGCCGCGCGATGGCGTCCGCCACCTCGTAGGCCTCCTCGATGGTGTAGGGAGCGATGGTGGCGAAGTCCTGCTCGATATCCCAGGGGCAGCCGCGCTCGGGGTCGCGGAGCCGCGCCATGATCGCCAGCAGGCGCGAGATCGAGTGTGGGGCTCGCGCAAGGCAGCGTCGGGGTCGGCGGGGCTGTCGTCGGGCATCGCGCGATCCTATCTTCGCCCCGCGGTCGGGCCAAGCCCCTGCGCGATGGCCGCGGCGGGTTGACGCCGTCGCGGCGAGGCGACATCTGCGGCGGACACGGAACCTCCCGAGAGGCAACAGCATGGCGAACCACGAGGCGCTGGACTTCCTTCTGAACCGTCGGTCCCGGCCGGCGAAGCTGTTGACTCCGCCCGGGCCCGGGCGGGAGGAGCTGATGC
>CAVZCB010000028.1:0-91984 GCA_963773555.1 uncultured Alphaproteobacteria bacterium
CCGGTCCCAGTAGAGCTCGACCCCGTTGCCGTCCGGATCGCGCAGATAGAGCGCCTGGCTGACGCCGTGATCCGAGGCGCCGTCGAGCGGGATCTCGGCCGCCATCACCCGCCGCAGCGCGTCGGCGAGATCGGCCCGGGTCGGATAGAGGATCGCGGCGTGGAACAGCCCGGTGTGCCCGGCCGGCGGCGGCGTGCCGCCACGGCTCTCCCAGGTGTTGAGGCCGATGTGGTGGTGATAGCCGCCAGCGCTCAGGAACGCCGCCTGGTCGCCATATTTCTGCGTCAGCTCAAAGCCGAGCACGCCACCGTAGAAGCCGATCGCCCGGTCGAGATCGGCGACCTTCAGATGCACGTGCCCGATCCGGGTGCCGGGCGCGACGGGAACGGCCATTCTCGGGCCTCCTCGATGCAGTTGACGCCCGCATCGTAATGCGCGATGGGCCGCTCGGAAAGCCGGGAAACAGCGCGCCGGCCGGTTCGCTCGGGGGCGCCG
The DNA here is from genome assembly GCA_963773555.1 of uncultured Alphaproteobacteria bacterium. Taxonomy (GTDB): domain Bacteria; phylum Pseudomonadota; class Alphaproteobacteria; order Rhodobacterales; family Rhodobacteraceae; genus Amaricoccus. The sequence continues at coordinate 496 of CAVZCB010000028.1, forward strand.
ATGCCACAGGTGACGATCGAGAGGCTCGGCCGGGCCGGCGACGGTCTTGCGGGTGCGGAGCGCGTGCCGTTCGCGCTGCCGGGCGAGCGCTGGGACCTCGGGGACGGCCCGCCGCGGCGCCTCACCGAGGCCCCGTTCCGGGTCCAGCCTCCCTGCCGGCATTTCGGCCGCTGCGGCGGCTGCCGCGCTGCAGCACGCCTCGGACGACTTCCTCGCGGACTGGAAGGCCGGCACCATCGTCCGGGCGCTGGCCGCGCGCGGGATCGCCGCGCCGATCCGGCCGACGCTGACCTCGCCGCCGCGCTCGCGCCGGCGCGCGGTGCTGTCGGCGCGGCGGACCCGCAAGACCGTGACGGTCGGGTTTCACGCGCGGCGCGCCGAGGCGCTGGTCGACGTGACCGAATGCCACGTCCTGCGCCCGGAGATCCTGGCGGCGAAGCCGGTGTTCGCCCGGCTCGCGGCGATCGGCGCGACGCGCACGGCCGAGCTGCGCCTGACGGTGCTCTCCGGACCGGCCGGCCTCGACGTCGCTGCCGCCGGAGGCCGCGCGCTCGACGCGGACCTCCGGGCCCGAACTGGCGGCGGTGGCCGCGGAGGCCGACCTCGCCCGTCTCGCCTGGGACGGCGAGCCGGTGGCGGTGCTCCGTCCGCCGGTCCAGGCGATGGGCGCCGCCCGGGTGGTGCCGCCACCCGGCGCCTTCCTGCAGGCGACCGCCGAGGGCGAGGCGGCGCTGCGCGCGGCGGTGTCCGAGGCGACGGCGGGCGCCCGAAGGATCGCCGATCTGTTCGCGGGGTGCGGCACCTTCGCGCTACCGCTCGCCGGCGCTGCGCAGGTGCTGGCGGTGGAGGGCGACGCGGCGATGGCGGCCGCGCTCGACGCCGGCTGGCGGCAGGCGCCCGGCCTGCGGCCGGTCGAGACCCAGGCGCGCGACCTGTTCCGCCGGCCGCTGCTCGCCGCCGAGTTCGCCGGCATCGAGGCGGTGGTGATCGACCCGCCGCGGGCCGGCGCCGAGGCGCAGTCCCGCGAACTGGCCCGTTCGGGCGTCGCGCGCGTCGCCGCGGTCTCGTGCGATCCGGCGAGCTTCGCCCGCGATGCCGCGATCCTCGTCGCGGGCGGCTTCACGCTCGACTGGGTGCAGCCGGTCGACCAGTTCCGCTGGTCCGGCCACGTCGAGCTCGCGGCAGGGTTCAGCCGCTGACCCCGTGCCCGCCGCGGCTGGACCTCGGCGGCGCGCTTGGCTAACAGCGGCAGGGACCGGCCCCGGAGAGCACCGATTGCGCGCCATCGTCTTCAACGACACCTCCCGCTTTCACCACGGATGCGCCGCGGTGATGCGGACGCTGCACGCCGAGCTGGAGGCGGCCGGCATCGAGGTGGTGGAGGCGGTCTACGGCAACACCTGGCTGTTCGACCGGACCATGCCGATCTATCGCCGGGAGAGCCTCGAGCGGGCGGACATCGTGGTGATCAACGGCGAAGGCACCATGCACGACGACGGCCGCATGGCGGCCTGGCTGCTCGACGAGGTGGCCGCACGCCGCGGCGACCGCGCGCTCGCGGTGGTCAACACGCTCTGGAACCGCATGTCCCGGCACTTTGCCGACGTGATGGCCGGCGCCGATCTGGTCACGGTGCGCGAGCCTCTGTCCCGTGCCGAACTCGGCCTCGAGGCCGCCGTCGAGATGCCGGATTTGTCGTTCTACGAGGTGCCGGTCTACCGGCTGCTGGAGCCGCGGCGGTTCCTCAAGGGCACGTTCTACGGCAAGGGCTTCCGGCGGATCGACCTCGACGGCGCCATCGACATCACCCGCGAGGACTGGAGCACGACGGTGAACCGGCTCCGCCACGCCCGGGCCTGCCTGACCGGCAAGCACCACGAGGTGATGGCGGCCTGCGTCGCCCGCTGCCCGTTCGTCACGCCCCGGGTCGCCACCCACAAGATCGCGGGGCTCGGCGCCTATCTCGGCGAGACGCTGCCCACCGTCGCGGCGGGCGATGGCCCGGACGCGGTGCAGGGGGCGCTGGAGCGCGCGGCGGACGACGAAGGCGGGCTGTTCGCGCGGCTGTTCGACCGTCTCGACGCGCTGCGCGCCGAGCGGCGGCTGCGCGATCTGCTGGCGGGGCTGGCGTGACGCGGGTGGTGATCGTCGGCAATGCGCCGCTCGCCGCCGACCGCTCGGCGCTGGTCGATGCCGCCGACTTCGTCGTGCGCTTCAACGAGCCCGCGTCATGGGGCGGCTTCGGCGGGACCCGCTTCGACGCCTGGGTCATCGCCAACAGCGCCGGCGGCCGGCGGTTCGCGAACCGGCAGACCTTTCTCGATGCGCCGTACCGCGACCTGCCCGCCGAGATCTCGGTTTCCGCGCGCGGTCGAGGTCCACGAGGAACTGCGGGCGCGCGCGCCCGACGGATACGTGAAGCCGGCCGCCGAGCGCGACATCTCCGGGCGCATCCTCCGGCGGAACCGCCTGCGCCAGCCCGCCACCCATTTCGACGCGGACTTCTACCGGCGGTGCCTCGCCTGCCTGCAGGAAGGCGACGATCCCGCCGATCCGGGCATGTTCCCGAGTGCGGGCTTCATGGCGCTGCGGCACGTGCTCGAGCGGATGGAGGGGGCCCGGGCGACGCTGATCGGGTTTACCTTCCAGGGCTGGAAAGGCCATCCTTGGGCCCAGGAGGCCGCCTACGTCCGGCGCCTCGCAGGCGACGGCCGGCTCGAGCTGATCGCCTCCTGAGAGGGCGCATCGGCCGATCCGCACCGGGGGGCGTCGACGGGACTTCGATTTGCCCTGTTGTGGACCCCGCTTGCCGCGCTAGGCTCGCGGGAAAAAGTCCGGTGGGGAGGAAGGCGTGGCGAAACACCGCGTGCCTGGCATCAGCTTCGATCGCACGCAGATGGGCGATCTGCCGGTGCCGGCGGATCCGCACTGTTGGCGCGGTGCCGTCGGCAGAGACGGAGCCCGCGGTGGCGCTGGTGCAATGAGCGCGCCAGAGAGCATCCGTGGGATTGCTTCGCCCTTGTGGCCCGGCGTCGTGCGCAACGCCGTCGCATTCCCTTCGCGGATTTGTCCGTCGACAAATCCGCGCACGCCTGCCTGCCCCCGGCAGGCGCGACTCCGCGCCCGCCAGGCAGCCGCGCGCGGATTGCAGACCGACGGTCACGGCCGCACCCCCGTCGGCCTCCGCGCGCACGCGCTCCGGCCGACGAACCGGCGCGAGGCAGGGCCTCGCTTGTGCCGGTTCGCAACGCCGCGCCGGCCGGCCCGACCGGTTCCAAATGTCGCGACGATCATACCAGGAGGCGCCCATGGAAGCCCGCGTTGACGGAAAAATCGCGCTGGTGACCGGCGCCACGCACGGGGTCGGCCGGGCCATCGCCGGCGCCCTGGCCCACAGTGGCGCGGCCGGCCTGCTGGTCACCGGCCGCGACGCGGAGCGGGGCGAGGCGGAGGCCGGCGCGCTGACGGCCGCCGGTGCGCCGGCGACGTTCGTGCAGGCCGATCTGCTGGACGCGGACGCGCCGGGCCGGCTGGTGGCGGCGTGTCTCGAGCGGTTCGGCCGGATCGACGCGCTGGTCAACGCCGCGGCGATGACCGACCGGGCCTCGATGCTCGACGGCGACGCGGACCTCTGGGACCGGCTGTTCGCCGCCAACGCGCGGGCGCCGTATCTGCTGATGCAGGGCGCGATCCGGGCGATGCGCGACCGCGGCGAAGGCGGGGCGATCGTCAACATCCTGTCGATCAACGTCCACTGCGGCGCGCCGGATCTGGCGATCTATTCCGCGTCCAAGGCGGCGCTGGCGCTGCTGACGAAGAACGCCGCCAACGCCCATCGCTTCGACCGCATCCGGGTCAACGGCATCAACCTCGGCTGGACGCTCAGCCACGGCGAGCAGGTGATGCAGGCCGAGACGCTCGGCAAGGGCGACGGCTGGGTCGAGGCGGCCAACGCCGAACAGCCGTTCGGCCGGCTGGTGATGCCCGAGGAGGTGGCGAACCTCGCCACCTTCCTGCTGAGCGACGCCGCGGGGCCGATGACCGGGGCGCTGATCGACCAGGAGCAGTGGGTGGCCGGCTCGCGATGACCGGGACGCTCGACCCGACGATCGCTCGCCCGACTGCCCGGCGACGTGCAGCGGCCGGACTACGACCGCGGCGCGCTCGGCGCGGGCATGGCGCATGTCGGCGTCGGCGCATTCCATCGCTGCCACCAGGCGGACTACACCGACGACATGCTGGCGCGGCGGTTCGGGCGCTGGGGCGTCATCGGCGTCAGCATCCGCCCGCCGCGGCTCGGGCCGACGCTCGGCGCCCAGGGCGGCCTCTACACCCGGCTGCTGCGCGAGGGAGACCGCGCCGAGGCGCGGGTGATCGGCAACATGGTGGCGGTGGTCGATGCCCAGGGTGATCCGGTCCCGGCGATCGAGGTGCTGGCGGCGCCGGAGATCGAGGTCGTCACGCTGACGGTGACCGAAAAGGGATACTGCCACCGGCCGGCGACGGGCGCGCTCGACCGCGGGCATCCGGACGTGGTGCACGATCTGGCGCACCCGGAGACGCCGCGCAGCCTGCCGGGGATCCTCGCGCGGGCGCTGGAGGTGCGGATGGCCTCGCACCGGCGGCCGGTCACGCTGATGAGTTGCGACAACATCCCCGCCAACGGGACGCTGCTCGCCGGCGTGGTCGGCGCGATGGCGCGAACGGCGGCCGGGGCTGGCGGACTGGATCGGGCGCAACGTGGCGTTTCCCTCGACGATGGTCGACCGGATCGTGCCGGCGACGACGCCGGAAGACATCGCGGCCGTGGAGGATCGCTTCGGCTATCGCGACGCGGCGGTGGTGACCGGCGAGCCCTTCCGGCAGTGGGTGATCGAGGACCGTTTCGCCGGGCGCCGGCCGGACTGGGATCTGGCGGGCGCCCAGTTCGTCGGCGGACGTGACTCCGTTCGAGCACCTGAAGATGCGGGTCCTGAACGCCGCGCAGATCCACGCTCGCCAATCTCGGGGTGCTGGCCGGCCACGAGCACACCTTCGACGCGGTGGCCGATCCGCTGCTCGAGGGCTTCGTGCGGACGATGCTGGTCGAGGAGAGCGTGCCGACGCTGGCGCCGGTGCCGGGGACAGCCACCGCTCGCCTACGTCGACCAGAGCCTCGGGCGGCTGCACAACACCGCGATCCGGCACCGTTGCCACCAGATCGCCACTGACGGGTCGCAGAAGATCGTCCAGCGGCTGGTGAACCCGGCCGCCGAGCGGCTGGCCCGCGGCGAGCCGATCCCGCGGCTGTCGGTGGCGATCGCCGCCTGGATGGCCTACCTCGTGCGGGCGTCGGCGCGGTTCGGTGCGGCCTGGCCGGCCGAGGATCCGGAGGCCGCGCGGGTCGCGGCGATCGCCGACGAGGCGGGGCGCGATCCCGAGGCGCTGACCGCGGGCATCCTCGGGCTCGACACCGTGTTCGACCCGCGGCTGGCGGCGCGCGAGGATTTCCGCGAGGGCGTCGCCGCGGCGCTCGACGGGCTGCTGTCGGACGACCCGATGGGTGTCCTGCGGCGGCTTCAACAACAGCAAGGGAGCAGACCATGAAGCTCGGGTTCCTCACCGCGCCGTTTGCGGACACGGCCCTGACCGACGTGGCCGACTGGGCGCAGTCGGTCGGGTTCGAGGCGCTGGAAGTGGCGTGCTGGCCGCGCTCGTCAGGGCCGACCCGGCGCTATGCCGGCACGAGCCACATCGACGTCGACGGACTGACGGAAACGCAGGCGCAGGAGACCGTCGCGGCGCTGGCGGAGAAGGGCATCGCCATCTCCGGCCTCGCCTACTACCCCAACCCGCTGCACCCCGACCCCGCGCACCGCGAAGCGGTCGCCGCGCATCTGAGGAAGGTGATCGCCGCGGCGAGCCTGATGGGCGTCGGCGTCGTCAACACCTTCTGCGGCGGCGACGCCTCAAAGGACCTCGACGCGAACTGGGAGGTGGCGCTCGCGGTCTGGCCGGACCTCGTCGCCCACGCCCGCGACCACGGCGTGAAGCTCGCCTTCGAGAACTGCCCGATGATCTTCAGCGCCGACGAATGGCCGGGCGGGCACAACATCGCCTATTCGCCCCACGTCTGGCGGCGGATCCTCGAGGCCTGGGGCGGCGACGTGGGCATGAACTACGACCCCTCGCACCTGGTCTGGCAGATGATCGACCCGGGACGGTTCGTGCGCGAGTTCGGGGGCCACATCCTGCACGCCCACGCCAAGGACCTGATGATCGACCGCGACGGGCTCTACGAGCGCGGCATCCTGTCGGCCGGCATCGGCTGGCAGGTGCCGCGGATGCCGGGCCTCGGCGAGGTGGACTGGAGCCTCTACTTCTCCACACTCTACCGGGCGGGCTACGACGGCCCGGTCATCATCGAGCACGAGGACCGGCAGTTCGAGGGCAGCGACGCCCGCGTCAAGCAAGGTTTCCTTTTGGCGCGGGATGTGCTTCGTCCTTGGGTCAAGTGACTGTAGGCTGGAATAAAAAGACTGACGTTCAACACCGGGAGGAAAAGAGGTTCCCATGAACAAGACACTCACACTGGCGTCGCTGCTGGCGGGCGCGGCGTTCGCCATGTCCGCGCTGCCCTCGGCGGCCCAAGGCAGCTACACCATCGGCGTGTCGAACACCGTGCAGGGCAACGGCTGGCGCGAGGAGATGATCTGTTCGATCAAGGCGCAGGCGCTGGCGTCGGGCGAGGTCGCCTCGCTCAACATCGCCCACCGCAACACCGACGCGGCCGGCCAGTCCGAGGACATCCGCAACCTCGTCTCCGCCGGGGTCGACGCGATCGTCGTCAACCCGTCTGATCCGGCGGGCATCCGCTCCGCGCTCGAGGAGGCGACCAAGGCCGGGATCGTCGTGGTCGCGGTCGATCAGGCGGTCACCGAACCGTCGGCCTACATCATCTCCAACAACCAGGAGGAATACGGCTATCTCGGCGCCAAGTGGCTGTTCGAGGCCATCGGCGGCAAGGGCGACGTGGTCTACATGCGCGGCGCGGCCGGCGCCTCGGCCGACAGCGACCGCGACAAGGGCTTCAAGCGCGCGCTGGCCGAATACCCCGACGTGAACGTGGCGCAGGAGACCTACACCGGCTGGCAGTTCGACCAGGGCAAGCAGCAGATCCTCGACTACATCGCCACCGGCATCCCGTTCGACGGCGTCTGGACCTCGGGCATCGACAGCGTGATCGTCGACGCGATGACGGAGAGCCAGACGCCGCTGGTGCCGGTGGTCGGTGCCGACAACGCCGGCTTCGTCGGGCAGCTCCTGAGCGTCGACGGGCTCGAGGGCGCGGCGGTGACCAACCCCGGGTCGATCGGCGGCGCCGGGGTGACGCTGGCGCTGCAGATCCTCGACGGCAAGAAGCCGGCGGAGCAGACGGTGCTGGTCGATCCGGAGATCTGGCCGAACACCACCGAGGAGGGCCGGGCCAAGCTCGAAGCGGCCGCCGATCCCTCGCTCAGCCCGGAGTGGCCGGTCTCGATCATGATCCCCGACTGGACCACCTACACCAAGGACCAGATCGTCGCCTGCAAGGGTCCGGGCGAGTAAGGCACGCGGAATGCGCGGGCGCGGATCGCCCGGCGATCCGCGCCCGCGACCCGATCGAAGCATCGACGGGGCGGCGGCCGCCCCGTCGGGCGGGCAGGGGGCGATCATGACAGAAACGGCCACGCGCTCCCCCGACGCCGAGGCGGACGGCTTCGAGCATATCGTCCGGCTCGAGGGGGTCAGCCTGCACTACGGCGCTGTGCAGGCGCTGACCGACATCGACCTCGCGGTGGGGCGCAACGAGATCGTCGGGCTGATCGGCGACAACGGCGCCGGCAAGTCGACGCTGATCAAGGCGATCACCGGGGTGGTCCGGCCGAGCGCGGGCGAACTCTACATCCGCGACCAGCCGGTGGACTGGGAAGGCTGGTCGGTGCGTCGAGCCCACGATCTTGCCTTCGAGACGGTCTATCAGGAGACCTCGCTGGGCGAGAAGCAGCCGCTCTGGCGCAACTTCTTCGTCGGCCGGCAGATCACCAACCGCTGGGGCTTCATCGACGTGAAGCGCGAGAAGGCGATCGCCGACCAGATCCTCAAGGAGGAGATCGGCTTTCGCGGCGTCGGCATCGACGCGGACTCCACCGTCTCCCAGCTCTCGGGCGGCGAGCGCCAGGGCATCGCCATCGGCCGGGCCATGCACTTCAACGCCGACCTGATCATCCTCGACGAGCCGACGGTGGCGCTCGCCGTGGCCGAGGTGCGCAAGGTTCTCGATTTCGTGCGCAACATCAAGGCCTCGGGCCGGGCCTGCATCTACATCGAGCACAACCTCGTCCACATCCACGAGGTCGCCGACCGGCTGGTGGTGATCGACCGGGGCCGCATCGTCGCCGACATCGCGCCCCGCGACATGACCGTGCCGGAGCTGACCGAATACCTCATCGACCTCCAGCACGGAACCTGACCCGCATGGCCGTTCCCCGCAAGCGCTCGCTCTTCCAGCGGATCGAAGGTCTGCCGATCATCCTGGTGTTCGCCGCGCTGCTGGTCCTGTTCATGTACACCGCGCCGCAGGTGTTCCTGGCGCCCAACATCTACACAACCTTTCTCTCCACCCTGCCGCCGCTGATCCTGCTGGCGATGGGCCTGACCTTCGTGATCGGCGCGGGCGAGATCGACCTGTCGTTCCCGTCGATCATCGCGCTCTCGGGCTACGTGTTCGCGGTGCTGTTCAAGGACTACAACCTCGGCTGGTTCGCGGTCGTCGCCGCCATCGCCGCGGGGCTGCTGGTGGGCTTCCTGAACGGCGTGCTGATCGCCAAGCTCGGCATACCCTCGTTCATCGCCACGCTCGGGACGCAGTTCTTCTGGGCCGGCATGGCGACGGTGATCTCGGGCGGCCTGTCCTACGCGCTGCGCGGGGCGGAGGAGTCGAGCGTCTATCAGGTGCTCGTCGGCACCTTCTCCTTCTCCGATCAGCCCTACGTCTGGTACAACCAGCTTTCGGTGCAGGGGCTCTGGACCGCGGCCATCGTGATCTTCCTCTGGTTCCTGATGAACCGCCACCGCTTCGGCGAGCACGTGCTGTTCATCGGCGATTCCAACGCGGTCAGCCGGGTGGTCGGCATCGACGTCGACCGCGAGAAGATCAAGATCTTCACGCTGATGGGCGGGCTCGCGTCCGTGGCGGCGCTGTTCCTGACGCTCGAGAACAAGAACTACTTCGGCAATCAGGGCCAGGGATATCTGCTCACCGCCATCGCGGCCGTGCTGATCGGCGGCACCTCGATCTTCGGCGGGCGCGCGACGATCATCGGCACGATCTTCGGCTGTTTCATCATCGGCATGATCGAGGCCGGGCTGGTCGCATCGGGGCTGACCGGCGCGTGGGTGCGCACCATCCAGGGCATCGTGTTCCTGACCGCCATCATCTTCTACCTCTTCGTCGACGAACCGCAGCGGCGGCGCTCACTGGTCGCCCGGTTTCGCCGCCCGAAGCCGCCGGCGGCGCGCGCCGCCGGCGAATGAGCCAAGAACGTCAACAGGAGGAAACGACATGACCCTGCGCTCCCTGCTTCTGGCCACCGCCACCGCGGCCCTCGCGGTCGGCCCGGCCCTCGCCCAGGATGCCCCCGGCAAGGGCGTCACCATCTACATGCAGATGGGCGGCAACCCCGGCGACGGCGCCACGCTCGCCCGCCAGACCGGCGCGGACGCCGCCGCCAAGGCGCTCGGCGTCGACAGCCTCAACGCCCAGTTCTCCGCCTGGGCGCCGGAAAAGATGCTCGACCAGTTCCGCCAGGCGATGGCCGCCAACCCGCAGTGCATCGTCATCATGGGCCATCCCGGCGCCGACGCCTTCGAGGATCTGGTCAAGGAGGCGGTCGCCAAGGGCATCGTCGTCACCGACGGCAACGCGCCGCTGACCAAGCTGCAGGAGGAATTCGGCCCGCAGGGCTTCGGCTACGCCGGCGTCGACCTCTACGCCGGCGGCAAGCTCACCGCCGAGCGGATGATCGACGCGGGCGGGCTGAAGTCCGGCGACCAGGCGATGGTCTACGGCGTGTTCAGCCAGGCCGAACGCGGCCAGTCCGAGAAGGGCCTCGCCGACACGCTCGAGGCCGCCGGCCTGACGGTGGACCGGCTGGAGATCACGCCGGAGGCCAATTCCGACGCCTCGCTGGCCGTCCCGGTGCTGGCCGCCTACGTGCAGGCCCATCCCGACCTGAAGGCGATCGGCACCCAGCACGGCGGCGTCACCGGCGTTCTGGCCGAGGTGCTGCAGAAGGCCGGCAAGAAGCCCGGCGAGATCACCGTCGGCGGCATCGACCTCGCGCCGGCCACCATCGACGGCCTGCAGTCGGGTTATGTCAGCGTGACGCTGGACCAGCTGCTCTACCTGCAGGGCTTCATGCCGGTGGTGCAGTGCGTGATGAGCGCCCAGTACAAGATGCCGGGCCTGTCGCTCAACACCGGCGCGGGGGTGGTGACGCCGGAGTCGATCGGCAACCTGGTGCCGCTGATCGACGCAGGCATCCGCTGACGAAAGAGCGAAATTCGAACTGCGGAGCGGGCGCCGAGCGCCCGCTGGCGGTGTGTGGGATTCGGCATGCTGACAATCGAGCGCCACGGTGCCGCATTCACTCCGTGGATTTGTCCGTCGACAAATCCGCGCGCGCCTGCCTGCCCCCGGCAGGCGCGTCTGCAACGCGCCAGCCAGGCAGGCGCGCGCGGATTACAACCCGACGGTCCCCGGCGGCACCCCCCTCGGCCTCCGCGCTCACGCGCTCCGGCCGACGAACCGGCGCGACGCAATGCGTCGCTCATGCCGGTTCGAAGGCCGGCGCCCGAAGCTGGGCCGAATTTTAATGTTGATTAACGCCTTTGATAACAGAGCGTTAGCCGGAATTTCGCGCGCGAAATGCTGCGTTTCGCGGTCCGCCCGGTGAGCGAGGCCCGGTCCTCGATGCCTCGGGCGTCGCCAAGCGCTACGGCGCGGTCGCGGCGCTGCGCGATGCCGCGCTCTCGGTCCGGCCGGGCGAGGTTCACGCGCTGATGGGCGCCAACGGCGCGGGAAAATCGACGCTGGTGAAGATCCTGACCGGCGCGATCCGGCCCGATGCCGGACGGATCGAGGTGCGCGGGCAGGCGCAGGACATGCGCTCGCCCGCCGGCGCCCGCGCGGCTGGCCTCGTCTCGGTCTATCAGGAGCCGTCGCTGATCCCCGACTTGGACGTGGCCGACAACCTGCGCCTGACCCGCACCCCGCAGGCGCCGTTCCTCGACTGGGTGCGCGAGCTCGGCATCACCGATCTCGACCTGCGCGACGTGGCGCGCGACCTGCCGCTCGCGACCCTGCGCGTCCTCGACCTCGCCCGGGCGCTGGCGATCGAGCCGGACGTGCTGATCCTCGACGAGATGACCGCGGCGCTGCCCGCGAACCTCGCGGAGCGGGTGCTCGACGTGGTGCGCCGCCAGGGCGCGGCCGGCCGGTCGGTGATCTTCATCTCGCACCGCTTCCTGGAAATCGCCGCGCTCTGCGACCGGGCGACCGTGCTGCGTGACGGCGAGACCGTCGGCGTCGTCGACATCGCGCCGGGCGTCGAGGAGCGGATCGTCGAGCTGATGCTCGGCGCGCGGGTCGAACGCGCGACGGCGGTGTCCGCCCCCGCCGGAACCTCCGGCAACCGCAAGCCCGGACCGGCACGCGTCGCCGTCCGCAACCTGAAAGTCGGCAGCAGGCTTCACGACGTGTCGTTCGACCTGCATGACGGCGAGGTGGTCGGCATCGTCGCGCTCGAGGGGCAGGGTCAGGACCAGCTGTTCGATGCGCTCTCCGGTCTGGTGCGACCCGCCGGCGGGACCATCGAGGTGGACGAAAGCCCGGTCCGGTTCGGCCACCCGGCGGACGCGATCCGCGCCGGCATCGCGCTGGTCCCCGGCGACCGCAGCGAGGCGCTGACCATGCAGCGCTCGGTGCGCGAGAACATCGCGCTGCCGTTCAGCGCCCGGATCCGCCGCTGGGGGCCGATCGACCGGACGCGCGAGGCGATCAAGGTCGACGGTGCCATCGAACGGCTGCAGATCGACACCCGGGCGCAGCGCGAAGTGCAGCGGCTGTCGGGCGGCAACCAGCAGAAGGTTACGATCGCGCGCTGGATCGCGGCCGACGCCAGAACCATCCTGTGCTTCGACCCGACCCGCGGCATCGACGTGCGCACCAAGCAGGAGATCTACCGGTTGCTGCGCGCGCTGGCGGAGCAGGGCTCGTCGGTGCTGTTCTACACCTCCGATCTCGAGGAGGTGCCGATCGTCTGCGACCGCGTGGTGGTGATCTTCGCCGGCCGCGTGGTGGACGGCTTCGGCGCCGAGGAAGCCGACGAGGCCACCCTCACCCGCGCGGCCTACGGATTGCCGCGCGCCGAGACCGTGGGCGCGTCATGATGCGGTTCGTGCGCCGCGAAGGCTGGGTCATCGGCCTTTTCGTTCTGTTCGCGGCACTGCTCGTCGCGGTCCGGCTGATCCAGCCCGGCTACGGCGGCAACGACTTCGGCTCGCTGGCCCGCGCGGCCCTGCCCTATGCCTTCGCGACCGCCGCGCAGGCGGTCGTGGTGATCGCTGGCGGAATCGATCTGTCGATCGCCGCGATGATGGCGCTGACCAGCGTCACGGCGGCGCGGATGATGGAGGGCGCGAGCGAGGAGGCGGCCATCCTCATCGTCGCCCTGGTGCTGCTGATGGGCCTTGCGCTGGGAGCGCTGAACGGGCTGCTGATCGTCGTCACCAGGGTGCCCGACATCGTGGTGACCCTGGCGATGCTGTTCGTGTTCGAGGGCGCGGCGCTGCTCGTGCTCACCGCACCCGGAGGCTCGGCGGCGGAGTGGCTGCGCGCCCTGGTCGTCGGCACCGTGCCGATCCCCGGCGTGCCGGTCGCGGTCACCGACTGGATCCCGAAGGCGCTGGTGCTGCTGATCGTCTGTCTCGGTATCGTCTGGATCCCGCTCCGGCGGTCCCGGCTCGGGCTTTCGATCTATGCGATCGGCTCCAGCGAGCTTGCCGCGTTCCGCAGCGGCGTTCCGGTGGCGCTCACCCGGATCACCGCCTACGCGATCGCCGGCCTGTTCGCGGCGATGGGGGGCATCTCGCTGACCATGATCACCGGGATCGGCGCCCCGATCCCCGGCCCCTACCTGCTCGCGAGCGTCGCGGCGGTGGTGCTGGGCGGCGTGGTGCTCGGCGGCGGGCTTGGCGGGCTGGTCGGGCCGATCGTCGCCGTCGTCATCCTGCGCCTGGCGCGGACCGGCCTGACGCTGCTCGCGGTCGATCCCAACGTCGCGACGATCGTCGAGGGCACGATCATGGTCGTCGTCGTGATGTTCGGAGCCTCCATCGCCATGCGGGGACGCGCCTCATGACCGACACCACAGCCACGCCCGCTCGCCGCATCCGGCGGTTCCTCAGCGACCGCCCGCTCGTGCCGCTGATCGTGCTGCTGCTCCTGCTCGTCGCCGTGCTGCAGATCCTTCGGCCGGGCATCGTCAACGAGCGGTGGATCGCCAACACGGTGAAGTTCGCGATTCCGCTGGCGCTGCTCGCGGGGTGTCAGACCATGACCATGCTGACGGGCGGCATCGATCTGTCGGTCGGAACCGTCGCGACGATGGCCGCCTTCATCATGGCGACGCAGGCGGTCGAGCACGCGCCAGCGGCGGCGATCCTGATCTCCCTGCTGCCGGCGGTGCTGATCGGGCTCGCCAACGGCATCGGCGTCGGCGTGTTCCGGGTGCATCCGCTGATCATGACGCTCGGGACCAGCCTGATCGGCACCGGCTGCCTGCAGGTATACCAGCGCACGGTGATCGCCACCGGCGCGAAGATCCCCGACGGCCTCGCATGGCTCGGCACCGGGCTGACGCTGGGCGTGCCGAATGCCCTTCTGCTGTTCGTGCCGCTGGCGGCGCTGATCATGTTCACCTTGCGACGCACCGGTTTCGGGCGGCTGCTCTACGCGGTCGGCGACAACGAACACGCCGCGCGCATCTCGGGCGTGCTCTACTGGCAGGTGATCATCGCGCTCTACGTGGTCTCGGGGCTGCTCGCCGGGATCACCGGGCTGCTCTATGTGGGTCTGATCAAGGCGCCGTCGCTGTCGCTGGTCGAGCCGCTGGTGCTGCCTTCGGTGGCGGCGGCGGCGATCGGAGGCACCTCGATCTTCGGCGGGCGCGGCGGCTACGCCGGCACGATCCTCGGAGCGCTGATCCTGACGGTGCTGACGACGCTGCTGACCATCCTGCAGATGCCGGAGGGCTCGCGGCGCATGCTGTTCGGACTGATCATATTGCTGATCACCGCCCTGTACCTGCGACTGGTCCGGGAGAACTGAATCCCCGCCGCGTGTGGCAAAGGCGCGAAAAGCCGCTACCGTTCGGGCCAAGGAGGCGACAATGAGCAATCCGATCGAAAGCTATGGCCTGATCGGCGACTGCGAGACCGCCGCGCTGGTCGGGCGCGACGGGTCGATCGACTGGCTGTGCTGGCCGCGGTTCGATTCGGGCAGCGTCTTCGCCGCGCTGCTGGGCGAGCCGAAGGACGGGCGCTGGCTGATCGGGCCGGCGGAGGGCGGCGACGCGGTCTCGCGGCGGTACCTCGACGGCGCCGCGGTGATGGAAACCCGGTTCGAGACTGCGGAGGGCGCGGTCGAGATCGTCGACTTCATGCCGCTGCGCGACGGCAAGTCCGATCTGGTGCGGCTGGTTCGCGGCCGGCGCGGGCGAGTGCGGATGCGGATGGAGCTGGTGCTGCGCTTCGACTACGGGCGCATCGTACCCTGGGTACGCCGGGTGGACACTGACGCGGGGCGGGCGCTGCTGGCGATCGGCGGTCCGGACATGGTGGTTCTGAACACGCCGGTCGAGACCCGTGGCGAAGACTCCCGCACCGTCGCGGAATTCGAGGTGGTCGAGGGCGAAGAGGTGCCTTTCATCCTCACCCACAGCACCTCATACCTGCCGGTGCCGGCGCCGGCGCAGCCGCGGGAGGCGCTGGAGGAGACCCTGCGGTTCTGGCATGGCTGGTCGCACAGGTGCGAAGAGGCGCTGACGGTGCGCGAGCACCTCGGCGATGTCGCGGGCGACGCGGTCAAGCGCTCGCTCGTCACGCTGAAGGCGCTGACCTACGCGCCCTCGGGCGGGATCGTCGCCGCGGCCACCACCTCGCTGCCGGAGCGGTTGAAGGGCGACCGGAACTGGGACTACCGCTTCTGCTGGCTGCGCGACGCGACCTTCACGCTGATCGCGCTGATGGATGGCGGCTACTACGACGAGGCGGAGGCGTGGCGCGACTGGCTGCTGCGGGCGGTTGCGGGCAACCCGGCCCAGATCCAGATCATGTACGGAATTGCCGGCGAACGGCGGCTCGACGAATGGGAGGCCGACTGGCTCGCCGGCTATGGCGGCGCGAAACCAGTCCGGATCGGCAACGCCGCGCACGGGCAACTGCAGCTCGACGTGTTCGGGGAGGTGATGGACGCCCTGCACCAGGCCCGCACCGGCGGCCTGCCGGAGAACGATCCGGCCTGGGCGCTGGAGCGCAAGCTCGTCGAACACCTCGAGGGCATCTGGCGCCAACCCGACGACGGCATCTGGGAGATCCGGGCCGAACGCCGGCACTTCACCCATTCCAAGGTGATGGCCTGGGTCGCAGTCGACCGCTGCATCCGCAGCGTCGAGAACTTCGGACTGGAGGGGCCGGTCGAGGACTGGCGGCGGCTGCGCGAGGAAATCCACGCCGACGTCTGCGCCAACGGCTACGACACGGACCGCGGCACCTTCGTGCAGGCCTACGGCGAGAAGACCGTCGACGCGAGCCTGCTGCTCCTGCCGACGCTCGGCTTCCTGCCGGCTGCCGATTCGCGGTTCGAGGGCACGGTGGCGGCGATCGAGCGCGAGCTGATGGTCGACGGCCTTGTCCGCCGCTATGATACCCAGCGCACCAACGATGGCGTCTCCGGCGACGAGGGGGCGTTTCTCGCCTGCAGCTTCTGGCTGGTCGATGCCTACTGCATGCTCGGCCGGACCCGCGAGGCGAGCGAACTGTTCGACCGGCTGCTCGAGTTGCGCAACGACCTGGGGCTGATGTCCGAACAGTACGACCCGAAGGCGGGCCGGCAGCTCGGCAACTTCCCGCAGGCCTTCTCGCACGTCGCCCTCGTCAGCTCGGCCACCCGGCTGGCAAGGCGCCGGAAGGCCGACGAGAGGTCGCCGGAGGCCGCGGACCGCGCGGAAGGGGAGACTGCGAAGCGGGCAGGCGGGGCGTGACTCGAGCGCGGCAGGTCGAGAGCGTGTCCACGCGTGATATTATGCTAAGTGTTTGAAATCATGGGAAGCGATTTTCGGAATTAACCGGATCGACAAGGAAATCCACGCCCTTGTCTCGAACCTTGCGATCCCGCCATGCCTCTATCGAGCGGCTTCCGTTGCACAGATCAGGTGAGATCACGCGCGCGGCAGGAGCGCCTCCAGGGTCTCGAGGGTGTCGGCGTCGCGGGGGAGCTTGTCCCAGCGCAGGCGGGCGATGCGGGGGAAGCGCATGGCGAGGCCGGACTTGTGGCGGGGGGAGCGCTGGAGGCCCTCGAAGGCCACCTCGAGCACGAGACCGTGGTCGGGCTCGGCGCGGACGGCGCGGACCGGGCCGAACCGGTCGGTGGTGTTGGCGCGGACGAAGGCGTCGATGCGGGTCAGTTCCTCGTCGGTGAAGCCGAAGTAGGCCTTGCCGACGGGCGTGAGGGTTCCGCCTTCCGTCCAGACGGCGAAGGTGTAGTCGGAATAGTAGCCCGAGCGCTTGCCGTGACCGCGCTGGGCGTAGATCAGCACCGCGTCGATGGTGTGCGGGTCGCGCTTCCACTTCCACCACGGGCCTTTCGGGCGGCCGGGGACATAGGCGCTGTCGAGCCGCTTCAGCATCACCCCTTCGATGATCGGGTCGGGCGGTGCCGCGCGCAGGGCGGCGAGGTCGTCCCAGCTGGCGAAGGCGAGCAGCGGCGAGAGGTCGAGACGGTCGGGGTCGAGGTCGGGCGCGAGGGCCTCGAGCGCGGCGCGACGCTCGGCGAACGGCAGCGGGCGCAGGTCGCGGGGCCCGTGCTGGAGGATGTCGTAGGCCCGCAGGTGCGCCGGGTAGCGGCGGAGTTGCGCGGCGGTGACGCTCTTGCGGTTGAGCCGTTGCTGGAGGTCGGAGAACGTGGCGATGGTGCCGTCCTCGCGGCGGACCAGCAGCTCGCCGTCGAGGGCGGCGTCGAAGTCCAGCGCCTCGAGGAGGTCGGGAAACGCGCCGGAGATGTCGTCGCCGGTGCGGGAGAACAGCCGGCGGCCGTGGGCGTCGGCGGCGGCCTGGACCCGGATGCCGTCCCACTTCCACTCGGCGGCGAAGTCGGACGGGTCGAGCTTCCCGAGGTCCGCGTCGTCGAGGGCGTGGGAGAGCATCACCGGGCGGAACGGGGTGATGCCCTGGTGCTTCGGGCGGGGGCCGGTCCCCGCGAGCCAGGCGAACAGCGGGAGGTACGGCGGGGCGAGGCCGTGCCAGAGTTCCTCGATCTCGGTGACGTCGCGGGCGCCGAACACGGCCAGCGCCTGCTTGGCGAGCCGGGCGGAGACCCCGACCCGAAGGCCGCCGGTGACGAGCTTCAGGAGCGCGAACCGGCCGGAGGCGTCGAGGCGGTCGAGCAGGCGCTCGACCGTCTGCGGGGCCTCGCGGCGGGAGCTGGCGCGGAGACGGTCGATCACCTCGGCGAGCGGCGGGTCGGTGGGCGAACCGGCGGGCTGTCCGTCTGGCGGCCTGTCCGGCGCGGGCCAGATCAGCGCGATGGTCTCGGCGAGGTCGCCGACGAAATCGTAGGACAGGGCGAAAAGCTCGCCGTCGACGCGCTCGGCGGCAAGGGCGCGGAGCATGGCGGGCTTGACGGTGTCGAGGCTGAGATCGCCGGTGATGGCGGCGAGGCCCCAGCCCCGGTCGGGGTCCGGCGCCGAGGCCAGATAGTCGGTCAGGAGCTTCAGCTTGCCGTTGCGGGCGGGCGTGAAGGCGAGGCGTTCGAGGAGTTCGGCAAAGCGGCGCATGGTCCAGGGATATAGCGGACCGGGACCGGCCGGCGACGGGCCCGATCCCGCGCGCCCGAGCTCACCGGATTCCCCGCGCCTCAGGCGCGGATCGGGCCACACCCGCGCCGGTGAGGCCGGAGGCGTCGATCGGCCGCTCGCCCCCCGGGAACGGACCGGGGCCGCGCCCGTTGAGCGCGCACGAACCCCCAACTTTTTCGCAAGGGGACTGGCGGATACACCGTCGGCGTTTCCGGCAGTGCTCTGGCTCCCCGGGCGGCTGATGGTCGGACTGGTGCGGCCGCGGCGAAAGGTCCTGGGGCGGGACTTCGCCGGGGTGGTGGAGCGCGTCGGGCCCGGCGTCACCGGGCTTGGGGAGGGCAAGCGGGTGTTCGGGGTCTCCGGGCACGGGGCGCACGCGGAGGCGGTGGTGGTTCCGGAGCGGGGCGCGGTGCTGGCGATGGCGGCGGGGCTCGACCATGCCGGGGCGGCGGCACTCGCCGCTTCGGCGCGACATCGCGGCCTCGTGAGCCTGAGCCACAAGGCCAAGGTCCCCGAGCGGCGTGCTGGTCACGGGCGCGACAGGCGCGGGTTGCTACGTGAGATGGCACGGACGTGCGGCGCCGAGGTGCCGGCCGAGGCGACGTGGAGGATGGATGCTGACGCGCGGGCAAGGTCGGCCAAGCGGTCGACTGATGTGGCGGCGCCAGGGACGCGGCTAAGGCGATGAGCTCGAACGGGGACGACACGATTCGGGGCGAGCCGCCGGCCTGCGAGAACAGCGCCAGTGCCGGCTGAACATCGGCTCCGAGGGGTGGGAGGTGCTCACCAGCGCGGCGTCGCGGAAGACGGTGATCGGGGTGGCCGGGGAGGCCTACATGGACAGCGCCGCGCATGCAGGGTGGTCGCTGACGCCAATCCAGCCCGCGTGTCTGCCGCGCGTTCCTGCTGGGGCGCTTGCGGCGCTTCGTGACGTGGAAGCGCGGCATCGGCGGGGCTGCGTGGCGTCACGAGGATGGCGCTCAATCGGCCTCGTCCTCGTAGCCGACGAGGTGGAGCGGCCGGGCAGGGCGGCCCTGCAGCGCGCACCAGCGCACCAGCGCCTCCTCGCGGCCGTGGGTGATCCAGACTTCCGATGGGGTCGAGTTCGGCGATGGTGCCGGTGAGCGCGGCCCAGTCGCAGTGATCGGAGATCACCAGCGGCAGCTCGACGCCGCGCTGGCGGGCGCGGGCGCGGACCTGCATCCAGCCCGAGGCGAAGCCGACCAGCGGGTCGGCGAAGCGGCGGATCCAGGCGCCTTCGAACGCGGAAGGGGGCCCGAGGACGATCTGGCCGGCGAAGTCCCGGGCGCGGCCGCGCGCGAGGGTGGCGTCGGCGAGGTCGCCGAGGGCGATGCCGCGGGACACGTAGTAGTCGCAGAGCCGGCGGAGCGCGCCGTGGAGGTGGATCGGCCCGTCATGGCCGGCGGCGCGCAGCAGGGCGATCAGCCGCTGGGCCTTGCCGAGGGCGTAGACGCCGACGAGGTGGGTGCGGTCGGGGAACCGGGCGAGCGAGTCGATGAGCTTGCCCACCTCCGCGAGCGGGTCGGGGTGGCGGAACACCGGCAGGCCGAAGGTGGCCTCGGTGATGAAGATCTCGCAGGGCACCGGCTCGAAGGCGGCGCAGGTCGGGTCCGGGGTGCGCTTGTAGTCGCCGGCGGCGACGATGCGCAGGCCCGCGCCCTCGACGGCGATCTGGGCCGACCCGAGGACGTGGCCGGCGGGGTGGAAGGTGACGGTGGCGCCGCCGAGCGGGATCGGCGCGCCGAACGCGGCGGCCTGGGTAGAGGCGGCGAAGCCTTCGCCGAGGCGGAGCGCCATGATGTCGAGGGTCTCGCGCGTGGCGAGGACCGCGCCGTGGCCGGCGCTGGCGTGGTCGGAGTGGGCATGGGTGACGAGGGCGCGGCCGACCGGACGGGTGGGATCGATGAAGAAGTCGCCGGGGGGGCAGTAGAGGCCCTCGGGTCGGGGGATCAGGAGCTCGGCACCGCGCATGACCGGGGAATGTAGGACGGCCGCGGCTGCCGGCAAAGAGAGCGGACGAGCGGGCCCCGAGGCGGCCGCCCGTACCGGGTCGCCGCCGCCGATGGAGGCTCTCGCGATCTTCACGCCCGCCGCCGCCTCGCCGGTGGCGGCAGGCCCGAATGCCCGTTGCTGCCGAGCGGCCACGACGGCCACGGCCGCGCGCGATCTGGGCGCCGGCGGTCAGTAGGGACGGCCGCCGGTCACGGGGATCACCGCGGCCGAGATGTAGCTGCCGCGATCCGAGGCCAGGAGCACGTAGGCCCCCGCCAGTTCCGCCGGCTGCGCCGGACGCCCGAGCGGCGTCGACTTGCCGAAGTTCTCCACCTTCCCCTCCGGCATGGTGGAGGGGATCAGCGGCGTCCAGACCGGCCCGGGCGCGACGGCGTTCACCCGGATGCCCCTCTCGCCGACCAGCTGCGCGAGGCCCATGGTGAAGTTGGCGATCGCGCCCTTCGTGGTGGCGTAGGCGAGCAGGTTGGGCGATGGATCGGTCGAATTGATCGAAGCGGTATTGATGATCGAGGCGCCGGCCTTCATGTGCGGGATCGCCGCCCGAGCCAGGTAGAACTGGCTGTGCATGTTGGTGCGGAAGGTGGCGTCCCATTCGTTGTCGGAGATGTCCTCGATCTGCTCGAACGTCGCCTGATGCGCGGCATTGTTGACGAGGATGTCGAGGCGGCCGAATTCCCGCATAGCCCGATCGACCAGCGCCTTGCAGTGATCGGGGTCCTGGATGTCGCCGGCGACCAGCACGGCGCGGCGGCCCGCCTCCTCAACCCAGCGGGCGGTCTCGCGCGCGTCCTCGTCCTCGCTGATGTAGGCGATGAGCACGTCGGCGCCCTCGCGCGCGAAGGCGATGGCCACGGCGCGGCCGATGCCGGAGTCGCCACCGGTGATCACCGCGGCGCGGCCATCAAGGAGGCCCGACCCCCTGTAGCTGTGCTCGCCGTGGTCCGGCTGCGGCTGCATCTTCGCGGTCGTTCCTGGCATGTCCTGATGCTGAGCCGGCATCGGCGGCTCGACGGTGCGGACCTTGGACTCATGTTCCATCGCGATATCCTTCCGAACGATGATGCCTTGCGGGGTCCAACCGTCTTCGCGCGGCAACGTTCCCTTCCGAGCGCGAGTCGCCGCGACAGCACCTCGGCCACGGCGTGGAACTGCCAACGGACGCCGGCGTTGCACCGTGTCCTTTCTGCATGGTGGCCCTCCTGCCTTATGATCTTGCGGTCGTCATTCCCGCGCTCAACGAACAGCAATTCATCGGTGCGGCCTTGCGGTCGATCGCCGACGCGGCAGCGGACGTGCCGATGCGGGTCGGCGTGATGGTGCTGGCGAACAACTGCACCGATCGGACGGTTCTTCACGCCCGGGAAGCCGGCGCGCGGCACGGCCTTTCGCTGCATGTCCCCGAGCGCCGGTTCCAGCCGCGCAGGAGGGGCGCCGGTCACGCGAGGCGGCTGGCGATGCAGGCGGCGGCGTCGCTCTGCGCGCCCGACGGGGTGCTCGTCTCCACCGACGCGGACGCCACCCTGATGCCCGGGACGCTGGCTGCGGTCTCCGAGGCGATACGGGCGGGGGCCGATCTTGTCTGCGGCAGCATTTCCACGGTGCTGCCGGCTGCGATCGCGCATTCTCCGTCGATCCAGCGTATCGACGCGGCCACCGCGGCCTACGCCGATCTGGTGCACGAGGTTCGCTTCGCGATCGACCGTCTCTATGGCACCCAGCCGGAGGGGCCGCGACCGCACTACGTCGAATCGGGGGCCTGTCTCGCGCTGACCGTGGCCCTGCACGAACGCATCGGCGGGCTGCCCGACGTCGCCTCCAGCGAGGATCGGGCGCTGGTCCGGAGCGCCGAGGCTTCCGGCGCGCGGGTGTCCTACAGTCATGTCGCCCATGCCCGGGTCTCGGCGCGGACCTTCGGCCGGGCCGCGGGCGGCATGGCAGAGGCGCTCCGGGTTCGCCTGAGCATGCCCGACCCGCTTGCGGATCAGGCGCTGACCGCGCCCGGCGCGCTGCGCCGCGAATGGCGGCTGGCGCTCGACTCCCTGCCGCGGAGACGTCGTCCGGCGCCCGGGACGGCGCATCCGCCGCTGCGCGCCAGCGATCTGGAGCGGGAGTTGCCGGCATTGCGTAGCTTCGTCGACGAGGTCGTGCGCCCGACGATGTCGGATCGGTCCGATGCGGCCCCCGGCGACGATCTGCGGGTCGCATGATCGGCCGTGTCGCGCAGCGGCTCGAGGCGCTTTCCCCGCCAGGGGACGCGGAGCCGCCGATCGCTCCGCTGATCGACGTGCTGCGCGAGGAAGGGCTGCTGCAGGCCTGCGCCCCTGCCGAGGCGGGCGGACGGAGCCTCGCGCATCATCCGTCCGATGCGACGGAGCTGGTCGAGGCGCTGGCCGCGGTCGGTGGGGCCAACCTGTCCGCCGGCCGGCTGTTCGAGGGGCACGTCAACGCCGTCAAGCTGGTCAGCCTCTACGGAACGCGGGACGAGTGGGTGCGGGATGCCGCGTCGGGGCGGCTCTTCGGCGTCTGGGGCGCCGACGGGCCGGAGCCGGTGCGCCTCGAGGGCGGCAGGCTTCGCGGTCGTAAGCTCTACGCCTCGGGAGCCGACGTGCTCGACCGGGCGATCGTGACGGCGCGGAACGAGGACGACGCCGTGCAGCTGGTCCTGGTTCCGGCCGAGCGGCTGGCCGGACGGCTGCATCCCGCGGAGTGGCACGTCTCGGGGATGAAGGCGACGGCCTCCGGCCGGTGCGACCTCGAGGGCCTCGAGATCGGCGAGGCCGACCTGCTCGGCAGGCCCGGCGACTACTTCCGGGAGCCGCATTTCCAGGGCGGCGTCTGGCGCTATGCCGCCGTTCAGCTCGGCGCGATGCGGGCGATGACCCGGGCGGCCGCCGCCCAGATCGAGGCGCGCGGGCAGAGCGAGGCGCCGCTGCAGTCGGCCCGGCTGAGGCGGATGGTCGCTGCCTGCGAGACCGCGCGGCTGTGGCTCGAGCGCGCGGCGGTCGAGACCGAGCGCCCCGATGCCCCGCCCGCGGCCGCCGCCGGGGCGATCCTCGCGCGACTGACCGTCGCGGACGAGGCCGTCGCGCTGATGGCGGCGATGGACGAGGCGCTGGGGGCGGCGTCCTTCGCCACGGCGCACCCGGTCGAGCGCCGGCGGCGGGACCTGCAGTTCTACCTCCGGCAGGCGAACCCCGATGGCCTCGGCCAGACCGCGATGAACGTCGCCCGTTCGGACCCCGCTCTGGCCCGCCGATGGCACCTGCTATGAGCCAGCCTGGCATGAGCCGGCCCGGAGTGAGCCCGCTGCTCGCGGCCGTCGCCGCGGCCCCGACGGTGACGGCGGAGGCGCTCCTCGCGGGCCGCCGGTCGCTCGTGGTGGTCGCGCCGCATCCCGACGACGAGACGCTCGGCTGCGGCGCGCTCCTCCACGAGGCGGCGGCCGGCGGCATCGCGACACGCGTGGTCTGCATGACCGACGGCTCGGCGTCGCATCCGAACTCGCGGATCTGGGATCGCCCCCGGCTCGCGGCGATGCGCAGGCGCGAACTGTCGGCGGCCCTGAGCGCGCTCGCTCCGGGCGGAGACGTGATCTGGCTCAACTACCCCGACTGCGGCCTGCCGCAGGCCAGGCCCGGCGCCGAGGGGTGTGTGGCGCGGCTCGCAGCGACCTTCCCCGCCGATGCACTCGTCGCGGCGGCCTGGGGCGGCGATCCGCATGTCGATCACGAGCGCACGGCCGCCCTCGTCGCCCGCGCCCTCGGCGGACGGCCCGACCTTGCCGTGGTGTGGTATCCGATCTGGGGCCGGTTCTCGACGGACCGCCCGTTCCGGGGGCTGCGTGCGCTGGCCGCCGGTCCCGCGGCGGCCGAAGCGAAGCGGCGGGCGCTCGCCTGCCATGCCTCGCAGATGACCAGGCTCGTCCACGACGACCCCGCAGGGTTCGTGATGTCCCGCGAGGATCAGGCGCATTTCCTTCAGCACCCGGAGATATTCCTTGCCGCGTGACGCGACCCGCGACCATCTCGCCCGCCTCTATGCCGCCAACCCCGACCCGTGGGGCCACGACAGCCGCCCCTACGAGCAGGCCAAGTACGACGCCACGCTCGCAGCCGTGGGCGCAGGGCCGTTTCGCACCGGGCTCGAGATCGGCTGCGGCAACGGGGCGCTGTCGCTGCGGCTGGCGCCGCTCTGCGACAGCTTGACCGCGATCGAGATGATCCCGGCCGCGCTCGCCTCCGCGCGGGAGCGGCTGTCCATCCACCCGCACGTCAGGCTCGTCGAAGGCGCGGCGCCCGCGGATCTGCCGCCGATCGCCCCGGATCTGATCGTGCTGTCGGAGGTTCTCTACTTCCTGACCCGCTCGGAGATCGACGGTCTCGCGCGCTGGATCTCGGCTCATGCCCGACCCGACTGCAGGCTCGTGGCGGTCAACTGGACCGGAACGACCGGTGAGGCGCTCACGGGCGCCGCTGCGATGGGGCGTCTGCGAAGAGGCCTGCGGGCATGGACCGGCTCCCAGCAGGCCTTCGAAGGTTTCCTCGTCGATGTGCTGACACCGGCGGCCGGGAAGCGGCACGGAGACTGACCAGTCGGAACCGGACAAGGCCGCGTCGCGGGAGAGACGGCGGTCCTCTTCCGTTTCTTCTGTCTCAGGTACTCGATCAGGTCGTTCGCAAGGGCTGCCCGACCGGCACGTGGTGCTCGCGACCCCTGCCGATCCGATTGGAACTCGCAGCTGCGTTGACGCGTCGTATTGAAGGCGCTCCTGCGCCAAGAGGGGCAACGAGATGTCTGACGAAAGCGAGGTCGAACGGTTGCGCAAGCAGGCGATGGCGCTGTCGAATTTCGGCGGCCATGCCCTTCGGACTCACGACCTCGATGCCCTGCTGCAGGAGGCCTCCGCACTGGTTTCCGAGGCGACGGGCGTCGAGCTCGTCAAGGTGCTCGAGCTGCTTCCCGGCGGCGATATCATGCTGGTCCGGGCCGGCGTGAACTGGAACGCGGGCGTGGTCGGCCACGCCACTCTCGGCGCGCACCGCGATTCTCCGGCAGGCTACGCGCTCCGGGAAAACAAGCCCGTCATCTCACCTGACACCGCCAGCGAGGATCGCTTCAAAATCCCCGCGCTGCTGAACGAGCATGGCGTCAAGAGCATGGTCAACGTGGTGATCCGCGGGGAACGGGCGGCCTGGGGCGTACTCGAAGTGGACTCCCGGCAGCATCGGGACTTCAACGAGGACGATCTTTCGTTCCTGCAGAACTACGCCAACCTGCTCGCCGCAGCCATCGAGCGCCTCCAGACCGAAGCCGAACTGAAAGGCGCAGCGGACCGCGGAAGCATCCTTCTCGGCGAGCTTCAGCACCGGGTGCGGAACATGCTGCTGAACGTGCGGACCCTCGCCAGACGGACCGCGAAGACGGCCGCAAGCCTTGAGGAGTTTGCGGATGCCTTCGACGCGAGGCTGCTGGCGCTCGTGCGAACGCAGGAGCTGCTGACCCAGGGGGCGGTCGTGAGCGTCAGGCTCGAGGACACCCTGCGGCAGGAACTGAAGGCGCACGGAGCGGACTACGGCAGCCGCGTCCTGCTGAGCGGGCCGGACGTGCGTCTTCCGCCGAAAGTCGCGCAGGCGCTCGGCATGGCGTTCCACGAGCTAGCCACGAACGCGAGCAAGTACGGAGCGCTCGGCCAGGACGGCGCCCGGCTCAAGGTGAGCTGGCGCATGACCCGCGGCGACGAGGCCGAAGATGTCCTGATCGTCTGGCGAGAAACGGGAGTGTCGCTGGAAGCTCCGCCGACCCGTCGCGGCTTTGGCGCCGAAACGATCGAGCGGAGCCTGCCTTACATGCTCGGCGGGGATGCGCGGGTAGAGTTTCATTCCGACGGCGTGGAATGCACGATCCGGTTTCCCTTTCCCGGGAGTGGCGGCCCGGCCGCGGCCGACGAACCGGCCGATGAGCCGGCCGATGAGCCGGCCGATGAACCGGAGGACTGACGCGATGCCGAAGTCGCTCGAGGGCTGCCGGATACTCGTCGTCGAGGATGAGTTCCTCATCGCCATGGAAGTCGAGGACGTCCTGCTTGCGCTGGGCGCGGAGATCGTCGGCCCGTTCGGGCGGCTGGGTCCGGCTCTCCGAGCGGTGGAGCGAGAGGATTTGGACGGCGCTGTCCTCGATGTCCGGCTCGACGGTGAGACGAGCGAGCAGATCGTCGCTGTGCTGGTCTCGCGCGGGGTACCGATTGTCCTGACCACCGGCTGCGACATCGACCAACTGCCTGCGAACCTTCGGCATCTGCCCCGCCTGCCCAAGCCGTTCGACGAACGGGCTCTGCGGGACATGCTTGAGCAGACCTACAGATAGCCTGCCGCCGCGCCCTCTCCGGCCCCGCGGGCGCTGCGGCCAGCTGGGGCTCGTCGAAGATCAGCCGGACCGTTGCAGGTTCCCGCCACGCGCGACGCGCGCTGCTAGTCCGTCGCCGCCGGCGGCAGAACCGCCGGGGCGACCTCGGTCGGCGCGGGTTCGGGCGCGCCGGTTCCGGACGAAGCGGCAGGTTCCTTCCCGGTCAGCTGCTGGTCGGTCGAAGCGGATTCGGCCTCGGCCGGGGCAGTCTCGACCTCGGCCGGGGCAGTGGCGGGCGTCGCGCCGCTCGCCTGCCCGCCTGTCGCGGCGGCGCCGCCGGGTTCAGGTGTCCCGGACGCCTCGGTGGAGCCGGGCATCTGATCGGTTCCGATCGGCTGGGGCGTAATGGAGCCGTCTGCGGCGGCCACGCGCCAGACGGTGTTGCCGACGTCGTCGGCGATCAGAAGCGCGCCAGTGCCGTCGATGGCGAGGCCGACCGGACGGCCGTGCGCCTTGTCGCCGTCGAGGAAACCGGTCACGACGTCCTGCGTCTTGCCGGCGGGCTTGCCGTTCTCGAAGGGGACGTAGACCACCCTGTAGCCGTTGAAGAAGGTCCGGTTCCAGCTGCCGTGCTCACCAACGAACGCGCCGTTGGTGTAGGACTCCGGCAAGGCCGACCCCATCGAGAAGGTGAGGCCGAGCGGCGCCACGTGGCTCGAGAGCGCGTAGTCCGGCGGGATCGCCTTGGCCACCATGTCGGGCCGCTGCGGGCGCACCCGCTCGTCGACATGATCGCCGTAGTAGCTCCACGGCCAGCCGTAGAAGGCGCCGTCGCTGACCGAGGTCATGTAGTCGGGCACGAGGTTCGGCCCGAGCTCGTCGCGCTCGTTCACCACCGCCCAGAGCGTGCCGGTCTCCGGCTCGAAGGTCAGCCCGTTGGGGTTGCGAAGGCCGGACGCGAAGACGCGGGCGGCACCGGTCTCCCGGTCCACCTGCCATATCGCGGCGCGGCCCTTCTCGGCCTCGATACCGTTCTCGACGATATTCGAGTTCGAGCCGACGCCGGCGTAGAGAAAGCGGCCGTCGGGGCTGAGCGCCAGGTCCTTGGTCCAATGGTGGTCGATCGGTCCGCCCGGCAGCGGCGTGAGCACCGACGGTTCGGCGGTGATCTCGGTCTGGCCGAGCTCGTAAGGATAGGCGAGGATCGCGTCCGTTGCCGCCACGTAGAGCGTTCCGTCGGCCCAGGCCACCCCGAAGGGCGAGTTGAGCTTGGTGAGGAGATCGAACCGGTCGTCCACCGTCCCATCGCGATCGGTATCGCGCAGGAGCGTGATGAGGTTGCTCTCCTTCGACGGGCCGCCGCCGCCGTGCGCCATCGACATGATCCACCCGCGGATCAGGTCCTTCGGACGCGACAGCGGTTCGCTCCCGGGGCCGCGCGACTGGATGACGAGCACATCCCCGTTCGGCAGAGTGTGGACGCTGCGCGGGTTGGCGAGATCGCGGGCGTAGGCGGTGACGGTCAGTCCGTCCGGAACGGCGGGCGTCTGGCCGTTGTCCCAGCCGATGACTTCGGCAACCTTGACGGCGGAGACGATCGCCTCGTTCGGCTCGGGCAGGAACGGGTCGGGGCCGATCTGGCTCGAGATGTCGAAATCGCCCGAGGCGGCAAACGCTGCGAGCGCGGTGACGGCGGTGCAGGCGCCGACGAGCGCGACGGCTGCCAGGGTGCGGGAACGATCATTCATGGGGGCTGACTCCGAAACCGTGGCGATAGACCATCGAGCGCCCGAGCCAGACGGTCACGATCATTGCCAGCACCGTGGCCGCCGACAGGACCAGTCCCCAGGGCACCACGCCGGTCCAGCCGTCGCGGGCGTGGATGAGGCTGTTCAGGAAGGCAAGGCAGAGCGCCAGGACGTTGCCGACCCCGTGGACCCAGGCCGGCGCATGGCGGCGGATACGGGCGCGGGACAGCAGATCGATCGCGCCCGCGATGGCGGCGAGGCCTCCCGTTACCAGCCCCGCAAACAGGAGCCACGACGAGAAGTTCTGCCACAGCAGGTTTGCGGTCCGCCAATAGGCGATGTCGGTCAGGAGCGTCAGCGTAAAGCAGACGATGGGAAACGGGACCAGCGTCGCGTGGATCGGATGACCGACGACAGCGGCGGTGGAGGGGGTGCGTGAATAATCCATGGCCTCATCATTGTGCGGCTGTTTGTGCCACTCTTACGAGCGACGGCCGCCTCGGGTTCCCCGATGGGAGCGGCTTTTGTCCGGAGTGTGAGGACTTTCGGGCTGCCAGCCGGCCGATCAGGGAACCCGTCAGCGACATTGAGCATTCGTTTCTCGGGGAGGAGAGACCGATGCCGATTGAACAAGCTGTCGCGGCCTTCTTTGGTAGCCGCCGCTCTGCGGAGGAGGCCGTCGAGCGATTGCTGGATCTCGGGGTGGACCGCGATGCCATCACGCTCGCCGAGGACCACGGGGAGGTGACGGCACCGCCGGAGACGCCCGGAGAGGGGGGAGGGCTGTTCGGCGTCCTGGGTGGAATCGTTCCCGAAGAGCCCGAAGGTGCCGCTGAAAGGGAGCGGCGCGCGTCGGAGGGGTGGATCGTGACGGTCGAGGTCGGCGACGATCACTACGACCGCACCATAACCATCCTCGGGCAGGCGGGCTCGATCATACGGGACGAACACACGGACGTCTGAAGGCCAACCGATGCCGTCTTCTTTGCGGCGCCGCCGCCGGACCCGGCAGGGGCGCCCCCCTGAGCCGATGACGAGCGCCGGCAGCCGATGACGAGAGGGTCGCACGCAACCTGCGCGGCCCGGCTCCGAGCCGCACCGGTGCATCGCACTCGGTGTCACCGGGATCGCTTTACGGGACTGGCTGCCCAGTTCCTCCGTGGACAGGTGGGCGCGTCACGCCGACAGTGACGCATGCCCGAGCTCACCCTCCTGAACATCCCCGGCGCCCCGTCCGCCATCGCGACCGCAATGGACGGCTTTCCCATGGTTCAGCGCGGCGAGGCGGGCGAGGCGATCGGCATCACCACGGTGATGTCGATGCTCGGCGGCTTAGTCGGCATCCTCTCGCTTGCGCTCTTCGCGCCGGTGATCTCGGACTTCGCGCTGAAATTCCAGCCGCGCGACTACATGCTGCTGGCGGTCCTCGGCATCCTTCTGGTCGGCTCGCTCTCCGGCGAGAGCCTCGCCAGGGGTGTGTTCGCCGGCTGCTTCGGGCTCGATCCGCTGACCGCGCAGGAGCGCTTCACCTTCGGCATCACCGCTCTCGGGAACGGCATTTCGTTCGTCGCGGTGATGATCGGCCTGTTCGGCGTCTCTGAGGCGCTGGGCCAGCAGCTCCACCACATCGACACGGCGGCGATCAAGCAGAAGATCGACAAGATGATTCCGTCCTTCGTGGTGAAGAAGTACCTGCCACTCAGCTTGCAGACCTCGACGATCGGCGTGACGCTCGGCATTCCCGGCGACGCGGCGACGGCAATCTTCCGGCCACATCGGCGGGCGCCATAAACCGTCGCCGTCAAGCGCGCCGCGAACCGGCGTGCGGGTTGCTCCGGACGCGCCGACAAACGAAGGGAAACGACATGCTTCAGGCTGACCCCGCCGACCCGGACACCATCCGGCTCGGCCTGATCGGCGACAACATCGCCCGGTCGCAGTCGCCGCGCCTGCATGAGCTTGCCGGGCGTCTGACCGGCCTGAAGGTCCGCTACGACCGGCTGATCCCGCGCGACCTCGGCGAGGACTTCGAGGCGGTGTTCGCCGACGCCGGCGCCGCCGGGTTTCGCGGGCTCAACATCACCTATCCCTACAAGGAGCGGGTGGTCCCGTTGCTCGAGGTGCCGGATCCGCGGGTCGCGGCGCTCGGCGCCGTCAACACCGTGGTCTTCGAGGCCGACGGGCCGAAGGGCCACAATACCGACTGGTCGGGGTTCATGGCCGGCTACGCCCACGCCCTCGGCGACCGTGCGCCGGGACCGGTCTGCATGGTCGGCGCCGGGGGCGTGGGCAAGGCGGTGGCGTTCGGGCTCCTCGCGCTCGGTCTCACCGAGCTGCGGCTGGTGGAGCGCGACATCCCCAAGGCCGAGGCGCTCGCCGACGCGCTCCGCGCCGCCGCGCCCGGGCTTGCGGTTGCCGTCACCGACGATGTCGCGCAAGGCACCGCCAACGCGGCGGGGCTGGTCAACTGCACCCCTGTCGGCATGGACGGCTACGAGGGCACGCCGGTCCCCCGCCCGCTGATAGCCGGCGCCGAATGGGCGTTCGACGCGGTCTACACCCCCGTCGAAACGCGATTTCTCCAGGACGCGGAGGCCGAGGGGCTTGCCATCATGAGCGGCTACGAACTCTACTTCTATCAGGGCCTGCACGCCTATTCGATCTTCCACGGCCGCGAGATCGACGAGGACACGCTGCGCCGCGCGCTGAAGGAGCTTGCATGAGGTTCTCGATCGCCACCGTGTCGCTCGGCGGCACCCTGCCGGATAAGCTGGGCGCGATCGCCTCGGCGGGGTTCGAGGGCGTCGAGATATTCGAGGCCGACGTGCTTGCCCACGAAGGGACGCCCGCCGAGATCGGCGCGACGGCGCGCGACCACGGCCTTGAAATCGCGACCTTTCAGCCGTTCCTCGACTTCGAGGGAATGCCCGAGCCGCAGCGGACGCGCGGTCTCGAGCGCGCGAAGCGCAAGTTCGCGCTGATGAACGAGCTCGGCGCGGGCGCGATCCTCGTCTGCTCCAACGTGTCGCCGCTCAGCCTCGGCGGCATCGACCGCGCCGCCGAGGACCTCCTCGCGCTCGGCCGCATCGCTGACGACTTCGGCATCGACGTCGGCTTCGAGGCGCTTGCGTGGGGCCGCCACGTCTCCGATTACCGCGACGCCTGGGAGATCGTGCGCCGCGCGGACCACCCCCGGGTCGGCGTGATCCTCGACAGCTGGCACATGCTGGCGCGCGGCCTGTCTCCCGACGCGGTGCGCTCGATCCCCGCCGACCGGATCACCTTCGTGCAGCTCGCGGACGCGCCCCGGATGGACATGGACCTGCTGCAATGGTCGCGGCACTTCCGCAACTTCCCTGGGCAGGGCGACCTGCCGGTCGACACCTTCATGCAGGCGGTGATCGCCACCGGATACGACGGCTGGCTCAGCCACGAGATCTTCAACGACCGCTTCCGGATGGCCTCGCCGCGGCGCATCGCCGAGGATGGCGAACGCTCGCTGATCTGGCTCGAGGACCGGGTGCGACCGGGCAGGCTGCCATTGCGCGCGGTCCCCGAGGCGGTGGACTGGATCGAGTTCGCCGTTTCCGAGGAAGACGAGGTCGAGCTCGCGGCGATCTTCACCGGCCTCGGTTTCGCGCTCGCCGGCCGGCACCGCTCCAAGGCCGTGACCCGCTACAGCCAGGGCGCCATCAACCTCGTCCTCAACACCGAGCTCGACGGCCTCGCCCATTCGCAGCAGATCGTCCACGGTCCGTCGGTGGTGGCGATGGGCATCCGCGTCGGCGACTCCGCGGCGGCGCTCGCCCGGGCCGAGGCGCTGCACATGACCGCCTTCCGCCAGCCCGTCGCACCCGGCGAGCTGGACATTCCCGCGATCCGCGGCCTCGGCGGCTCGCTGATCTACTTCACCGATACGCGCTCCGATCTCGGCCGGGTCTGGGTGATCGAGTTCGAGCCCACCGGCGCCGACATGCCGCAACTCCTGACGCGCATCGACCACATCGCGCAGTCGATGTCGCCCGACCAGATGTTGAGCTGGGTTTTACCTGTCGCTGTTCGATTTCGAGACGACGCCGCAGGTCGACGTCGTCGACCCCGCCGGCATCGTCGAAAGCATGGCGCTTCAAGATCGCGCCCGCGCGCTGCGCATCTGCCTCAACGCCAGTGCGTCCGATCGCACGCTGAGCTCGCGGTTCCTCTCGGAGTTCTTCGGCGCTGGCGTCCAGCACATCGCGTTCGCGACGGATGACATCTTCGCTGCGGCCGAGCGGATCCGCGCAGGGGGCCTCGACCTTCTGGCGATCCCCGACAACTACTACGACGATCTGGAGGCCCGGTTCAAGCTCGAGCCCGAGACGCTCGACCGGATGCGCGAACTCGGCATTCTCTATGACGAGGACGAGTCGGGTCGCTACTTCCAGCTTTACACACGCGCTTTCCAGCAGCGTTTCTTCTTCGAGATCGTCCAGCGCGACGGCTACACCGGCTTCGGCGCGCCGAACGCACTGATCCGTCTGGCGGCGCAGGCGCGGCTGTCGCTCCCGCCTGCGATTCCGCGGGCATGATGCCGCGAGACGACGACGATGCCGCTGAATGAATCGGCATTCTGGGGATCACCGGCACGATCTTCCTGCTGATCGCCGCATGGTTCCTGTCGGTCCGGCACGGGCTGTTCGATGCGGCCGGCATCCGGGTTCTCGGCGGCTACGTGGTCGATCTCGCGTTGCCCGCGCTGATCTTTCGCGCGCTGACCGCGAACCATCTCGCAGCGCTCCTCGACGCGGGCTACCTCGGTGCCTATCTCGTCGGCTCGCTTGCCACTTTCGCGTCCGGCTATCTCTGGAGCCGGCGGGTCACCGTCCTCGACGCCGGCGCAAGCACATTTCAGGGGACGGGAATGTCGTGCGCGAACAGCGGTTTCGTCGGGCATCCGATCCTCGTGATGACCCTTCCGGCCATCGAGCACCAGGCGGAGCCGGATATCAGCTGCTCGCGCGCAGCGCCTGCATCAGTTCCACCATCGCACCGGAAGCCACCGTGCCGGCCCGAACCGTTATGCCGACCGGGCCGGCGGCGGGCAGTCCCGGCAGATCGAGCGCGACCAGCGCGCCGCCGGCAAGCTCCTCGGCAACGACGCCCTCCGAGATGAACCAGACCGCGTCGGACCGCCGCACCAGTCCGCGACCGAGAGCGAGCGAGACCGTCTCGATCCACGGTCGCGGCGTGTCGAGGCCACGGCTGAGGAAATACTGCTCCACCAACGGCCGGATGATCGCCCCCGGCGGCGGCAGGATCAGCCGGAACCGCTCGAGTTCCACGGAACGAGCGCTGGCGAGGGGATGGTCCGGGCGCACCACCGCAGCCACGGTCTCGGCGTAGAGTTGCTCGAAGCCGAGCCCCTGCATCTGGTCCGGCGCCGCCATGCGCCCGACCACGAGATCCAGCCGCGCCTCCCGCAGCTGCGACAGCAAGAACCAGTTCGGCCCGGTGGAGATCCGCAAGGTCACACCCGGAACCGCGTCGGCGAAGGCCAGCACCGCACGCGGCATCACCATCGTCGCGACCGTCGGCAGGACCCCGACCACCAGTGTCTGGTGCTCGCTCTCGGCCCGCGCGAGCGCACTTACCCCGCGCTGGAGTTCCGCCAGCGACAGCCCGGCATGGGTCTGGAACAACCGCCCCGCGGCATTGAGACGCAGCCGGCGGCCGACACGATCGAAGAGGGGGGTCTTCAGCCGGTCCTCGAGTTCGCGCAGGGTCTTCGATACGGCAGGCTGGGAGATCGCCAGCGCATCCGCCGCCTGCCCCACGCTGGAGAGCCGCGCCACCTCGAGAAAGCAGCGAACATGACGGTAGCTGATCGGGAGCATTCATAGCCGTTAGGTTATCTTATATTCCAAACATATCATTTTACATAACCCGCCCAAAGGGAGAAAGTCGATCAAAGGGGGAATGCGATGCAGATTGCGACGATCAATTCGATCCGGATGCACGTCGCGGAAAGCGGCGACCCTGCGGGGGTACCGGTGGTCCTCGCCAACTCCCTCGGCACCGATTTCCGGGTATGGAACACGCTCCTGCAGCACCTGCCGGCCGGCCTGCGCATCATCCGCTACGACATGCGCGGCCACGGGCTCAGCGATGCGCCGGGGGGCGATTATTTCATGGGCGATCTCGTTGCCGACGCCGCCGGCCTGATGGATCATCTCGGGGTGCGCGACGCGGTCTTCGTCGGACTCTCGATCGGCGGCGTCGCCGCGCAGGGGTTGGCGGCGGAGCGGCCGGACCTGTTGCGGGCGATGGTGCTCTCGAACACCGCCGCCAAGATCGGCACGCCGGACAGCTGGACCGACCGGATCGCCACGGTGCGTGCGGGCGGGATCGATGCGATCGCCGACGGGGTGCTGGAGAAGTGGTTCACCAAGGCCTTCCACGTCGAGCGCCCGGACGAGCTGGCGGGCTGGCGACACATGCTGACACGCACGCCGGTCAACGGCTATACCGGCTGCTGCGCCGCGCTGGCCGAGACCGACCTGCGCGACAGCACCGCCCGGCTCACCCTGCCGACGCTGGCGGTGGCCGGCTCCGAGGACGGATCGACGCCGCCGGATCTGGTGCGCGAGACCGCCGACAGCATCGAGGGCGCGCGGTTCGAGGTGATCCGAGGCGCCGGGCACATTCCATGCGTCGAGGCGCCGGATCGGCTCGCCGTGCTCATCGCCGGGTTTCTCGAGGAGAAGCGCCTTGTCTGATCGCCACGAGACCGGAATGGCCACCCGCCGCGCGGTGCTGGGCGACGCCCACGTCGATCGCGCCGAAGCCGCGAAATCCGAGTTCGACGCCCCGTTCCAGGACTTCATCACCGAGGGCGCGTGGGGATCGGTCTGGTCGCGCCCCGATCTCACGCGCCGCGAACGCTCGCTGATCACGCTGGCGCTGCTGGCGGCGCTCGGCAACCACGAGGAGGTCGCGATGCACGTGCGCGCCACCGCCAACACCGGGGCCACGCCCGCCGACGTGCGCGAGGCGATGCTGCACGTCGCGGTCTATGCCGGCGTGCCGCGCGCCAACCACGCGCTCAAGATCATCAGGCAGACCTACGAGGAGATGGGGGTGGAAACATGAGCGGGAGCGAGTTCTTCCAGCGCGACCGCAGGCTGCATCCTCCGGCGCTGACCCCGAACTACAAGACCAGCGTCAAGCGCTCGCCGCAGCACGCCCTGCTGTCGCTGCAGAATTCCATGAGCGAGATCACCGGACCGATCTTCGGTCACGGCGAAATCGGGCCGCTCGACAACGATCTGATCCTCAACTACGCGCACGGCGGCGAGCCGGTCGGCGAGCGCACCATCGTGCACGGCCGCGTGCTGGACGAGAACGGGCGTGGCGTCTCCAACACGCTGGTGGAATTCTGGCAGGCCAACGCCGGGGGCCGCTACCGGCACAAGAAGGACACCTATCTCGCGCCGATCGACCCGAACTTCGGCGGCTGCGGGCGCACCCTGACCGACGAGGACGGCACCTACCACTTCCGCACGATCAAACCGGGCGCCTATCCGTGGCGGAACTGGGTCAACAGCTGGCGGCCGGCGCACATCCACTTCTCGGTCTTCGGGTCGGGATTCGTGCAGCGGCTGATCACCCAGATGTATTTCGAGGGCGATCCGCTCATTCCGCTCGACCCGATGATCCAGGGCATCCCGGACCAGTCGGCGCTCGAGCAGCTGATTGCGCCGCTCGACATGAACGCCGCGATCCCGCTCGACAGCCTCGCCTACAAGTTCGACATCGTGCTGCGCGGCCGCCGGTCGACCCTGTTCGAGAACCGGCTGGAGGGGAACTGATGCCGCAACCGCTCACCTATCTGCGGGAAACCGCCTCGCAGACCGCCGGCCCCTACGTCCATATCGGCCTCGCGCCGGGCGCCGCAGGCTTCGAGATCTTCGAGACCGAACTCGGGACCGACATCGCCGGGCCGAACGCCGCGGGCGAGCGCATCCGCGTCGAGGGCAAGGTGCTCGACGGAACCGGCTATCCGATCAAGGATGTGCTGATCGAGGTCTGGCAGGCCAATGCCGCCGGCATCCACGCCAGCCCCGAGGATCCGCGTCACGGCGAGGTCGAGGACGGCTTCCGTGGCTGGGGCCGGGTTATCTCGGATTTCGACACCGGCGCCTATGCGTTCGAGACGGTCAAGCCCGGCCCGGTGCCGGCGCGGGCACGCGCGGGCGGGGTGCGCCCGGCGAGCGAGGAGGAGCAGCGCGACGCGCACGGCCGCGGCCATCAGGGACTGCGCCCGATGGCGCCGCATCTCAACCTCTGGATCGTGGCGCGCGGCATCAACATCGGCCTCAACACCCGGATGTATTTCGATGACGAGGCGGAAGCGAACGCCAGGGATCCGGTGCTAAACCTCGTCGACAACCCTGCCCGGCGGCCGACCTTGATCGCCACCCGCGAGACCCGCGACGGCACCGCGGTCTATCGCTTCGACATCCGCCTTCAGGGCGACCACGAAACGGTGTTCTTCGATGTCTGAACAGAAGAAGCCCTGCATCATCTGCGTGGCGATTACCGGGTCGTTGCCGACCAAGGCGAACAACCCGGCGGTGCCGATCACCTTGGCCGAACAGGTCGAGAGCACGCAGCGAGGCCTTCGAAGCGGGCGCCTCCATCGTCCACGCGCACGTGCGCAACGACGACGAGACGCCGAGCTCGGACCCGGAGAAGTTCGCCCGGCTGGTCGAGGGCGTGCGCAAGCATCTGCCCCGGCATGATCGTCCAGCTCTCCACCGGCGGCCGCTCCGGCGCGGGCCATACGCGCGGCGGCATGCTGCCGCTCCGTCCCGACATGGCCTCGCTCGCGGTGGGCTCGAACAACTTTCCGACGCGGGTTTACGAGAACCCGCCGGATCTGGTCGACTGGCTGGCGGAGGAAATGCGCACCTACGAGGTGAAGCCCGAGATCGAGGCGTTCGATCTCAGCCACATCCACCAGGCGGTGGCGATGAACCGGGACGGCCGCATTCCGGGCCGGCTCTACGTGCAGTTCGTCATGGGCGTGAAGAACGCCATGCCGGTCGATCGCGACGTGTTCGACTACTACATCCGCACCGTCGAGCGGCTGGCGCCCGACGCCGAGTGGTGCGCCGCCGGGATCGGCCGCCACCAGCTCACGCTGAACGAGTGGTGCGTCGCCGCCGGCGGCCATGCCCGTACCGGGCTCGAGGACAACGTTCGCATCGACAAGGATCGGCTGGCGCCGTCGAACGCCGCGCTGGTGCGGCGAACCGTCGAGCTCTGCGAGAAGTACGGGCGTCCCGTGGCCACCCCCGCTCAGGCGCGCGCGCTGCTCCAACTGCGGGCGGCCTGAGCCAGGTGGTCACCGGGGCGCTCGACGGCGACCTGCTTGGCGGCCTGTTCGGCGACGCCGAGATCGCCGCGCATCTCGACGCGGCGGCCGAGATCGCCGCCATGCTGCGCTTCGAGGCCGCCCTCGCCCGCGTCGAGGCCCGGCTCGGGATCATACCGGCCGAAGCGGGTCCGGCGATCTCGCGCGCCCTGGACGGCATGGTGATCGATCCTTCCGATCTCGGGGCGGCGACGACGGCAGCGGGCGTTCCGGTTCCGGAACTCGTCCGCCGGCTTCGCGCTCGGGTCGGCGCGCCGTACAGCGACTTCGTGCACTGGGGGGCCACCTCGCAGGACGTCATGGACACCGGGCTCGTCCTCCGGCTGCGGACCGTCCTCGGCCTCCTCGAAGCGCGGCTGCGCGGCCTCGTCGCCCGCCTTGCGGAGTTGGCGGAGCGTCATGCCGGGCTGGCGATGGCCGGACGCACCCGGTCGCAGATCGCGACGCCGACCACCCTCGGCCTGCGGATCGCCGGCTGGATGGCGCCGCTCGCGCGTTGCCTCGACCGGCTGGACGAGCTGCGGCCCAGGCTCCTCGTGGTGCAGCTCGGTGGCGCCACCGGCAACCTCGCGGTTCTCGGCGAAAAGGCCGTGCCCGCGCTCGAGGCGCTGGCCGCCGAGCTCAAGCTCGCGGCACCGGCCAAGCCCTGGCATGTCGAGCGCGACGGCATCGTCGAGCTTGCCAACTGGCTCTCGATGGTCTCGGGCCTCGTGGGTCGCATCGGCGCCGACCTGATCCTGCTCGGGCGCAGCGAGGTCGCCGAGGTCGCCGCCGGTGCGGGCGGCGGGTCGTCGACGATGCCGCAGAAGTCGAACCCGGTGCTGGCCGATGCGCTGGTGACGCTGGCGCGGGTGAACGGCGCGCAAGTAGGGCTGGCGCAGCAGGCGCTCCTGCAGACCGAAGAGCGCGACGGCACCGCCTGGGCCATCGAGTGGCTCTGCCTGCCGCGGATGCTGACGGCCACCGGTGCGGGACTTGTCCACGCCGCGGCACTCGTGGCCGACCTGCGGCCGGACCCGGCCCGCATGGCCGCGGCGATCGAGACCGGTGGCGGCGCCGCGCACGCCGAGGCGATGGCGTTCGCGCTCGCCGAGCATGTCGGCCTGACCGAGGCGCAGGCCATCCTGAAGTCCGCGGCACAGGCGCAGGCGCGGGACGGCGGGTCGCTCATCGCCCGGGTGAGCGAAGCCTGCGCCGCGCGCGGGATCCCGGTGCCTGTCCTCGATCCGAACGCGGTTCTGCGCGCCAGCAAGCTACTGGTCGAGCGAGCGGTCCGGCGCCGTTCCTGATGCTCGATCGCGGCCCGTCAAGAGCGTGTCCGCACGTGATATTATGGTAAGTAATTGAATTCATGGGAAACGATTTCCGAAATTAACCGAATGGCAAGGAAGTTACGCCCAAAGCGGCACCGCCGACGCCCGTCCCGGGCATCGCAAAAACGATCAGAATAAGCGAGTATCAGTAGCTGAGCTGCGGCTTTCGGGTGCGCGCGTGATCTTCTGGTGACGGGTCCGGCTCCGCGAGCAGCGCCGCCGGGTCCGCGACCGGCGCGCCGGTGGCGAAACCCTGGACGTGGGTGAAGCCCGCCCGGCGCACCATCGCCAGGTGTTCCGGGCGCTCGACCCCCTCGGCGGTCACCGCCACGCCCTGGGCGCGGGCGAGCGCGATGATCGCCCGGATCAGTTCGGCGGTCGCCGGGGTGGCGAGGTCCTGGACGAATGCCTTGTCGAGCTTGATCCGGTGGTGCGGCAACCTCGCCAGATAGGCCAGCGCGCTGTAGCCGGTCCCGAAGTCGTCGAGCGCGATCCGGATGCCGCGGTCGATCAGCGCCCGCAACTGCGCCGTCGTCGCGGGATTGTCGCGCATCAACACGGTCTCGGTGATCTCGAGCTCCAGCCGGTCGGCGGGAAATTCGGTGTCGTGGAGCGCCGCGTCCACTTCGGCCAGGAATCCCGGCTGGTGGAACTGCAAGGGAGAGATGTTGACCGAAAGCCCCATCCGCTTCGGCCAGGCCGCCGCCCGCGCCATCGCGGTCCTGAGCGCCCACCGCCCGAGCGGCAGGATCAGGCCGGTGGCTTCCGCGATGGGAATGAACGCGGCTGGCGCCAGTTCGCCCCGCACCGGATGCCGCCATCGCAGCAGCGCCTCGAAGCCGCTGATCCGGTCGTCTTCGAGACTGACATAAGGCTGATAGACGAGATGCATCTGCCCGTTCGGGATCGCATGGGCGAGATCGAGCTCCAGCCGGCTGCGGTCGCGCTCGAGCGCGTCCTGCGCCGGCTCGTGCAGCACGAACCGGCCGCGGCCCTCGGTCTTGGCGCGGCGCAACGCGTTTTCTGCCTGCATCAGCAGCACCGGCGTCGGCGTGTCGCGCGCCGCCGCGACGATGCCGATGCTCGCCCGCATCACCATGGTCTGCCCGTCCAGCACCACGGGCTGGCTGACCGCGGCCAGAAGCCGCCGCGCCAGCGCGCGCAGATCCGCGGGCCCGCGGGGCGCGACGATGAAGCGGTCGCCCTCGATCCGCGCGAGCCGGTCGCCCGGCGCGAGCGCCTGGTCGAGGCGGGTGCCGGTTACCGCCAGAAGCGCGTCGCCCGCCGCGGTGCCGAGCGCCTCGTTCACCGCGCGGAACCGGTCGAGATCGACGATCATCAGGCCGGTGACGGGGGCGTTGCGGCTGCCACGCATCGCCGTGTCGATGACGCGCTGGGTGGTCACGCGCGGCCGGGTCGCCGCCCGGCCGTCCGCGTGCCCGATCGCACCTGCCAGCAGCGGGGCTGCCAACGCCGCGGCGTCGCGCAGCCATTCTTTCAGCCCCCGCGTCAGCCGCCGCGGTCGCCGATCGGCCGCCAGCACGAAGCCGGTCACCCCGCCCGCCGCGACCGGCGCCGCCGCGGCAAAACCGCAGGAGAGTCCGATCTCGGCCGGTTCGAATCGCTCGACGCCGCCAGCGATCAGCCGCACCGCCAGCGCGTCGGGAACCTGCACTCCGCCAGAGGGGCCGAGCGCCTGCAGAGCGGCGTTGCCGACGACAAGCCGGCAACCGCCGGGCCGCAGAACGAAAAGCCCGATGGCCTCGAATCCGGGGTGACCCGCCAGGAGACGGAGATAGGCAGTCGCGAAGCCCTGGTCGCTCGGGGCCTGCATGGGTCGGGCGTTCCTCCGGAACTCGGTTACGGATCGTCGGACACAACCTAGGGTAGCACGATCGCGCGCGGCTTGCCCAGACGGTTAAGCTTCAATCCGTCAACTTTGTCGGAGTCGCGATCCGGCCCCACAGGTCGTAGTCGCCGGCCTCTTCGACATCGACGGTGACGAAATCGCCCGGCGACAGATGTTCGAAGTCCGAGTCGATGTAGAGATTGCCGTCGATCTCCGGCGCGTCGCCGCGGGTTCGGCAGGTCGCGGCCGTGTCGTCCACCTCGTCGACGATCACCTCGACCCGCGTCCCGACCTTCGCGGCAAGCTTCCCGGCGCTGATCGCCTGGGCCTTGGCCATGAAACGCTCCCACCGCGCCTGCTTGACCGGCTCGGGCACGTGATCGGGCAGGGCGTTGGCGCGCGCGCCCTGCACGTTCTCGTACTTGAAGCACCCGACGCGATCGAGTTGCGCCTCGTCGAGCCAGTCGAGCAGGTGCTCGAACTCCCGTTCGGTCTCGCCGGGGTAGCCGACGATGAAGGTCGAGCGCAGCACGATCTCCGGGCAGTCCGCCCGCCAGCGCGCGATCTCGTCGAGCGTACGTGCGCTTGCCGCCGGCCGCGCCATCCGGCGCAGCACGTCCGGGTGGCTGTGCTGGAACGGGATGTCGAGATAGGGCAGCACCAGCCCGTCGGCCATCAGCGGGATCAGCTGCCGGACGTGGGGATAGGGATAGACGTAATGGAGCCGCACCCACGCCCCGAGCGAGCCGAGTTCGCGCGCGAGATCGGTGATGTGGGAGCGCACCGGCCGGCCATGCCAGTCGTGGACGTCATGCTTGCGATCGGTCCCGTAGGCGCTGGTGTCCTGGCTGATCACCAGCAGCTCGCGCACGCCCGCGTCCACAAGTCGCTCCGCCTCGCGCAGCACCGCGTTGGCGGGGCGAGAGACCAGCCGGCCGCGCATGTCCGGAATGATGCAGAACCGGCACTTGTGATTGCAGCCTTCGGAGATCTTCAGATAGCTGTAGTGGCGCGGCGTGAGATGCACCCCGCTCGCCGGCAGCAGATCGACGAAGGGATCGGGCGCCGGCGGAACCGCCGCATGCACCGCGTCGAGCACCGCCTCGTACTGCTGCGGCCCGGTCACCGCCAGCACGCTCGGATGCGCGCCGCGGATGTAGCGCTCGTCCGCGCCGAGGCAGCCGGTCACGATCACCCGGCCGTTCGCTCCCAGCGCCTCGCCGATCGCCTCGAGGCTCTCGGCCTTGGCGCTGTCGAGAAACCCGCAGGTATTGACGATCACAGCACCCGCCCCGGCGTAGTCCGGCGAGACCGCATAGCCCTCGGCGCGCAGGCGGGTCAGGATCCGCTCGGAATCCACCAGCGCCTTGGGACAGCCGAGGCTCACCATGCCGATGGTCGGCTGCCCAGGCCGCGCGCCGGCAGCCAGGCGCGGTTCGGGCGCGCGGTCGGGTCGAAGGTCGGGCGGATTGATACTCATGACCCGCGCCTATACGGGCTTTCGCCGGCGTTGGAAACCGAGCGCGCTAGCCCTCGCCGCCGTTCGCCTTGATGAAGGCGATCACCGCCTTGCGGTCCTCTTCCTTCTTGAGCCCCGGGAAGGCCATCTTGTTGTGCGGCACCATCGCCTTGGGGTCCTCGAGGTAGGTGTCCAGCGTCTCGTCGTTCCACACCAGACCGTTGTCGCCGGCCTCGATCATCGCATCGGAGAACTTGAACCCCTCGACCGCGCCGGCCTTCTCGCCGATGATGCCGTTCAGCGCCGGTCCGACCCGGTTCTTCGCGTCGGGGCCGATCTGGTGACAGACGGCGCACTTCCTGAAGACCTTCGCTCCGGCGGCCTCGAGGTCATCCTGCGCCAGCGCCGGAGTCGCGGCGAGCCCGCCGATCGCCAAGGCCAACAGTATCCGGTTTCGCATGTCTCGGTCCCTCCCGTGGTTGTCCGTTGCCGGTAATGTATGTGATCGTCCGCCGTCGGCAACTGTGAAACCGCGGGCCGGACCCCGGGCGCGAGCCCGGGGCCTTACGGCGCGCTGGCGCGTGGCAGAGGCCCGTCGATCTCGCCCTTCCGGCCCTCGACCAACCCCGCCGCCTCGGCGGCGTCCTGTGCCGCCTTGTCGGCGGCGGCCTTCTCGGCCTGGACGCGCCGCCAGGTCGCTACGTT
This sequence comes from uncultured Alphaproteobacteria bacterium, assembly GCA_963773555.1. Classification (GTDB taxonomy): domain Bacteria; phylum Pseudomonadota; class Alphaproteobacteria; order Rhodobacterales; family Rhodobacteraceae; genus Amaricoccus. The sequence goes on from CAVZCB010000028.1 coordinate 43,516, forward strand.
GCGGTTGTGCTCCTCCAGCGTGCTCGAGAACGCGTGTCCGCCCGAGCCGTCCGCCACGAAGTAGATGTAGTCCGTCGACGCCGGATGCGCCGCCGCTTCGATCGCCGCCTCGCCCGGATTGGCGATCGGGGTCGGCGGCAGCCCGGGGATCACGTAGGTGTTGTAGGGCGTCGCCGTGGCCAGCTCGCTCGCCTTGATCCCGCGCCCGAGCGGACCCTCGCCGTTGGTGATGCCATAGATCACCGTCGGGTCGGTCTGCAGCCGCATCCCGCGTCGGAGCCGGTTCTCGAACACCGAGGCCACCTCCGCGCGTTCCTCCGCCACGCCGGTCTCCTTCTCGACGATCGAGGCGAGGGTCAGCAGCTCCTGCGGCGATTTCAGCGGCAGGTCCCCGGCGCGCCCGGCCCAGGCCTCGTCGAGGATCTCGGTCTGCCGGGCCTGCATCCGCTCGATCAGGTCGCTCCTGGTATCGCCGCGCTGGAAATCGTAGCCGGCGGGGGCGAGCGAACCTTCCGGCGGCACCTCGTCGATCTCGCCGGTCAGCTCGTCACGCGCGCGCAGCAGCTCGACCACCTGCCAGCTGGTCAGCCCTTCGGGGACCACCACCTGCCGCTGCAGGTTGGCGCCCTTGTTCAACAGCCTCAGGATGTCCTGCATCGAGGCGCCGGCCGGGATCTCGTATTCGCCGAACTTGATCCCGGCGTCGAGCTTGGCGTAGCGCGCCGCGATCCCGAAGATCTGAGGATGCTCGATGGCGCCGAGCTTGGTCAGCTTGTCGGTGACGCTGGCGAACGCCTCGCCGCGGTCGACCTGGACCACCAGCGGCTCGGTCAGGGGCCCGGGCGCCTTGTAGGCCGACTGCGCCCAGGTGACGATCCCGAAGATCACCACCAGGCCCACGATCAGAAGGGTCAGCGCATTCGCTGCGATATGCCGCGCCATCGGCTCGGGCTACTCCACCCGGCGCAGCACCAGCGACGCATTGGTGCCGCCGAAGCCGAACGAATTCGACAGCACCACGTCGATCTCCCGCTCGACCGCCTTGTTCGGCGCGAGGCCCATCGGGGTCTGCACCGACGGATTGTCGAGATTGATCGTCGGCGGCGCCACGTTGTCGCGGATCGCCAGCACGCCGAAGATCGCCTCGACCGCGCCCGCCGCCCCGAGCAGATGCCCGGTCGAGGACTTCGTCGACGACATCGTCACCTTGCCCGCCGCGTTTCCGAGCAGCCGCGTCACCGCGCCGAGCTCGATCTCGTCGCCGACCGGCGTCGAGGTGCCGTGCGCGTTGACGTAGTCGATCGCGCCGGGGTGAGGCTCGCGTCCTTCAGCGCCGCGGACATCGCCCGGAACCCGCCGTCTCCGTCCGGCGCCGGCGAGGTGATGTGATAGGCGTCGCCCGACAGCCCGTAGCCCACCACCTCGGCGTAGATCTTCGCGCCCCGGGCCTGGGCGTGCTCCAGTTCCTCGAGCACCACCACGCCGGCGCCCTCGCCCATCACGAAGCCGTCGCGGTCGCGGTCATAGGGCCGGCTCGCCCGCTCGGGCGTGTCGCTGAAATTGGTCGACAGCGCCTTGCAGGCCGCGAACCCCGCGATGCCGAGCTCGCAGATCGCCGCCTCCGCGCCGCCCGCCACCATCACCTCGGCATCGCCGTAGCGGATCAGCCGCGCCCCGTCGCCGATCGCGTGCGCGCCGGTCGAACAGGCGGTGACCACCGAATGGTTCGGCCCCTTGAAGCCGTAGCGGATCGAGACCTGCCCCGAGCGCGAGGTTGATCAGGCTGCCGGGGATGAAGAACGGCGAGACGCGCCGCGGCCCCTTCTCCTTCAGGATGATCGCGGTGTCGGCGATCGTCGAAAGCCCGCCGATCCCCGAGCCGATGATCACCCCGGTGCGCTCGCGGTCCGCTTCATCCTCGGGCATCCAGTCCGCGTCGCGCAGCGCCTGCTCCGCCGCCGTCAGCGCGAAGAGGATGAACGGATCGATCTTTCGCTGGTCCTTCGGCGCGACCCAGTCGTCGGGGTTGAACGTGCCGTCCGAGCCGTCGCCGTAGGGAACCTCGCAGGCGATGTCGCAGGCGAGAGCGCCCGCGTCGAACTTGGTGATCTTGCCCGCGCCGGACTGCCCGGCCACCAGCCGCGTCCAGGTCTCCTCGACCCCGCAGGCCAGCGGCGACACCATGCCGAGCCCGGTTATGACCACACGCCGCATCGGCAACCCCTGTCGTCAAGTCCGCCCCGTTTACCAAGAAATCCGCCGGCCGGACAAGTCTCGATCCTCCGGACGCCGGGAAGGGCGCTGTCCGGTGTCTTTTGCCGCGAGACCCGCGTGCGAACCGGACTTGGCAAAAAAACCCTCCCGACCTCCTTGGGTCGGAAGGGCGCGTGTCGAGCATGCCTCATGCGCGAAAGGGCCTTGCCCGCGGCGCGAGCGAGGCTGTCGGCGGTCAGCTTTCGTCCGAGTCGGGACGGTCTTCGCGGTCCTCGTCGGCGGCGCCGCCGATGTCGTCGAACAGCTCCTGGATGTCGAACTCGTGCGCGGCCTCGGCCTCGGCCTGCAGCTCCTGGATGGTCTTGCCGGAAGCCTGAAGCTCGGCCTCGTCCTGGCTGCGGGCGACGTTGATCCGGATCGTCGCGTCCACCTCGGGGTGCAGCGTGACGGTGACCGGGTGCAACCCAAGGTCCTTGATCGGGTGGTCGAGCACGACCTGCCGGCGGTCGAGCGAGAAGCCGCCGGCGGTGGCGGCGTCGGCCACGTCGCGGGTGGTGACCGAGCCGTAGAGCGCGCCGCCGTCGGAGGCGGAGCGAATCACCACGAAGGCCTGGCCGTCGAGCCTCGCCGCGACCTTCTCGGCCTCGGCCTTCGCCTCGAGGTTGCGGGTCTCGAGCTGGGCGCGCTCGGTCTCGAAGCGCTTGAGGTTGCCTGTCGTGGCGCGCAGCGCCTTGCCCTGCGGCAGCAGGAAGTTGCGGGCGTAACCGTCCTTGACGCCGACGACCTCGCCCATCTGGCCGAGCTTGGCGACCCGTTCGAGCAGAACGACTTGCATGGGGTCTCTCCTTACTTAACGGCGTAGGGCAGGAGGGCAAGGAAGCGGGCGCGCTTGATGGCGGCCGCGAGCTCGCGCTGCTTCTTCGACGAGACGGCGGTGATCCGGCTCGGCACGATCTTGCCGCGCTCGGAAACGTAGCGCTGCAGCAGCTTCACGTCCTTGTAGTCGATCGTCGGCGCGTTGGCGCCGGAGAACGGGCAGGACTTGCGGCGGCGGAAAAACGGGCGTTGTGCCATGGGGTTGCGCTCCTCTTATCGCGGACGGCGGGGGCCGCGGTCGCGGTCGCCGCGATCGTCGCGCTGGCTGCGGGACTGCAGGACGGCCGACGGGCCCTCCTCGTGCTTGTCGACCTTGATGGTCAGGACGCGCATCACGTCCTCGTGCAGCCGCATCAGCCGCTCCATCTCCTGCACGGCCGGGGCCGGGCTGTCGGAGCGCACGTAGGCGTAGTGCCCCTTGCGGTTCTTGTTGATCTTGTAGGCCATGGTCTTCAGGCCCCAGTACTCGGTATCGACGACCGAGCCACCGTTGTCCTTGAGAACCTGCCCGAAGTGCTCGACGAGCCCCTCGGCCTGCGCGTTGGAAAGGTCCTGACGCGCGATGAAGACGTGCTCGTAGAGCGACATCCTGTTCACCTGTCTGCCGGCGCGCTTCAAAACGGACCCCATGCCCTCCGGGTCCGTACGAGAGGCTGCGCGTGAAAATCCGTCGGAGGGATGGCGCCTTATATAGAGCGATGCCGGGAATGCAAGGGCGGCCGCAAGGCGTCGCCGAACGCCGTTCAGCTCACCAGCATCCGCAGCCCCTGGGTCACGTCCATCCGCACCGCAAGCCGCAGGCCCGGCTGGTCTCCGGCGCGCAGCGCCGCGATGATCTTGCGGTGGTTGTCGCTCGCCTGATGCCGTTGCAGCCGCTCGTAGAGCATCCGCATCGTCGGCCCGGCCTGCAGCCAGACCGTCTCGATCAGCCCCAGCATCGCCGGCGCCTGCGCCCGCAGGTAGAGCGTGCGGTGGAACTCGAGGTTGGACCGCACGTAGCCGCTGGCGTCGCCCTTGACGACCATCTCGTCGATGATCCCGTTGATCGCCAGCATCCGGTCGGTCAGCGCCGCATGCGCCCGCGGCAGCGCCCGGCTGGCGAGCTCCGGCTCGATCAGCGCCCGCAGCGCGGCCAGTTCCTCGATGCGCTCGTTGGCAAGCTCGGGCGTCGACACCCGCCCCGAGGCCGACAGCTTCAGCGCCCCCTCGGCGACCAGCCGCCGCACCGCCTCGCGGGCCGGCGTGGTGCTGACCTCGAAGTCGGCGGCGATGCCGCGCAGCGTGAACGCCGCCCCCGGCGGCACGTTGCCGTGCATGATCCGGGCGCGCAGGCTGCGGTAGACCCGCTCGTGGGCGGGTAGCAAGATGTCGCCCGGACGCTCGCGCTCGATCATCGCCGGTGTCCCGTGCGCCGGCTCGGTCCTCAAGCCGATCCCGCGCCGAAGTCGTAGGCATGCAACGCCGCGCCATTGCGACGCAACCAGTCCCGCGGGCCGGCGTGGTCGGGGCAGAGCCGCTGCACCACCGCCCAGAACCGCGGCGAGTGGTTCATCTCGGCGAGATGCGCCACCTCGTGGGCGATGACATAGTCGAGTACCGCGCTCGGCGCGAGCACCAGCCGCCAGGAGAACATCAAGTCCCCGCTCGCGGTGCAGGAGCCCCAGCGCGAGCGGGTGTCCCGCAGGCTGATCCGCCCGTGGCGCAGGCCGAGGCATCCCGCGTGTCGCGCCACCCCCGCGACGCAGGCCTGCCGCGCCTCCTCGCGCAGCCAGGCGGCCACGCGCGGCCCGTGGCGCTCGGGCGGACCCGGAACATGAAGCGTCAACCCCTCGCGCCGCACACAGGCCCCGGAACTCACCCGCACGGTCAGCGCCACATCGCCGAAGGGCAGGGGCCCGCCGTCGGACAGCCGCGTGCCGCAGGGGCGCGCGGCAAGGTGCCGGCGCAGCCACCCCTCCTGGTCGCTCAGGAAGGCGCGGGCCCGGGTCAGCGGCACGCCGGGCGGCAGCGTCAGGGTCGGCCCGCGGCCGGTCTGCGCCACCCGAAGCACCATGCGCCGCGCGCGGGCATTGCGCCTGAGCCGGATCTCGATCGCCGGATCACCGATGCGGATGGCGTCGGCCAACGGAGGGCCGTTCGGTCAGACCGGCCGGCGCTGGGCGCGTATGAACCCGCGCACCTTCGGCTCGGTCAGTTTGCGCCAGCGCGAACCGTTGAAGACGCCGTAGTGCCCGACGCCCTCGGCGACGTGATGCAGCCGGCGGTCGGCCGGCAGGTTCGGCGCCATGTCGTGCGCCGCCTCGGTCTGGCCGAGGCCGGTGATGTCGTCCTTCTCGCCCTCGACCGTCATCAGCGCGATGTCGTCGATCGCCGATGGCTCCACCAGGGTGTCGCGGTAATGGTAGGCGCCGTTCGCCATCAGCCGCTTCTGGAACACCCGGTCGATGGTCTGGAGGTAGAACTCCGCTGTCAGGTCCATCACCGCCAGATACTCGTCGTAGAACACCCGATGCTGATCGGTCCCGTCGCCGTCGCCCTGCACGAGATTGTTGAACTGGTGGACGTGGGCGTCCACGTGCCGGTCGATGTTCATCGCAAGGAAGCTCGAGAGCTGCAGGAACCCCGGATAGACCCGCCGCATGAAGCCGCGGCTCGGCCAGGGCACCATGACGATGACGTTGTTCTCGAACCACCCGAGCGAGCGGTCGTTGGCAAGCTCGTTGGGCTGCTTGGGGTTGCGCGCGGTATCCATCGGCGACCCCATCAGGATCACCGAGGCGGGGCGGCTGGGATTTTTCGCCATCGCCATCAGGCTCGCCGCCGCCATCACCGGAATGCCGGGCTGGCAGACCGCCATCACCGAGATCCGCTCGCCATCCTCGCTCAGCCGCTCGATCATCTCGACCAGGTAGTCGGTGTAGTCGTCGAGGTCGAAGACGCCCATGGCAAGCGGCACGTCACGCGCATCGATCCAGTCCGTGATATAGACGTCGTGGTTCGGCAGCATGTCCTGCACCGTGCCGCGCAGCAGCGTCGCGTAGTGCCCCGACATCGGCGCCACCATCAGCACCTTCGGGTCGTCTCGGTATTCCGCGGCCCCGGAGTCCCTGCGGAAGCGGACGAGGTTGCAGAACGGTCCCGACCACACCAGTTCCTCGACCACCGGCGTCTCGACCCCGTCGACCAGCGTCGACTCGATGCCGAAGCCGGGCTTTCCGTAGCGCCGGGTGGCGTTGATGAACATCTCCAGCGCCGCGGAGACCGCGCGCGATCCGTAGGTCTCGGACATCGGGTTGAACGGGTTGCGCATCACCTCCTGCCCCACCCGCGCCGCGGCGCGCATCGGCGAGATCGCCGCATGGGTCATTTCGTACGCGTGATAGAGCATCATCAACCAAACCCTCGAATTCTTTCACGGCGCTGCGGCGCGACGTTAGTCCCCGCTGCTGCGCTGCATCAAGGACTTTCGCTGCATTTGCGACAAAAGCATGACTGATCGTTAACGCCAAAGCCTTTGACAATGCCCAGCGCGCGTGGCATGCGGCGCGGCGATTCACCTATTCCCCCACGACGAGGATGCCGATGCCCAAGGACGAATGGGGCGTAAAGCGCGTTTGCCCAAGCTGCTCGACCCGGTTTTACGATCTGCAGAACGACCCGATGACCTGCCCGAACTGCGGCACGGTCTTCACGCTCGACAGCCTGACGGCGGGCAAGCCCAAGGCTCCGCGAGCGGAAAAGGTCAAGCCCGAGCCCGAGGTCGAGGATCTGCCCGACATCGAGGCCGACGGCAACTCGACCGAGGACGACCTCGACGACGAGATCCTCGAGGATGACGACGACAACGTCGATCTCGAGGAGATCGCCGATGTCTCCTCCGACGAGGAAGACAGCTGACCATCGTTGCCGAGCGCGCCCCGGCATTTTGCGCTTGATCTGACCGGGGCGCACTCATAAAGACGGGCGCGGCGCGCCAGATCGCGCCCTCGGGGCCATAGCTCAGCTGGGAGAGCGCTTGCATGGCATGCAAGAGGTCAGGGGTTCGATCCCCCTTGGCTCCACCAATTCCGCTCGAGACGAAATCCGTTTGAGTGCTTCGCCGCCCTCGCCTGGTGTTGGGGCGCAAGCGTGCCGCAGTCACCTTGGGGATTTGTCCGCCGACACCGCCACGGGCTCAGAGCCTGCCAGGGTTCGGCGCGCTCAGGTCACCTCCACCATCGCCTTGATCACGCCGGCGGCGGGATCCGTCAGCCCGGCGAAGCGCGCGGGCACCTCGGCGAGAGGCATGCGGTGGGTGACGAGCGCCGACGGCACCTTGCCGGCCCTCATCGCCGCCATCACCTGCTCGAAATCCCTCGCGGTCGCGTTGCGGCTGCCGAGAAGGCTCGTCTCGCGCTTGTGGAACTCCGGGTCGGAGAAGCGGATGTCGCTGCCGACGATCGAGACCAGCACGTAGGTGCCGCCGTGGGCCACGAAGCCGAAGCCGCGCTCCATGGCCTTGGGGTTGCCGGTGGCGTCGAACACCGTGTCGAAGAATTCGCCGCCGGTCAGGGCGTCCAGCGACTCCACGTCACCGTCCCCGACGAGGACGGTCGAGGCGATCCCGAGGGTCTCCCTGGCGAAGGCAAGCCGGTCGCCACGTCCGTCGATGAGCGTGACTTCCGTCCCCGCAAGTCCGGCGAAGACCGCGACCGCGAGACCGATCGGACCGGCTCCGGCGATCAGCACCCGCGCGCCGGCTTGCGGCGCGGCGCGCGCCACCGCATGCGCGCCGATCGCCAGAAACTCGACCATGGCCGCCTGGTCGACGGTCAGCCCCTCCGCCTTCAGGGCGTATCGTGCCGGCAGGCTGAGATACTCGGTCATGCCTCCGTCGCGGTGAACGCCGAGCACGCCGATCCGGCGGCAGCAGTTGGTCTTGCCCTTGCGGCAGGCGTCGCAGGTCCCGCAGGAAATGTAGGGGAGTATCGAGACGAGATCGCCGGGCGCGAGGCCGCTGCCCGCAGGCGCCTCCTCGACCGTCGCGGCCAGTTCGTGTCCCATCACCCGTGGATACGAAAGATACGGCTGGTCGCCGGTGAAGATATGCAGATCGGTGCCGCAGACCCCGACCCGGCGCAGACGCAGCAGAACCTCGTCGTGCTTGCGCACCGGCCGCTCGGTTTCGGTGGCCGTAAGCGTACCCGGGGTCTCACAGGTGATGGTCAGCATGGGAGAGCGATCTCCGATCGGAAACGCCACACCTTGGACGGGCGGCATCGGTGGAGACAAGAGTCTTTGCGATTCAGCCCAAGGCGCGCCGCTACGCCCCGGAGCCGAGCGCCGCGGGATCGAACTCGTAATGCGCGCCGCAAAACTGGCAGTCCGCTGTGACCTTGCCTTCGGGCGTGGTCATGGCGGCGATCTCGGCCGCCGAATAGGGTGCCAGCGAGCGTTGCACCTTCTCCGGTCCGCAGGTGCAGCCGAACTGGACCGGCTGCGGCGCGAAGACCCGCGGGCTTTCCTCGCTGAACAGCCGCAGCAGCAGTTGCTCGGGTCCGACGTGGGGTCCGAGCAGCTCGGTCGCCTCGACGGTCTCGAGCAGCATCACCGCGCGCCGCCAGTTGTCCGCGTCGGTGCCGCCGACCAGATCCTCGGCGGCGAAAAGGCCCTCCGGACCGGTCGGTTCCTGCTCCGCCGCGAGCCCGGCCTTCGGCATGTGCTGCAGAAGCACGCCGCCGCCGCGCCACCGGGCCGCGCCACCTGGTTCCCGCGCCTCGCCCATCGCCACGGCGAAGTGGGTCGGCAACTGTTCGGACTGGGCGAAGTAGGTCTCGGCACAATCGGCTAGCGAGCGGCCGGCGATCGGCGTCATCCCCTGGTAGGGCGCGGTGCGCGGCCCCTGGTCGATGAGGATGGCGAAGATCCCGCCTCCCAACAGATCGAACGGCTGCCTTCCGTCCGCGGCGGGATCCGCGGGGAGCGCCTCGGCGTCATAGCCGGCATAGGCGCGCATCCGCGCGGGTGCGCCGTCCTCGGATGGCCCGAAGTAGTCGGTGGCGATCAGCCGCACCGGGCCGTCGCCGCGGATCTGCAGGCTGAGCTTCCAGCGGAGCTTGATGGTCTGGCCGATCAGCGCAGTGATCAGCGTCGCCTCCGCCACCAGGGCCGCCACCGGATCCGGATAGTCGTGCTGGCCGAGGATGGTCTCGAGCACCGAATCCAGCCGGCCGACCCGGCCGCGGATGTCCGCGCGATCGAGCTGGAAGGGCAGGATGGTGTCGTCCCAGGCGATCCGGCCGGCGAGCGTCATCAGGGTCTCCAGATTGATTTCCCGTGAAATAGGGGCTCGGCCCGGCACATGCAAACCGGGACTGGCCCGGCGGTGCCCTCGTCCCTAGACTGTCCGCATGCGACGTTTCGGAGAAGCGGTCGATCCGCGGCGGACCTACGTGAACCGGCTCGGCGCCTACGCGGTGATCCGCGAGGGCAGCGACCTGCTCGTCACCGAACAGGCGGCGCCGCAGCGCGAATTCCAGCTGCCGGGCGGCGGCATCGACGCCGGCGAGGGCGCGGTGCGGGCGCTGCACCGCGAGTGCCTCGAGGAGACCGGCTGGCGCATCCGGGTGGTCCGCCGGCTCGGGGCTTTCCAGCGCTACACCTGGATGCCCGAGTACGGGATCTGGGCGCGCAAGGTCTGCCACGTCTACCTCGCCCGCCCGGTGCTGCGCCTCGGGGCGCCGCTGGAGCCGGGGCACCGGGCGATCTGGATGCCGATCCCGACGGCCCTCGGGCTGCTGGCGATCGACGGCGACCGGCACTTCGTCCGCCGGCTGGTCGAACCGCTGCGTCCCTGAAGCCGGGCGCTGCCCCGGGACGTCGCGCCGCAGCGAGATCAGATCGCGACCCGCGCCACCAGCGCGTCGAGCGCCGCCAGCGCCTCGGGCTCGTCGAGGAACGGCACGTGCCCCCGATCCGGCACGTCGGCCACGATGAGATCGGGCCGGCGGTTCCGCATCTCCGCCACGGTCTCTAGGGTCAGCAGATCGGAATTCGCCCCGCGCACCACCGCCACCGGCACTCCGTCGAGCGACTCGAATAACGGCCAGAGGTCCACCGCCGGTCCTTCGCTCTGCGCTTCGAGAGCATCGCGGATCCGTGCGTCGTAGTTCAGCGCCAGGCCCTCGGGTCCTTCGTCGAACCAGCGCCGGGCCAGGCTCTCCCACTTCTCCGGCGGCAGGCCCGGGAACCGCGCCCCCAGCCGCGCCTCGAGCGCGCGGGCTGCCTCCGGGTATGTGCGCACCTTCGGCGCGATCCCGAGGTAGCCCATGATGTTCGCGAGCCCTTCCGGCGCCAGCACCGGCCCCACGTCGTTGAGCAGCACTCCCGCCAGCCGCTCCTTCGCCATCGCCGCCAGCATCATCGCGATCAGCCCACCGCGCGAGGTGCCGACGATCACCACGCGGTCGAGGCCGAGATGGTCGAGAAACGCCACCACGTCGCGCGCCTCGACGGCGACGTTGTAGTTCATGAACTCCGGATCCCGGTCCGACGCGCCGCGCCCGCGCAGTGTCAGCCGGATCAGCCGGTGCCGTCCCCCGAGCGCGGCGCCGAGCTCGTCGAAGTCCGCGCCGTTGCGGGTCAGGCCCGGCAGGCACAGCAGCGGCAACCCGGTGCCTTCCTCGCTCCAGGCGAGCCCCAGGCCGTCGGGCGTCACGAATCGGTTCATCTCGGCACGAGCTCCGGAACGAGGGACAGATCGGTCAGGACGTGGCGCGGCACCCAGGGCAGGCGGTCGACCGGCTCGCCCGCACGGTTCACCCAGGCGGTCTCGAACCCGTAGCCGGCGGCCGCCGCGGCGTCCCAGCCGTTCGACGAGACGAACAGCACCTCTCCGGCCCGGGTGCCGAACGCCGCGCCGACCAGGTCGTAGACGGCGCGGGCCGGCTTGAAGATGCCGACCGCCTCCACCGACAGCACCGCGTCGAGATACCCGCCGATCCCCGCGCTTTCGACCGCGGCATCGAGCATCGCCGGCGCGCCGTTCGAAAGGATCGCCGCCCCGATCCCGCGGTCGCGGAGCGTGGCCAGCATCGAGGGAACCTCCGGATAGGCCTCGAGCTCGAAGTAGAGCGCCAGCAGACGCTCGCGCAGCTCCGGCTCGGCCACGTCGGCCGCCTCCAGCGCCCAGTCGAGCGCGTCCTGCGTCACCGCCCAGAAGTCCGCGTGCGCCCCGGCGATCGTCCGGATCCACGAATACGTCAGCTGCTTCGCCCGCCAGTCCCGCGCAACCTGCGCCCACACCGCGCCGAACGTCTCGCGCCCGGGTTCGCCCGCCACCCGCCGGGCCGCGGCGGCGACGTCGAACAGCGTGCCATAGGCGTCGAACACCGCGAGCCTGATCACCGCTCCGCCGTCAGGTCCGGGCGCACGGTCGGCAGCCGGGTTATCGGTCACAGGTATTCCGGCTGGGCCATGCCGATGGCATGGAAGCCGCCGTCGACGAAGATCACCTCGCCCGTGGTGCAGGCGCCGAGATCGGAGGCGAGATAGACCGCCGTTCCGCCCACCGCCGCGAGCGTCGCGTTGGCGCGCAGGGGCGCGTTCAGCTCGGTCGCCCGGTAGACCTTGCGCGACCCGGCGATCGCGGCGCCCGCCAGCGTGCGCATCGGCCCGGCCGAGATCGCGTTCACCCGGATGCCGTCCGGCCCGAGATCGTTGGCGAGATAACGCACCGCGCTCTCCAGCGCCGCCTTGGCCACGCCCATCACGTTGTAATGCGGGGTCACCCGCTGGGCGCCGAGATAGGTCATGGTCAGCACGGAGCCGCCCTTGCCCATCAGAGGGGCGGCGCGGCGGGTCAGATCGACGAGGCTGTAGCACGAAATATCAAGCGAATGAATAAAGTTGGCGCGGCTCGTGTCCACGAACCGGCCGTCGAGCTCGGCCTTGTCGGAATAGGCGATCGCGTGGACCAGCACGTCGAGCCCGCCCCACTCGGCGCCGACCCGCTCGAACAGCGCGTCGAGCGACGCCGCATCCTGCACGTCGACGGGTACCACCAGCTTCGCGTCGAGCGTCTCGGCCAGCGGGATCACCCGCCGCCCGAAGCCCTCTCCCTGATAGGTGAAGCCGAGCTCCGCCCCCTGAGCGGCGAAGGCCCGGGCGATGCCCCATGCGATCGAGTGATCATTGGCGACCCCGAGGATCAGCGCCCGCTTGCCCGCCAGCAGGCTGCCCGCCACCGGATCACCCGTCATGGCGACTGAAGAGCAGCGAGGCGTTGGTGCCGCCGAACCCGAAGCTGTTGGTCATCACCGTGTCCAGTCCCGCCTCGTCGACACGGCGCGTCGCGATCTCCGCCGGCTTGAGCGCCGGATCGAGGTTGTCGACGTTGATCGACGGCGCGATGAAGTCGTCCTTCAGCATCAGGAGGCAGTAGATCGCCTCCTGCGCACCGGTCGCGCCCTGGCTGTGCCCGGTCATCGACTTGGTCGAGCTGATCGGCGGCGTCGTGCCGTCGCCGAACATCCGCCGCACCGCCTCGACCTCGCTGACATCGCCCACCGGCGTCGAGGTGCCGTGCGCGTTGATGTAGCCGACCCGTCGCTCCTCCGGCAGCGTCGAGAGCGCCAGCCGCATCGCCCGCTCGCCGCCGACGCCCGAGGGCGCGACCATGTCGTGCCCGTCCGAGGTCGCGCCATACCCCGTCACCTCGGCGTAGATCTTCGCGCCGCGGGCCCTGGCGTGCTCGAGTTCCTCCAGCACCACCATCCCGCCGCCGCCGGCGATCACGAAGCCGTCGCGGTCGGCGTCGAAGGCCCGGGAGGCCCGTGTCGGTTCGTCGTTGTACTTCGAGCTCATCGCGCCCATCGCGTCGAACAGGCAACTGAGCGTCCAGTCGAGTTCCTCGCCGCCGCCGGCGAACACGATGTCCTGCTTGCCCCACTGGATCTGCTCGACGCCGTTGCCGATGCAGTGCGCGCTGGTCGAGCAGGCCGAGGTGATCGAGTAGTTGAGCCCCTTGATCCGGAACGGCGTGGCGAGGCAGGCCGAGACCGTCGAGGACATGCAGCGCGTCACCATCAGCGGCCCCATCCGCTTCGGGCTGCCCTTCTCGATCACGATGCGGTGCGCCTCGAACATGTTGCGCGTCGACGGCCCGCCCGAGCCCGCGATCAGGCCGGTGCGTTCGTTGGAGACGTCGGAGTTCTCCAGGCCGGCATCGGCGATGGCCTGCTCCATGGCCAGATAGGCGAACGCCGCGCCATCGCCCATGAACCGCAGCTGTCGCTTGTCGATGTGCTCGGTCACGTCGATGTCGGGGCGCCCATGCACCTGCGACCGGAAGCCGTGCTCGGCGTACTCCGGCGCGAAGCTGATGCCCGACCGGCCCGCCTTCAGCGAGGCCATGACTTCGCCCGCGTCGTTGCCGATCGAGGAGACGATGCCGAGGCCGGTGATGACGACGCGGCGCATGCGCGGCCCTCCCTGTCAGTCCTTGAAAAGCCCGACCTTCATGTCGGTCGCCGTGTAGATGACCTCGCCGTCCGCCCGCATCGTGCCGTCGGCGATGCCGAGCTTGAGCTTTCGGTCGATCACCCGCGTAAAATCAACGGTGTATTCGATCAGCTTCACCTTGGGTGTCACCATGCCGGTGAACTTGACCTCGCCGACGCCCAGCGCACGGCCACGCCCCTGCATCCCGCGCCAGCCGAGGTTGAAGCCGGTCAGCTGCCACATCGCGTCGAGCCCGAGGCAGCCGGGCATCACCGGGTCCCCCACGAAATGGCACTGGAAGAACCAGAGGTCCGGCCGGATGTCGAACTCGGCGACCACGTGACCCTTGCCGCTCGCGCCGCCGTCCGCCGAGATGTCGGTCACCCGGTCCATCATCAGCATCGGCGGCACAGGGAGCTGCGGATTTCCGATGCCGAACATCTCGCCGCGGCCGCACTCCAGCAGCCCCTCGTAGTCGATCCGCGTCGGCCTGCCGGTCATGTCTGGTCCGAGGCTCCCTCCCGTTTTCCGTCGCGACCTCCTATCACCGGCGCCCGCGACGGCGCAAGAGCTTGGCCGGTTGCCCCCGGTGGCCACGCGTCCGGAAGCGGGACTGGAAATTTCCGGCGCGATCTGATTATCTCGACGTCAGATCGAGTTTGCGGGACAAGGACATGCACGCGAGACCATCCGAACGGCGACCGTCGCGTCAGCACGCCGCAGCCTGGCTGTCCGGCGCGGGCCTGCGCCCGACGCGGCAGCGGCTGGTGCTCGCGGAACTGCTGGTCGGCGACGGCCGCAACCGTCACGTCACCGCCGAGAGCCTGCACGAAGCCGCCCGGGACCAGGACGCGCCGGTGTCGCTCGCCACGGTCTACAATACGCTGCGCGCGTTCTGCGGTGCCGGCCTGATGCACGAGGTGACCGTCGACGGCACCCGCTCCTACTTCGACACCCGCACCGACGACCATCCGCACTACTTCTGGGAAGAAGACGGCCGCCTCACCGACGCCCCGAACGACGCTAGTCGTCCTCTCCGGCGCCCCGGTCATCCCCGAGGGCGCCGAGCTCGACCGCATCGACGTGGTGATCCGCCTGCGCCGACCGCGCTGAGCCTTCAGCCGAATGCCTCGAACTGCGGCAGGTCGTCGGTGATCTCGAACCACGGCGCCTTCGATCCCACGAAGATATGTCGCGACGGCCGGATCGCCGGTGCATCAACCAGCGTGCCCATCGCCACATGCACCCAGGCGCCCTCGCGCACGACGGAATAGAGCAGCGACCCGCACCCCGCGCAGTGGATGTCGCCCGCGTCCCGTCCCCGTGGATCAGCAACCGGTCCGCCCCGGCGACGAGGCGTAGCCGGTCGCGCCGGATCCCCGCCAGCGGCTTGAACGCGGCGCCGGTCGCGCGCCGGCATTGCGAACAATGGCAGTTCAGCGCATAGTCGAAGGCGTCCGCCACCTCGTAGCGGACCGCGCCGCAGAGGCACCGTCCGGCAAGCGTCTTCGCCTCGTCCATTGCCCGCCCGCTGCCTACCGGACCGTCTCGTCCGGTCCCACGCCCCAGATCGCGGCGCGCGGCAGCCACCCCCGACCCCGCTTCCTGCGATCTCGCACCAGGCGTCCGCGCATTCCTCCAGCCGGGCGATCGCGCCGGGTTCGGCCATCGCCCGCACCAGCGCGTCCTCGTTCGGCGTCGCCCGCAGCGGCACCGGCGCGTCGGCCTGAACCAGTGCCGTGCGCACACCCGAGAGCAGGGTGTGGTGCACCCACCCCGTCGCTCCGTCGGCATCGCGCACCCGCCGCCACTGACCGTATTCGGCGATGATCTGCAGCGGCAGCCCCCGGTGGACGAATTCCCAGTCGATCCGCTGGTCGAGGCTCGGGCCGCGGCGGACATTGGCCGTGTCGGCCCGCAGCGATACGAACCGCGGCAGCGGCAGGCTGGTGACGGGCCCCCGCGCCGACGGCTGGACGCTCGGTCGCGGCATGTCCCGCCGCCGCGACACCGATCAGCAGCGCCAGCGCCACCGCCAGCCGACCCTTGCCCATGTCCGTCCTGCCCGATGTCGTGCCCGTGCCCTTGCCGGGAAGTGGCTGGATTTCTCCGCCCGCCCCGTGCCATTATCGGCCGAACATAACGATAATCCGAGCACCGAGAAACAGGAAATCCCATGCCGTCTGCCCGAACGCGCGTCGTCGTCACCCGTCGCCTGCCCGCGCCGGTCGAAGCGCGGATGCAGGAGTTGTTCGACGTCACGTTGAACGAGGACGACCGCCCGATGACCTCCGAGGCGCTCGGCCGCGCGATGGCCGAGGCCGACGTGCTGGTGCCGACCATCACCGACCGCATCGACGCGCGGCTGCTGGCCCAGGCCGGCCCGCAACTGCGGCTGATCGCCAACTACGGCGCCGGCTTCGACCACATCGACGTGGCGACAGCACTGCAGCGCGGGATCATGGTCACCAACACCCCGGGGGTTCTGGCCGAGGACACCGCCGACATGGCGATGGCGCTGATCCTCGGCGTGCCGCGCCGGCTGCCCGAGGGCTCGCGGCTGATGCAGAGCGGCGACTGGGAGGGCTGGAGCCCGACCGCGCTGATGGGCCACCGGATCGCCGGCAAGAAGCTCGGCATCCTCGGCCTCGGTCGCATCGGCCGCGCCATCGCCCGCCGTGCCAGGACCTTCGGCCTCGACATCCACTACCACAACCGCCGCCGGCTCCATCCGGACATCGAGGCCGAGCTCGGCGCCACCTGGTGGGAGAGCCTCGACCAGATGCTCGCCCGCATCGACATCCTGTCGATCAACGTGCCGCACACCCCCTCGACCTTCCATCTGATGAACGCCCGGCGGCTGAAGCTGATGAAGCCCGACGCCTACATCGTCAACACCGCCCGCGGCGAGGTGATCGACGAGAACGCGCTGACCCGCCAGATCCGCGCCGGCGCGCTGGCTGGCGCCGGCCTCGACGTGTTCGAGCACGGCCACGACATCAACCCCCGCCTGCGCGACCTGCCGAACGTGATGCTGCTGCCGCACATGGGATCGGCGACGGTCGAGGGCCGGCTCGAGATGGGCGAGAAGGTGATCATCAACATCAAGACCTTCGCCGACGGCCATCGTCCGCCGGACCAGGTCGTCCCGTCGATGCTCTGAGCCCCGTGACCATCGACATCTACCGCGAGACTCCCGAGGACGGCCTGAGCCTGGGCGAACTCGGCCTCTATCACGACATCATGGACTACCGCGCCAGCGTCGGCCTCGCGCCGATCCCGCTGTCGCGCGGGCTGACCACCACCGCCGGACGCCACGTCGCCGACATCCGCGAGAACGTCTGGGCCGAGGGGCGTTACTTGCCCCCCGGCGGCCTGCACGGCTGGAGCGACGCGCGCTACGACGCGGACCGCTCGCCGGAGGCGATGCACGACGCCCCGACTCGGCTCGGCACCGGGTATCCCGGCGAGGGCCACGAGATCAGCATCGCTGGCACGGTCCTCGACGCCAACTCTGCGCTCGACGGCTGGAAGCATTCGCCCGGCCACAACGCGCTGCTCGTCGAGGAGGGCGGCTGGGCCGACCCCGGCTTCGCCGCCATCGGCATCGGTTTCGACACTTCGCCCGGGCCAGGGGTCTTCGCCGGCCGCAGCTTCACCGTCTGGTTCGGCGATGTCGCCGATCCCACCGGCGCGCCGCCGATAAACGGCACCGGGCAGCGGGACCGGATCGAGGCCACCGCCTTCGCCGACCGGGTCAAGGGACACGGCGGCGACGACCGGATCAACGGCGGCGCGGGGCCGGACCGGCTGTCCGGCAACCGCGGTGACGACCGGATCGACGGCGGGCGCGGCAACGACCGCCTGCACGGCGGCGGCGGCGACGACTGGTTGCGCGCCGGCGCCGGACACGACCACCTGTTCGGCAACGCGGGCGCCGACCGGCTGGTGGCCGGACGCGGTCACGACGAGCTGACCGGCGGCGGCGGCCCCGACACCTTCGTCTTCAACGGCGTTCGCGCCGCCGGCACCGGCAAGGCGCGCGACGTCGATCACCGACTTCACGCCGGGCGTCGACAAGCTCGACCTCTCGGGCATCGACGCCGATCCCGGCCGGCGCGGGCAACCAGGCCTTCAGCTTCGACGGCCGCGCCTTCGACGGGGACGCCGGATCGCTGCGCTTCTCGCACGGCGTCGTCGCCGGCGACCGCGACGGCGACGGCCGGCCGGACTTCGAGATCGCGATCGGGCCGCACGCCCCGGATGCTCCACGACTTCCTGCTCTGACCTGGCCCGCGCGGCGGAAGCCCGGCCTTTAACGAAAATGCAACGCGTCCGTTGGGTGCGCTCGAATGCTCGTGCTAGGATTGGCCGCGCGGTTGAGGGGGTTCGGCCATGTTGCGGCTGCTGTTGCTTCTTCATGCTGTTCGTTTGCGCCGCTTTTCGCGCCGACGCCGCCGGCGCACGCGGGGGAGACGATCTTCGCCCCCTTCGATCCGGCCCCGCTCGAGCCGTCGGAAAACGCCTGCTGCAGACCGCGCTCGCCAGCACCGGCGACTACCACGGCGCGCTCGACGGCGCCTGGGGTCCGGAAAGCCGACGGGCGCTCGCCGCCTATGCCGCCCGCGCCTACGACGGCCCGCCGCTCTACGTGCATGCCGGAGCGGTGGTGCTCGACTTTCTTGCCGAGGTCGGCGCGGCCGGCTGGGACTTCGACTACCTGCCCGACCTCGACATCTCGCTGGCGCTGCCGCTCGGCCGGCTCATGGCGCCCGAGACCGAGGCCGGCGGCGAGCGGCGCTGGAGCGCCGACGGCAGCCTGACGGTTCTGACCCACGGCTTCGCCACCGCCGCCCAGGCACTGGACTGGCACCGGGCCGCCGAAACCGCCGGCGCCACCGGCCCGCTGACCGTGCAGCGGGCGCCCGATCACTACGTCACCGCCGGGCGGCTGAAGGACGGCCGCCGGTTCTACACCCGCTCCGACCGGCGCGGCGGGAGGTGGGCGACGATCTACCTCGCGGGCGAGGAAAGCGAGAGCGGCTCGCTCAACCTCGTCGCCAGCAGCATCCGTCCCGGCCCGCCGGACCCGTGGGACGTTTCCGGACGCGGCCGTCTCGGCGAGGTCCTGAGCGAGACGGCGACCTTCCTCGAAGCCTCCGACGCGATCACGGTCCCGGCGCCGGAAATCACGTCGCTCCCGCGCGCCGACGACGGGATTTCCAGCACCGGCACCGGATTCTACGTCGGCCCCGACACCGTCGTCACCGCCGAGCACGTGGTCGCCGGATGCAGCCGGGTGACGCTCGCCGACGGGCGCCCGCTCGCGGTGCTCGCCACCGATCGCGATCTCGACGTCGCGGCGTTGCGCGCACCCGCGCCGGGCCGGCGCTGGCTCGCGCTCTCCGGCAGCCGTCCGCGCCTCGGCGAACGGGTGCATGCCGCGGGCTTCCCCTACTACAGCATCGCCGGGACCTCGCTGAACCTCACGGGCGGCAACGTCAGCGCACTCGCGGGCGTCGACGATGACGCGCGTTTCTTCAGCTTCACCGCTCCGGTGCAGCCCGGCAACAGCGGCGGCCCGCTGATCGACGCCCATGGCGCCGTGGTCGGGCTGGTGGTGGCGCGGCTCTCCGAGGACTACATCGTCGAGACCACCGGAACCCTGCCGCAGAACATCAACTACGCCGTCGGCGAGGACGCCTTGGCCGGTTTCCTCGCCCGGAGCGAACTCTCCACCGCGCCCGGCGGCCTTGCGAGCTTCGACACCGACGACGGCGTCCCCGAAGGATTTACCCAGACAGTGGTTCCCCTGGTCTGCGAGTAGGGTCCCGGCGCCCAATTCCCGCCGTGCGAAAGGCTTGCCGGAGGCGATCTCGAAGCCCTTTCCAATGCGTTAATTTTGGAAGCACTTTTCAACAAAATCAGAGCGTTGACCCCCCGCTGCACAACTTGTGCAGCCGAGCGATTCAGTCGCCCGAAGCCCAAGCCGCTTCAGTGCCGGGTGCGACCTGCGACCGCGGCGCCGAAAGCCTGGAACAGCGGCCGCGAAACCGGATCGTTGACGGCGTTCCACTCGGGATGCCACTGCACCGCGGCCGCGAACCCGGAGGCGCCCTTGACGACGATCGCCTCGGGCGTCTCGTCCGGCGCATAGCCCTCGATGACGATCCGGCTGCCCCGCTCGAGGATGCCCTGCCCGTGCAGCGAGTTCACCAGCACCTCGCGCACCCCGAACAGCCGGTGGAACCAGCCCCCGTCGCTCAGGGAGACGACATGCCGATGCTCGAACTTCTCCTCGAGCGTGCCGTCGGGCGGCATCCG
This sequence comes from uncultured Alphaproteobacteria bacterium, assembly GCA_963773555.1. Classification (GTDB taxonomy): domain Bacteria; phylum Pseudomonadota; class Alphaproteobacteria; order Rhodobacterales; family Rhodobacteraceae; genus Amaricoccus. The sequence continues at coordinate 63,409 of CAVZCB010000028.1, forward strand.
GTGGTTCATCCGGCCGGGTATCTCGCGGATCTCGGGGTGCAGCGTGCCGCCGAACGCGACGTTGAACTCCTGGAAGCCGCGGCAGATCCCGAACGCCGGCACCCCGCGCGCCACGCACTCCCGGATCAGCGGCAGCGCCACCGCGTCGCGATCGGGATCGAACGCGCCGTGCTTCTCGGTCGGCTCGTGGCCATAGAGGCTCGGGTGAACGTTCGGCCGCCCGCCGGTGAACATGAAGCCGTCGCAGGCCTCGATCAGGTCGCTGATCGCGCCGATCTTCGGAAGCGCCGGCACCAGCAGCGGGATCGCCCCGGTCAGGTCCGCGACCGCCTCGATGTTGTGCAGCCCGACCGCCTGCGCGGGGTACTGGTCGTTGACGAGATGCGCGTTGCCGATGATGCCGATTACGGGTCTGGCCATGGTCCGCCGATCAGAATGCCGCTCCAGCGCCATAGATAAGCCCCGCCCGCTCCGCCGTCGAGACCCGCCGCCGGCCGGAGCCGGCGGCGGCGCCCGACCGATTATGCCGGCAGCGATGCGTCCACGGCCTTCTTCACCACCGCGACGATCCGGTCCGCCTCGTCGCGCGTCAGGCAGAGCGGCGGCGCGAAGCCGATGATGTCGCCCTGCGGCATCGCCCGGGCGATCACCCCCTCGGCCAGCATCGCGCCGACCACCTTGGCGCCCACCTTGTCGCTCGCGTCGAAGAACCTGCGGCCGTCGCGCTCCTTGACGAACTCCACGGCGCAGAGCAGGCCCTCGCCGCGGATGTCGCCGACGTTGGGGTGATCGCCGAGCGCGTCCTTGAACGCGGCCTTGAGGTAGGCACCGGTCTCGCCCGCGTTCTTCACCAGCCCGAGGCTGTCGACGAGGTTGAGGTTGGCGATGCCCGCCGCCGCCCCGATCGGATGCGCCGAATAGGTCCAGCCGTGGCCGATCGGCCCGAACTCGTCGGTGCCGTCCTCGAGCACCTTCCACACCTTGTCGCCGACGATCGAGCCGGACAGCGGCGCATAGGCCGAGGTCAGGCCCTTGGCGATGGTGATGATGTCGGGCTTCAGGCCGTAGTGGTCCGAGCCCATCATCGAGCCGAGGCGGCCGAAGCCCGTCACCACCTCGTCGGCGATCAGCAGGATGTCGTGCTTCTTCAGCACCGCCTGGATCGCCTCCCAGTAGCCGGCCGGCGGCGGCACCAGCCCGCCGGTGCCGAGCGCCGGCTCGCCGATGAAGGCCGCGATCGTGTCGGCGCCCTCGCGCTCGATCAGCGCCTCCAGCTCGGCCGCGCAGTGGGCGACGAACTCGGCCTCGGACTGCCCGAGATCCTTGCGGCGGAAGTAGTCCGGCGCCTCGGTGTGCAGCACCTGGGAGAGCGGCAGGTCGAACTTCTTGTGGAACGCCTCCAGCCCGGTCAGCGACCCGGTCATCAGCCCCGACCCGTGATAGCCGCGCCAGCGCGAGATGATCTTCTTCTTCTCGGGGCGGCCGAGGATGTTGTTGTAGTACCAGACCAGCTTGATGTTGGTCTCGTTGGCGTCCGAGCCGCCGAGGCCGAAGTAGACCTTGGACATGCCCTTCGGCGCCCGCTCCATCACCATCTTCGCCAGCGTGATCGAGGCCTCGGTGCCGTGGCCGACGTAGGCGTGGTAGTAGGAAAGCTCCTTCGCCTGCGCCGCGATCGCGTCGGTGATCTCGGTGCGGCCGTAGCCGACGTTGACGCAGTAGAGGCCGGCGAAGGCGTCGAGCAGGGTCCGGCCGTCGCGGTCCTCGATGTAGACGCCCTTGCCGCCGGTGATGACGCGCGACGGCGTCTCGCCGCGCGCATGCTGCGCGAGGTGGGTGGACGGATGGAAGAAGTTCTCGCGGTCCCATTGCCCGAGTTGGTCGTTGGTCAGCATGGTCTCGTCCTTTCGAGGTGCGATATACGGCGTTTCGCGCGCGAAATACCGGTTAAGCCTCTGATCTTGCAGGCGTTAATAATCAATAATTCTTCCTTTACGCCCAGTCGCGGCAGACGTACTTGATGTCGGTGAAGGCCTCGAGCCCCTGGCGGGCGCCCTCGCGGGCGAGGCCGGACTGCTTCATGCCACCGAACGGTACCGGCGCGCCGGTGACCTTGGTGCGGTTGATCGCCACCATGCCGAACTGCAACGACCGGCTCAGCCGGTAGAGCCGGCGGGCGTCGCGCGCGTGGACATAGGCGACCAGACCGTATTCGGTGGCGTTGGCGCGGGCCACCGCCTCCTCCTCGGTGTCGAACGGGGCGATGGCGGCCACCGGCCCGAACGTCTCCTCGTGGAAGATCAGCGCGTCGGCAGGAACGTCGGCGAGCACAGTCGGCTCGTAGAACAGCGGGCCGAGCTCGGACCGCTTGCCGCCCGTCAGCAGTCTCGCGCCGCGCGCCAGCGCATCGGCCACGTGCTCTTCCTGCTTGGCCACCGCCTTCTCGTTCATCAGCGGACCGAGATCGCAGTCGTCGAGCCCCGGCCCGAGGGTCAGCCCGCGCACCCGCTCCGCGAACTTCGTTCGCAGAACGCGTCATAGACCGACCGCTCGACCAGGAAGCGGTTCGCCCCGAGGCAGTCCTGCCCGGTCGTCGCGAACTTCGCCTTGATCGCCTCGTCCACCGCCTGGTCCTGATCGGCCCCGGCGAACAGCAGGAACGGCGCGTGGCCGCCCAGCTCCAGCACCAGCCGCTTCACGGTGTCGGCGGACTGGCGATAGAGCAGCTTGCCGATCTCGGTCGAGCCGGTGAACGACAGGGCGCGCACCCGCGCATCCTCCATCCAGGGGCCGACCACCACCGGCGCCTTGCCGGTGACGACGTTGAACACGCCCTTCGGAAACCCGGCGCGCTCGGCCAGCTCCGCCAGCGCCAGCGCCGAGAACGGCGTCTCGGCCGAGGGGTGCGCCACCACGGTGCATCCCGCCGCGAGCGCCGCCGCCGCCTTGCGGGTCAGCATGGCGGCGGGAAAGTTCCAGGGCGTGACCAGGGCGGCGACCCCGACCGGCTCGCGCCACAGCTCCACCTCGGCGTCGGGCAGGTGCGAGGTGACGCTCTCGATGTTCGGGCGCTTGGCCTCCTCGGCGTAGAACTCCACGAACGCGGCGGCGTAGTCGATCTCGCCGCGCGCTTCCGACAGCGGCTTGCCCTGCTCGAAGGTCATGATCCGCGCCAGATCCTCGCGGTGCTGGAGCATCAGGTCGAACCAGCGCCTGAGCAGCGCGCCGCGGGCCTGCGGCAGGGTCGCGGCCCAGTCGGGAAAGGCGGCGTCGGCGGCATCGACCGCCGCGGCGCTCTCGCCAGCGGAAAGCTCGGCGACGTGGCCGACCGTCTCGCCGGTCGCCGGATCCGTGACCGCGAAGGTGGCCCCGGACCGAGCGGCGGTCCAGCGGCCGCCGACGTAGGAGAAGGAGCGCAGCAGGGCCCGGTCGGACAGGCCGGACATCAGCTCATCGGAGAGGGTGTCGTCGGCGAGCATGGCAGTATCCCGTTCGGTGTTGCGTTGCGCCCGAACATACCGCCGCCGGCCGGAGAGAATGCCTGAAGTCGGGGGCGCCCGCAGAGGAATCCTCTTCGTTCGGACCGGGGCGCGGACTAATCCTCTTCCGGCAGCGCCGTCAGGATTCCGAGCGGCGGCGGCTCGGCCTTCACGTCCTTGGTGACGATGTAGGTGAAGTAGCGCCGCACGCTCGACCGTTCCGCCAGCAACGTGTCCAGCAGCCGCTGATAGCTGTCGATGTCGCGGGTGACGATCTGCATGAGGTAGTCGAACCCGCCGCCGATCGCCCAGACCGCGGTGATCTCGTCGTGCAGCGCTACCGTGCGTTCGAAGGCCTGGAAGGTCTCCGGCCGGTGGCTCTCCAGCTCGATCATCACGAACACGACCACGTGGGCGGCCACGCGCGCGAGCGCCACCTCGGCGCGGTAGCCGCGGATCAGTCCGGCCTGCTCGAGGCGCTTCATCCGCTCCCAGGCCGGGGTCGCCGAGAGGTTGACCCGCCGGGCGAGCTCGGTCTTGGAGATGCGCCCCTCGCGGCTGAGGACCGAGAGGATCTGCAGGTCACGGTCGTCTAGCGGCAGATGCGTCATGGGGCGGGAGGGTCGACGGGGGCACGAGAGTTGTCAATCCGCAGCGGACGCCGAGCCGTTACCGCACGCCGGCTGGCGGAAAGCGGCATGGCCGGTTGAAAATTGCAATGGTTCGCCGCATTGTAATCTCATGACAAACTGGCCCCCCAGCCCGGGATCGCTGAAACGGCCTGCTTATCGCTCGCTGGCGCAGGCTTTGACCCGCGCGATCGAATCCGGCGACTTCGAGCCCGGCGACCGGCTGCCCACCCACCGCGAACTGGCCTTCGACCTGGGCCTGAGCGTGCAGACGGTGAGTCGCGCCTACGAGGAACTTACCCGGATCGGCACGATCGCCGGCGAGGTCGGGCGCGGCTCGTTCGTGCGGGCGGGTCCGGTCGAGGCGCCCCGGCCCTGGCACCGGCTGGGCGCGAGCGAAGCCGTGGTGGACTGCTCGATGCTGACCCCGGTGACCGCGGAGATTCATTCCGAGCGGATGCGCACGGTGCTGGCCGGGCTGGCCGCCGAACCGCCGGCTGAAGCGCTGTTCTCGTTCCGGCCGCGTGCCGCGCTGCAGCGCCACGCGGCGCCGGCGGTGCGCTGGCTGCGCCGCTGCGGCGTGACCGCGGATCCCGAGAACGTGCTTCCGACCAACGGCAACACGCCGGCGATGACCGTGGCGCTGATGGCCGCTTCCGCGCCGGGGGATCTGGTTCTGACCGATGAACTCGGGCACCACACCCTGCCGACGCTGACGCGCTATCTCGGGCTCCGCCTCGCGGGGCTGCCGGTGGACGACGAGGGGGTCAGGCCGGACGACTTCGATGCGGCCTGCGTCGCCGGAGCTGCCAAGATACTGTATCTGGTGCCGAATGGGTTGAACCCGTTGGCGCGAATCATGGGGGAGGAGCGTCGGCGGGCGCTGTGCGAGGTGGCGCGCCGGCACGACGTGCTGATCATCGAGAACGACGCCGGCGGCCCTCTGGCTCCCGACCGGCCACCGGCGCTCGCGGCGCTGGCGCCGGAGCGGGTGCTCTATCACACCGGCCTGAGCAAGTGCCTTCTGCCGGGGCTGCGCTATGGCTGGCTGGTGGTGCCGGAGCGGCTCGCCTCGGCGGCGATGAGCCGCCACCTCGTCACCAACTGGATGGCAACGGCACTGATCGCCGAGATCGGCAGCCGTTGGATCGAGGACGGCACGGCGCGGAGCCTGCTCGACTGGCAACGCACGGCAATCGCCGCGCGCAACCGCATGGCGGCGGACATTCTCGGCGACGTGCCGTTCATCGGCCACCCCCACGGGCTGCACGTGTGGATACCGCTCGACGGCGCCTGGAGCGAGAGCGCGTTCGTCGCCCACGCCCGGCACCAGGGCGTGGCCGTGGCCGCCGGATCGGCGTTCGCCATCGGCGATCAGGTGGCGCACCGCGGCGTGCGGGTCTGCCTCGGCGCCGGATCGGAGGCCGACCTCGCGCGCGGACTGCAGGCGCTCGCCCGGCTCGCGCGCAGCCAGCCGGAGCCGGCGCTGCTTGCTCTTTGAGCATATTGTAATGGTTTAATATCGCAATTGACATGCTTTTGTCATTGTTTCAGGTTCGCGCCAGAGGACATGCGGGGAGGGATGGCTTCGAACGACGCTCGTTCAGCCGAGGGACGATGCGGCCGCGCCGCAGGGCCCCAGGAGCGATGCCCTGACCAGGAGCCGCCTGCCACCCCTCCCGCGACCCAAGCAAAGCCAACGGGAGACGACAATGACAGCCAGACTGAAGTTGCTCATGACCGGCGCTGCGATCGCCGTGGCGGCCGCCACTGCCGCCCAGGCCGATACCTGGCGCTATGCCACCGAGGAATCGGCGGCGGGGGACGTCCAGAACGCCTTCGCCCAGAAATTCAAGGAGGAGGTCGAGGCCAACTCCGATCACGAGGTCCAGCTGTTCCCGTTCGGCACGCTCGGGGAGTTCGGACGACATCATGGAGCAGGCCCAGGCCGGCATCCTGCAGTTCGTCGACCAGTCCCCGGGCTTCACCGGCGCGACCATTCCGGAAGCGCAGGTGTTCTTCGTGCCCTACCTGCTGCCGTCCGACCAGGATCAGCTGTTCGAGTTCTTCCGGACCTCGAAGGCGATCCACGAGATGTTCCCGAAGCTCTACGCCCAGCAGGGGCTGGAGCTGCTGGCGATGTTCCCCGAGGGCGAGGTCGGCCTGACCACCCAGCAACCGGTGATGAAGCCGGGCGATCTCAACGAGGTGAAGTTCCGGGTGATGACCAATCCGCTGCTGGTCGAGGCCTACCAGGCCTGGGGCGCCACGCCGACGCCGCTGCCCTGGGGCGAGGTCTACGGCGCGATGCAGACCGGGATCATCCAGGGCCAGGAGAACCCGACGTTCTTCCTCGACTCCACCAAGATGTACGAGGTGACCAACGTCATCACCTATCTCGGCCACAACAACTTCACCAGCGCGGTGATGGCCAACAAGGACTTCTTCGACGGGCTGCCCGAGGAGGACCAGACGGTGATCAACAACGCCGCCGACGCGGCGTTCGAGTACATCCTCCAGTACCAGAAGGAACTCGACGAGACCGCGCTGGCCGAAATCGAGAAGGCCAAGCCCGACATGGTCGTCAACCGGCTGGACGACGAGCAGCGCAAGCCGTTCGAGGCGGCCGCCAGCAAGGTCGAGGAAGAGTTCGTCAGCATGACCGGCGACAGCGGCAAGGAAATTCTCGACCAGATGAAGGCCGATCTCGAGGCCGTGCAGCAGTAGGCCGTGCAGCCGTAAACCACAGCGGGCGGCCCCGCGCCCCGGGGCCGCCGCGACATCCCGGGGGGAGAGGCGCTTGAGCGACACCACCACATCCCGAAACACCGCCGAATCGGATCTGCCCGGCGTCCTCGGCCTGATCGACACCGCCATCGCCCGGATCGAGGCGGTGATGCTGGCCGCCGGCGTGCTGCTGATGGCGCTCAACACCATCGCCAACGTCATCGGCCGGTTCGTCCTGCAGAGCAGCATCTTCTTCACCGAGGAGGTGAACTCGATCCTGATCGTGCTGATCACCTTCGCCGGCATCAGCTACGCCGCCCGCCACGGACGGCACATCCGCATGTCGGCGGTGTTCGACGCGCTGCCGCCGCGGGGACGCAAGGCGATGATGGTGCTGATCAGCGTCGTCACCGCGATCTTCATGTTCGGGCTGACCTGGTATTCCGTCGGCTACATCATCACCCAGGCTGGCCAGGGGCGGATCCTGCCCGCGCTGCAGGTGCCGGTGTGGTGGATGTATGTCTGGGTGCCGGTGGGCTTCTTCATGACCGGCGCCCAGTACGCGCTGACCGCGGTGAAGAACCTCACCGACAAGGACATCTGGCTCTCGACCATCGTGCTCGAGGGCTACGAGGAAGACGCGACAGAGATCTGAAAGGCAAACGCCCGTGGCCCTGACCATATTCCTGATCATGATCGCGCTCCTGATGGCGGGATTCCCGATGATGATCCCGCTGATCGCCGCGGCGTTCGTGGGATTCTTCACGCTGTTCGGCGGCTTCGGCCAGCTCGAGACCATGGTGCAGCAGATCCTCGCCGGCATCCGGCCGGCGTCGCTGATCGCCGTGCCGATGTTTATCTTCGCCGCCGACATCATGACCCGCGGCAAGTCGGCAGGGCGGCTGATCGACATGGTCATGGCCTTCGTCGGCCACGTCAAAGGCGGGCTGGCGGTGTCGACCGCGGCGGCCTGCACCATGTTCGGCGCGGTCTCGGGCTCCACGCAGGCGACCGTGGTGGCGGTGGGCACGCCGCTCCGGCCGCGGATGCTCAAGGCCGGCTACAACGACAGCTTCGTGCTGGCGCTGATCGTCAATTCCTCCGACATCGCCTTCCTGATCCCGCCGTCGATCGGGATGATCATCTACGGCGTGGTCTCGAACACCTCGATCGCCGAGCTGTTCATCGCCGGGATCGGGCCGGGCCTGCTGATCCTGGTGCTGTTCTCCACCTACAGCGTGATCTACGCGATCCGCAACGACGTCCCGACCGAGCCGAAGACCTCGTGGGGCGATCGGGCGCGAGCGGTGCGGGCGGCGCTCTGGCCGCTCGGGTTCCCGCTCATCATCATCGGCGGCATCTACGGCGGCATCTTCAGCCCGACCGAGGCCGCCGCGGCCTGCGTGCTCTACGCGATGGTGCTGGAGATGGCGGTGTTCCGGTCGCTGGGCCTCACCGACATCTACGAGACCGCCAAGTCCACGGGCCTGATCACCGCCGTGGTGTTCATCCTGGTGGGGGCGGGGGCCGCGTTCTCGTGGGTTATCTCGTTCGCGCAGATCCCCCAGCAGATTCTCCAGTCGGTCGGCGTGGCCGACATGGGGCCGATCGGGGTGCTGTTCGTGATCTCGATCGCGTTCTTCGTGGGCTGCATGTTCGTCGATCCGATCGTGGTGATCCTGGTGATGGTGCCGATCTTCGCGCCGGTGGTGAAGACGGTCGGGCTCGACCCGGTGCTGGTGGGCACGATCATCACCCTGCAGGTCGCCATCGGCTCGGCGACTCCACCGTTCGGGTGCGACATCTTCACCGCGATCGCGGTGTTCAAGCGGCCCTACATCGAGGTGATCAGGGGCACGCCGCCGTTCATCGTCATGCTGCTCGGCGTGGCGGTGGCGCTGATCTTCTTCCCGCAGATCGCGCTGTTCCTGCGCGACCTCGCGTTCGCGAAATAGCGGAAGGCAAACATGTTCGAGCGAATTCTGGTTGGCTTCGACGGGTCGGAGTGCGCGGCGGCGGCGCTTCGCATGGCAGCGCAGATCTGCAAGCTCACCGGCGCCGAGTTGCTGCTCTTGACGGTGTTCCGTCATCATGGACTGCTGGAAGGGTCGTTCTCCGTCGCCAGGCCCGATCAGGGCAACATGGACGAGGTCAGCCGCACACACGCCGAGGAGGTCGCCGAGGCCGGAAAGAAGCTGGCGCGGGAAGCCGGGGCGGAAACCGTCCATGCCTTCATCAAGCCGGGCCCGCCGGCGCGCACGCTTGTCGCGTTCAGCAAGGAGCGCGACGTCGGGCTGATCGTGGTCGGCAGCCGCGGCCTCGGCTCGATCGAGGAGTTCCTTCTCGGCAGCGTCTCGCACAAGGTGAGCGGTCTGGCGGAGTGCCCGGTTCTGGTCGTCTGAGCCATGGGCCGTCCCACGATTTCCATCGGTCCGGAACCGGCGGACCTGCGCCCTCTCGCGCTGCCTCGGCTCGGGCTGATCGCTTCTGGCGACGGACCTGACGACCGAAGGTGACGTGAGGCGGCTGATCCCGCCAGCAGGCGGCACCGGTGCACGGCGTCCCGGATCGCCTTCGCCAACCCGACGACGCCGGAAAGCCTGCGCGGCACCGGGCCCCGCCTCGCCGAAGCCGCGGCGCTGCTGGTCCCGGGCGTGCCGCTCGCGGCGATCACCTACGCCTGCACCTCGGCCTCGGTGGTGCTCGGCGAGGACGCGGTTCGCGAGGCGATCGGCAAGAGCCGGCCGGGCGTGCCAGTGGTGACGCCGATCGGCGCGGCCGTGCAGGGATTGCGGGCGCTCGGCTCCCGCCGCATCGCGGTGCTGACGCCCTATCTGCCCGAGACCACCGCGCCGGTGGTGGCGTATCTCGACTTCGCTCGGCTTCGAGGTGGTGCGGGCGCACAGCCTCGCGATGGAGGACGACCGCGAGATGGCGCGCGTGCCGGGGCACGACAATCATCGCGGCGGCACGCGCGGCGGACGCGCCGGAGGCCGAGGCGCTGTTCATTTCCTGCACCGCGCTGCCGGCCCTGGCGGTGGTGGCGGAGATAGAGGCGGCGCTGGGCAAGCCGGTGGTGACGTCGAACCAGGCCTGCATCTGGCAGATGCGGCATCACGCCGGACTGACGACGCCGCTGGAGGGGTTCGGCCGGCTGTTCGATCGGAGACCGGCGTGAGGGTCGGACTGGCGGAAATCGAGGCGGCGCGCGACCGCATCGCCGGCAAGATCCGGACGACGCCGGTCGAGCCGTCGCCGTCCCTGATCGACCTTCTGGGCGTGCCGGTCTGGCTGAAGTGCGAGCACCACCAGTTTACCGGATCGTTCAAGCTGCGCGGCGCGACCAACGCGGTGGCCCTGCTGACGGCCGAACAACGATCGCGCGGCGTGGTGGCGGCCTCGACCGGCAACCATGGCCGGGCGCTCGCGCACGCGGCGAAATCCGCCGGGTGCCGCGCGGTGATCTGCATGTCGCGGCTGGTGCCGAAGAACAAGGTCGAGGCGATCGAGGCGCTGGGCGCCGAGGCGCGGATCGTCGGCCGGAGCCAGGACGACGCGCAGGTGGAAGTGGAGCGGCTGGTCGCCGAGGACGGGATGGCGATGGTGCCGCCGTTCGACGACGCCGGCATCGTCGCCGGGCAGGGCACGCTCGGGCTCGAGATGCTGGAGGCGGTTCCCGATCTCGACTGCGTGCTGGTCCAGCTGTCGGGCGGCGGCCTGATCGCCGGCATCGCCGCGGCGGTGAAGGCGAAGCGGCCGGAGGTCCGGGTCGTCGGCGTGTCGATGGAGCGCGGCGCCGCGATGGCCGAAAGCCTGAACGCGGGGCATCCGGTCGCCGTCGAGGAACTCGCCACCCTGGCCGATTCGCTGGGCGGCGGGATCGGGCTGAACAACCGCGTGACCTACGAGATGGCGCGCGACCTGCTCGACGACGTGGTGCTGCTCACCGAACCGGAAATCGCCGCGGGGGTGCGGCACTGCTACTGGCACGAGCGGCAGGTGGTCGAAGGCGCCGGCGGCGTCGGCGTCGCGGCCCTGCTGGCGGACAAGGTCAGGCCGAAGGGGCCGGTGATGCTGCTCCTGAGCGGGGCCAACATCGACATGGACCTGCATTTCCGCCTGGTGTCCGGCGAGGACGTCGATCTGATGGCGGAGGACTGAGCATGGGCATCCGCATCCTGACCGAAGCCGACCTGCGCCGGCTGGTCCCGCTCGATCTCGCCGTGGTGGACGCCGATCGAGGGCGGGTTCCGGGCGCTGGCCGGCGGTGCCGTGGTGATGCCGCCGATCCTGTCGATGGCGATCACTGACGCCAACGGCGAGGTGGACGTGAAGACCGCCTACGTGCCGGGGGTGGAAAGCTTCGCGATCAAGGTCAGCCCCGGCTTCTTCGACAATCCCAAACTCGGACTGCCCTCGACCTCCGGCCTGATGATCCTGTTCTCGGCCCGCACCGGGCGGGTCGAGGCGCTGCTGCTCGACAACGGCTACCTGACCGACGTGCGCACCGCCGCGGCCGGCGCGGTGGCGGCGCGGTGGCTGGCCCGCGAGGACGCGGCCTCGGCGGCGATCTTCGGCACCGGCCTGCAGGCGCGCATGCAGCTCCGCGCGCTGGCCTTGGTGCGGCCGATCCGCCGCGCGGTGATCTGGGGCCGCGACGCGGACAAGGCCGGTGCGGCGGCGCGCGAGATGGCCGAGGCGCTGGGGATCGAGGTGAGCGCGGAGGCGGACCCGGCGAAGGCGGTGGCCGGCGCGGACGTGGTGGTGACCACGACGCCCGCGCGCACGCCGGTGCTGCGGGCGGACTGGCTGCGCCCGGGCCAGCACGTCACCGCGATGGGCTCGGACCAGCACGGCAAGAACGAGCTGGAGCCGGCGTGCCTGGCGCGGGCGGACCGCTACGTGCCCGACCGGCTGAGCCAGACCCGGGAGCTCGGCGAGCTGCGCAGCGCCATCGCGGCCGGGACTGGTGGCGGCCGATGCCGGCTTCGACGAACTCGGCGCGGTGATCGCCGGGACGGCGGCCGGGCGGCACCGGACCGGAGGCGATCACCATCGCCGATCTGACCGGGACAGGCGTTCAGGACACGGTGATCGCGACGCTGGCGCGCGGCCGTGCCGACGCGGCCGGCGCCGGCACCGAAATCGAGAACTGAAGGGGGAAGCGCCATGGAACCGGCGAGAAACTTCACGCGCGCCGAATACGACGCCCGCGTGGCCAAGACCCGCGTCGCCATGCAGAAGCGCGGGATCGAGCTGCTGATCTGCTCGGACCCGTCCAACATGTCCTGGCTGACCGGCTACGACGGCTGGTCGTTCTACGTCCACCAGTGCGTGCTGCTGGCCCTCGACGGCGACCCGGTGTGGTACGGCCGCGGCCAGGACGCCAACGGCGCGCGGCGCACCGCCTACATGAGCGACGCGGACATCATCGGCTATCCCGACCACTACGTTCAGTCGGAGGTGCGCCACCCGATGGACTACCTGTCCGAGCGCATCGTCGAGCGCGGCTGGGACAAGCTCAGCATCGGCGTCGAGATGGACAACTACTGGTTCTCGGCCAAGGCCTATGCCTCGCTGCGCGAGCACCTGCCGAACGCGAAGTTCATCGACGCCACCGGGCTGGTGAACTGGCAGCGCGGCGTGAAGTCGGAGATGGAGCTCGAGTACATGCGCATCGCCGCGCGCTTCGTCGAGCGCATGCACGCCCGGATCGTCGAGGTGGCCGAGCCGGGCCTGAGGAAGTGCGACCTGGTCGCCGAGATCTATGACGCGAGCCTGCGCTACGATCCCGAGATCGGCGCCGGCGGCGGCTATGCCGCCATCGTTCCGCTGCTGCCCTCCGGCGCCGACGCCGCGGCGCCGCACCTGACCTGGGACGACTCGGAGCTGAAGTCCGGCGAGGGCACCTTCTTCGAGATCGCCGGCGCCTATCACCGCTATCACTGCCCGCTGTCGCGCACCCTCTACCTCGGCAAGCCGCCCCAGGCGTTCCTCGACGCCGAGCAGGCGGTGCTCGAGGGGCTGGAGGAGGGCCTGCATGGCGGCGAAGTCCGGCAACCTGACCGAGGACATCGCCAAGGCGTTCTTCAAGGTGCTGAAGAAGTACGGCATCGAGAAGGACAACCGCACCGGCTATCCGATCGGCATCTCCTATCCGCCCGACTGGGGCGAGCGCACCTGCTCGCTCCGGCCCGGCGACAAGACCGTGCTGGAGAGCGGCATGACCTTCCATTTCATGACCGGGCTCTGGATGGAGGACTGGGGCTTCGAGATCACCGAGAGCATCGTCATCGGCGACGACGGTCCGGAATGCCTCGCCAACGTGCCGCGCAAGCTGGTCGTGAAGGATTGATCCCCATGTCGCCGACCGCCGCTCCCGCCAACCCCATCGTTCCCACCGTGCCGTTCGACGAGGACGGCAAGCACCACGGCTTCCTGCGGCTGCCCTACAGCCGGGACGACTCGGCCTGGGGCTCGGTGATGATCCCGATCACGGTGGTCCGGAACGGCGACGGGCCGACCGCGCTGCTGACCGGCGCCAACCACGGCGACGAATACGAGGGGCCGGTGGCGCTGCAGGCGCTGACCCGCGACATCGACCCGAAGGACATCCGGGGCCGGGTGATCATCGTGCCGTTCATGAACGCGCCGGCGTTCCGGGCCGCCCGGCGGACCTCGCCGCTCGACGGCGTCAATCTCAACCGCACCTTCCCCGGACGGCCCGACGGCACGCCCACCCAGAAGATCGCCGACTACTTCAACCGCACCCTCGCGCCGATGGCGGATTTCGTGCTGGATTTCCATTCCGGCGGCAAGACGCTCGACTTCGTGCCGTTCGCGGCCGCCCACCGTCTGGACGCGTCGGACCAGGAGGCGGCCTGCATCGCGGCGATGCGCGCCTTCAACGCGCCGTACTCGATGGTGCTGCTGGAGATCGACAGCGTCGGCATGTTCGACACCGCGGTCGAGATCCCTGGGAAAGACCTTCGTCTCGACCGAGCTCGGCGGCGGCGGCACCGCGACGGCCCGCTCCATCGCCATCGCGCGCAAGGGTGTGCGCAACTTCCTGATCCACGCCGGCATCCATTCGGGCGCGCCGGAGCAGGCCCCGAGCGTCGATCTCGACATGCCCGACGGCGACTGCTTCGTGTTCTCCGAACACGACGGGCTGATCGAGCCGCTGGTCGACCTGGGCGACCGGGTGGAAAAGGGCGCGACGGTGGCGCGCGATCTGGCCGGTGGAACGCACCGGCGCCGAGCCCCACGACTACAAGGCGCGCCGCGGCGGGCTGATGACGGCGCGGCATTTTCCCGGGCTGGTCAAGCCGGGCGACTGCCTGGCGGTCGTGGCGGTGGTTAACTGAGCCGGTGTGCCGGCGGCCTGCAAGCCATGCGCGAGGGTTAACTTTCATTCGCGGCGATTTTCGAGTATAGTCGCCAGCATTGCGTGCCGATTAGCCCAGTATTGTCTGGAGAGCTCCGATGCAGACCGAGAACCTGGCCACCAGGGCGCGATCCTATATCGCAGCCCTCGAGCTTCCGCCGCCACCGGCTCGTTCCCGCGAGCTTGACGCCGCCGCGCCGGATCCGACCGGACCCGCGCTGGCGGTCGGACCGAACCTAGTGGAGTTCGCCCCCGGCGCGGACCCGGCCTTGCGTCCGGCGATGACCGATGCACTGCTGCTGGCGCAACTCGCCGCGGACAAGGCGGACGCCCGCAGACCCGGACGCCTGGTACGCCGCCCATCACGAGGTGCTGAGCCGGCTCGGCTTTCTCGGCAGCGGCCTGACCCGCACCTCGCAGGATTTGTCCACGACCGACGCCGACCTGCACGAGGCGATCCTGCCGGTGATCACCGCGGCCTTCGCCGGAGCCGCGATTCCGGCGATCGTGATCGCCACGCTCGAACAGCTGTCGACGGCCAGCGAGAACCGGCCCTGGATCCGGCTTTTCGAGCGCGAGAGCCGCCGGTTCTCGGCCCGGCAGTTCCAGGTGACGATGGTCGACGGCACCGCCAGCGAGCAGAGCGTCGGGATGCTCGGCTTCGCCATCGACTTCGCCCAAGAGACGGCACAGGTGCTGTTCTTCCGGCACGCAAGGGACACCGCCGCCGTCGAGCGGATCGAAGGGCGCTTCGAGGTGGACAACCACGCGCTGGCCGACATCGCGCCGGATCTCGCGGCGCCAAGCTCGCCGAGCGCCGCCACGCCTATCTCGCGGCGCTGGAGATCTGAGCCATGCCCGACGGGAGCAACCGGCGCCGCGTGGCGCCGTTCGTCGAGGCGACCGTGGGCGGCATCGTCCGCGATCCGATCGACGTTCGCGACCGGTCCTACGAGCCGACGCTGGCGCCGCTGGCGTCGCGCCGGCTGCCGCCGGAGGAACTGCTCGCGGCGCTGCGCGACGGGCACAACGCCTGGGGGCTGCCGCGCTGGCAGGGCGACGAAGGGACCTGCGGCGGCCAGGCGCTGGCGACGCTGATCGATCTCGAGCGCATCGGAGTGGCGACCGACGCCTACCGGGTCAGCGCGCGGATGATCTACCAGTGCGCGCGGCTGAAGGCCGAACGCGAGGAGGACGGCGTATCGCTGCGCGACGTGATCAAGGCGTTCTACAACTACGGGGTCTGCCGCGAGACGCTCTGGCCCTACGTGCCGGGTGGCGATCCCGGCCAGATCAGCGTCGAGCGGGCGCGCGACGCGCGCAACCTGTCGCTCGGCGCCTACTACCGGTTGCGGCCGAACCTCAACACCTATCACGCCGCGCTGCATGAGACCGGGGCGCTGCTCGTCTCCGCCGAACTGCACGACGGATGGGCTCACGGCGGCGTCGCGCGGGCGAAAGGCGAGATCGTGCCGCCGCTGCCGGGAGCGCCGCGCGGTGCGCTCGGGCTGGAGCGCCATGCCTTCGTGATCGTCGGCTACACGTCGAAGGGGTTTCTGGTGCTCAACTCCTGGGGTCGCGACTGGGGCGGCTGGCGGCCGGAGACGCCGCCCGGTGCGCCGCCTGCCGACCCGGTGCCCGGGATCGCGCTCTGGCGCTACGAGGACTGGGCCGATTCGATCATGGACGGCTGGGTGCTGCGGCTCGGGGTCGGCGCGGCCGAGGCGTTCGACTATTCGATCGGCGACCAGGGCCTCGGCTTCGGCGCCGGAGGCGCGGTGCGCTCGACGCCGGTGCATGCGATCCTCGGCCACTTCCTGCACCTCGACGACGGCGCGTTCGTGAGCGCCGGCGCCTACGTCTCGACCCGGCGCACGCTGGACGAAACCCACCGGCTGCTCGAGAACGACGCCCGCAGCGCCGATCCCTACAAGGGCGTGCTGCTGACGTTCGCCGGCGGACTGCAGGGCCTGAAGGACGCCACCGATCACGTCGCCCGCTGGAAGCGGCCGGTGCGCGAGGCGGGGTGGTACCCGTTCACCGTGCTCTGGTGCGTCGACTACGTCGACCAGGCCCGCAGCGTGCTCGACGGGGTGTTCGCCCAGGCGAAGACCAGCGCCGGCGGACCCGGCGCGCGCTACGACCGGCTGGTCGAGGACCTGGCGCACGGGGTGGGCCGCGCGCTCTGGCGCGACATCGGTTGCGCCGCCGAGCGGTCGGCCCGGCCGAACGGCCCGCTGCACCTGCTGGCGCGCTCCGGGGCGGCGCTGGCCGGCCAGCGCGAGGGGTTCGGCCTGCGGATCGTCGCCGAATCCGAAGGGGCGTTCGCGCTGGCGGCGATGCTGCGGGCGATGCAGACCGAGGCCTTCGCCGGCGAGGCGGAGCGGTTCTTCGGGATGCTGCACTCGGTCGACCTGATCGCCCCGCCGCTGACCTTCGGCGAATACGCGGCGCTGGCGGTGTATCTGAACGCCGGCTGGGGCGAAACGCGTCGCGACCGGCGCATCCGGGTGCACCTGCCGGCCGGGCGCGACGAGAAGCGGCTTGCGGTACCGCCCTACGGCCGCTCGTATTTCGAGATGGTCCGCCGCGCCTTCCAGCGGCGCGACGACGGCGACGCGGACATCGGCAGCGGCGTCGTCTCCTGCCGCTCGCGCAGTCGCACGGCGATCGCCGACAAGTGGAACGCCTGGCGCACCGTGCCGCGCACCGAGCTGGTGCCGATCGGCTGGTCGCAGCAGCGTCCGCCGGCGGCGCAGGGCACGCTCAGCCAGATCGACCTCATCTACCGCTCCGACGTGGGCGGTCGCCTGCGCGAGATCCTCGCGCGACCGGGTCCGCCTCGTCGGCGCGTCCCTCCGAGCAGCTGACGGGAAGGAGACGTTCATGGCGAAGGACAAGGTGGCGAAGGACAAGCTGGCAAAGGACGGGCCGGCAAAGGACGGGCCGGCGAAGATCACCGTCGACGAGCTGAACCGCAAGGTCGCCGATCTGTCGGTGCCCGAGGAGGACCTCGCCCGCTACTTCCTGGTCGACGAGGCCGAGTCCACGCCCACAGCACCCGTGCTGAAGCTCAACCCCGAGGCGGTCGAGGTTCCGCCCGCGAGCGACGCCGCCGGGCGCGAACGGTCCGCGCAGCTGCTCAACAGCGCCAACTTCATCTGCCGGCTCCGGCGCGAGGCGCGGTTCCAGCAGATCGTGTCGAGCGGCAGCTATACCGGCCCGCTGGTCGCCGCCGAGGGCGACAGCTGGTTCGAGTATCCGTTCATCCTGAAGGACGTCATCGACTGGGTCTTCGAGCGTTATGCGATCTACTGCCGGTCCGAGGCGGGCGACACGCTCGACAACATGGTGCGCCGCGCGGAGTACCTCGACGCCCTGGAGCGCACCGGCGGACGCATCCTGCTGCTCTCGGGCGGCGGCAACGACATGGTGGCGGGCGGCAACCTCGCCGAGCATCTCCGGGCGTTCGACAAGACCCTGGCGCCGGCGCAGTACCTGCTCCCGTCGTTCGGAGGCGTGCTCGACGCGGCGATCGCCAACATCGAGAAGATCGTCCGCAACGTCGGGCGGGCGTTTCCGCAGGCGACCGTGATCTGCCACGGCTACGACTACGCGATCCCCAACGACGGCCGGTGGCTCGGCAAGCCGATGGCGACCCGCGGCATCAGGGACGCGGGGCTCCAGAAGGCGATCGCGGCGGAGATGGTCGACCGGCTGAACACCCGGCTGCTGACCCTCTCGCGCCAGTCGCCGCGGCTCGACTACATCGATTGCCGGGGCGTGGTCGGGGCCGGGCGCTGGTATGACGAGCTGCACCCGACCAACGAGGGCTTCGCCGATGTCGCGAAGCTGTTCGACGCCCGGGTGAAGCGCCTGACCGGACGTGCCGCGCCGAAGAGCCAGGGGGCCCCGAGCGCCGCCGCGCGGCTCCGGGCGCATCGGCGGGCGTGCCTTCCGACCAAACCCGAGGCGGCGGTGGCCAGCGGGGTCTCGCTGCACGTCGGTCTCAACGCCGTCGACCCGGCGGCCTACGAAGGCTGGGACGGTCCGCTCGCCGCCTGCGAGTTCGACGCCGGCGACATGGCGGCGCTGGCGAAGGCGGTCGGCTACGACGCGAAGGTGCTGCTGACCAAGGACGCCACGCGCAAGGCGGTGATCGGCGCGATCAAGGCGGCGGCCAAGGGAATGAAGGCCGGCGACATCTTCCTGATGAGCTATTCCGGTCACGGCGGCCAGGTGCCCGACTACAGCGGCGACGAGGCGCTGGAACGCAAGGACGACTTCGAGGACGAGACGCTGTGCCTGTTCGACGGCCAGCTCGTCGACGACGAGCTCTACGCGCTCTGGGCCGCCTTTCCCGCCGACAGCCGGGTGCTGGTGATCTCCGACTGCTGTCATTCCGGCACCAACATCCGCGCGACGGCGATTGCCGCGGCGGCCGTGACGGAGACCGAGACAGGCGTGCGTCCGCGGCTGATGCCGCTGTCGGTGGCCGCGCGCGTCGCCCGGCGGCACCGCGACTTCTACATGGACATCTCCCGGAAGGTGGCGGCGTCGTGGGCGGGGCCGGTGACGCGGGAGATGGCGCTGCCGGTCGCGGCGAGCGTGCGGCTGATCTCGGCCTGCCAGGACAACCAGGTGGCGATGGACGGAATGACCAACGGACTGTTCACCGGGCGGTTGCTGGAAGCCTGGGGGGAGGGGGCCTTCCAGGGCGACTACGACGCGTTCTACCGCGCGATCCTCGCCCGGATGCCACCGGACCAGACGCCGAACCAGTACCAGACCGGCCACGCCAGTCCCGCCTTCGACGCACAGCGGCCGTTCGACATCTGAGCCGGGGTTCGCCCTTTTACCATCTCCGTTTGATCGCCTCGCTGGGCGTCGGGGCGCCGCGCGAAAGCAGTCACTTCGCGGATTTGTCCGTCGACAAATCCGCGCGCGCCTGCCTGCCGTCGTGCCAGAGGCACGCCTTCGGCGTGACAGCAGGCGCGTCTCCGACGCACCCGCCCAGGCAGGCGCGCACGGATTGCAACCCTTCGGTCCAGGCCGCACCCCCCTCGGCCTCCGCGCTCGCGCGCTACAGCCGACGAACCGGCGCGACGAAATGCGTCGCTCCCGCCGGTCCGAAAAGCGACGGTTTCCCGGCGAGCGGTTCAGCCGGTGCCCTTATGAGGTCAGTCGAGCGTCGCGCGGGTGTCGACGATGGTCCAGTCCCAGCGCAGCGTGCCGGCGACCGGCGGCAGGTCGCTGAAGACGAAGTGCGCCGACAGCGCGCGGATCTGGCCCGGCGGCACGTCGGGGCGGGCGATGGCGCGGGATTCGCCGATCACCGGGCAGTCGGTCGGCGGGGTGTCGGGGGCGGCGCAGTCGCGCAGCCGCAGGGTGAGGGTGAGGTCGCGCAGGCGGAACCGCTCGGAGGTGTTCTGGACCCGGCCGGTCAGGGTCGCGCCGCGGAGGTTGTTTGTCAGCGCGAGGTCGCTGAGGGCGATCTCGTCCGGCTCGATCCGGACGGCGGCGCGATCGGATTCGGGGCCCGCGAGCATGAAATAGGCCGCGAGCGCCGCCACCACCAGCGCGCCGCCGATCAGGCCCGGGCGGCGGAACTCGGGGTAGCTCAGCATCGCGTAGCCGTAGGCGACGAGCGCGAGGACCAGGACGGCGATCGACATGGCGTACTCCGGGCGCGGGGCGCCATCCGCTGGGCCCGAACCAGGTTTCTAGCCGATGCGCGGGGGGATGCCAAATGGCCCGCGACGGTTGAGTTCCAAGAGCCGAGATTCGGTAAAGGTGGGCGCGGCGCTTCGGCAGCGGCGCGGCGGGCCTTCGCGCGTCGGCGCCGTCGCGGGAATTATGATCAGGTAATGCGGTGAAGTGGGTCGGGTTGTTCGCGTGCCGGTTACCTGCTGCGGCCGTCGACGTGGCGGGTCGGGAGGGCGGTCGGGTCGATGCCTTCGAGACAGTTCACGTTGATCGCGATCATCTCCTGTCCGTCGCGCGTGCGGCCGCGGGCGAAGCTCTCGATGCCGCAGATCCGGCAGAACTGGTGACGGATGGCGTGGGTGTTGAAGGTGTATTCGGTCAGATCGTCGTCGCCCTTCAGCAGCGTGAAGTTGTCGGGCGAGGTGAAGGCGAGGCGCGAGCCGAGGCGCTGGCAGCGCGAGCAGTTGCAGGTGATCGGCTCGGAGATGTCGACGGTCGCCTCGAAGGCGACCGCGCCGCATTGGCACGAACCGTGATGGGGATCGGCGGGCATTCCGGGAGCTCCTCGTGAGGTCGGGGTTCGGGGTCGGAGGCTTTCAGTGGTCGCGCATCAGGATCCAGGTGCCGGCGGCGAGAAGCGAGGCCACGCCCATCGCGGTCGCGGCGCTGCCGGACTGGTGCGGCTGGAGGGTATGGACCGAGTGGGGGAAGGCGGCGACCGGCGCAAGGCTGAACGCGAGGGCGACGACGAAGCTGAAGGCGGAACGGCGCATGCGAAAGTCCTCATCGTTAAGGATCGCCGGACGGCGACGGGCTTTGCGCCCGGGCGGCATCAGAGGGCGGATCGGGCGTTCGTTCAAGTAGCGACCTCGTGAGGCGGTGGCGGGCTGCGGGATCCTGCCGTTCGTCGCCAAGGCACGGGGGGCCGCGGCCAAGTTTTACCGTTTGATAAAAAATCGACCCTATGCCAGCCTCGGGTCCGACCAGAGGCAGGGAGAGGTCCATGGGATCCAGTCCGCAGACGCCGGGGATCGCCGCCGGGCGGCTCGACGCGGAAACGCTCGCGGCCAACTTCGCGGACATCGCCCCGGCGCTGAGCGCCCATGAGGCGCAGGTGGCGGCGGACCGGTGCTATTTCTGTCACGACGCGCCGTGCATCGCCGCCTGTCCGACGTCGATCGACATTCCGATGTTCATCCGCGAGATCGCCGGCGGCGTGCCGCACGCGGCGGCCCGGACCATCCTGAGCCAGAACATCCTCGGCGGCATGTGCGCGCGGGTCTGTCCGACCGAGACGCTCTGCGAGGAGGCCTGCGTGCGCGAGATGGCCGAGGGCAAGCCGGTCGAGATCGGGCGGTTGCAGCGGTTCGCCACCGACGCGCTGATGGCCGGCGGCGGCCAGCCGTTCGCGCGGGCCGAAGCGACCGGCAAGCGCGTGGCGGTGGTGGGCGCGGGGCCGGCGGGGCTCGCCTGCGCGCATCGTCTGGCGATGCTGGGGCACGACGTCGTGATGATGGACGCGCTTCAAAAAGGCGGCGGTCTCAACGAGTTCGGGATTGCGGCTTACAAGACGGTCGAAGGGTTTGCGCAGGCGGAGCTGGCCTGGCTGCTCGGGATCGGCGGGATCGAGGTCGTCTACGGACGGCGGCTCGGGCGCGACGTGACGCTCGCGGATCTGGTGGAGACGTTCGACGCGGTGTTTCTCGGCATCGGGCTTAGCGGCGTGCGGGCGCTCGAGGCGAAGGGCGCGGAGGGGGACGGGGTGCGGCCGGCGGTGGAATTCATCGCGGAGTTGCGGCAGGCCGCAGATCCCGGCGCCCTGCCGATCGGGCGCCGAGTGGTGGTGGTCGGCGGCGGCATGACGGCGATCGACGCCGGCGTGCAGGCGAAGAAGCTCGGGGCCGAGGAGGTGACGATCGTCTACCGGCGCGAGCGCGCGCGGATGGGGGCGAGCGGCTACGAGCAGGACCTGGCGACGAGCGCGGGCGTGCGGATCGTCGCGGGCGCGGTGCCCGTCGGGCTCGAGGGGAAGGGCGGGGTGCGCGCGGTGGAGTTCCTCTATACCGCGGAGGGCGAGGATGGCCTGCGCGAGACCGGCGACGGGTTCGCGCTGGCCGCGGACGAGGTGCTGGTGGCGATCGGGCAGAGCCTCGGGGCGGTGCCGGAGGGGCTGAAGACCGAGGGGGGCAAGATCGCGGTGAGCGGCGCCGGCCGCACCAGCCTCGAAGGGGTCTGGGCCGGGGGCGACTGCGCCAGCGGCGGCGACGATCTGACGGTGACGGCGGTGGCCGAGGGTCGGGATGCGGCGATGGACATCCATGCATCCCTGAGCGGCCCGTCGTGAGACTCCCTGCGGCGGACGTGCTAGCCTCGCCATCGGGCGTGGCGGAGGCGGGACGATGAGCGAGGTCGAGGAGACGGTGGCGGCGCACTATGCCGGCGCCGGAATGCACGATCGGATCATGCAGCGGCTGGCGGCCGCCGGAATTCCGGCCGAGGCGGTGACGGCCGCGCATCTGAGGCCGGTCGACGAGTTCCATATCGGCGATGCCGAGGCCACCGCCGCGCTGCTCGACCAGCTCGCCATCGGGCGCGAGACCAGGGTGCTCGATATCGGCTCCGGCATCGGCGGGCCTGCGCGGACCATCGCCCGGCGCTACGGCGCGCAGGTGACCGGCGTCGACCTGACCCCGGATTTCGTCGACACCGCGCGGAAGCTGACGGCGCTCTTGGGGGACGAGGTCGAGTTCGTGCTCGGCAGCGCGCTGGACCTGCCGTTCGAGGCGGGCCGGTTCGATCTCGCGACGCTGATCCACGTGGGGATGAACCTGCCGGACAAGCGGCTGCTGTTCTCGGAGGTCGCGCGGGTGCTGGGGCCGGGCGGCACCTTCGCGGTCTACGACGTGATGCTCTTCGGTGAGCATCCGGCGTTCCCGCTGCCGTGGGCCGGCGATCCGGCGGGTTCGTTCCTGGAGGCGCCCGAGGTCTATCTCGCGGCGGCGGAGGCGGCGGGGTTCGATCTCGTGGCGCGGCGCGACCGCGGCGACATCGCCGTCGACTTCTTCGCGCGGATGAAGGCGGCGATGGCGGAAAACAAGGCGCCGGTCGTCGGGTTGCCGATCGTGATGGGAGATGCGGCGGCGGCCAAGATCGCCAACATGGCGGCGGCGGTCGCGGCGGGCGACATCCAGCCGGTCGAGATGATCTTCCGCAAGGGTTAGGAGAGGGCGATGGCCGATCTGCGCAGCGACTTCGTGGGGATCCGCTCGCCCAACCCGTTCTGGCTGGCCTCCGCGCCGCCGACCGACAAGGAATACAACGTCCGGCGGGCGTTCGAGGCGGGCTGGGGCGGGGTGGTGTGGAAGACGCTGGGGCTCGACCCGCACATCGTCAACGTCAACGGGCCGCGCTACGGGGTGATCTACGGGGCCGACCGGCGGGTGCTGGGGATCAACAACATCGAGCTGATCACCGACCGGCCGCTGGAGACGAACCTGCGCGAGATCAAGGCGGTGAAGCGCGACTGGCCGGACCGTGCGGTGGTGGTGAGCCTGATGGTGCCGTGCGACGAGGAGAGCTGGCGCACCATCCTGCCGCTGGTCGAGGAGACCGGCGCCGACGGGGTGGAGCTGAACTTCGGCTGCCCGCACGGGATGAGCGAGCGGGGCATGGGGTCCGCGGTGGGGCAGGTGCCGGAATACATCGAGATGGTGGCGCGCTGGTGCAAGGCGCACACCCGGATGCCGGTGATCGTGAAGCTGACCCCCAACATCACCGACATCAGGGCCCCGGCGCGGGCGGCGAAGGCCGGCGGGGCGGACGCGGTCAGCCTGATCAACACGATCAGCTCGATCACCTCGGTCGATCTCGACACCTTCAGCCCGGAGCCGTCGATCGACGGCAAGGGCAGCCACGGCGGATACTGCGGCCCGGCGGTGAAGCCGATCGCGCTGAACATGGTGGCGGAGATCGGCCGCGACGTGCAGACGGTGGGGATGCCGATCAGCGGCATCGGCGGGATCACCACCTGGCGCGACGCGGCGGAGTTCATGGCGCTGGGATCGGGGCCGGTGCAGGTCTGCACGGCGGCGATGACCTACGGGTTCCGGATCGTGCAGGAGATGATCTCGGGGCTGTCGTCCTGGATGGACGAGAAGGGGCACGGCGATCTGGCGGCGTTCCGGGGGCGGGCGGTCGGGAACGTGACCGACTGGCAGTACCTGAACCTGAACTACGTGGCCAAGGCGCGAATCGACCAGGATCTCTGCATCAAGTGCGGGCGCTGCTTCGCGGCGTGCGAGGACACCAGCCACCAGGCGATCGCCATGCTCGAAGGGCGGGTGTTCGAGGTGAAGGACGACGAGTGCGTCGCCTGCAACCTCTGCGTCAACGTGTGTCCGGTGGAGGATTGCATCACCATGGTGGCGATGGGTCCGGGCGAGGTGGACCCGCGCACCGGAAAGGTCGTGGAGCGCGAATACGCGAACTGGACGACCCATCCGAATAACCCGATGGCGCGGGCGGCCGAATAGGGGCAGAATACCCCAGGATCGAACGTTCCGGGTCGTCCGGTAGCCGGAAGCGAGTTGTTGGTATGGACGTAAGTGTCGTCATGGCGTGCCGGAATGGCGAAGCAACGCTTGTGGAGACGCTGGAGTCGATCGTCTCGCAGGACTGGGACCGGCCTTGGGAGATGGTCTTCGCCGACAACGGCTCGACCGATGGATCGGTGGCGGTGTTCCGGGGCTTCGCCGAACGGCACCCGGAGATCGCGATGCGCGTGGTCGATGCCTCGATGGTCGCGGGCAAGGCGCGGGCACTGAACCTCGCGGTGCCGGCGGCGCGGGGCCGGGCGATCGTGCTGGCGGACGCGGACGACGTGATGGCGCCGGGGTGGCTGGCGGCGATGGGGACGGCGCTCGACGACAGCGATCTGGTCGCGGCGGCGACCGAGTTTCGCCAGCTGAACGCGCCGTGGGTTCTGGAGTCGCGGATGCCGAACGCTGCAGGCCGCGACAGGATCCAGGAGGCCTATCAATTCCACTATCAGAACCGGCCCTACGTGAGCGGGCATTGCATGGGGTTCAGCCGCCGGCTGTTCGACGACATCGGCGGTTTCGACGCGGACTATGCGGTGGGCGACGACGTGGATTTCTCGCTGCGGGCCCAGTTGAAGGGCTACGCGATCCGGGCGGTGCCGGGGGCGGTGGTGCACTACCGGTTTCGCGAC
Organism: uncultured Alphaproteobacteria bacterium; assembly: GCA_963773555.1. Classification (GTDB taxonomy): domain Bacteria; phylum Pseudomonadota; class Alphaproteobacteria; order Rhodobacterales; family Rhodobacteraceae; genus Amaricoccus. The sequence goes on from CAVZCB010000028.1 coordinate 88,567, forward strand.
AACCTGTCGTCGATCGGGCGGCAGGCGCGGGTCTATGCCCGCGATCAGGTGAAGCTGTCGCACCGGCTTCCCGAGGTGGCGCGGCCGCTGCGCAAGCGCTGGCGGTCGTTCTCGAAGGAGTCGCGCGCGGTCGCCCGGCAGAGCTGTCGCTACCTGCTGGCGCGGGGCTGGAGCGATCCGGTCGAGCGGGCCAGGATGCGCTGGCAATGGGGCTGGTATCGCGGGCTGGTCTCGGGGATGATCTCGTTCCGCTCCCCGCCGCCCTGAGTCGCGGGGCGCGCGGCGGCGTGAAAGGGGAGGCAGGGGGATGATCGAAAGGCTCGATCATATCAACGTCAGGACGGCGCGGCTCGAGGCGATGATCGACTGGTACGGGCGGGTGCTGGAGATGCATCCGGGCGACCGGCCGGACTTCGGGTTTCCCGGGGCGTGGCTCTATGCGAAGGGCCAGCCGCTGGTGCATCTCGTCGGCGTGCGCGAGGAGCCCGGAGCGGATGCGAGCGATCTGAAGATCGAGCATGGCGCCTTCCGGGCGACGGGATACGCGGGGTTCGTCGCGCGTCTCGGGCAGCTCGGCGAGCGGTTCGAGGTCGGGCGGGTGCCGGGATTTCCGATCGTGCAGGTCAACGTCTGGGATCCGGACGGGAACCACCTTCACATCGACTACGACGCGGCCGAGGTTCCGGCGGACTGATCGCGGGCCGGGTGGCGCGGTCCGGGGGCGCTTCATACCTTTGGCTGATCGGTTCGCGGCGCCCGGACGGCAACCGGTCAGGCGGTCCGGTCGACGATGAGGCCGGGGAGGAAGCCGTTCCCGGCCGAGAAGGCGCGGGCGGCGGCGGCGGCGCGGGCCGGCGAGGCCAGGGGGGTCCGTTCGCCGGGAAACTCGTCGGGACCGGTCGTCCGGCGGTCGGCGCCCGCGCAGGATCCGGGTTTTTGTGACGGGGCGGCGTCGGCCGGCGTGCGCCGCCTCGGCTTGCTCGTCGTGCGACCGGCGCTGACGGTCATCCCCCACTCCCCACAGAACCGCCCCAGGTCCTGTCAGCATACCGCAAGGGCGGGTCGGGCGATGCCCCGTCGTGCAGGAGGGTTAAGACGAAGGGCCGCATTCGGGAGACCAACGGCAATGCCCGGGTTGCGCCGCTCCGGCGAGCGGCGCAACCCGTTGTCATATGCGGTGAGCGAGGTCCGGGCTGTCCGAAGGCGGGAGCCCTTGCAGCGCCCGCGCGGCCTTGGCGAGGTCGCCGGGGTGGGGGAGCGAGACGTGCGCCGGCGGTGGTCCGACCGGTTCGTCCGACTGGCGGGCGGCGCCAAGCGATGTCGCGATGTCCGATATCCGCCAGAGGCGCTGCATCTTCAGGGCGTGTGTGCGCGCGGCGTCCTCGTCGAGGGCAGCGGCGTCGGCGGCTCCGAACCCGACCTTCACGGCGGACGCGTCGACCGGGGTCGGCGCGGCGCCGGACGGGGACTGGCTGGCGGAGGTCTGTGGCAGACCGGTCGGCTCCGAACCGGGCGCCGCCGGGGTCGATGCGGCGGGTGTCGGGTCCGATGCTGCCGGCTCGGCCACAGCACCGCCACCCGGCATCTCCGGTGTCGGATCGCTCGTGACGGGCGGTGGCGCCGGCGGCGCCGGCGGCGGCTGCGGTGGTCTGGACGGTCCGAAGATCGCTCCAAGAATGCTCATTTTGGTTTCCCCTCTCCTGCCATTATGGCGACGCGAAATCTAACATGCACAGCAGGCGGCAAGGGGTTTCCGAAGTGGAAACCCGTGAATGCACCGCGACCGCCCCATGACAGCTTTCCCGAACAAACCCATGAAACGATTGCTGCAATGCGGATGCCCGTCGGCGTCTGGCCGTTTACCAGCTATGTCGAAGTGTCCGGGTCGGGGGCGAGCGCGCGAGCATAGAGCCCGGTGAGGAAGCGCTCGGCGTCGCTGAACCGGACCGGCCGGTCGGGACCGAGCACGGCGTGGAGCTGGGCGTCGAAGTCGGCGTAGTGCTGGGTGACGGCCCAGATCGAGACGATGAGGTGGCGGGCGTCGACCGGGGCGATGCGGCCCGCCGCGGCCCAGGCGCGGATCACCTCGGCCTTGGCGTCGACCAGTGTCCTGAGAGGGCCTTCGAGCACGTCGGCGATGTGCGGCGCGCCCTGCAGGATCTCGCCGGCGAACAGGCGGCTCTCGTGGGGGTGGTCGCGGGCCATCTCGAGCTTGCGGCGGATATAGCCGGCGATCTCGGCCACCGGGTCGCCGTCGGGATCGAGGCGGCGCAGCGGCGCGAACCAGGTGTCGAGCTGGCGTTCGAGCAGCGTCCGGTGGACCGCCTCCTTGGAGGCGAAGTAGTAGAGCAGGTTGGGCTTGGAGATGCCGGCGGTCTCCGCGATCTGATCGAGGGTGGCGCCGTGAAAGCCGTAGGTCGCGAAGACGTCGAGCGCGGCCCCGAGAATTGCATCGGTCTTCTCGCGCTGGATGCGGGTCGGATTTCGGCGCGCGGCGGCGCGGGTCATCGTGGGGCCATGGGGCGGAACCCGGAAACCAGCTTGACGCACCCCGGCGTGGTGGTAGCGTCCGGAAATTGACCTGTCGGTCGATAAGAACACGAGTAGCGGCTCCGGGTCGAGCAGATTCCCCGGAGCCCGCGCGCGATCAGGGAAACAGAGATGTCCGACCGAGCCAACCGAGCCCCGAACGATCTGCGCGCGTTCTGGATGCCGTTCACCGCCAACCGGCAGTTCAAGCAGGCGCCGCGGATGCTGGTGGCCGCGTCGGACATGCACTACACCACCAGCGACGGGCGCAAGGTCCTGGACGGGACGTCCGGCCTCTGGTGCTGCAACGCCGGGCACTGCCGGCCGAGGATCACCGAGGCGATCCGGGCGCAGGCGGGCGAGATGGACTACGCCCCGGCGTTCCAGATGGGGCACCCCAAGGCGTTCGAACTGGCCAACCGGCTGGTCGGGATGGCGCCCGAGGGGATGGAGCACGCGTTCTTCACCAACTCCGGCAGCGAGAGCGTCGAAACGGCGCTGAAGATCGCCATCGCCTATCAGCGGGCGATCGGGCAGGGGTCGCGGACCCGGCTGATCGGACGCGAGCGCGGCTATCACGGGGTGAACTTCGGCGGGATCTCGGTTGGCGGGATCGTGAGCAATCGCAAGTTCTTCGGGACGCTGCTGACCGGCGTCGACCACATGCCGCACACCCATGATGCGAAGCGCAACGCGTTCTCGAAGGGCCAGCCGGCGCACGGCGCGGAGATCGCGGACGAGCTGGAGCGGATCGTCACGCTGCACGACGCGAGCACCATCGCGGCGGTGATCGTCGAGCCGGTGGCAGGCTCGACCGGCGTGCTGATCCCGCCGAAGGGGTATCTGCAGCGGCTGCGCGAGATCTGCACGAAGCACGGGATTTTGCTGA
>CAVZCB010000029.1:0-66712 GCA_963773555.1 uncultured Alphaproteobacteria bacterium
ATCGCCGCCGTCACGGCGGACCGGTTCAAGCAGGCCGAACTGGGCGAGGCGATGGACAAGGCCGGACTTAAGGCGCCGGTGATCTGGCGCGGCATGGGCTTTCGCGACGGCTCCGAAGATGTCGATCGATTCCGTCGCGCGGCGCGCTTCGACGGCCAGGTGCGGGTCCTGCTGTCGCTGTTGCTCCGCTCTGCGTTCGCGGACGCGATCTGCCTCCGCGATCCGGCGGGAGAACCTCAAGCTCACCAAGGGCCCGCAGCCTTGGCCGGATCGACGCAGCCCGGCCGTCCGTCCTGGCCGTCGCGGAGGGCGCGCGGGATCGCGGCGCGCGGCGCGCGCATCGGTGAGGCCTCCGCAATGGGCATGAGGATTCGGGCGCCGCCCCCCGAGGGCGGTCTGCCGCTCGCCGCGGTGGCCGGGTCCCTCCGTCCCGCACGGGCATCCCGGCGCGACCGCTTCCGGTGCTGCAAGTGCGGCGCCCGCGGCCGCCTCGAGGGCGCACCACGTTAAGCCGGTGCGGACGCATCCGGAGCTCGGTTTCGAGCTCTCGAACCTGCGGACGCTCTGCCCGAGCCACCACACCGATATTACCCGCGTCGAGCTCGGGGGTGCGCCCCTCATCCCTGGCCGGATCGCCTGGCGCGCTGCCGTCCGCGCCCTTGAAGGAACGGCACCACGAGCAGCGAAAGGAAATCTCAAATGCTTGAAACCGTGAAGATCAGCCGGCGCCAGTCGGAAATCCGCCAGACCCTCGCCGGACTGGTCGGCAAGCCCGAGCCGACCGAGGACGAAACCCGCAGCATGGACACCCTCGAAACCGAGTATCAGCGGAACGAAACCCGGTACCGCGCCGCGCTGATCGACCGAAGATGAGGACGCCGCGAGGAAGCGGCGAGCTCGAGACCCGCGCGGAAAGGACTGGGCCGATCTCGTCGCCAGCTTCGAGCTGCGGCAGGTGGCGCTGAGCTCGACGAGGGCCGGCAGCTCGACGGCCCACGGCCGAGGTGGTGCAGGAGATGCGCTCGCCGGCGGCTATCGGGCATGCCGGTGCCGTGGCTGGCGCTGGAGCGGCGCGCCGGCGAGACCATCGCCAGCGGCACGCCCGATCCGATCCAGACGCGGCCGATCATCGACCGGCTGTTCCCGGACAGCGTGGCGGCCGCGCATGGGCGCGCAGATGATCTGCGATCGACTCCGGCGCGATCGAGTGGCCGGTGGTCACGTCGAGCGTCTCGGCGGGATGGGCCGATGGCGAGACCGCCAAAGTCGCCGGGCCGACCGCCTTCGCCACCACGGACAAGCGCCCTGAAGCCCGAACAGAATCTCGGGCATCCAGATGAAGATCACGCCGCAAGGCGCTGAAGCAGTCCGGCGCGGCGCTCGAAGACGGCGGTGCGGCGCGACATGAACGGCGCGATCGGCGAGGCGATCGACAAGGCGGTCTTCCTGGGCACGGGCGCCAACGGGCAGCCGCTCGGCGTCATCACCGGGCAGTCGACCTACGGCATCACCGCGACCGATGCTGAGCGCCTGGCGTGCTGGTCGGCGGTGCGGGCGGCGGTGGTGCGGTTCATGGCTGCGAACGCGGCCGGCTCGCCGGGCGCGGTGCGAGGCGCTCATCCGGCCGGAGCTGTGGTCGCTGCTCGACGCCACGCTGATCACCGGCACCGGCGGTCTCCGAGTGGGACCGGCTGATCGGCAACATCCCGGCCGGCAACATCGCCATGACGCACCAACGCGCTCGCGGCCCCGACCGGCGACCCGCTCGGAGACGCAGGCGCTCCTGACCACGGAGGCCGGCGGCGTGGCGCCGATCTTCGTCGGCACCTGGGGCGCGGTCGACCTGATCCGCGATCCGTTCTCGGATGCGCAGTCGGGCGGCCTGCGGCATCACCGCGCTCGCTACGGTCGACGTGACGGTGGCGCGGCCGGCGCAGCTCGAACTGCTGACCGGGCTCGAGCTCGCCTGATGACGGAGGAGCTGCAGCTCGGCGCGGCGCTCGGCGAGCTCGAGCTCCGCGCCGCCGGCAAAGGGAAGCGGCTACGCGGCCGCTTCCCCTACGGCGCTACCGCTGTCCTGTCGGACGGCGGCCGCACCGGGCGCCCGCGCAAAGAACGCTTCAAGGCGCGGGCCTTCGAGTATCGCGTGAAACAGCCGGACGCGGAGATCCATCTTCTCGTCGGACACGACTACGGCCAGCCGCTCGCGCGGAAGCTCGACGGTGGTCTGCGGCTCCGCGACGCCGACGACGCCCTGACCTTCGAGGCCGACATTTCGGCGGAGCTGGAAGGCGCGCCTTACTTCGCGAATTTCTGGGCCGCCTTCGCGGCCGGGCTCATCGGCGGCATATCCCCGGGCTTCCGGCTGCCGCCGGAGCGCGCCGTGCCGCGGGCGGAGGCGGAAACGCTCGAGGAGGAGGACGTGAAGCCGGCGCAAGGCATGTTCGGTGCGATCATCCGCAGCATCGGCCAGGCGCTGTTGTTCGAGCTCAGCCTCGTGGTGCTCCCGGCCTACAAGGACACCGAGGTCGAGGCGCGCTCCGGCCTGATCCGGCCGCCGGCGCCGATGTCGCATCTTCGGAGGTGGCGGCCATGACGACCCTAAAAATCGATGAGGGCCGGCCCAACGATTGGCAGGACGCGCCCCAAGGGCCCTCGACAAGGGCCGCGCGCCTCTCACCCGCGATCGTCTGGCGGCGGCTCGAAGTGTGGATTGCCTGGCGTTGGGGAGAGCGGCCGTGCACCTTCATCGTGGAAGGTGGCTGCGGCGCCTGGCGCGCGCCGTTGACGCCGTTCGTGATCGAAACGACCGAGGTGTGGGACGGCGACACCTGGGCCGCCGTCACGCTGCCCACGAGCCCGCTCGGCGGCGTCCAGATCGGCGATGCCTCGCACTACCGCTTCACCGGGACGCTCGGCGCTGACGAAGACCCGCCCGAGGACGTGCTCGAGGCCTATGCGCGGCTCGCTGAATACTCGGTCGAAAAACGCGGCCTCGCCGGCTCGAGCTCGCGGACCGTCGAGCTCGGCGGCGAGCTTCGCGAGAGCTACGACCGCGCGCCGACCTGGCTGGCGCGGGCGATCCAGTATTCCGGCGCGGCCGATCTGCTCCGACCCTACAGGAGGGCACCATGAGCCTCTGGCAACGCATCTTCGGCCGTGTCGAGGCGCCGGAGCGGCGCTCCTCGGGCAGCGGCTTCACGACCGAGATCATGGCGGCGCGGCAGAGCTACATCGCCGGCAGGAGCGGACTCGGCGAGCTCACGGCGACGGTGCAGGCCTGCGTGTCGCTCTGGGAGGCGGCATTCGCGATCGCCAAGGTCGAGGGCACCGATCTGCTCGACCGGCGGACGATGGCGATGCTGGCGCGCTCCGTCGCGCTGCGGGGCGAGGCACTGTTCCTGATCCGCGAGGAGGGCCTTGTGCCGGCGGCGGACTGGGATCTCTCGACCAGACACGGCCGACCGCGGGCCTACCGCGTGAGCGTGTCGGAGGCGGGCGGAGGGCGCTCGGAGACGGCGCTTGCGGCCGAGGTGCTCCACCTCCGCATCGGCACGGACCCGGTGGCGCCCTGGGCCGGCTCCGCGCCGCTCCGGCGGTCCGCGTTGACGGCCGGGCTCCTGCAGGAACTCGAGACCGCGCTCACCGAGATTTACGCGATGGCGCCCCTCGGCTCTCAGGTGGTGCCGATGCCGGAAAATCCGGAGGTCGACAACGAGCAGCTCGGGCGCGAGTTCCGCGGCCGTCGCGGGCGGGTGCTCCTGCGGGAGAGCGTGACGGTGACCGCGGCGGGCGGGCCGGGGCCGGCGTCCGACTGGCGGCCGGCGGACCTGACGCCGGACCTCGGCCGCTCCAAGGCGACGGAAAACCTCGAGGCGGCCCGCGGCTCGATCGCGCTCGCCTTCGGCGTCCTGCCCGGGCTGCTGTCGGCGGCGACGACGGGGCCGATGGTCCGGGAGTGCCAGCGCCATCTGGCCACCTGGGCGCTGCAGCCGATCGCCGAGCTGCTCGCCGAGGAGGCGACGCAGAAGCTCGGCGCGACGGTGGCGATCGACGTCCTGACCCCGCTGCAGGCGTTCGACGCCGGCGGCTCGGCGCGGGCCGCGGCCGGGATCGTCCAGGCGCTGGCGCTGGCCAAGGAAGCCGGCCTCTCGCCCACGGAGACGCAAGCGGCCTTCACCGCCGTCGATTGGAAGGAAGTCACGGAATAGGGCAGCGCGCCCGGGGTTTCCAGATGGTGTTCCCCCGAAGCCGGCCCCGTCAGTCGTGAGTGGGAAAACCGCGACACGCTCCGGGAGGGTTTACCTGCCGCCGCGGGAGACGGTGCAGCCACGGAAGGGCGTGGCGCCGAGTGCGCCGGTGGATGCCGGCCGGGCCGGGCCAGAGGGATTCTGGTCCGGCCTCATCGGTTCGCGAAGGGACGGCAATTTTCCAACCTCCCTTGTCACGCGCCGGTATCGTCCATGAGCTTTTCTAATCCTTGTCTCGCCCAAAGTATCTTCGTCAGATGGAAGACGCGGGCGTGTTGTTCCGTGTCCGAGTCGAGCGGGATGTGCGGCCGGAGCGGCTTCTTGAGCCTTTCCCTTTCGTGAGGCTCAAGGAGTGGGATCACCTTGGCATCCCACTCCGCAAATCCCGCACGGCTCATGTTACGGCCCAAATCCAGGCGGTCTCTCAACACCTTCCAGAGTGAGTGTATCTCGACGAAATTTCTGGCACGCACCGGATCATCGGGCGGCGTCGAAATGTCGACCGGGATCCTAGTCGGTTTCGCTTCATCCACGTGATTGTTCCTCCCAATCCTTATTCCCGGTCCACCGCCGTTCTCCTCGAATGCGGCGCGCCCTTCATCTTTGCGCCGGTGCTGGGCGCGCTTCTGCGGCCTCGGATGCCAGCGGCTCGCCAAGGCGAAGCGCAGGCGGTCGCGCTCGGCCGATGTTACCCCAATCGTTACCCAGAAGCAAAGCCGGGCGTGAGCTCGGCGCAACTTTCAGGACTATGATGCTGATTTATTGGCTCCGGCGGTAGGATTCGAACCTACGACCAATTGATTAACAGTCAACTGCTCTACCACTGAGCTACGCCGGAACGAGACCCTCTCTCGGGAGTGGGCAGCCTATAGCAAAGGCGGTTTGGGGCGTCCAGCGGATTGTCGGAGGCCTCGCGAGCTTCCTCCGAAGCGGCCCGCGAAACCGCCTTGCGCGGCGATCATCCCTCCTCCGGCAGGTCGTCGAACGAGGCGTAGTTGAGGGTGTAGAGCCGCGCGTAGAGCCCGCCCAGCGCGATCAGTTCGGCATGGGTGCCGGTCTCGACCACCGCGCCGTCCTGCAGCACGATGATGCGGTCGGCGCCGCGGATCGTCGCCAGGCGATGGGCGATCACCAGGCCGGTGCGGCCCTCGAGCAGGCGCACCAGCGCCTGCTGGATCAGCATCTCGGTGTAGCTGTCGACGCTGGCCGTTGCCTCGTCCAGCACCAGGATGCGCGCATCCGCGACCAGCGCCCGCGCGAAGCTCACGAGCTGGCGCTGGCCGAGCGACAGGCCGCCGCCGCGCTCGCCGAGCTCGGTCTCGTAGCCCTGCGGCAGACGCTCGATGAAGTCGTGGGCGCCCACCGCGCGGGCGGCGGCGATCACCTCGTCGCGGGTCGCGTCGGCCTTGTGGTAGCGGATGTTGTCGAACACCGAGCCGGTGAACAGGAACGGCTCCTGCAGCACCATGGCGATCTGGCGCCCGAGCGACTCCTGGGTCAGGTCCCGCACGTCGTGCCCGCCCACGCGCACCTCGCCCGCCTGCACGTCGTAGAAGCGGTGCACCAGCGCCATGCAGCTCGACTTGCCCGACCCGGTGGGGCCGACGAGGGCCACCGTCTCGCCGGGATTGACCCGGAACGTGACGTCCTTCAGCACCGGATGGCCCGGGTCGTAGCCGAAGGTCACGCCGCGGAACTCGACCGAGCCGTCGGTGTCGGAGCTCCAGCGCCACCGCGCCGGGGCGATCCTCCACGCCCACCGCCACGTCGAGCACCTCGGTGATGCGGTGGCCCGAGGCCATCGCCCGCTGCATCACCGAATACTGCATGGTGAGCGAGCGGATCGGGTCGAAGAACCGCTGGATGTAGAACAGGAACGCCACCATCACCCCGACGTCGAGCGCGCCGCCGAGCACCCGCTGGCCGCCGACCACGATCACCACCGCCATGGCGATCCCGGTCAGGGTGTCGACGATCGGCACCATCACCTGCGCATGGCGCGCGGCGGTCAGGTGCGCCTCGAGGTTGGCGCGCGCCTTGTCGTCGTAGAGCGTGAAGTTGACGCGCTGGCGGTCCATGCCCTGAACCGCGCGCACGCCGTTGATCCCCTCGGCCAGCGCGCCGTTCGCCACCGAGGCCGCCTCGTGCGCGCCCATGAACGCCGCCCGCGCCCGCGGCAGCCAGATCAGCCGCACGAAGAACAGGATCGGCATCACCGACAGCGTCAGCAGGGCCAGCTGCCAGTCGAGCAGCAGCATCACGAACACGATGCCGAACAGCAGCGCGATGTCGCCCACCGACAGCACCGAGGTCTCGAGGAACTCCTGCATCGAGTTGACGTCGCCCTGCAGGCGGGACATCAGCCGGCCGGTCTCGGTCTTGTCCATGAACGACAGCGAGACCCGCTGCAGATGCGCGAACATCGCCCGGCGCATGTCGAACAGCACGTCCTCGGCGGTGTTGCCGACCACGGTCTCCTGCACGTAGCTGGCGGCGAAGTTGACGAGGATCGCCAGCGCGAACGCGGCGCAGGCGATCGCCGAGCACGCTGGCGTCGGCGCCGGTGTCGGTCATGCCGTGATCGATCGCGTAGCGGATGATCAGCGGGATCACCAGCTGCGAGGCGGTGAAGACCAGCACCGCCGCGACCGCGATCAGCATCCGCCGGCGGTAGGGCCGCACGAAGGTCCAGATGCGCCGCACGATCCGGCCGTCGAAGGCGCGGCCGAAGATCTCCTCCTCGATCCGGGTCGACCCGACCACCGCGCGCGGCGGCCGCCCGCCCCGCTCGGACGACGGATCGCGCCCGCCGGTCTCGGTCTGCTCGCGGATCATTCGCCCCGCCGCCCGTCTCCGGCGTCTCGGGGTCGCGCAGCTGCAGGTCGTGCAGCGCCCGATACCGCCCGCCCAGCGCCAGCAGCTCGTCGTGGGTGCCGCTCTCGACCACGGCGCCGTCCTCGAGGAACAGGATGCGGTCGGAATGCATCAGCGAGCCGAGCCGGTGGGCGATGATGATCGTCACCCGGTCCTGCCCGTGCCGGCGCAGCGCCTTGCGGATCCGGCTCTCGGTGCCGGCGTCGATGGCGGCGGTGGAATCGTCGAACACCATCACCGCCGGCTTCAGCATCAGCGCGCGGGCGATGGTCAGCCGCTGGCGCTGGCCGCCCGACAGCGACACGCCGCGCTCGCCGACCACGGTGTTGTAGCCCTGCGGCAGGCCGAGGATGTAGTTGTGCAGCTGCGCCGTGGCGCTGGACCGGGCGATCTGCGGGTCGCTGGCCCAGGGGTCGGCGTAGGCGATGTTGTTCTCGAGCGACGTGGTGAACAGGAACGAATCCTGCTGCACCACCGCCACGGCGTGGCGCAGCGAGTCGAGCGTCACCTCGCGGATGTCCTGGCCGTCGATGGTGATCCGCCCCGAGGCGACGTCGTAGAACCGCGGGATCAGGTGGGCGATGGTCGACTTGCCGCTGCCGGGCGGGCCGACGATGCCGATGGTCTCGCCGCGCCGCGCCTCGAAGCTGACGTCGCGCAGCACCGGCCGGCCCGCCTCGGCATAGGTGAAACCGACGTGCTCGAAGCGCAGCGTGCCCTCGCCGATCTCGAGCGGCTTTGCCCCCGGCGCGTCGGCGATCTCCACGTCGAGGTCGAGAAACCCGAAGATCCGCCCGCCGCAGGTCGAGGCGCGGGAGAACGAGTTCACCATCATCCCGAGCTGGCGCACCGGCATCTGCAGGATGGTCATGAAGGTCAGGAACGTGGTCAGCGTGCCGACGGTGATCTCGCCGGCCAGCACCTTGGTCCCGCCGAACCACAGCACCAGCCCCATCGCGGCGAAGAACGACAGAGACATGGTCGAGGTGTTGATGACGCGGATGCCGATGCGGGCGTGGGTGAGATCGAGCGCGTAGCGCGAGGCGCGGTCGAACTTGCCGAGCTCGTGCGCCTGCGACGCGAACGCGCGCACCACGCGGATGCCGCCGAGGTTTTCCTCCATCACCCGCGTCAGGATCGACAGCCGCTCCTGCAGCTGGAGCCAGGTCGCCCGCAGCCGCAGATGGGTCATCGACGAGCGCCAGGCGACGAACGGCACGAAGCTCAGCGACAGCAGGCCCAGGGTCACGTCGGTGGAAATCAGCAGATAGCTGCCGATCCCGATCAGCATGGTCAGGAGCACCATCCGCACGATGCCGGTCGAGAAGAACATCCGCACGCCCTCGAGGTCGAGCATGCCGATGGTGATCAGATCGCCGGTATGCACCTGGTCATGGAAGCCGAAGCTCAGCCGCTGGACCTTCTCGTAAAACGCGAGCCGCAGCTCGTAACCGACATGGTGGCCGACCGATTCCCCGAAGTAGTTCTGCACCATGGTGAACAGCCCGCGCAGCACGCTGACCCCCAGCAGCGTCAGCGCCGTGGTCCACAGCGCCGCCTGCGCCGCGCCGCCGCCGCCGACCGCCGCCTGGGTCTGGTCGACGGCGCGGCCGAGCAGGCGCGGGATCCACAGCTGCAACGACGCCGCGACGAACGTCGCGCCGATCGCGAGACCCGCCTGCCACGGATGGCGCAGCGCCATGCGGGCGATGCGCACCAGCGCGTTGACGCCCCGGCCCCATCCCGCCGCCGTGACGTGGGCGAACGGATCGCGGCGGGGGCGCTCGTCGATGGCGCCGGCGGTCATCGCCGGCCTCCGGCGTGCGGGCTCAGGCGTGCTCCGAGGAGCGCGCCCAGAGGTTGATGTCTTCCTCATTGGCGTAGGTATCGATCTCGGCGAGGTCTTCGGGAGTGAAGTCGAGGTTGCCGACCGCGCCGACGCAGTCCTCGACCTGGGAGGGTTTCGAGGCGCCGATCAGCGCCGTGGTGATGCCGCCGTCGCGCAGCACCCAGGCCAGCGCCATCTGCGCCAGCGTCTGGCCGCGGCGCTCGGCGATGGCGTTGAGCGCGCGGATGTGCTCGATGGTGCGCTCGTTCAGGAACTCCTTGCGCAGGCTCTTGCCCTGGGTGGCGCGGCTGCCCTCGGGAATTCCCTTGAGATACTTCGCCGTCAGCATCCCCTGCGCCAGCGGCGTGAAGGCGATCGAGCCGACGCCGAGTTCCTTCAGCGTCTCCTTCAGCCCGTCCCGCTCCACCCAGCGGTTGATCATGTTGTAGCTCGGCTGATGGATCAGGCAGGGCGTGCCGAGATCGTCCAGGATCGCCACCGCCTCCCGCGTCCGCTCGGAGTTGTAGGACGAGATCCCCGCATAGAGCGCGCGCCCCGAGCGCACCGCGGTGTCGAGCGCCCCCATCGTCTCCTCGAGCGGCGTGTCGGGATCGAAGCGGTGCGAATAGAAGATGTCGACGTAATCGAGCCCCATCCGCTCGAGGCTCTGGTCCAGCGACGACAGCAGATACTTCCGGCTCCCCCACTCGCCATACGGACCGGCCCACATGTTGTAGCCCGCCTTGGTCGAGATGATCAGCTCGTCGCGAAACCCGGCGAAGTCGGTCCGCAGGATCTCCCCGAACGCCGTCTCCGCCGATCCCGACGGCGGCCCGTAGTTGTTGGCGAGATCGAAATGGGTGATGCCTCGATCGAACGCGGTGCGGCAGATCGCCCGCTTGGTCTCGTGCGGCGTATCGCCGCCGAAGTTGTGCCAGAGGCCGAGCGAGATCGCCGGCAGTTTCAGCCCGCTGTTGCCGCAGCGGCGATAGACCATCGTCTCGTAGCGGTCGGCGGCGGGGGTATAGGACATGACATCGCTCCTCATGGGAACCCGGGCCGCGATGCGGCCGCTCCTTGAGCGCGCGAGGCGTGGAGCCAGGGCGTCCGGGTAGGATTCGAGCACCGAGAACCGGCGCGTGCGCGGACGGTCAGCCTTCGGGGAAACCTCCGCCCAAGCGCCTTTTGGGCGAGACCAGCGCCCATTGCAAGGTTGATCGCGCCCCCGCCCGGGAAGCCGGCATCTGCCGGATGCCGGCCACATGCCGCCACCCGCGCGCGTCGGCCACCGGCCGCGCCGCATCGTCGATCAGTAAAAAAGAGGTTAATTCAGGCACTGCGGATCCTTTCAGATCAACGGGTTGGCATAATATCCCGTGCGGACACCCCGCCTTGTCCGCACCTGCGGGCGTGCTGCAACGACCGGCCGGGGCAAGGTGCGCGTTCCCTGCGCCCCCGCCGCCCGCGTCACCATTCGGCGGCGATGTACTTCGTCTCGCAGAACTCCAGGATGCCGTGGTGCGCCCCCTCGCGCCCGAGCCCGCTCTGCTTCACGCCCCCGAACGGCGCCGCCGGATCGGACACCAGCCCCCGGTTGAGCCCCACCATCCCGCTCTCGATCCGCTCCGACACCCGCAGCCCGCGCGACAGATCGCCGGTGTAGACATAGGCGATCAACCCGAACTCGGTGTCGTTGGCCAGCGCCACCGCCTCCTCCTCGGTCTCGAACCCGGTGATCGCCGCCACCGGCCCGAAGATCTCCTCGCGCCCCATCTCCGCGTCGGCTGGCACGTCGTCGAGCACCGTCGGCGGATAGTAGAACCCCTCGCCCTCGATCCGCGCGCCGCCGGTCACCACACGCGCGCCCCGCCCGACCGCGTCATCGACCAGACCGGCGATCTTCTCCACCGCGCCCGCGTTGATCATCGGCCCGCAGGTCGTCGCCTCGTCGTAGCCCGCCCCCACCGTCATCGCCGACATCCGCGCCGCCAGCCCCTCGGTGAACTTCGCCCGGATCCCGTTCTGCACGTAGAACCGGTTGGCCGCGGTGCAGGCCTCGCCGCCGTTGCGCATCTTCGCCACCATCGCCCCGTCCAGCGCCGCGTCGAGATCGGCGTCGTCGAACACCACGAACGGCGCGTTGCCGCCCAGCTCCATCGAGCAGTCGACCACGTTGTCCGCCGCCTCCTTCAGGAGCTTGCGCCCCACCTCGGTCGAGCCGGTGAACGACAGCTTGCGCACCCGCGGATCGTGCAGCATCGCGCCGACCGTGGCGCCGGACTGCGAGGTGGTGATGACGTTGACCACCCCCGCCGGCACGCCCGCCTCGGCGTAGATCTCCGCCAGCGCATAGGCGGTCAGCGGCGTCTCGGTCGCGGGCTTCAGCACGCAGGTGCACCCCGCCGCCAGCGCCGGCGCGATCTTGCGCGTCGCCATCGCCGCCGGGAAGTTCCACGGCGTCACCATCACCGCGACCCCGATCGGCTGATGCACCACGAGGATCCGCTTGTCGCCGGCCGGAGCGGTGTAGAGCTCACCGTTCAGCCGCACCGCCTCCTCGGCGAACCAGCGGAAGAACTCGGCCGCGTAGGCCACCTCGCCCGCCGCATCCCCCAGCGCCTTGCCGTTCTCCAGCGAGATCAGCTCCGCCAGCATGTCCTTGCGCGCGATCATCAGCTCGAAGCACCGGCGCAGCACCTCCGAGCGCTGGCGCGGCGGCGTCGCCGCCCACCCCGGCAGCGCCCCGTGCGCGGCCGCGACCGCGTCGATCGCATCCTCGACGCTCGCGTCCGCCACGCTCGTGATCGGCCCGCCGGTCGACGGGTCGACCACGTCGATGCGGCCGCCGCCCGCGCCCGCGCGCCACGCCCCGCCGATCCAGAGGTCGGCACGAAGGGCGGCGGGATCGAAACTGAGCTTGAGCTTGGTTCGGTCGTCGAGCACGGTCATATCCTCTTCTCCATTCCGGCGGGTGCCGCCCTCCATGATAGCCCGCCGCCACCGGTTCGCCATCGCGGGGACGGGACTTCCCATCGCCGCCGCTTTGACCTACATCCCGGCCCATGCCCGACCCGATCCACATCATAGGCGGCGGTCTCGCCGGCTCCGAAGCCGCCTGGCAGGCCGCCTCCCTCGGCGTCCCGGTGATCCTGCACGAGATGCGCCCCGGGACCGGCACCTTCGCCCACCAGACCGGCGGCCTCGCGGAACTGGTCTGCTCCAACTCCTTCCGCTCCGACGACGACGAACAGAACGCCGTCGGCCTCCTGCACTGGGAGATGCGGCAGGCCCACGGCCTCGTCATCGCCACCGCCGACCGCCACGCCGTCCCCGCCGGCAGCGCGCTCGCCATCGACCGGGTGCCGTTCTCCGACGAGATCACCGCCCGCCTCGAGGCCCACCCCCTCGTCACCATCGACCGCGCCGAGGTCGCGGGCCTGCCCCCCGCCGACTGGAGTTCGGTGATCGTCGCCACCGGCCCGCTCACCTCCCCCGCGCTGGCCGAAGCGATCCGCACGCTAACCGACGAGGCCGCGCTCGCCTTCTTCGACGCCATCGCCCCGATCGTCCATTTCGAGAGCGTCGATCTCTCCAAGGCCTGGTTCCAGTCCCGCTACGACAAGGGCGAGACCGAGGCGGAACGCACCGCCTACCTCAACTGCCCGATGGACCGCGACCAGTACGAGGCGTTCATCGACGCGCTGCTCGCCGCCGACAAGACCGAGTTCAAGCACTGGGAGGACGCCCCCTACTTCGAGGGCTGCCTGCCGATCGAGGTGATGGCCGAACGCGGCCGGGAAACCCTGCGCTACGGCCCGCTCAAGCCCGTCGGCCTCACCAACCCGCACGCGCCGACGAAAAAGCCCCACGCCATCGTCCAGCTCCGCCGCGACAACGCGCTGGGCACGCTCTACAACATCGTCGGCTTCCAGACCAAGATGAAGTACGGCGCACAGACCGATGTCTTCCGGATGATCCCGGGCCTGGAGAACGCCGCCTTCGCCCGCCTCGGCGGCATCCACCGCAACACCTTCCTCAACTCCCCGCGGCTGCTCGACGCCCACCTGCGGCTGCGCGCCGACCCGCGCCTGCGCTTCGCCGGCCAGATCACCGGCGTCGAGGGCTACGTCGAGAGCGCCGCGACGGGCCTGCTCGCCGGCCGCCTCGCCGCCGCCGAGCGTCTCGGCCGGCCGCTCGACCCGCCACCGCCCACCACCGCCACCGGCGCTCTGGTCCGCCACATCACCGGCGGCGCCGACGCCCGGACCTTCCAGCCGATGAACGTGAACTTCGGCCTCTTCCCCGCGCTCGACGACGCCCGCGGCGGCCGCAAGGGACGGCGCGATCGGTACAAGGGCTACACCGACCGGGCGAAGGCGGATTTCGCCAAATGGCTGGAACCGGAGCGGGTGGTCGCCTGAGGCGGCGCCGACGGCCGCCGGCGCCGGCGGAGCGCGGCGGCTCCTCAGACCTCGGCGGGCTCTACCTCGCGATCCCGGGGGCCGACGTTGCGCATGCGGATCATGCGCCGCACCGCCGACGCGCTGGAATGCGCGTCCATCCGGAACGACGGCGTGCGTTGCGATCCGACCAGGATGTCCGCCTTGGTGATCGGCGTGTTGGTCAGGAGCCCGACCTGCGCGGCCACCACCGCCGCCTGGGCGACCGTCTTGGTGCGGAACAGGCTGCAGATCGACCGCTCGAGCGTGACGTAGGAGCCGTAGAGATAGTCGCGGGTCCGCAACTCGGCCTCGTTCGTCCCCATGGCCACCGCCCGCAGGATCGACAGCTGGTCGTCGGTCGGGGTGAAGCTGGCGGGCCGGTCGTCGGACGCCAGCAGCGAGAAGGCCTCGGTGAGGCTGAACCCCACCGAGAGCAGGTCCGACTCGTAGTGGTGGATCGTGTCGCGCAGCCCCTCGCGATCGTCGCCGGCGCTGACCGAGATGGCGATCTTGTCGCCGCGCTCGGTGATGATCGGCAACGTATAGCCCGCCGGGCCGACCCCATGCGCCCTGGCGTCCTGGCAGAAGGCCCGCACCGACGGGTTCGAAACGTCGAGATCCTCCCAGAAGAAGGCGTCCTCGCAGGTCAGGCTCTGGCGGAAGACCGGATCGACGCCGGAATACCGGCGGTCGACGTAGCGCGAGACCCACTCCTCGGAATAGGTGGTCAGCGCCCGCGTGGAGAAGCTCGAGGTCGGCGTCTCCCGGACCACGTGCAGCGTGCAGTGGGTCACGCCGATCGCCACGGCGAACTCCTTGAGCAACTCGACGAGGTCCGGAAAGGTCTTCGCCTCCAGGAGCGCACTCGCCACCCGCTCCGACACCGGACTTCTCAGGATGTCCATGTCCTCGAGCTCGAGCGACGCCAGCAGGCGGCCGAGATCGGATGCGAGGTGGTTCTGGCCCGAACGCGCCAGACAATCGATCGCCTCGTACAGCGACGCCTGAACCCAGCCAATCATGACAACACTCACAAACAGGTACGCATACGCCGGGCACGTTTGCAGCCTTTGGTGAATGAACTGTGAAAATGCGTCCGGTCCCGGCTGCGGGCCTCACAGGCAGGACCGGATCGGGTTGCGCGCCGCCGCCGGGCGCCCCGGCCGCCCCCTCGCCCCGACCACCGCCATGGGCGCGCTGGTCCGCCACATCACCGGCGGCGCCGACGCCCGGACCTTCCAGCCGATGAACGTCAACTTCGGCCTCTTCCCCCCGCTCGACGCCGCCCGCGGCGGCCGGCGCGGCCGCAAGGAGCGCTACCGCGGCTACACCGACCGCGCCAAGGCCGACTTCACCGGCTGGCTCGACCCTCCGGCGGCGGCGCGGCGCATCGCTTGAACCGCGGATCTCAACCGCTCAGCGAGCTCATCAGCGCCATTCCGCCCGAGACCATGAGGAAGCCCGCCGCGGTTCTCTCGATCCAGCGGCAGGCCCAGAGCGGAAGCTTGGCCGCGCGCGCGGCGAGGATCAGCGTGACTCCGGCGCCGGCCGCCTCGCCGGCGACCACAGCCGCCGCGACTTCGATGGCGCCGCCGCCGAAGCCTTCGGACGGGACGAACTGCGTCAGGAGCGCAACGTAGAAGACCAGCATGAACGGGCTTGATCCGCCGACGATGAACCCGTCGACGACATCTCGGGCCGCCCCGGATCTCGCAGGCGCTGCTTCCCCGGATGCGCGCAGCATCCTGAAGCCAAGCCAGAACAGGAGCACGATGCTGGCCCAGCGCATCACTGCCAGCGCCCGGTCCGACACCTGGATGGCGCCCCAGAGCATCGCGAGCGCCACCGCCAGCAGCGTCAGCGTGGCCAGGAGCGACCCCATGGACGCCCGGAAGCCGGACCAGACACCGCCACGGGCACAGCGGGAAACGATCAGGGCGAGCAGCGGTCCCGGGGATCAGGAACAACAGGAAAATCGCCACGAAAATCGTGGATGGCGAAGCCATGTCCATGCGGAAGGTCCTGAAAAATTGCTTCGGAAAAACCTCAAGAAGTCAGGCTATTTTGCCATTTTTTTAAGCAGATTTCAACGATCAAGTCGGCCCCCTAGCCGCCGTCGGAGTGCCGAACGGCCGGGCCCCTGCGTCCGGAAATGTCGGCGCCGACTTGCGGGGCGCGACCCCGACACCTACCTTCGATGCAGCTAAGGAGCGCCTGATGAACTACGTACTCGCCCTGTTCCTGCCACCGCTCTCGATCCTGCTCGCGGGCCGGCCGATCGTCGCGATCGTCACCTTCCTGATCTGGATTCCGGCGATCATCCTGTCGGGCGGCCTGACGCACCCGATGTTCATCCTGCTCGCATGGATCCTGATCTATCAGGCGCGCGAAGACCGCGCCCGGCTGACGGGCGATCGCTGAGCCGGCTTGTCTCGCGGCCCTGACCCGCTTCGCGCCCTCGCCCACCGGTCTCCTGCACCTCGGCCACGCCTTCTCCGCGCTCACCGCCTGGGATCTCGCGAAGTCCCTGCAAGGCCGGGCGCTGCTGCGCATCGAGGACCTCGACACCACCCGCGCCCGCCCGGAATTCGAGGCGGCAATCTACCGGGACCTCGCCTGGCTCGGCCTCACCTGGCCGGAGCCGGTGCTGCGCCAGTCCGACCGCCTGCCCGTCTACGCCGCCGCCCTCGACCGCCTGCGCGACGCCGGCCTCGCCTATCCCTGCACCTGCACCCGCCGCGACATCGCCGCGGCCCTCGCCGCCCCGCAGGAAGGCGCGACCGCGCCCGCCGTCTATCCCGGCACCTGCCGCGGCCGCACCGACGCGCCCGAAGGCGCCGCCTGGCGCCTCGACCTCGCCGCCGCCATCGATCGCCTCGGCGGCCCGGCCGCCGTCGCGCGCCTCAGCTTCCGCGAAACCGGACCGGAGACGCCGGGCGCGCATCCGCTCGACGCCGACGCGCTCGCCCGCACCCACGGCGACGTGGTGCTCGGCCGCAAGGACACCGGCGCCGCCTACCACCTCGCCGTGGTGATCGACGACGCCGCCCAGGGCATCACCCACGTCGTCCGCGGCGCCGACCTTTCGGCCTCCACGCCGCTGCACCGCCTGCTGCAGGCGCTCCTCGGACTGCCGATCCCGGTCTGGCACCACCACCGCCTGATCCGCGACGACACCGGTCGCCGCCTCGCCAAGCGCGACGACGCCCGGTCGCTGGCGCGGTTCCGCGCCGGCGGCGCTTCGCCGCAGGACATCCGGCGCCGGCTCGCGCTGGCGCAGGCGAGCTAGCAGCGGCTTCGCAAGACAGTCTTGCGGCGGCTCAGACAGACGCGGTCCGTTTTGATGACCTTGTCCGGCGCTTTTTGCGGTAGCCTGCCTTGAAATGCACTGTTCGCACTCAGCTTGATGGAAGATTTTCGTTTCTCCGACTTCATTCTGGAACGCCGCACACGTCAGCTTCGCCGCGGTTCCGATGTCGTTTCGATCGGCGCTCGCGCATTCGATCTCCTGCTGCTTCTGATCGAGCACCGCGACAGGGTCGTCAGCAGGGACGAGATCATGGCCGCCGTCTGGCCCGACACAGTCGTGGGCGAGAACAATCTGAACGTCCAGGTCGCGAACTTGCGTCGCATACTGGGATCAGATGCCATCGTGACCGTGCCACGGCGTGGTCTGCGGTTCGCGCTCGAGCTTGCCAGGGCACCGCCGGCGCAGACGCTGCCCGATCGGCCGTCTGTCGTCGTGCTGCCATTTTCGACCTTCGGCGGGGATCCGGCTCTGGACTGGCTCGCCGACGGCTTCGTCGAGGACATCACGACCGAACTGTCGCGCTTTCGCGACCTGTTCGTGGTCGCGCGCAATTCGGCCTTCGTCTATCGGCAGATGCCTCGCGACCTGCGCGAGATCGCCGGCGATCTCGGCGTGAGATACGTGGTCGAAGGCAGCGTGCGCGCGACGCCTGCGCGGGTCAGGGTCACCTCCCAGCTGATCGACGCGAACAGTGGCGGCCATGTCTGGGCCGAGACATTCGACCGCGAGATGAGAGACCATTTCAAGATGCAGGCCATCGTGGCGCGTGCGATCGTATCTTGTCTCTCACCGCAGATAGACCGAGCCGAGTCGCTCCGGCTTCGGGTCCTCCGGCCCGAGGATTTGACCGCCCATGGGCTGGCGCAGCAAGCCTGGACCGCCATCTCGTCGGAGGAAATGAGCTATGACTGCGGCCCGCGCGACCGCGCGGCGGCGCTGGCCCGGCAGGCGCTGGATCTCGACCCGAATTCGGGCCTCGCATTCCGCACGCTCGCATGGGTCGCGTGGTGGAACGTCTATCATGCCACGACCCCGTCCGTCCCGGCGACCCTGGCGGAAGGGATCGAGGCGGCGACTCGTGCCATCGCCCTCGATGCGACGGACCACCATGCACGGCGGCTGCGAGCCCAGCTCCATTTCATGAACCAGGACGCAGAGGCGGGCTTGCAGGAATTGCGGCTTGCCGGAGAGATAAATCCGAACTGCGCTCTGACCCTCTGCTGGCTGGGATTCTACGAGGCGGTCAACGGCGATCCGACCAAGGGTGTACCGCTTGCTCAGGCGGGACTTCGGCGCAGCCCGCGCGACCCGGCACGCGGCTCGATGCTGTGTGCCCTGGGTTTCGCGCATTTCGCGGAGCGCAACTATGCTGCCGCGGCCGAGGCCGCCGAAGCCGCACTTGCGGAGGCCGCATCCGGTGCCACACCCTTGATCCTTGGCACCATCGCCTACGTCGGAGTTGGCCGGATCGACAAGGCCACCGAGACATTCCTGAAGATCGAGCGGATTGCGCCGACGCTGGTGGAGGCCCGCCTTGCCGGCCGCTGGCTCAGCTCCAATGCCGACTACCTGACACGGGCGCATTCGTTCTTTCGCATCGCTGCGGGACTTGAGCCACCCGAGGTTGCAGGCGCGCTGCGCTGACATCGAGCGCTTAACAACTTTTTAGCCGAACGTATGGCTTGCCGCGCCGAAAACCGGCCAGAATTCCAGTGCGGCAATCCTGCCCATCCGGAGGAAAGCAACCAATGGTAGAGTTGTTATTCATAGCTTGTCTGACTGGCTCCCCGGACGTTTGTGAGGAGCGGAACCTTCTTTATTACGGCGTTACACCGATGTCCTGCATGCTGGGCGCGCAGGGCGAGCTCGCGAAGTGGGCCGAACAGCATCCGGGCCAGACGATCTCTCGGTGGAGTTGCCGGTCGCAGAGGCCCGGAGAGCAGAAGGCCTGATATGAGCTTGAGCGCTGCCGACCCGCCCTTCGATGGAGCGGCGGATGAACATCAATCCGCGGTCCTGAACCGAAAGTCCGCTCCGTCCGCGCGTCGTTCATCTGGCGGGAGACGTCTCGCGCTGGCGCCGCCGCTCTGGGTGGAGAGGCTTCACGTCCGCCTGCGTAATCCTCTCGACCCGAGCCTTCGGTAAAGAATGCGTTAATTCGGCCCCCCCGGCTCCTTGTAAATCAACATGTTAGTATAATATCACGCGTGGACACCACCGGGGCCGGCGGGTCCGCATCGACCAGCCGGACCCCGCTCGGACGGGCTCTCTCACCCCCGGTTCATGCGGTTCTCGATCAGGTCGTCGACCACGCCGGGGTCGGCGAGGGTGGAGGTGTCGCCCAGGCTCCCGTGCTCGTTCTCGGCGATCTTGCGCAGGATGCGGCGCATGATCTTGCCGGAGCGGGTCTTGGGCAGGCCGGGCGCCCACTGGATCAGGTCGGGCGAGGCGATGGGGCCGATCTCCTTGCGGACCCAGGTTACGAGCTCCTTTCGGAGGTCGTCGGTGTACTCCTCTCCATGCATCAGCGTGACATAGGCGTAGATGCCCTGGCCCTTGATCGCGTGCGGGTAGCCCACTACTGCAGCCTCGGCCACCTTCGGATGGGCGACCAGCGCGCTCTCGACCTCGGCGGTGCCCATGCGGTGGCCGGAGACGTTGATCACGTCGTCCACCCGGCCGGTGATCCAGTAGTAGCCGTCGGCGTCGCGGCGGCAGCCGTCGCCGGAGAAGTAGTAGCCCTTGTACTGGGTGAAGTAGGTTTCGACGAACCGGTCGTGATCGCCGTAGATGGTGCGCATCTGGCCGGGCCAGCTGTCGCGGATCGCCAGCACGCCGGAAGCCTCGGTCTCGGAGATCTCTGTGCCATCGGTCGCGTCGAGCAGCACCGGCTGGACACCGAAGAACGGCTTGGTCGCCGAGCCGGGCTTGGTGGGGATCGCACCGGGCAGCGGGGTGATCATGATGCCGCCGGTCTCGGTCTGCCACCAGGTGTCGACGATCGGGCACCGGCCCTTGCCCACCACCTCGTCGTACCAGTTCCAGGCCTCGGGGTTGATCGGCTCGCCGACCGAGCCGAGGATGCGAAGGGACGACAGGTCGTGCTTCTCCACCCACTCGTCGCCCTGGCCCATCAGCGCGCGGATGGCGGTGGGGGCGGTGTAGAAGATGTTGACCTTGTGCTGGGCGCAGGTCTGCCAGAAGCGGCCGGCGTCCGGCCACGTCGGCACGCCCTCGAACATCAGCGTGGTCGCGCCGTTGGCCAGCGGGCCGTAGACGATGTAGCTGTGGCCGGTCACCCAGCCGACGTCCGCGGTGCACCAGTAGACCTCGCCGTCGTGATAGTCGAAGACGTCGCGGTGGGTCTTCGCGGCGTAGAGCAGGTATCCCGCGGTGGTGTGGACCACGCCCTTCGGCTTGCCGGTCGAGCCGGAGGTGTAGAGGATGAACAGCGGATCCTCGGCGCCCATCGTCACCGGCTCGCAGTGATCGTCGACGGTCTCCATCGCCTCGTGCAGCCAGACGTCGCGGCTGGCCTCCCAGGCGACCTCGCCGCCGGTGCGCCGGACCACCAGGCACTTCACGTCGTGCGGGCAGTGGAGCAGCGCCATGTTGACGTTGGTCTTGAGCGCGGTCTTGCGGCCGCCGCGGGGCGCCTCGTCGGCGGTGATGACCAGCCGCGCGTCGCAGTCGTTGATCCGGTTGGCCAGCGCGTCCGACGAGAAGCCGGCGAATACCACGGAGTGGATCGCGCCGATCCGGGCGCAGGCGAGCATGGCGTAGGCCGCCTGCGGGATCATCGGCAGGTAGATCACCACCCGGTCGCCCTTCTTCACCCCGAGGGTGATGAGGACGTTGGCGAACTTCGAGACCTCGGCGTGGAGCTGGCGGTAGCTGATGTGCTCGGCCACCTCGGGATCGTCGCTCTGCCAGATGATCGCGGTCTGGTCGCCGCGCGTGGCGAGGTGGCGGTCGATGCAGTTGGCCGAGACGTTGAGCCGGCCGTCCTCGAACCACCTTATCGACACGTCGGGATAGGCGAACGTGGTGTTCTTGACCGTGGAGAACGGCTTGATCCAAGAGAGCTGTTCGGCCTGTTTGCGCCAGAAGCTTTCGGGATCGTCGATCGAGGCGGCGTAGTCCCTGGCGTAGTCGTCGGCGTCGAGAAGCGCGTTGGCGACGAGGTCTTCCGAGGGCTGATGCATGTCCGACATGGACGGTCTCCTCCGTGACAGGTGCTTGTTTTGCTCTGCGCCCGCCGGCGGACCGACGGGCGGGGCTTGACCGTCATTTATAGGTTACGCGCGGTGAATGCCAGTTCCGGAACACGCCGGCGGAAGGGTCGTCAGTTCCGCAGCACCATGCAGTCGGCGCCCGCCGCCTGCAGCCGGCCGCAGAAGGCGTCGGCCTCGGCGCGGCTCTGCCGGCCGACCTGCGCGAAATAGAGCCTGCCCGCCATTCCGGGCCGCCGGCCGCGGGTGTAGCTGACCGGCTCGCCGGCCAGCACCGTCGCGTAGCGGTTCTGCAGCCGCGCGATCTGCCGTTCCGCGCCCGGCCTCTCGCGGTTCGAGGCGACGACCACGCCCCACGGCAGGACCGGCGGCGTGGTGCGGAACTCGCGTACGCTCCGGCTGCCGGCCTGGGCGACGCATGCGGCCTGGAACGGGGTCTTCTCGTCGAGCGCGAGGTCGATGTCGTCGGGCGGTTCGTCGCGCCAGGTCTCGACGGTGAGGCCGGTGATCGCCTGGACGTAGGCCCGGGTCTCCGCCGGCAGGCCGGTCCGGTCGGCCAGATAGCGGTCGATCCGCGCCTCGCCGCCGTTGTAGGCCGCCGCCGCCAGCCCGATGTTGCCGTAGGTCCGGGCGAGATCGGCAAGGTAGCGCGCGGAGGCGGCCAGCGCCTCGGCCGGGTTGAAGGCGTCCGTCAGGCCGCGCAGCTTGGCCGTGCCGGGCATGAACTGGGCGATGCCCTCGGCGCCGGCCGGGCTGACGGCGGACGCGTCGAACAGGCTTTCGCGCCAGACCAGCCGGGCGAAGAAGCCGGTGTCGATGGCGTTGTCGCGGGCGACGGCCTCGATGGTCCGGCAGACATCGGGAACATAGGTCGCCCGCGCTATGCAGTGCGTGCGGTCGGTCGTGCAGCGGATGTCGTCGCCGGCGTCGGGGCGTCGACGGTCTCGGCGCCGCGCGGCCGCGGCTCGACCCGCGCCAGCGCGATCAGCTCGCTGGAAGGGAGCGGCGCCGGAGGAGCGGGCGCGGCGAGCGCTCCGGCCTGGCCCGGCACCTCGGCACGGAGCGGCCCGCCCGCCAGCAAGGCAAGACCAGCCGCAACACCGAGGACGCGCACCCACACCACCATGCGCGCGACACTAGCCAATCGCGGCCGCGCACTCCAGCGGTCCCGCCGCCGATTTTAGGGTTTGATTAACCAGGCGCCGGTGGGCGAAACCGTCGGTGAATTTCCGATTGTCGGCCGCTCCGGTGAATGGCTAGGGTGGCCGCTGAAAAGCCGCGCTTCGGAGACCAGCGGCCGGAAGGGGGAAAGACTTGCACCTTCATCGACACCGGGTCTGCGCGTGCGCGGCCGGTCGCGACCCGGCCGTGGCTTCGGGGGTGGCGCCGACATGACCTATCCCGTCGCCCTGGTCGGGATCGGCAAGATCGCCCGCGACCAGCACCTGCCGGCGATCGCGGCCGATCCGGATTTCCAGCTCGTCGCCGCGGTCTCGCGCAACCAGACGGTGGACGCGGTGCCGAACTTCACCGACATCGACAGCTTTCTCGCCGAGGGGCCCGAGGCGGCGGTGGCGCTCTGTGCGCCGCCGAAGGTGCGCACCGCGATGGCCCTGCGGGCGCTGGCCGCGGGACGCGACGTGCTGCTCGAGAAGCCGCCGGCGGCGACGATGGGCGAGATCGACCTGCTGGTCGACGTGGCGCGGGAGCATGGCGCCTGCCTGTTCGCGACCTGGCATTCGCGGTTCGCCCCGTCGGTCGCGGCGGCGAAGGCGTGGCTGGCCACCCGGCGCGTGACGTCGGCGGCGATCGTCTGGAAGGAGGATGTCCGGCGCTGGCATCCGAACCAGGCGTGGATCTGGGAGCCCGGCGGGTTCGGCGTGTTCGACCCCGGCATCAACGCGCTGTCGATCCTGACCGAGGTCCTGCATGGGCCGTTCCTGCTCAACTCCGCCCGGCTGCTGTTTCCCGAGAACCGGCAGACCCCGATCGCGGCCGAACTGGTGATGAGCGGGGCGGGCGGCTTTCCGGTGGCCGCCGAGTTCGACTGGCGCCAGGAGGGTCCGCAGAGCTGGGACATCGCGGTGGAGACCGACGACGGGCGACTGGAGCTCGGCGAGGGCGGCGCGGTGCTGCGGATCGACGGCGAGGAGATCGAGAGGGAGCCGGAGCGCGAGTATCCCGGCATCTACCGCCGGTTCGCCGAGCTGCTGGCGGCGCGGGAGAGCGACGTCGACACCAGCCCGCTCCGGATCGTCGCCGACGCCTTCCTGCTCGGCCGGCGCGAGATCACGACCGCATTTCACGACACTGCACCAGAACGGGGGGAACGAGAGCGATGAAGGTAAAGGCGACGCTGCACCGGGATTTCGAGATCGGCCGGATCGACGACCGGCTCTATTCGGCGTTCATCGAGCACATGGGCCGGGCGATCTATTCCGGCATCTACGAGCCCGGCCACCCGGAGGCGGACGAGGACGGGTTCCGCAAGGACGTGCTCGAGCTGGTCCGCGCGCTGAAGATCCCGGCGATCCGCTATCCCGGCGGCAACTTCGTCTCCGCCTACAACTGGGAGGACGGCATCGGGCCGAAGGACCAGCGCCCGGTCCGGCTCGACCTCGCCTGGCGCTCGAAGGAGACCAACCAGGTCGGCATCAACGAATTCGCCAAGTGGGCGAAGAAGGCCGACATCGAGATGATGCTGGCGGTCAACCTCGGCTCGCGCGACCTGAACGCGGCGCGGGCGTTCGCGGAATACTGCAACCACCCGGGCGGCACGGCCTGGAGCGACCTGCGGCGCAGCCACGGCGTCGAGGAGCCCTACGGCGTCAGCATGTGGTGCCTCGGCAACGAGATGGACGGGCCGTGGCAGATCGGCCACAAGGTCGCGACCGAGTACGGCCGGATCGCCAACGAGACCGCCAAGGCGATGAAGCCGTTCGGGCCGAACATCGAGACCATCGTCTGCGGCAGCTCCAACGACGCGATGCCGACCTATCCCGAATGGGAGCGCGAGGTGCTCGAGGAGTGCTACGAGAACGTCGACTACATCTCGCTGCACAAGTATTTCGGCAACTCGAGCCGCGACACCCTGAACTACTTCGGCAAGGTCGAGGAAACCGGCCGCTACATCCAGGCGATCGCCGGGGTGATCGACTTCGTCAAGGCGAAGAAGCGGGCGAAGAACGACGTCCATATCTGCTTCGACGAGTGGAACGTCTGGTATCACAACCGCGAGGAAGACTCGACGCAAATGGCGCGAGTGGGACTGGCCCGAGGCGCCGCCGCTGCTGGAGGAAAACTACAACCTCGAGGACGCGCTGTTCATCGGCTGCCTGCTCAACGAGTTCATCCGGCGTTCCGACCGGGTGCGGATCGCCTGCGTGGCGCAGCTCGTCAACGTCATCGCGCCGATCCGCGCCGAGAAGGGGGGCATCGCCTGGCGGACGCCGATCTACTATCCCTACCAGTTCGCATCGCTCTACGGCCGCGGCACGGCGCTGAACGTCGCGGTGGACGCGCCGACCTATGATTGCGCGGTGGAGCAGGACGTGAGCTACCTCGACGCCGCCGCGGTCGACAACGGCGACGGCCTGGTGACCGTGTTCCTGGTCAACCGGCACCTCGACGAGGCGATGGAGCTCGACATGAGCGTCGGCGGCTTCGACGGCCTCGGCCTCGAGAAGCACCTGACCATGGGCGGGCAGGGCCTGCGGGAGGCCAATACGCCCGAGGACCCGGACCGCATCGTGCCGCGCGACGGGGACGGGATCGGCGTCGAGGGCGACCGGATGGTTGGTTCGCTGCCGCCGCTGTCCTATCATGTGATTCGACTGCGCGCCGCGTAGATCGACAAACGGCCGGAAACAGGCCGCACGAAGGGAGAAAAGGCGGGGCGATGCCGGGAGTGCAACTGACCGACGTCGAGAAGGCGTTCGAGAGCGTGAAGGTGATCCACGGGGTCTCCATGGACATCGAGCGCGGCGACTTCGCGGTATTCGTCGGCCCCTCCGGCTGCGGCAAGTCGACGCTGCTGAGGATGATCGCCGGGCTCGAGGAGACCACCGCCGGCAGGATCGCCATCGAGGACGCGGACGTCACCCACGAGGAGCCGGCGCGGCGCGGCGTGGCGATGGTGTTCCAGTCCTACGCGCTCTACCCGCACCTGAGCGTATTCGAGAACATGGCGTTCAGCCTGCGGCTCGCGCGGCGCCCGAAGGCCGAGATCGTCAAGACCGTGGGCGAGGCCGCGCGGATCCTGCAACTCGACGAGCACCTGCAGAAGAAGCCGTCGCAGCTCTCGGGCGGCCAGCGCCAGCGGGTGGCGATCGGGCGGGCGATCGTGCGGCAGCCCAAGGTGTTCCTGTTCGACGAGCCGCTGTCGAACCTGGACGCCGAGTTGCGGGTGCAGATGCGGCTGGAGCTCGCGCGCCTCCACAAGCAGATCGGCGCGACGATGATCTATGTCACCCACGATCAGGTCGAGGCGATGACGCTGGCCGACAAGATCTTCGTGCTTCAGGCCGGCGTGGTGCGCCAGGCCGGGCGCCCGCTCGACCTCTACGACGATCCGGACAACCGCTTCGTCGCCGGCTTCATCGGCAGCCCGAGCATGAACTTCCTGCAGGGCGAGGTGGTGGGCCAGACCGAGGGCGGGGTGGAGATCCGGCCCGAGAGCACCGACGGGCACACGCTCGCCGCGCGGCTCACGCAGCGGCCGGCCACGGGCACCAAGGTCACGGTCGGCATCCGGCCGGAGCACCTCGAGATCGCGGACGGCGCGGGCCTGCCGCTGACGGTGGAGATGGAGGAGGATCTCGGCGGCGTGTCCTATCTGCACGCCCGCGCGCCGGGCGGCGATCCGGTGGTGCTCGAGCGCCGCGGGGGCCGCGAGAACTTCGAGGGCCGCGCCATAGCCGTCACCGTCCCCCCCGATCGGGCGCTGGTGTTCGACGGGGCGGGAGAACGCCTGCGATGAACCAAGGATCCGCCGCGCGATGCGGCGGACAGCAAGATCAAGCAACGGGAAGGGAACATACCTGTGAAAAAACTACTCAAAGCCGCGGTCACCACGACGATGCTGGCCGCGTCGGCCGGCATGGCGGCCGCCCAGACCCAGAACGTCGTCTGGTGGGATTTCCTCAGCGGCGGCGACGGCGTGCGGATGAAGGCGCTGATCAGCGACTTCAACAAGGAGCATTCCGACATCCAGATCGACGCCACCACGCTCGAGTGGGGCGTGCCGTTCTACACCAAGGTCAGAACCTCGGCCGCGGTCGGCCAGGGGCCGGACGTGATGACCTACCATCTGTCGCGCATCCCGATCGCGCTCGACGAGGGCGTACTGACCCCGATCACCGACGAGGATCTGGCGAACGCCGGCCTCTCCAAGGATGACTTCTTCCCGCGCGCCATCGAGGCGGCGACATCGGACGGCACGCTCTACGCCGTGCCCTTCGACATCCATGCGGTCATCCTCTACTACAACAAGGACCTGCTCGCGGGCACGCCCTACCTCGACGCCGACGGCAAGCTCACCGGCATCAACAACCTCGACGACTTCAACGCCGCGCTGAAGATGCTGAAGGACAAGGGCGTCGAGACGCCCCTCTCCTTCGCCACCGGCGACGACGGCGCGACCTGGCGGGTGTTCTACACCCTCTTCAAGCAGGAGGGCGGGGAGCTGATCGTCGACAACGAGGTGCTGCCGGGCGACAACGCCGCCAAGGCCGAGAAGGCGATCCAGATCATGACCGACTGGCGCTCGAACGGCTACACTCCGGAGCAGGCGGAGTATCCGGCCTCCGTGGCGCTGTTCAGCTCGGGCAAATCCGCCTTCCACTGGAACGGCGTGTGGGAGGTGCCGACCTTCACCGACCTCGCCAAGAACAACAACCTCGGCTTCGACTGGAGCGCCGCGGTGATCCCGACGCTGCTCGACCAGCCGGCGACCTGGGCGGACTCGCATTCCTTCGCAATCCCCAACGAGGACGGCCAGCAGATGGACCCGGCCAAGCGCAAGGCGGTGATGGAGGTGATCGGCTGGATGGAGAAGCACGCCATCCGCTGGGCCGACGCCGGCCACATCCCGGCCTACCTGCCGGTGGCGACCAGCGACGAGTACAAGGCGATGGAGCCGAACGCCAGCTACGCGCCGCTGGCCGAGCACGCCGCCTACGATCCGCGCTCCAAGATCGCCGGCGTCGCCTCTCCGGTCTATGACGCCGCGATCAACATCATCGCGCCGGCGACGCACGGCTTCATGTCGCCCGCCGACGCGGTGCAGCAGATCAAGGACCAGCTGCAGCCGCTGCTGAACTGACGCCCACGCGGCGGCCCGGACGGCCGGGCCGCCGCCTCCCAATCTCCGGAGCCCCCGCGCATGGCGATGCTGACGAACCGACGCCGGAAGACCCTGGTCGCCTACAGCCTGGTGGCGCCCTTCGTGCTCACCTTCGCGATCTTCTTCGTCTATCCGACCTTCCGGGTGTTCCAGCTCAGCTTCACCGACTCGCCGTTGATCGGCGCCGGGCACTGGATCGGCTTCGCCAACTACCAGAAGCTGTTCGCCGACAAGCTCTTCTTCACCTCGCTGAAGAACAACGGCTACTTCGTGCTGCTGACGGTGATCCCGACCACGGTGATCGCGCTGTTCCTCGCGATGATGATCAACCGGCTCAAGGGCAAACGGCAAGCGCTGGCGCTGATGGTGTTCTTCCTGCCCTACGTGCTGCCGGTCTCGGTCGTAACCGAGATCTGGCTCTGGATGCTCGACTTCCAGTACGGCGTGCTGCAGCCGGTGATCGCCTTCTTCACCGGCAAGCCGGTGGCGGTGTTCAAGAACCCCTACTGGGTGATGCCGACGGTGGCGGTGCTGACAATCTGGTGGACCAACGGCTTCAACGTGCTCCTGTTCATCGCCGGCCTGCGCAACATCCCGTCCGAGCTCTACGAGGCGGCGGCGCTGGACGGCGCCACGCCCTGGCAGCGGTTCTGGCGGGTGACCTGGCCGCTGCTCTGGCCGGTGACGGCGCTGGTGCTGACGCTCCAGCTGATCCTGCAGCTCAAGCTGTTCGACCAGATCTACCTGCTGACCCAGGGCGGACCGTTCAACTCGTCCTACGTCCTGCTTCTGATGATGTATCGCGAGGCGTTCCAGCTCAACCAGGGCGGCTACGGCGCGGCGATCGCGGTGGTGCTGGTGGTGGCGATCGCCATCATCTCGGTCCTGCAGTTCCAGCTGCTCAGGATCGGAGGCCGGCGATGATCTCCACCCGCCGCGTCGAGAACCTCTTCCTGGTCCTTGCCACCATCGCCATCGGCATCTGCTGGATCTTCCCGCTCTACTGGGCGCTGGTGACCTCGCTCCGGACCGACGAGAGCGTCATCACCAGTCCGGGGCTGCTGCTCGACCAGTTCCACCTCGGGTCGTTCGTCAGCGCCTTCGTCAACACCAAGCTGCTGATCTGGTACCTGAACTCGATCGGAACCGCCGTCATCATCACCGTGATCGTCGTCGTGTTCGGGATGATGTGCGCCTACGCCATCTCGCAGATCGAGTTTCCCGGCCGGCGGGTGCTCTACGGCGCGGTGCTGGTCAGCTTCATGATCCCGATCCCCGCGCTCTACGTGGCGCAGTTCGTGCTGATGAACCATTTCGGCTGGATCAATTCGTGGGCGGGGATCATCGCGCCGCAACTCATCGTGCCGGTGGTCATCATCGTCTACAAGCAGTTCTTCGACGCGATCCCCAAGGAGATGCGCGAGGCCGTCGTGCTCGACGGTGGCGGCGAGTACACCCTGCTGTTCAAGGTCTACCTGCCGCTCAACTGGGGCATCACCACCGCGCTGGCGATCATCACCTTCATCGGCGCCTGGAACAACTTCTGGTGGCCGTTCCTGGTCGTCACCTCCGAGGACCAGATGACCATCCCGGTCGGCATCACCCAGGTCAACGACGTCTTCGGCGTGGCCTACGCGCGGCTGATGGCGGTGGCGCTGCTCGCGGCGATGCCGGTCGTCGTGGCCTACCTGATCTTCCAGCGCAAGGTGACCGAGGCGGTGATGATCTCGTCCGGCGTCAAGGGGTAATCACAGCATGACACGACCTTACACCGGCATCTGGCCCGTGGCGCCGACGCCGTTCACCGACGACGGCGCGCTCGATATCCAGGGCATGAAGCGGGTGATCGACTGCATGATCGACCAGGGCGTCGACGGCATCTGCATCCTCGCGAACTTCTCCGAGCAGTTCCTGCTGTCGGACGACGAGCGCGAGACGCTGACGCAGCTCTGCCTCGAGCACGCCGACGGCCGGCGGCCGGTGGTGGTGACGATCTCGCATTTCTCGACCCAGGTCGCGGCGGCGCGGGCGCGTCAGGCGGCGGACCTCGGGGCGGCGATGGTGATGATGATGCCACCCTACCACGGCACCGGGCTGCGCGCCGACGAGGAAGCGGTGTTCGAGCACTTCCAGCGGGTGGGCGAGGCCGGCGGCATTCCGATCATGCTGCAGGACGCGCCGCTGTCGGGGGTCACGCTCACCGTGCCGTTCATGGCGCGGATGGCGCGCGAGATCGAACAGGTGAAGCTGTTCAAGATCGAGACGCCGCAGGCGGCGGCGAAGCTGCGTGCGCTGATCGCGGCGGGCGGCGACGCGATCGAGGGGCCGTTCGACGGCGAGGAGGCGATCACGCTGATGGCCGATCTCGACGCCGGCGCCACCGGGTCGATGACCTCGGCGACGCTGCCCGACCTGATCCGCCCGGCGATCGTCGACTATCTCGCGGGGAGGCGGGCGGAGGCGGCGGCGACCTACGCGCGGTTGCTGCCGCTGATCAACTTCGAGAACCGGCAGTGCGGCTGGCGGTCGTGCAAGGTGGTGATGAAGGAGGGCGGCGTGATCGCCTCGGAGCACGTGCGCCATCCGACGCGGCCGCTGCATCCGGAGACACGGGCGCAGCTGCTCGAACTTGCCCGCGAGGTCGATCCGATCGCGCTCCGCTGGGGCCGCTGAGACCCTCGGGTCGCGACCCGTCAGGCGACGGCGGCGCGCTCCGGGTCTTGGTCCTGCGCGACGTGGCGGGCGACGCGGGCGGCGACCGCCTCCCAGAACGAGCGTTCGGCGGCGGCGAGGCCCGGCTCCTCCGCGGCGCGCAGCGCCTCGGCCTGCGCCTCGGCGCCGTGGGCGTCGAGCAGGCACGACGCCCGCTGCCGGATGGATCGACCGTAGGCGACCCGTTCCTGAAGGTGCGGAAACATCCTCAAAACCCCCCGTTTCGATGACGGAGAGAATGCGCTCGAGACAAATCAAAGACAAGTTCAAGGATATTAGAGAGTTAATGTCGCTCGGCGGAATTCTGCCGAAACCCCGCGGGAATTTGAACGGCGGGCGGCGGGCGGCGGGCTAGGCTCGAAGCGCGCGAGTCGCACAATCCCCCGAGAGTCCCCCGAACGCAGAGGAGCCACCATGCAACGCAAGAAGGCGAGCGACTTCGATCCGCGGATCCTGGAGCTCTACGACGGCTACGTCCACGGCCGGATGTCCAAGCGGCAGTTCATCGACCACGCGGCGAAATACACCCTCGGCGGGGTCGGCGCGATGGCGCTGCTGGAAAGCCTGCAGCCGAACTACGCGCTGGCCCAGCAGGTGCCGCCGGACGACCCGGCGATCGAGACCAGCCGGGTGGACTACGAGTCGCCCGACGGCACCGGCACGATCAACGCGCTGATGGCCCGGCCGGCGGGGGCGGAAGGCCCGCTGCCCGCCGTGCTGGTGGTGCACGAGAACCGCGGCCTGAACCCCTACATCGAGGACGTGGTGCGGCGGCTGGGCAAGGCCGGATACCTTGCGCTCGGGCCGGACGGGCTGAGCTCGCTCGGCGGTTATCCGGGCACCGACGAGGAGGGCCGCGAGATGCAGTCGAGCCTCGATCCGGCGAAGCTGATGGAGGACTTCTTCGCGGGCTACCGGTATCTGGCGGCGCGTTCCGACACCACCGACAAGGTCGGGGCGGTCGGGTTCTGCTACGGCGGCGGGGTGGTCAACGCGCTGGCGGTGGCCTTCCCCGACCTCGCCGCCGCGGTGCCGTTCTACGGCCGCCAGCCGGACGCCGCGGACGTGCCGGCGATAGAGGCGCCGCTGATGCTGCACTACGCCGGGCTCGACGAGCGGGTGAACGCCGGCTGGCCGGCCTACGAGGCGGCGCTCGAGGCGAACGGCAAGAGCTACCAGGTGTTCTTCTACGAGGGGGTGAACCACGGCTTTCACAACGACACCACGCCGCGCTACGACGAGGAGGCGGCAACGCTCGCGTGGGCGCGGACGCTGGCCTTCTTCGATGAGAACCTGAAGACCGACGCCGCGTAACCAGCGGGCGCCGTGAACCGGCGCGATGCGACCCGCGCCGCGCCGGTTCGTCGGCCGGAGCGGCGATCGCGGAGGCCGAGGCGGGGGCAGCGGGACCGCCGCTGACCCGCGATGTAAATGGCGGGCCGTCGCCCCCGACGTCAGGCGAGCCGCGCCGGGTTCATCCGCCAGACGGCGACGTTGAGCGCGGCGGCGTAGCTCACCCAGACCAGGTAGGGCGCCATCAGCCAGCCGGCGACGGCATCGACCCGGGCGAAGAGCCAGATCGTCAGGGCGATGGCCAGCCAGAGGAGCGCGATCACCATCACGCCGGTCCCCAGGCGGCGCAAGCCGAACACCACCGGCGACCAGAGCGCATTCAGAACCAGTTGGCAGCGCCAGAAGCCGAGGGCCGCCGCCGTAAGCGGCGCGGGCCTGAGCGCGACCCGTCACGCGGCGAACGCCATCAGCAGCTAGAGCGCGGTCCAGGCGACGGGGAACAGCCAGTTCGGTGGCGTCCATCCTGGCTTGCGCAGGGTCCGATACCAGGCTCCGGGCGTGGACTGCTAACGCCTTGGTAACCATCGCTGCCTAGACCGAACCAACGGCGGTCCTCAAGGAGAAGCCTGGAGACATGACGCCCCGGTCCGCCCTGCGGCTCGGCCTCGCGCTGGCGCTCGCGCTAGGCGCTGGCTACGCGCGCGCGGCCGAACCAAATCCGCCGGACTCCCCGGATCCCTCCGATCTTTGCGAGCGGGCGATCGTCGACGGGGCCCGGCGCGGCGGGGTGCCGCCGGAGGTGCTGCACGCGGTGGCGCTGACCGAGACCGGGCGGCACCGGGACGGGCGGCTCCGGGCCTGGCCGTGGGCGATCAACCGCGAGGGCAAGGGCTACTGGTTCGACACCCGCGCGGAGGCGCTGGCGTTCGCCGAGGCGAGCCTGGCGCAGGGGCGGACCAGCTTCGATGTCGGCTGCGTGCAGATCAACTACCGCTGGCACGGCCACGCCTTCCCCTCGCTCGACGCCATGTTCGATCCCGAGTGGACCGCGACCTACGCGGCGCAGTTCCTGCGCACGCTCTACGAGGAGCGCGGCAGCTGGTCGGCGGCGGCCGGGGCGTATCATTCGCTGACGCCGGAACTCGCCCAGGGCTACAGCGCGCGGTTCGAACAGGTGCTGGCCGGGCTCGATCCCGGCGCGCTGACCGAGGCCGAAACCCTGATCGCCTCGGCGACGCCCGCAGACCCGCTACACCAGCCGGCAGGCGCGCTGGGAAGCCCAGCGGCGCGAGATCGCCGAGCGTATCCGCGCCGCCGGACCGCCGCCCGCGCCGAAGAACGGCGGGATCGCCGGGGCGCTGTTCATGCCGGCGGCGGGCGCGCTGCTGACGCAGGGCACGCCGATGCTGAACCAGGCGAAACCGCTGATCACCGCCCCGCGCGGCGGCCTGTTCTAGGGGCCGCGCCGCGATGGACCTGACGCTGCGCAGCCTCTACCAGCCGACCGTGCTGCTCGCCATGGCGCTGATGGCGGTGATCGCCATGATGGTGCTGCCGATGCCGGCGTGGGTGCTGGACATGGGCCTGGCGGCGTCGTTCGCGCTGGCGATCCTGATCTTCACCATCACGCTGTTCATCCAGCGGCCGCTGGATTTCTCCGCCTTCCCGACGATCCTGCTCGCCTCGCTGATGCTGCGGCTGTCGCTCAACGTCTCCTCGACCAAGCTGATCATCGGCCAGGGCCACACCGGCACCCACGCCGCCGGCAACGTGATCGAGGGCTTTGCCATGTTCATCATGGGCGGCTCGGTGTTCCTCGGCCTCGTCGTCTTCGGCGTGCTGCTGATCGTCAACTTCATCGTCATCACCAAGGGCGCCGGCCGCATGGCCGAGGTCGGCGCGCGCTTCGCGCTCGACGGCATGCCCGGCAAGCAGCTCGCCATCGACAGCGACATGGCCGCCGGCGCCATCTCCCACGCCGAGGCCCGCGAACGCCGGCGCATCGAGCAGGAGGAGACCACGTTCTTCGGCTCGCTCGACGGCGCCTCGAAGTTCGTCAAGGGCGACGCGGTCGCGGGGCTGCTGATCACGCTCCTCAACCTGGTGATGGGCCTCGCCATGGGCGTCCTCGTCCACGGCATGCCGATCCGCGACGCCTTCGAGACCTACTCGATCCTGACCGTCGGCGACGGCCTCGTGACGCAGATCCCGGCGGTCATCATCTCGATCGCGTCGCGCCATGCTGCTGTCGAAGGGCGGGCTGGTCGGCTCCACCGACCTCGCGCTGATCCGCCAGCTCGGCGGCTATCCGACGGCGCTCGCGACCGTGGCGGTGCTGATGGCGCTGTTCGCGTTCATTCCGGGCCTGCCGCTCGTGCCTTTCCTGCTCGGATCGGGCTCGCTCGCGGTGGCGGCCGGGCTCGCCCGGCAGATGAAGGTGCGCGAGGCGAAGGCGGCCGCCGAAGCGGCGCCGGAGATGAAGGCGCCGGCCAAGCGGTCGCTGGGCGACCTGCTCGACGTCGACGAGATCCACATGGAGTTCGCCCCGAACCTGGTGCCGGTGGTGATGGACGAGGCGACTGGGCTCGACGCGCGCATCGTCAACATGCGCAACCACATCGCCACCGAATACGGGCTGATCCTGCCGGAGATCCGGCTGACCGACAATCCGGGGCTGAAGCCCGGCAACTACGCGATCCGCATCCAGGGGGTCGAGGTGGCGCGGAGCGAGATCGAGACCGACAAGGTGCTGGTGCTCCTGCCCGACGAGGAGGCCGACGCGCCCGACGGCCGCCAGGTGGCGGAGCCGGTCTACGGCGCGCCCGCCCGCTGGATCGCGCCGAGCCTGCAGGAAGACGCGGCGCTGATGGGGCTGTCGGTGGTGACGCCGACCGAGGTGGTGGCGACGCACCTGCTCGAGATCGTCAAGGAGAACTTCGGGCGGCTGTTCACCCGGCGCTCCTTGCGCAAGCTGCTCGACGAGTTCACCTCGCTGTCGGACACGCGGCGCGCCGAGGCGAACCGCAAGATGCTCGACGAGTTCATCCCCGAGAAGGTGCCGGTCGATACGCTGCAGTCGGTGCTGCGGCTGCTGCTGGAGGAGCGCGTGTCGATCCGGAACCTGCCGCTGATCCTCGAAGCAATCGCCGAACAGGGGCCGCAGGCCGGGCCGGAGGTGCTCTGCGAGCAGGTGCGCCACCGCATCGGCTTCCAGTTGATCGCCGAGTTGCAGGAGGCGGACGGTGCGCTGCCGCTGATCCAGCTCAATCCCTCCTGGGAGGAGATGTTCCAGGCCTACCAGCTGCCGGAAGGCTCGGGCGTGGTCGATGTCGCGCTGCCGCCAGCGGAGTTCAACCGACTGGCGGGCTCGATCGCCGAGAAGATCGCCCAGGCCGGCGCGCAGGGGCGCTATCCGGCAGTCGTCACCTCGACCAAGCGGCGGCGGTTCCTGCATACGGTGCTGGCGGCCAAGGGCATCCGCAACCCGGTGCTGTCGTTCGAGGAGATCGGCACGGGCGCCCGGCCGGCGGTGCTGGGGCTCGCCTGATGTTCGCGGGCCTCGCCGGGCTGATGGACCTGACGGCGGCGGGGCTGGCGGGCATGATCCTGGTGTTCGCGCGGGTGGGTGCGGTGATGGCGCTGCTGCCCGGCTTCGGCGAGCAGATGATCCCGCTCCGGGTGCGGCTGGGGCTGACCATCGCCTTCACCATGGTGGTCTGGCCGATGCTGGCGCCGGAGCTCTTGACCACCGATCCGGCGCGGCCGTTCCTGGCGATGGTGATCATCGAGACCGGGATCGGGCTGATGCTGGGGCTGGCGATCCGGCTGATGGTGATCGCGCTGCAGCTCGCGGGCTCCATCGCCGCGCAATCGACGGCGCTGGCGCAGATCTTCGGCGCCGGCGCCGCGCCCGACCCGATGCCGGCGATCGGCTCGATCCTGATGCTGGCCGGCGTGACGCTCGCCGTTGCCTCCGGGCTGCACGTCAAGGCGGCGGTGGCGATGGCGCGCTCCTACGAGATCCTGCCGATGGGCCTGCCGGTGCCGGCGTCCGACGTGGCGGCCTGGGGCACCGCGCGGGTGGCGATGGCGTTCGCGCTCGGCTTCAGCCTGGCCGCACCGTTCGTGATCGCGGCGTTCGCCTATAACCTTGCGCTCGGGGCGATCAACCGGGCGATGCCCCAGCTGATGGTCGCCTTCATCGGCGCGCCGGCGATCACCGCCGGCGGGCTGCTGATCCTGATGCTGGCCACCCCGGTGATCCTGCATTTCTGGGGACATCGGCTGGACCTCACGCTCGCCGATCCGCTGGCGCTGCCGCGATGAGCGAGGGCGAGGACAGCGGCGAGAAGGTCTTCGACCCGACGCCGCAGAAGCTGGCCGAGGCGCGCAGGAAGGGTGACATACCCCGCTCCAGCGACGTGACCGCGGCGGCGACCTACCTCGGCATGCTGGCGGTGGCGGGAACCGTCGGCGGGTTCGCGGTGACCCAGGCTGCCTCGGTCCTGATGGTCTTCATCTCCCAGCCCGACCGGCTGGTCGGCCACGTGCTCGGCCCCGGCGGGCCTGGCCTCTCCGGCGCGATCATGACGGAGGCGCTGTCGGCGCTGGCGCCGATCTTCCTGGTGCCGATCGGCGCGGTGCTGGTCAGCCTGTTCGCGCAGCAGGCGGTGACGTTCTCCGGCGAAAAGCTGCAGCCCAAGCTCTCGCGGCTGTCGATCATCGGCAATGCCAAGCGCAAGTTCGGTGCGACCGGGCTCGTCGAGTTCCTCAAGGCGGCGACGAAGCTGACGGCGGTCGCGGTGGCGCTGTTTCTCTATCTGGCGCGCGACCTCGACCGGATGATCGGGGCGGCAACCGCCGAGGCGCAGGTGGTCGGCTCGCTGATGATGCAGTCGCTGGTGGTGCTCCTGACCATCACCTGCCTGATCGCGGTGACGGTCGCCGGCGTCGATCTGGTCTGGCAGCGCTTCGACCACGCCCGCAAGCTCAGGATGTCCTACCAGGATCTGCGCGAGGAGGCGAAGCAGTCCGAGGGCGATCCCTACATGAAGGCGCAGCGCCGCGGTCGCGCCGAGGCGATCGCCACCAACCGGATGTTGCTCGACGTTCCCAAGGCGGACGTGATCGTCACCAACCCGACGCACTTCGCCGTTGCGCTGAAGTGGAGCCGTGCCAAGGGCTCCGCGCCGGTCTGCGTGGCCAAGGGCGTGGACGAGGTGGCACTGCGGATCCGCGAGGTCGCGGCCACCGCCGGCATTCCCGTCCACGAGGATCCGCCGACCGCCCGCGCCCTGCACGCCACCGTCGAGGTCGGGGCCGAGATTGCCCCCGAGCACTATCGCGCGGTCGCCGCCGCCATCCGCTTCTCCGACCGGATGCGCCGAGCCGCGCGCGAGCGGAGCGGCGCATGACCCCCGCGGCGCTCCGTCAGCTCGCCGGGCTGGTCGAGGCGCGCAAGGCGCGCGACCTGGCACGGCTCGAACGGCTGATCGCCGAGGACCGCCGGCTCGGGGACGAGATCGCCGGGCTGGCCGCCACCGTGACCCACGACCTCGCCGACGAGACCGCGCGGCTGCCGCTGCGCCAGCAGGGCCTGCGCCAGACCTGGGTCGACCAGCGGATCCGCGCCGCCCGCCGGCGCCGGGGCGAGCTCGCCGCCGAGATTCGCGCCGCCCGGACCGCGGCGGTGCAGAGTCTCGGGCGGCACAGCGCGCTCGAGGGGCTGGTCGTGCGCGCCGAGCGCACCGAGGACCAGCGCCGTGTCGCCCGCGCCGAACGCGAGGCGCCACCCGCGGTGGGGAGGATCCGCACTTAGGCGCCTTTCCAGGCACGGGTGTCACCGTTGGACGGGAAGCCCTTCATTTACCATTTTGCGACATAAAATTAACCATCACGTGACATGAAATTGACATTGGTTCTGTCGGAGGCCCCTCTCATGAAGGCCATACGGTCCACCCGGCTTTCCGCCCTGGCGCTCGCCGCCAGCCTCACCGCCGCCCACGCCGGCGAAAGCGCCGCCCCGACGGCGGAAACCCTCCAGTCCGGCGACCCCTGCCTCTTCTTCCGCAGCCAGGCCTACAGCCGCGGCATCGACGACTTCACCACCCGGATGCTGGCCGCCTGCGAGGTGATCGCGCGGCGGCGCGCGGCGGGCGTCCCGCTCGGCGATCGGCTGGCGGCGACCGAGCTCATGCTCGACACCTACCGCTCGGCGGTGATCGCCGCTGGCGAGGACCCGAAGCGCGTGCAGCACGGCAACGCCCACCAGTGGTCGCTCGCGCTCAGCCATGCGGAGAAGCACGCGATCGCCGACGAGACCGGCGCGCTGCTGGCGCTCGAGGCGATCCGCACACGGTTCTGAGCCTGCCGCGCCAAGCCGCCGATGACATCGAAATGTCGCATGTCAAACATTATCTGTCGTCCCTCTGGCGAATCGGCCGAAAGCCGCCTATATGGCGTTTGGTGTAGAGAGTGAGCCCGTCCTGCGCGTATCAGGGTACTCGCGTCAACGAGTGAACAGGACGGGGTCTGTGGGGTGTAGGATTGTGGCGACGACCGCAGCCTGGCTAGGATCCGCTGCGGTCGTCGTGTTTCTGGCCTCAGCTGTCCTGGCGGGCGATCTCGGTGATCAGCACCTCCTCGACCGGAACGTCCTCCATCACTTCCTTCGCCGCCTGGAGCAGCGCCGATTTCAGGTCGTCCATCTTGCGGCCGGCGGTGAAGCTGCCGTCGAAGCCGCCGGAATTAGCGTGGCGAAACAGCACCTTGAGGAAACTGTCGCGCAGCCTTGGCTGCAGCCCCTCGACCTCCGGCGCCGCCTCGGTCTCGGTCTCGACCGACAGCGAGAGCACCACCATCGCCTTGACCTTCTCGCCGGCGAACACCGGCACGACGAACGACTTTTCGATCGGCACGTAGGCGAGTTCGGAGGCCTTCTTCTTCTCCGCGTGCTCGACCGGCGCGAACGGATCTTCCGTCTCCGGCGGGCAGGGCGTCGCCACTGCCGCCGTCGCCTCGCCCTGATGCTCGCCATCGGGTTCCGGGACGCAGGCGGCTGCCGCCTCCGCTTCCGGGGCGGGTTTCAGCATCAGCCCCGCGCCAACCCCGGCGCCAAGGCCGAAGAGCGCGATGACGATCGGCAGGAGTTTCTTCATCGGGCGCGACTCAGTAGGGCATGTAGCGGTCGACGGCCTGCTGGCCGTAGCGCGGCTGCTGCGCGCTGGTCAGCTGGCCACGGCCGCCGTAGAGGATGCGCGCGCCGGCGATCCGGTCGTAGGGCACCTCGTTGTAGCGCGAAATGTCCTCGGGCCGGACGATGCCGGTCACCTGCAGGTCGCGCAGCTCGTAGTTCACCCGCACCTCCTGGTCGCCCTGGATCACCAGCTGTCCGTTCGGGAGCACCTCGACCACCGTGGCGGCCACCCGCAGCGCCAGCTTCTCGTTGCGCTTGATCGAGCCGTCGCCGGAGTAGTCCGACTGCGAATCGAGCCCGATGTTGGGGTTCAGTTTCATCAGCCCCGGCGGCAGGACCGCGCCGGCGCCGAGAAAGCCCTGCACCCCGGCGGACTCGGCGCCAGAGCGGGTACGGGAGGTGGAGTTGCGCATCTCCGCCTGATCGTCGATCTCGATGGTGACGGTCAGGATGTCGCCGAGGTTCTTCGCCCGCCGATCGCCCCAGAGGCCCGTCGGCGAGGTGTTCCAGAGCGATCCCTGCTGGTAGGCGTAGCGCGCTGCCTGCGGCGGCGGCACGGCGAGCGCGGCGCGCTCGGAGGTCAGGATCGCCGGCGCGCCCGCCTCGGCCTGGCCGATCGTGGTCATCTCCGGCGGCTTGCCGATGCTGCCGGCGTCGCACGCGGCGAGCAGGCAGGCGATCAGGATGGGATATCTCATTGTCCGACCTCGATGCTGCCGTCGGGCGCCACCGTTCCGGTCACGGTCTGGCGCGAGGAAAGGTTCATGACGCGCACCAGCTCGCCCTCGGCGGCGCGGTCGAGCGCGCGGCCGTCGGCGATGATGTGCAGCGCGCCGCTCGAGTAGTTCATCCGCACCACCGCGTTGCGCTCGACCAGCGCGGGCGCGCCGATCTGGCTCGAGAGGATCGCCCGCCCCGGGTAGAGCGCGACCTTGGCCTCCTGACCCACCGCCGCCTCGATCGCGGTGAGCGCGCCGGGCACGTCCTCCTCCGACAGCACGAGGTCCTCGGCCTGAAGCACGCTCTGGCTGCGGATCGCCCTGACCGGCATGACGCTCTGCGCCAGCACCGCGCCGGCGGCGAGCACCGCGACGAACAGGGTGAAGAGGGCGGTCGCGCGGATCATCGTGTCACCGGATCTGGACGGTGGCCGCCAGCATCTGGTCGGCCGCGGTGATGACCTTGGCGTTCAGCTCGTAGCCGCGCTGCGCCTCGATCAGCCCGGTGATCTCGTGCACCGCGTCGACGCTGGAGTTCTCGAGGTAGCCCTGGCGGAAGGTGCCACGGCCGTCCTCGCCCGGCTCGCCGACGCTCGGCGCGCCGGAGGCCTCGGTCTCGCGGTAGAGGTTCGAGCCCATCGCCTCGAGACCCTTCTCGTTGGAGAAGCTGGTGAGGCTGAACTGGCCGAGCAGCTGGGCGTTGGTCTGGCCGTCGAAGTAGGCATAGACCTCGCCCTGGGCATTGATGCTGATGTCGCGGGCATCCTCGGGGATGGTGATGTCGGGCACCACGGCATAGCCGTCGGAGGTCACGATCAGCCCGTCGCCGTCGCGTTTCAGCGCTCCGTCGCGGGTATAGGCCGGATCGCCGTTCGGCAGCGTCACCTCGAGGTAGCCCTTCCCGTCGATGGCGAGGTCGAGGTTGCCGCCGGTCTCGGTCAGCGCGCCCTGCGCCACCTGCATCGACACCGCCGCGGCACGCACGCCGAGGCCGAGCTGAACGCCGGCCGGGAGTACCGTGCCGTCGGCGGAGTTGATGGTGCCGGGCCGGTCGACCTGCTGGTAGTGCAGATCCGAGAACTCGGCCCGCCGGGCGTTGTAGGCGGTGGTGTTCATGTTGGCGAGGTTGTGGGAGATCACCTCGACCCGCATGTTCTGGGCGGCCATGCCGGTCGCCGCGATGTTGAGTGCGCGCATGATACTCTCCTAACTCGGGACTCAGGCCTGCTGGCCGAGGGTACGCACCACCAGGCGGATGCGTTCGTCTTCGCGGTCGAGCAGCTTCTGGCCGGACTCGTAGGCGCGCTGCACCTCGACCATCCGCGCCATC
Organism: uncultured Alphaproteobacteria bacterium; assembly: GCA_963773555.1. Classification (GTDB taxonomy): domain Bacteria; phylum Pseudomonadota; class Alphaproteobacteria; order Rhodobacterales; family Rhodobacteraceae; genus Amaricoccus. Next base: position 40,529 of record CAVZCB010000029.1, read on the forward strand.
TCGGCCACCGGGGTGACGTTGGACTGCTCGACGAAGCCCTGGACAATGCGCCCGCCTTCGACCGCCTCCGGGGGCATGTCGGCGCGGAACAGCACGCCCGCCTCGCGGAAAAGCTTGGTCTTGTCCGCCACGTTGACGAGGCCGATCTGCGCGGCCGGCGCCCCGTCGACCGACACGGTGCCATCGGCCGAGATGCCGACGTTCTTCGCCTCGAAGGGAATGGTGATCTCGCCGCCGCCCTCGTCGAGCAGCGGGTGGCCGTCCATGTTGACGATGGTGCCGTTGGCGTCGCGGGTGAAGGCGCCGGCGCGGGTCAGCCGCTCGCCCTGCGGGGTCATCACCGTGAAATACCCGTCGCCCTCGATCGCGAGGTCGAGCGTGCCGCCGGTCTCCTGCAGAGCGCCCTGCGCCTCGTCGGTGTAGCGCACCCGCGCCGCGGTCATCGCGACGCTGCCGCCTTCGAGCGGCAGCGCGCGGACCTCTTCGGCGAAGATCACGCCTTCGCGTCGGTAACCGGTGGTGGAGAGGTTCGCGATATTGTTCGCAACCGTCTGAAGTTCCTTGGCGAGGCCCGACTGGCGCGTCAGAGCAACATAGCCGGCAAGGTCCATCGTTCTCTCCCGCGGTTCTCGCGTTCATGGCGCGCCTTTCGGGCGCGTCGAAGTGCGGCGACCATGCGCGGGCTTTGGTAAAGATTCGGTCAAGGCTGCGCGGACTTTCGCCCGCCGGGCTCCTACGCGGAAACCAGTCGGTCTCGCCGTGCGTTTGCATGAATTGGGAAAGGGACAAAGATGATCAGCGACCGCTGGTACAGGAACGCCGTGATCTACTGCTGCGCCATCGAGACCTTTCTCGATTCGAACGGGGACGGGGTCGGCGACTTCGAGGGGATGTCGCGGCGGCTCGACTACCTGCAGGGGCTCGGCGTAACCGCGATCTGGCTGATGCCGTTCCAGCCGTCACCGCGCCGGGACAACGGCTACGACATCACCGACTACTACGGGGTGGACCCGCGCTACGGCTCGCTCGGCGATTTCGTGGCGTTCACCCAAGGGGCGAACGCGCGCGGCATCGGCGTGATCATGGATCTGGTGATCAACCACACCTCGGATCAGCACCCGTGGTTCCGCTCGGCGCGCAAGGGCCCCGAGGCGCCGTTCCACGACTGGTACGTCTGGGCCGACCGCAAGCCGCCCGACGCGGAGAAGGGCATCGTGTTCCCGGGCGTGCAGAAGACCACCTGGACCCGCGACGACAAGGCCGGGCGCTACTATTTCCACCGGTTCTACGACTTCCAGCCCGACCTCAACTTCTCCAACCCCGCGGTCGCGTCCGAGATCCTGAAGGTCATGGGCTTCTGGATCCAGCTCGGCGTTGCGGGCTTCCGCGTCGACGCCGTGCCGTTCGTCATCGCCCGCACCGATCCCGAGACCGGCAAGGACACGCCCGACTACGACCTGCTACGCCGGTTTCGCGAGTTCGTGCAGTGGCGCCACGGCAACGCCGTGCTGCTGGCCGAGGCGAACGTGAAGCCGGCCGAGAACATGCGCTTCTTCGGCGACGACGGCGACCGGATGCAGATGATGTTCAACTTCCACCTCAACCAGCACCTGTTCCTCGGGCTCGCCACCGGCAAGGCGAAGCCGATCGCCAAAGCGATCGAGGCGACGCGCGATCTGCCGCGCACGGCGCAGTGGGCGATCCATCTGCGCAATCACGACGAACTCGATCTCGGGCGATTGACCGAGGCACAGCGCGCCAAGGTGTTCGCCGCCTTCGGTCCGGAGCCCGAGATGCAGCTCTACGACCGCGGCATCCGGCGGCGGCTGGCGCCGATGCTGCAGGGCGACCGGCGCCGGATCGAGCTCGCCAACAGCCTGCTCTTCACCCTGCCGGGGACGCCGGTGCTGCGCTACGGCGACGAGATCGGCATGGGGGACGATCTGTCGCTGCCCGAACGCCAGTGCGCCCGCACGCCGATGCAGTGGTCCGGCGCCGCCGACGGGGGCTTCACCCAGGGCGGCAAGCCGACGTTGCCGGTGATCTCGGGCGGGCCCTACGGCTACCAGCACCTGAATGCCGCGGCCGAGCGGCGCGATCCGGAGTCGTTGCTCAACTGGTTCGAGCGGATCATCCGGATGCGCAAGGAGGTGCCCGAGATCGGCTTCGGCGCGGTAAGCCTCATCGACGCCGGCGATCCGGCGGTGCTGGCGATGCGCTACGACGGCGACGACGGCAGCGTCGTCTTCCTGCACAACCTGTCGGAACGGGCGCGCGAGATCTTCTTCCGCAGCGGTCCGGAGTCTGCCGCCGGAGAGCGCCTCGCCAATCTGCTCGCCGACGATCCCAGCACGGCGGGCGAGGACGCACGCCACTGCGTGCTGCTCGAAGCCTATGGTTACCGCTGGTTCCGCCGCGTCGACGGCGACGGGGTCATGCTGGCGTGAACTCGGCCGCCGCGCGGACCGCCTCGCGCGGCAGCAGAGCCTCCGCCGCGTCGAGGCGCTTGGCGACGAGCCGATAGTCCCGCGCCCGGAGCGGCGCGAAGCCGACGAGGCCCAGCACCTCGCGGGTCTCGGTGTCGAGGCCGGCGATGCCCGCCGCCAGCGCGCGGCCGATGCGATCGGTGTCAGCCCCGAGCGCCGCGATGTAGGGCAGGCCCGGCGTCGGATCGGTGAGCATCAGGACGCGCAGCGCCGCCGCCGCCGGTCGGTAGCGCCGGGCATACCGCCAGCTTACCCAGTCGATCGCCGCAAGGTCCGCCCCGCCCCCGGCCACCCGCGCCACCGATGCCGCATGGGCACCGCTGATCTCGACGGCCCCGAAGAACCCGCCGTCGCGCGCCAGTGGCGCGGCGTGGTGCAGGACCGCCCCCCACCCCGACTGCGAGTCGAACCCGCTGACCGCCAGCCGCGCCCCACGGAATGCGGCGAGATCGCGGCGCGGGTCGTCCGCCCGCACCACGATGGCGCTGCGATACCAGCCCGGCGGACACCCCGGCACCCCGTAGTCCCCGGCCCCCACCACCGCCACCCGGCCGGCGAGCGCGCGCACCAGCGGCAGGCCGCAGGTCTGTCCCAGCACGAGGCCCGGGTCGGTCCAGACCGCGTGCAGCCCGCCCGGCCGGTCGCTCCGGTCGAGCCGCTCGGGCGCCGCCACCCCGGCCGCGCGCAAGGCCTCGCGCACCGACGTCCACAGCCGGTCGGTCCGGGCGCGCACCTCCGGCCAGTCGTACATCGGCAGCGCGGCGATCACGGCGTGACGGTCCGTGCGGCCGGAGCGTGGCCTGTCTGCGGCGCATCCTCCGGCGGCGTCCAGATCGGATGCGCCACCGGATCCTTGCGCCGCCACAGGTAGCGCAGGAACACCTCGCCGTAGGAGCGGTAGCTGTAGCCACCGTTGCGCCCGAGCCAGTGCTCGCGCCGCCGTGCGAACTCGGCCGGCAGCAGGTACCAGGCCAGCCCGGGCCTGGCATGGTGCACGGCATGATAGTTGTTGTTGAGAAACAGCAGCGCCAGCGGCCCGCGATCCTCGATGATCACGCTGCGCGACGCCGCCCGTTCGTGGGCCTGGTGCTCGAGGAAGGTGCGGATCCGCAGGATGCCGAGCGCCCCCCAGCAGCCGACCAGATACTGCCACCAGGCCATGTCCCCCGCGAGCCACAACCAGGCGACCACCGGCACGATGCCCGCCAGATGGTGCAGCCATGCCCGCCCGACCCGCCGGTCGCCCGCCCCGGCCGCGGCCATGTCGTCGCCCACGAGGCTCGCGAGGCCGATGAACGGGCCGATCACCATGCGGCCGAGCAGCGTGTTGTTCGCCGCCAGCACCAGCCGGACCGGCCGCGACAGGCGCCCCCAGACGCGGGGATCGAGATAGTTCGAACTCCGGGTCGTCGTGCGGGTCGGTCAGCAGCGGGTCGTAATGGTGCGCGAGGTGCAGGTCGCGGAATCGCCGATAGGGGATCAGCAGCCCGAGCGCGGGAAACACCAGCGCCTCGTTCAGCCGGCGACTCCGTGTCGGGTGGCCGTGGATCACCTCATGCTGCAACGACGAGTGCTGCGCCAGCAGCACCGCCAGCGCGCCGATGGCGAGCGGCGCGCCGAGCAGGCCGGCATGGGTGGTGACCCAGGCCCAGCCGGCGTAGGTCGCGAGGATGACCCCTAGCGTCGGGAGTTCGACACGCACCCGGCGCGCCGACGTGAGGGCGTCAGACGACATTTCCTTAACATCCGTAACGATTTCATGCATCCTATGCGCGCTCGCCGCGTTAACGCAATTACGTGAATCTCTCTCTGAGTTGCACTTTTGCGATGCTTTCGTTAATATCTGATATAATAACTACAAATGAGCATATTCGCATCATGGACAAGCGCGACATCGCCTCCGCCTTCCGCGAACGCCTGCGCGCGCTGATCGCCGACGAACGCGGCGGCGTGGCGGCCTTCCTGCGCGACAGCGGCATCGACCGTTCGGCGCTAAGCCAGTTCCTCGACCCGGACATAGACCGGATGCCCCGCGCCGAGACCCTGCGCCGCATCGCGGAGGCGCGCGGCGTCACCACCGACTGGCTGCTCAGCCTGTCGAACGCGCCCGAAGGAGGTCAGGCCGTCACCCCGTCGGTGCAGATCGAATCGGCCGAGACCGCGCTCGGCGGTTCGCCGATCGACCAGTGGCGGCGGGAGGCGGCCGGCATGAAGCTGCGCTACGTGCCATCGAGCCTGCCCGACATGCTCGGGCTCGCCGAAGACGGTGCGCCCGAACCGCCGCCCGGCGAGGCGCGCACCGGCCAGCCGGAGCGGGTGCTCGGTGGCCTCCGCCTCGGCGATATGGACGTCGAGATCGCCATGCCGGTGCAGACGCTCGAGGACCTGTCAGGCGGCACCGGGCTCTGGACCGGCACCGCGCCGGACCTGCGCCGCCGCCAGCTCGCCCACATGGCCGCGACCTGCGCCGAGGCCTTCCCGACCCTGCGGCTGCACCTGTTCGACGCGCGCGAGACCTTCGCGGCGCCGTTCACCGTGTTCGGCCGGATCCGCGCGGTGCTCTACCTCGGCGAGGCCTATCTGGTCGTCACCTCCACCGAGCAGGTCGCGGCCCTCTCGCGTCTCTTCGACAATCTGGTGCGCAAGGCGCTCGTCGGACCGGAGCGGGTGCATGAGACGCTCCACGCGCTCGCCGCAGCGGCGCGTTGACGAAACGCGGCATTTTATTGTGGGAATGCCAAAATTTACGGTTAACATCGGCGCCGGCTGGGTGGGCGGTTTCCCGCGCCGGCGCGCGCTCCGGGGAGCGCATGAAAAACAACGGGGAGCTCTTTGAGATGTTGCCGATGAAATCCGCGACCGCCCTTGGCGGTCTGCTGCTGGCCACCGCGGCCCTGCCGGCGTTTGCCCAGGACCAGGCGCTGATCGACGCCGCCAAGAAGGAAGGGATGCTGACGACGATCGCGCTGCCGCACGACTGGTGCGCCTACGGCGACGTGATCCAGGGCTTCAAGGACAAGTACGGCATCGAGGTGAACGAGCTGAACCCCGACGCCGGGTCCGCCGACGAACTCGAGGCGATCCGCGCCAACAAGGACAACACCGGCCCGCAGGCCCCCGACGTGATCGACGTCGGCTTCTCGTTCGGCCCGGCGGCCAAGGACGACGACCTGCTCCAGCCCTACAAGGTCTCGACCTGGGACACGATCCCCGACGGCGCCAAGGACGCCGACGGCTACTGGTACGGCGACTACTACGGCGTGCTGTCGTTCGCGGTGAACAAGGACATCGTCTCCGATCCGCCGATGGACTGGCCCGACCTGATGAAGCCCGAGTTCGCCAACGCCGTCGCGCTCGCCGGCGACCCGCGCGCCTCCAACCAGGCGATCCTCGGGGTCTACGCCGCGGGCCTCTCCGCCGGCGGCGCGCCGGGCAAGGACGCGGGCGAAAAGGGGCTCCAGTACTTCTCCGATCTCAACAAGGCCGGCAACTTCGTCCCGGTGATCGGCAAGTCGGGAACGCTGGCCCAGGGCGCGACCCCGGTGGTGATCTGGTGGGACTACAACGCGCTCTCGGGCCGTGACGCGCTGAACGGCAATCCGCCGATCGACGTGATCGTGCCCGCCACCGGCGTCGTCGCGGGCGTCTACGTCCAGGGGATCAGCGCCTACGCGCCGCACCCCAACGCCGCCAAGCTCTGGATGGAGTACCTCTATTCCGACGAGGGCCAGCTCGGCTGGCTCGGCGGCTATTGCCATCCGATCCGCTTCAACGACCTGGCGAAGGCCGGCAGCATCCCGCAGGAGATGCTCGACAACCTGCCGCCCGCCGCCGCCTACGAGAAGGCGGTGTTCCCGACGCTGGAAAACCAGGAAGCGATGAAGAACGCGGTCACCGCCGGCTGGGACAGCGTCGTCGGCGCCAACGTGCAGTAGCCGCGGCCTGCGCGTGCCGCAGCCCGGACCCGCGGCCGCCCGAAGCTGGGCCTGGCTCGGCCTCGCGCCGTTCATGGCGTTCGCGGCTCCTGTTCCTGATCCTGCCGACCATGTACATCGTGGTCGGCAGCTTCCGGAACCCGGCCGGCGGCTTCACGCTCGCCAACATCGTCGGCCTGTTCCAGCCGTCGATCCTCGCCGCGTTCTCGATCTCGATCCGCATCAGTCTCGCCTCGGCGGTGCTCGGCTGCGTCATCGGCTTCGGCGTCGCCGCCGCCGTCACCCTCGGCGATCTGCCGAAGTGGCTGCGCGGTCCGGTGATGACCTTCTCCGGCGTCGCGTCGAACTTCGCCGGTGTTCCGCTCGCCTTCGCGTTTCTCGCCACCCTCGGGCGGCTCGGGCTGGTGACCGTGCTGCTGCGCGACTGGTTCGGGATCAACATCTACGCGCTGGGCTTCAATCTCCTGAGCTTCTGGGGCCTGACGCTCACCTACCTGTTCTTCCAGATCCCGCTGATGATCCTGATCATCACACCCGCCCTCGACGGCCTGCGCCGCGAGTGGCGCGAGGCGGCGCAGATCCTCGGCGCCTCGTCGCTGCAGTACTGGCGCATGGTGGCGCTGCCGATCCTCTGGCCCTCGCTGCTCGGCACGCTGGCGCTGCTGTTCGCCAACGCCTTCGGCGCGGTCGCAACCGCCTACGCGCTCACCGGCTCGTCGCTGTCGATCGTGCCGATCCTGCTGTTCGCCCAGATCCGCGGCGACGTGCTCCAGGACCCGCATCTCGGCTACGCACTGGCGTTCGGGATGATCGTCGTCACCGGGATCGGCAACGCGCTCTACATCTGGATGCGCACCCGCGCCGAACGGTGGCTGAAATGAGACCATCTTCACCTTCAGCCAAGTGCGCCACGAAATGTGGCGCAGGCACCGTTTCACCTTGTTTTCACCTTATTTGGAAAAATATTTCGAAATATACTTCACAAGACGGCGCCATTTGCGGACAGAGCCGACGGGCGCCAGCATGCGCTCTTTCACTCGATTTTAATCTTCATGAATCCCTTCAATATCAAAAACATACCCGGAATTTCGCGCGCGAAACGCACCAATTTCGCACCCGGAGCCCCGTCCGATGAGCCGCGTCTGGGCCTGGCTCGCCCTCGCCTTCGGGCTGATCTACTTCTTCCTGCCGCTGATCGGCACGCTCGAATTCTCGCTCCGGATGCGCCGCGGCACCTACAGCCTCGACGCCTACCGGGTCGTCCTCAACGACCCGCAGTTCCGCGCCACCTTCAGCTACTCCGTCATCATGGCGCTCCTGACCATCCTCGTCGGCATCCTCATCGTCACGCCCACCGCCTACTGGGTCCGCCTGAAGCTGCCCCGCTGGCGCCCGATCGTCGAGTTCCTCACCCTGCTGCCGCTGGTCGTCCCGCCGATCGTCCTCGTCTTCGGCTACATCCGCCTCTACAACACCTCCTCGATCCTGCCGCTGACCGGTACGGCCAGCGGCACCAACCTGCTGCTGCTGCTCGGCTACACCACGATCTCGTTGCCCTACATGTATCGCGCCGTCGACACCGGCCTGCGCGCCATCGACGTCGGCACCCTGACCGAAGCCGCGCTGAGCCTCGGCGCCAGCTGGTTCACCATCATGACCCGGATCATCTTCCCGAACGTGCTGGTGGCGGTGCTGTCGGGTGCCTTCGTCACCTTCGCCATCGTGATCGGCGAGTTCGTGCTGGCAGCCCTCCTCAACCGTCCGGCGTTCGGCCCCTACCTGCAGATCATGGGCGCCAACCGCGCCTACGAGCCCGCCGCGCTCGCGGTGATCTCGTTCGCGATCACCTGGGGCTGCATGGGCCTGATCCAGCTCGTCACCCGCCTGCAGAAGCACACGAAAGCCCCCCGGTAGCGCATGGCCTTCCTCGAAATCTCCGGCCTGCAGAAGGTCTACGGCACCACCCAGGTCGTTCGCGACTTCGACCTCGACGTGGCGCAGGGCGAGTTCGTCTCGTTCCTCGGACCCTCGGGCTGCGGCAAGACCACCACGCTGCGGATGGTCGCGGGCTTCGAGACCCCCACCGCCGGCTCGATCCGCATCGACGGCCGGGACGTGGTGAACCTCAAGCCGAACCAGCGCAACATCGGCATGGTGTTCCAGGCCTACGCGCTGTTCCCGAACCTCACGGTCGCCCAGAACGTCGCGTTCGGCCTCAAGGTCGCGCGGGTGCCGCGGCGCGAGCGCGACGCCCGCGTCGAGGAGATGCTCTCGATCATCCACCTCCCCGGCCTCGGCGCCCGCTTCCCGTTCCAGCTCTCCGGCGGCCAGCAGCAGCGGGTGGCGCTGGCCCGCGCGCTGGCGGTCCGTCCCAAGCTCCTGCTGCTCGACGAACCGCTCTCCGCCCTCGACGCCAAGATCCGCCTGTCGCTGCGCCAGGAGATCCGGGCGATCCAGCGCAAGCTCGGCATCACCACCATCTACGTCACCCACGATCAGGAAGAGGCGCTGTCGATGTCCGACCGCATCGTGGTGATGAACGCCGGCGTCGCCGAACAGATCGGCGATCCGTTCGAGATCTACAACCGTCCCTCGACGGCCTTCGTCGCGTCCTTCGTCGGCACGCTCAACACGCTGGAGGCGCGCGTCACCGACCCCGCCACCGGCGCGGTCACCATCGACCGGCCAGCCCGTCACGCTCGGTCGCAGCCTCGACGCCGCCTCGGGCGCCACCATCTCGCTCGCCCTGCGCCCGGAGGCGCTGTCGATCGGGCCGCGTCCCGGCAACGAGGCGCGGCTGCGCGCCCGGGTCGAGAACGTGGCCTTCCACGGCTCGATCGTGCGGATCCGCGCCGCCCTCGAGGGCCAGCACGTCGCGCTCGACACCTTCAACACCGCCGGCTTCCGCCCCCCGGCGGAGGGCGACACGGTCGATCTCAGCTTCGCTACCGCCGACGCTCTCGTCACCGGCACCTGAGCGTTGACGGACCTGCTGCTGCTTCTCGCCGCCGCGTTCGGCGCGGGCGTGCTCAACACCATCGCCGGAGGCGGCACGTTCCTCACGTTCCCGGCGCTGGTCTTCGTCGGCGTCCCGCCGGTCGCGGCCAACGCCACCAGCACCGTCGCGGCGCTTCCCGGCTACCTCGCCGGCGCGCTCGGCTTCCGCCGCGAGCTTCGCAGCTTCGGCCGGGCGGAGCTCCTGCGCCTCCTCGCCATCACGCTCGCGGGCAGCGTCGTCGGATCGATCCTTCTTCTCGTTTCCTCGAACCGGGCGTTCTCGGCGATCGTGCCGTTCCTGCTCCTCGCCGCAACGCTGGCGTTCCTGTTCGGCGACCGCATCCGCGCGTGGGCCGGGCGCGCGCGCGGCGGCGTCCGGTCGCAGGGCGCGGTCGGCCTGTTTCTCGTCAGCACCTACGGCGGCTACTTCAACGGCGGCCTCGGGATCATCCTGCTCGCGCTCTTCGCCCTCTGGGGCATGACCGACATCCACCGGATGAACGGCCTGAAGACCGCGATGTCCTTCACGCTCTCGGCGATCTCGGTGTCGATCTTCGCGATCGCCGGACTGGTTCACTGGCCGCCGGCGCTCGTCGATGATGGTCGGAACCACGATCGGCGGCTACGCCGGCGCACCGCTCGCCCGCGCCCTGCCCCGAACGGTGGTGCGCGGCGTGATCTCCGCAGTCGGCTTCGGCATGAGCGCGGTGTTCTTCGCCCGGCTGCTCGGCTAAATCCGAACAAGGTGATTGTCGAACGCCAGATTTGACAGACGCACGGCATCCCCGCTCGCCGCCGGCTCGCCACGGGTCAGGATCACGCCCTCGCCGGTCGAACAGGTAAAGCCGGTCCCGCCCGCGGCAACGCCGCAGATGTCGGCCGCCTCGACGACCTCGACCGTCTCGCCAGTGGCCAGATCAAAGACCAGCATCAGCCCGCCGCGCGGAGCGGTGATCGCCGCCAGCCGGCCGTCGTCACTGACCGCCACGCTGCCGGCGTAGTTGCGAGTGCGCCGCTGCACCTTCAACTCGGCCGCCAGCGTCCCGAGGGACGGAGCGCCGGGCCGATGCACCGTCAGGAGCGGCGGCGTCTCGAGCGCGGAGCCGTGCCACTGCATCGCCGCCGCCAGCGTCCCGTCGCGCCCGACGGCTATGTGCCGGATCGAGTTCAGGCGCAGGTCGGGTTGGAGTTCCAGCACGTCGATCAGCGCCCCGGTCGCCACGTCGACATAGGCGAGGCTCGAGCGCATGGTCGCGACGTTCAACTCTGCCCGCCCAGACACCGGATCGGTCTCGATCCCGCCGTTCGCCACCGCCAGCCGCACCCCGTCGGGCATCAGCCGCACCTCGTGCGGCCCGGTACCGCCGGTCGCCACCTCGCCGATCCGCCGGTAGCTGTCGCGCGCATCCCACACCCCAAGCCGCCCAGTGCCTTCCTCGATCGCGTTCTCGGTGGTGAACAGCAGCGCGCCATCGCTCGAGAACGCGCCGTGGCCGTAGAAGTGGCGGCCCTCCGGGCTGTGCAGCCGCGCCACCTCGCGCCCCTCGGCGCAGTCGATGACCAGCGCGAAGGTTCCGGGCCGGCGGGCGAAGGCGACCGCCTCCGGCCGTTCGGGATGCGCCGCGGCCGCATGCCCGCGATCAGGCAGCGGCAGGCGGAAGACCTCGTTGCCGCCCGCGGTCAGTCCCAGCAGCCAGTAGCCGTCGTCGGGCACCGCGGCGGCGGCCAGATAGTCCGGCGCGCCGGCCGCAGCCCACCCGAACTTCGGAAGCAGCCCCGCTCCCCCCAGGCCTGCCGCCCCCCGCAGGAACATCCGCCGCGTCGTCTTGCCCTTGGCCATCCTCAATCTCCATCCAACGCATTGAACCCGCTCGTCACACCCAAGGGCGGAGCGACATGCTCGGCGACCTCTTCCTGCACGCGCGCCACCGCATCCTGCAGAGCCTCGACCCGAACCCGTCCCTGCGTCGTCGCCACCGCGACATCGATCGGCTCGCCCTGAACCCGGTGGGCCGCGGCGAGCGCGGCATCGAACCCGCCGTCCACCACCTCCGCGTCGAGCTTCGGCAGCGCCGGTGCGAACACCTTCGCGGTATAGGCGCGCAGCGCCTCGAGCGACTGCCGCACGTTGCGCAGCGACCGCCCCGAACGCCAGGTCTCCGCCCGCCGTGGCTGGGGATGATCGAAGGTCCCCAAAGGCCGCCCGAGCCGCAGGTCGATGTCCGCCTGCAGCGAATCGGCCAGGCCCGCAAAGAGCGCCTTGGTCGATTCCTCGGGCGTGAGGAACACCGGATTGTCTTCGTCCCCGGCGGTGGTCAGCACCTCGCCCCACGGATCGCGCCAGCCCGCCAGGATGTTGCCGGCAGTGGTCGCCATGTCACCCGCGATGGCCCTGAGCAGGCGGCACCGGTAGGTGCCGGCCTCGATCGGCTTCGCGTCGGGGTCATAGAGCAGATAGTCGAGCGCGAAGAACCCGCGCGCCGCCACCGACACGTCACGAAAGCCGGCGGGATCGTCGACCACCGGATCCTCGTCCGCGATCATCGTCTCCAGCGTCCGGGGCGTGGCGCCCTTGGTGTCGGGCCAGAACGCCAGCGCGAAGCGGGCGTTGTTCTCCTCGGTGGGTCCGAACCGGAACTGCTCGACACCGATCCAGGCATCGAAGGCGCGGTTGTAGGCGTCCTTCACCGGTTCCGGCTCGATCGGTCCTTCGCCGGAGCACGCGGCGTCCGCCTCGGCCCGCAGCGTCTCGGTGGCGTCGGCCAGCTTCTCGAAACCCGGCATGATCACCTCGTTCAGCGCCCGCCGGGCAATGGCGGCGTGATTGATCCCGGCAACCACCTGGCCCGCAGCCGGCAGAGCGCCGAACACGAACAGGGCGGCGACAAACAGGGCGGCTGGTCTGCAAACGTTCATCTAGAGCGACTCCAGAAACCGGATCAGAGCATCCCGATCGGTCTTCGACAACCGCGCCACGGTGTCGCGGCTGTTCTGCGCCTCGCCGCCATGCCAGAGGATCGCCTCGAGCAGGCTGCGCGCCCGACCGTCGTGCAGGTAGCTCTCCTGCCCGGTGACGGTCTTTGTCAACCCGATCCCCCAGAGCGGCGCGGTGCGCCATTCCGTCCCGCTCGCCCGCACCTCGGGCCGATGGTCGGCCAGCCCCTCGCCCATGTCGTGCAGCAGCAGGTCGGTGTAGGGCCAGATCAGCTGAAAGCTCTGTTCCGGCTGATCCTCGAGGCGGCTGGTCACGAACTTCGGGTTGTGACAGGCGGCGCAGCCCGACTCGTAGAACACCTTCTTGCCCGCGAGCACCTCCGGGTCGCCCGGATCGCGCCGCGCCGGCACCGCGAGGTTGCGGCTGTAGAACGTCACGAGATCGAGAACGGTGTCGTCGGCCTCCGGCGCGCCCCCGTCCGGCTGCGCCCGGCAATCGGACTCGGTCTCGGTGCAGTCGCCCCAGCCCGCCGGCTCCAGCGTGGTCGAGATGCCGATATCGCCGGAAAACGCCGACGCCGCCTGCGCCCGGATCGTCGGCTGGCCGCCCTTGTGGCCGAACCGTCCGAGCATAGGCCGCTGGAACTCCTCCGACCAAACCGTATTCGGGCGCCCGCTGATGCCGTCGCCATCCGCGTCGTCGGGATCGGCCAGCGCCAGGATGTCGCCCTCCTGCACCGCCTCCAGCAATCCGAGCCCGATCATCTGGGAGGCGACCCGCGGCGACATCTGCACGTCCGGCCGCATCGGCCCGTAGGCGAGATCGGCGGCGGCATAGGTCGGCTTGCGCAGCGACACCACCTCGCCGTCGCCGAGCGTCACCGGCGTCTCCTCGTATGTCACCTGCATCCGCCCCTCCGCCGGCAGTCCGGGCACCCCGAAGGTCTGGAACTGCCCGCCGTAGGTCGGCTCCGGCACCGTCGCGAGATAGTCCTCGATCCCCACGAAGGTCTTCGCCACCTCGTCCGGATCGGCAGGCACCGACAGCCGCAGGAACAGACCCACCGCCGGATCGTCCGGCCCGGTCGGCGGATGCGCGCGCCCGTCCTTCAGGTGGCACGACTGGCACGACCGCGCATTGAACAGCGGGCCGAGCCCGTCGGACACCCTGGTCGAGGACGGCGCCGTCACCCAGAGCTTGCTGAAGAAGCCGTTGCCCACCTTGAAGTCGAGTTCGCGCTCGAACGACATGTTGGCGCTCGACAGCGAGAAGGCATTGGCGTCGGGGGGCTTGGTCTGCGTCGCCGCCCCGCCCGGCCGCGCCTCGAACTTCTCGGGGGCCGAGAAGTCCGTGGCCGGCGTCGTCACCACCGCCACCCGCGCCGCTTCGCCTGCGGTGCGCGGGATCACCCCGAGCCCGAGGTTCGCCGCACCCGCCGCCGCCGCGAGCGGCCAGATGACCAAGGCGACGGCGAGCCGGCGCATGGCCTACTGGAACACCGCGTCCGGGTTCTCGAGACTGTCCGAGCCCTCGAAGGCGATCGTATCGAGCCCGAGCGCCGTCACCGCCCGCTCGATCGATCGGGTCTGCGCGACCAGCGCGTCGATTGCCCCGCCGACCAGCGCGTTCCCCGCATCGTTGCCCGCGGCGATCAGCTGGTCGTAGCGCGTGCCCGCCTCGCCCGCCGTCTTGATCTCGCCGAGCGCCATCATCGTCGCGCCGAGCGACTGCCGCACGTCCGCGTCAATCCCCGGATCCGCCTCCCGGACCAGATCGGAAACCGACGGCCCCTCGACGACGCTGCCGTCGATCCGCACGTAGCGCCCGAGATAGACGTTCCGCATGCCCATGCCGTCGTAGTAGTGGCTGTCGTAGGTGTCGTCCGAGAAGCAGTCGTGCTCCTCCTCCGGGTCATGCAGCATCAGCCCGAGCCGCATCCGCTGACCGGCCAGCTCGCCGTAGGAAAGGCTGCCCATCCCGGTCAGGATAGCCGCGAGCCCCCTGGCCGGAACGTCGGCGACCGCCGCCCGCGCCAGCCCGTCCGCCGCCCACTGCCCCGTCATCCAGTCCAGGTCGGAGATCAGCAGATCGGTCGCCGCCTTCAGATACTGCCCGCGCCGGTCGCAGTTGCCGCCTGTGCAAGCGTCGCCCTCCGCATAGTCGGTCCACGGCCGGTCGCCGGCGCCCGGCCCGGTTCCGTTCAGGTCCTGCCCCCAGAGCAGGAACTCGACCGCGTGATAGCCCGTGGCCACGTTCGCCTCGATCGCGTCGGCTTCCTGCAAGGTGTTCTCTAGCAGATCCGGCGTGATCTTCGTGGCATCCACCGTGCCGCCCGACAGCGTGAAGGTCGGGTTGGCGATGACGTTGACCGCGGCATAGGGGTTCTCGTCGGTCGCGCCGCCGGCGCTCGGATCGACATAGTCGATCAGCCCCTCGTCGAGCGGCCAGGAATTCACCTTGCCCTCCCACTCGTCGACAATCGGATTGCCGAAGCGGAACGCCTCGGTCTGCTGATAGGGAACGCGCGCCGCCCGCCACGCCGACCGGGCCGCGAACAGCGCCTCCGCCGAGGGCGTGGCGATCAGCGCATCGACGGCCTCTCCGAGCCGCCTCGCCTCGGTCAGGGAATCGCCGTAGCCGGCGGCTGCGATGTCGGCGTAGGTCTCGACCACCGCCGCGTTGTCGTCGGCGAACGCCGGTCCTGCCAGTGCCGCCGCAGCGACCATACTTCCCAGAAGCTTCATGATCCGCTGTCCCCATCCCGTCCGATTCGGGGGGACCTTAATCCTGATCAATTGACTCGGAAACCCTTTCCGACAAAAACCGTCAGGCGCGACCGGGGCTGACGGCCAGAAAAAGGCCGGACCCCGGCGAGCGGGAACCGGCTGCGATTGACGACGGTGCGATCAGTTGCCGCTGGGCAGGCCGATGCTGAAGCCTTCCTCGGAAAGGGCGTCGCGCACGTACTTGAAGCGCTGGTACTGGGTCAGGGTGATCGGCCCGTTGTATCCCTCGCCCTGCATCTTGCGCGGCGGATTCTTGATGTAGGTCTTCATCAGGTCGGCGATCGCCTGATTGAAGGTGACCAGCGTCCAGGTGTGCTCGGTATAGCTGTTCATGAACACGTCGTAGCGCTCCTGCGGATCCTGCAGCAGGTCGAACACCTGCGGCACCATGGCGGCGTATTTCTCCGGGCCCTTCCAGCCGAGGTTGGTGTCGACCGCGAGGCCGCCGGTCTGGGCGCCGTCGTCGCCGCGAAGGTTGAACACCGCCTTGTAGTTGCCCACCCGGGCCGCGCCCGGCGTCAGTTCGTTTTCGGTGAAGTAGAACCACGCCTTGCGCTCCGACGAGCCGGTGCCTTCCCAGACCGGGGTCATGTCGTAGCTGTCGAAGATGATCGGCTGGCCTTCGCGGTCTTCGGTGGGCAGATCGATGCCCGCCACCTTGGCGAAGGTCGCCATCATGTCGAGACCGCCGACGATCGCGGCGCTCTTGGTGTCCGGCTTGACGTGGTCGGGCCAGCGCACCATGGCGGGAACCCGGTTGCCGCCCTCGCGCACGGTGCCCTTGGTGCCGCGGAACGGAGTGTAACCGGCATCGGGGTAGACGTCCTGCCAGGCGCCGTTGTCGGTGGTCCAGAACACGATCGTGTCGTCGCGCATCCCGAGATCGTCGACCTTCTTCAGGATGTCGCCGATGCGCGAGTCCATCTCGACCATCGAATCGGCGTACTTGCTCTTGGAGATGGATTTGCCCTGGAATTCCGGCGCCGGCATGCTTGGCTGGTGCATCTTCATGAAGTTGACGTTGATGAAGAACGGCGCGTCGCTCTTGGACGCCTCATCGAGGAAGTCCAGCGCGTCCTGCTCCACATAGCTGTCGAAGAACGGAATCCCGACGACGCCCTCGTCCGGCGTGTTGACGTACTGGCCGTTGATCTTGAAGTCCTCGGTCACCGGCCCGCCGGCCTTGCCCGACAGCGCGCCCTTGGTGACCTTCTTGAACATCTCGCGCAGGTCATCGGACATGTCCGGGAACCAGGTCGGATCGGCATAGGTGTAGGCGTTCAGGTGATAGAGCCCGACATGGCGCATGTCGTCGTAGCCCTGCGCGTTGGGAAGGGCGTAGTCGTCCTCGCCCAGATGCCACTTGCCGGTGAAGTAGGTGTTGTAGCCGCCGGTCTTCAGCACCGACGCCAGCGTCCACTCCGCAGCGGGCAGCCCGCCACCCTGGCCCTGGAAGGCCACGGTGGTCATGCCGCTGCGGTTGGGGATGCGGCCGGTCTGCATCGCCGCCCGGCCGGCCGTGCAACTCGGCTGGGCGTAGAACGAGGTGAACATCATCCCGTCCTTGGCCAGTTCGTCCAGATTCGGCGTCGGCATGCCGCGGGCCTCGCCGCCGAGATAGGCGCCCAGGTCGCCATAACCGACATCATCGGAGATGATCAGCAGGATGTTGGGCTTCTTGCCGGCATCTTCCTGCTGGGTCGCGGTCGTGTCCTGCGCGACGGCCGGGAAAGCCAGCCCCCCTGCCGCGACCGCCACGGCCGCGAATAAACCTGTCAGTCGCATCGTATTCTCCCGCGATTGTTGAGGCTCGAAGTTCGGTTCACTGCTTGCCGGTCCAGACCCTGGACCAGTCCCTGGCCATGTCGACCACGACCCAGCCGCGCTCGCCGGCCTGATCGAGGCCCTTCGACAGGACACCCACGTCGCTGTCGCGGTCGTAGGCGAATTCGCGGTCCGCATCCGTGTGATGGATCAGCATGCCGAGGCGCGGACCCTCGCCCGCAGTCGTCCATTCCAGCATCTCGAAATCGCCGTCGGAATTGCCGGCGGCAAGGATCGGGCGCTGGCCGATGAAGCGTTCGATGCCGACCGGCTTGCCCTCGTGGTCGTCGACGAAGCTGACGTCGCCGTCCTTCGTCAGCGACGGCACGCCGTTTGTGACCTCGTAGCGGGTCTTGCCTTCGCTGCCGACCACCTGCCAGGTCGGAATTCCATAGGCTTCCTCGGAAATCGAGCGGATGAAATCCACCCCGCCCCCGGACACGATGTAGGTGGTGAAGCCTTCGTCCCGTAGGTAGCTCAGCAGTTCGACCATCGGCTGGTAGGTCATGTCCGCATAGACCATGCCCGTCGCCGGGTTGGTCGCGGTGGTCAGCCACTCGCGCGTGTCGACTTCGAACTCGTCGACGGTCATCCCCGAATGCGAGATGTTGATGATGTCGACGAGCCCCTTCATTCCTCCTGCCATGACGCCCTTCATGTCGCCACCGGCAGCGGCCTTCAGCGGATCGGAGGTCAGGATCGACGGATCGGCCTCGGCCTTCTCGCGCAGCACGTCGAGCGCGTAGAGACCCTGGAAATAGAGCGGCTTCTCGCTCCAGAGGGTTCCGTCGTTGTCGAACACCGCGATCCGGTCTGCCACGGGCACGAAGTCGTCCCCGTCCTCGTCCGCGACACTGTCCACGAAGGCGATGATCGCCGCTTTGGAGTCCGTGTCGTTCCAGGACGGCAGCGGATCGGCGAGGGCTGCGACACCCGAGGCAAGGACAAGGGCAAGCGTGCATGAGGCAAGTCTCATTCTTGGTCTTCCTCCAGTCAGGGGCTGGATCTCCGATCGCATGCGGGTGCGACCAGCCGGCGGCCAAGCCGCTGTACGGTTCAGATATTAGGTCAAGCATGCGGCCTGTGCATGGCTTGCGTCAACTCGGATCGCCGACGGGCGAAAGTGGCATCGGCCTATCGAGGCGCACACGCGGCGGTCACGCCGGCCCGGGCTTCCCGGATTGACCACGGCGGAAGCATTGCAGCACAATCGGTTCACAACGAGCCGGGGAAGAGGCGTATGGCCGACCATGTGATTGAACCGCCTTCGGTGGTCGCGCTTCCCGTCGCGGGCGGCGGCAGCTTTCCGGTGCGCAGGGTCTACTGCATCGGCCGGAACTATGCCGCGCACGCAGTCGAGATGGGGCACGATCCCGACCGCGACCCGCCGTTCTTTTTCCAGAAGAACCCCGACAACCTCGACCCGTCGGGCGCATTCCCCTATCCGAGCCAGAGCAGCGACGTCCACCACGAGGTTGAGCTTGCAGTGGCGCTCGGCGCCGGAGGCGAGGATATCCCCGTGGCCGCGGCGCTCGAGAAGGTCTGGGGTTATGGCATAGCCATCGACATGACGCGTCGCGACCTGCAGGACGAGGCAAAGCGGCTCGCCCGGCCCTGGGAGGTCAGCAAGGCCTTCGAGCGATCCGCTCCGGTCGGCCCCCTGCACCCGGCAGCGACTGTCGGCCACCCGGCGACCGGGGCGATCACGCTCTTGATCAACGGCGAGGTGCGCCAGAAGGCCGATCTCACGCAGATGATCTGGAAGGTGCCCGAGATGATTGCCTGCCTGTCGCGCTACTTCACGCTGGCGGGCGGCGACGTGATCCTGTCGGGCACGCCGGCCGGCGTCGGCCCCATCGCCCGCGGTGATGCGATCGAGGCGCGCATCGCCGGGCTCGGCAGCCTGCTTGTGCGCGTGACATGACGCGACGTTTGCGGCAGTCTTGATCGAAGTTGGAACAGGGGTCGAAAAACGCGCCGGCAACCCGGCGCGTTGGCCTGCCAACCTCTCGATGATCCCGCGCAAAGTGGCTCTTTGCCCCTTGTCATCAACCGGCGGCTTCCATATAGAGCCGCGTTAGGATGCGGGTGTAGCTCAGAGGTAGAGCACAACCTTGCCAAGGTTGGGGTCGAGGGTTCGAATCCCTTCGCCCGCTCCAGGTTTCTTTGCTTTGTAAAATTCATGTGCATCGTATTCTCGGCCGGGTCAGCTTACACGCCTCCCTCGCTTTCGCTATGTAATACCAGGCGCCGGTTTCACTGACTCGAACGTGAGTTGCGGGGATCGTCCGGGTCTGAATCTCTGCTCCCGGAGCAGGGGGATCGGTGATGACGATTGCGATCACGCGGACGGGTCTGGACGCCGCAGGTTTTCGGAGGGCGGCCGCGCGGGAGAAGGATGCGGCTGCGTCGCGGCGGATGCTTGCGCTGGCTCTGGTGCTGGAAGGCCGGACCCGGACGGAGGCGGCGCAGGCGGCGGGGATGGACCGGCAGACCTTACGCGACTGGGTGCATCGCTACAACGAGGCCGGGCTTGCAGGCCTGACGAACCGGGCCGGCGCCCGTGGCCGCCGGCGCAAGCTGACCGCGGCGCAGGAGGCCACGTTCGCGGCGTGGGTCCGTGAGGGGCCGAAACCGGATGTGCACAAGGTGGTGCGCTGGCGGTGCCGGGATCTGCAGGGCGAGATCGCCCGGCACTTCGGGGTGGAGATGCACGAGCGCACCGTGGGCAAGCTGCTGGCGCGGCTGAACTTCTCGCGGGTCTCGGTGCGTCCGCGCCACCCCGAGCAGGACATCGCCGCCCAGGAGGCGCATAAAAAAACTTCGCCGAGCTGGTCGCCGCGGCCCTTCCCGAGCATGCTCGGGGCAAGCCGGTCGAGCTGTGGTGGCAGGATGAAGCACGCGTCGGCCAGCAGGGAAGCCTGACCTACGTCTGGGCCGACAAGGGCAGCCGCCCGCGTGCGCCGCGCGATCAACGCTACGCCTCGGCCTATCTGTTCGGCGCCGTCTGTCCGGCGCGCGGCGTCGGCGCCGCACTGGTGCTGCCGTGCGTCAACATCAAGGCGATGAACCTGCACCTGGCGGAGATCAGCACCCAGATCACCCCCGGCGCGCACGCCGTCCTCATCCTCGACGGCGCCGGCTGGCATCGGCCTGGCGGCAAACTCGACATGCCGGCCAACATCAGCCTGCTGCGCTTGCCGTCCTACTCACCCGAACTGAACCCGGTCGAGAATATCTGGCAGTATCTGCGCCAGAACCATCTCGCCAATCGGGTCTTCGACACCTACACCGCCATCGTCGACGCTTGTTGCGACGCCTGGAAGGCCCTCGTTGCAAGACCCGCCACGATCACCTCAATCGCCACACGCGACTGACCGCCTCGATCCCGTCCTGCCTGGCGGCCGGCGTCTGCCACCTCGGGCTGACCTGGGCCTTCGCGCGGCGCCTCGCGTGGGGCGCCTACCCGGAGCGGTCCAATCGGGCCGTCTCGCCCGCCATCTCGCGCTGACGGAGGAAGTCATGTCCTCCGCAATCTACGACTACATCCTCGTCGGCGCCGGCTCAGCGGGCTGCGTGCTGGCTGCGCGCCTCTCCGAGGACCCGGGGACCAGGGTGTTGGTCCTCGAGTTCGGCGGCAGCGACCGCAGCCTCTTCATCCAGATGCCGTCGGCGTTCTCGATCCCGATGAACGGCAGCAAATACAACTGGCGTTATCACACGGCGCCGGAGCCGGGCCTCGACGGCCGCAGCGTCCATTGTCCCCGCGGCAAGGTGCTGGGCGGCTCCTCGTCGATCAACGGCCTCGTCTACATGCGCGGCCACGCTCACGACTTCGACGAGTGGGAAGCCCTGGGCGCCCGCGGCTGGGGCTACCGCACAGCAGCGCCGACCGACCTCCTTCACTCAGCTGCAATAGCAGCGCAGTCAGCGTATCGATCATGGAGCAGCCCATTGCGGTGGAGGAGCGTGAGGATGCGCTCCTCGAAGCGATGCCGGTTGAAGCTGGCGCGTGCCGGCGGCGTGATCTTGGCCGTGATCTGGCCTGGCCGTTCCGAACCCGTGTCGATATTCACCCGGAGGACGATATGGCGCCGACGACGATCCGGGCCGAAGTCCGGACTGCGCATCGCGTCCGCCAGCTGATTGAGAGCAAAGCCGCGGTCATCTCTCGCCACGAAGGTCGCGGCGAGCCGCTCGGTCCCGGAGAAGCGATCGACGCTCACCCGGTCGGCCTGTGCCTCGACGATCCGCACCTTGCGAATGGCCGGGTCAAAGCCGTGCTGAAAGGCGAACCCGCACCCGGTGCGTTCGATCGGGGCCAGCGTGTAGAGGTTCTGCGCGTCCGGCCCGGCGAAGAACCCGGACCGGACGAGCATTTTGTCGGCGAAGAGCTCCGACAATGCCGATCGCCGCAGCCTGGTGCCGCCGCCGATCTTGATGCGGCCGGTGACCGCCGAATAGGACAGCACGGCATTCTCGGCGGCGCGGTAGCTGAGAAGGTGCTCCTCGTTGCCACGGAGGATTGCCGCCGTCCGAACGATGGAGCCGTGGATCAGAACGAGATTGATGGTATCGGCGTCATCGTACCAGCCGACGCGGCAGTAGCGGCCGCAGTGGTCCGCCTCGAACATCTTCGCCGCGGCGGCTTCGAACGCAGCCCTCGCACCACGGCTCATGTCAGCTTCGATGCCCTCCTGGAGACCGGCAAATTCGGCGAGGGACGATCGCGCGGTCAGTGCCAGCATGTCCGATGCCGCGTCGAACACCTTCGGGTGGTCCAGGAAGACCCGCAGTGCGACATGCTTCGAATCCAGACGCCGATCGGCAGTGTCGGAATGAGGTTCCGGAGCGATGACGAAGCCCAGCCGCTTGGCTTGGGCCAGAAGCAGACGGAGCCCCTGCGCTGTGCCGAGCTCGGCAATCCTGTGGAGGTCGGCGACGAGGCCCTCGGGACAGTGCTCATCCGGTCCCGCAAAGAACGCCTCGAGCGCATTGCGGGCGGCGTTGGCGGCCCCCCGCAACGCCTGCAGGTCGAAGGCGCCGAGCCGGTGGCGGTGGCGCTCGAAGAGCCGCGCCATCAGGTCCGGATCGATCGTTCGGGTGAACTTGGGGCTGACGAATTTCCGCAGATTGTTCGGCATCAGGGTAGTCTCTACAGGGGTTGTTCCTGATCCGTTCCATACGGCCAGCACAACCTAAGGTCGAGCGAAATCCGCGCGCGTGAGACTGTTTCCGAGTGCCGAGAGTAGAGGCAAGGGGAAGCCACCATGCGGAGCGCCGATGGAC
Source organism: uncultured Alphaproteobacteria bacterium (assembly GCA_963773555.1). Taxonomy (GTDB): domain Bacteria; phylum Pseudomonadota; class Alphaproteobacteria; order Rhodobacterales; family Rhodobacteraceae; genus Amaricoccus. The sequence continues at coordinate 62,781 of CAVZCB010000029.1, forward strand.
CTACCGAACCCTCTCAGTCCCGATCGCCGATCAGGGAAGGATCGCCTCGCCGAGGCGACCCGCACCTTAGGTTTCGGGTCGAAGCGATGAAGCCGCCGCGGGTCCGCTGGAACACCACCGAGGCGCGGGTCGAGCGCTTCGTGCGGCTGGCGCAGCGGCTCGACCTGCCTGTCCACGGCTTCGTGGAGCGCGGGCGCGATGTGATCGTCCTTACGCACCCGCGCGAGAACGAACCGGCGGCGTCCGCACCGGGAGCCGATCCGATCGAGCGCTGGTTCCGCGACAACGCGGCCGCAGACGATCCGTCGAACGTTCGGCCTCGGAAAAAGCAATGAAGTTAGGCTCTTATTGTCTTGATAGCCCGCGAGAACGGAGCGTCCGTGTCCGTTGGGGAACGGAGGCATAGAAACCCATGCCGGCGCGCTACGACACCATCATCGTCGTCCGGAAACGGAACGCCCGGGGCGAGGAGGTCGAGTACCACACGGTCGGCCGGAAGGGTCCGAGCATCTGGCGCACGGGCGAGCCGAACCCGCCAGGGACGCCGGGCTACCGGGCCGCCTACGACGCGGCGATCGGCCTGCGGGCGGTGGTCGCGCCGCCGACGACGGGCCACGGCTGGGACACGGTCGACGACCTGCTCGACGCCTACGAGCGCTCCCGCGAGTTCTGCCGCCTCGCCCCGCGCACCCGGACCGATTACCTGAAGGGGCTGGCCGACGTTCGGGCCAGGTACGGCAGCGCGCCGCTCGGCATCATCAACAGCGTCGCGCTCAAGGGCAACGTGCTCGACTGGATCGAGATGCGCTGGGCCGGCAAGGGCGCCGACAAGCGCCTCGACCCGTTCAAGTTCGCGCTCAGCTGGGCGACGGGGCGCCACCCCGAGCGGGTGCCGGTCAACTACCTGCACGGCATCCCGCGCTTCTACGAGGGCGCCGACCGCGCCGAGATCATCTGGGAGGACGCCGAGGTCGACCTCTTCTGCCAGCTGGCCCCCGAACTGCACGCTGATGCGGTGCGGCTCGCGCGGGAGACCGGCCTGCGCATCGGCGACCTCGTCGAGCTCGAGCGCAGCGAGATCAAGAAGGCGCCGGACGGCAGCCGCGCGATCATCCTGCGCCCGAACAAGCGGCGGCGGCGCATCGTCAACATGCCGCTCACCCCGGCCGCCGAGGCGATCATCGACAAGGCGCCGATCTCGCGGCGCCTGATCCTGAAGCCGAAGCGGGCGGAGGCTTGGGATCCGGCCCGGCTCTCGCGGGAGGTCCGCGAATACGCCACCGAGTTCGACATCCGGCGGGAGCTCCGATTCAACGACCTGCGCGGAACGAAGGTGACCGAGATGGTGTGGTCGGGGATCAGCGTGCCCGACCTCGCCATCCGCATCGGGTGGAAGATCGAGACCGCCGCGAAGATGCTCGGCGTCTACGCCGCACTGAACCCGGGCCGCGCCATGGTGGTGGCGCTTCCCGGGCCCGCGAAGCAGGACGACGCCAGCTGAGCACAGCAATTTGCTGGCGGCCTTGATCCGCCGTCCTATCCGCCAAGGCTGGGATCGACCGAAACGGCGTCTCAGAATACGTTGAGGGCTCTTTCGCTCAAACCGACAGGATCACAAATGCAAATCACCCTGGTTACAGGCGCGAGCAGGGGCATCGGCCTGCAAGTCTGCGCTCAGCTCAAGGCGCGGGGCGATGACGTCATCGCCGTGTGCAGGACGGCCAGCCCTGAACTCACCGCGCTGGGAGTGCGTGTTGTCGATGGCATCGACGTAATACCAGGCGCCGGTTTCACTGACTCGAACGTGAGTTGCGGGGATCGTCCGGGTCTGAATCTCTGCTCCCGGAGCAGGGGGATCGGTGATGACGATTGCGATCACGCGGACGGGTCTGGACGCCGCAGGTTTTCGGAGGGCGGCCGCGCGGGAGAAGGATGCGGCTGCGTCGCGGCGGATGCTTGCGCTGGCTCTGGTGCTGGAAGGCCGGACCCGGACGGAGGCGGCGCAGGCGGCGGGGATGGACCGGCAGACCTTACGCGACTGGGTGCATCGCTACAACGAGGCCGGGCTTGCAGGCCTGACGAACCGGGCCGGCGCCCGTGGCCGCCGGCGCAAGCTGACCGCGGCGCAGGAGGCCACGTTCGCGGCGTGGGTCCGTGAGGGGCCGAAACCGGATGTGCATAAGGTGGTGCGCTGGCGGTGCCGGGATTTGCAGGGCGAGATCGCCCGGCACTTCGGGGTGGAGATGCACGAGCGCACCGTGGGCAAGCTGCTGGCGCGGCTGAACTTCTCGCGGGTCTCGGTGCGTCCGCGCCACCCCGAGCAGGACATCGCCGCCCAGGAGGCGCATAAAAAAACTTCGCCGAGCTGGTCGCCGCGGCCCTTCCCGAGCATGCTCGGGGCAAGCCGGTCGAGCTGTGGTGGCAGGATGAAGCACGCGTCGGCCAGCAGGGAAGCCTGACCTACGTCTGGGCCGACAAGGGCAGCCGCCCGCGTGCGCCGCGCGATCAACGCTACGCCTCGGCCTATCTGTTCGGCGCCGTCTGTCCGGCGCGCGGCGTCGGCGCCGCACTGGTGCTGCCGTGCGTCAACATCAAGGCGATGAACCTGCACCTGGCGGAGATCAGCACCCAGATCACCCCCGGCGCGCACGCCGTCCTCATCCTCGACGGCGCCGGCTGGCATCGGCCTGGCGGCAAACTCGACATGCCGGCCAACATCAGCCTGCTGCGCTTGCCGTCCTACTCACCCGAACTGAACCCGGTCGAGAATATCTGGCAGTATCTGCGCCAGAACCATCTCGCCAATCGGGTCTTCGACACCTACACCGCCATCGTCGACGCTTGTTGCGACGCCTGGAAGGCCCTCGTTGCAAGACCCGCCACGATCACCTCAATCGCCACACGCGACTGGGCCAAAGCGGTCAACGCATAGGGCGATTGGTATAAGCGATGCGGAGTCAGTCAGCCGGCTCAAGACGGAACTCGCCGGACAGAAGCTGGACGTGCTGATCAACAACGCCGGCATTCTGAAGACCGACTCTTTCGGCCACCTCGACTATGAAGAGATGGTGGAGCAGTTCCGCGTAAACGCCTTAGGCCCGCTCAGGGTCACCGAAGCGCTCGTCGACAACCTCAAGGATGGCTCCAAGGTCGCGATCGTCAGCAGCAGGGTCGGCTCGATCGGAGACAACGGTTCGGGCGGCAATTTCGGCTACCGAGCTTCGAAGTCCGCAGGCAATCAGATTGGCATGAATCTGAAGCATGAGCTGATGCCGCGGGGCATCGCTGTTGTTCTGCTCCATCCCGGGATGGTTGCGACAGGGATGACCGGCGGGCGGGGCACTTCCCCGACGGAAGCTGCCCGCGGCCTGATCGAGCGGATTGACGCTTTGGATATCGAGAAGAGCGGAAGCTTCTGGCACGCCGAAGGCTGCGAGCTTCCCTGGTAGATTCTGGTCGCCACGCGGTGCCACCTCATCATCCAAGACTGGAACCGGTCGACTGACCGCATGATCAGCGCGAACGGCCCAGACCTGCCATTCGACATGAGGCGAGCGACGGAGCGGGGCGCTCGAAAGCGGTCATTCACGACGTGAGCGGTTGCGGCGGACGTTTCCTCCATTTTTTGGCTGCGACGCTTCGCCCGCGGTCGCTCGTTCTTGCTTCGCCGTAAGCATTTTTTTCGCTGTCGCTCTCCCCGTGTTTGTTCGCGACGTCGGCGCGATTTCAAGCTTGGCCGGACGCGTGGGCATTCGTCTCCGCTGCGGACCGGCGGTACGCGGTCGGGACAGCCGGTCATCTGACGGAATGCGCGGGAGAAATGCTGAGGGTTCTCGTAGCCCGCGGCCATGGCGACGTCGATGATCCGTGCCGTGGGGTCCACAAACAGTTCGCGCGCGAGATCGAATCGCACTTCGCGGACGACATCGGAA
>CAVZCB010000030.1:0-12655 GCA_963773555.1 uncultured Alphaproteobacteria bacterium
ATCGCGCCCGAGATCCGAACGTCGCCGCCGTCGGCGAGCCCGGTGCCCGACCGCACCGTGCCGTCCCAGCGCTGCCGCGCCGCCTCCAGCGTCAGGGGCGCGCCGTCGAATGCAGCCACCTGCGCCTCGGACCGGTTGGGCCAGCTGCGGACGTCGAGGCGATCGGCGGTGAGGCTGAGCGCCCCGCCGCCGCCGGCAACGACCTCACCGATGCTGCCGGCGCCTGTGCCGCCGAGCACGTCGATCCGCGGCGCGGCGAGGGTCACGTCGCTGGCGCTGGTGATCGATCCGACCCGCACCCACTGGCCGTCCTTGGCCCCGCCTTGCACCAGGATCATCCCGCCGGCGGAGATATCGAGCGCACCGGAGTCCGACCCGACCAGAATGCCGCCGCCGCTGCCGCCGAGCCGCCTGAGCGTCACGTCGCCCTGGGACGCCGTCAGAGTCAGCGCGCCGGATTCGGTCGTCACCCCGAGGTCGGCGCCGGTGGCGCGGCTCAGCCGCAGATCGCCGCTGCCGGCGACGAGCGACACCGGCGCCGCGCCGGTTCCGGTCACGTCCGCGCGGATATCGAGATCGCGCCCGGCGACGGCGGTGAAGCCACCGCCGGCCGTCACGCCCGCGTTGATCGCGATGTCGCGCTCGGCTTCCAGCCGCAGGCTTCCCTCGCCGGCCCATCCGAACGCCTTCGCCACCGTTATGTCGCCGTTGCCGTGCGAGCCGCCCTGGGTGGTGGTCACGGTCACGTCGCTGCCCGCGTCGAGGGCGGCCTGCAGCGCGACGCGGCTGACCGTCCATGCGCCGCTTCCGGCCGGTGGTGCGATGACGCCAGGGCCGATCGCCGGCGCCGGTACCGCGTCGCCGATCGTCACGTCCCGCGGGTCGAGCAGCCAGGCCCCGCCGGCGCCCACATCGACCGACGCCGCCGATCCGAGGCCGAGCGAGCCGAGGCCCGAGGTCTCGACGAAGCCGCCGTCGCCGCCGGTGGCCGAGATCCGTCCATCGATCCAGGTCGCGCCGTCCGACCATGCGATCACCGTGCCGCCCGGTCCGGTGGCACCATCGGCGGTTATCCGGGCGCCGGTCCCGACCGCGAGCGAGCGCGCCCGGCGCAGGCTGCCTTCGCCCTGCCGATCGCCGCCGATGCGTATGTTGCCGCCGCTGGCGCCGTTCGCGGAGATGCGCGCGTCGCCGCCGACCGTGACGCTCCTCCCGGTGACGACGACATCGCCGCCGCGGCGCTCTCCGGCCGCGTCGAGCTTGCCGGTGATCCGCACGCCGGCATTGCCGCGGCCGATCAGTTCGATCCTGCCGCCGCGGTCGACCCCGGAGCGGGCCCGGATCACCCCGCTGGTGTTGACGGCACTCTCGAGGCTGCGGGCGGCTTCGCCCGCGCTCAGCACCACGAGGCCGCCGTCAGCCTCGAGGCGGCCGCGGTTGGCGACGCTGCCTGTCGCGCCCTCGACGGCGATCCTGAGCATCCCGTCACCGTTCAGATCGAGCGTGGTCCGGCTGCCGCCCGCAAGCGCGACGGTGCCGCGCTCGGCCACGATGCTGCCGGCGTTCACCACATCGCCGCCGACGAGCGCCGCGAGTCCCGCACCTTCCACGGTGAGCTGCCCGTGGTTGACCACGCGCGCGCCGCGCCCGCCACCGGCGAGATCGAGCACGCCGTCGCGCTGGAACCGGACCGCATCCGCGGCCTGGCTGGTTGCCACCAGTCCCCCGGCCTCTACCCGGCTGCTGCCGGTGAACACCACGCCGGCCTCGTTCTGGATCACCACCGTTCCAGGGGCGTGAATGGATCCCGCGATCGCGCTCGGTCCGGTGCCCAGCACCCGATTGAGCGTCGCGGCGTTTCGTCCGGGCTGGTCGAAGGTGACGTCGTCCCCGCGGTCGACGTCGAAACTGCGCCAGTCGATGACCGCGCGGCGCGTTGTCTGGCGGATGGTGGTCCGGCCGGGTGCGGCCTCGATCCGCGCCTGCCCGTGGACCACGCGGCCCCCCTTCGGTCCGTCGGCGACGGAGGGACCCGCGCAGAGCGCAAGAAGCGAAACCCCGAGCCATGCCGCGGCGCGCATCGGCCGCCGCGAAGCGCATCCACGGGGATGAGTTTCTTTGAACATGTACAGATCCGGAAAATACAACCGAGAGTTGTATTAGGCAAATGCGTGGAAAAATCAACCTTGAATTGAGAGCTGCGCAACGGCTGTCGGTTCGACGCCCGCTCCAAACCACGGATTTTAGATATTCGGGTGCGGCCGTTTAGCACTTCGACAAGGCGCGTCCGGCTAGCGTGCCTCCCGGTGACTCAGGTGGGGACCTGGGTCGCGTGGGGTGGGGGATCACATGGAAGACCGGCGGGGGGCCGGCCGGCGCGCATTGATTGCGCGTCTGGTGCGGGGATTGGGATTGGCGGCCGGAATCGCGCTCCTGGCGCTGGGCGTTCCGGCAGAGCAGATGCGGGCGGCGGGGCGCATCCACGCCCTCGATCTTCATTCGATTGTCCTGAATCACGGGATCGTCGGATCCGCGTTCCTCTTGTCGGACCGCATCGCCGCGACGAACCGGCATGTCGTGGTCGGGCTCGTGCCGGGCGACGCGGTCGATCTCGTCGCCTCCAGCGGCAGGCATGCTCGTGTCCGCGCACGGCTGATCGCGATCAGTTCCCGCATGGATCTCGCGCTGCTGCAGGTGCCGCCCGGGTTCCTGCCGCCGGTGCCGGCCGCTGCCGCTGCCGGCAGCGTCGGCCTTCAGGTCGTCGCCGCGGGCGTCGAAGCAACCGACGAACGGATCGGGCCGAGCCGGGAGGTCACCGGCGTGGTTCTCACCCCGCAGTCGGAGATCGCCGCCTTCGGGCCGGGTCTCATCGCCGCCTTGCCGGGAGCGCGGCCCGGGTTTTCGGGGGGTCCGCTGTTCGATCGGCGCGGCCGCCTCGTCGGCATGGTCACGGCGCTGCGCCCGGCGGAAGGCGGAGAGATCGTCCAGAGCGCCGGTGGCCCGGGCGGGGCTTCCGTCGAGGCCTACGCGCTCCGGGCCGGCGAAATCCGCGCCGAGGCGAAACGGTTGCTCGGGGGCTGGGCGCCCGACTGACGCCGGACCGGGCCGTTTGCAGACAACCCTTTGCGTCGCAGGCTTTGGTGTGGAAGATGCTTACTCATGGATGCCCGCGAGCCCTTCCGCAGCGACGCCCTCCCGGCCCTGGCTTTCCGGGACACTGAAGCGCGCGGTTCTGCCGCTCCTCCCGCAGGCTGACCGGATGCGTCTCGCCGGTCGTGATATCGTTGTCGTGGGCGCGGGCATCGGCGGTCTAGCCGCCGCGACCGCGCTGGCGCAGCGCCGGGCCCGGGTGCGCGTCTTCGAACAGGCGCCGGCGCTCGAGGAGGTGGGCGCCGGTATCCAGGTCGCGCCGAACGGAGTGGCGGTGCTCGAGGCGTTGGGGCTGCGGGATGCAGCGGAGGCCTGCGCAGGCGTGCCCGAGTCGGTCGAGCTTCGGGACCATCGCGCCGGGCGGCTGGTGGCGCGCGTGCCTCTCGGCCAGGCCTGCGTCGCCCGCTACGGCCGGCCCTACTGGCAGTTTCACCGGGCCGATCTGCTGGGCGTGCTTGCCGCGGGCGCGGCGGAGGCCGGCGTCGAGATCCTAGTCGGGCAGACCGTTGTCGGTGTGGAAGCGACCGGTTCCGGCGTGCGCCTGCGAACCGCCGACGGCGCGGACCACGACGCCGGCCTGGTGATTGCCGCGGACGGGATCCGTTCGAGCATACGTGCAGCGCACTTCACCTCCGAGGCGGCGCGCTTTACCGGGCACGTCGCCTGGCGCGGCACGGTCGAGGCCGTCCTGGTGCCGGCCGAGCTTGCCCGGCCCGCGGCGCGCGTCACCATGGGATCGGGACGCCACCTCGTCACCTATCCCTTGCGGGCCGGAACTCTGATCAACTTCGTGGCGGTGGAGGAGCGATCGGCCTGGACCGCGGAGGGGTGGATGATCTCCGACGACCCCGATCATCTGCGGCGCGCCTTCGCGGGATGGACGGGGGCGGCCGGCGCGCTTCTCGCGGCGGCCGGGCGGTGTTACCTCTGGGGGCTGTTCGACCACGCGCCGCTCGAGGCCTGGGCGCGCGGGCGGCTGGCGCTGCTGGGCGACGCCTGTCACCCGATGCTTCCCTTTCTCGCGCAGGGCGCAACCATGGCGCTCGAGGACGCCTGGGTGCTGGCGGATGCGCTCGACGTCGCGCTCGATCCGGCCGCCGGTCTCACCGCCTACGAGTTGGCCCGGCTGGCGCGGACGCGCCGCGTGCAGCGAGCCGCGGCGCGCAGCGGACGGCTCTATCACCTGGGGCCGGGGTTGCGGGGACCGGCGCATCTCGGGCTCGGTCTCGTCGCCGCCATGGCGCCCGGCCTGTTCGCCCGCCGGTTCGACTGGCTGTTCGGAACCGACGTGACCCGGCTCGACCTGCCCTAGAACCCGCCGGGGGGGCCTGCTACCAAGGGTCGCACGCGACCGATCCGCCCGGAGCACGAATGCCCTTCGACCTGCAGATGGCCTCCACCTTTCTGCAGGTGGTGATGATCGACCTGGTGCTGGCCGGCGACAACGCGGTGGTGATCGGACTTGCCGCCGCCGGGGTCGCGCCGGAACTGCGGCGCAAGGCGATCCTGATCGGGATCGCGGCGGCGACGGTGATGCGGATCGGGTTCGCGCTGATCGCGACGCAGCTTCTCGACGTCACCGGGCTGCTGCTTGCCGGCGGGCTGCTGCTGCTCTGGGTCGGCTGGAAGATGTATGTGGAGCTCCGGCCCGCGGCGCAGACGCAGGCCGCGGCCGGGGCCGATCCCGACGGCTGCGGGCGGGTCGCCGGGGCGATGCCGCGCAAGAGCCTGCGCGACGCGGTGATCCAGATCATCCTCGCCGACGTGTCGATGTCGCTCGACAACGTGCTGGCGGTGGCAGGGGCCGCGCAGCATCACACCGAGGCGCTGATCTTCGGACTCGTGCTGTCGGTGGCGCTGATGGGCATCGCGTCGGCCTGGATCGCGTCGCTGCTCAACCGGCACCGCTGGATCGCCTGGGCGGGGCTGCTGATCATCCTCTACGTGGCGCTGAAAATGATCTACGAGGGCGCGGGCGAGGTTCTGGCGCACGCTCTGCCGGTGCTGACGTGACGACGGGGCGTCACGCCGCGAGCGTCACCCAGATCGGCACGTGGTCGGACGGCTTGTCGCGGGAGCGGACCTCGGCGTCGATGCCGCAGGTCTCGAGACGGTCGGCGGCCTCGGGGCTGAGGAGCACGTGATCGATGCGGATGCCCCAGTTCTTCTGCAGCGCGCCGGCCTGATAGTCCCAGAACGTGTAGATGCCCGGGCCGCGGTCGACGGCGCGCAGGGCGTCGGTGTAGCCGAGGTGCAGGGTGCGGCGGAACGCGGCGCGGGTCTCGGGCAGGTAGAGCGCATCGCCCTCCCAGCGCGCGGGATCCCAGCAGTCGTCGGGCTGGGGGATCACGTTGTAGTCGCCGAGGATGACGGCGGTCTCCTCGGCGGCGATGATCTCGGCGGCGCGGGCCTCGAGGCGGCGCATCCAGGCGAGCTTGTAGTCGTACTTCGGGCCGGGCGCGGGGTTGCCGTTGGGGAGGTAGAGGCCGCAGACCCGGACCGACCGCCCGGCCGTCACGGTCGCCTCGATCCAGCGGGCCTGGTCGTCGGCCGCGTCGCCGGGCAGGCCGCGGGTCACGTCCTCGAGCGGCAGGCGGGAGAGGATGGCGACGCCGTTGAAGCCCTTCTGGCCGTGGGTCTCGATGTTGTAGCCCATCTCCTCGATCTCGAGGCGGGGGAAGCTGTCGTCGACAGCCTTGATCTCCTGGAGCACCACCACGTCGGTGTCCGCCTCGCGCAGCCAGGCGAGCAGGGCGGGCAGGCGGGCCTTGACGCCGTTGATGTTGAACGAGGCGATCTTCATGGGGCTGGACGCTAGCCCGCGACACCGCCCGCCGCAAGCCGCGGTGCGAAACGCCGGGTTTCGCACGGTTTCGCGCGCGAAATTCCAGACAAGTAGCTGAAACAATTGGGATTAAGGAAGATTAATCCGCGCGTTTCGCGGCACGGGCCTGATTGAGCGCGAACAGCCGGGCGAGGATCGCGTCGTCGCTGTACGAGGCTCCATTTGCGATATTGTCTCGCCATGGTGAAACCGGAGCGAGACAAGAACCGTCGCGACAGTACCGGCTGAACTGGTGGCGTCATGTGGAAGCACGACCGGGAATGTGGTCTGCCGGTAAAGGACTGAAGCGTTGGATCGTAACACCGGAAGTCTCAAAACATAGGGTTTTTTAGACGTTCGAGGAAGGCGCTGCGCGCGGCCAGCGCCTGGTTGTGGGCGCGGGTGGCGGCGGCGGGGGACTTCGCCGGCGCCTCGCGGGCGAGGGCTGCCTCGATGCCGGCGCGGGTCTCGGCCCACTCGGCCAGCAGCGGCTCGACGACGACCGGGTTCACGATCTTCATGATCTTGTCGCGATCGGTGTAGTGGGCGCCGAGCTGGCTGCGCTTGGCCGGGTCGAGGCCGCGCTCGAACAGCGTGCCGAGGATCGACGGATCGATCGAGGACCAGTCGAGGCGGGCGGCGTCGAGCAGGTCGGCGATGTCGGTGCGGTCGAGCGGCAGGCTCAGGTATCGTCGTCGAACAGGCCGCCGTTGAACCAGTCGACGCGCTGGAAGCCGACGAGGCCGCCGGTCTTCATCGCCGCGAACAGCGTGGCGGCGTGGTGGGCGAAGCTGTCGGGGTCGGGGCGGGCGGCCTCGAGCATGTGCAGGAACAGGTTGTCGGGCAGCAGGCCCACGTCCTCGGCGAACATGCAGAACACCAGGCGGTTGACGAAGTGGGCGACGGTCTGGGGATCATGGCCGCGTTCGCGCAGGCGCTGGGCGAGGGCGACGAAGCGGCTGGCGGCCTCCTCGGTGAGGGTCTGGCGGGTCTTTCGCGGCCTGAGGCGTTCGGGATCGGTGAAGGCGGCGGCGAGCAGGTCGCGTTTGGCGCCGTCGAGCAGGTCGTCCAGCGTGAGGGTGGTGACCTCCTGGACGGTGTTGGTCCAGTTGGTGTGGATCACGATCCGGTCCATGTCGGAGGTGATCAGGAGCGGCGGGTTCTCCAGCGCGTCCTTGTAGCCGAGGAGCTGGCGATAGGCGGGTTCGAGCGGGACGCCGAGGCCCTTGTATTCCCAGCCGAAGCAGCCGCGCCGCCAGACGTCGGCCCAGCCGCTGCCGCCGGTGGCCTTGCTCGCGCCCTTCTCGAAGGTGAAGCCGTCGTCGGCGGCGGTTGCCGGGTCGTCGACGCCGAGAAGCGCGCAGAGGTCGTTGAAGTGGCTGTGGGAGTGGCGGCGCTCGTCCCTGGGCGAGGCGCGCCACTTGGCGATGAAGTCCTGTGGGGTCAAGCGGCGTCGCTCCCGGCGCGGCAGGCGCCTGTGCCGGCCGGATCTGTAGCCGGGGGCGGGGGCCGTCGTCCAGCCTCGGGGCGGGCGCGGCCCGGTTAAGCCGTTGATGGCGGCGGTAAAAGGCAGCGCGCCGGCAGTCCCCGCGTGACATCCCCGGACGGTGGGGATAGAGTGCGCCACCATCACCCAAGGACCCTTCCCACATGGCCGAACCCGTCCGCGTCCCCGAGGAATACGGTGCCGATTCCATCAAGGTTCTCAAGGGCCTGGAAGCGGTGCGCAAGCGGCCGGGGATGTACATCGGCGACACCGACGACGGCTCCGGGCTGCACCACATGGTCTACGAGGTCGTCGACAACGGCATCGACGAGGCGCTGGGCGGCTGGGCCGACGAGGTGCGGGTGACGCTGCACGCCGACGGGTCGGTCAGCGTCAGCGACAACGGGCGCGGGATCCCGGTGGGGATCCACGAGGGCGAGGGGGTGAGCGCGGCCGAGGTCATCATGACCCAGCTGCACGCGGGCGGAAAGTTCGACCAGAACAGCTACAAGGTCTCGGGCGGCCTGCACGGCGTGGGCGTGAGCGTGGTCAACGCGCTCTCGGACTGGCTGGAGCTGACGATCTGGCGCGGGGGCTACGAGCACAAGGCGCGGTTCGAGAAGGGCGATACGGTCGAAAGCCTGCACCGGGTCGGGCCGGACGAGGGCAAGCGCGGGACCACGGTGCGGTTTCTGGCCTCGCTGGATACGTTCTCGAACCTCGACTACAAGTTCGCCACCCTGGAGCACCGGCTGCGGGAGCTCGCGTTCCTGAACTCGGGGGTGAAGATCGGGCTGGTCGACCGGCGGCACGCGGAGATCCAGGAGGTCGAGCTCGAATACGAGGGCGGCGTGCGGGAATTCGTGCGCTACCTCGACCGGTCGAAGACGCCGCTGATCGACGCGCCGATCTACATCGAGGGCGAGCGCGACGGCATCGCCGTCGAGGTGGCGATGTGGTGGAACGACAGCTACCACGAGAACGTGCTGCCGTTCACAAACAACATCCCCCAGCGCGACGGCGGCACCCACATGGCGGGGTTCCGCGGCGCGCTGACCCGCACGATCAACGCCTATGCCGGCGAGAGCGGGCTCGCCAAGCGCGAGAAGGTGGTGCTGTCGGGCGACGACGCGCGCGAGGGGCTGACCTGCGTGTTGTCGGTCAAGGTGCCGGACCCGAAGTTCTCCAGCCAGACCAAGGACAAGCTGGTGTCGTCCGAGGTGCGGCCGGCCGTCGAGGGGCTGGTGAACGAGAAGCTCGCGGAGTGGTTCGAGGAGAACCCGGCCGAGGCCAGGGTCGTCGTCGGCAAGATCGTCGAGGCGGCGCAGGCGCGCGAGGCGGCGCGCAGGGCGCGCGAGCTGACCCGGCGCAAGACGGCGATGGACGTGGCGAATTTGCCCGGCAAGCTCGCGGATTGCCAGGAGAAGGATCCAGCCAAGGCCGAGATCTTCATCGTCGAGGGCGACAGCGCCGGCGGCTCGGCCAAGCAGGGGCGGAGCCGCGCCAACCAGGCGGTGCTGCCGCTCCGGGGCAAGATCCTCAACGTGGAGCGGGCGCGCTTCGACCGGATGCTGTCGAGCCAGGAGATCGGCACGCTGATCACCGCCCTCGGCACCGGGATCGGGCGCGACGAGTTCAACCTCGCCAAGCTGCGCTACCACAAGATCGTCATCATGACCGACGCCGACGTGGACGGCGCGCACATCCGCACGCTCTTGCTGACGTTCTTCTTCCGGCAGATGCCGCAGCTGATCGAGGCGGGGCATCTCTACATCGCCCAGCCGCCGCTGTTCAAGGTGACGCGGGGACGGTCGGAGGTCTATCTCAAGGACCAGCCGGCGCTCGACGCCTATCTGATCGAGCAGGGGCTCGACGGGGCGATGCTCAGGCTCGAGGGCGGGGCGGTGATCGCGGGCGCCGATCTCGCCCGGGTGGTCGAGGAGGCGCGGGCGGTGCGGGCGGCGCTGAACGGATTTCCGTCGCACTACTCGCGGCACGTGCTGGAGCAGGCGACGATCGCCGGCGCGCTGGTGGCCGGCGTGCTCGACGCCGATCCGCAGGGGACGGCGGACCGGGTGGCGGCGCGGCTCGATCTGATCGCGGCGGAATACGAGCGCGGCTGGCAGGGGCGGCCGACCCAGGACGGCGGGGTGCGGCTGTGGCGGACGCTGAGGGGAGTCGACGAGGTGCGGATCCTCGACGGTTATGCGCTGCGCTCGGGCGAGGCCCGGCGGCTGGCGGCGCTGACGGCCGGGGTGCAGGAGGTGTATTCGGGCGCCGTGAGCCTGGTGCGCAAGGATCGCGAGCAGGCGATCTTCGCGCCGACTGACCTGCTCGACGCGGTGACGCGGGAAGGCGAGAAGGGGCTGGCGCTGCAGCGCTACAAGGGACTGGGCGAGATGAACCCGGAGCAGCTGTGGGAGACCACGCTCGATCCGGAGGCGCGTACGCTGTTGCAGGTTCGGGTGGACCGGATCGACGAGGCGGACGAGGTGTTCACCAAGCTGATGGGCGACGAGGTGGAACCCCGGCGCGAGTTCATCCAGACCAATGCGCTGAGCGTGGCGAACCTGGATTTCTAGGTGGTGTTGTTTGCAGGTTGGCGCACGAAGGTGCGTCTCACCCAGATCCTTGCGCGTTTGCGCAGAGCATTGCTTATCGAGGACTGGGCGGTTTTTCGGCCGCGCCGGAAGGCATCTTGATCAATCCCGGGGCGTCCGGTTGGGCCGGGTGCGAAGCGCGGCTCCCAAGACACCTTGCGGTTGCGAGGATGACTGTGACCGGCTTCGCGCGGAACCAGGGGTTTTGCAGGGCCGGCGCCGGAAAGTCATAGACCGTCTGCAGGTCGCCGTCGTCCGCGTCGTTCGGCGCGGCCGATGGGGCGTGACAGGTGGAGCAGGGATTGTGCACGGCGCCGGCCGCATCGACCGTGCGGGTGTAGCATTGCGGCGGGATGTAGGCGAAGGGATTTGCGGGCACACTCGACATGAGCCCGTTACTGCTCTCGCCGGCAAGCGCCGCCCCGAGAAGGAGCGGCGCGGCCAGCGCGAACCAGCCGAGCGTCTTGGCGGACCTCACCGGTGTCCGCCGTCTGCGCTCAATTGAGCCCGGTCTGCGACGTCGGGCCGCCGAGGGCCGGCATCGGCCCGACGTAGCCGAGGTAGCTCGAGGCCTGGGAGGCGTCCTGCAGCTTGTCCTCGTCGGATTCGCCGTAGGGATGCTGGACGACGCTCATCAGGTAGGCGAAGCCCTCGACGTCGGGGTAGATGTAGACCGAGGTGGTCTCCGCGCCGTAGGGGGTCGTCTCGATGCGGGTGAGATCGCCCGAGTCGATGTGGTAGGACCAGACCGCGTCGTTCTGGTGGCCGGTCTCGGTATCCTCGCCGATGAAGAGGGTGCCGTAACCGGGCAGGTAGCTGATGTTGTCCGGGTTGGCGAGACCGTCGATGTCGCAGGTGTTGCCGGCATACGGGCTGTCGGCGGGGTAGTCGGCCGACTTGCCGACCACCATGGCCTTCATGTTCGTCGCGACGAAATTCTCGTCGAGATCGAGCGAGTAGACACCGCCGCAGGGGACGTAGGCCAGCCTGATGTCGTTGGAGCCGCCGCCGTCATAGTCCTCGCTGTCCTTGCCCTTGGAGGCCATGTCTTCCATGCCGCGGCCGATCTCGCTGATCGCGACGTAGAGCTTCTTGTGGTCCGGATCGAAGGTGATGCCCTCCTCCTTGCGGATCTCGGTGGTCGCCCCCTTGACCGCGGCATAGCGCCGGGTCTCGAGCCTTGAGGCAGCGAGGTCCATGCCGGGCTTGACCTTGAGGCACTCGCGCACCTCGTTGGCGACCGAGCCGGTGAAGCCTTCGCCGCAGGACCCGTCCTCGGCCATATCTGTCTTCTCGAAGATGTCGGAGAACTTCAGGTCCTGCTCCACCAACGCCTTCACCGAGGCATTGTCGGCGTGTCCGAGATCGACCCATTCGAGGTCGGCCGCTCCGCCGTTCTCGGCGCTGGTCTGGTTCCACTTCGCGGCATAGAGGGTGCCGGCGCCGAGATCCTCCGCCGTGTCGGCGACGAACCGGAAGAGCGCCACGTTGCTGCCGTCGTCGCTGAGATAGACGGTCTTCTTGTCGGGCATCGTGTAGCCGAGCTCGTGCGAGAACCGGCCCATCGCGTAGTGCTTGGCGCCGGTGGCGGTGCCGTCATCAGCGACCGAGATCTCGGTGATGTAGCCGTAGCGGTAGGGTTTGAACACCTCGCGGAAGCCGTCCATCGTGGCGTCCTCGGCGGTCGCGTCGTAGCCGAAGTAGAGCGCCATCGGCTTGGGGTAGTCGTCGAGATCGGCGATGTCGGAGGTGGTCTCGATCACCTCGGCGTCGGGCTCGTACTCCTCGCTGCCGAGATGCGTGCCCCAGGGGGTCACCGAGCCGGCGCAGGGCACCCAGAGGCCGCCCTCGGCCGAGAAGTCGACCGGGGCCGTCCTGACCGCCGAGAGCTCGCCGGTCGACGCGTCGCGCTCGAGTTCGGTCACGTAGGCGACCGCCGGGCGGGTCTCGAATTGCGAGACCGAATAGAGCTTGCCGCCCACCGGCAGCAGCGAGGAGAAATCGGCGGAGTTCGAGATCATCGGCGCGCCGTCTTCGCCCATGATCGGGGCGCCGTGCTGATCGATGATCTGGCCGAACACCCCATCGCCCGCCTTGTCGCCGCTGCGCAGGATCGTGTGGTAGGCGATCGGATGCGCCTGCCCGTCGAACGTCACGCTGTCGCTGGCCAGCACGTCTCGCTTGGCGGCCTCGGTCGTCGGCGCCTCGACCGGGTCGAAGCTGAGTGCCCCTTGCGCGAACGCGGCGGGAGCCAGGCAGACAGCGAGAGCCGTCGAAGCCAATAGATTGGAGTGTCGCATGATGGTCTCCGGAAGGTTGCTGGAATCAACTCGGCAAAAGCGCCCGACCGGGCCGAACCCGATATACACCTCCACAGGACTACGGCTGCTTTGCGACATGGGCATGACGGCACCGGCGCATTCTCCGGCGTCGAACTTGCCGCTGGCGGCGGGCGGCCTGACCGCCGGTTGCCGCCGCCCTCGGGAACATCGGTGGCCGAAGGAGGCGCCTGCCGCCGATGCCCTGTGCACCGGACGGCGTCGCGCTGAAGCCGGGAGGGGCCAAAGCGGCCGGCTTCGGCGCCGCCGCAGCGAA
>CAVZCB010000031.1:0-93666 GCA_963773555.1 uncultured Alphaproteobacteria bacterium
ACCGCCTCCGCCGCCAACCTCCGCAGCTGAGGTCGGTGATGTACGCAGGGATGCAGGGATCCGCCCATCCGCGCGCCGCCGCCGAGATCGCGGTGCCGGCCGAGCCCGAGGACGAGCGGGTGTGGGTGCCGCAGGCCGAGGGGTCTGGTTCCGCCCGCTGATGCTGAACACCCGCGTCGGCCAGTGGTGCAACCTGCTGCGGGTCCGGCGCTCCGGGGTGCTGTCGCGGCATCTGCACCCGAACCCGGTGCATGGCTACGTGATCCGGGGGCGCTGGCACTACCGCGAGCACGACTGGGTGGCGGAGACCGGTTCCTACGTGTTCGAGCCGCCGGGCGAGATCCACACCCTGCTGGTGCCCGAGGACTGCCCGGAGATGGTGACGTTCTTCAACATCACCGGGTCGATGGTCTATCTCGACGAGGCGAACGCCCACGTCGGCTACGAGGACGTGTTCACCAAGATCGACATGTGCGCCGCGCACTACGAGCGGGTCGGCCTCGGCGCGGACTTATGTCGACCAGTTCATCCGCTGACACCGCCTGGGCGGCCGGCTGGTATGCCGGTGCCCGGGTTCTCGTCGCGGGGGGCACCTCCGGCATCGGCGCCGGCGTGGCGCGCGCGTTTCTCGGCGCCGGGGCGGAGGTCGTCGCGACCGGGCTGAGCGAAGCGGAGATCGCGGCGGCGAATATGCCCGGCGCGGACCTGCGGCGGCTCGACGTGCGCGACGGTGCGGCCGTCGAGGAGCTGGTTGCCGGCCTGCCCTCGCTCGACGTGCTCGTGAACTGCGCCGGGATGATCGCGCGGGGCCGCGAACTGGAGCCGGCGGTGTTCGCGCAGGTTCTCGACGTCAATCTTACCGGCACGATGCGGCTCTGCGCCGCCGCGCGGCCGCGGCTGGCCGGTGGCGCGATCGTCAACCTCGCCTCGATGCTGTCGTTCTTCGGCGGCGGGCTGGTGCCCGGCTATGCCGCCAGCAAGGGCGGGATCTCGCAACTCACGCGGTCGCTCGCCATCGCTTACGCCGCCGATCCGATCCGGGTGAACGCGGTGGCGCCGGGTTGGATCGAGACGCCGCTCACCGCCGATCTGGTCGCAGACGCGGCACGCTCCGGGCCGATCCTCGCCCGGACCCCGCTCGGCCGGTGGGGCCGCCCGGACGAGGTCGCGGGGGCGGTGCTGTTCCTCTGCTCGCCAGCGGCGGGATTCGTCACCGGCGCGATCCTGACGGTGGACGGCGGCTATTCCGCCGCCTGATCCTGCCGGAGCGCGCTATCGCGCTTTTAACGCGCGTGATATAGCGGCATCCATATGAAATCTATGCGATTAATCTTCGATAATCCTTCGTGAACGCAGCTAGCGGTAGGCAATCACCAGCAGGATCACCCCCAGCACGACCCGGTAGATCACGTAGGGCGTGTAGCTGACGGTCCGGAGCAGCCGCATCATCAGCGCCAGCGCGAGATAGGCCGCGATGAAGGCGAGGACCGCACCGATCGCCCCGTCCCGCAGCGTCGACCAGTCGGCCTCGCGCACCACGTCGAACGACAGGAGTACGCCGGAGGCCATGATCGTCGGGATCGACATCAGCATCGCCAGCCGTGCGCCATCCTCGCGGGCGTAGCCGAGGAGCCGGCTCGCGGTGATGGTGATCCCCGAGCGCGAGGTGCCCGGGATCAGCGCCACGGCCTGCCACAGGCCCATGATCACCGCGTCGCGCAGGTTCAAGTCGTGCTCCAGCTTTTCGGTCGCGCCGCGGCTGTCCGCCCAGTAGAGGAACAGGCCGAAGAGCATCATCGTCCAGCCGATCAGCGCCACCGAGCGCATCGCGTCCTCGA
This sequence comes from uncultured Alphaproteobacteria bacterium, assembly GCA_963773555.1. Lineage (GTDB taxonomy): Bacteria > Pseudomonadota > Alphaproteobacteria > Rhodobacterales > Rhodobacteraceae > Amaricoccus. The sequence continues at coordinate 1,839 of CAVZCB010000031.1, forward strand.
GTCCGGTCACCTTGAGCACCAGCCCGAGGAGCACCACCGGGACCGTGGCGATCGCCAGAAGCCAGGCAAGGCGCGCTTCCGGCGTTCCGAACCGCCCGGTCAGGATGTGGAGCATCCCGGCCCAAGCCTGCGCCACCTCGCGCCGGAAGTACAGCATGACCGCCACAAGCGTGCCTACATGCACCGCCACGTCGAGCGCGAGACCCTGGTCCACGGTTCCCATCGCCTGGGGCAACAGGATAAGATGTGCGGAGGAGGAGATCGGGAGGAACTCGGTCAGCCCCTGCACGATGGCGAGGATGACTAGCTGGAACAGGGACATCTCAAGCTCGCTACAAACGGGAATCGGACGGAGCGGGAGATTAGCTTCCGGGGGTGGCAAGGATAAGGCGATCGATGGGTCGCTAAACGGACCTAATTTTTCGAAGCGGGTCCGGGCCACGGGTTTCCGGTGGGCAGAATGTCGATAATAGGTCAGTTGCTATGACTTTTCATCGGACGCACGATGCAATAGAAGACGGATAGCCGTTTCGGTCAGGGTTCGTCAGGCAATCGGGGAGGCTCTCATGGCAGAGCAGCGGATGCTGCAATTCGTGAAGGTCGCGCGCGACATGCCGGCCAAGCGCGGCGCCGACGAGCGCCGAGCCGATTTCGATGAGATTTATCGCGAGTTCGCGGCGGCCAAGGCCGCCGAACAGTCCGGGCGATGCTCGCAATGCGGTGTGCCGTACTGCCAGACGCACTGTCCGCTGCACAACAACATCCCCGACTGGCTGAAGCTGACCGCCGAGGGCCGGCTGCGCGAGGCCTACGACCTCAGCCAGGCCACCAACACGTTTCCCGAGATCTGCGGCCGGATCTGCCCGCAGGACCGGCTCTGCGAGGGCAACTGCGTGATCGAGCAGGCGGGGCACGGCACCGTGACGATCGGCGCCGTGGAGAAATACATCACCGACACCGCCTGGGACGAAGGCTGGGTGCAGCCGATCACGGCGGTGGCGGAGCGGCCCGAAAGCGTCGGCATCATCGGCGCCGGCCCGGGCGGGCTGGCTGCGGCCGACATGCTGCGGCGGCAGGGGGTGCAGGTCACCGTCTATGACCGGCACGACCGGGCCGGCGGGCTGCTCACCTACGGGATCCCGGGTTTCAAGCTCGAGAAGGACGTGGTGGTGCGGCGCAACGACCAGTTGGAGGCTGGCGGCGTGAGCTTCCGGCTCGACTGCAATGTCGGCGAGGACATCTCGTTCGACGAGATCCGCGAGAGCCACGACGCGGTGCTGATCGCGACCGGAGTCTACAAGTCGCGCGATCTCGGCGGGCCGGGCGCGGGGCTCGACGGCATCGTGCGGGCGATCGACTATCTGACCGCATCGAACCGCAAGGGCTTCGGGGACGCGGTGCCGGACTACGACAGCGGCGAACTGAACGCCACCGGCAAGCGCGTGGTGGTGATCGGCGGTGGCGACACGGCGATGGACTGCGTGCGCACGGCGGTGCGTCAGGGCGCGGCGGAGGTCACCTGCCTCTACCGGCGGGACCGGAGCAACATGCCCGGCAGCCAGCGCGAGGTGGCCAACGCCGAGGAGGAGGGCGTCCGGTTCGCCTGGCTGACGGCGCCCAAGGGCTTCACCGGCGACGACACGGTGGCGGGCGTGCGGGTGGCGCGGATGCGGCTCGGCGCGCCGGACGTGACCGGGCGGCAGACCCCGGAGGAGATTCCGGATGCCGACTATACCGAGCCGGCGGAACTGGTGATCAAGGCGCTCGGCTTCGAGCCGGAGGAGCTGCCGCGGCTCTGGGATGTCGAAGGGCTGGAAGTGACGCGCTGGGGCACGGTGAAGGCGGATTTCCTGACCAAGGAGACCAGTCTGGACGGCGTCTATGCCGCCGGCGACATCGTGCGCGGCGCCAGTCTCGTGGTCTGGGCGATCCGCGACGGGCGCGAGGCTGCGGAAAGCATACTGACCTATCTGGACGGCCGCGCCACGTCGATCGCGGCAGAGTAGCCCGGGGATGACCGCGCGCGCCGGATATGGAATGCGTATGGAAGGCATATGGCAAACGTATGGGCGTGTCGTCATCAGTGGCGGCCGAGGCGAACGCCCGGGGGGACCAAGCTTGACGGCGCGTCAGAGACCCGCCGCCTTTCGCAGCGCCGCGTTGACCCGTGTCTGCCAGCCCTTGCCGCCCGCCTTGAAGTGCTCGATCACGTCGGGATCGAGCATGATGGTGACACGGCGCTTGCGGTATCGCTCCGGCAGCGCCGGGCGGCCGCCCTTGCGGATGAATTCGGCAAACTCGGCCATCTCGGGGATCTCGAAGATGGTGCGCGCATGCTTCATCATTTCGGGCGTCAGTTCGGGAGCATCGTCGGGACCAAGGTTCGACAGGTCGACGTCATCCTCGTCATCTCGCGGAGGACAGCGGTGAATGTGGCTTGTTCACGGCTGTTGGCCTTTCTGAAGCTGATTATCCGGCGAATCGCGGGCTCGCGGTCGGTGAACACGAGCGCGTAAGATGCGCCCGTCGAGCAGCCCATAGGCGCGTGTAGCGGATCTCACCGTAGTCGCGCCGCGAGATCCTCGAAAATCGACTGCCGTCGTCCAGTCGAAGCCGTGGACCGCTTGGAAGTCGATGCCATGCTTCTCAAGGTTCTCGACCCGCTTTCGTTCGTCCCATTCGTAGCGCACCGTCGGCATGGCGCGCATGTGAGAGGCGGCCGGTTAGCGCTGGGTAAATATATGCATAAAAACCCCTTTGCCGTCAAGATCGGCGGACTCCGTGCCGGGGGTGCGCCATGAAGGGGCGGTGTCTTTGCGGCGCGATCACGCTGGAGGTGACGGAGCATTCGCGCGAGCTGTCGGCGTGTCATTGCGCGATGTGCCGGCGGTGGACCGGGGCGGTGCTGATGGGGTTCGATGCGCCGGAGGCTGCGGTGCGGGTGACGGGGTCGCCGCGGATCTATCGCTCGTCGTCGTTCGCGGAGCGGGCGTTCTGCGGGGAGTGCGGCTCGCACCTTTGGTTTCGCGACATCGAGGGCGACGTGCTCGAGATCATGCCGGGGCTGTTCGAGCGTGATGCGCCGCTGACGCTGGTTCGAGAGGTGTTCATCGACGCCAAGCCCGACGGCTACGCCTTCGCGGGGGAGCATGTCCGGGTCGACAGCGTGGACTATGCGGCGGACAACCTGGTCGTGCCGGACGAAGAGACGAGAGATGGAGAGACGCCATGACCATCTACGATGACGCCTGGGTCGCCCGTATGGAGGCGGAGTTCGCGCGGCTGGAGGCGCAGGGGCTGTATCACCCCGAGCAGGAGCATGCCTCCTGCGGGGTCGGGCTGGTGGTCGCCATCGACGGCAAGCCGCGGCGGCAGGTGGTCGAGAACGGCATCAAGGCGCTGAAGTCGATCTGGCACCGGGGCGCGGTCGACGCCGACGGCAAGACCGGCGACGGGTCGGGCATCCACGTGCAGATCCCGGTGAGCTTCTTCGAGGCGCAGGTGCGGCGCACCGGGCACACGCCGCGCGGCGAGCGGCTGGCGGTCGGGCAGATATTCCTGCCGCGCAGCGACTTCGGGGCGCAGGAGACGGCGCGCACCATCGTCGAGACCGAAGTGCTGCGGATGGGCTACTACATCTACGGCTGGCGGCACGTGCCGGTGGACATCAGCGTGCTCGGCCAGAAGGCGAACGCGACGCGGCCGGAGATCGAGCAGATCCTGATCTCCAACGCCAAGGGGGTCGACGAGGAGACCTTCGAGCGCGAGCTTTACGTGATCCGGCGGCGGATCGAGAAGGCGGGCAGCGGCATCCGCGACTTCTACATCTGCTCGATGTCGTGCCGGTCGATCATCTACAAGGGGATGATGCTGGCCGAGGAGGTCAGCGTGTTCTACCCGGACCTGCAGGACGAGCGGTTCGAGAGCGCGTTCGCGATCTATCACCAGCGCTATTCCACCAACACCTTTCCGCGCTGGTGGCTGGCGCAGCCGTTCCGGATGCTGGCGCACAACGGCGAGATCAACACGCTGAAGGGCAACCTGAACTGGCTGAAGAGCCACGAGATCCGCATGTCGTCGGATTCGTTCGGGGATCTGGCCGAGGACATCAAGCCGATCGTGGCGCCGGGATCGTCGGATTCCGCCGCCCTCGACAGCGTGTTCGAGGTGCTGGTGCGCGCCGGGCGGATCGCGCCGATGGCGAAGTCGATGCTGGTGCCGGAGGCGTGGTCGAAGCTCGCGACCAAGATGCCGCAGGCGTGGCTCGACATGTATGCCTATTCCAACGCGGTGATGGAGCCGTGGGACGGGCCGGCGGCGCTGGCGATGACCGACGGGCGCTGGGTGTGCGGCGGGCTCGACCGCAACGGGCTCCGGCCGATGCGCTACGTGGTGACCGGCGACGGGCTGGTGATCGCGGGGTCCGAGGCCGGGATGGTGCCGACCGACGCGATGAACGCGGTGGAGAAGGGCGCGCTCGGGCCGGGGCAGCTGCTTGCGGTCGACATGGGCGCGGGCAAGCTCTACCACGACGCCGAGATCAAGGATCTGATGGCCGCCTCCCAGCCCTTCGGCGACTGGGTCGGATCGATTACCGATCTCGACACCCTGACCGCCGGCGACGAGGAGCGCGCGGTGTTCGAGGGCGCGGAGCTGCGCCGGCGCCAGATCGCCGCGGGGTATTCGGTCGAGGAGCTCGAGACCGTGCTGGCGGTGATGGCCGAGGACGGCAAGGAGGCGATCGGCTCGATGGGCGACGACACGCCGCCCGCGGTGCTGTCGGCGCGCTACCGGCCGCTCAGCCACTACTTCCGGCAGAACTTCAGCCAGGTGACCAACCCGCCGATCGACTCGTTGCGCGAGCATCGGGTGATGAGCCTGAAGACCCGGTTCGGCAACCTCAAGAACGTGCTCGACGAGGACAACTCGCAGACCGAGATCCTGCAGCTCGAAAGCCCGTTCGTGTCGAACGCGCGATTCGAGGCGATGGTGGCGCACTTCGGCGGCGCGGCGGTGTCGATCGACTGCACCTTCGCGCCGGGCGGCGACGCGCTTCAGGACGGGCCTTGCGCGGATCCGTGCCGACGCCGAGGAGGCGGTGCGCGCCGGGGCCAACCACATCATCCTGAGCGACATGGACGCAGGGTCCGGAGCGGGTGGCGATGCCGATGATCCTCGCCACGAGCGCGGTGCATTCGTGGCTGACCCGCAAGGGCCTCCGGACCTTCACCTCGCTTAACGTGCGGTCGGGCGAATGCATCGATCCGCACTATTTCGCGGTGCTGATCGGGTCGGGCGCGACGACGGTGAACGCCTATCTCGCACAGGATTCGATCGCCGACCGCATCGCCCGCGGGCTGATCGAGGGCAGCTTGAGCGACGCGATGGCGCGCTATCGAGCGGCAATCGACCAGGGTCTGCTCAAGATCATCTCCAAGATGGGGATCGCGGTGATCTCCAGCTATCGCGGCGGCCTGAACTTCGAGGCGGTAGGCCTCAGCCGGGCGATGGTGGCGGAGTATTTTCCCGGGATGCTGTCGCGGATCTCGGGCATCGGGATCACCGGCGTGCAGCGGCACATCGAGAAGATGCACCACCTCGGGTTCCGCGGCGGCGACTCGGTGCTGCCGATCGGCGGCTTCTACAAGGCGCGGCGCGCGGGCGAGAGTCACGCCTGGGAGGCGCGGGCGATGCATATCCTGCAGTCGGCCTGTGACCGGGGGTCGTACGATGTCTGGAAGCAGTATTCCAAGGCGATGCAGGCGCGCCCGCCGATCCATCTGCGCGATCTGCTCGACTTCCAGCCGATGGCGGGGCCGGTGCCGCTCGACCAGGTCGAGAGCATCACCGCGATCCGCAAGCGGTTCGTGACGCCGGGAATGTCCCTGGGCGCGCTGAGCCCCGAGGCGCACAAGACGCTGAACGTGGCGATGAACCGGATCGGCGCGAAGAGCGATTCCGGCGAGGGCGGCGAGGATCCGGCGCACTACACGCCGGAGAGCAACGGCGACAACCCGAGCGCCAAGATCAAGCAGGTGGCGAGCGGACGGTTCGGGGTGACGGCGGACTACCTCAACCACTGCGAGGAACTGGAGATCAAGATCGCCCAGGGTGCCAAGCCCGGCGAGGGCGGGCAGCTGCCGGGGATCAAGGTGACGGAGCTGATCGCCAAGCTCCGGCACTCGACGCCCGGGGTGACGCTGATCTCGCCGCCGCCGCACCACGACATCTACTCGATCGAGGACCTGGCGCAGCTGATCTACGACCTCAAGCAGATCAACCCGCGCGCCAAGGTCTGCGTCAAGCTGGTCAGCCAGTCGGGGGTGGGGACGATCGCGGCCGGCGTGGCGAAGGCCAAGGCGGACGTGATCCTGATCTCGGGGCACAACGGCGGCACGGGCGCGAGCCCGCAGACCTCGATCAAGTTCGCCGGCCTGCCGTGGGAGATGGGGTTGTCGGAGGCGCATCAGGTGCTGACGGTGAACAATCTCCGCGACCGGGTGATCCTGCGGACCGACGGGGGCCTGCGGACCGGGCGGGACATCGTGATCGCGGCGATGCTCGGGGCGCAGGAGTTCGGGGTCGGGACCGCGGCGTTGATCGCGATGGGCTGCATCATGGTGCGGCAGTGCCAGTCGAACACCTGCCCCGTGGGCGTCTGCACCCAGGACCCGAGCCTGCGCGACAAGTTCACCGGGACGGCAGACAAGGTGGTGAACCTGATGAGCTTCTATGCGCAGGAGGTGCGCGAGGTGCTGGCGGGCGTGGGCGCGCGGTCGATCGACGAGGTGATCGGCCGGGCCGATCTGCTGACCCAGGTCAGCCGGGGCGCGGAGCATCTGGACGATCTCGACCTCAACCCGCTCCTGATCAACGTCGATCAGGGCGAGCCGATCAGCTACGACCGCAAGAAGCCGCGGCAGGCGGTGCCGGACACGCTCGACGCGCAGGTGGTGCAGGACGCCGAGCCGTTCTTCAAGGACGGCGAGAAGATGCAGTTGTCCTATGCGGTGCAGAACACGCTGCGCTCGATCGGGACGCGGGTGTCGAGCCACATCGTCCAGCGGTTCGGGATGAACAACGATCTGCAGCCCGATCACCTGACGATCAAGCTCAGCGGCTCGGCCGGGCAGTCGCTCGGGGCTTTCGCGGCACCCGGGCTCAAGATCGAGGTGTCGGGCGAGGCCAACGACTACGTCGGCAAGGGGCTGTCGGGCGGGATCATCGTGGTGCGGCCGCCGCTCGGCTCGCCGCTGGTGCCGCACGAGAACGCGATCATCGGCAACACCGTGCTCTATGGCGCGACGGCAGGGGCGCTGTTCGCCAACGGCCGGACCGGCGAGCGGTTCTGCGTGCGCAACTCCGGCGCCGAGGTGGTGGTCGAGGGCTGCGGCTCGAACGGCTGCGAGTACATGACGGGCGGCATGGCGGTGATCCTCGGGCGGTTCGGCGACAACTTCGGGGCGGGGATGACCGGGGGCATGGCCTGGCTCTACGACCCCGAGGGCGAGGTCGACATGCGGTTGAACCCAGAGACCGTGATCGCGGTGCCGGTCGAGAGCGCGGCCTGGGAGGGGCTGCTGAAGGGCCTCGTCGAGCGGCACGCCCGCGAGACCGGCAGTCCGCGCGCGACCGAGATCCTGCGGCACTGGGCCGACGAGGTGCCGAAGTTCCGCCAGATCGTGCCGAAGGAGATGCTGACCCGGCTGGAGCATCCGCTGAGCGACCGGGTCGAGGCGGTGCCGGCGTAGGGTGCGAACGCGCTACATGCTAAATGCAATGAAGTCGTTGATCCTGAAGGGTTAACCTTCATAAACGGTTGGCGGCTCACGCTGCACGACGGTATGGATCAGGGCGCGCCGGCCGAGACGTCCCGCCCGGGCTTTGAGCCCGGGCAGCGGCCGAACCGCCCCCCCGGGGCGGCCGCTTTCGCGCCCGCCCCGCGGTCCGGCCGCTGCCCTTCGCGCCCGACAGTGACGTTCCGCTGATGCTCCGCGGTGGAAGATCCTGACCTCACCCCGACGTTCGAGCGATGCGAGGCGGATACGCGGGTCTTCCGTCAGGCGGGACGGCTGTCCTCGGGCGCGCCGGCCAGCGGCACCGGTTCGGCGAAGCTGAGCGTGCGCTGCGGGAACGGGATCTCGAGGCCGGCGGCGTCGAGCGCTGCCTTGACCGCCATCGCCACCTCGTTTCGGGAGCGATGCTCCTCGGTCGGGGTCGCACCGCTCCACCAGCGCAGCAGGAAATCGATCGAGGAGTCGTTGAAGGTGGTGACGAAGACGTCGACCGGCCGGTCGCGATCGACGGTCGAGAGCCCCTCGAACGCGCCGGCGAGGACCGTGTGCGCCTGTTTCAGATCGGCGGCATAGTCGACGCCGACCGCGAGACTGATGCGCCGCACCGGCTGGTCGGTCAGGATCTTGATCGGGTTCTTGAACAGGAACGAGTTCGGCACCACCACCAGCTCGCCCGACCGCTTGCGCAGGTAGGTGTCGCGGACGGTGATCGCCTCGACCCGGCCGGTGATCGACTCCGCCTCGATGTCGTCGCCGATCTGCATCGGCTTGCGCAGCAGGATCAGGATGCCGGACAGGAAATTCTCGAAGATGTCCTTGAAGGCGAGGCCGATGGCGATCGATCCGAGGCCGAGGCCGGCGAGCAGCTTGGTCGGCGTGAGGTTCGGGAACACCACCGCCGCCGCGATCAGCAGCCCGACGATCCAGAGCGATATGCGGAACAGGACGACCAGCGCGCGCTGCAGCGAGGCGCGCATCGGCGAGCGGCGCAGCATCTGCGCGAACAGCCGGGACAGGAGGGCGACCGCGATCCAGGTGGCGAGGATGAGCAGGACCGCGGCCACCAAATTCGGCACCAGCGCGATGAAGCTGACGACGAACTGCGCGACCTGATCCTTGAGGATCTGCAACGGAGCTTCGATCCGCGACGTGAAGTCCAAGAGAGTCACCGATCTCCATCATTGCCCTCGGGTCACGAACGCGCGAGGGGCCGGATGGTTCGCGCGGGCCTGGGGCGCGAGGCGATGGACGGGAAGGGGCGAAGCTGACAGATTGCCGGCGATGCGGCACGGAGCGGAGGACGCATGGAGATCGAGAGCTTCACGCTCGACCCGAGCGGGGCGATGCCCAACCATCCGCGCTGGCCGGTGATCCTCTATCGCGGCGCGGTGGCGGGCGGCGGCGACAGGGCCGCGGCGATCGAGGCGCTGTTCGCGGGCAACGGATGGCCGCCGCAGTGGCGCAGCGGCGTCTTTCCCTTCGACCACTACCACACGCGCGGGCACGAGGCGCTGGGGTGCGCCGCGGGGTCGGCGCGGATCCTGCTCGGCGGACCGGGCGGGCGCGAGGTCGTTGTCGGCGCCGGTGACGTGGCGCTGCTGCCGGCCGGGACCGGGCACCGGCGGCTGGAGTCGAGCGGCGACTTCCTGGTGGTCGGGGCCTACCCGCCCGGACAGCACGCGGACATCTGCCGCGAGGCGCCGAGCCCGGAGATGCTGGCGCGGATCGAGGAACTGCCCTGCCCCGGCGGCGACCCGGTGGGGTGTGCCGAGGGGCTGGGCGTGCTCTGGACCGATGAAGGGAGACCGGCATGACGGACCTCGACGACGTGACGGGGGCGGCGCCGCCCCGCGACCTCGACCCGCCGTTGCAGGCGCTGTGGTGGCTGAAGAAGGGCGGGCTTGCGACCGGGCCGGAGTGGGAGCGGGCGCACGAGATCTGCCAGGGCGGCGAGGGCGGCCGGGGCTACGACCTGGTGCATGGGCTGGCGCACTGGATCGAGGGCGACCTCGGCAACGCCGACTACTGGTATCGCCGGGCCGGCAGCCGGCGCGGCGACGATCTGGAGGCGGAGTGGGCGCGCATCGCCGGCGAACTCGCCGGCTGACGCGAGGCCGAAGGCTTCAGATCGCGAGGTACTGCTGGCGGAGTTCGGAATTGCCGAGGACCTCCTCGGCGGTGCCGTCGAACACCACCTCGCCCATGTCGAGGATGATCGCGCGATCGGCGAGCTGCAGCGCGGCGATGGCGTTCTGCTCGACGATGATCGTGGTCATGCCGAGCGACTTGATGTGGCGCAGGGTCTTCTCGATCTCCTGCACGATCACCGGGGCGAGGCCCTCGTAGGGCTCATCGAGCAGCAGGAGCTTGACGTCGCGGGCCAGCGCCCGGCCGATGGCGAGCATCTGCTGCTCGCCGCCGGAGAGGGTGGTGCCCTCCTGGGCGCGGCGTTCGCCGAGGCGGGGGAACAGCTCGTAGATCCGTTCGATCGACCAGCCGACCGGCGGGGCGATCTGCGCGAGCTCGAGGTTTTCCTGGACCGTGAGGCCGGCGATGATCCGGCGGTCCTCGGGCACGAGGCCGACCCCGTCGCGCGCGGCCTGGAAGGCGCGCATGGTGTGCAGCGGCTGGTGGTCCAGCCAGATCTCGCCGTGTCGGAGCTCGGGCGCGTCGACCCGCGCGATGGCGCGCAGCGTCGAGGTCTTGCCCGCGCCGTTGCGGCCGAGCAGCGCCACGATCTCGCCCTCGTGGACCTCGAAGGAGACGCCCTGGACGATGTAGCTTTCGCCATAGTAGGCATGGACGTTGTGGGCGGAGAAATAGGCGGGCTCCGGGTGGCGCGTGGTTCGCTTATCCATCGGATCGTCCCGCGCTTCCCGTCCGGTTTCGTCGAACATGTGTCCCGTTCCCGCTCAAAGGTGGGCGCCGCCGAGGTAGGCTTCCTGCACCTTGGGGTTGCCCTTGATGTTTTCTGGCCTGTCCTCGACGATCGGCGTGCCCTGGGCGAGCACGGTGATCACGTCGGCCAGCGAGAACACCACGTGCATGTCGTGCTCGATCACCACCATGGTGATGCCGCTGGCGCTGATGTCGCGCAACAGATCGATGGTGGCGTTGGTGTCGGCGCGCGACATGCCGGCGGTCGGTTCGTCGAGCAGCAGCAGCTTGGGCTTCTGGACGATGCCCATCGCCAGCTCCAGCCGACGCTTGTCGCCGCGGCTGAGGCTGTCGGCGATCATCGGGTGCTTGTCCCTCATGCCGACGTCGTCGAGCGCGCCGAGCGCCCGGGCGCGGATCTCGGTCTCGCCGGTCATCGGCGACCAGAGGTTCGCGCGGTAGGCACCGTCGCGCCGGGCCAGCGCCGGGATCATCACGTTCTCGAGCAGCGTCAGCTCGCCGAAGATCTCCGGGGTCTGGAACACCCGGCTGACGCCGACCTGGTTGATCTCGTGCGGCTTCAGGCCGATCAGCGAGGTGCCGTCGAAGGTGACGGTGCCGGTGTCGGGCACGAGGCGGCCGACGAAGCAGTTGAGCAGCGTCGACTTGCCGGCGCCGTTCGGGCCGATGATCGCGTGCACCGTGCCCTCGGCGACGTCGAGGTTGACGTCCTTCAGGGCCTGCAGGCCGCCGAAGCGCTTGTTGACGTGGCTGACCGTGAGAATGCCCATGACCCGCCCCTATTCCGCCGGCGTCGCGACGGCTTGCGGCGCTCCGCCTCCGCCGTCCCGAGAGCGGCCGAACAGCCTTCGGAAGCCTTCCATCAGCCCGCCGGGGAGGAAGATCACCACGGCCATGAAGATCACGCCGAGGGTGAGCTGCCAGCCCTCGCCGACGAAGGCGCCGGCGATCGAGGCGGCGACGTGCTGCGGGCCGTCGGGCAGGAACGAGAAGAAGTCGAGCAGCTGCGAGGTGTTGAACGAGGAGAAGATGTTCTCGAAGAACTTGATGACGCCCGCGCCGATCACCGGACCGAGCAGGGTGCCGGCGCCGCCGAGGATGGTCATCAGCACCACCTCGCCGGAGGCGGTCCACTGCATCCGCTCCGCCCCGGCCAAGGGGTCGGTGCAGGCGAGCAGCCCGCCAGCGAGGCCCGCGTACATGCCCGAGATCACGAAGGCGGTCAGGGCGTAGGGCCGGGTGCTGATCCCGGTGTAGTTCAGGCGGTTCTGGTTGGTCCTGATCGCCTTCAGCATCATGCCGAACGGCGAGCGGAAGATCCGCATGGACAGGTAGAAGGCGAGGATCAGGATCACGGCGCAGAAGTAGAAGCCGACGTTGAACTGGAGGTCGTAGCCGAGAAAGCGTGTTGTCGCCGTGGCGTTGAGGTCGAGGCCGAACAGGCTGGTCACCGGCAGCCCGCCGTGCCCGGCGTCGAGGATGCGCGGATCGTCGGGGCGGATCTGCAGGCCGGTCTCGCCGTTGGTGATCGGGGTCAGCACCGAATAGGCGAGGTTGTAGCTCATCTGCGCGAAGGCGAGCGTCAGGATCGAGAAGTAGATGCCCGAGCGGCGCAGCGAGACGTAGCCGACGGCCAGCGCGAACAGCCCCGAGGCGAACACCGCGAGGACGACCGCGGGGATCACGTTCATCGACAGGAGCTTGAACATCCACACCGCCGAGTAGGAGCCGACCCCGAGGAAGGCCGCGTGGCCGAACGAGAGGTAGCCGGTCAGGCCGAACAGGATGTTGAAGCCGATCGCGAAGATGCCGAAGATCGCGAACTTCTGCAGCAGATCCGGATAGCCCGCGCCGAAGGGGGCGAGGATCACCGGACCGAGCAGCACCGCGGCGATGAAGCCCGCGAGCAGCCAGCGGTCGTGGCGGGGATTCTCGACGTAGCGCATGGGTCAGGTCTCCATCACGCCCTTGCGGCCCATCAGGCCGCGGGGGCGGATCAGCAGGATGACGACGGCGACGAGATAGATGACGATCTGGTCGATGCCCGGGAAGATCGCCTTGACCTCGTTCATCGAGGCGAAGCTCTGCAGGATGCCGAGCAGGAAGCCCGCCAGCACCGCGCCGGGCAGCGAGCCCATGCCGCCGACCACCACCACCACGAAGCTCAGCACCAGGAAATCCATGCCGAAGTGGTAGTCCGGCGACAGGATCGGGGTGTACATCACCCCCGCAAGCCCTGCGACCACCGCGGCCAGGCCGAACATCCAGGTGAAGCGCCGGTCGATGTCGATGCCGAGCAGCCCCACGGTCTCGCGGTCGGCCATGCCGGCGCGCACCACCATGCCGAAGGTGGTGAAGCGCAGGAACGCGAACACGCCGCCGATCACCGCCACGGCGAAGCCGAAGTAGACGAAGCGCCAGAGCGGGTAGACGATGTTGCCCGGCCCGAAGCCGAGAACCGCGCCGACATCGAGCATGCCGCGCAGCGCGCCGGGCGCCGGCTGCGGGATCGGGTTGGCCCCGAACCACGCCTTGATGATCTCCTGCAGCACGATGGCGAGGCCGAAGGTGACGAGGATCTGGTCGGCGTGGGGGCGGTGGTAGAAATGCTTGATCAGGCCGCGTTCCATCGCGAGACCGATCAGCAGCATGATCGGGATGGCGAGCAGGATCGAGATCGGCACCGACCACGCGATCAGCGTGTGCCCGAAGTCGCCGAACCAGAGCTCGGCGTAGGGGGTGCGGATCTGGAGCGGGGTTCCCCAGGCGGTGGTCTCGGTCTCCGAGAGGACGATCTTCTGCAGCGTCAGCAGTTCGCGGAAGGTCACCGCGATGAACGCGCCGAGCATGAACAGCGCGCCGTGGGCGAAGTTCACCACGCCGAGGGTGCCGAAGATCAGCGTCAGGCCCAGCGCGATCAGCGCGTAGGCGCTGCCCTTGTCGAGGCCGTTGAGGATCTGGAGCAGGATGGCGTCCAAGGTGCCGTTCCCCCCGAAGGCTGGTGACGCGAGGGCAGCGCGCCCGTCAGGCGCGCTGCCACGAATGCGACGGCGGGTGGCTCAGGCGCCCGGGTTGCAGGTGCCGAGGTCGCCGCCGGCGAACATGGGATTGTCCGGCTCGTAGGTCACCTGGTCGGCCGGAACGATCTCGACGACCTCGAGCAGGTCGTACTGGTTCTCCGGGTTCTCCTTGCCGCGCACCACCAGCACGTCCTTGAAGCACTGGTGGTCGGCGGCGCGGTAGAGCGTCGGGCCGTTGCCGAGACCGTCGAACTCGAAGCCTTCCAGCGCCTCGACGATGCCGCAGGGGTTGAAGGTCTTGGCGCGCGCGGCCGCGTCGGCATAGAGCAGCGTCTGGGCGTAGCAGGTCTGCGCCGCCTGGCTGGGCGGGAAGCCGTACTTGGCGCCGAACGACTTGGTCAGCGCCTGGGAACCGGGATTGTCCAGCTTCCAGTCCCAGTTGGCCGAGCCGAGGATGCCCTTGACCGCCGCGCCGGCGCCCTGCGCCATCAGTTCGGAGTAGAGCGGCACCACGATCTCGAAGTTCTTGCCGTTCACCTGCTTGTTCTTCAGGCCGAACTGCACCGCCTGGGTCAGCGAGTTGACCATGTCGCGGCCGTAGTGGTTGAGGATCAGCACGTCGGCGCCGGAGTTCAGCACCGGCGTCAGGTACTGGGAGAAATCGCCGGCGCCGAGCGGGGTGCGGACCTTGGCCACGGTTTCCCAGCCGAGATCCTCGGTGGCGGCGGCGATCAATTCCTCCTGGGTCCAGCCCCAGGTGTAGTCGGCGGTCAGGTGGTAGGCCTTGCGGTCGGTGCCGTATTCCTTCTTGAGCACCGGGGCGAGGGCGGCGGCGGACATCCAGGCGTCGAAGAAGTGACGGAACCCGTTGGCCTTCTTGTCCTTGCCGGTGGTGTCGTTGGAGTGGGTGAGGCCGGCCATGAAGATGACCCCCGCCTCCTGGCACAGGCTCTGCACCGCCACGGCGACGCCCGAGGACGAGCCGCCGGTGATCATGATCGCGCCGTCGCGCTCGATCATGCGGGTGGCGCTGGCGCGGGCGGCGTCGGACTTGGTCTGGGTGTCGCCGGTGACGTAATCGACCTTCTTGCCGTTGATCCCGGTGCCGTCGAGCGCCTTGGAGGAGAAGGTGTTGAGCAGCCCGCCGTCGCCTTCGCCGTTGAGGTGCTCGACCGCCAGCTGGTAGGCGCGCAGCTCGTCGGCGCCTTCGTCGGCGTAGGCGCCGGTCTGTGGCACGTTGAAGCCGAGGGTGACGGTCGAGCCGGTCGGCTCGTTGGTGTAGCCCTGGGCGAACGCGCGGCCGGTGAAGATGGTCGGCGCGGCGAGGCCGGCGCCGATCACCGCGCTGCTCCTGAGCAGGCCGCGGCGGTTCATGATGAGTTTGGACATGCTTCCTCCTTGCGCGGACCGGCCTGCCTGTCGTCCGGAATGGACGACCCGGACGCCGGATCCCTTTTTGTTGGCAGTCACAATGGCCTGTCCCGGAAAATTGCGCAACAACCGATTGAGTTGACTGGATTATTGTGTCAAAACTTCTTGATGCATTGCACAAATTATGTAAATTTTTGACAAATGGCTCCGGAAGCCGGCCGGCAACAAGGGCTTAGCATGATCGCGCGCACGATAACCGGGTTCAAGGTTCGCGAGACGCGCCGGACGCTGGGCCTGAAGCAGAACGAGCTGGCCCGGCGCGTCGGCATTTCCGCCTCGTACCTGAACCTGATCGAGCGCAACAAGCGGGCGATCGGCGGGGCGCTGCTGACCGCGCTCGGCCGCGAACTCGGGCTGTCGGTCGACGAGCTCGACGGCTCGGCCGAGTGGCGGCTGCGCGATCAGCTGGTCGCGCTGATGGAGGATCCGGCGGCCGGGGGCGAGGCGATCCCTGTCGACGAGGCGGACGCGATCATCGCGCGGCATCCGGCCTGGGCGCGGGGGGCCGTGCGGCTCCATGCCGCCTACCAGGCGGCGGAGGCCGAGGTGGAGGCGCTGTCGGACCGGCTGACCCACGATCCGGTGCTGGCCGAGACGATCCACGCCATGCTGACCGGGATCACCGCGCTGCGCTCGACCGTGGAGATCCTCGCCGATCCGGGCGAGATCGACCCGGCGCAGCGCAGCCGGTTCGAGGGGATCGTCGACGAGCAGTCCGGGCGGCTGGCCCGAACCGCAGCGGCGCTGGCGGCGCATTTCGATCGGATGAGCGAGGCGCGGCGGCCGCGGACCGCGGTCGAGGAGGCCGAGGAGTTCCTGCACCGATCCGATGCCGCCGACCGGGTGGAGGACGCGGCGGAGCGCCTGCGGGCGGACCTGCTGGCCGGCGGCAGGGATCTGGAGGCGGCGCTGGCGGCGGCGTTGCCGCGCCCGCCCGCGGTCGCGCCCGAGTGGGGCCGGAGCGAGCGGCTCGCGGCCCGGGCGCTTGCCTGGGCGGGCCAGACGGCGATGCCGGAGATCGAGGCGGCGCTGGCGGGATGTCCGGCGGCGGCGGAGCCTTTCGCCCGCGCCTTGATGGCGCAGCGTCTCGCCGATGCGGCGCGACTACCCGCGCCGGGCTTCCTCGGGTTGGGACGGCGGCTGAATGGGACATCGACGCGCTGGTGCGGGCCGCCGACGGTGACGGCGCGCTGGTGTTCCGGCGGGTGGCCGACCTCCACAGGGCCGGCGCGCCGCGGGCCGGGCTGGTGGAGGCGGACGCGTCGGGCGTCACCCTGGCGCGGCGCGGCGCGCTCGATCTCTTGCCGCGGTCAAGGCAGCTCGAGTGTCCGGTCTGGCCGCTGCATCGCGCGCGGGCGGGCGGCGTGCTCGCGGCGCGGGTCGAGATGTCGGGGGGCGAGGTGCGCCGCGTGCTGGCGCTCGCCCGACCGGACGGCATGGCCTCGGGGATGCTGGTTTTCGCCGGGGATCAGCCGCTGGCGACGGCGAACGGGTCGCCGGACCTGCGGGTCGGCGCCGGATGTCACATCTGCACGCACCAGGCCTGCCCGCAGCGCCGCGAGCCCGCGGCGATCGAGGCCTGATTTCCCGTGGGGCATCTTGCGCGAACCTGTCGTATCCTCTGGGCAATGCCGGACAAAACGGCGCCTCAGGGAGACGACGCATGGCGCGTAGGGTGCTGATCGTGGAGGACGAGCCGCATATCGTGGAATCGCTGACCTTCCTGTTCAGGCGCGAGGGCTTCGAGGTCGAGGCGATCGGCGACGGCGACGCCGCGCTGGCGGCGCTGGCGCGGGAGCTGCCCGCGGTGCTGGTGCTCGATGCGATGCTGCCGGGCGCGGACGGCTTCGAGATCCTGCGGCGGCTGCGGAGCGAGGCGCGCACTGCGCGGTTGCCGGTGCTGATGCTGACGGCCAAGGGCCAGCGCCGCGACCGGGCGACCGCCGAGGGTCTCGGGGCGGACCGGTTCATGACCAAGCCGTTCTCCAACGCCGAGGTGGTGGCGGTCGTCCGGGAGCTTGCCGGATGACCCCGACGCCGTCGTCCCTTCCGCCGCCGCCGCGCGCCGAGGGGTCCGAGCGCCGCGACCGCGACGCGTTTCGCGCCCAGCGCGCCCGCGATGCGGCGCTGGTCCTGCCGCTGGCGGGGGTGGCGCTGCTGACGCCGCCGGTTGCGAGCCTGTTCCTCACGGACGCGACGTTGTGGGGCGCGCCGCTGATCGGGATCTATCTGTTCACGGTCTGGGGCGGGCTGATCGTGTGCGCCCTGGGCCTTTCGCGGCGGCTGCGCAAGGACGAGGCGCGGTGAATCCGGTCCTCGGGGTCGCGCTCACCTATGTCGCGGCGCTGTTCGCGCTTGCCTGGTATGTCGATCGCGCGGCGGCGCGGGGGCGCGGGGGATGGGTCGGGTCGCCGGCGATCTACACGCTGTCGCTGTCGGTCTACTGCACCGCCTGGACGTTCTACGGCGCGGTCGGATCGGCGGCGCGGTCGGGGGTCGAGTTCATGACCATCTATCTCGGGCCGACGCTGGTGTTCGTCGGCTGGTGGTGGCTGGTGCGCAAGCTGGTGCGGATCGGGCGGACCCACCGCATCACCTCGATCGCGGACATGATCTCGTCGCGCTACGGCAAGTCCGGCGCGCTGGCGGCGGTGGCGAGCGTGGTCGCGGTGGTGGCGGCGACGCCCTACATCGCGCTGCAGCTCCAGTCGCTGACCCTGAGCTACGAGACGATCACCGGCGGCAGCACCGAGCAGGACGCCCGCATCGCCTTCTGGGCGGCGGCGGGGCTGGCGCTGTTCACCATCCTGTTCGGCACCCGAACCCTCGACGAGAACGAGCGGCACCACGGCGTGGTCGCCGCGATCGCGGCGGAGGCGGTGGTCAAGCTCGCCGCGGTGCTCGCGGTCGGCATCTTCGCGGTGTTCTCGGTCGCGGGCGGGATCGGCGACGCCTTCGCCGGCGTGTCCGCCGAGAGCCTGCGGCTGCACGAGGCGTTCGGGCCGCGGTGGATCACGCTGATGCTGTTGTCGGCGGCGGCGGTGATCTGCCTGCCGCGGCAGTTCCAGGTGACGGTGGTGGAGAACGCCGACGAGAGCCATCTCGCCACCGCGTCGTGGATGTTCCCGCTCTACATGCTGCTGATCTCGCTGTTCGTGCTGCCGATCGCCGCGGTCGGCGCGGCGACGCTGCCCGCCGGCACGAGCCCGGATCTGTTCATCCTCGCGCTGCCGCTGCACCAGGGAAGCTATGCGCTGGCGACGCTGATCTTCATCGGCGGCCTGAGTGCGGCCGCGTCGATGGTGATCGTCTCGACCATCGCGCTGTCGACGATGGTCTCCAACCACATGGTGGCGCCGCTGCTGCTGCGCTCCCTGGCGGGGCGGAGGCTGCAACGCTCCGGCGACGTCCAGACCATGATGCTGTCGACGCGGCGGGTGGCGATGGTCGGGATCCTGGCGCTCGGTTACGTCTACTTCCGGGCCACCGGGCGCTCCGAGGCGCTGGCGGCGACCGGGCTGATCTCGTTCTGCGGGGTGGCGCAGTTCCTGCCGGCGCTGGTCGCCGGGATCTTCTGGCGCAACGCCACGCACGCGGGCGCGATGGCCGGGCTGGTGCTGGGCTTCGCGCTCTGGTGCTACACGCTCTACCTGCCGAGCTTCGACGGCGCGTTCCTGCTGTCGGAGGCGGTGATCGCCGACGGGCCGTTCGGGATCGCGGCGCTGCGCCCGAACGCGCTGTTCGGGATGACGGGAGGCGACGCGCTGATCCACGCGACGGTGTGGAGTCTCGGGGCCAATAGCGCGGTGCTGGTTCTGGTCTCGCTGTTTACCCGGCTGTCGCCGCTCGAACGCCTGCAGGGCACGCTGTTCGTCGATGCGTTCCGGTCCGAGCCCTCGCAGACCCTCGGGCTGGTGCGCCGCTCGGCCGCCAGCGCCGATCTGTTCGTGCTGGCGCAGCGTATTCTCGGCACCGAACCGGCGGCCGCGCTGTTCCGCGACGCCGCGATGGCGCAGGGCCGGCCGTCGAGCCTGCCGGATCCGACGCCGGTCTTCATCTCGCGGCTGGAACGCGAGCTCGCCGGGTCGCTCGGGGCGGCGTCGGCGCATGCGATGGTCGGGCGGATCGCCGGCGGCGAGACCATCTCGATGGACGAGCTGATGGAGATGGCCGACGAGAACGCCCGGCTGATCCGCGCGACCGAGGCGTTGAAGGCCAAGAGCGCCGAGGCCGAGCTGAGCGCCGAGCAGCTGCGCGCCGCCAACGAGCGGCTGCTGACGATCGACGCGCAGAAGGACGAGTTCCTGAGCCACGTCAGCCACGAATTGCGCACGCCGATGACCTCTGTGCGCTCGTTCGCGGAGCTCTTGCGCGACAACCCGGATCTCGATCCGCAGGAACGCAGGCGTTTCGCGGCGGTGATCCAGGCCGAGAGCGTCAGGCTGACCCGGCTGATCGACGAGATCCACGACCTGAGCTTTCTCGAGAGCCGCGACACCGAGGAGGCCGCGGATCCGATCGATCCCGAGCGGGTCGTCACCGACGCGATCGAGATCGCGCTGGGGCCGTTCGGCGATCGCCGGGTCGCGCTCACCCGGGAGGCGGCCGCCGGGCCGGTCCGGGTCCGCATCGATCCCGGGCGGCTGTCGCAGGTCCTGATCAACCTGATCGCCAATGCGGTGCTGCACCACGACAAGGACGCGGTGGCAATCGCCGTCTCCAGTCGCCTCGAGCCGCCCGGCACCTACGTCGTGGACGTCGAGGACAACGGGCCGGGCGTGCCCGAGGCGATCCGGTCCCGGATCTTCGAGCCGTTCTTTCGCGGCTCGACCGCCGGTTCGAACGGCCTGGGGCTCGCCATATCGGCGCGTATTCTCGATTCCGTCGGCGGCCGGCTAGCGGTGGGCAACTCCGCTGCGGGCGGCGCGCGGTTCTCGGTGCGGTTGCCGGTCGAGAGGGCCGCGGAAATCGTCGCGCGGCAGCAATCCGATGTTGTGCGAATCAGCCGGATCCGGTAGAGGGGCGTCGTCTACAAGGCCATGCCGGGAGAGTGCGGGGCGACCCGCCGCCGAAGGAGCAACCACCCCGGAATCTCTCAGGTCCAAAGGACCGGCACGGCCTTCAACACTCCGGAAAGCGGCTGGAGACAGCCCACCGAAGGAGAAAGCCCGTTCTTCGGGTGAAGCTCTCAGGTTCCATGCACGGAGGGGGTCATGCGGCGGGAGCCGCCCGAGCCCTTGGAGTGTGACATGACCCAGATTGCCGTGATCGGCGCCGGCGTGACCGGCCTGACGACCGCCTACGAACTGCTCGACCGCGGGTTCGACGTGACCGTGTTCGACCGCAACCGCTATGCCGCGATGGAGACGAGCTTCGCCAACGGCGGCCAGCTCTCGGCCTCGAACGCCGAGGTCTGGACCCAGTGGGGCACCGTGCTGAAGGGCCTGAAGTGGATGCTTCAGGCCGATGCGCCGCTGCTCGTCAACCCCGCGCCGACGCTGCACAAGATGCGGTGGATGGCGGAGTTCCTGTCGAACATCCCCAACTACAAGCGCAACACGGTGGAGACGGTGCGGCTGGCGATCGCCGCCCGCGCGGTACTGTTCGAGATGGCGGCGCGCGAGGGGATCGACTTCGACCACGAGCAGCGTGGCATCCTGCACTTCTATGACCGGGCGAAGGATCTCGCCCATGCCCGCAAGGTGAACGGGCTGCTGGCCGAGGGAGGGCTGGTGCGACGCGAGGTGTCGGCGGGCGAGATCCGCGAGATCGAACCGGCGCTGCAGGGCGAGATGGTCGGCGGCTTCCTGACCGAGTCCGACAGCTCGGGCGATATCCACAAGTTCACCATGGGGCTGGCGCGCGCCTGCCTGCGGCGCGGCGCCGACCTGCGCTTCGGCGTCGAGGTGGGCGACGTGGCGGCGGCCGAGGGCGGCGTGGTCATCGACGGCGAGCGCTTCGACGGGGTGGTGGTCAGCGCGGGCGTGCGCAGCCGCGCGCTGGCGAAGAGCCTGGGCGATCGGGTCAACGTCTATCCGGTCAAGGGCTACTCGATCACCGTGGCGCTGAACGACGCGGAGAGCCAAGCCGCGGCGCCCTGGATCAGCCTGCTCGACGACCGGGCCAAGATCGTCGCCAGCCGGTTCGGCGCCGACCGGTTCCGCATCGCCGGCACCGCCGAGTTCAGCGGCGCCAACCGCGACATCCGCGCCGACCGGATCCGGCCGCTGACCGCGTGGTGCGAGAAGCACTTCCCCGGCATCTCCACCGAGCAGGTGACGCCGTGGGCGGGCCTCCGGCCGATGATGCCGTCGATGCTGCCGCGGGTCGGGCGCGGGTCGCAGCCGGGCGTGTTCTACAACACCGGCCACGGCCACCTCGGCTGGACGCTGTCGGCCGCGACGGCGCGGATCGTCGCGGGGAGCGTCGCCGAGGCGATCCCGGCGAAGCGGTCGGTTCCGCTGAAGCTCGTCGCCTGAGGCTCGGGTCCGGCCGGGCGAAGGACCGGCCCGCCGGACGTTACCCCCGTTGACCGCGCCGGCCGCCTCGGGCGAGATCGGCGCGGTCTGGAACGGGAGGGAACGATGCTGAGAATCGCGGTGCTCGGGTGCGGCCGGATCGGTCGCATGCATGCCGCCAACATCGCTGCGCATCCGCGCGCGGCGCTGGCCGGGGTCTATGACATCCACCGGCCTTCGGCCGACGAGGTCGCGGGGCAGCACGGCGTGCGGGCGGCGGGCTACGGCCGAGGCGCTGATGGCCTCGGGCGAGGTCGACGCGGTGCTGGTCGCCACCGCCACCGAGACCCACGCCGGCTACATCGAGCAGGCGGTCGCGGCAGGCAAGCCGGTGCTGTGCGAGAAGCCGATCGACCTGAGCCTCGCCCGGGTCCGGGCCTGCGCCGAGGCGATCCGCGGGCAGGACGCGGTGATCCAGCTCGGCTTCAACCGACGGTTCGATCCCGGGCACCGGGCGGCGTGGGAGGCGGTGCGGGCCGGCGAGATCGGCGAGCTGCATCAGGTGGTGATCACGTCGCGCGATCCGGGGATGCCGTCGCGCGCCTACTACGAGGCCGCCGGCGGGCTGTTTCGCGACATGACGATCCACGACTTCGACCTCGCGCGGTTCATGCTGGGCGAGGAGCCGGAGGAGGTGTTCGCGGTCGGCGGCCGGCTGATCGACCCCGGGCTGATGGGCGAGCTCGACGACTACGACAGCGCGATGATCATCCTGCGCACCGGCAGCGGCAAGCAGTGCCACATCAACAACTCGCGCACGGCCGTCTACGGCTACGACCAGCGGGTGGAGCTGCTCGGCAGTAGCGGGATGGTGATCAGCGGCAACCGCAAGCCGCACGAGGTACGGCGGTATGGCGCCACCGAGGCGGAGGTGGCGGCGCCGTATCTCAACTTCTTCATCGAGCGCTACCGCGAGGCGTTCGACGCGGAGATCGGCGCGTTCGTCGAGGCGATCGAGACCGGCACCCGGCCGCAGGTCGGCTTCGAGGACGGGCTGCGGGCGCTGGTGCTGGCGGAGGCGGCGACGATATCGGCGGCGGAGGGCCGCCTGGTCAACGTCGGCGAGATCGGCTGAGACGGGGAAGGCGGGCGACGGCCCGCCTTCCCCTCCTGGCGCCTACTGGGCGATGCAGGTATCCGCCGTCTCCGGCGTGCAGACGTCGAGGCCGGTGTAGGTCGGATCGGCGGGCGGATCGCCGCCTTCGGCCATCTTCTCGAAGGCCATCATCGTCTCGTAGCCCATCTGGAACGGACGCTGGCCGACCTGGCCGGCGGAGTAGCCTTCCTTCATCTGGTCCATCTGGATCGGCAGCGTGTCGGCGACCACCAGCGCCAGCGAGCCGTCGGCGATCTTGGACTTGTACTGTTCGACCGCGGCGCGGTTGGCGTCGGGGATGAACTGCGGGAAGCCGCCGGTCGGGACGAAGGCGTCGGTGTCGGGGTTGGCCAGCATGAAGTCCTCGAACTGCTGGACCGCCCGCGGGAAGTCGTCGTCGGTGTAGAGCGGGCAGCCATCGGCCTCGGTCCAGCCGTTCTGTCCGGTCAGCCGCTCGCCCGGGCTCTCGGTGTCGGACATGCCGCCGAGCGTGTCGCGGATGCCCTGCATGCGCTCGTTGTGGTTGGCCGCCGCCGCGCCGCCGGACTGGATGCAGATCGTGCCGCCGTCGGGCTTGATCTCCATCACCCGCTTGGCGAGGTTCACGCCGATGTCGTAGTTGTGCGTGCCGATGTAGGCGGCGCGCAGGTCCTGGTTCTCCGGCAGCAGGTCGCTGTCCCAGGTCAGCACCGGGATGCCGGCGTCCTTGGCCGCCTGCAGCGCCACCGCCATCGCCGCGGCGTTGGCAGGCGACACCGCGATGCCCTTCAGGTCGCCGCGCGCCACCAGGTCCTGGACGATCTGCACCTGCTCGTCACCGCCACCGTGCTCGCCCGGGCCGATGTATTCGCAGACGAACTTGCCGTCGGAATCGGCTTCGGCCTTCTTGCAGCCGTCGCGGGCCTGGTCGAAGAACGGGTTGTTCATGTTCTTCGGCACCAGCGCGAAGGTGTTCTGCGCCATCGCCGCCGATCCGACCGTGATCGCCGCCATGGCGACAACGGACGTTGTCAGTAGTTTTCTCATGGTTTTCCTCCCTGGTTGTTTGCCGGCGTAGCGCCGGCGGTCTTCTGGCGGGCCTTGCCGGAGCCGAGCATGTTGCGCAGGGCGGCCGTCAGGCTGAACCCCTGCCGCTCCATTCCGATCAGGACCGCGAGAATGATGAAGGCGCCCACGAACGCGCCTTGCCAATTGGAATCGATGCCCGCCATCAGGAGGGCGTTGCGGATCACCTCGAGCAGCGCCGAGCCGATGATCGCGCCGTAGGCCGTGCCGGCGCCGCCCATCAGGTTGGCGCCGCCGATCACCGTCGCGGCGATCACCCTGAGCTCGTAGGTCTGCCCGAGCGCGTTGATGGCCGATCCGGAATAGCCGAGGATCAGGAGGGACGCGATCGACGCGCAGAACGCGGAGAACACGTACGCCTGGAACTTGATGCGATCGACGTTGACGCCGGTCATCCGTGCGGCCTGCTCGTTGCCGCCGATGGCGAACAGATGCTTGCCCCAGGCCTTGTACTTGAAGACGTAGCCGACGATCAGCGCCATGACGATCATGGTCCAGAGATGCGATGAGAACGCCGGAACCCAGGCCGGGAAGATGCTGTCGGGGTGGCCGCTCGGGAACTTCGCCTGGCCGATCGCCTTCACGATGCCCGCGTCGGGGCCGAACTTGTAGAGCATCTGGTTGCCGGAGAACACCACCGCCAGCGAGCGGGCGATCGACATCATGCCGAGGGTGACCACGAAGGACGACATGCCGATGTAGGCCACGAAGAAGCCGTTGACCGCGCCGGCGGCCATTCCCGAAAGCAGTCCCATCGCGAACGCGACGTACCAGGGGTATTCCCAGGTGAGGAACAGCCCGGCGACGATCGCCACCAGGCCCATGATCGAGCCGACCGACAGATCGATCCCGCCGGTGACGATGACGCAGGTCATCCCCAGCGCCATGATCCCGAAGGGCGCGAAGTTGCGGGTGATGTTGGCGAGGTTCGCGGGGTGGATGAAGGTCGGCTGGTAGAGACTGATGGCGAGCGCCAGCACCAGGACGGCGATCGTCACCCAGAACGGCTGGCTCGCGAACAGCTTCTTGGTCCACGACAGCTCCGACACGCCGGTGACGTCGGAGATGCGCGCGTGGTCGGTCTCGGCGTCGGGGACGGCGTCAGGCGGCATGGATCGCTCCCGTGATGAGGCCGGTGATTTCCTCCGGGCTCGTGTCCGCCGTGCGCTTGTCGGCGACCTTGATGCCGCGACGGACCACGACGATCCGGTCGCAGACGCTGAAGACGTCGGGCATGCGGTGGCTGATCAGCATGATCGCGACGCCCTGGGACTTCATCCGCTTGATGAGGCTCAGCACCTCCGCCACCTGCCGGACCGAGATCGCGGCGGTCGGCTCGTCCATCAGCACCAGCTTGGCGTTGGAGAGCCGGGTGCGGGCAATCGCCACCGCCTGGCGCTGGCCGCCCGACATCTTGCGCACCAGATCGCGCGGCCGGGTCTCGGACTTCAGTTCCTCGAACAGCTCGCCCGAACGGTCGATCATCGCCTGCTTGTCGAGCACCTCGAACGGCCCCCAGCCCTTGCGGAGCTCGCGCCCGAGAAACACGTTCTCGGCGGCGGTCAGGTTGTCGGCGATGGCCAGATCCTGGTAGACCACCTCGATCCCGACGTTGCGGGCGTCGATCGGGCGCTGGAAGGAGACCCGCTCGCCGTCCATCTCGATCGAGCCGCGGGTCTGGGCGAAGTTGCCGGCGATGATCTTGACGAGCGTGGACTTGCCCGCGCCGTTGTCTCCCATAAGGCCCACCGCCTCGCCCGGTTCGATGTCGAGGTCGATGCCTCGCAGCGCCTCGATCGCGCCGAAGCTCTTGGCGATGTCGCGCAACGCGAGAAGGCTCAAGGCCCGCTCCTCCCCTGGTCAGCCGTGGTTGTCCGGCCCTTCGAGGGCGCGCCCACTTTGCGGCGAAGTTTACACATCGCCGCCCCTTCGGCAACAAGAGTCGCAAGGAACGTTAACGCTGTATTTGGGCGCCGGCCGGTGGCGGACGTCAGGCCAAAGTCACGGTCCAGGGATCGGCGTAGCGAAATTCTTCGAGGTTGTTGCCCTCGCCGATACGGTCGACGATCAGAAAGTTCGCGGGGCGGCCGAGCGGAGTCAGGACGCCGTGCCAGACACCGCGCAGGTAGTTCACGCCCTGGCCCGGTTCGGTGAGGAAGGCGCGCGGCTTGCCCGGGCGCCCGCCGTCGTCCGGTGCGACGACGACGAGGAACGGATCTTCGGTCATCGGCACGAAGGCCTGGCTGCCGAGCGGGTGCCGCTCCACGAGGTCGAAGGCGTGGGGCAGCGGATATGGCCGGCCGTAGCCGAGGCTGATCCCGGCATGCGCGCCGTCGCCGGTGAACTCCATCCGCGCGAGGTCGTGGAAGCGGTCGCACATGCCGGCGTTGATCGGATAGCTGTCGCCGGCCGCCTCGATCACGTCGCCGAACGGGGCGAAGGCGGCGGCGGTGAGCGGCTCGGCCGTGAGGATGCGCGCGGGATCGGTCATCGGTCTGCCTCCTCCTGAGCTTCGGTCCGGTCTTCTGTGCGCTGGCCGGAAGTGCAGGGTGGCATGGCCGGCCCCCCGGCTCAAGGCGGGTGACAAGCCGGTTGCGGATGTGCATGCTTCCGGGCAGGAACTCGGCGGGGGACGGCGCGAATGCGGCATGATGGCGGATTTCTGATCGTGCTCGGGGCGGTGCTCGGGCTCGCCGTCGCGCTCTACGATTTCTTCGCCCCGACCGTGTTTCTCGCCCCCGACAGCGCGATCGCCTGGACGCCCGGCGCCGGGCTGGTGGTGTTCTCGACGTTCTGCCTGCTGGTCGCCGGACTGGTGCTGGCGGGACGCGCTTCCAATCGGATCCTGATCGGGTTTCTGATGGTCGGCGCTCTGGTGGCGATCCTCGGCACCGCGCTGGCGGCCTATCTGCTCGACAGCCTGGTGCTGGTGGCGCTGATGGGGGTCTGCCTGGTCGGCTGGCTCATGCGCGCCTTCACCGGCTCAAATCGCTACGCCTGACGGCGGGAGGTAAGCATGCGTTCGATCCGACTGGCGGCTGGCGTGGTCTGCGCCGTCCTCGCCTCCGCCCCGGCACTGGCGGCGGACGGGGTCTGGGATACCTACAACGGCGATCTGAAGGCGCAGAAATACACCGACCTGACCCAGATCACGCCGGACAACGTCGGTGACCTGGAGGTTGCCTGGCGGGTGCATACCGGCGACGTCGCCGGCAACGGTCACGACGGCGACCTGCCGCCGACGGTCTGGTCGGCGACGCCGCTGTTCGTCAACGACACGATCTATCTCGGCACGCCGTTCTACCGGATCTTCGCGCTGGAGCCCGATACCGGCAAGGTGAAGTGGACCTACGACACTCATGCGGTGCTCGAGGCGCTGACCCAGCCGGACCTGAAGAACCGCGGCGTCGCCTACTGGCAGGCGGATAAACCCGCCGCCGGCGAGGCCTGCCAGAAGCGGGTCTACATCGGCACGATGGACGCGAAGCTGCATGCGGTCGACGCCGACACCGGCAAGCCGTGCGCGGACTTCGGCAAGGATGGCGTGCTCGACTTCAACGTCTTCAACACCACCAACGCCAAGTGGCCGCTGTCGCTGCTGCAGCCGCCGACGGTGTTCGGCGACATGCTGTTCGTCGGCTGGGCGGGGAAGGACTGGGCCGACGCCGTGGCCCCGCCCGGCACGGTCTATGCGCTGGACGCGCGCACCGGCGAAGCGCGCTGGCACTTCGACACCTTGCCGAAGGATCTGGTCGACCAGACCGGCACGGCCAACGTCTGGGCCTCGATGTCGGTCGATCCGGAGCGGCGGCTGCTCTACATCCCGGTGTCATCGCCGAGCCCGAACTTCTACGGCGGCAACCACCCGGTGGATCTGCCGGTCGTCACCTCGGTCACCGCGCTCAACGCCGACACCGGCGAGATGGTCTGGAGCCGGCAGCTGGTCCACCACGACATCTGGGATCTCGACACCAACGCCCCGCCGACGCTGGTCGACATCGAAAAGGACGGCAAGACCGTGCCGGCGCTGGTGCAGACCTCGAAGCAGGGCTTCCTCTACGTGCTGAACCGCGAGACCGGCGATCCGATCTATCCGATTGTGGAGCGGCCGGTTCCGGCCTCGGACATCTCCGGCGAGCATGCCTCCCCCACCCAGCCCTACGTCGCCCGCCCCGAGCCGGTGACCCCGGACCGCTGGCCCGGCATCTCCCGCCTGGCCGACATCGCCGGGTTCGGCTATTGCTCGCGCACCGCGGCCAAGCTCCGCGACGACGGCCGCTTTACCCCGCCAAGCCTGGAAGGCTCATTGATATATCCGCCGACCACCGGCGGCATCGAGTGGGGCGGCGGCGCCGTCGATCCCACGACGCGGCGTCTTCGTGGTGAACTACTCGAGTGTCGTGCAGATCTATCGGCTGATCCCCCGCGCCGAGTACGAGAAGGAGGTGAGCGGCGGCGGCGAGACCGGCGGCCTCTTCGCCCAGGAGGGCGCTCCCTACGGTCTGCAGCTCACCACCTTCCTGAACCCCATCGGCATGCCCTGCTGGAAGCCGCCCTACGGCTCGATCACCGCCTACGACCTCAAGACCGGCGATCGCCTCTGGGACGCCCCCTTCGGGCAGATACAGAAATGGGGCTTCTACATGCCGAAGTCCTGGGGCTCGGTGACCATAGGCGGCCCGGTGATCACCGCGAGCGGTCTCGTCTTCATCGGCGCCTCGATGGACAGCCGCGTCCGGGCGCTGGACCTCAGGACCGGCAAGGAGCTCTGGAGGGCCCTCGTCGCCGCTCCCGCCGTCGCCCTGCCCGCGGTCTACGAGTACAAGGGCAAGCAGTACGTGGTCTTCGTGGCCGGCGGCAACTCGATCCTCTCCCCCAAGGTCAGCGACGAGGTAGTGGCCTTCGCGTTGCCGGATTAGGGGGGAGCGAGGCGGGTGCGACCGGACCGACGCGCGCAACCGGGCCAAGGCTGACCGGCCGGCGTGTTGAAGACCCGCCTCCGCTCGCAGGGCAGGCGTCCCGATCGTGCCGACGGTCAAGTGGGTGAAGCGTCCACCGCAGCGCTTTCGGGCTGAAGGCCGCTCCCGATCCATAGCCGACGCTTGAACGCGCGTGTCCCCAAGATCAACCTCGCCTTTTCGGGATTGTCGATCAACCGAGAGCGTATGACGAAGGACCGAGCGACAACTCTGGCGTCGGCGATTGTCGTCTTCACCGGTGCCCTTTGGGGCCTCTACTGGTTGCCCGTTCGCAATATTTCCGAGATGGGTTTGCCTGGCGCCTGGGGAACGGTCGCGATCACGTTCGCCGCGGGGCTGCTTCTGTCTCCGCTTGCCATCTGGCGGCGGCACCGATTTGCATCGTCGGATCACCTTGGATTGGTCTCTATCGCCGTGGGCGGAGCGGCCTTCGCCCTGTATTCGATCGGCTTCGTCTATGGCCGGGTCGCGATCATCATCCTGCTCTACTTCCTCACGCCGGTCTGGAGCACCTTGATCGGACGATACGTCATGGGCTGGGAAACTTCGCGCCTCCGCGTGCTGGCGATTCTGGTCGGGCTGGCCGGCCTTTCCATCATGCTCAGCGCTGACGGAGAACTCCCGATGCCGCGTGGAGCGGGGGAATGGATGGCCCTCGTCGCCGGTATCCTGTGGTCCGTCGGAACGACGGGAATGCGCTCGCGATCGACCTTGGAGCCCGGTCTTTCAGCTTTCGTATTCGCTATCGGCGCCGCGGTCACATCCCTTTTCCTCGCACCATTCCTCGAACCCCTTCCTCAAGGTCTGCGCCCCGACGCGATGGCCGAACCTCTGGGCGTGGCGCTGGCGACCGGAGGATTGTGGTGGGGGCTGTCAACAGCCAGTCTGATGTGGGCGACGGTACGGTTGGAGCCTGCCCGCGTTGGCATTCTGCTGATGACGGAGGTCGTCGTCGGAGCGGTCTCGGCCACCGTGCTCGCCGCCGAACGCCTCGCGCCGCTGGAGATCTGCGGTGGTGCGCTGGTTCTCTGCGCGGGCGTTCTCGAAGTCTGGCCGTCGCCGCATGGACGGCAGCGTCCGCTCGATTAGTCCGCAGGCGCATGACAGGTCGGCTGCGGCCTGATCTGTCGTTGGCCAGGTCTGCCGGGAGCGGACCGCGCGGGCGTCGCGACAGGCGCCCCGCTCATTGCGTTACGCAAGTAGCTCGTCGCCGAGGTTCCGAGTCGATCGACTGAGCGCCCCGGGGCGTTTACATCGCGGGCGAAACGCGGCAGAAGCGCTTCTTTGGTCTGGAGAGTCGGGACATGGGCTACCGCGTCGCGGTCGTCGGCGCCACGGGGAACGTGGGCCGGGAAATGCTGAACATCCTCGCCGAGCGGGAGTTTCCCGTCGACGAGATCGTGGCGCTGGCGTCGCGCAAGAGCCTCGGGAGCGAGTGCTCGTTCGGGGACCGGACGCTGAAGACGCTCGATCTCGACGGGTTCGACTTCAAGGGCTGGGACATCGCGCTCTTCGCCATCGGCTCGGACGCGACGAAGAAGTATGCGCCCATCGCGGCGAAGGCCGGCTGCGTGGTGATCGACAACTCGTCGCTCTACCGCTACGACCCGGACGTGCCGCTGATCGTGCCGGAGGTGAACCCGGACGCGGTCGCGGGGGTGGCGAAGAAGAACATCATCGCCAACCCGAACTGCTCCACCGCGCAGATGGTGGTGGCGCTGAAGCCGCTGCACGACCGGGCGCGGATCCGCCGGGTGGTGGTCGCGACCTACCAGTCGGTGAGCGGGTCGGGCAAGGAGGCGATGGACGAGCTCTGGAACCAGACCAAGGGCCTCTACGTGCCGGGGCAGGAGGTGGAGCCGAGCGTGTACCCGAAGCAGATCGCCTTCAACGTGATCCCGCACATCGACAGCTTCATGGAGGACGGCTTCACCCGCGAGGAGTGGAAGATGGTCGCCGAGACCAAGAAGATCGTCGATCCGAAGATCAAGGTGGTGGCGACCTGCGTGCGGGTGCCGGTGTTCGTCGGCCATGCCGAGGCGATCAGCGTCGAGTTCGAGGACCCGCTGGACGAGGACGAGGCGCGCGAGATCCTGCGCGAGAGCCCGGGGGTGCTGGTGGTCGACAAGCGCGAAGCCGGCGGCTACGTCACGCCGGTGGAGTGCGTGGGCGACTATGCGACCTTCGTCAGCCGTATCCGCACCGATCCGACGGTGGATAGCGGGCTGATGATGTGGGTGGTGTCGGACAACCTGCGCAAGGGCGCGGCGCTAAATGCCGTGCAGATCGCGGAGCTGGTCGGCCGGCGGGTGCTGAAGAAGGGCGACACGACGCCTGTGCCTGCGTAGGCTTCCGGCGGATGAGCGACTTTTCAGCCCCGACAGCCCGAGCCTCATGACGGCACCCTACTCCGGCGAAGACGAGCCCGCCGAGGACCGCCGGCTGGCGGCCCTCCATGCCTATGGCATGCTCGACACCCCGCGCGAGAGCGATTTCGACGAGATCGCCCGGATCGCCGCGGACGTGTGCGAAACGCCGATCGCACTGGTGAGCCTCGTCGACGCCAACCGCCAGTTCTTCAAGGCCGAGGTCGGCCTCGGCGTGCGCGAGACGCCGCTCGAGACGTCGTTCTGCGGCCACGCGATCCTCGCCGAGGACATGATGATCGTGCCCGACGCCCTGGAGGATCCGCGGTTCAGGCACAACCCGCTGGTCACCGGCGCGCCGGGCCTGCGCTTCTACGCCGGCATCCTGCTCAAGACCGCCGACGGACTGCCGATCGGCACGCTGTGCGTGCTCGACCACGTGCCGCGCACGCTCGGCGAGGACCAGATCCGGATGCTGAAGTTCCTGGCGCGGCAGGCGATGGCGCAGCTGGACCTGCGCCGCGCCCTGTCCGACCAGGCGCGCGCGCTCGAAGCGGCCCGCGCCGAGCAGCAGCGCCGGGCGGACCTCGTGCGCGAGATGACGCACCGGATGAAGAACACGCTGGCGCTGGCGCAGTCGATCGTGCGCCAGAGCTTCCGCACGGCGACCTCGCTCGACGCCTGTCAGGAGGCGATCGCCGGCCGGCTGATCGCGCTGGGGTCCGCGCAGGGGGCGCTGACGGAGATCAGCGGGCCGGCCAACGTCGCCGAGGTGGTCCCGGCGGCGCTGGCGGCGCATCGCACCGGCGAGGGCCGGTTCGCGTGGAGCGGGCCGGCGATCCAGCTCGGCTCGCCGCAGGTGCTGGGCCTGTCGCTGGCGATCCACGAGCTGGCGACCAACGCGGTCAAGTACGGCGCGCTTTCCGAGGACACCGGCAGGGTCGGGATCGTCTGGAGCGAGCCCGGCCCCGGCCGCTTCCGCTTCGAGTGGACCGAGAGCGGCGGGCCGGTCGTGTCCGCGCCGACACATCGGGGGTTCGGATCCCGGCTGATGGAACGTATCGTGGCACCATACTTTGACGGCGGTGCGGAGCTGTCGTTCGCTCCCGAAGGGGTGAGGTACGTGCTCGAAGGCTTTCAGATGCAGAGCGAGGAACCCGGATGACCAGCGGCAAGGGCAGAAGGGCCTTCGCGGTCCTGGCCGTCGAGGACGATCCGATGCTCCTTGCCGACATGGTCGATCTCATCGAGGATCTGGGCTTCACCGCCTACGAGGCGCGCGGCGCGGACGCGGCGCTGCGACTGATGGAGGCGCACGCCGACATCAGGGTGCTTTTCACCGACGTCGAGATGCCGGGCTCGATGGACGGGCTGAAGCTCGCCCATGCCGTCCGCGACCGCTGGCCGCCGGTGACGATCATCGTCGCCTCCGCGCGTCACGGGCTGCGCCAGTCGGATCTGCCCGTGCGGGGAACGCTGTTCGCCAAGCCATATGCGCCGAACGGGATCATCGGGGCCCTGAACGGCGCGGCGGCGCTGGCCGGCCACTGAGGGGGCCCGGGCCGTTGACCGGCTCCGATCCGGGTTAATCCCACCCCGTTATGGTTATGAATTAACGAGAGTTTAATGGAATCGGCGCCGATTGGGCGCGATCACGAAAAATATCCCGGCCGGGTCCCGTTTTTTCTTGATCGTGAAGGCATGAGGCCTCATATGCGTTTCCACGACGCCAACGCACGCGCCTCTGTAAGGCCCCGGTTCGGGGGACTCACGCAGCGACGGTAACGTCTCTTTTGGGAACTCCGGGTCGATACCCCGGGACTGATGGAGATGCGCATGCGCTACGCTGCCGCCCACGCGGGCACGCCCGCTCGACTCTTCGACATCCACCCGACCGACAGCGCCGTCACCGCGCGGCAGGATGCCTGCATCCGCTCGCGCGAGTTCGACCGGCCGACGGTGGTCTTCGACCTCGAGGTGATGCGGGCGAAGTACCGCGCGCTCGAGGCAGGCCTGGACGACGCCACCATCCACTACGCGGTCAAGGCCAACCCGGCGCCCGAGGTGGTGGCCGCGGTCGCCGCCCTCGGCGGGCATTTCGACGCCGCCTCGCGCGGCGAGATCGACCTTTGCCTGTCGCTCGGGATCCCTGCGAGCCGCATCGCCTTCGGCAACACCATCAAGCGCGCGTCCGACATCGCTCATGCCCATGCGGTGGGCGTGGAGCAGTTCGCGGCCGACGCCGAGGAGGAGCTCTACAAGATCGCCCGTCACGCGCCCGGCGCGCGGGTGATCGTCCGCATGCTGGTCGACGCCTCGGAGGCCGACTGGCCGCTCAGCCGCAAGTTCGGCTGCTCGCGGCGCGAGGCGCTGCGGCTGATGGATCTCGGGCGCTACCTCGGGCTGGACGTCGCCGGTATCTCGTTCCACGCCGGCAGCCAGCTGCGCGAGCCGCGGATGTGGGGCATGGCGCTCGATGCCGCGCACGGGCTCTGGACCGAGGCGGCCGAGGCCGGGCATGCGTTGCGCATCCTCAACATCGGCGGCGGCTTCCCGGCGTTCTACGGCGATCCGCTGCCGGTGACCGAGGACTACGCGGCCGAGGTGATGTCGATGGTGCGGCACCGGTTCGGCACCGGCATCCACGTGATGGCGGAACCCGGCCGTGGCCTCGTCGCCGAGGCCGGCGTCATCGTCGCCGAGGTGCTGCTCGTCGCCCGGAAGGACGAGGACGACCTGGCGCGCTGGGTGTTCCTCGACATCGGCAAGTTCTCGGGGCTGGCGGAAACCATCGACGAGGCGATCCGCTACCAGTTCGAGACCCGTCACGGCGACGCCGACACCGGCGCCTGCATCCTGGCCGGCCCGTCGTGCGACTCCGCCGACGTGCTCTACGAGAAGCGCCCGGTGCAGCTGCCGCTGGCGCTCGAGGCGGGCGACAAGGTGCGGATCCTCTGCACCGGGGCCTATACCACCACGTATTCGTCGGTCGGGTTCAACGGGTTTCCGCCGCTCGACTCGGTGTTTCTCGACTGAGCCGGGCCGAGGCCGGGGGCGCCGCCGAAGCAGGTTCGGCGGCGTCCCCCGCAACTAAATTGCGCCGTCTTGCCAGACTGATGCCCTGCGGCTAGAACGGTGCGATCCGCTGCCCGGGGGGTCGATGGCCCAGAACTTCCGCCACTCCGAGATCCTGAGCATCGCGCGCGAGGCGGGCAAGGTCACGGTCGAGGGGCTGGCCGGGCATTTCGGCGTCACCGCCCAGACCATCCGCCGCGATCTGGGCGAGTTGTGCGACGTCGGCCAGCTGACCCGCGTCCACGGCGGGGCGATGATCCCGTCCGGCGTGATCGCGCTCGGCTACGAGGACCGCCGCAGCCTCGCCAGCGCAGAGAAGGACGCGATGGCGCGGCTGGTCGCCGAGCAGATCCCCGACGGCGTGTCGATCTTCATGAACATCGGCACCACCACCGAGGCGGTGGCCCGCGCGATGCTCAAGCATCGCAACCTGATGGTGGTGACCAACAACCTCAACGTCGCGAACATCCTCGCCACCAGCCCCAACGTCGAGGTGATCGTCGCCGGCGGCATCCTGCGCCGCGCGGACGGGGCGCTGGTGGGCGACGTTACCGCCGAATTCATCGGCCAGTTCAAGGTCGACTACGCGATCATCGGCTCGGCGGCGGTCGATCCGGACGGCTCGCTGCTCGACTACGACTTCCGCGAGGTGCGGGTGGCGCAGGCGCTGATCAAGAACGCGCGCAAGAGCTACCTCGTCGCCGACCACACCAAGTTCAAGATGGCCGCGCCGGTGCGGATCGCGAGCCTCGCCGAGCTCGATGGCTTCTTCACCGACGTCACGCCGCCGAAGTCGGTGGTCCAGCTCTGCGCCGACAACGACGTGTTCATCCGGACGGTCGAGCATTCGGTGCGCGGCCGTTGAGATCGACAACCGGAGTACGCCGATGACGCCTGGCCTTGGGAGCGATCAGACCCTGCGCCCGCTTGAGCGCGCGACCGACCGGCCGCTGCGCGTCGATGCCGGCCTCACCTTCATCGGCACGATCCGCACCCCCTGGACCGTGCGCGAGGACTGCCCCCGGCAGGGGAGTCTCGACGGCCCCGAGTGCCGCCTGTCGGTCGAGCCTGCATGGGAGGCCGCGCTCGAGGGCATCGAGGCCGTCGAGATGCTCGACGTGCTCTACTGGCTGAACCGCGCGCGTCGCGACCTGGTGCTGCAGAGCCCGGCCCATGCCGACGGTCCGCGCGGCACCTTCGCGCTGCGCTCGCCGGTGCGGCCGAACCCGATCGGGCTTTCCCGCGTCCGTCTGATGCGGCGCGAGAGGTCGGCGCTGGTTGTGCGCGGCCTCGACTGCCTCGACGGCACGCCGCTGCTCGACATCAAGCCGAGCCGCTGCGCCCACAGCGCCCCGGAGGCGGAATCGGAGTCGGCGCCGGTCAGCGACCGATCACGATCGGAATGATCTGGTCCTGGTAGAAGCGCACCAGCGTGTGCCCGGAAAAGCTCATGGTCATCCAGAAGACGGCGAGGATCGCCCCGAGCTTCGGCACGAAGGTCAGCGTCATCTCCTGCACCGAGGTCAGCGCCTGCACCAGCCCGATCGCGAGCCCGACGACCAGCGCCACTGCCAGGATCGGGGTCGAGATGATCAGCGCCGTCCACAGCGCCTGGCGCAGGATGTCGAGAACCGCCGCCTCGGTCATGGTTCAGACCGGCATCCGCAGGATTTCCTGATAGGCCTCGACCACCTTGTCGCGCACGGCGACCGCGGTCTGCACCGCAAGCTCGGTCGCGGCCATCGCCTCGACCACCGCCTGCGGATCGGCGCGGCCGGCGAGCCCGGCCTTCACCGTCTCCTCGCCCTGGCGCAGCGTTTCCATGAAGTCGGTCGCGGCGGTCTTGAACGCCTCGCCGGCCGTCCTGACCTGCGCCGGATCCTGGGGCGCCGGCTTCGCGGCGGCCTGAACCTGGGAATAGAGCTGGGAGGCGAGGGTTGCCTTGATATCCATGTGGGGGTCCCTTTTGCTTGTCAGCGGCGGAGCAGATCGAGCAGCGAGCTCGCCATCTGCCGTGCCTGGTCGAACATCTTCAGATTGGCCTCGTAGGATCGGTTGGCTTCGCGGGCGTCGGCGATCTCGATCACGAGATCGACGTTGGACCCTTCGAAATACCCGTCTGGTCCGGCCAGCGGGTTGGTCGGATCGTAGACCCGCACCAGTTCCTTGCGGTCGAGCTGCACCGGGCCGGTCGCCACCGCGCGCGGATCGTCCGCCCGCTGGAAGGTCTCCTCGAACGACACGGTCTTGCGCCGATAGCCGGGGGTGTCGGCGTTGGCGATGTTCTCGGTCGAGAGCCGCAGCCGCGCGGCCTGCGCCGCCATGCCGCTCGCCGAGGCCGCCATGGTCTTTGCCAGCTCGTCCATCGCTCAGGTCTCCTTCAGCCGTCAGCGCCCGGTGACCGTCGCCCGCAGGATCGCGAGCGATTTGGCGTAGACCCCGAGCGCCATGTCGTGCTCCTGCCGCACTTCGGCGGCGCGCATCATCTGGTCCTCGAGCGACACCGAGTTGCCGTTCGGCGTCTCGGCGCCGAAGGCCGAGACCTCGCGCGGCTCGAACCCGTGCGGGTCGGCGCCGAACGCCATGTGTCCCGGCCGGGTCATCCGCGCCGAAAACGGCGGCGCGCTGTCGAGCACCTCGGAAAACGCCGCGATGTCGCGCGCCCGGTAGCCCGGCGTGTCGGCGTGCGCGACGTTCTCGGAAATCACCTCCTGGCGGGCGCTCGCGTGGGCGGCGAGCGCGCTGGCGAGGCGCAGGGTGTCGATCGACAAATCCATCGGGTTCTCCGGTTTCAACGCGGGCTTAACGGTTGATGGTTGACAAAGCGTAAGCACGAACCGCCGTGGAGAGAGACCAAATGCTCACCGATTTCGACGCGCTCGGCGCGGAACTCGCCCGCGTGCCGAACGGACGGCGGGTGGGCCGGGTCACGGCGGTCGGCACCGCGGCGCTGGAGATCGCGGGGCTCTCCAACCACGCGCGGATCGGCGATCAGGTGACGATCGGGCTCGGCCACGGCGCCGCGCTGGGCGGCGAGATCGTCGGCATCTCCGAGGCGCAGGCCCGGGCGATGACCTACGCGCCGCTGGACGGCGCGGCGGTGGGCGACGCTGTCACGCTGCTCGGGCCGGCCGGCGTGCATCCGGACGCGAGCTGGGTCGGCCGGATCGTCGACGCCTTCGGCCAGCCGCTGGACGGCCGCCCGCTGGCGCCGGGTGCTGCTAGTGCGACGCTGCGCCGGGCGCCGCCGCCGCCGGCCACCCGCAAGGGACTTGGCGCGCGGCTCGCCACCGGCCTCGCGGTGTTCGACACCGCGCTCCCGATCGCCCGCGGCCAGCGCATCGGCGTCTTCGCCGGCTCCGGCATCGGCAAGTCGTCGCTGCTGGCCGACCTCGCACGCGGCATCGAGGCGGAGATCGTGGTCTACGCCCTGATCGGCGAGCGCGGCCGCGAGCTGCGCGATTTCGTCGACAACGTGCTCGGGCCGAAGGGCATGGAGCGCGCCGTGGTGATCGCGGCCACCTCGGATCAGGCGCCGCTGATCAAGCGCCGCGCCGCCTGGATGGCGATGGCGACGGCGGAGGTTTTCCGCGACCAGGGCCGGCACGTGCTGCTGCTGATCGACAGCCTGACCCGCTTCGCCGAGGCGCACCGCGAGATCGCGCTCACCGCCGGCGAGGCGCCCAGCTTGCGCGGTTTCCCGCCCTCGACCGCCAATCTGATCGCGGCGCTGTGCGAGCGCGCCGGGCCCGGGCCGTTCGGCAAGGGCGACATCACCGGCATCTTCAGCGTGCTGGTCGCCGCCTCCGACATGGACGAGCCGATCGCCGACATCACCCGCGGCGTGCTCGATGGCCACGTCGTGCTCGACCGCACCATCGCCGAGCGCGGCCGATTTCCGGCGATCGACGTGCGCCGATCGGTGTCACGCAGTCTTCCGGGCGTGGCGACGGAGGCCGAGAATGCACAGCTGGCTAAATTGCGGCGCGTTCTGACGGCCTACGAGAACGCGGCGCTGATGATCCAGACCGGGCTCTACGCACCGGGCAGCGACCCGGCGATCGACGAGGCGATCAGGCTCTGGCCGAAGCTCGACGGGCTGTTCACCGAGCGGAGCCCCGACGGCGTGGCGGCGAGCTTCGCGCGGCTGGCTGCGGCGCTGGGGGAAGGGCCGGAGCTCAGCGCCGCGAGACGATGAGGTTGAGCAGGCCGTCGGAGCCGGAGGCGGTGGAATTCTGCAGGAGGGACAGCGCGCCCATTCCCGGTGTGGTGGCGGTCGGCCCGGCATCGACCTGGGCGCGGGCGAGAAAGCGGGTGATGACCTTCTCGACGGCCTCCGGATCCTTGAAAGCCGAAAGAGTGTCGGTGTCAAACATGCCGCCGGTCTTGTCCGCCAGAACGTCGCGCTGCCGGTCGATGTCGATCTGGGCGAACTGCGTCGGCAGACCGTAGGCCTTCTCGAAGACCTCGCGCAGCGGCTTGGAGCCGAGCACGCTGAACCAGCTCGCGCCGGTCTCGCCCTGGTCGGCCAAAGCGGCGATCTCGCGGCGGAAGTTCATCGCGAGGCGCATGTTGTTGTCCGTCTCGCCGACGGCAGATTCGAAGGCGCGGGTCTTGTAGGCATCGACGATCTTCGCCGCGAACCCGGTCTCGCCGGTCCTCGCGCCGCCGGCGTCGCCGAAGCCGAACGCCTTGGACAGATTATAGTAGGACTTGTCGGTCAGCCGGTTGGCGAAGGCCTCGGGCTCGGTGGTGCCTTCCTCGAGCACCTTGCGGATGAAGGCCTTCTTGTCGATCTCGCTGTCCATGCCGAAGGCGCCGAGCGCGACCTTCAGCAGCCGCCGGTCGGCGACCAGATCCGCGGCCGAGGTGATGCTGCCGATGTTCTCCTCGAAATAGGCGACGTCGCGCTTCACCTCTGCGCCGTTCTCGAACGCGGCCTGCTGCGAGGCGGCGGTGCGTTCGAGAAAGCGCCAGCCGGCGATGCCGGGGAGCGGGATGGTCGGCTGGAAGCTCATCGGCAGCCCCTCACGATGCGTTGCTCATGCCCATCAGCCGCGCCTCCCGCGGCAGCAGGCCGCGCAGCGCCCGGAGCGTCTGGTAGAAGCGGCGCTCGCCGAGCGCCTCGGTCGCGGCGCCGAGGTGCATGCGGCTGTCGGCATCCAGGAAGACCTGGGACAGCTGCTCGATGCCGCGCGCGAGCTGGACGGCCGCCTCGTCGGGATCGGCCTCGCCGGCGAGCACCAGCTGGGCGATGTAGCACACCCGCTTGACCGGCGTCTTGGCCTCGTCGGGATGGATCGCATCGCGCAGGCGCAGCACGTTCGCGTCGGGCGTCAGGATGTTGAGCCGGGTGCGGCGGTCGCCGTTCTCCATGACCACGCCGTTGATCATGATGCGCTCGCGCGGCCCGAGCTTGAGGACGAGGCCGCTCATGCCGCGACCTCCAGGTCGCCGCGGAGGCCCTTCATGATCGCGGTGTTGATCTCGATCAGAGGCGCGACCGAAGCGCGGCCGCCGAGGATCGCGAGGCTGTGGCGGCGGACGAACTCGGCGAGGCTGACCAGTTGCGCGCGCAGCGCCACCGGCAGCGTGTTGCCGTCCTGCAGCAGATCCTCGGCCAGCGTGCCCCAGAGGCGCTGGTTCTCGAGAACCGCGTGTGCAAGCACGGTGAAATTCGACTTGTCGGTCTCGTCGAGCGCCTTCAGGCCGTGGGTGACCTGGGCGAAGACGACGTATTCGGTTCCGCGCTCCGTGCGGATCGGAGCTGCGGCGGCGCGATAGCCGGACTGGGCGTTCAAGCTGTTCATCTGATTACCCCTGAGGGACCTCGTCCGGACCTGCCGGACCGATGGTTTCGTCTGATGGCGGAGGGGAGACGGGGCGGCCCCGAAGGACCGCCCCGTTCAGATGCTTTAGCGGAACAGCGACAGGACGTTCTGCGGCGCCGAGTTGGCGATCGACAGGGCCTGGATGCCGAGCTGCTGCTGGACCTGCAGGGCCGACAGACGCGAGGAGGCTTCCTCCATGTCGGCGTCGACCAGGGCGCTGACGCCGTTCTTCAGCGCGTCCATCTGCTTGCCGAGGAACGTGCTCTGCGCCTCGATCCGCATCTGCGCGGCGCCGAAGCTGGCGGCCGCGGAGTTGGCCGCGTCGATCAGCGTGTCGATCGCGTCGACGGTCGAGGCCGTGGTCGGCGCAGTGCCGACGGAGAGATCGACACCGGCCACGGTGAACGCCGCGGCACCGGTGCTGAGCGCGCCGGCGGTGGTGCGGACCAGCGACATCTGGAACGCCGCCGAGTCGGGGGTCGCCTTCACCAGGTTCACGCCGTTGAACTGCGCGGTCTCGGTGATGTTGTTGATCGCGCCGGTCAGCTGGGCGATCTCGGCATCGAGCTTCGCCGTGTCGGCGCCGGGGTTCTTGCCCTGCACGACCTTGGTCTGGATCTCCTTCAGGATGCCCGAGATCTGCTCGGCGGCCGCACGGGCGGTGCCGACCAGGGCGGAGCCGGTGGTGAGCGATTCGCCGAGCTTCTTGAGCGAGCCGACGTCCGACTGCATGGTGGAGGCGATCGACCAGGACGAGCTGTTGTCCTTGGCGGTGGCGACACGCATGCCGGTCGAAATCTCGTTCTGCGCCTTGGCGAGCCCGGAGTTGGTGCTCTTCAGGGTCTGCAGGGCGACAAGGGCGCTGGAGTTGGTCAGAATGCTGGACATGATAGTTCCTTCGATGGCTGCGGCGCTTCGACGCCGCGCTTGTCACAGGTGGTTCCGCGGATGCGGAGCCGATGAACGCCCTTCTGACAGTTGCGACGAGAGTTTCGTTCGAACCCTGTCGCGCCGGCTGTTCGACCGCGTAGGCCGGACATTCGCCAATCAGCGTTTAGCAACGGTGAACGACCGGCACGAACATGCTTAACAAACCTATGTTAAAACAGACACTTGTCGCTTTCCTGATGGCGGTCCCGCCGGCGCTGGCCGATCCGCCCGGGACGGCGGCGGCGCCGGACCGGGTGTTCGAGGACTGGCGTCTCGACTGCGGGACGGATCCCTGCATGCTGCGGACCACGGTGCACGCCGCCGATGGCGGCGCGGTGCTCGAGGTGGCGGCCGGCCGCGACGCGCTGGTGGTGACGACGCCGCTCGCCCTGTTCCTGCCCGAGGGCCTGACGCTCGCGCTCGGGCAAGAGCCGGAGCGGGTGGTCCCGTGGCGCACCTGCGGGCCGCAGGGCTGCGAGGCGACGGTGCCGATGCAGCCGGCGCTGCTCGAGGCGTTGCGGCGCGAGCGCGGCGGCACCGCCGGCCTGACCCTGGTCGACGGGGTCCAGGTCCGGCTGGCGTTCTCGCTGATGGGGTTCTCCGCCGCGCTGGAGGCGCGCGACGAAGCGGCGGGGACCGGGCGGTAGCTCAGTCGATCCGGGTCAGCAGCTCGTCGAGCGACTTCTTGGCGTCGCCGTAGAACATCCGCGTGTTGTCCTTGTAGAACAGCGGGTTCTCGATGCCGGAGTAGCCGGTGCCCTGGCCGCGCTTGGAGACGAACACGTGCTTGGCCTTCCAGACCTCGAGCACCGGCATGCCGGCGATCGGAGAATTCGGATCCTCCTGCGCCGCCGGGTTCACGATGTCGTTCGAGCCGATGACAATGGCGACGTCCGTCGACGGGAAATCGTCGTTGATCTCGTCCATCTCCAGCACGATGTCGTAGGGCACCTTGGCCTCGGCCAGCAGCACGTTCATGTGCCCCGGCAGCCGCCCGGCCACCGGATGGATGCCGAACCGCACCTCCTTGCCCTTGGCGCGCAGACGCTTGGTCAGCTCGGCCACCGACTGCTGCGCCTGCGCCACCGCCATGCCATAGCCCGGCACGATGATCACCGAATCCGCGTCGTCGAGCGCGGCGGCGACCCCATCCGCGTCGATGGCGATCATCTCGCCCTCGATCTCCTGCGCGGGGCCGGAGGTGCCCCCGAAGCCGCCGAGGATCACCGAGACGAAGTTGCGGTTCATCGCCTTGCACATGATGTAGGAGAGGATCGCACCCGAGGAGCCGACCAGTGCGCCGGTGACGATCAGGAGGTCGTTCGACAGCGTGAAGCCGATCGCCGCCGCCGCCCAGCCCGAGTAGCTGTTGAGCATCGAGATCACCACCGGCATGTCCGCGCCGCCGATCGCCATGATCAGGTGCCAGCCGATGAAGCCCGCGACCAGCGCGACGAGGACCATCGTCCAGATCCCGGCGCCGTAGAAATAGAGGATGCCGAGCAGCAGGCACAGCAGACCGGCGCCGATGTTGATGGCGTGGCGGTTCGGCAGGGTCAGCGGCTTGGAGCCGACCTTTCCCGACAGCTTCAGGTAGGCGACGATCGAGCCGGTGAAGGTGATGGCGCCGATCAGGATGCCGAGGAAGATCTCGACCCGCATGATCGAGAGCTCGGTCGACGTCTTGTGGGTCAGCGTCAGCGCGAAGCCCGACAGGTTCTCGATCGAGCCGGTGGCGAGCGCCGCGGCGGCACGACCGGCCTCCAGGTCGGCGTTGAGGCCGATGAAGACGGCGGCGAGGCCGACGAGGCTGTGGAAGCCGGCGACCAGCTCCGGCATCTGGGTCATCTGCACGCGGGACGCAACGAACGCGCCGACCGCGCCGCCGATGATCACCATCGGCGCCAGCAGCCAGAAGTGGCCGGCGCCGCCGAAGATGGTGGCGATGACGGCGAGCGCCATGCCGATCATGCCGTACCAGATCGCCCGCTTGGCCTTCTCCTGGTTGGAGAGGCCGCCGAGGGCGAGGATGAAGAGGATCGCTGCGGCCAGATAGCAGGCCGTGACCAGTCCGAGGCTCATGGCGTCCCCCTCAGCTTTTCTGGAACATGGCGAGCATCCGCCGGGTGACGAGGAAGCCGCCGAAGATGTTCACCGAGGCCATCAGCGTCGCCAGCGCCGCCAGCAGCGCCACGAACACGCTGCCCGAGCCGATCTGCAACAGCGCGCCGAGGATGATGATCGACGAGATGCCGTTGGTGATCGCCATCAGCGGCGTGTGCAGCGCGTGGCTGACGTTCCAGATCACGTAGAACCCGACGAAGCAGGCCAGCGCGAACACGATGAAGTGCTGCATGAAGCTGACCGGCGCGACGCTGCCGACCAGCAGCGTCAGCACCGTGCCGACCACGAGAAGCGCCGTGGTGCGGGTCGAGGCCTTCTGCGTGGCGGCGAGCTCGCGCGCCGCCTTCTGCTCGGCCGTCTCCTCCGGCGGTTTCTTCACCGGCGCCCTGGCGATTGCCGCCACCTTCGGGGGCGGCGGCGGGAAGGTGACCTCGCCCGCGTGCGTCACCGTCGCGCCGCGGATCACGTCGTCCTCCATGTTGACCACCGGCTGGCCGTCCTTGGCCGGCGTCAGGTCGTCGATCATGTGGCGGATGTTGTTGCCGTAGAGCGTCGAGGCCTGGGTCGCCATCCGGCTCGCCATGTCGGTGTAGCCGACGATCTTCACGCCGTTTTTGGTCTCGAACAGCTTGCCGGGCTTGGTCAGGTCGCAGTTGCCGCCCTGCTCGGCGGCGAGATCGACCACCACCGAGCCGGGCTTCATCGCCTCGACCATGTCCTTCAGCCACAGCTTCGGCGCCGGGCGGCCGGGGATCAGCGCCGTGGTGATGACGATGTCGATCTCCGGGGCCTGCGCGCGGAACAGCTCCAGCTGCTTCTCACGGAACTCAGGGCTCGAGGGGGCTGCGTAGCCGCCGGTCGCCGCGCCGTCCTGGCTGTCGGCGAAGTCGAGGAACAGGAATTCCGCGCCCATCGATTCGATCTGTTCGGCGACCTCGGGGCGCACGTCGAACGCCCGCACCATCGCCCCGAGCCCGCGCGCGGTGCCGATCGCCGAGAGGCCCGCCACGCCGGCGCCGATCACCAGCACCTTGGCCGGGGGCACCTTGCCCGCCGCGGTGATCTGGCCGGTGAAGAACCGCCCGAAGTTCTCGCCCGCCTCGATCACCGCGCGATAGCCGGCGATGTTGGCCATCGACGAGAGCGCGTCCATCTTCTGCGCCCGGCTGATGCGCGGCACCATGTCCATCGCGATGCTGGTGACGCCCTTCGCCTTCAGGCTCTCGAGAAGCTCGGCGTTCTGCGCGGGATAGACGAAGCTGATGACGATCTGGCCGGAGCGGGCCAGCTCGATCTCTTCCGGCTCGGGCGCGCGCACCTTGGCGACGATGTCGGCCTTTTCCCAGACCTCGGCCTCGCTCGCCACCACCTCGACGCCGGCCTCGGTGTAGTCGGCATCGGAGAACCGCGCCTCGTCGCCGGCGCCGGCCTGGATCAGGCAATCGTAGCCGAGCTTCTTCAGCACCACC
Organism: uncultured Alphaproteobacteria bacterium; assembly: GCA_963773555.1. Taxonomy (GTDB): domain Bacteria; phylum Pseudomonadota; class Alphaproteobacteria; order Rhodobacterales; family Rhodobacteraceae; genus Amaricoccus. The sequence goes on from CAVZCB010000031.1 coordinate 46,437, forward strand.
GCCGACTGCGGCGTCATCGCCACCCGCTTCTCGCCCTTGGAGCGTTCCTTGGGAACACCGAACTTCATTGCTGGCCCTCCTTCGCCCGGCGCGCCGCCGCGCCGGGGTGCCCGTTCAGGACATTATCTTTCGCACCACGACATGCGATCATTAGGTTTCACGCCGTGGGGTGTCAAACGCCGGAAGGAGGCATGTGGGGAAGGATGGCCGGTCTTACCCGTGCAGCTTGATCGCGATCTCTGCCAGTCGCCGGCCCTGGAACGTCGCGCCCTCCAGATCCTGCGCGTTCGGCCAGCGGCTGCCGTCGGAGTCGGTGACGAGCGTCATGCCATAGGGCGAGCCGCCACGGATCGTGTCGACGCCGCTCTGGCCCGCATAGGCATAGGACAGGGGCACGATGATCATGCCGTGGTGCTGGAGCACGATCTGGGTCGAGACGATCGTCGTCTCCTGGCCGCCGTGCTGGGTGGCGGTCGAGCTCATCACGGTCGCGACCTTGTTCACCAGCGCGCCGCTCTGCCACAGCGCCCCGGTCTGATCGAAGAAGTTCTTCATCTGCGAGGGCATGTTGCCGTAGCGGGTCGGGACCCCGAAGATGAAGCCGTCGTAGTCGGCAAGCTCCGCCGGTTCGGCGACCGGCGCCTCCTGATCCATCTTGTAGTGCGCTTCCTTCGCCACCTGGTCGGGAACCAGTTCCTGCACCCGCTTGACCGTCACCTCGGCCCCGACAGCGGTCGCTCCTTCGGCGGCGGCCTTCGCCATCGCCTCCATGTGGCCCCAGCTCGAATAGTAGAGTACCAGAATCTTCGCCATGTCGCCTCCATCCGTTGAGGCGGTTCACCTAAGCCGGTGCCGCCCGCGGTAAATGTCACGACGGAAAATACCGGCCCGCCGCGAGGGCGAACGGGCCGGACCCCATGCCCTGCCTGTCCCGAGGCGTCGAACGTGCCGCGCGGTCGCGGGGACACTCTGGTTCTGTCGCTTTCGCGAACGCGCCGAGCTTGCTCTTGCCGCGCGGGCTCGTAAGCTGCGCGCGGGCGAGAGGGAGGACGGGCTTGGGCGACGCGGCGGATCGGAGCGGCATTTTCGCGGGGGACGATCCCTTCGGCATCGCGCGGACGTGGCTTGCCGAGGCGGAGACGGCCGAGGTCAACGATCCGGGCGCGATGGCGCTGGCGACGGTCGACGCCTCCGGGCTGCCGAACGCGCGCATGGTGCTCCTGAAGGCGATCGAGGCCGGACGGCTTCGTCTTCTACACCAACTACGAGAGCGCCAAGGCCGGAGAGATCGACGCCGCGGGCAAGGCCGCCTTCGTGATGCACTGGAAGAGCCTGCGCCGGCAGGTGCGCGCCCGCGGGGACGTGGCCCGCGAGGACGGGCCGCAGGCCGACGCCTACTATCGCTCGCGGAGCCTCGCGAGCCGGATCGGCGCCTGGGCCTCGGCGCAGTCGCGGCCGCTCCGCAGCCGTGCCGCGCTGATGGCCGAGGTGGCGAAGGTGACGGCGCTGAAGGGCATCGACCCGCCTCGGCCACCGTTCTGGGGCGGCTACCGGCTGGTCCCGGTCGAGATCGAGTTCTGGGCCGACGGGGCGCACCGGCTGCACGATCGATTCCGATGGACCCGCGCCGGACCGGGTGGGGCGTGGGATGTGGTGCGGCTCAGCCCGTGAGAGGAACCTGGCCGCAGCGCGGTCGTTTGCAACTGGAAACCGAGGAGAGAGAGATGAGTGGACTGGGCTGGCTGAGCTTCCTGATCGTCGGGCTGATCGCCGGATGGATCGCCGAGCAGGTGATGAAGCGGGAGCACGGGCTGATGATAAACCTGCTGGTGGGCGTGATCGGCGCCTACCTCGGGGCGTTCCTGTTCCGGCTGATCGGTCTGCAGACGACCGGGTTCATCGGCGCCCTCGTGGTGGCGACGGTCGGTGCGGTGGTGCTGCTCTTCATCGTCGGGGCCGTGCGCTCGCGGCGCTAGCGGGCGAGCGGGCCGAAGCACGTTCAGCCGAACACCGACCAGCCGGTGCGCCGGGCGAGAAGCTCGAGCGCGCGGGCGCCGAGTTGCGACGTGCCGTAGGCGTCGAGCCCGGGCGACCAGACGGCGATCGCGGCATGTCCCGGCGCGATGGCGAGGATGCCGCCGCCGACGCCGCTCTTGCCCGGCAGGCCGACACGGTAGGCGAAGTCGCCCGAGCCGTCGTAGTTGCCGCAGGTCAGCATCAGCGCGTTGATCCGCCGGGCGCGGGCCGGCACCACCACCCCGTGCCCGGTCAGCGGATTGCGTCCGTCCGCTGCGAGGAACAGGCCCGCGCGCGCGAGTTGGCGGCAGCTCATGGCGATGGCGCAGTGGTGGCAGTAGACCCCGAGCACCTGATCGACCGGGTGCGCCATCCGGCCGAACGAGCGGATGAACTGCGCCAGCGCCGCGTTGCGCGCGCCGGTGGCCAGTTCCGAGCGGGCCACGGCCGCGTCGACGATGATGTCCTCGTCGTCGGCGAGAAACCGCAGGAAGCGCAGGATCTCGCCGAGCGCCTCGCGCGGGGTGTGGCCGCCGAGCACGAGGTCGGTGACGACGATGGCGCCGGCGTTGATGAACGGGTTGCGCGGCCGGCCGTTCTCGAACTCGAGCTGGACGATCGAGTTGAAGGCCGAGCCGGACGGTTCGCGGCCGACGTGGGTCCAGAGGCCCTCGCCGTGCTTGCCGAGGCCGAGGGTCAGCAGGAACACCTTCGAGATGCTCTGGATCGAGAAGGCGACATCGGCGTCGCCCGCGGCGTGGAGCTCGCCGCTTGGGGTCGCGACCGCCATGCCGAAGCGCCGGGGATCGACGTGGGCAAGCTCGGGGATGTAGTCGGCGAGGCGTCCGGCGCCGAACTCCGGCGCGAGCTCGGCATGGATGCCATCGACGATCGCCTGCAGATCCGGCTCGGGCATCGCGGGTGGTCCCCTTTTCGCGTTCGCGGCCGCGCGGCCCTGTCATTGCGCCGCGGGCCATGCTACGGCGCCGGCCAGTCCCGGCATACCGTCGGGCGAGGGGAATCGCCATGCCGCTGTTGAGCGCCGAAGGTCGTCGGATCGTGGAGGAAGTGGCGGCTCGCCACGGTGTCGGCGCCGCGACCGTGGAGGCGCTGCTGGTGGCGCTGGCGGAAGGCGGCGGCAACCAGGCGCAGTTCAACATCCCCGAGCTCGGCGGCATGGGCCAGTGGTCGCGCGGCGGCATGGTGATGGTCGGCGACATGTTCAACAACGGGCTGAAGGCGAAGGTCGATGCGCTGTGCAACGAGCTCGCCATGCATCTCGGCTCGGCGTTCGCGCCGGCGGCGCGCGCGCCCTCGCAGTCCCAGTCGCAGTCCCAGGGCGGCGGCGGCGGAGTCAGCCTGTTCGTATCGGGCGGCGCCGGCGGCGACTGGTGGCCGGCGGCCCTCGGCCGCCCGTCCTCGACCGGGGCGCAGAACGCGATGCGCTACGCGTTCTTTCCCGACAGCCGGCGGCTGGCGATCTCGCTCGGCGGCAAGGTCACGGTCTACGATACCGGCGACCACCGGCTCGGCGGCTTCTCGCAGCAGCAGTCGGGCGACCAGTCGCTGACGTTCACCAGTCAGCACGGGCTGGTGCAGGTCGCCGATCTGCCGGTGATCCCCGACGCCGACGCCGACGGCGACGCGGCCACGGAGCCCTCCGGGCGTCCGGCCGAGCCTGCCCCCGAACAGCCGGCTCCGACGCCTGCGACCCAGGCGCCGGCCGCCGAGCGTCCGGTCTCAGCGCCGGCCGCCCTCGCCACGGAGGCCTCCGGAACCGACATCATCGCCCAGATCGAACGGCTGGCGGGCCTGCGCGACAAGGGTATTCTCGACGCGGACGAGTTCGCGGCCAAGAAGCGCGAGTTGCTGGCCCGGCTCTAGCCGCGCAGGCTGCCGCCGGTCGCCCTGGCGACGGCGGCGATCACCCGCCCCGACACCGCCTCGATCTCGGGTTCGGTCAGGGTCGCCGTGGTCGGTTGCAGCCGCACGGCGATGGCGAGCGACTTCTTGCCCGCGCCCATCTGCGCCTCGGCCTTCGGGCCGGCGAACACGTCGAACACGCTCACCGCCTCGATCAGCGTCTTGTCGGCGGAGCGGGCGGCCTTCAGCACGGCCTCGGCCTCGACGTCCGCGTCGAGCACGAAGGCGAAGTCGCGCTCGACCGGCTGCAGGTCGGAGACCACCAGCGGCGGGCGGGTGGTGCTGCGGGCCTTCGGGAACGGCAGCGCCTCGAGCCGCAGGGTGAAGGCGACCGCCGGGCCCTTGACGTCGAGCGCCTGCAGCACGCGGGGATGCAGTTCGCCGAACGCCGCCAGCGGGTTCTTCGGGCCGAGCGACAGCACCGCCGACCGGCCGGGGTGGAACCAGTCGGGCGCAGTGCGCATCACCATCAGCGCGGCCGGCGCGCCGATGGCGGCGAGGGCCGCCTCGGCGTCGGCGCGGGCGTCCCAGAGATCGACCGGCCGGCGACTGCCGTGCGGGTCGCGCGGGCCGCTCGCCCCGATCCTGAGCCCGGTCGCCAGCAGCACCTGCTCGCCCGGCTCGCCGCCGGTGAAGGCGTGGCCGACCTCGAACAGCGCCAGATCGGCGAAGCCGCGCGCCTGGTTGCGGGCCGCGGCGCGCAGCAGGCCCGGCAGCAGGTCCGGGCGCATGTGGCTCATCTCGGAGCTGATCGGGTTCTCCAGCCGCAACGCGTCGTCGGCGCCGCCGAACAATGCGGCGGCGGCGCTTTCGATGAAGCTGTAGGTCACGCACTCGTTGAACCCGAGTGCGGCCATCCGCCGCCGCGCCTGGCCCTCGCGGCGCTGCATCGGGGTCAGGATCGGCTTCGACACGCCGGCGGGACGCACCAGCGGCTGCGATTCGAGCCTGCTCAGCGAGGCGACCCGGGCGATCTCCTCGACCAGATCCGCCTCGCCCTGCACGTCCGGGCGCCACGACGGCACGGCCACCTCCGACCCGTCGACCCTGAACCCGAGCGCGGTGAGGATGCGCACCTGCTCGGCGTCGGGGATCTCCATGCCGACCAGCCGCACCACCCGCGCCGGGTCGAAGCGGTAGCTGCGCGCGGTGTCCGGCACGGCGCCCGCGGTCTCGACCTCGGAGGCCTCGCCGCCGCAGAGATCGAGGATCATCCGCGTGGCGAGCTCCATGCCCGTCGGCGTGAACGCCGGATCGACGCCGCGCTCGAAGCGGTAGCGCGCGTCGGAGTTGATCTTCAGCCGCCGGCCGGTGCGCGCGGTGCGGACCGGATCGAAGTAGGCCGCCTCGACGAAAACATCGGTCGTCTCCCCGGTGCAGCCCGAGCGCATCCCGCCCATCACGCCGCCGATCGATTCCGGCCCGTTGGCGTCGCAGACCAGCGTCTCCGAGCCGTCGAAGGCATAGTCCCTGCCGTCGAGCGCGGTGATCTTCTCGCCCGGCCGCGCCAGCCGCACGGTGATCGGCCCGTGCACCCTGGCCGCGTCGAACACGTGCAGCGGCCGGCCGCGGTCGATGGTGACGTAGTTGGTGATGTCGACCAGCGCCGAGATCGGCCGCAGCCCGATCGCGCGCAGCCGGTCCTGCAGCCACTGCGGCGAGGGGCCGTTGCGCACGCCGCGCACCAGCCGCCCGACGAACAGCGGGCAGGCCTCGCTCGCCACGTCGGGCGCGAGATAGACCGCGACCGGGCAGGGGAAGCCGCCGGCCACCGCCGCGACGGGCGGGTGTCTTCAACGTGCCGAGCCCGCGCGCGGCGAGGTCGCGGGCGATCCCCGCCACGCCGAGCGCGTCGGGCCGGTTCGGGGTGATGGCGACGTCGATCACCGGATCGAACGGCACCACGTCGATGTAGCGCGCCCCCACGGCCGCGTCGGGGGCGAGTTCGACGATGCCGGAGTGTTCGTCCGACAGCTCCATCTCGCGCTCGGACAGCATCATGCCGTGGCTCTCGACGCCGCGGATCCGGCCGACCTTGATCGTGGTGTCGATGCCGGGGATGTAGCTGCCCGGTGCGGCGATCACCACCTTGATGCCGGCGCGCGCGTTCGGGGCGCCGCAGACGATCTGCTTCTCGCCATCCGCCGTCGCCACCCGGCAGACCCGCAGCTTGTCGGCGTCGGGATGCGGGTGCGCCTCCAGCACCTCGCCGACGGTGAAGGCGGCCAGCCGCTCGGCCGGGTTGCGTCACGCCCTCGACCTCGAGCCCCAGGTCGGTCAGGGCGAAGGTGATCTCCTCGAGCGTGGCGGTCGTCTCGAGGTGGTCCTTGAGCCAGGCGAGGGTGAACTTCATCGGGGCCGGTCCTGCGGGCGTGGGGTCGCCGGCGGATCTAGGCCAAGGCGGAGCGGAGGGAAAGCCCCGATGCGCTGAAGGCGGGCGGCGGCGGGCTTCGCCATGCTCGCCTGCCGTCGGGCCGCAACGGCGCCGCATTCACTTCGCGGATTTGTCCGTCGACAAATCCGCGCGCGCCTGCCTGCCCGTCACGCCAGAGGCGTGCCTGCGGCACGACGGCAGGCGCAATTCCGCGCCCACCGCAGGCAGGCGCGCGCGGATTGCCGGCCGATGGTTCCGGCCGCGCCCCCTTGGCCTCCGCGTTCGCGCGCTCCAGCCGACGATCCGGCGCGACGCAATGCGTCGCTTGTGCCGGTTCGGAAGGCGGCGCCGCACGGCTATCGGTTCAGCCAATCCCGGCTCAGCGGTATCGGCCGTGGCGCTGCAGGACCTCGATCCTGTAGCCGTCCGGGTCCTGGAGGAAGAAGAAGCGGGCCATGAGCGCGCCGTCGCGGTGGAACTCCCGGACCGGTTCGGGGGCGAGGCCGGCGGCGGCGAGGCGGGCGTGCTCGCCGTCGAGGTCGTCGGTGACGAAGGCGATGTGGCCGTAGCCGTCGCCGAGGGCATAGCGGTCGGTGCGGCCCTTGTTCACCGTGAGCTCGATCTCGAAGTCGACCTCCGGGTTGCGGAGGTAGACCAGGGTGAAGTCGTCGAAATCGAACCGGTCGGCCACGTCGAGGCCGAAGGCCCGGCGATAGAAACCGGTGGACCGCGCCTCGTCGAGGACACGGATCATCATGTGGATCGCCTTCGCCATCAGGCCGGAACCGTCACCGGGGGGGCGCCATCAGACCTGCGAATCCCTGTCGGCGCGCGGGTTGAGCACGAAGGCCCTGGGCGCGGTCTCGTGATAGCTGGTGCCGAACCCCTTGAGGATCTCGCGCGAGTCGGCGTCCGGGTCGCCGAAGCAGCGGCAGGTGATGTTCTGGCAGGCGCCGACCACCGCGCCGAGCGGGGCCTTGCCCTTCTCGTTGTCGAGGTGCGCCCGGAAGGCGGCGTCGTTGGCGTAGATCTCGGTCCACTCGCTGACCGCCTCGGCGGGATACTCGGCGTGATAGGTGATGACGCCGGGATGCGCGAGCATCACTTCGCAGAGCGTCTCCTGGTTGGCGCGGAACTCCGCGACCTTGTCGGGCGCGATCTCCCAGCGGATTTTGAGCATGAAGGCCATGCGGTCGTTCTCCCCGTTTTATGGCGCAAAACCTGCCGCAAGCCGGCGGCTTTGGCAACCGGATCGTGCGGGCAGGGCGGCGCGGGGGCCGGAGTCGTGCGGGCGTGGATGCGCGACGGCTCCGGCGGCGGCCTTTGCCCTTGCCGCAGCGCACCATGCGGCGCTATTGTCCGGCCGTCGCGGCGCGAACGGCGCCTCCGGGGGAGAAGCGCGTTGAACAGGTCCGCCGCGGCTGCACGGCCGCTCAATCTCGCATTGCAGGGGGGCGGCTCGCATGGGGCGCTGACCTGGGGGGTGCTCGACCGGCTGCTCGAGGACGAGCGGGTCGAGATCGTCGAGACCAGCGGCACCAGCGCGGGCGCGATGAACGCAGTGGTGCTCGCCGACGGCCATGCCCGGGGCGGCCGCGAGGGAGCCCGCGAGGCGCTGGCGGTGTTCTGGAAGGCGGTGAGCGATGCGGCGCGTTTCTCGCCGGCGCAGCGGACCTGGTGGGACCGGATGACGGGACGTTACAGTCTCGACCGCTCGCCGGGTTTTCTGATGATGGAGGGGATCGGGCGGCTGTTCTCGCCCTACGAGCTCAACCCGTTCGACGTGAACCCGCTGCGCGACCTGCTGGTGGCGCAGGTGGATTTCGGGCGGGTGAATGCGCCGGGCGGCATCGTCAGCCACATCAATGCCACCAACGTCCGGTCCGGACTGCCGCGGGTGTTCGACACCGGCGAGATCACCGCCGACGCGGTGCTGGCCTCGGCCTGCCTGCCGCAGATGTACAAGGCCGTGGAAATCCACGGCGAGGCCTACTGGGATGGCGGGTTCTCGGCCAACCCCGCGCTCTACCCGCTGGTCGCCAGCGCCGCGAGCCCCGACATCGTGATCGTGCAGATCAATCCGTTCCACCGGCAGGCGCTGCCGCGCACCGCGCGCGACATCATCAACCGGGCGAACGAGATCAGCTTCAACACCAGCCTGATCAAGGAGCTGCGGACGCTGGCGCTGGTGCAGAAGGCGGCCGGGGCGGCGGGGGGCGACCTGGGGGCGGCCGCGGCCGACCGGGTGTTCCTCCACATGGTGCACGTGGACGAGGAGGTGCAGGATCTGGCGGCATCGAGCAAGCTCAACGCCGAGTGGGGCTACCTGCGGGAACTGTTCGAGCGCGGGCGGCGCTGGGCCGACCTCTGGCTGCGCGACAACTTCGACAGCATCGGCCGGGCTTCGACCTTCGATGTCCAAGAGCTGTTCGAGGCGCCCAACAAGCGGCCCGCGGAACTGCCGCCGGCGCTGGAGCCCTGAGGGGCCGTGGGCGGCGCCGGCGCGGCTGCCGGCTGGACGCCGGCAGCGTGGGTCGGGCAGGCAGGGCGGACGCGCGGGATCCGCCCGACGAACGCCTACATCTTGTGGATTTCCTTCATGGCGTCGGTGAGCAACTGGTCGGGATTCGACGCGCACTGGGTATTCAGCGCGGTGGCGATATCCTGAGAGCTCATTTCTTGGCTGCTGGACATTTCCGCGTTCACCGCCTGCAGGTCGGCCATCAGTCCCATCTTGCCCGCGTTGTCCATCGCCGAATATTCCGAGCAGACCATGGTCGCGGCGTCCTGCGCGAAGGCCGGAACGATGAATGCCGTCGCCAGGATCGCGGCCAGACCGATCGATTTCATAGGATTTCCCCCGTGTTGATCGCCGCAGGGTTGCGGCACGGCGGACACTAGCAGGCTTCGCCGCACCTGTCTCGCGGCTTGTCCGTGCCGGCAGGGGATCCGGCAGGGGGAGCCACCCTTGCTCCGCTCAACGTTCACGGCTATGCGGAAACGGACAGCAACCCGTGGAACCGCCGATGACCGCCAGCGACCCGCAGCTTCTGGTCTCGACCGACTGGCTGGCCGCGCACCTGAGCGCGCCGGACCTGCGCATTCTCGACGCCGGCTGGCACATGCCGGCGGCCGGCCGCGACCCGCGCGCCGAGTTCGAGGCGGCGCACATCCCCGGCGCGCGGTTCTTCGACATCGACGATGTCTCGGACGAACGCTCGAGCCTGCCGCACATGGCGCCGCCGGTGGAGAAGTTCGTGACCCGGATGCGCGGCCTGGGCATCGGCGACGGCCACCGGGTGGTGATCTACGATTCCGTGGGCGTTTTCAGCGCGCCGCGGGTCTGGTGGCTCTTCCGCCTGTTCGGCAAGCGCGACGTGGCCGTGCTCGACGGCGGCCTGCCGAAGTGGCGGGCCGAGGGCCGGCCGGTCGAGGACGGCGTGCCGATCCTGCGCGACCGGCACTTCACCGCCCGGCGCGACGCCGGCCTGGTGCGCGACGTCACCCAGGTCGCGCGCTCCGCCAAGCTCGGCGATGCCCAGATCGTCGATGCCCGCTCGGCCTCGCGGTTTCGCGGCGATGAGCCCGAGCCGCGGCCGGGCCTGCGTTCCGGCCACATTCCCGGCTCGATGAACGTGCCGTGGACCGAGCTTCTGAACGCCGACGGCACGATGAAGACCGACCGGGAGCTTCGCGCCGCCTTCGAGGCTGGCGGCGTGAACGTCGACAAGCCGGTGGTCACCACCTGCGGCTCGGGCATCTCGGCGGCGATCCTCAGCCTCGCGCTCGAACGGCTCGGCAACCGGAGCCATGCGCTTTACGACGGCTCGTGGACCGAATGGGGCGCCTATCCCGACCTCGAGGTCGAGAAGGGATGAAACGCCGGACCGGAGAGCGGGTCGAGGTGGCGATCACCTACCTCCAGATGGATGCGCGCCCGGGCTATCCGCGCCCGCACCTGCCGACCGGCCGGGTCGCCGCGCTGATCGGCGCCGACCGTCCGCCGGTCTGGTACTTCCTCGATCTCTACGACGCGGTGGGCCGGGACTACGACTGGAGCGACCAGCACGAGCGCCCCGAGGAGGAGGTCGCGGCCTTCCTGCACGATCCCGCCGTGACGCTCTACAGCTTCATGCGCGACGGCTGGCCGCACGGGTTCTTCGTGCTCGACGGCCGCGCGGAAGGGGTCTGCGATCTCGCCTACCTGGGCCTGGTGCCGGAGGCGATCGGCCGCGGTCTCGGCACGTTCCTGCTGCAAACCGCGGTTCACATGGCCTGGGACCGGCCCGGCACGACGCGGGTCACGGTCAACACCAACTCGCTCGATCACCCGCGCGCGCTGCCGCTCTACCAGAAGGCTGGGTTCGCGCCTGTGCGCCGCGAAACCCGCCAGCGGACGCTCGGCCATGACCGGGACACCATCGACGCCTGACATCACCGACCGGGAAGGGGGACCCATGTTCGAGACGCTGAAGCCGACGCCGCCCGACAAGATCATCGAGCTTCTCGGCCTCTACAAGGCCGATCCGCGCACCGACAAGGTCGATCTCGGCGTCGGCGTCTACAAGGACGCCCACGGCAACACCCCGGTGATGCGCGCGGTGAAGGCCGCCGAGACCCGGCTGCTGAAGGAGCAGGACACCAAGGCCTACGTCGGGGTCCTGGGCGATCTGGCGTTCGTCGACGCGCTCGCCGATCTGGCGCTGGGGGATTCGGTGCCGCGCGAGCGGTTGAGCGGCGCCCAGACGCCCGGCGGCACCGGCGCGATCCGCCAGCTGCTGGAACTGATCCGGCGCGCGGCGCCCGAGGCCACGGTGTGGCACTCGGACCCGACCTGGCCGAACCACCCGGCGATCCTCGGCTACCTCGGGATCCCGGTCCGCACCTATCGCTACTTCGACGCGAAGACCCGCGGCGTCGATTTCGCCGGCATGATGGCCGATCTCAACGAAATGAAGCCGGGCGACGTGCTGCTGCTGCACGGCTGCTGCCACAACCCCACCGGCGCCAACCTCGATCTCGACCAGTGGCGTGAACTGACCGGCTTCGTGACCGCGAACGGGGTCGTCCCGATGATCGACCTCGCCTACCAGGGCTTCGGCGACGGGCTGGAGGCCGACGTCGCCGGTCTGCGCCACATGGCCGGCGAGGTGCCAGAGATGATGCTCGCGGTCAGCTGCTCTAAGAACTTCGGCCTCTACCGCGACCGGGTCGGCGCGGCCTTCGTCGTATCCGCCGACAAGGCGGCGAGCGACGTAACCCGCTCCAACCTGTTCTCGCTCAACCGCCTCAACTTCTCGTTCCCCCCCGACCACGGCGCCAAGGTGGTGTCGATCATCCTGTCCGATCCCGAACTGAAGGACGACTGGATGGCGGAACTCGAGGAGATGCGGCTCGGAATGCTCGACCTGCGCCGCGGCCTCGCCGACGCGCTGCGCCGCGAGACCAACTCCGACCGCTTCGATTTCGTGGCCGAGCACCGCGGCATGTTCTCTCGCCTCGGCGCCACCCCCGAGCAGGTCGCGGCCCTGCGCAAGGACCATGGCATCTACATGGTCGGCGACAGCCGGGTGAACATCGCGGGCCTGCCGGCGGACGGGCTCGAGAAGCTGGCGAGGGCGATGGTGGCCGTCGGCGCCTGATGGCGCGGATTCCGTTCATCGCCGCCGAGGACGTCGAGGGCCGGCTGGACTGGCTGACGGTCGCCGACGCGCTCGCCGAGGGCCATCGCCGCGCCGAGCCCGAGATCGGGGACGTCTTCCTGACGCGCGCGCCGGACACGCTGCTGACGCGTGCCGCCTGGATCGACGGCCTGGGCGCTGCGGTCAAGGCGGTGACGGTGATGCCCGGCAACCCCGCGCTGGGCCGCCCCTCGATCCAGGGCGCGATGCTGGTGTTCGACGATGGAACCGGTGCGGTCGAGGCGGTGATCGACGCGGGCCTCGTCACTCGCTGGAAGACCGCCGCCGATTCGCTGCTCGGCGCCCGCCTGCTCGCCCGGCCGGACGCACGGCGGCTGCTGATCCTCGGGGCCGGGACGGTGTCCACGTCGCTGATCGAGGCCTACCGCGCCGGGTTCCCCGGCATCGCCGTGACGCTCTGGAACCGCACGCCGGAGCGCGCCCGCGCGCTGGCGGAGACCACCGGCGCCGAGGTCGCCACCGACCTGCCCGCCGCCGTCGCCGCGGCCGACATCGTCGCCACCGCCACCATGTCGACCGAGCCTGTGCTCCACGGCGCCTGGCTGCGTCCCGGGCAGCACCTCGACCTGATCGGTGCCTACCGGGCGGACATGCGCGAGGCCGACGACGACGCGCTGGCCCGCGCCCGGGTGTTCGTCGACAGCTTCGACACCACGCTCGGCCACATCGGCGAACTGAAGGATCCGCTGGCGCGCGGGGTGATCGCCCGGGCCGACGTGCTCGGGGACCTGCACGACCTCGTCGCCGGCCGCGCCGGGCGCGCGTCGCCCGAGGACATCACGCTGTTCAAGAACGGCGGCGGCGCGCATCTCGACCTGATGACCGCGCGCGCGATCCTCGCCGCGTGGCGCGGCGGCTGACGGGAGCGAGCGATGCAGCGCATGGGATTGGTACTCGGCCTCAAGGCCGAAAAGGTCGAGGAATACAAGCGGCTGCACGCCGCGGTCTGGCCGGAGATCCTGGCGATGATCTCGGCCTGCAACATCCGCAACTACTCGATCTTCCTGAAGGAGCCGGAGAACCTGCTGTTCGCCTACTGGGAATACCACGGCGAAGATTTCGCCGCCGACGACGCGAAGATGGCCGCCGATCCGCGCACCCGCGACTGGTGGGCGATCTGCTCGCCCTGCCAGGTCCCGCTCGAGACCCGCAAGGAGGGCGAGTGGTGGGCGACAATGGAAGAGGTGTTCCACCACGACTGATCCCGGGCGGCGGTTCCGCTTGCCTCGCGCCGCCAGATATGACCATGACGCCCCGGGACGTGAAGGGACGAGACGGGTGCGGCGCATCGGCATCGGCATCATCGGCTGCGGCAACATCAGCGGCGCCTACCTGACGGCGGCGCGGGAGTTCCCCGTGCTCGACATCCGCGGGCTCGCCGACCAGAACATGGCGGCGGCAGAGGCGCGCGCCGCCGAGTTCGGGTTGCCGGCCGTCGCGGTGGATGCGCTGCTCGCGGATCCCGGGATCGAGATCGTGCTGAACCTGACCATCCCGGCGGCGCACGTCGCTGTCGGCCACCGGATCCTTGAGGCCGGCAAGCATGCCTACTCGGAAAAGCCGCTCGGCATCGCCTTCCCCGAGGCGGCCGGTCTCGCGGAGGAGGCGGCGCGGCGGGGGCTCCGGCTCGGCTGCGCGCCGGACACCTTCCTCGGCGGCGGCCATCAGGCCGCGCGCGCGATTCTCGACGAAGGGCGGCTCGGCGCGCCGGTGGGCGGCACCGCTTTCTTCATGTGTCCCGGCCACGAACGGTGGCATCCCAATCCCGATTTCTACTACAAGACCGGCGGCGGGCCGATGCTCGACATGGGCCCCTACTACATCACCGATCTGGTCAACCTGCTCGGCCCCGTGGCGCGCGTCGCCGGCATGGCCCCCGTGCCGCGGCCGACCCGGACCATCACCAGCGAACCGCGGGCGGGGGCGCTGATCGAAGTCGAGGTGCCGACGCACGTCGCGGGCACGATGCAATTCGAACAGGGCGCGGTGGTCTCGGTCACCATGAGCTTCGACGTCGCCGGCCACCGCCACCACCCGCTGGAGGTCTACGGCACCGAGGGCAGCCTGCTGGTGCCCGACCCCAACACCTTCGGCGGCGCGCTCTCGTTCATGGCCAAGGGCGGCGAGTGGGCAGAGGTGCCGGTCGCGCTGCCTTGGGCGGTCGGCAACCACCGCTCGCTCGGGCTCGCGGACATGGCTGCGGCGATCCGCGACCGCCGGCCGCACCGCGCGTCGGGCGCGCTGGCGCTGCACGTGCTCGAGGTGATGGAGGCCTTCGCCCGCTCGGCCGAGGACCGCCGCGTCATCGATATCGCCACCCGTCCCGAGCGCCCCCGGCCGCTGGCCGAGGATGCGCCGCTCGACCGGCTCTGAGAGGGAGACCAAGACATGAGGAAAGCGCTGATCGCCTGGGGCGGCTGGCAGGGACACGAGCCGGAGCAGGGCGCGGCCCGCGTCGGCGCGCTGCTCGCCGAGGAAGGATTCGAGGTGACGACCGTCGAGGGAACCGCCGCCTTCGCCGGCGCGGATCTCGCGGACTACAGCCTCATCGTGCCGATCATCACCATGTCGACGATCGGCAAGGAGGAGCTGGCGGGGCTGCTCGCCGCTGTGCGCGGCGGCGTGGGCCTCGGCGGCTATCACGGCGGCATGGCCGACGCCTTCCGGGGAGAGCCGGACTACCAGTTCATGGTCGGCGGCCAGTGGGTGGCGCATCCCGGCAACATCATCGACTACCGCATCGACGTGACCCGCCCCGACGACCCGGTGATGGCCGGGATCGACAGCTTCGACTATCGCTCGGAGCAGTACTACCTGCACGTCGATCCGCGCGTCGAGGTGCTGGCGACCACCCGGTTCTCCGGCGCGCACGCCGAGTGGATCGACGGTGCCGTGGTGCCGCAGGTCTGGAAGACCCGCTACGGCCGCGGCCGGGTGTTCTACAGCGCGCTCGGTCACGTGGCGGCCGAGTTCGACGTGCCGCAGATGGCGACGATCCTCCGCCGCGGCCTCGGCTGGGCCGCCGCCTGATCGGTTCGCGGCGCCCGGGGAGCGGCGTCGACTGTGGCCGCAAAACGCGCGGACTTCCTTGCGATTCGGTTAATTTAACGAATCGGATGCCATGATTTCAATCGCTTAGCATAATATCACGCGTGGACACGCTCTTGATGCGCCGCGCTCGATCAACCTTGGATGGCGGAGCCTGTCTCAGCCTGTCCCCGGCCGCCGCACACCGGGCACTCCGGACGCGCCGTGATGCGGATGCGGCGCATGTCGGCGTGGAGCGCATCGTAGATCAGCAGCGCCCCGCGCAGCCCGGTCCCGGCACGGGCGATCAGCTTCACCGCCTCGAGCGCCATCATCGAGCCCATGACGCCCGGCAGCGCGCCGATGATGCCGGCCTGGGCGCAGGTCGGCGTCAGCTCGGGCGCGGGCGGCTCGGGATAGAGGCACCGGTAGCAGGGGCCGCCGCCCGCTGGGTGGAACAGCGCGATCTGGCCTTCCCACTGGCTCATCGCCGCCGAGATCAGCGGCGTCTCCGCCGTGACGCAGGCCGCGTTGACGAGATAACGGGTGGCGAAGTTGTCGCAGCCGTCGAGCACCAGGTCGTAGCGCGGGACGATCTCCGCCGCCGTCCCCGCGTCCAGCCGCAGCTCGTGCGGCTCGACCGCGACGTGCGGGTTCAGCCGCGCCAGCGCACGGGCGGCGCTCGCGACCTTGGGCGCGCCGATCTCGGGGGTGGCGTGCAGCACCTGACGCTGAAGGTTGGAGAGGCCGACCGTGTCGTCGTCGACGATCCCCAGCGTGCCGACCCCGGCGGAGGCGAGATAGAGCAACGCCGGACTGCCGAGCCCGCCGGCGCCGATCACCAGCACGCGCGCCGCCTTCAGCCGCTGCTGCCCGGCCCCGCCGATCTCGTGCAGCACGATGTGGCGAGCGTAGCGCTGCAGCTCGTCGGGCGCGAGGCTCATGCCGTTCCGGTCGAGCCGAACCCGCCCGCGCCGCGCACGCTGTCGGCCAGCGCCCCGGCCTCGTCCCAGGCGATCCGGGCGACCGGCGCGAGCACCATCTGGGCGATCCGCAGCCCGTGGCCGATCGTCGCCGGCTCAGGCCCATGGTTGATGACGATGACCCCGACCTCGCCGCGGTAGTCGCAGTCAATGGTGCCGGGGCTGTTGAGCAGCGTCAGCCCCTGGCGCAGCGCCAGTCCCGAGCGCGGCCGGAGCTGGACCTCGTGACCGGGCGGGATCTCGAGCGCCAGACCGGTCGGCACCAGCGCCCGCGCGCCCGGCGCCAGCGTCAGGCCTTGCGCGCGATCCGCGGCCGGGAGGCTGGCGCAGATGTCCATGCCGGCCGCGCCGTCGGTGGCGTAGGCCGGCAACGGCAGGTCCGGGTCGCGGCCGGGCAGGCGCAGGATGCCGACCGTCACGCTCATGCCAGCGCCTTCGCGATGCGTTCGGCGAGCGCCTCGGCGGTCGCCTGCTTGGTCATGCGCGGCCAGGGCTCGGCGCCGTCGGCGGTGACCAGGGTCACGGCGTTTTCGGATCCGCCCATGATGCCGGTCGCCGGGCTCACGTCGTTCGCCACGATCCAGTCGGCGCCCTTGCGCCGGCGCTTGGCGGTGGCGTTGGCGACCAGGTCGTCGGTCTCGGCGGCGAAGCCCACGACAAGCCCGGGACGGCCCTCGGTGCGGTGCGCGATGGTGCGCAGGATGTCGGGGTTCTCGCAGAGCTCGAGCGCCGGGGGTTGGCCGTCCGGGCGCTTCTTCATCTTGGAGTCGTGCGCAGAGGTCATGCGCCAGTCGGCCACGGCGGCGGCAAAGACCGCCGCGTCGGCCGGCAGGGCGGCCTCGACGGCCGCCAGCATCTCGGCGGCGGTCTCGATCTTCACCACGGTCACGCCGGGTGGCGGCAGCGCCTCGGCCGGACCGGTGACGAAGGTGACACGCGCCCCCCGTTCCGCCAGCGCCGCGGCGATGGCGCTGCCCTGCCGGCCGGACGAGCGGTTGGCGATGTAGCGCACCGGGTCGATCGGCTCGTGGGTCGGGCCGGAGGTGACCAGCACGTGACGGCCGCTGAGCGGCCCGCCCGAGAGGGCGGCGTCGATCGCGGCGAGGATTGCCGGCGGCTCGGCCATCCGGCCGGGGCCGAACTCGCCGCAGGCCATCGACCCTTCGTCGGGCCCGACCACCAGCGCCCCGTCGCCGGTGACGGTGGCGAGGTTGCGCCGCGTCGCCGGGTGCAGCCACATCCGGACGTTCATCGCGGGCGCCAGCAGGACGCGCTTGTCCGTGGCCAGCAGCAGCGTGCTGGCGAGATCGTTGGCGAGGCCGCCGGCGAGTTTCGCTATCAGATCGGCCGTCGCGGGCGCGACCACCACCAGATCGGCGCTGCGCGACAGCTCGATGTGACCCATCTCGGCCTCGGCGGTCAGGTCGAACAGCTGGTCGTGCACCGCCTCGCCGGCCAGCGCCGAGACGCTGAGCGGGGTGACGAACTCCGCGCCCGCGGCCGTCAGCACCGGCGAGACCGTGGCGCCGGCCTTGTGCAGCAGACGGATCAACTCGAGGCTCTTGTAGGCGGCGATGCCGCCGCCGACGATCAGGAGGATCCTGCGGCCCGCCAGCATGTCTCCACCCCGTTCCGCGCGCGGACCGGCCGCGCCGCCGGAGAGTATGGTCCGCCGCCGGGCGGTGCAAGGTCGGCCGGCTTTCCCAGTCGCCCTCAGGCGGTTGCACGCGGTGCCGGCTGCCACTCCGTCGTTGCGGGGAAACCCGGGCTCGACTAGGAGAAGGCGCGCCATTCCCGGGGAGACTGCCATGACCGAACCGCTCCGCATCGGCCTCGCCGGCCTCGGGACCGTGGGAACCGGGGTGGTGCGCATCCTGCAGGCGCACGGGGCGACCCTGGCCGCCCGCGCCGGCCGGCCGGTCGAGATCGGGGCGGTTTCGGCCCGCTCGCGGCATCGCGACCGCGGCGTTGATCTTTCCGGCTACGCCTGGGAGGACGATCCGGTGGCGCTGGCGCGTCGCGACGACGTCGATCTGGTGATCGAGGTGATGGGCGGCGAGGACGGCCCGGCCAAGGCCACCGCCGAGGCGGCGCTGGGCGGCGGCAAGCACCTGGTGTCAGCCAACAAGGCGATGCTGGCGCGGCACGGCCAGGCGCTGGCCGAGGCGGCGGAGGCGGCCGGCGTCGCGCTGCGCTTCGAGGCGGCGGTGGCGGGCGGGATCCCGGTGGTCAAGGCGCTGACCGAGGGGCTGGCCGGCAACCGGATCACCCGGGTGATGGGGGTGCTGAACGGCACCTGCAACTACATCCTGACGCGGATGGAGGCCGACGACGCGCCCTATGCGCAGGTGCTGGAGGCGGCGCAGCGGCTGGGATATGCCGAAGCCGATCCGGCGTTCGACGTGGGCGGCATCGACGCGGCGCAGAAGCTCGCGCTGCTCGCGGCCACCGCCTTCGGCGTGCGTGTCGACTTCGACGGCATCACCGTCGAGGGGATCGAGCGGGTCAGCCTCGCCGACATCGAGCACGCCGCCGAACTCGGCTACCGCATCAAGCTGCTCGGCGTGGCGCGCGCCACGCCCGCGGGCCTCGAGGCGCGGATGCAGCCCTGCCTGGTGCCCGCCGCCTCGCCGATCGGCCAGCTCGAGGGCGTGACCAACATGGTGGTGCTCGAGGGCGACTTCGTCGGCCGCATCGTCATGTCGGGACCGGGCGCCGGCGAGGGCCCGACGGCGTCGGCGATCGTCGGCGACGTGATCGACATCGCCCGCGGACTCGTCATCCCGCCGTTCGGGCGGCCTGCGACCACGCTTTCGGCTCCCGCCCGCGCGGGAGACGGCGTGGCGGCGTCCTACTACCTGCGCTTCCTGCTGGCCGACGCGCCGGGCGTGCTGGCGAAGGTGGCCGCGGAACTGGGCACCGCCGGCATCTCGATCAACCGGATGCGCCAGATCGAGCACTCCACCGACGATGCGACGGTGCTGATCGTCACCCACCGCGCCGAGCGCGGCGCGCTCGATGCCGCCCTTGGCCGGATCGCCGGCCTTGCCGACTGCCGCGCCGAGCCGGTGGCGATCCGGATCGAGGACCTCTGAGGTGGGCGACGCGGCAGTCCGGACCTCGACCGAAGCGGATCTGCCGGCGATCGCCGCGATCTATGCCCATCACGTGCTGACCGGTCTCGCCTCGTTCGAGGAGGTTCCGCCGGAGGCCGACGAGATGGCGCGCCGCCGCGACGACATTCTGGCAAGCGGCCTGCCGTTCCTCGTCGCGGAAGACGGGGACCGAGTTCTCGGGTATGCCTACGCCGGGCCATACCGGCCGCGGCCCGCCTATCGTCTGACGCTCGAGGACTCGATCTACGTCGACCGCGCCGCCACCGGCCGCGGCCTGGGCGGGCTGCTGCTTGGCCGGCTGATCGAGGACTGCACCGCGCTCGGCTACCGGCAGATGCTGGCGGTGATCGGCGACAGCGGCAACACGGCGTCGATCAGGCTGCACGCCCGGGCCGGGTTCGAGATGACAGGGACGTTCCGCTCGGTCGGCTTCAAGTTCGGCCGCTGGGTGGACTCGGTGCTGATGCAGCGGCCGCTCGGGGCGGGCGACCGGACCAGGCCTGCCGGGTGAGCGGCTTCGATCCGCCCGCGATCGACGCGGAGCTGGCGGGGCGATTGGTCGCGCCCCGGTTTCCGCAGTGGACGCACTTGCCGGTCACGCCGGTGGCGTTCGGGGGATCGGACAATCGCACGTTCCGGCTCCGCGACGGCCTGAAGCTGCGGCTTGCGACGCGGAGGCGGCGGTGATGGAGCGTTGCGCCTTGCTCCCGACCTGCCCGATCGCCTAGAAGCGCAGCAGGGATCGCCGGGGAGGGCCGCACCGATATGTCCGAAGACGTCATCTTCAGCGACCGCATGCTGTCGCTGGGTCTCGCCCGCGTGTCCGAGGCCGCGGCGATCGCCGCGGCGAAGCTCGTCGGCCGCGGCGACGAGAAGGCCGCCGATCAGGCTGCGGTCGATGCGATGCGCACCCAGCTCAACTTGCTCGACATCCAGGGCGTGGTGGTGATCGGCGAGGGGGAGCGGGACGAGGCGCCGATGCTCTACATCGGCGAGGAGGTCGGCAGCGGCGAAGGGCCGCCGGTCGACATCGCGCTCGACCCGCTCGAGGGCACGACGCTGACCGCCAAGGACATGCCGAACGCGCTGGCGGTGATCGCGATGGGACCGCGCGGCTCGATGCTGCACGCGCCCGACGTCTACATGGACAAGCTGGCGATCGGCCCCGGCTACCGGACGGGCGTGGTCGACCTCGACATGTCGCCGACCGAGCGGGTCAACGCGCTGGCGCGGGCCAAGGGCACGGGACCGAGCGGGATCATGGTCTGCGTGCTGGAGCGGCCGCGCCACGAGGGGCTGATCGAGGAGATCCGCTCCACCGGCGCGCGGATCCGGCTGATCACCGACGGTGACGTCGCCGGGGTGATCCATTGCGCCGAGAGCGGCAAGACCGGGATCGACATGTACATGGGCTCGGGCGGCGCGCCGGAGGGCGTGTTGGCGGCGGCGGCGCTGAAGTGCATGGGCGGGCAGATGCTGGGCCGGCTGCTGTTTCGCAACGACGACGAGCGAAAGCGGGCGCGGGACGCCGGGATCGAGGATCTCGACAAGGTCTACACGCGCGACGAGATGGTGACCGAAGACGTGATCTTCGCCGGCACGGGGGTCACCGACGGCTCGATCGTGCGTGGCGCGCGGCGGGACGGCGAGTGGATGGAGACCGAGACCATCCTGATGCGCTCCAAGACCGGCTCGGTGCGCCGGCTGCTCTATCGCCAGCGCAATCAGTAGGGCCAAGCCACGCCGCCGCTCCGAGAGGGCGGCATCGGCTTCATGGCGCGCTGGCTGGTGGTCTGGACCGCTGCGATCCTCACCGCAATCTGGTACATGGGCGCGGCCGTGCTGCGTGGCGAGCCGGTCGCGTCGCTGTTGCTCGCGGTGTGGCTGATCGCGGCGGCCTTTGGCCGCTGGACCGGCGGCCGCAGGCTGGTGCGGCTGCCTGGAGGGCAAGGCGCCGCGCAGGCCGGTCCGCGATCACGGCTGGGACGACGAGATCGAGCCGCCCCCGGACGGACTGCGAAACGCCGCGTTGCGCGCGCGAAATTCCGGGCATCCAATTGAAAAGAAAGGCGTTAATGTTCGTTAAAATCCGCGGCCACGCTTTTCAGGAACCGCACCCCGGGGGAAGCGGCGGGCTCGATGCGAACTCTGCCTTGCCCAGCAACGGAAGAAATCCGTCGGGTGTCATGGACCGCCGCCGCTTCGCATGAACGCCCTGACGTCTTCCGGTCATCCGGTCCGCGGGCCGCTGTTCATGACGCTGGCGACCGGTGCCTACGTGATCAACGATTCGATGATGAAGGTCGCAACCGAGGGCCTGCCGCCCTACGAGGTGCTTTTCCTGCGCGGGGTCTGGGCCACCCTCTGGGGCCTGCCGCTCGTGCTGCTGCTCGGGCACGGCCGGCGGCTGGCGATGATGTTCGAGCGGCGGGTGGTGCTGCGCAATCTGGCCGAGCTCGGCGCGGTGCTGTGCTACATCGTGGCACTTGCCAACATGCCGATCGCCGACGTGATTGCGCTCGTCCAGGTCGCGCCGCTCCTCGTGATCCTCGGGTCGGCCTTCCTCTTGCGAGAGCCGGTGGGCCCCGTGCGGCTGGCGCTGATCGTCTGCGGGTTCGTCGGCGCGCTGATGGTGGCGCAGCCGACCGGCTCGGGCGTGTCGGTCTACGCGCTGCTCGCGCTCGGCACCGCGGCCCTCGGCGCGGTGCGCGATCTGGTCGGGCGGCGGGTTGCGTTCGAGATCCCCGGGCTCGTCGTCGCGCTCTCGGCTTCGGTGATCGTACTGGCCGGCGCCGGCGTCGCGCATCTTGCCTCCGAGCCCTGGGCGGCGCCCGGCGCGCGCAACCTCCTGCTGCTCGCCGGCTCCGGGCTCTTCCTCTTCATCGGCCACTTCTTCATCTTCATGGCCTACCGGATCGGCCCGACCCACCGGGTGGCGCCGTTCTTCTATTCCTTCACGGTCTGGGCGGTGATCGCCGGCATCGTGGTGTTCGGCAACCTGCCGAACCCGCTGGCGCTGGCCGGCATCCTGCTGGTGATGGCGAGCGGGCTGGCCATCGTCCTCCTCGACACCCGCAACCGCCGGCCCACGCCGGTGGCGTAGGCGCCCCTCTACCAGCTCTCGCCGTAGGGGCGCAGGTCGAGCTCGAAGGTCCAGGCCTGGCGGTCCTGGGTCGCGAGCGCGAAGGCGGCTTCGGCGACCCCCGCCGAGGAGAGAAAGAACTCCGCGGGCTTGTCGGGCATCCGCGCGCGAGTGGTCTCGAGGTCGACCACGCCGTCGAGGACCACGTAGGCGACGTGGATGTTCTCCGGCCCGAGCTGGCGGGCGAGCGACTGCGCGACCGAGCGCTGCGCGGCCTTGCCGGCGGCGAAGGCGATGGTACGCGGCCGGCCGCGCAGCGCGGCCCCGGCACCGATCACGATGATGCTGCCGCGCCCGGCGGCGCGCAGGTCGGCGACCACCGCCCGGGCGGCGGAGAACAGGCCGGCGGCGTTGACCTCGAAGCTCCGGCGCAGGGCGTCGGCGTCGACCGAATCGAGATCGCCCCAGGTGCCCGAGCCGGCGTTGTAGACCAGCGTGTCTATCGGGCCGAAGTCGGCACGGATCGCCGTCAGCGCGGCCTGGAGCGACCCGGCATCGGTGACGTCGCAGGCATAGCCCTTCGCCGTCGCGAGATCGGCGGCCGCCACGGTCATCCGTGCCCCGTCGCGGGCGCAGAGGGCGAGCGCATAGCCCTCCGCGTCGAACTTGCGCGCGATGGCCATGCCGTTTCCCGGGCCGACGCCGAGGATGACGCAGAGTGGCTTGGACATGTGACTCTCCCCCTGTTGCCACCGCCACTCTAGGCACCGACGAGAGCGCGCGTCGACCGGCAAGCTGCGGACTGGTGTCGGGAGGCGTTTGCGGGCATGACTGCGGCATGCTCGATTCCCCCGCCTTCCTCAACGTCGAAGCCTCCGTGACGGGCCGGCGGTGGCTGGGGCCGTCGGCGGAGCACGACCGCCTCGGGCAGGCGATCGCCCAGGCGGCGGGGCTGCCGGAGGTGGTGGGGCGGATCCTTGCCAGCCGCGGGATCGCGCCCGCCGAGGCCGCGGCCTATCTCGCGCCGGCGCTGCGCGACCTGATGCCGGACCCGTCGCGACTGCGCGACATGGACAAGGCCGCAGCGCGGTTCCGCCAGGCGGTTGTCCGGGCCGAGCGGATCGCGGTGTTCGCCGACTACGACGTGGACGGCGGCGCGTCGGCGGCGCTGCTGCTGGTCTGGCTGCGGCAGATCGGGCTCGACGCGACGCTCTACGTGCCGGACCGGATCGAGGAGGGCTACGGGCCGAACATCCCGGCGATGCAGGCGCTCGGGGCCGCCCACGACCTGATCGTGTGCGTCGATTGCGGCACGCTCAGCCACGAGCCGATCGCCGCGGCCGGCTGCGACGTGATCGTGCTCGACCATCACCTCGGGGCGGAGACGCTGCCGGAGGCTGTCGCGGTGGTGAACCCGAACCGGCAGGACGAGGACGGCGCCTACGGGTATCTCTGCGCGGCGGGGGTGGTGTTCCTGATGCTGGTGGCGGTCAACCGGCTGATGCGCGCGGAGGGGGTGGCCGGGCCGGACCTGCTGGGGCTGCTCGATCTGGTGGCGCTGGCGACGGTGGCGGACGTGGCGCCGCTGGTCGGGCTGAACCGGGCGCTGGTGCGCCAGGGGCTCACGGTGATGGCCGGTCGCGGGCGGCCGGGGGTCGCGGCGCTGGCCGAGGTCGCGGGCATGAAGGGGGCGCCGACCAGCTACGCGCTGGGGTTCCTGCTCGGGCCGCGGGTGAACGCCGGCGGGCGGATCGGCGTGGCGGATCTCGGAGCGCGGCTGCTGGCGACCCGCGATCCGCACGAGGCGGCCGCGCTTGCCGCCCGGCTGCACGGGCTGAACGGCGAGCGCCGCGAGATCGAGGCGGCGGTGCGGGTCGAGGCCGAGGCGCAGGCGGCGGCGCGCGGCGACGGCCCGCTGGTCTGGGCGGCCGGCGAGGGCTGGCATCCGGGGGTGGTCGGCATCGTTGCGGCGCGGCTGAAGGAGACCTTCGGCCGGCCGGCGGTGGTGATCGGCTTCGACGGCGCGGACGGCAAGGGGTCGGGCCGCTCGATCGCCGGCGTCGATCTCGGCGCGGCGGTGGCGCGGCTGGTGCGCGAGGGGCTGATCGCGCGCGGCGGCGGGCACCGGATGGCCGCCGGCGTCAGCCTGACGCGGGACCAGCTCGAGCCGGCGATGGCGCGGCTGGGCGAGCTGCTGGCCGGGCAGGGCGCCGACGCGCCGCGGGCGCGCGGCCTGCGGGTGGACGGAATCGTGGCGCCGGGGAGTGCAACCCCGGAGCTTGCCGCGCGGATCGCCGCGGCCGGGCCCTACGGTGCGGGATCGCCCGCGCCGCGGCTGGCGCTGGCGGCGGTGCGGATCGCGGGGGTGCGGCGGATCGGCGAGGGGCATCTGGCGCTGGCGCTGGGCGACGGGACCGGCGGCCGGCTGGACGCGGTGGCGTTCCGGGCGTTCGAGAGCCCGCTGGGCGAGTTCCTGAGCGGCCGGGCGGGGGCGCCGGCGCATCTCGCCGGACGGCTGGAGCGGGACGAGTGGGGCGGGCGGGTGCGCGCCAAGCTCCACATCGAGGACGCGGCCCTGCCCGGCTGAGGCACCGGGCGGGCCGGGGGCGGCGCGCTGAAATGCGGCCTTGATCCGCTGGTGCGGCGGCGATACACAGCGCCGCGGACGCGCCCTTCGTCTATCGGTTAGGACATCAGATTTTCAATCTGAAAAGACGGGTTCGACTCCCGTAGGGCGTACCACTATAAGATCGCGACTCGAAAGCAGCTGGCCCCTTCGTCTATCGGTTAGGACGCCAGATTCTCAATCTGGAAAGACGGGTTCGACTCCCGTAGGGGCTGCCAGACGGTTTGGATTGTTCGGCAGGGGCCGACGATATCCCCCTCACCCACGGATCGCCCGCAGCATCGTGTCGACGTTCGCGGGGTCCGCGTCCGGGGTGATCCCGTGTCCGAGGTTGAAGATGTGCGGGCCGCCCTCGAAGGCGGCGACGGTGCGTTTCGTGGCGTCCGCCAGCGCCGGGCCGCCGACCACCAGCAACAGCGGATCGAGGTTTCCCTGCACGCAGACATGCGGCTGCAGCGCCCCGGCGGCCCAGACCGGATCGACCGACGTGTCGAGGGCGACCGCCTGGACCCCGGCGCTGGCGGCAAAGCCGGCATAGCCCGCCCCTGCGCCGCGGGGGAAGCCGATGATCGGCAGGCCGGGATGCGCCGCGCGCAGCGACGCGGCGATGCGGGCGGCCGGGTCGATCGACCAGCGCGCGAAAAGCGGCCCGGGGAGCGCCCCGGCCCAGGAATCGAACAGCTTGACCACTTCGGCGCCGGCCTCGACCTGGGCCAGCAGATAGCCGATGGTCGCTTCTGTGATCCGGTCGATCAGTTGCTCGAAGGTCGCGGGATCGCGGTAGAGAAGCGCGCGCGCCGGCGCCTGATCCGGGGTGCCGCGGCCGGCGATCATGTAGGTGGCGACCGTCCACGGCGCGCCGGCGAAGCCGATGAGCGGAACTTCGGACGGCAGGGCCGCGCGCACCCGGCGCACCGTCTCGTAGACCGGCGCGAGCGTGTCGTGGATCGCCTCGGGCGGCTTCAGGCGCGCCAGATCATCAGGCCTCGTCACCGTGGAGAGCCGCGGCCCCTCGCCTTCGACGAAGGCGAGATCCGCACCGAGGGCGTGGGGAACCAGCAGGATGTCGGCGAACAGGATCGCCGCGTCGAAGCCGAAGCGGCGTATCGGCTGGAGCGTCACCTCCGCCGCCAGCTCGGGGTTGTAGCAGAGATCGAGGAAGCTCCCCGCCCGGGCGCGCACCGCCCGGTATTCGGGCAGGTAGCGCCCGGCCTGGCGCATCATCCACACCGGCGGGACCGGCAGCGCATCGCCGGCGAGCGCCCGCATCATCGACCGCGTGTCCATTCCCCGTCCCCCGCCTTGCGATCAGAGCGCCGCGACCTTACAGATCGGCGCGGAAAAGGAAAACCCGATGCCCGCCGAACCCTTTGCCGACCTGCCCGATCCCGACCGCCCGCTGCGGATCGGCACTCGCGGCAGCCCGCTGGCGCTCGCTCAGGCGCATGAGGTCCGCGACCGGCTGATGGCGGCGCATGGCCTGCCCGGGGAGGCCTTCGAGATCGTGCCGGTCCGCACCACCGGCGATCGGGTGCAGGATCGCCCGCTGCGGGTTCTCGGCGGCAAGGGCCTGTTTACCCGGGAGATCGAGGAAGCGCTGGCCGAGGGGCGCATCGACATCGCCGTGCACTCGATGAAGGACATGCCGACGCTGCAGCCGGCCGGGCTTTCGATCACGGCGTTCCTGCCGCGCGAGGACGTGCGTGACGCCCTGGTGACGCCTTCCGGGGGGACTGTCGCGGATCTTCCGCCGGGCAGCGTCGTCGGCAGCTCCAGCCTGCGCCGTGCGGCCCAGATCCGTCACCGGCGTCCCGACCTTGCGGTGGTCGAATTTCGCGGCAGTGTCGAGACCCGTCTGCACAAGCTCGGCCAGGGTGTCGCCGCCGCCACGTTTCTGGCGATGGCCGGCCTGAACCGTCTCGGTCGCTCGGACGTGCCCCGTGTCGCGATCGATCCCGACGAGATGCTTCCCGCCGTCGCTCAGGGCGCCATCGGGATCGAACAGCGCAACGGCGACAGCCGGGTTGCGGCCCTTCTCGCCCCGCTTCATCACGGGCCGACCGGCGACCAGCTCGCCGCCGAGCGCGCGTTCCTCGCCGGCCTCGACGGATCGTGTCAGACGCCGATCGCCGGTCTTGCGGAGATCAGCGGCGGGCGCCTGCGTCTGCGCGGCGAGATCCTTCGTCCCGACGGATCGGAGAGCCTGACCTACGCGCTCGAGGGACCGGTCGCGGACGCGGCGAGGATCGGAGCCGAAGCGGCGGCGGTGTTGCTCGACAGGGCGGGGCCCGGGTTTTTCGACTGACGCCGAGCCCGATCAGGCGACCTGCCCGAACAGGCGCTCCGAATGGTCGGCGAGATAGATCCGCAGCCACGGGGTGAAGCTGGCCGGGTGCGCGGCGATTTCCGCACGAAGGGAGGGCACCGTGATCCACCGCGTCGCCTTCACCTCGGCCGGATCCGGACTGAACGGCATCTCGATATCGGCTTCGGCCACGAACAGCTCCACCCTCTCGTCCTCGACCATGCCGCCGCCGACTGCTGCACGATAGGCGACCGACTGGCGTCGCTCGAGCGTCAGGCCGGTGATGCCGAGTTCCTCGCGAAGCCGCCGGGCCGCGCAGTCGTCCGGCGCCTCGCCCCAGCGGGGATGAGTGCAGCAGGCGTTCGCCCACAGCCCGGGGGTGTGATACTTCGTCGCGGCGCGTCGCTGCAGCAGTGTCCGCTCGCCGTTGACGACGAAAACCGACACCGCCGGGTGCGGCAGGCCGCGGCGGTGCACCTCGAGCTTTTCAACGGGCTGCAGCCGCCCCTCCACCCACGCCGGGATCATCTGGTCCATCCGCGGCTTTTCCGTCAGGCCCGGAAACAGTTCAAGGCCAAATGATTGCTGGCGCCGGCCTTAGGAATCCGGCTGAATCGTCTGTCGGGGAGCGCCTGCCGAACCGGCATGAGCGACGCACTGCGTCGCGCCGGTTCGTCGGCTGGAGCGCGTGAGCGCGAAGGCCGAGGGGGGTGCCGCCCGGACCGTCGTCTCCAATCCGTGCGCGCCTGCCTGGCTGGCGCGTTGCAGACGCGCCTGCCGGGGGCAGTCAGGCGCGCGCGGATTTGTCGACGGACAAATCCGCGGAGTGGATGCGGCGCCAATGCGTCCGACGCCAAGCGTATACGGCGAAGCAAAAGAAGGGATCGGATATCAGTCGTCATCCCTGCGGCGCATGAGGACCAGCAGGGCGCCGAGCGAGACGAGGCCGAGGCCGATGGTCGATCGGGACGGCCGTGGCGCGGGCGTCATGGATAGCGCCGCGGCGCGGAAGAGCTGCCGGTCCGCTTCCGCCCGCCGAACGGCGAGAATCCTGTTTCGACGGGATTCCCAGGCCAGCGCCGCAAGCAGGATCAGGACCACGAGAAGCGCCAGCCCCGCCATGATCGCCAGCGCCTCGATGATCCCGACGCGCCCTGCCAGCGCCACCGTCGCCGCGGCCAGCGCGAAGCCGATGCAGGTGAGCGCCGCCAGGACGCACCCGGCGATGAGCGTGCCGCGCACGCTGGCGCGGCGGCCGAGATATCGGAGTCGCGCCTCCGCGACGTGGCTCAGCGTCGTGAAGAGGCGCACCATGTTCAGCGCCGGAACAGGATGCCGAACAGGAATCCGAACAGCGCGGCGAGCCCCAGCGACGCGAAGGGCCTGCGCCGGGTCGCGTCGGCGAGTTCGTCCTCCAGCGAGCGCAGCTCCGCCAGCGCTATATCGAGCGCCGCCTCGCCCTTGGCATATCCTTCCGCGGCGGTCTCGCCGGCGGCGGCCCTGAAGCCGGAGGCGCGCTGCCGGCCCATGCGCGCGACCATGGTCCCCAGTTCGCTCAGGTCGGCGCGCAACGCGCTGATCTCCGCGCTCAGGGGCTCTGCCGCGGAAGCCAGGTCGATCTCGTCCTTGCGGGATGTCGCCATGATCAGTCCTTTTCCATGCCTACGGGGCGCGCGCCGTGCGCACCCCCGCTACGGAACACCAACGCGAAACCTCGCGCAAAGTTCCCGGGTGTCCGCACCTTGCCCGCAGAGCGCCGGCGGCACAATCGCTCGCGTTGACCGCTCCGCGATCAGACGAAGCGGTTGACCCAGTTCTCCAGCCGCTCCTGCCGGCCGGAGCGCGGCTGCGGGTCGAGACCCTCGGCATCGACGCCGGCGGCGATGGTGCCGAGATCGCTCTCCAGCATCGCCTGCGCCTCCGGCGCGTCCCATCCGGCATAACGTTCGGCCAGCATCGCCTCCAGGCCACCGTCCTCGATCATCGCCGCGGCCGCGAGCAACCCCCGGGCGCAGACGTCCATGCCGCCGACATGCGCGGCGATCAGGTCCACGGGATCGAGCGACTGGCGGCGGAGCTTGCTGTCGAAGTTGGTGCCGCCGGTGGTGAAGCCGCCGCCCTTCAGGATGTGGTAGAAGGCGAGCGCGGTCTCGGGGACGTTGTTGGGGAACTGGTCGGTGTCCCAGCCCGACTGCTGGTCGTTGCGGTTGGAATCGATCGAGCCGAACACGCCGAGCGCCACCGCCGTGGCGATCTCGTGCTCGAACGAGTGGCCGGCGAGGAAGGCGTGGCCTGTCTCGATGTTGAGCTTCACCTCGTCCTCCAGCCCGAATCGCTGCAGGAACCCGAACACCGTCGCCACGTCGTAGTCGTACTGGTGCTTGGTCGGCTCCTGCGGCTTCGGCTCGATCAGGATGGTGCCGTTGAATCCGATCTTCTTCTTGTAGTCGACCACCATCGACAGGAAACGGCCGGCCTGGTCGAGTTCGCGCTTCATGTCGGTGTTGAGCAGCGTCTCGTAGCCCTCGCGCCCGCCCCAGAGCACGTAGTTCGCGCCGCCGAGGTCGTGGGTCACGTCCATCGCCGATTTCACCTGCGCGGCGGCGTAGGCGAACACGTCCGGGTCGGGGTTGGTCGCCGCTCCCGCCATGTAGCGGCGGTTCGAGAACAGGTTGGCGGTGCCCCAGAGCAGCCCCACCCCGCTCTCCTGCATCTTGCGCCCGAAGATGTCGGCGATCCGGCGCACGTTGCGGTCGCTCTCCGCGAGGCTGCGGCCTTCCGGCGCCACGTCGCGGTCGTGGAAGGTGAAGAAGTCCGCGCCCAGCAGGTGGAACATCTCGAAGGCGACCTCGGCCTTCAGCTCCGCCGCGGAGATGCCCTCGCCGAACCACGGCCGCTCGAAGGTCTGGCCGCCGAACGGGTCGCCGCCGGGCCAGGCGAACGAATGCCAGTAGGCGACCGCGAAGCGCAGGTGCTCGCGCATCGGCTTGCCCATCACCATCCGGTCGGGCTCGTAGAAGCGGAACGCCAGCGGGTCGTCGCTGTCGGGGCCCTTGAAGGGGACGGGCTCGATGCCCTTGAAGAAATCGCTCAACTGCGGGTCTCCTTGATGGCGGGATAGAGCGCGCGGTAGCGGGCATAGCCCTCGCGGTAGCGCGACACCAGCGCCGGGTCGGGCGCGATGGTGCGCACGATCTCCGGCGCGGCGCAGACCTGCAGCGGATCGTCGCCTTCCGCCGCGCAGATCGCCAGCCGCGCCGCGCCGAGGGCCGCGCCCACGTCGCTGTCGGCGGCGATCTCCAGCGGTCGGTCGAGCACGTTGGCGATGATGCCGAGCCAGGTGTCGGACCGCGCGCCGCCGCCCACCGCCAGCGCGGCCGCGAAGTCGGCGCCGGCGTCCTTCAGCACCCGCTGGCAGTCGGCGAAGGCGTAGGCGACGCCCTCCATCACCGCCTGCGCCAGCTCGGCGGGGCCATGCGACTGCGCCAGCCCGACGAAGGCGCCGGACGGCCGCGCCTCGTTGTGCGGCGTGCGCTCGCCCGAGAGATACGGCAGGAAGGTCACGTCCGACGGCGCTTTGACCGGCCCGACGGCGCCCGCCAGATCGGCGGCGCTGCGCCCGGTGATGCGCGCCAGCCACTCGAGGCTGTCGGAAGCCGACAGGATCACCCCCATCTGGTGCCAGGTATCGGGGATCGCGTGGCAGAAGGCATGCACCGCGCCCTCGGTGTTCGGCGAGAACGCGGCGTTGGAGACGAAGAGCACGCCGGAGGTTCCGATCGACACGAATGCCGTTCCCGGCCGCACCACCCCGACCCCGCAGGCCGCCGCCGCGTTGTCGCCCGCGCCGCCCGCGACCACCACCGTCCCGTCGATGCCCCAGCGCGCAGCCAGGTCCGGCGACAGATCGCCCGAGGCGGCGCTGCCCTCGACCAGACGCGGCATGTGGGCGCGGGTAAGGCCGGTGGCTTCCAGCAGGTCGTCCGACCAGTCGCGCGCGCCGACGTCGAGCCAGTAGGTTCCGGAGGCGTCCGACATCTCCGACACGTGATGCCCGGTCAGCCGGAAGCGCACGTAGTCCTTGGGCAGCAGCACGGTGTCGATCTGGCCGTAGATCTCCGGCTCGTGCTTGCGCAGCCAGGCGATCTTCGGCGCGGTGAAGCCCGGCATGGCGATGTTGCCGGCGACCGCCCGGGCTCGCGGAAACGCCGCCTCGATCTCGGCGCATTCCGCCATCGCCCGGCCGTCGTTCCAGAGGATCGCCGGCCGGAGCACCTGATCGTCATGGTCGAGACAGACAGCCCCGTGCATCTGACCCGACAGCCCGATGCCGCGAAGCCCCTTCAGCCCATGGTCGCGCGCCAGCGTGCCGATGGTGCCCTCGACGGCGCGCCACCACGCCTCGGGATCCTGTTCCGACCAGCCCGGCTGCGGGCGCTGGACGGTGAGCCGCTGAGAGGCCTGGCCCACGAGCTTCTGATCGCGGTCGAACAGGACTGCCTTGACCGACGACGTGCCGATGTCGATCCCGAGGTACATGTCTATACCGTCCTCCCACCCGTTTTGGGCGCCAACCATCGGTTCGGCGTCCTGCCTTGTCAAACCACTTGTGGGATCCGGGGGGAAAGACCGGCGACCGTCCGTCAGTCGATCCAGCCTCGCTCACGATAATACCGCGCCGCGCCCGGCTGCAGCGGCGCGCTCAGCGTCTCGGTCGCCATCGCCTGCGGATCGAGATCGGAAAGCGTCGGATCGAGACCCCGCAGCATTTCGAAGTCGTCGAAGATCGCGCGAACGATCGTGTAGCCGGTGTCGTCGCTCAGTCCGGGGGCCGCGACCAGCGTGGCGCGCACGCCGAAGGTCGGCGTGGGGTCGGGGTTTCCTCGATAGAGACCGCCCGGGATCGTCACCTCGACGAGCGACGGCTGGGACGCCACGAGTTCCGCCACCGCGGCGCCTTCGATCGGGACGAGCCGCGCGTCGCAACCGGTGGTCGCCTCCCGGACGACCCGGGCAGGCTGGCCGATGGCGTAGAGGAAGGCGTCGATCGAACCGGAGCAGAGCGCCGGACCGAGCCGGTCCGGCGAAACGTCGGGAACCTCGACGACGCTGTCCGAGGTCCAGCCGAACGCCGCCATCAACTGTTGCGCCAGCACGCGGGTCCCCGAGCCTTCGGCCCCGAGCCACACGCGCTTGCCGGCAAGATCCTCGGCCTGGGCGATATCCGCATCCGCCCGCGTCACCAGCGTCAGCGGCTCGGGATAGAGCGCCATCATCGCGGCAAGGCCGTCGAACGGACCCGACGCGGAGAAATCGCCGGTCCCCTTCAGCGCGTCGAGCTGGACGTCGGACTGAACCATCGCGAGATCGAACGTCCCGTCGCGAAG
Organism: uncultured Alphaproteobacteria bacterium; assembly: GCA_963773555.1. Lineage (GTDB taxonomy): Bacteria > Pseudomonadota > Alphaproteobacteria > Rhodobacterales > Rhodobacteraceae > Amaricoccus. Next base: position 78,978 of record CAVZCB010000031.1, read on the forward strand.
GCCTTCGATGTTTTCCACCGATCCCGCCGAGGGTCGCGCCGCGCATCGCAGGCCGGTCTCGGGCCGGTGCAGGTTGACGAGCCGGCAAAGCGCAACGCCCACCGGAAAGTAGACCCCGGTCACGCTTCCGGTGCCCATGTTCACGACCCGGGGCGCCGTGGACGCGTCCTGCGCCGAAGCCGGCGGGGTGAAGAGCAGCGTCGCCGCCACCAGCGGGGCCACTGCCAGGGTTCTCGTCATCGTCCTCTCCCGCCGTTGCGTCGCGCCAAAGCTAGTGCGACCCGCGTCGCCGGGCAAACCGGTTCCACGCACGCGCAGCCCCGGCGGCCCCCGGGTAAACAAGCCGGGTTTCGGGCCTTGTCGCGGCCCAAGGCGTTTGCTAAGAGCCGCGCCAGTGCGGTTGTGGCGGAACTGGTAGACGCGCAGCGTTGAGGTCGCTGTGGGCTAACACCCGTGGAAGTTCGAGTCTTCTCAACCGCACCATCTCGCTTTTTGAACCATCGAAACCGGCTAAGACCTTGAAGGGAAGGGCGGTTTCGATAGTTCGATAACCACTTTCCCGCGAGTATCGCAGAGGCTCGGAAAATGCCAGTCTCAGTACCGTTTGCTTGAGGGCAAGCGGTCATTATCGTATATAAACCAAGGCCTTGCCAGAAATTCGAGGGATAGTTCGATAAATTCTTCGACCCTGCATTTCGGCGGCACAATCTGCACTGCCCGCTCAGCCAAAACAATCTTCTCCCGCTCCAGCTTCGCGATCCGCCCCTCATAGGCGCTCACGACCGAAGGACTAGATGCGTCGATGATCCTGTCCAGTAGGCTCTCGATCTGCTTCTCAACATCCTTGATCTGCCGCGCGACGGCCTGCTTAGTATTGCAGGCCTCGGCAAGGCGCATGTCCCACGCATCCTCGAACATTGCTTTGGCCAGCTCAAAGAGCTGCCGCTTCGGCTGGAAGCTACGGAGGATGTCGGCGAAGCCGTCCTCGACCTTGTGCCGGGGGATCGACTTCCGCTGCGACGGGCAACCGCGCGTGTCGCAGAGGTAATAGGCGTAATGCTGACGGCAGCCTTTCGACCAACAAGAGGTCATCGCCTGCCCGCAATCGTCGCAGAGCACGAAGCCACGCAACGGGAAATCCTCGCTGATGTCCTTGCGGGCCGCAGCCCTTGCGCCGCCCCTCAGCACCTCCTGGATCCTCGACGACCTCGCCTACGTCACCAAGGACCAGGCCGAAACCAGCGTGCTCTTCGAGCTGATCAGCTCCCGCTACGAGCGACGCTCCATCCTCATCACCGCCAACCAGCCTTTCGGCGAATGGAACAGGATCTTCCCCGATCCCGCGATGACGCTCGCCGCGTCGACCGTCTCGTCCACCACGCGACCATCCTCGAACTCAACGTCGAGAGCTACAGGCGCCGCACCGCCGTCGAGCGCCGCAAGGGACCGGGCCGACCCCCAAGCCGCGCGACAATCAAAACCGCCGATGATTGACGCTCTGCGACAATCAGGATGCGAAAACCTCTTGCTCGAGGCCGCTGACGCCGCGATCATCTCTTTCGTCGCGGCACTTCAACTCTCATCCAGATTGTCGCGCTCATACCAATCGCCCTATGCGTTGACCGCTTTGGCCCAGTCGCGTGTGGCGATTGAGGTGATCGTGGCGGGTCTTGCAACGAGGGCCTTCCAGGCGTCGCAACAAGCGTCGACGATGGCGGTGTAGGTGTCGAAGACCCGATTGGCGAGATGGTTCTGGCGCAGATACTGCCAGATATTCTCGACCGGGTTCAGTTCGGGTGAGTAGGACGGCAAGCGCAGCAGGCTGATGTTGGCCGGCATGTCGAGTTTGCCGCCAGGCCGATGCCAGCCGGCGCCGTCGAGGATGAGGACGGCGTGCGCGCCGGGGGTGATCTGGGTGCTGATCTCCGCCAGGTGCAGGTTCATCGCCTTGATGTTGACGCACGGCAGCACCAGTGCGGCGCCGACGCCGCGCGCCGGACAGACGGCGCCGAACAGATAGGCCGAGGCGTAGCGTTGATCGCGCGGCGCACGCGGGCGGCTGCCCTTGTCGGCCCAGACGTAGGTCAGGCTTCCTTGCTGGCCGACGCGTGCTTCATCCTGCCACCACAGCTCGACCGGCTTGCCCCGAGCATGCTCGGGAAGGGCCGCGGCGACCAGCTCGGCGAAGTTTTTTTATGCGCCTCCTGGGCGGCGATGTCCTGCTCGGGGTGGCGCGGACGCACCGAGACCCGCGAGAAGTTCAGCCGCGCCAGCAGCTTGCCCACGGTGCGCTCGTGCATCTCCACCCCGAAGTGCCGGGCGATCTCGCCCTGCAAATCCCGGCACCGCCAGCGCACCACCTTATGCACATCCGGTTTCGGCCCCTCACGGACCCACGCCGCGAACGTGGCCTCCTGCGCCGCGGTCAGCTTGCGCCGGCGGCCACGGGCGCCGGCCCGGTTCGTCAGGCCTGCAAGCCCGGCCTCGTTGTAGCGATGCACCCAGTCGCGTAAGGTCTGCCGGTCCATCCCCGCCGCCTGCGCCGCCTCCGTCCGGGTCCGGCCTTCCAGCACCAAAGCCAGCGCAAGCATCCGCCGCGACGCAGCCGCATCCTTCTCCCGCGCGGCCGCCCTCCGAAAACCTGCGGCGTCCAGACCCGTCCGCGTGATCGCAATCGTCATCACCGATCCCCCTGCTCCGGGAGCAGAGATTCAGACCCGGACGATCCCTGCAACTCACGTTCGAGTCAGTGAAACCGGCGCCTAGTATCACATCACCCAGATTGTCGCGCTACAGGCTGCTGGAAGCGCGCATGCTCAAGATGGGACGCCGCGAGTACGTCGTAAGCGTCCGGGGCCACCGCCCTGCCTGGATCAGGAGCGTCGGATAGTGTCCGCTTTGGATAGCGGACACTATGGGGCCTTCCGATGGCGCGTCGAAGCAAGCGGCTCTGGACCGTGGAGGAGAAGCGGTCGATCTGTCTCCAGACGACGGCGCCCGGTGTTTCCGTGGCTCAGGTGGCGCGGCGCTACGCGCTGAATGCGAACGTCATCTTCAAATGGCTGCGCGATCCGAGGTTCGCGGCGGACCCTGACGCCGCCCCGGCGGAGGGTTTTTGCTTTCTGCCGGTCGAGATCGTCGAGCGCCCGGTTCAGGAAGATGCTCCTGCGGCGAGCGATGCCCGAGACCCGGGCGGCACGATCGAGATCGACGTTGCGGGCGGTCACCGGATGCGGATCAGCGGCCGCTACGATCCCGAGGTTCTCGCCCGGCTGATCCGGGGGCTATCGGGATGATCCCTGTTCCCGGGACGACGAAGGTCTGGCTGGCGGCCGGGGTGACGGACATGCGCCGGGGCTTCACGGCGCTGGCGGCGCAGGCCGAGGCGACGTTGCAGCAGGACCCGTTCTCGGGGCATCTCTTCGTCTTCAGAGGCCGCCGTGGCGATCTGGTGAAGGTAATCTGGTGGGACGGCCAGGGGGCCTGCCTGTTCATGAAGCGGCTGGAGCGGGGCCGGTTCGTCTGGCCCGCGGCGAAGGAGGGCAAGGTGTCGCTGACGCCGGCGCAACTGTCGATGCTGCTCGAAGGCATCGACTGGCGCGCGCCGCAACGGACCTGGCAGCCATCGGCGGCGGGATAATCTGCGGTTGGGCAAAATCAGAGGATTCCCACAGGAAATCCAGTGGGATAAACTCGATCATGCTCGACGATCCCACCCCGTTGCCGGAAGATCCTGAGGAACTGCGCGCCTTCACGGCGCGGCTTCTGGCCGAGGTAAAGGCGCAGGCGATCCTGATCGAGAAGCTGCGCCACCAGTTGGCCGGCCACCGGGCGCATCGCTTTGGCGCCTCCTCCGAGACCGCCGAGCAGCTCCAACTGGCGCTGGAGACGAGCGAGATCGCGGCCGCGGCGATGACGGCGCGGCTGCGCCTGCCCGATGTCGAGGAGAAGGGTCAGCCAAAGCGCCGCCCGATCCCGGAGGACATCCCCCGGATGGAGGTGGAACTCAGCATCGCCACCGACGCCTGTGCCGACTGCGGCGGCAAGCTGCGCCGGATCGGCGAGGACGTGACCGAAGAGCTGGAATATGTGCCCGGACGCTTCATCGTGAACCGCATCGTCCGGCCACGGCTGACCTGCGCCGGTTGCGAACGCTTCGTCCAGGCGGCGCTGCCGTCGCGTCCCATCGAGCGGGGGCGTCCGGGCCCGGGCCTGCTCGCGCATGTGCTGGTCAGCAAGTATGCCGACCATCTTCCGCTCTATCGCCAGAGCCAGATCCTCGAGCGCGACGGGCTGGACCTCGACCGCTCCACGCTCGCCGACTGGGTCGGCAAGTCCACCGCGCTGCTCGCGCCGCTGGCCGATGCCATCGGCCGACATGTGCTCTCGGCCGAGGCGATCTTCGCCGATGACACGCCCGTCCGCATGCTCGCGCCCGGCACGGGCAGAACCCAGACCGCCCGGCTCTGGGCCTATGCCCGCGACGAGCGCCCCTGGGGCGGCGCGGCGCCACCGGCCGCATGGTATCGCTTCTCGGGCGATCGGAAGGGGCAGCATCCCAAGGACCATCTCGCCCGATTCCGCGGCTGGATGCATGCCGATGGCTATGCCGGATTTGAAGACCTCTACCGGTCCGGCGCGATCCGCGAAGTCGCCTGCATGGCGCACGTCCGGCGCAAGTTCGTCGATGTCCATCGATCGCAAGGCTCGCCGATCGCCGAGGAGGCCATCCAGCGCATCGCCCGGCTCTATGCCGTCGAAAAGGAGGCCCGCGGCTCCCCGCCCGAGCGCCGCGTGGAGCTTCGCCAGGCCCGGGCGGTCTCGGTGTTCGATGATCTCGAGGTCTGGCTCGCCAGCAGCTGGCCCGCATCTCCGGCAAGTCGCCCCTCGCCGTCGCAATCCGCTACGCCCTGACGCGGATGCCGCGCATGCGCCCCTATCTCGCACATGGCATCCTCGAGCTGGACAACAACGTCGCCGAGCGCGGAATGCGCGCCATCGCTCTCGGCCGGAAGAACTACCTCTTCGTCGGCTCCGAGGCCGGCGGGAAGGCCGTCGGCTCCGAGGCCGGCGGGAAGGCCGCCGCCATCGCCTGCACCCTGATCGAGACCGCCAAGCTCAATGGCGTCAATCCCCAAGCCTGGCTGGCCGACACGCTGGCGCGCATCCCGGACTACAAGATAACAAAGGTCGACGAGCTGCTACCCTGGCGCCGCAGCCCGTAGCGGTCAGACACGTCGGTTACAGTACGTCCAGGTTCTGCGCCTGCTCGAGACCTTCGGCATCGACGATCTCCATGCCGCCGTGAAGAAGGCCCTGCAACTGGGGGCGGTCGGCTTCGATGCCGTCAAGCATCTCGTTCTTTGCCAGGTCGAGAAGCGGCCACCGAAGCTCGACCTCGACGTCTATCCCTACCTGCCGCGCGCCCATGTCGCGACCACTTCGGCCGCAGACTACATGTGCCTGATGTCGGGGGATGCGACATGACCGAGGCTCCGAAGATCCTGCTCGCGCATCACCTGAAGACCCTGAAGCTGCCGACCTTCCTCCGGGAGTACGACAAGCTCGCCCGCCAATGCGCGGCCGAAGGTCTGGACCACGTCCGGTTCCTGACCCGGCTGGTCGAACTGGAACTGATCGACCGCGAGCGGCGCATGGTGGAGCGCCGCATCAAGGCCGCGAAGTTCCCGGCCACCAGGAGCCTCGACAGCTTCGACTTCAAGGCGATCCCCAAGCTCAACAAGATGCAGGTCCTGGAACTCGCCCGATGTGAATGGATCGACCGGCGCGAGAACGTCATCGCCCTGGGCCCGAGCGGGGCAAGACCCATGTGGCCCTCGGCCTCGGGCTGGCCGCCTGCCAGAAGGGCATGTCGGTCGGGTTCACCACCGCCGCCGCTCTGGTCAACGAGCTGATGGAAGCCCGCGACGAGCGTCGGCTGCTGCGCTTCCAGATACAGATGGCCGGCCACAAGCTTCTCATCATCGACGAGCTGGGCTTCGTGCCGCTGTCCAAGACCGGCGCCGAGCCGCTGTTCGAACTGATCTCCCAGCGCTATGAGCGCGGCGCCACGCTGATCACCAGCAACCTGCCGTTCGACGAATGGACCGAGACCTTCGGCACCGAGCGCCTCACCGGCGCCCTTCTCGACAGACTGACGCACCACGTCCACATCATCGAGACGAATGGCGACAGCTACAGGCTTGGGCAGAGCCGCGCCCGGAAAGCCGACGTCAGCGTCTGATCACCCGTTGCAGGATTGACCCTCCGGGCCAAAGCGCCATGACACGCGCCAGCTATCTGGAAAGCGAGCGCGTCATGCCGCTTGGCGCTCGACAAATGGCCTGGATTTGCGCCGCCACATGGTCGGCTTTGTCTCCGCCGTTGACACGCTGGTCTTGGGGAAAAACATCTGGCTGGCATAGAAAGCCATGCCGTTGTGATCAGTGTCGAGCATCCAGCACGGCAGGTTCTCGGCGTCGATGTGGTCAGTGTCCATCAGGTGCGGCAGGAAGATGTCGAGCCCGCGCAGCACGACGCGATAGAGCGGCGTCCCATCAGCGTCACACGAGACGGTAGACCCGGCCTCGGGCCTGCTGCATAGGACTCAAAACAAACGGCCTCCGGAAACACCCTCAGGTGAGTACGCTGAACTCTCCGTTGCGTTCGATCCGCCCCTCCCGCACGGCGCGGACGTCGTCGATGCCCTGCAGCCTCAGGTTCTCCATGAGGTCGCCGTGACCGATCTGTGCCCCACGAAGAGCATCTTCGATCAGCTCGCCGTCGCGAATGACCAGCAGAGGGCGGCCCTTGACCAGCCGCGAGAAGCGGTCGGAGCGGCGTGCCGCGGACGCCAGCAGGTAGTACAGCCCGCCCATCAGCGTCGTTGCCACCATGGTCGCGACGAGCGGTGCGTTGCCGGTCAGCGCGCGGCTTAGGTTCGAGCCGATGATCACCGTCAGCACGATGTCGACGGCAGCGCTGCCGCCGAATGCGCGACGGGGAAGAAGGCGGTAGAGGGTGAGGGCGTAGGCGAAGATCAGCACCGCCCGCACTGACATCTGCCACCAGGCGATCGTGTCCGCCTCTCGACCGATCAGCATGTCGATGGTTTCCATTCGTGTCCTCCGGCCAGCAACGTGGTCAAGCTAGCGCAGAGCACCTTCACGCGCGCGCGGCTATTTGCGAAGAGCAACTTCCATCCTCTCGCGCCGCCGTTGACCCACGGCTGGCAACATGGAGACCGTCCGCATGGCCAATCTTCTCCTCTTTGCCGCCGGGACCGGTCTGATCGCGTTCGTTCTGTACGACTTTCTGCGAACCACGATCAGCCTGAGCGGTCTCGGCCCGGCCAGCTCGGTCGTTGCCCACACCCTCTGGCGCTTGTCCCGGCAATTTGAACCCTGGAGCGAACGCCAGCTCGGGCTCGCGTTTCGAGGCTTTATCGGGCCGACGATCCTGGCCGCGATCGCGGCAGCGTGGATCGTCTTGCACCTGGTCGGTTACACGTTGATGTACGCGGCCAGTTCCTCGCTACGCATCGATGGAACCGATGCGCCAGCCACCTTGATCGAAAGGATCGCCTTCGCCGGATCGGCGCTCTCGACGTTGGGGGCGTCGATCGCCGAGCCGACGAACGGCTGGTGGGACGCCTTGTCGATGATTGCCGCCGTGAACGGAATGATCGTGTTGACGCTCTCGGTGAGCTTCATTCTAAACGTTCTGCAGACCACCGCCGCGGCGCGGGTTCTAGCGGCACGTTACCACGCCCTTCGCTCATCAGGCGGAGGCCATGGATCCTGCGGGACGCTTCAACGCATCGCGCCGCTCGGCCCGGACTTCTGCAAGATGGCGGTGGATCTGAGCGGCTCGTCCCTCTCAGGCATGTTCGTTCCGAGTGATCCGGTGATGGATTTTGCCAAGGTGGTATCGGAGATATGCGATCTTATCCAGAGCGATGGCGGCCTGACGAGCAACGGCAGCACGGAGGATGGGGAGTTCGCCGAGCTTCGCTGGGGCATCGCCCTTCTCGGACGCCAATCTCCAACCGGAGAGGACCTTGACGGCATCGACGCAGCCGGCCGCTGGGCGCGCTACTTCAGCCTGCCTTGAAGAATTCGTCCAACAGCTTGTCCCCGACCGCTTTCAGCAAATGCTCGCCAAGAACGGCGAGGCGCCTCACCAGACGAAAAGTAAGCGGCCGCTCATGGCCGCCTACAGCGGCTTCGCTTGATCTGCGATGAGACGTCTCTGAGGACGTCGTCATGGACGTCCAGTTCGCGGAGGTCCTTATGCGGGGCGAGGTTCTTTCGGGGGTCGAGCGGCGGCGACGGTGGTCGGCGCAGCAGAAACTGCAGGTTGCCTGCGCGTCGTGGGAGCCCGGCGTACGGGTTGCGGATGTTGCGCGGCGTTTCGACGTGACGCGGCAGCAGGTCTATGACTGGCGATCGGCGGCGCGGCGCGGGGAGTTTGCGGGCTTCGGGGCGGCGGCAGGGTTTATCGAGGTGATCGGCGCGTCTGCGGGCGAAGCGGTTCCGTCAGCGACGATGCCCGAAGCATCGCCGAGCGAAGATGTCACGGTGGAAATCGCAGTCGCGGGCGGGCGCAGTGTGCGCCTGCCGGCATCGCTGCCGACGCCAGACCTGATGCGGCTGATCCGCGCCGTGGAGGAAGCATGATCGCGCCCGGCGCTGGCGTGCGGGTGTATCTGGCCTGCGGTGCCACCGACATGCGCCGGGGTATCATCGGGCTGGCCGCCTGTGCCCAGGAGGTGCTGAGGCAGAACCCCGCTTCCGGTGCGGTCTTCTGCTTCCGGGGAAGACGCGGTGACAGACTGAAACTACTGTTCTGGGACGGCCAAGGGTTTTGCCTGTACTACAAGGTGCTGGAGAAGGGGCGGTTTCCGTGGCCATCGCCGGCCGACGGCACAGCGTTGCGGCTGACCTCCGGGCAGTTGGCGATGCTGTGGGAAGGGATCGATTGGCGCCGTCCGGTTTGGACTGCTCCCCCAGCGCGCGTTGTGTGATTATATCCTGGATTCAATGCGATAGCGCTGGAATACGAGCTACCCGGCGGGTAAACTGCGGCATGGAGATCAGCCTTGACGCGCTGCCTGACGACACCGCCGCTCTGCGGGCGATCATCCTCGCCCAGCATCGCCAGATCGCCGGGATCGCGGCGGCCAACCGGGCCTACGAGGCGCTGATCCAGGCGCTAAAGATCACCATCGCCCGGCTGAAGAAGCAGAAGCACGGCGCGAGTTCGGAGAAGATCGAGCGCGAGATCGAGCAGCTGGAGCTTGCCCTCGAAAACCTCGAGACGGCGCGCGCCGCCGCCGATACGGCTCCCGAGACGCCAGAGGAGGTCGAGGACGAGGCCGCCAATCCCGCGACGTTGGAAGAGCGCGTCCCGCCCCGGCGCCGCGGCAAGCCGCGCATCTCGGAGGACGCGCCGCGCGAGACCATTGTGCTCGATCCCGGCGAGCGCTGCCCCGACTGCGGCGGCGTACTGCGGCTGGTGGGCGAAGACGTGGCCGAGATCCTCGACTTCATCGCCGCCAAACTGAAGGTGGTCGATATCCACCGCCCGAAGAAATCCTGCCGCGACTGCGAGCGCATGGTGCAGACCCCGGCGCCGTCGCGCCCGGTCCCGCGTGGCATGGCTGGGCCGTCCCTGCTCGCGCACATCCTGGTCTCGAAATACGACGACCACCTTCCGCTCTACCGCCAAGGCGAGATCTTCGCCCGCATGGGCGCGGACATTCCCCGCTCGACGCTCATCGACTGGTGCGGCCAGGCCGCGGCCGCGCTCCGCCCGCTGGCCGACATCGTTCGGGCCGAGGCGATGGCCTCCGACAGGCTCCACGCCGACGACACCCCCATTCGCGTGCTCGACCCGAAGAAGAAGCGGATCGAAGGCCTTGAGCGCGGCGTGAAGGAGGGCCGCATCTGGGTCTATGTCCGCGACGACCGGCCCTGGGCGGGCGAGGACCCGCCCGCCGCAGCCTATTGGTTCTCTCCCGACCGCAAGGGGGAACACCCGCAGACCCATCTGAAGAACTTCGTCGGCATCCTCCAGGCCGACGCCTATGCCGGGTTCCAGAAGCTCTACGAGCCCGGCGCGGACGGACAGCCCCGCATCCGCGAGGCCGCCTGTTGGGCCCATCTGCGCCGCGACTTCCACGACGTGTGGAAAGCCACCGCCTCACCCATCGCCTTCGAGGCGCTGGAGCGGATCGGCAAGCTCTACGACATCGAGGCGGCGATCAACGGCAAGCCCCTCGACCGCCGCAATGCCGTGCGCCAGAAGGACAGCCGCCCGCACGTCGAGGCGTTCCGCACATGGTGCGAGCACCAGCTGACGCGTGTCCCCGGCAAGGGCGATCTCGCCAAGGCCATGCGCTACGTCCTCAACCGCTGGGACGGCTTCACACTGTTTCTCGACGACGCCCGCGTCGCCATCGACAACAATGCGGCCGAGCGCGCCATCCGGCCCATCAGCCTCGGGCGCAAGAACTTCCTCTTCGCCGGCTCCGACGCCGGAGGCGAGACCCTCGCCGACGCCATGACCATCATCGAGACCGCCAAGCTCTCGGGTCTCAACCCCGAAAGCTACCTCGCAGACCTGCTCGCCTGCATCCGCCAGTACGACCAGGCGCGCCTCGACGACCTGCTACCCTGGAACTGGAAGAACCTCCGCGGAACCGCCGCAGAGGCCGCCTGAGGGCGCGCTGAGCGGCCGCTTACGACGAAAGGAGCCCCAGCGGCCGCGATGGCCTGATGCATCGCGGCGTTGAAGTGGAGCCCGGCGAGGGTCGAACTCAACCTCCGGCGTTGACGCTGATGGCCGACGGGTCGTCCCTTTCGTCATCAGCCCTGTTCTCGGGCTTTCTGGCGCGCGCTGGGCATCCGGACCGGGAAGGGGAAGACCGGCCGATGCTCGGGCGCCGCCTCGAGCGCCGATATCCGGCGGCCGTAACGCCCGGCAAGCGGCGCCGCGGTGGCCCCGTGCAGCACGACGGACAGGACCACGGTCAGGAACACCACACGCCTGATCTCGTCCGCGCCCGGCACCGCCCCGCTCTCCAGCACCAGGAGCAGATAGATGATCGACGCCAGCCCCCGCGGCCCGAACCACCCCAGAAACAGCACGGTCGACGGTGCGAGCCGGGCGCCTGTAAGCGACAGCGCCACCGGGACCGCCCGCACCACCGTCAGCGAAAGTACCGCGTAGAGCAGATGTCGCCAGCCCAGCGCGTCGAGGTCGGGCAGGAGCACCGCCCCGAACAGGAGGAAGACGAGGAGGGTCAGGAGCTGGCCCTCGGTCTCGCCGAAATCCTCCACCCCGTCGAGAACCTGGCGCGAGCGTGTGCCGACCGCGAGGCCGCCGGCGAAGGCGGCGATGAACCCGTTGCCGCCCAGAAGCTCGGCGCCGGTGAAGGCGAGGATCGCGAGCGACAGGGTCGAGATTCGAAGGAAGATCTCGTTCATCCAGTTCCGCGCGTTCGCCCGTTCCACCAGCATCGCGCCACCAAGACCCACTCCGATGCCGACAAGTGGCCCGAAGATGAGCTGCTCCGTGATGAACACCGCCCAGTCCGCGGCCCCGGTATCGACGCCGCCGACGCCGAGGTCTGCCACGGCACCGGCGCCGGCGAGCGAGGCCACGAAGAGGAGCGCCGGGAAGGCGAGTCCGTCGTTCAGCCCGCTCTCGACGTTGAGCGCCTGTCGCACCCGCTGGGGCACGCGACGGTCGGAGACGACGGCCTGGCCCAGAGCCGCGTCGGTCGGTGCCAGCATCACGGCGATCAGCGCCGCGGACCAGAGGCCCAGCGCGGGAAACAGCAGCATCGCCAGCCCGGTGCCGGCGATCACGGTCAGGGGCAGCCCGATCGCCAGGAGGCGCAGCGGCAGGTCGTGCTCGCGGCCCAGCCGGCGCAGGTCGATGCGGGCGGCGTCGGTGAAGAGCGCCACGACGAGGGTGATCTCAGCCAGAGCCTGGATCCCCTCGCTCTGCAGCGACGGCTTGAACAGCCCGAGCACCGCGCCGCCCATCAGGAAGCCGAAGGCGGTGAACACCATCGGCGCGGTGACCATGCCCGCCTCGGCGCGCCGCGAGACGAGCGCAAAGAGGGTGACGCTCAGCGCGATGGTGAAGATGGCGGAAGTTTCCATGATGGCGCCTTCGCGTTCGCAGTCAGCAGAGGGTGCTCCGGCGACCCGCTCGGTTCAAGGCAGTCCCGCTCCGGTCCAGGGCTTCGAAAGGGACGTCGGCGGCACCTTGAACGAGCCGCTGCTGCAGGAGCCCGCGTCTCCCGCGGCAGCCCGGGAGGCGCGGGGCGTCCGAAGTAACGGTGCCGGGATGCAAGGAGGCTACCGCGAAGCCGGTCCGCATGGGCTTGCGCCGCCTGTCTCAGAACCCGCCCTCTCGTCCTTTCGAGCGATCTGGGCCGCCGACGACACGGTCGGCCATCACCGCGCCGCGCTGTCCTATGGGCCGCTCCTTGCCCGCGGTGGTGTCTCGGGAGGTCTGATGTTCGAGCTCGGAGTTCAACTCGGCACAGGCGATGACAATGATCGTGCTGATCCAGATCCAGGTCATGAAGCCAACCACCGCGCCGAGTGAGCCGTAGGTTGCGTTGTAGGAGCCGAAGTTCGCGGCGTACCACGAGAACAGCACCGACAGGACGACCCAGAGCAGGGCGGCGATCGCGCTGCCCCAACTGATCCACCGCCACGACGCCGGCCGACGCGACGGCCCGTAGCGGTAGAAGAGCGCGATCAGGCCCGCGGCGACGGCGAGCAGGACCGGCCAGCGGAGCCACCGCAGCAGCGTCTCCAGCACGCCGTCGAGAGGCATGGTCTGGACCACGGCGGGCACGGCGACCACCGCGCCCACGGCCAGCACCACGAAGAAGAGACCGCCCAGCGTGAAGGCCATGGAAATGAGGGTCAGCTTCACGAAGCTCCGCTCCTCCTTCTCCTCGTAGGCGATGTTGAGCGCCTCGAAGATCGACTTGACGCCGGTGTTGGCGGACCAAAGCGAGGTCCCGAGACCGATCACGAAGGAAAGGCCCAGACTGGTCGACCCCTGGGAGGCGAGCGATTCGAGTTGGCTGGAGATGACCGTGAGCGCGCCGCCGGGCAGCACCCCCTCCAGCGCTGCGAGGTGGCCCTGGATCGTAGACGGGTCGGCGAAGAGGCCATAGATCGACACCAGTGCCGCCAGCGCCGGGAAGAGCGCGAGCAGGGCGTAGAAGGTCACGCCGGCGGCCACGAGCATGACGTGGTCGTTCGTCACCTCATGGTAGGTGCGGGCGAGAACTGCCTTCCACCCCGACGCCGGAATGTCCCGGGGCGCATCGGCGCGAAGCCCGCTCTGGCGTCCGTTTTGGTCGCTGCCGCGCTCATCGGCCTCGAGGCGTCTGTGCCTGGCGCGGAGCGTACTGAGCCCCAGAACGACCGCGGCCGTGCCAAGGAGGCGAAGCGGAGATATGTTCTTTGGATAGGTCAAGCCGAGCCTCTTTGCACCGGACCGTGTGTCAGGATTTCGTGCCGGCGGTGAACGCGTTGGGATCGGATGACGTTCCATCGGTCAGACAAGGCGACAGCAGACGGTGATGGCCTTCGCACCAGACATCCACTCTGCGGGCTCCCATCCCACCGGAACCCCCTTTGGTCGACCTTCCGGCGGCACCTCGGCCAAGGTGCCGCCCATCAAGAATCGCCTCGACGATCTCCGGCGCCAACAGCGTGACCGTTGTGGCTATCCGCCCTTGCCCGGGTCTCTTGGCAACTTCACGGCCGCCAAAGCCGGCGCCGATGATGACACTCCGAAAGAGGCTCTCGAACATGGTTTCCTGGTCGTGTCGCGCGAGTGGTGGAAATTGGCGGCGTAATCTCCGGGTGACCTGAAACCCACCCAACCGGCGGCGGCAACCGCCAGGGAGATCACGCCATGACCATGAGTACAGACACCGCCATGCCTGCGCTACTGCTGGGCGAGGCCGGGAGCGATCCGATCGAGGACCGGCTGCGCGCGACGGTTCGCGCCACCATCGAGGCCCCGTTTGACGAGGAGCTGGCCACCTGTCTCGGCCGTATCAGATACGGCCGCGGCGGCGGCGCACGGCAGGGCTGTCGCCACGGGCGACGCGAGCGCGCGTTGGTCGGCGCCTTCGGCCCTGAGACCGTCAGCGTGCCACGGGCGCGTATCGAGGGTGAGGACGGCAGGATCACCGAATGGCGGTCGAAGGCGCTGCCGCGGTATCAGCGGCTCACGAAGCGGGCCGAGGCGCTGATCGCCGCGGTCTGCCTGGCCGGGACCAGCACGCGGGCTCGGTGAAGCGCGCGCTGTTCGGCCTGTTCCAGGGCGCGGTCGGCAAGGACGTCGTCAGCCGGGCGTGGCGCAAGGTGAAGGTCGACCGGAATGCGTGGTGCGGCCGCAGCCTCGCCGGGGAGGACATCGTCCGTCTGATCCTCGACGCCACGGTGATCCGCACGCGGCTGGACAGGAAGGCCATGAACATCTCCGTGCTGGCCGCCATCGGCGTACGCCGCGACGGCCAGAAGATCCTCATCAGGCACATGGGCGGGGAAGAGCACCGCGGCCTGGGCCCGAACCGCGAGATCGCGCAGGTAGGCGACGTAGCCGCGTACTGCGGCGACGAGGTCGTACTGGCCGCGCTCGG
>CAVZCB010000032.1:0-100347 GCA_963773555.1 uncultured Alphaproteobacteria bacterium
GCCGCGCCCGCCTTCCCTTTCTTCCACGCTGAGGTAGCGGCGATCCGGTGCCCCGCGGCGTCCCGATGACCACCGGACCCGCCGAACCACCGGTCGGTTCCGTCTTCGCCTTCTTCGGCCAGACCTTCGGCATCGCCTGGGGAGGTGATGGGGCTCTGCATCGCGCTCCCGTCGAATTTGGCCCAGTGCGTGACGCAGTCGCAGGTCGCGCAGCGATGGAAGGTCTGGGTGCCGCCTTCGAATGTAGCTGGCGGTCGGGTGTTTCGCGGTGACAGTCACCTCGGACGGCGCGAAGTAGGCCGAGAGGACGCCGTAGCGGCGACAGATCGAACAGTTGCAGTCGGTGACGTCGGGCGGCAGTGCGGCCACCCTGATCTCGATGTCGCCGCAGTGGCAGGAGCCGACAGGCATCGCGGATCCTCCGGGCTCAGAAGGCGAAGGCTTGCTGCGCGGGGGCCGGCGGGTCAAGCTCCGCGCCCTCGAGCGCCAGCATCCGGCGCTTGGCCGCCGCCCCGCCCGGCGCGGAGAAGCCGCCGACCTTGCCGCCGGCCGCCAGCACCCGGTGGCAGGGGATGATCAGCGGCACGGGATTGCGGGCCATCGCCTGGCCGACGTCGCGCGCGGCCTCCGGTCCGGCGCCGAGCGCCCTGGCGAGGGCGCCGTAGGTGGTGGTCCGGCCCCAGCCGACCTGCCGTGCCGCCGCGTAGACCTGCGCGAAGAACGGGTCCTGATCGCCGAGGTCGAGGGTGAGATGAGCGAAGTCTGTCGGCTCGCCGGCGAAATAGCGCATCGCGGCGGCGACCGCCCCGGCCACCGCTTCCGGGGCGGTGGCCGGTCGTGCGCCGGGGATCCGGCGGAGGAGCAGCCGTTCGGTCGCTGCCGCGTCCCTGGAGGGAAGCTGGAAGCGGGCGATGCCGCCGTCGGTCCAGGCGATGCCGCAGAAGCCGGCGACGGTCGCGAAGATCAGGTAGCGCTCGTTCATCGTCCGGCCCTGGTTCCGCTGCCGAACGGCAACATCGGCCGGTCTCCGGCCGGGTTCAACCCGGATCCTGCGGCTACTTCAGTTCGGCGAGCAGGATGCTGGTCTCGGAGTTGGCCACCGGCGAAAGCCCCCGGATCGCGGTCAGCGACCGGTCGAGAGCGGCGAGGTCGGTGGTGTTGATCTCGGCCACCAGATCCCAGCGGCCGTTGGTGGACCAGACCCGGCCGACCTCGGGCATCCGGCGCAGCGCCATGACGACGGCGCGGGTGTCGGCCGAACGGACCTCGATCGACATCACCGCCTGCACCGCGGCGCCGCCCGCGTCGCCGCTCAACCGGACGGTGTAGCCGAGCAGCACGCCGCCCGCCGTCAGCCGGTCGAGCCGGTTCTGCACGGTGCCGCGCGAGACCCCGAGGTGCCGGGCCAGTGTCGCGTTCGGCAGGCGGGCGTCGGCGCGCAGCAGGCCGATCAGGCGGCGGTCGAGGTCATCGAGCGGGATCATGATTGGCGCTTCGTCAGGATTTGCTGGCAGACTGTCGCATCCGGGGCTTCGATTCAGCAGAATGATGGCTTTTCGTCAGCCGCATCGAGTCTAGATTTGAAGGGCAACCCCGAAGATGCCGTGATTGGAGACGATGTGCTGGACCAGGCGCGACTTGCCCCGCAATCCTACCCGGATGATCTGCGATCTCCGTCTGCTGGGCGTGAGGCCTCGATCTCGGGGCCGCCACGCGCGGCACGGTGATGGGACCGGACGCGCTGCGCACAGCGGGGATCGAGCGGGTTCTGGGCGATCTGGGGCATCGGGTCGAGCGATGCCGGCGATCTGGCGGCGCCCGGCCCGGTGGACGTGGCGATGGCGCCGGAACTGGCCGGGCGTTGCCGGCACCTGGCCAAGGATCGCGGGCTGGGTGCGCGCGCTGCACGACGCGGCCTACGAGATGACCGCGGACGGCGGGGTGCCGGTGTTTCTCGGCGGCGACCATTCGCTGTCGATGGGCACGATCAGCGGCGTCGCGCGCCGGGCCGCGGAGGCGGGGCGCGAGCTGGCGGTGCTCTGGCTCGACGCCCATGCCGACTACAACACGCCGGCGACCAGCCCGAGCGGCAACCTGCACGGCATGTCGCTCGCCATGGCGGCGGGCGATCCGGGGCTCGCGCCGATCCTCGGCGACCGGCCGCTGCATGCGGTGGCGGCGGAGAACATCCACGTGTTCGGCGCGCGGTCGATCGATCCGGCGGAGAAGGCGCGGCTGATCGCCGACGGCATCGATACCGTCGACATGCGGGCGATCGACGAGCGCGGCGTCGCGGCGCTGATGGCGCGGCGGATCGACCGCTGGCGGGCGAAGGGCGTGCAGCTGCACGTGAGCTTCGACGTCGACTTCCTCGACCCGGGGCTGGCGCCGGGCACCGGCACGGTGGTGCCGGGCGGCGCGACATACCGCGAGGCGCATCTGGTGATGGAGATGCTCTGCGAGTCCGGGCTGGTCGGGTCGGTCGACGTGGTCGAGCTCAACCCCTTCCTCGACGAGCGCGGCCGGACCGCCGTCACCGCCACCGAGCTGGTCGCGAGCCTGTTCGGCCGGACCGTGCTCGACCGTAACCCCGGCCCGGTTCCGGCCGCCTGACCATGCATGGAGACGACATGCTCGACAGCGCAAGCCTGATCGACCTCGAGACGCGCCTCGGCGCCCACAACTACCAGCCGCTCGACGTGGTGCTGACCCGGGGCGAGGGCGTCGTGGGTGACCGACATCGAGGGCAACCGCTATCTCGACTGCCTCGCGGCCTATTCGGCGGTGAACCAGGGGCATTGCCATCCCGAGGATCCTCGCGGCGATGGTCGAGCAGGCCGGGCGGCTGACGCTGACCAGCCGGGCGTTCCGCAACGACCAGCTCGGGCCGTTCTACGAGGAGGTGGCCCAGCTCACCAACTCGCACAAGGTGCTGCCGATGAAC
The DNA here is from genome assembly GCA_963773555.1 of uncultured Alphaproteobacteria bacterium. Lineage (GTDB taxonomy): Bacteria > Pseudomonadota > Alphaproteobacteria > Rhodobacterales > Rhodobacteraceae > Amaricoccus. Next base: position 2,945 of record CAVZCB010000032.1, read on the forward strand.
TCGGGCGCCGAGGCGGTGGAGACCGCGATCAAGGCGGTGCGCAAGTGGGGCTACGAGGTGAAGGGCGTGGCGCCGGAACAGGCGGAGATCATCGTCTGCTCGAACAATTTCCACGGGCGCACGCTCGGGGTGGTGTCGTTTTCCACCGACGAGGACGCGCGCGGCGGGTTCGGGCCGTTCGTGCCGGGGTTCCGGTCGGTGCCGTTCGGGGACGCGGACGCGCTCGAGGCGGCGATCACCGCGAACACCGTGGCGTTTCTGGTCGAGCCGATCCAGGGCGAGGCCGGGGTGATCATCCCGCCCGCGGGGTATTTCGCGCGGGTGCGGGAGCTCTGCACCTACGCCGGGATCACGCTGATCCTCGACGAGATCCAGACCGGGCTCGGACGGACCGGCAAGCTGCTCGCGGAGGCGCACGAGGGGATCGAGGCGGACGTTACGCTGATCGGCAAGGCGCTGGGCGGCGGGTTCTATCCGGTGTCGGCGGTGCTGTCGAACTCGGACGTGCTCGGGGTGTTGCAGCCCGGGCAGCACGGCTCGACGTTCGGGGGCAATCCGCTGGCCTGTGCCGTGGCGCGGGCGTCGCTGAAGGTGCTGACCGAGGAGGGGCTGATCGAACGGTCGGCGGAGCTCGGCGGGTATTTCAAGGCAGGGCTCGAGGCGATCCGGTCGAACCGGGTGCGGGAGGTGCGCGGGCGCGGCCTGATGCTGGCGGTCGAGCTGCACGCGGCGGCCGGTCCGGCGCGGCCGGTGGTGGAGCGGTTGCGCGAGCGGGGGATCCTCGCCAAGGAAACCCACGGGCAGACCATCCGCTTCTCGCCGCCGCTGGTGATCGAGCGGGAAGAGATCGACTGGGCGCTGGAGCGGATCGCGGCCGTTCTGACTGAGGGTGCGAACGCGTTGCGTGCCAGCAGATCATCGGCTGCAAGGCGTCGACAGCGGTAAGCGCGACCGCGCGTCTCCAGACGTGCGGAGGCGGGCGGGTGGCGGCGCGTCGGCCGGGCGCGGGCGTCGCCGGTCCGCCCGCGCCGCCCTTTCCCGGCGTCGGCCGGGCTCGACGTCTCCCGCCGCCCGAGGTCCGGTTCCCTTGTCAGGGCGGCTTTGGCTTGTTATCTGACTGATACCCGATGGATTTGATCGGATAAGGGGGCGGCCCGTGCAGGACATCGGTTCGGCGGCGCCGGACGGGGTCCGGCTGGCGCTGAGAGACATCGGCCACGGCTACGCGGGCATTCCGGTGCTGAGCGGGGTGTCGCTCGAGTTGCGCGCGGGCGAGGTGACCTGCCTGCTCGGGCCGTCGGGCTGCGGCAAGTCGACGTTGCTCCGGATCGCCGCCGGCGTCGAGCGGCAGGACGCGGGGAGCGTCGCGGTCGGAGGCCGCGTCGTCTCGGACGCGAAGCGGCACGTCCCGCCGGAAGGGCGGTCGATCGGGCTGATGTTCCAGGATTTCGCGCTGTTTCCCCACCTCAGCGTCGAGCGCAACGTCGCCTTCGGGCTGACCGGGCCGGGGGCGGCGCGGGGCGCGCGGGCGCGGGCGCTGCTGGAGCGGGTGGGGCTGGCGCGACACGGAGCGAAGTTCCCGCACCAGCTTTCGGGCGGCGAGCAGCAGCGGGTGGCGCTCGCCCGGGCGCTGGCGCCGCAGCCGCCGATCCTCCTGATGGACGAGCCGTTCTCCGGGCTCGACAACCGGCTGCGCGACGGCATCCGCGACGAGACCCTCGACATCCTGAAGGAGGAGGGGACCGCGGTGCTGCTCGTCACCCACGAGCCGGAGGAGGCGATGCGGATGGCCGACCGCATCGCGCTGATGCGCGAGGGGCGGATCGTGCAGGAGGGGGCGCCCTACACCATCTACAACAATCCGGCCGACCGCGAGGCGGCGCAGTTCTTCTCCGACATCAACGTGATCCACGGCGTGGTGGAGAACTTCGCCACCGACACGCCGTTCGGCCAGTTCCTGACCCCGGGGCTCGCCGACCGCGCCGACGTGGAGATCATCATCCGGCCGCAGCACCTGAAGATGGACTTCGACCGCAATGGCACCGGGCCGCTGCCGACGCAGGCGGACGGGGTGCCGGCGCGCGGCCGGGTGGTGCGCGCCCGCTTCATCGGCAACCAGTCGATCGTCGAGATGGCGATGGATCACGACGGCTCGATGCTGAAGGCGACGATCCCGGGGGTGTTCCTGCCGCGGGCGGGCACCGCGCTCTGGCTGTCGCTGCGCCGCGATCGCTGCTTCGTGTTCCCCTGCCGCCGGCAGCGGGTGGTTCCCGACCCGTACGTCACGCAGGGCCCGGCCGGGCGGTCGGCCGGAGCCGATCTTGCCGGACGCGGCTCGCTGAATTGATCGGACCCGCGCCGTTTTGGGGTTTGCGCGCGTGCCTCCGAGGCCATATGTAACGGCAGTGGAGGGGCGGCGCGGCGCGCGCGGCCCGTCCGGATGTGGAGAGATGAAATGCTGAACAACATCGGCCCCGCCGGCCTGCTCCTGATCGCGGTCGTCGTGCTCGTGCTCTTCGGCCGCGGCAAGGTGTCCGGGCTGATGGGCGAGGTGGGCAAGGGTATCACCAGCTTCAAGCGCGGGATCAAGGAGGGCTCGGACGAGATCGAGAACGCCTCCCGCGCCGACGAGGCGCAGGACATCACCCCGGAGAAGGACAAGGCCTGACCGGCCCCGCGTCCAGGAGTTCGAGCGCGTAGCATGTTCGACATCGGCTGGTCCGAGCTGATGCTCATCGCCATCGTGGCGCTGATCGTCGTCGGCCCCAAGGAGTTGCCCGGCCTGTTCCGGACGGTCGGCCGCTTCATGGGCAAGGCGCGCGGCATGGCCCGCGAGTTCCAGCGCTCGATGGAGCAGGCCGCCGACGAGAGCGGTCTCGGCGAGGCCTCCAAGAGCCTGAATGCCCTCAACCGGCTGAACCTGAATTCGCCGACCGGCAGCGCGCGCAAGTATGCCGAAGGTCTGATGAGCGAAAAGCCGAAGGCCGGGGAGGCCAAGCCCGCCGACAAGCCGTCGGTTCCGGCCGGGTCCGAGGCCAAGGCCGAGATGCCCGTCGCGACGGCGCAGCCGGCGATGGCGGGCAAGACCGCCGCGCCCGAGAATTCGCCGGCCGGGAGTTCGCCAGCCGAGGCGGCTCCGGCGGGAAAGGCCGCGACCAAGGCGGCTTCGCCGCGCAAGGCATCGCCGAAGAAGGCATCGGGCGAAGCCGCTTCGCCGAGGAAGTCGCCGGCCACCAAGGCTCCGGCCGAGGCGGCGCCGCGCGAGGCCGCTCCGGCCGACACGGCGCGGGCCGACGCCGCGCCCGACGCCTCGAAGCCATGAAGGACAGCGAAATCGACGACTCGACGGCGCCGCTGATCGAGCATCTCGCGGAACTGCGCAACCGGCTGATCTATTCGGTGCTGGCGTTCGCGGTGTGCATGCTGGCCTGCTTCACCGTCGCGGGATCGATCTTCAACTTTCTCGTCATCCCGCTTGCCCACGTGCTTGCGGAACAGGGGCAGAAGCCGGAGCTGATCTTCACCGGGTTGCAGCAGGGTTTCATGACCCAGGTGCGGATCTCGGTGTTCGGCGGCTTCGTGATCGCCTTCCCGATCATCGGCTACCAGATGTGGCGCTTCGTCGCCCCAGGGCTTTACCGTCAGGAGAAGCAGGCGTTCCTGCCGTTCCTGCTCGCCTCGCCGGCACTGTTCCTGATCGGCGCGGCGTTCGCCTACTACATCATCCTGCCGATGGCGTTCGACTTCTTTCTCGGCTTCCAGCAGTTCGGGCTCGGCGACCCCACGGCCCAGGCGCCGGAGCCGGGCGAGCAGGTGACGATCCAGTATCTCGGCACCATCAACGAGTATCTCGGGCTGACGATGAAGTTCATCATCGCCTTCGGCCTGTGCTTCCAGCTGCCGGTGCTGCTGACGCTGATGGGCAAGGTGGAGCTGGTGTCGTCGGCCGGCCTCGGCACCATGCGCAAGTACGCCGCCGTCGGCATCCTGACGCTCGCGGCCGTCGTCACGCCGCCGGACGTGGTGAGCCAGGTGGTGCTGTTCACCGTGGTCTACGGGCTCTACGAGATTTCGATCCTGCTGGTGAAGATGGTCGAGCGCCGGCGCGAGGCGGACCTGCGGGCGCAGGGCCTCTGGGTGGAGCCGACCGAGGACGAGACGTGAGGGATGGCGACGGACCGGACCCGCTCGGGCGTATCGCCGACGCGCTCGAACGCCTGAGCCCGCCGCCTCTGGCCGCGCCCGATCTGGCCGCCGCCGACGCCTTCGTCTGGGCGACCGGCCCCGACCGGCTGGAGCCGGTGGCGCGGGTCTCGCGAGTGGAGATCGGGCTGCTGGTCGGGATCGACCGCGCCCGTGACACGCTGCTCGCCAACACCCGGCAGTTCGCCCGCGGCTATCCGGCGAACAACGTTCTGCTGTGGGGTGCCCGCGGCATGGGCAAGTCGAGCCTCGTGAAGGCCGCGCACGCCGAGGCCGCGCGCGAGGTTCCGGGCGGGCTGAAGCTGATCGAGCTGCATCGCGAGGATCTGCCCTCGATCGGGCGGTTGCTGGGGCTGCTGCGCGGCTCGGACTGCCGGTTCCTGCTGTTCTGCGACGATCTGTCGTTCGACAAGGACGACAGCCACTACAAGTCGCTGAAGGCGGTGCTCGACGGCGGGATCGAGGGGCGGCCGGACAACGTGGTGCTCTATGCCACCTCGAACCGGCGGCACCTGATGCCGCGCGACATGATCGAGAACGAGCGGCAGTCCGGGGTGAACCCGTCGGAGGCCACCGAGGAGAAGGTGTCGCTGTCGGACCGCTTCGGCCTGTGGCTGGGCTTTCACGCCTGCAACCAGGACAATTTTCTCGGCATGATCCGCGGGTATTGCGATGCCTACGGGCTCGACATCTCCGACGCGGACCTCCGCGCCGAGGCCATCGAGTGGTCGCAGACCCGCGGCGGGCGGTCGGGCCGGGTCGCTTGGCAGTACGTGACCGATCTCGCCGGGCGGCGGGAGGTGCGGCTCGACGGAGCGGCAAGCCGCAGCGAGGCGTGATCGCCCGCAGCCTGTCGACGGTGTCGAGTGCGGGCAAGGCTGGAGACGAACGCCGCTGGGTGGTTTAAGCCTTGCCCCCAACGAAGCGAAACGGGGGAGCGCGGGATGGCGACGAAGGGCAGGGTCCGGTGGGGCATCATCGGGCCGGGGACGATTGCGCGGGCGTTTGCGCGGGGGCTGGAGCAGTCGCGCACCGGCAAGCTGGTCGCGGTCGCGGCGCGCGATCCGTCGCGGGCCGACTACGCCGGGGCGTTCGAGGGGGCGCGGGTGGTGGCCGGGTACCAGGCCCTGCTCGACGATCCGAAGGTCGATGCGGTCTACATCGCGACGCCGCACCCCTGGCACACCGAGTGGGCGATCAAGGCGGCGGAGGCCGGCAAGCACGCGCTGGTGGAGAAGCCGATCGGGATGACCGCCTGGGAGGCCGACGCGAGCTTTCATGCCGCAAGGCGGGCGGGCACCTTCATGGGCGAAGCGTTCATGTACCGGCTGCACCCGCAGACGGCGCGGCTGGTCGAACTGATTGCGGAAGGCGCGATCGGCGAGGTGCGGGCGATCAAGTCGAGCTTCGGCTTTGCGCTGCCGGCGTTCGATCCGGAGCACCGGCTCTATGCCAACGCGCTGGCGGGGGGCGGTATACTCGACGTCGGCTGCTATCCGGTATCGATGGCGCGGCTGGTCGCCGGTGCGGCGGCGGGGGCGCCGTTTCTCGACCCCGTCGAGGTGGCCGGCGCCGCGCACCTCGGCGAGTCCGGGGTCGACGAATGGGCTGCGGCGCTGCTGACGTTTCCGAACGGCATCCTGGCCGAGGTGTCGTGCTCGGTCTCGCTCGCGCAGGACAACGTGCTGCGGGTGCTCGGCACCGCGGGCCGGATCGAGGTCGCCGACTTCTGGTTCGCCGGCGGCAAGGAGGGCGGCACCGGGCGCATCGAGGTGATCCCGAGCGAGGGCGAGCCGCGCACGGTGGAGGTGACGGAGGAACGCCGGCTCTATGCCTTCGAGGCCGACGCCGCGGGGGCGGCGATCCGGGCGGGCGCGCAGGAGTTCGCCGCGCCCGGCATGAGCTGGGACGATTCGCTCGGCAACATGCGGGTGCTCGACAAGTGGCGGGCCGACGCGGGGCTGGTCTATGACCTGGAACGCGCCGTGGCGCGGCCGCGCACGCTGCGCAACGTGCCGCTCGAGCGCCGCGCGGACACGATTGCCCGCCGGGCGCTGCCGGGCCTCGACAGGCCCGTCTCGCCGGTGGCGCTCGGGTTCGAGGATTTTCCCGATTTCGGGTCGGCATCGATCCTGCTCGATGCGTTCTACGAGAAGGGCGGCAACGTGCTCGACACCGCCTGGGTGTATGGCCGCGGCCGCACCGAGGCGGTGCTGGGGGAGTGGCTCGCCGCGCGCGGGGTCCGCGACGACGTGGTGATCATCGGCAAGGGCGCGCATTCGCCGCTGACCTATCCGGACGTGATCGCAACGCAGCTCTCGGAATCGCTGGACCGGCTCGGGACCGATCACGTCGACGTCTATTTCATGCACCGCGACAATCCCGACGTGCCGGTGGACGAGTTCGTCGATGCGATGGACGCGGAGGTGCGGGCGGGGCGGATCCGCGGGCCGTTCGGCGGCTCGAACTGGACCCGGCGGCGGTTCGACGCCGCGGTGGGCTACGCCGACCGGACCGGCAAGGCGCGGCCTTCGGCGCTGTCGAACAACTTCTCGCTGGCCGAGATGATCGATCCGGTCTGGCCGGGATGCGTCGCGGCCTCGGACGATGCGTGGCGGGACTGGCTGGAGGAGCGGCAGGTGATCAATTTCGCCTGGTCGAGCCAGGGGCGGGGGTTCTTCACGCCGGCCGCCGGGCGCGACAGGCTCGACAACGCCGAGCTGGTGCGGGTCTGGTATTCGGAGGCGAACTTCGGGCGTCGCGACCGGGCGGTGGAGCTGGCGGAGAAGTTGGGCAAGAGCCCGATCCACGTGGCGCTGGCCTATTGCCTGGCCCAGCCCTTTCCCGTGGTGCCGCTGATCGGGCCGCGCCGGCTGGTCGAGCTCGACGACAGTCTGCAGGCGCTGGAGATCAGCCTGACGCCGAAGCAGGTCCGGTGGCTGCGGGACGGTGGCGCCTGAGGCGGAAGGCAGGCGCAGATCCGGGTCTCACAAGGGGCTGGCACTTCGAGCGTCGTTCCGGCTGATCGATTGCCGCGCGCCTCCAGTTCCCGATCTGGTGGGCGACGGGTGTCCACGCGTGATATTATGCTAACATATTGATTTATAAGGATACAGAGTGCTTGAATTAACTCTGCATTTACCGTGCGCCCTAGGGAGAGGCTTAACCTCCGGGATGTCGTAACTCTCTCCCCGGGCGTCGGCGACAGTGCTGCGCGGCCCATGGTCGCGGTATCCGGCCGGCATCCGGCAAGTGGGATCGCCCGCCCTCTTCGGAAGCGATTGACGCACGCGGGTCGTTCTGCTAGCGACTCGGCAGGGCCGCTGACGCCTGCCACCCGCTGACGTTCCGTCGTGGTGAAGTTCCGCATCAGACTGTCTTTGTAGTCCTCCACGCACGTCGCGCGGATGGCAACGCGGGTACCCGTCCTTCATTTGCGCGATCCTTGCACGAGGGTTACGGGGCCATGTCCGCGATCTCGACCAATACGTTTCTGGATGGACGTCTGGCGTCCGTCTATTTCAGGACCGCACTGCCGATCATCTTCGTGATGGGGATGAACGGGCTGCTGACGGTCGCCGACGCGCTGTTCCTCGGCTTTTATGTCGGCCCGGATGCTTTGGCAGCGGTGACGCTGATGTTTCCCGTCTACATGATGATCGTTGCGCTCTCGACGCTCGTCTCATCGGGCATGTCGAGCCTTCTGGCGCGGCATCTGGGTGGCAATCGCGTGGCCGAAGCTCGGGCGGTGTTCGCAGGGGCGCACGGGCTGGCGCTCGTCGTCGGCGGCGCACTGGTCGTACTGTTCCTGCTCGTCGGGCGGCAGATCGCGCATCTGGCAGCGGGTGGCTCCGACGACCTGGCGCGGATGGGGTTGGTCTATCTACGGATCACGGTGATGTCGTCGCCGCTGCTGTTCGTGCTGTCGGTCAACGTCGATGCCCTGCGCAACGAGGGCCGGGTGGTCTTCATGGCGGCGATGAGCCTGCTGGTCTCGCTCGCGAACATCGGGTTCAACTACCTGCTCATCGCGTGCCTCGAAATGGGGGTGGCCGGGTCGGCCCTGGGCACGGCGCTGGCGCAGTCGCTGGCCCTGGGCATCATCGTGGCGTTCCGGGTTCGTGGCGCGACCGTGCTGCGTCCGTCGGCAATTCTCGAACATGGTTCGAAGGTTACCTGGAGCCGCATTCTGGCCCTCGGCGCGCCGCAAAGCCTGAACTTCATCGGTATCGCGCTCGGTTCCGCCGCCGTCATGGTGGCGCTGCAGCTCGTCGACAGCCCGACATATGAAAGCACGGTCTCCGCCTACGGGATCATCACGCGGGTGATGACCTTTGCGTTTCTGCCGCTGCTGGGTCTTTCGCAGGCGATGCAGACAATCACCGGCAACAATTACGGCGCGGGGCTGTGGCGGCGGTCGAACCGGAGCGTGAAATTCGCGGTTGCGGTGGCCTTCGTCTATTGCGGGACAATTCAGGTCGCGATGTCCGTGTTTGCGGCGCGGATCGGGCGGGCCTTCGTGTCGGATCCTGCCGTGATCGGCGAGGTGGCGCGCATTCTGCCGGTCATGGTGGCGATGTTTCTTGCCACCGGTCCGCTGATGATGGTCGCAGGGTACTTCCAGGCGATCGGCGATGCCGGTCGGGCGGCCCTGCTGGGACTGTCGAAACCGTATCTCTTCGCGATGCCGTTGACACTCATCCTGTCGGCGACGATCGGCGAGGCGGGTATCTGGCGTGCGGGTCCGCTAGCCGAATTGATGCTGCTGGCGCTGACGGTCTGCGTTCTGGTCCGGACGGGGCGACGACGATCGCGCCGCTGGGGCCTGTCTGCCGCCACCACGGGGGAAGCGCGATGAGCCGTCTGCCGACCACCGCCGAGGCGAAGGACCAGGCAAGGCGCATTCGCGCGGCGCTCGGCGACCAGGGGACCGAGATCGGTCATGCCAGGGCGCTCGAACTGGTGGCGCATCAACACGGGTTTCGGGACTGGAACACGTTTCATGCCGCCATCGGCAACCGTCCGCCGGACGGGTGGAGGCCCGGCGGGCGGGTTCGGGGGGCCTACCTTTCGCAACCCTTCGAGGCTACGGTGGTGGCGGTCGAGATGCTGCGTCCGGGGTGGTTCCGCCTGGTTCTCGATCTGGATGAAGCCGTGGATGTGGTGAGTTTCGAGAGCTTTTCGAACTTTCGCAAACGGGTCAGGGGTGTGGTCGGCCCTGAGGGTACGTCGCGCGAGTGCACTTCCGACGGTGCTCCGCATCTCCGACTGGAGATATGATCGCCGCAAAAAAATCGCCGCGACGAGCGCGGCGATCAGGTGGCGGTGCGTCGGCCGATGGACAGGAACCGGCGGACGGCAGTGATCCGCGAGGACGCACCGCGGGCAGGTCGTCAGGTGTCAGGCGAGAATCGGCAGGTAGAGGGCCGCGACGATGGCGACGCAGACGCCGGCAAGGCCGAGCGCCTCGCGCAGGAGTGCGTCGGGATGGGCGCGGAGAATGTAGCGGGTCGATGCAAGCATGGTCTCGTTCCCTCAACAAGCGTGATTTGTTCGTTTATTGTTCTCATAATCTTAACCCTGAGTCAAGGATCGACGGGAACGAAGACGGAACACGCGAGGAGTTGGGGCTAACCCACGGAGAGCATTCGGATCGCCTTGTCGCGCTCCATCAGGTAGAGGAGCGTGCGCGCGGCCTGACCGCGGGCCGAGGTGAGGTCCGGGTCCTGGGAGAGCAGCAGGCGCGAATCGTCCTGGGCCATGCGCAGCAGCTCGGGCTGGGTCTCGATGTCGGCGACGCGGAAGCGGGGCAGGCCCGATTGCTGGACGCCGAGCAGGTCGCCGGCACCGCGCAGGCGCAAATCCTCCTCGGCGATGGCGAAGCCGTCCTCGGTGCCGCGCATGACCTCGAGCCGGGCGCGCGCGGTTTCGCCGAGCGGAGGGTCGTAGAGCAGAAGGCAGGTCGAGTGGGCGGCGCCGCGCCCGACGCGGCCGCGGAGCTGGTGGAGCTGGGCGAGGCCGAAGGCCTGGGCACCCTCGATCACCATGATCGTGGCGTTGGGGACGTTGACGCCGACCTCGATCACGGTGGTGGCGACCAGCAGGCGGGTGCGGCCGGCCACGAAGTCGGCCATCGCGGCGTCCTTGCGGGCGGGCGGCATCTGGCCGTGGACGAGGCCGGCGACGCCGGGGCCGAGGGCGAGGGTGAGCGCGGCGAAGCGGTCCTCGGCGGCGGTCATCTCGGCGGTCTCGCTCTCGCCGACCAGCGGGCAGACCCAGTAGGCCTGGGCGCCGTCGGCGATGGCGCGGCGCAGGCGCTCGATCACCGCGTCGGTGCGGGCGGTGGAGACGAGGGCGGTCTCGACCGGCTGGCGGCCCGGGGGTTTCTCGTCGAGGATCGAGAGGTCCATGTCGCCGTACTGCGCCAGCGTCAGGCTGCGCGGGATCGGGGTGGCGGTCATCACCAGGATGTCGGCGGCCTCGCCCTTGGCGCCGAGGTCCATGCGCTGGCGGACCCCGAAGCGGTGCTGCTCGTCGACGACGGCGAGGCGGAGGTCGTGGAACGCGACGTCCTTCTGGAACAGCGCGTGGGTCCCGACGAGGAGCCGGGTCTCGCCCGAGGCGAGGGCGGCGAGCCGGGCGGCGCGCTCGGGCGCCCTTGTCGCGGCCGGTGAGGATGCCGAGGCGCACGCCGGCGGCGTCGGCAAGGGGTGCAAGCGACAGGAGGTGCTGGCGCGCGAGGATCTCGGTCGGGGCCATCAGCGCGGCCTGGCCGCCGGCCTCGACGGCGGCGAGCATGGCGAGGAGCGCGACGAGGGTCTTGCCGGCGCCGACGTCGCCCTGGAGCAGGCGGTTCATCCGCTGCCCGGAGGCCATGTCGGCGGTGATCTCGGCGACGCAGCGCTCCTGCGCGGCGGTGAGCCTGTGCGGCAGTGCGGCGACGACCCTGGCGCGCAGCCGGCCGTCGCCGCGGGTGGAGACGCCCCTGGCGCGTTTCATCCGGGCGCGGGCGATGGCGAGGGTCAGCGCGTGGGAGAGCAGCTCGTCGTAGGCGAGGCGCTCGCGGGCCGAGGACGAGGGCACGAGATCGGGCGGGCCGGCGGGGGCATGGGCGGCGGCGAGGGCGGCGTGCCAGTCGGGCCAGCGCCGCTGGCGCTTCAGGCTCGGTTCGATCCATTCGGGCAGCGGCCTGACGCGCTCGAGGGCGGACTGCACGGCGCGGTTCATCGTCTTGAGGGTGAGGCCCTGAGTCAGCGGATAGACCGGCTCGAAGGCCGGGAGCGCCTCGGCCTCGCCGGTGCGCAGGATGTGGTCGGGGTGGACCATCTGGGCGATGCCGTCGAACAGCTCGACGCGGCCGGAGACGATGCGCCGCTGGCCGCTCGGGAGCGTCGTGCGCAGCCAGTCGGCGCGGGGGTGGAAGAACACGAGCTGGAACTCGGTCAGCGCGTCGCGGACGTGGATGCGATAGGGGCGGGTGCGGGTGGCGCCGGGCTGGTGCAGGCCGATCTCGACCTCGACGGTGACGGTCTCGGGGAAGTGGGCGCCGCGGATCGAGGGGCGCAGGGTGCGGTCGACGCCGCCGGTCGGCAGGGTAAGGAGCAGATCGACAGGGTGGGCGATCTCGAGCCTGGCGAGCAGCTTCTCGGTCTTCGGGCCGACCCCGTCGAGCGCGGTGAGCTCGGCGAAGAGCGGGAAGAGGACGTCCGGGCGGCTCATCGCGGTGGCGCGGAACTGGCGTGCGCGAGCGCCGCTTCGCGGCGGGCAAGCGCCTCCGGTGGCCAGTGGACAGAGCGGCGGTAATATTCCGGCATCGCCGGGACACACTCGGGCAGGATCACCCAGGGCTGCTTGCTGGCGGTGAAGATATGGATGTCGGGGGGGAAGCGGTCGGGATCGTCGAGGGTGCCGGTGCGCACGAAGCGGAACAGCTCGCCAGCGCCGGCATAGGTGCTCCAGAGCGCGATGCGGCAGGAGGGGCAGCGGGCGATCCGCTGGCCCTTGCCGCTTTCGCTGGGGGTGGGGACGATGTCGGGGGTGCCGGCGAGCGGCGTGACGCGGTCGGCCTCGATCAGCGCGTTGAGGACGAAGGCGGAGCCGGTCTCGCGCTGGCACCAGCGGCAATGGCAGCAGTGGACGAAGAGCGGCGCGCTTTCGAGCCGGTAGCGCAGGGCGCCACAGTCACAGCCGCCTTCGAAGGTCTCCATCGGGTGCCTCCTTCTCGGGGCCGGCGCGAGCTCAGGCGAGGCGACCGTCCAGCCGCTCGAGCACCTCGGCCACGGTGTCCGCGGTCTCGATGCTCGCCCGGAAGGCCGGCTCGGCGAAGTCGCGGGCGACGAGATGGTCGACGAGTGCGATCAGCGGATCCCAGAAGCCATGGACGTTGAGCAGGATAACCGGCTTCTCGTGCAGGCCGAGCTGGCGCCAGGTCAACACCTCGAACAGTTCGTCGAGGCTGCCGGGGCCGCCGGGCAGGGTCACGATGGCATCGGCGTTCATGAACATCACCTTCTTGCGCTCGTGCATCGTCTCGGTGACCACGAGGTGCGCGAGATCGCGCCGGCTCTGTTCGGCGCGCACGAGATGGGAGGGCACGACGCCGAGGGTTTCGCCGCCGGCCTTGATCGCCGCCCGCGCCACGGCGCCCATAAGCCCGACGTCGCCGGCGCCGTAGACCAGCCGCAGGCCGGCGCGGGCCAGGGCGTCGCCGAGCTCGGTGGCGGCCTCGGCGTAGGCGGGATCGCTGCCCTGACGCGATCCGCAGAACACGCATACCGATCTTCCCGGGGCAACACGCATGGACAGGCTCCTGATCTCTCTATAAAATTGCGGCGTGGCACGTTTTGTGGCACTCTATGAGCTAGCAGGTTGCCGCGCGGGCGGCGAGTCCCGGGGCAGGCTGCCCGGGAAGAAAGGGGCCGATGCTGAACCCGAGCCCCGCAGCACGCAGGGTGTTGGCGGTCGCGCTTGTCGGCGCGGCAACGGCGTCTTTGACCTTCGCGGCCTACCGCACGGGAACAGTCGAGCGGGCGCCGGCGGAGGACGCGGCCGCTTCGGGAACGGAGATGGGCGCGGCTCCACCCGGCGGCGCGTCCGCGCCGGCATCGGGGCAGGGCGAGGCGACCGCGGCCGGGGCCGAGGCGACGTCGGCAACGACGGCCGGGACACCCGGGGCGGGCGAGGGTGCGGCCGGCACCGAGGTGGCCGCGGCGTCCCGGGCCGGCGCGTCTGCGTCGTCGGCCGGACCGGGAGAGGAAGGTGCGGTCGCGTCGGAGCCGCCGTCGGAACCTTCGAGAACTGCGCCGGCGTTCGATCTGGTGCGGGTCGAGCCCGACGGCTCGGCCGCGGTGGCCGGCACCGCCGAGCCCGGCTCCAGGGTCACGATCTATGCCGACGCCGCGCCGCTCGCCGAAGCCCGGGCGGACGCCGACGGCAACTTCGTCGCCATCTTCAACGTCGAGCCGTCGTCGGCGCCGCGGGCGCTGACGCTGGTCGCGGAGCCGCCGGAAGGCGACGCGCAGACGTCGGCCGACGTGGTGATGCTGTTGCCGCGCGCGCCGGAACCGGCGCCGGTGGAGGTGGCCCGTGCCGACGGTCCGGAGGCGCCGGATGAGGAAGCGGGGCCAAACCCGTCGCGGCGGATCCCGGTGGCCCCGGACGCGGACGCACCGCCGGAGGTTCACATCGGGGCCGGGCCAGCGGCGCCGGCGGACGGCGAAGCCGCGGTCGAGGAACCGACCCCGGCCGCGCCGGAAGCGCCGGAGGTGGCGGTGACCGCGATCCTGCGCGACGACGGGGTGGAGATACCGCCGCCGCCCGGCGACCCGACGGCGGCGCGGCCCGTGCGGCTCGCCAGCATCTCCTACACCGCGACCGGGCAGGTGACGCTGGCGGGCACGGGCACGGCGGGCGCGAACCTGCGCGCCTATGTCGACGACGACTTCGCGCAGGAGGTGCGGATCGCGGCGGACGGGCGCTGGCGGATGGACCTCGACGACGTGGCGGGCGGTCTCTACCGGCTCAGGATCGACCAGATCTCGGACAGCGGCCGGGTGGCGAGCCGGGTGGAGACCCCGTTCCAGCGCGATTTTCCCGCGCCGCCGCGGCCGCGGCCGGGCCAGCCGGGGCCGGTCGAGCCCGGCGCTGCGGCCGTGACCGTGCAGCCGGGCAACAATCTCTGGACTCTGGCACAGGAGCGCTATGGTTCGGGCGTGTTCTACACCCAGATATACACCGCGAACCGCGAACTGATCCGGGATCCGAACCTGATCTATCCGGGGCAGATCTTCAACCTGCCGGCCAGCGGCGCGACCGAGTAGGGACAATGACCGAGGTATCCGAGACTTCCCGCGCCAGCGGCTGGCGGACCGTTCGCCGGGTGGCGCCCTATCTCTGGCCGGAGGGCGAGCCGGCGGTGCGCCGGCGCGTGGTGCTGGCGATGCTGGCGCTCCTCGCAGCCAAGCTCGCGACCGTGGTGACGCCGTTCTTCTTCAAGGCAGCAGTGGATGCGCTGGCGCCGGGGGATCCGGCCGCGCGGGTCGGGTTCCTCGTCGCCGCCGGGCCGGTGGCGCTGACGGTGTTCTACGGGCTGATGCGGCTCGCCGGCGTCGGGCTCACCCAGCTGCGCGACGGCGTCTTCGCCAGCGTCGGGCAGCGGGCGCTGCGGCGGCTGGCGCTCGAGACGTTCCGGCACATCCACGCGCTCAGCCTGCGCTATCACATCACCCGCCGGACCGGCGGGCTCAGCCGGATCATCGAGCGCGGCGTCAAGGGCGTGGATTTCCTGCTGCGGTTCCTGCTGTTCTCGATCTTTCCGCTGGTCCTCGAACTGGTGCTGGTCGGCGCGATCCTGTTCTTCGTGTTCGACGTCTGGTACCTCGTCGTGGTGGCGGTGACGATCTGGCTCTATGTCTGGTTCACCTTCAAGGTCACCGAGTGGCGGGTCGAGATACGCCGGCGGATGAACGAGCGCGACACCGACGCGAACCAGAAGGCGATCGACAGCCTGCTCAACTTCGAGACGGTGAAGTACTTCAACGCCGAGGGGCGCGAGGCCGGGCGCTACGACGACTCGATGCAGGGCTACGAGGAAGCGGCGGTGCAGACGGCGGTCAGCCTCAGCTGGCTCAACGCCGGACAGACGTTGCTGATAACCGTCGGGCTGGTGGTGGTGATGGCGATGGCGGCGCTGGGCGTCGAGGCGGGCAAGTACACCGTGGGCGATTTCGTCATGGTCAACGCCTACATGATCCAGATCATGATGCCGCTGAACTTTCTCGGCACGGTCTATCGCGAGATCCGCCAGAGCCTCGTGGACATGGCGGCGATGTTCGATCTGCTCGAGCAGCCGGCGGAGGTCGAGGATCGGCCCGGCGCCCGGCCGCTGCGCGTTTCGAAGGGGCGGATCGAGTTCCGCGACGTCGGTTTCGCCTACGATACCGAGCGGTCGATCCTGCGCGGGCTGACGCTGACGGTGGAGCCGGGGCAGACCGTGGCGGTGGTCGGGCCGTCCGGGTCGGGCAAGTCGACGATCGGGCGTCTGCTGTTCCGGTTCTACGACGTCACGGACGGCGCGGTGCTGATCGACGGGCAGGATCTGCGGGACGTGACGCAGGAGAGCCTGCGGGCGCAGATCGGCATGGTGCCGCAGGACACGGTGTTGTTCAACGACACCATTCTCTACAACATCGCCTATGGACGCCCCGGGGCGAGCCGCGCGGAGGTCGAGGCGGCGGCGCGGGCGGCGCAGATCCACGACTTCATCCGCGGGTTGCCGCAGGGCTACGAGACGACGGTCGGCGAGCGGGGCTTGAAGCTGTCGGGGGGCGAGAAGCAGCGGGTGGGGATCGCGCGGACGCTCCTGAAGGATCCGCCGATCCTGCTGCTCGACGAGGCGACCAGCGCGCTCGACAGCGAGACCGAGCGGGGAATTCAGGACAGCCTGAAGGCGGTGGAGGCGGGGCGCAGCGTGATCGTCATCGCCCACCGGCTCTCGACGGTGGTGGACGCCGATCGGATCGTGGTGCTGGAGCACGGCCGCATCGCCGAGCAGGGCACGCATGAAGCGCTGCTCGCCTCCGGCGGGCGCTACGCGCGGATGTGGACGCGGCAGTTGTCCGAGCCCGAAGAGGAGACGGACGCGGCCTGAGGCGGGCTTCGGCGCGGTCAGCCGCCCCTGGCGAAGTCCGGGTAGTCGAGCATGCCGCCGTCGACGAACACCGTGGTTCCAGTGGCGTAGCTCGCCACGTCGGAGAGCAGCACGACGGCCATGCGGGCGACCTCCTCGACCTGGCCCATGCGGGCGAGCGGGATCTTGTTCTGGAGATCCTTCAGCATCACCGGGTCTTCCCAGACGCTGCGGTTGATGTCGGTCTGGATCGCGCCGGGCGCGAGCGCGAGGACCCGCACGCCGTGCGGCGCGGCCTCCTGCGCCAGGGTCTTCGACAGCATCGACACGCCGGCCTTGGACGCGGCGTAGGCGCTGTAGCCGGACCAGGCGATGAGCTCGTGCACCGAACTCATGTTGAGGATGACGCCGCCTTTCTGCGGCACCATGCGGTGGAGCGCATCGCGGGCGCAGAGATAGGTGCCGAAGAGGTTGATCTCGATCACCCGGCGCCAGGTGTCGGGATCGCCGTCCCAGCTCAGCTGCGGCCTGCCGTCGACGCCGGCGTTGTTGACGAGGATGTCGATGCCGCCCCAGGCGGCGTCGAGTTGCCCGAACATCGCGGTCACGTCCGCTGGGTTCGAGACGTCCGCATGGATCGTCAGCGCCTCGCCGCCGGCGTCGCGAAGGGTGGTCGCGACCGCCTCGGCGGCGTCGGGGTTGGTCACGTAGTTGATGGCGACGCGGGCGCCGGACGCGCCGAGCGCCAGCGCGATCGCCTTGCCGATCCCGGAATTGGCGCCCGTCACCAGCGCGCGGCGGCCGTCCAGTCTGATGTCCATGTTTCGGCTCCCGAGCTTGCCTTACCGGCGTTCGCCGCTGCGCGGGAGCCTATTTGAAGGCCTGGCGGGATGCCAGAAGAACCCCGGCTGCGCCGGACCGTCGCCGGCCCCTGCAGGCGCTTGCGATCGCGCAGGGCGCTTTCTACACTTCGGCTTTCGCGGGCCCGCATGCCCGGGCCGCGACCGGAGGGGCCCCCCGTGACCGATCTGAAGACGACGCCGCTGCACGCGCTGCACGAGAGCCTCGGGGCGCGCATGGTGGAATTCGCCGGCTACGAGATGCCGGTGCAGTACCCGATGGGGGTGCTGAAGGAACATCTGCATACCCGGGCCGCGGCCGGGCTGTTCGACGTGAGCCACATGGGGCAGGTCGCGCTGCGCCCGCGCGGCGGCGATCTCGCCGGCGTGGCGGCGGCGCTCGAGGGGCTGGTGCCGATGGACGTCGCCGGGCTGGCGGCGGGGCGGCAGCGCTACGGGCTGTTCACCAATGACGCCGGGGGGATACTCGACGATCTGATGTTCGCCAATCGCGGCGATCATCTGCTGCTGGTGGTCAACGCGGCGCGCAAGGAGGACGACCTGGCGCACCTGCAGGACGCGCTCGGGTCGGTGTGCGAGGTCGAGCCGCTGGAGCGGGGGCTGCTGGCGTTGCAGGGGCCGACGGCGGCGGCGGTGCTGGCGGAGCTGCATCCCGACGTCGCGGCCATGCGGTTCATGGATGTGCGCGCCATCGACTTCCAGGGGATGCCGGCGGTGGTCTCGCGCTCGGGCTACACCGGCGAGGACGGGTTCGAGATCTCGCTGGAGGCCCGGCATGCCGCCGATTTCGCCGGGCGGTTGCTGGAGATGGAGGGGGTGGCGCCGATCGGGCTCGGGGCGCGCGATTCGCTGCGGCTGGAGGCGGGCTTGTGCCTCTACGGGCACGACATCGACGAGACCACCACGCCGGTCGAGGCGGCGCTGGAGTGGGCGATCCAGCCGGTGCGCCGCAGCGGCGGCGGCCGGGCCGGCGGGTTTCCCGGCGACGAGATCATCCTGCGGCAGATCGTCGAAGGCGCGTCCCGGCGCCGGGTCGGGCTGCTGCCGGAGGGGCGCGCGCCGATGCGCGAGGGGACCGAGCTGTTCATCGCAGGACGGCGGGCGAGCCGGAGGGCCGGATCACGTCGGGCGGGTTCGGGCCGAGCCTCGACGCGGCCTGCGCCATGGGCTACGTGCCGATCGCGCAGGCGGCGCCGGGGACGCGGCTTCTGGGGCGCTTGCGCGGGAAAATGCAGCCTGTAACAGTGGCGAAAATGCCGTTCGTGAAGAGCGGCTACAAGCGGGCCTGAGCGACGGAGAACGGCGATGCTGAGATACACCGAGGAGCACGAGTGGCTGAAGCAGGACGGCGACGAGGTGATCGTCGGGATCACCGAGCACGCCACCGAGCAGCTCGGCGACCTGGTCTTCATCGAGCTGCCCGACGAGGGGCGGACGGTGGTCAAGGGCGACGACGTGGTGACGATCGAGTCGGTGAAGGCCGCGAGCGACATCACCGCCCCGCTCGACGGCCAGATCACCGAGGTGAACGCGGCGATCGTGGAGAATCCGGCGCTGGTCAACGAGGATCCGATGGAGGACGGCTGGTTCTTCAAGATGACGCTGGCGGAGCCCTCCGAACTCGACGGGCTGATGGACGAGGAAGCCTACCGCGCCTACATCGCCTGAGGCCCGAGGCACCGCTGCACACGTTCTGCAGCGGAGGCCGGGAGCCGGCCTTGCCCCGGCCCGCCGGATGCGCCCATAGTGCCGACGATCCCGTATCGGCAGCGAACAGGCCATGATCTTTCAGGAATCGGAATACCACCCCTACGACTTTCGCCAATCGGCGCCATATCGGGCCGAGCCCTGCGGAGATCGCGGCGATGCTGGCGACGATCGGGGCGCCTTCGCTCGACGCGCTGATCGATGAGACGGTGCCGAAGGCGATCCGGCAGGCCGGGGCGCTCGACTGGGGGCCGGCGCTGTCGGAGCAGGCGGCGCTGCATCGGCTGCGGCAGGTGGCAGGCCGGAACCGGGTGCTGACCTCGATGATCGGGCAGGGCTACTACGGGACGGTAACGCCACCGGTCATCCAGCGAAACATCCTGGAGAATCCGGCCTGGTATACCGCGTACACCCCGTATCAGCCGGAAATCAGCCAGGGGCGGCTGGAGGCGCTCCTGAACTTCCAGACCATGGTCTGCGATCTGACCGGGCTCGACGTCGCCAACGCCTCGCTGCTCGACGAGGCGACGGCGGCGGCCGAGGCGATGGCGCTCTGCCAGCGCGGGGCGAAATCGAAGGCGACCGCGTTCTTCGTCGACCAGGACTGCCACCCGCAGACCATCGAGGTGATCCGCACCCGCGCCGAGCCGTTCGGCTGGGAGGTGATGGTGGGCGATCCGTTCGCCGATCTGGATGCGGCGGCGGTGTTCGGGGCGATCTTCCAGTATCCGGGCACCTATGGCGACGTGCGCGACTTCGGTCCGCCGATCGCGGCGCTGCATGGCGCGGGGGCGCTGGCCTGCGTGGCGGCCGATCCGCTGGCGCTGACGCTCCTGAAGCCGCCCGGGGAGATGGGGGCGGACATCGCTGTGGGCTCGACCCAGCGGTTCGGCGTGCCGCTCGGGTTCGGCGGGCCGCATGCCGCCTACATGGCGGTGCGCGACGCGTTGAAGCGCACCATGCCCGGGCGGATCGTCGGGGTGTCGATCGACGCGCGCGGCAACCGGGCCTACCGGCTAAGCCTGCAGACCCGCGAGCAGCACATCCGCCGCGAGAAGGCCACGTCGAACGTCTGCACCGCGCAGGCGCTGCTGGCGGTGATGGCCTCGATGTATGCGGTGTTCCACGGGCCGGAGGGGCTGCGCGCGATCGCCCAGCGGATCCACCGCAAGACCGTGCGGCTGGCCAAGGGGCTGGAGAGCCTCGGGTTCGCGGTGGAGCCGCGCGCGTTCTTCGACACGATCACCGTCGAGGTCGGCGGCTTGCAGGGGGTCATCCTGAAGGCCGCGCTCGCGGAGGGGATCAACCTGCGGCGGATCGGGAGCGACCGGATCGGCATCTCGCTCGACGAGCGGACGCGGCGGGAGCATACGCAAGGAGTCTGGCGGGCGTTCGGGGGCGACATGCTGGACCGGGCGCTGGACCATGAGTATCGCCTGCCGGAAAATCTGGTCCGGACAACGGATTATCTGGCGCACCCGATCTTTCACATGAATCGGGCGGAGGCGGAGATGACCCGCTACATGCGTCGGCTGGCCGACCGGGATCTTGGCGCTCGACCGGGCGATGATCCCGCTCGGGTCGTGCACGATGAAGCTCAACGCCACCGCCGAGATGATGGCGCTGTCGTGGCCGGAGTTCGCGGACATCCACCCGCTGGCGCCAGCCGACCAGACCGAAGGGTATGCCGGGCTGATCGGCGATCTGACGGCCAAGCTCTGCGCGATCACCGGGTATGACGCGATCTCGATGCAGCCGAATTCGGGGGCGCAAGGCGAATACGCCGGGCTGCTGACGATCCGGGCCTATCACGCGGCCCGGGGCGAGGCGCACCGGGACGTATGCCTGATCCCGACCTCGGCGCACGGCACCAACCCCGCGAGCGCGCAGATGGCGGGGATGAAGGTGGTGGTGGTGAAGGCGGCGGAGAACGGCGACATCGACGTCGACGACTTCCGCGCCAAGGCGGAGGCCAACGGCGCGCGGCTGGCCGCGTGCATGATCACCTATCCCTCGACGCACGGGGTGTTCGAGGCGACCGTGCGCGAGGTCTGCGAGATCACCCACGCCCACGGCGGCCAGGTCTATCTCGACGGCGCCAACCTCAACGCGCTGGTCGGGCTGGCGCGGCCGGGGGACTTCGGGTCGGACGTGAGCCATCTGAACCTGCACAAGACCTTCTGCATCCCGCACGGCGGCGGCGGGCCTGGTATGGGGCCGATCGGGGTGAAAGCGCACCTGGCGCCGTTCCTGCCGGGTCGGCCGGGCGGGGCGGGGCGGGTGAGCGCCGCCGATTTCGGCTCGCCGTCGCTGCTGACCGTCTCCTGGGCCTACTGCCTGATGATGGGGGGCGCGGGGCTGACGCAGGCGACGCGGATCGCGATCCTGAACGCCAACTACATCGCGGCGCGGCTCGGGGACGCGTATCCGATCCTCTATTCGCGGAACGGCCGGGTGGCGCACGAGTGCATCCTCGACACGCGGCCGCTGAAGGAGCGGGCGGGCGTCAGCGTCGATGACGTGGCAAAGCGGCTGATCGACTGCGGCTTTCACGCGCCGACCATGTCGTGGCCGGTTGCGGGCACGCTGATGGTGGAGCCGACCGAGAGCGAGCCGAAGGCGGAGCTCGACCGGTTCTGCACGGCGATGCTCGCCATCGCCGAGGAGGCGGCGGCGGTGGAGCGGGGCGAGATGGACGCGGAGAACAATCCGCTGAAGCGGGCGCCGCATACGGTCGAGGATCTGGTGGGCGACTGGGATCGGCCCTACAGCCGCGAGCAGGCGTGCTTCCCGCCGGGGGCGTTCCGGGTCGACAAGTACTGGGCGCCGGTCAACCGCGTGGACAATGCCTGGGGCGACCGCAACCTGGTGTGCTCCTGCCCGCCGGTCGAGAGCTACCGGGATGCGGCGGAGTAGAAAGCCAGGTATGGAGCGCGTATGGAAAGCGTATGGGAGGCGTATTTAGATCTATTTTACTCGGGTATATGCCGTCCGGCGCCGTCGCGGCGGGATAGCTCGAGCGGTCGGGGATGAACGTCTTCAACAGGAAGACGGCCGGCGAGCCCGTCGTGACGATCGCCTACTGCACTCGGTGCAACTGGCTGCTGCGGTCGGGCTGGATGGCGAGGAGCTGCTCTCGACGTTCGGCGAGGAGCTTGGCGCGGTCACGCTCGTTCCCGGCACCGGCGGGATCTTCGAGATCCGGGTCGACGATGTGCTGGTCTGGGAGCGGGTGCGCGACGGCGGCTTTCCCGACGTGAAGGCGCTGAAGAGCCCGGTGCGGGACGCCTTCGCGCCGGAGCGCGACCTGGGGCACGTGGATCGGTGAGGGCGGGGTGAGCGCCACGGTTCCCGGCCCCGACGGCGCGCCGCGCTGCGGCTGGTGCGGCACGGTGCCGGAGTTCTTTCCCTATCATGATACCGAGTGGGGGTTTCCGGTCGACGACGACCGGCGGCTGTTCGAGAAGCTGTGCCTGGAGGGGTTCCAGTCGGGCTTGAGCTGGCGGACGATCCTGAACAAGCGCGAGAACTTCCGGGCGGCGTTCGACGGATTCGCGTTCGAGCGGGTGGCGGGCTTCGACGGGGGCGACGTGGAGCGTCTGCTCGGGGACGCGGGGATCATCCGGCATCGCGGCAAGATCGAGGCGGTGATCAACAATGCCCGCCGGGCCTGCGAGATGGTCGAGCGCGAAGGCTCGCTGGCGGCGTTCCTCTGGCGCTACGAGCCGGAGGCGGCGGAGGCGCCGGAGCTGGCCGCGACTTCGCCGCAGTCGATCGCGCTCTCGAAGGAGCTGAAGCGGCTCGGCTGGAAGTTCGTCGGGCCGACCACGGTTCATGCCTTCATGCAGGCGATGGGGATGATCAACGATCACGCCACCGGGTGCGTGGTGCGCGAGCGGGTGGCGGCGGCGCGAAGGGCGTTCCGGCGGCCGGCCCGGAATTGCGGTCTCTGACGGCCCGCCGGCGCTTTCGTGCTATGGTGGGCGGAATCTGAGAGGGGGGAAAATCGGATGTCGCGCAACGAAAGTCTCGCCATTCGCGGCTTCTTCGACGAAGCCACCAACACCGTCAGCTATCTGATCTGGGATCGGGACAGCCTGCGCGGGGCGGCGGTCGATCCGGTGCTCGATTTCGACCACCGCTCGGGCAAGGCGTCGACGGTGTCGGCGGATCGCATCCTGGCGGCGGCGGCCGAGGAGGGGGTGAGCCTCGACTGGATCCTCGAGACCCATGCCCATGCGGATCATCTGTCGGCGGCGCCGTACCTGAAGCTGAAGACCGGCGCGAAGGTCGGGATCGGCGAGCATATCCGCGACGTGCAGCGGCTGTTCCGGCCGGTGTTCAACCTCACCGACATTTCCGGCGACGGCTCGGAATTCGACCGGCTGTTCGCCGACGGCGAGCGGTTCAAGATCGGCGGGCTGGAGGTCGAGGTGCTGTTCGTGCCGGGGCACACGCCGGCGGACATCGCCTACCGGATCGGCGACGCGGTGTTCGTGGGCGATACGCTGTTCATGCCCGACTACGGCACGGCGCGGGCGGATTTTCCCGGCGGCGACGCGCGCAAGCTCTATGCCTCGATGCAGCGGCTGCTGGCGCTGCCGGACGAGACGCGGCTGTTCATGTGCCACGACTACAAGGCGCCGGGGCGCGAGGAGTTCGCCTGGGAGACGACGGTCGCGGCGGAGAAGCGGAACGTGCATCTGGCCGGGCGCAGCGAGGACGAGTTCGTGGCGTTCCGCGAGGGGCGCGACGCGGGGCTGGCCGCGCCGCTGCTGCTGCTGCCGTCGATCCAGACCAACATCCGCGCCGGCAGGTTCCCCGAGGCGGAGGCGAACGGCGTGCGGTATCTGAAGCTGCCGGTGAACCTGGTCGAGGGGCCGCTCTAGGTTTCACATGACGCCGACAGGGCCGAAGCCCGGGCGGCGTCCCGCCTCACACCGCTCCGAAGCGCGCGGCGTCCGCGGCGGCATATGCCGCCACCATCCGTTCGGTCTCGGCGTTGGCCTTGAGCGCGGCCACGGTCTCGGCGAGCTTCGCCGCCGGCAGCGCGCAGGTCATCTCGCCGTTGCCCATGCCGGTGCGCACCCGGCTCAGCATGCAGCCGACGCTGATCGCGGGCTGACCCTGGTCCTTGGCGATCGCCAGCACGTGGCACTGCGGCTTGCCCTCGAACCGCACGCCGCCGAGCGCGTCGTCGAGCACCATCGCCTGCTTCGGGTTGAGCCGCAGGAACACGATGTCGGGCGCGACGGGAAGCGCGTCGAGCGGGCCGTAGACGATCGACGCCGGCTTGTCCTTCACCGCCGGCACCTGCGGGAAGTCGGCCTCGCCGACCCAGCCCGACTGCACCAGCGCCGCGACGTCGGCCTTGTCCGCCACCTCGGCCAGCGTCCGGAACCCGTGGGTGTAGCTTCCGACGCTGCAATTGGCGTGATCGGCCGCGACGGTGGAGAATGTCCGCTCGGGTGCGAGAAACCAGAACACGCACGGCGCCGCCGCCGCCCCGGTCCGCCCGTCCTCGGTCGGCGCGGGATGGGCGACGCCGATCGGCGCCACCCCCGGCGTCTCCGCCTCGTCGCGGAACGCGATGCCGATCGGCGGTACCGCCAGCCGCAGTAGCGCCGCGAGTTCGGCACCGAGCGCCGCGTGATCCTGATCGCCCATGTCTCTCTCCCCCGGTTGTTCGGTTCAGGCGTAGCGCCAGTGCAGCAGCCAGCGCTCGAGCCTTCCGGCCAGCGTGAACAGCACCAGCACGAAGGCCATGATGATGAAGATCAGCGCCAGCGTCTGCGACGCGTTGTAGGTGCTCTGCGCGAAGGACAGCAGGTAGCCCAGGCCCCGGCTCGAGGCGACGAACTCGCCCACTACCGCCCCGGTGAACGCGAAGCCGACCGCGACCTTGAGGCTTCCCATCACCCACGCCGTCACCGAGGGGATGTAGACCTCGCGCAGGAGCGCCCGCCGGCCGCCGCCGAGCGTCTGGACCCGCTCGACCAGGCGCGCGTCCACCTCGCGGATGCCGCTGTAGACCGAGAAGAACACCAGCACCGTCACCAGCACCAGCGACAGCGCCACCTTGGAGCCGATGCCGATGCCGAACCAGATGATGAAGAGCGGCGCCAGGATCACCCGCGGAATCGCGTTCAACAGGATCATCACCGGCTCGAACACGTCGGCGAGCGGCCGCACCATCGCCGCGGCGAACCCGAGCAGCGCGCCGAGGACCAGCCCGCCGGCGAGCCCGAGCAACGCCGCGGAGAACGTCGCCGCGATGTGCTCCCAGATCGTGCCGCCGGCGAACAGCTGGTAGAGCGTGACCGCGACCGCACTCGGCGGCGGCGCGTAGAACGGATCGATCAGCCCGGCGCGGCTGGCCGCCTCCCAGACCGCGACGAGCAGCACCAGCGCCAGCGTCTGGCGCACCCAGCGCCGTTCCAGCCACTCCGTCACGGCCGCGCTCCCGGCGCATCGACCTCTTCGGACAGGTCGCGCCAGACCCGGCTCAGCAGCGGCGCGAAGCTCGGGTGCCCCCGCACGCCGATCAGGTCGCGCGGCCGCGGGATCGCCACCTCGTAGCGGTTGCGGATCGTGGCGTGCGGCCCCCGCGACAGCAGGCACACCACGTCGGACAGCGCCTGCGCCTCCTCCAGATCGTGGGTGACGAGCAGCACGGCAATGCCCTCCCGCTCCACCCAGTC
Source organism: uncultured Alphaproteobacteria bacterium (assembly GCA_963773555.1). Classification (GTDB taxonomy): domain Bacteria; phylum Pseudomonadota; class Alphaproteobacteria; order Rhodobacterales; family Rhodobacteraceae; genus Amaricoccus. The sequence goes on from CAVZCB010000032.1 coordinate 28,543, forward strand.
GAGCAGGTCCTGGGTCACGTGATGGCGCACGATGGCGTCGAGCGAGGCGAACGGCTCGTCCATCAGCAGCAGCTTCGGGCGCAGCGCCAGCACCTGCGCCAGCGCCACCCGCTTGCGCTGGCCGCCCGAAAGCTGGCGGGGATAGCGTCCCTCGAGCCCGCCGAGCCCGAGCCGCGCGAGCCACCCGTCCGCTTCTGCCAGCGCCTCCGCCTTGCTCATCCCGCGCAGGCGCAGCCCGAGGCCCACGTTCTGGCGCGCAGTGCGCCACGGCAGCAGCGCGTCGTCCTGGAACAGGAAGCCCATGTCGCTTCGATCGACGAACAATTGGATCGTCCCGCCCTCGGGCGCGTGAAGCCCGGCGATCGCCCGTAGCACCGTGCTCTTGCCCGATCCGGACGGCCCGATCAGGCTGACGACCTCGCCTTCCGCCACGTCGAGCGACACCCCGTCGATCACCGCCTCGGCCTCGCCGTAACGCATCCGGAGATCGCGCACCCGCACCATAGGTGCGCCCGGCGCACGATCCGGCGCCTCCCGCGGCGTCTCGGGACTGCGGGACGGCGCGGGCGATGTCACGCGGTGACGACTCCGGTGTCGAGGAGCTTGCCGAGATCGATGTCGCTCGTCAGCACCCCGCCGGTCTTCAGGGCGTCGACCACGCGCTGGCAGGCGGCCACGTCGATCGCCACCGACTCCGGATAGAGCGAGTCCCGGTAGCGCGCGATGATCTCGTCGAAGCGTTCGCCGTCGCCACCGACCAGAAGCTCGCTCGGCAGCGACTCGCGGATCTCGGGGATCGGCGCGGTGCGCTGGGCCTGCAGCCCGCGCTGCAGCGCGCGGGCGAGCCGCTGCATCTGGTCGAGCCGGTCCTCGCGCTCCTCGGTGCGGTAGGCGACGCCCATGAACTCGTAGGCCCCGCCAAGCAGCTTGGTGGAATCCTCGATGTTCATCGCGTTGAACAGGATCTTGCCGCCGTCCTCGACGATCAGCGTCAGCGCCGGCTCCTGCACCATGCCGGCCACCACCTGGCCCCGGCGCAGCGCCTCGAACAGGTTGGGGCCCAGCACCGCGAAATCGACCTTGGCGGGATCCGCGCCGGCCTCGACCAGCAGGTAGAGCAGCATGGTGTGATCGGCATTGCCGAGCGCCGACACCCCGACGGTCTTGCCTTCCAGGTCCTTCAGACCCGCGATCGCGTCCACCTCGCCCGGCGCCACCGCCAGCGCGAACAGCGGCAGCCGCCCGGTGGTGGCGAAGCGGCGGATCTCCGCGCCGTTGGCGAACGCCTGCAGCGCCACGTCGAACGAGGTCGCGGCATAGTCCACCGCGCCGCCGACCATCGCCTGCATCGCCGCGTTGCCGCCGCGGGTGTAGACCAGCTCGACCGACAGCCCCTCTTCCTCGAAAAAGCCCTGGGCGCGGGTGAACTCGTAGGGCGTCACGCACAGCAGCTGGCTGCAGAACGCGAGCTTGACGCTCTCGAGACCCTGAGCCTTCGCCCCCGTCGCGCCGGCGGCGAACGCGAGGCCCGCGAGGCCCGCCGAGCCTTTCAGCAGACCGCGCCTGTCGAGCCGCGAACTCGCCTTGCGCTCCCAGACGACATCGAGCTTCCCGGTGTCGAGCTTCTCGGTGCAGCAGCCCATGATGTTTTGCTCCCCCTGGCGACGAACGTACGTTGGTATCAGCTAGCGTCGCCGCTCACAATCGCAAGCGACCGTGTCGACAGGCGGGGAGGGAAAGCGTTCGTCAGTTGCCGCGAAAAAAAGCCGGGAGGTGTGAGCCCCCCGGCCAGTCGCAACAGCGAGGAAAAGACGCGTTCCGAAGACCCATCAGGCGGTCGGGACACGGATTGTCACCCTAGGGGACGATGGTTAACATCAGATTTTAAACAAACGTTATTTCCGGGGAGCGTGCGATGGCCGACGACGGAATCCTGGTGGGCGGGGGCGGCGAGGGCTACGCCGAGGCGCGCGATCTGTTGCTGCGCTACGGAAACAGGCACGGGCTGATCACCGGGGCGACCGGAACCGGCAAGACGGTGACGTTGCAGATCCTGGCCGAAGGGTTCTCGGCCGCCGGGGTGCCGGTGTTCGTGCAGGACGTGAAGGGCGACGTGTCGGGGCTGTCGCGGCCGGGCGATCCGGCCGGCAAGGCGCACGAGGCGCTGACCAAGCGGGCGGGGCAGATCGGGTTCGCGGACTTCGCCTATCGCGGCTATCCGGTGGTGTTCTGGGACCTGTTCGGCGCCGAGGGGCATCCGGTGCGCACCACGGTCACCGACATGGGGCCGCTGCTGCTGGCGCGGATGATGGAGCTCACCGAGGCGCAGGAGGGGGTGCTCAACATCGCGTTCCGGGTGGCGGACGAGCAGGGGCTGGCGCTCCTGGACCTGAAGGACCTGCAGGCGATGCTGGTCTGGCTCGGGGACAACGCCAAGGAGGTGGGGCGGACCTACGGCAACATCGCCACCGCCTCGCTCGGGGCGATCCAGCGGGCGCTGCTGGTGCTCGAGAACCAGGGGGCGGCGGATTTTCTCGGCGAGCCGGCGTTGAAGCCTCGACGACCTGATGGCGGTCGATGGCGGCTTGGGGCGGGTCAACGTCCTGATGTCGGACCGGCTGATGGGTTCGCCGCGGCTCTATGCGATGTTCCTCCTGTGGCTGATGTCGGAGCTGTTCGAGCAGTTGCCCGAGGTGGGCGATCCGGACCGGCCGAAGCTGGTGTTCTTCTTCGACGAGGCGCACCTCTTGTTCGACGAGTCGCCGAAGGCGCTGGTCGACAAGGTGGTGCAGGTGGTGCGGCTGATCCGGTCGAAGGGGGTGGGGGTGTATTTCTCTACCCAGAACCCGGACGACGTGCCCTCGGACGTGCTGTCGCAGCTCGGCAACCGGATCCAGCATGCGCTGCGGGCGTTCACCCCGCGCGATGCCAAGGCGCTGCGGCAGGCGGCGGAGACGTTCCGGCCGAACCCGGCGTTCGACACCGAGACCGCGATCCGCGAGTGCGGCACCGGCGAGGCGGTGGTGTCGCTCTTGGAGGCGAAGGGCGTGCCGGCGATGGTCAGCCGCACGCTGATCCGGCCGCCGGAGTCGCGGATCGGGCCGGTGACGGCGGCGGAGCGGGCGGAGACCATCGCCTCCTCGCCGCTGGCGGGGCGCTACGAGACGGCGGTCGACCGGGAGTCGGCGCAGGAGATTCTCAGCGGGCGCGCCGAGGCGGCGGCGAAGGAGGCGGCGATGGCCGAGGAGATGCTGGCGGAGGCCGGGGCGCGGGAGAAGGAACTGAAATCGGCCCGGCGCTACGAGCCGAAGGCTGCCCGCGCGCAGCCGTCGCTGGGGAACGAGCTGGCCCGCGCGGCGGTGAAGCAGCTCAATTCGCGGCAGGGGCAGGCGCTGGTGCGGGGGATCCTCGGGAGCCTGTTCAAGGGGCGGTAGCGGGGGGTGACCGCACGAGATATTATGCTAACTTATGGATTTATCAGGATCCGTAGGGTCCGAATTAACTCAATCTTTACCGTTTGCCCAAGGGAGAAGATCGCTTCCGGCGGGATCGGACGGGCATCGGTCGGATGCGATCGCCGTTGGGACAATCGCATGAGTCGTGGATTGCGGCCGGGTTTGGTGGTATGATCTCGGCATTTACACGGACTGATATTGATGTCCGCCGAAGATTTTCTAGGCCTTGCCGCCGCAGCGACGGTATTCCTGACCTTCTACGCCGTGGACCCGGTCCGCGGCCGACGCCTGGCGATCGTCTCGAACCTGCTGTTCATCGCCTACGCGACGATCGAGACCTTGCCGCCGATCTTCGTGCTCCATTTCATCCTGCTCCCGCTGAACGTGATGCGGCTCGACCAGCTCACCGCGGCGGCCGTAGACGGGAGCAGGTCGTTTCTGGAGGACTTCGAGGCGCTCACCCAACTGCCGCAGGTCATGCCGTCGCGGCCCCGTCCGCCGGCCAAGGGCGGTGAATTATAGGGGGAGGCCTATGGGCGTTTCATTTGCCTGAGCCTTAAACTCGGTCGCGATATTTCGTGATGCGATCTGTAGGACGGCGTCTCACTGAACGATTTCGATCTCACCCGGCCGCCAAGACTTGTCGATCCACGGCTCCAGCGGGCCGTACATCCGCAGGATCGTGAACCAGCTCTTGCCCGGGACGGTCTGGAGCCAGTTGCCCTCTTTTCCCTCCGGGGCCTCGGGCGCGAAATAGAGGTCATAGGAGCCGTCGGCATTCGCGGTCATGCCCTTGGTCTGGCTGCCGACGGTCGGGAACGGCTGACCGGTCTGAAGCATCGAGCGGGTCTGGGTGTCGTAGAGGGTGACGGCCCAGAAGTCCTTGACCGGCACGTCCTTGGGCAGATGGAGCTTGTAGGTCTTGGCGCCGTCAAACGGCTTCTTGTCCGCATCGAGCACAGCGAGGGCGTAGTCGGAGCCTTCGCCCACGACGCTGGTCGCCATCGCCGGTGTCACGCCACCGGCGTTGAAATAGAACAGCGCGCGTGCGTCGAGATCCATGACGCCGCCGGCCTCGAAACTGGTGTTCTTGTTGGCAAACGCCGTCGTCCAGACGCTTTTGGGGTCGTCAGGGTAGATATAGACGCCGCTGATGCGTGGCGCGTAGGTGATGGCGCGCGCCGTGGCGTCGCCAAGGGTCGCGGCTTCGGTGAGCAGGTTTTTCATCCGGTCGTCCGGTGCGAAAGTCTGGCCCTTGACGATGCCGATGGAGGCGATCGCGCCCCGCACTTCCGGGCTGATGGCGTCGATCGGCTCGGCCTGGATGATCTCGTTGAGGTTCTCGAAATAGCCGAAATCGCTGGGGAAGACCGTGTTGAACGCCTTGCCGGACATGTTGACGAATTCGGTCGCCGCCGGTTTCGCCGCGTCCTTCAGCGGATAGATCCTGAGGCCGGAGGTGATGTTTTCCACCGCCGGCTCCAGCCCGTCCTTGATGGAGCCGCGCAGGAACAGGAAGTTATGGTCCGTCGACGGTTCGAGCAGGAAATATCCATCAGGGATCTCGCCGGCGTAACCCGCCGGCACGACCAGATACTTGCCGCCCTTGCCCTTGTCCGGCCCGGTGACGCCCATGTTGCCGACGAAGCGCTGCCAGCCGTCGTCGAGGAACCCGAGCATGCCGGGCGGAATCTCGATCACGGTCGGACCGTCCTTCGCGAGGTCGGTGCAGGCGTAGGCGTAGAGCGTCGAGGTGTTGGCGGTGACGACAAGCGTTTGGGAATCCATCAGTTTTTCGAAGATCGCGACGCGGTTGGCGGCGTCGGCCCCGGCCCCCGCGAGGCCCTTGCAGACGCTGGAGATCGACACCGCGCCAACGTTGTCGAGGAATACCTCCATGCCGCGCATGCGGTCGAGGTTGTCGTAGACCGTGGATACGGTGGCGTCAGTCGGAACGCCGTCAAAAAATTCCAGAGTTCCTATCGAAGTCTCGACCTTGTCGGGGATCGATATGGCTTGGAGAGTTTCCCGGGAGACCTCGGCCAATGCGGATGATGAAACAAGGATGCTGAGGCAAAGGCCGGCGGCAGCGGTGGGATGGAACATGCAACTCTCCTGGCGGCGGCCAGAAGAAGGCCCGCTCCGGCGGGAAGATAGGTCTCCTCTGAGGGCCGTTACAAGGCACAAAACTGTGTCATCTTGAATCGTCCGCTCCGGGCTCGATCCAGCCATTTGCCGCGCGCTTCGCGAACGACTGCATCGGGCCGGAGCGGTCATTAGGCTGGAAGCGCCGCGGTGGTCCCTTCGCGATTTTGACCGTCGGCAAAATCGTGACGCGACTGCCCTGCGGGGGCAGGCGCGTCTTCAACGCGCCAGCCGGGCAGCCGCGTCACGATTGCGCGCGTAGGTCCGGGCTGCACCCCCCTCGCCCTCCGCACTCACGCGCTGCGGGCGACCGAACCGGGCAACGCATGCGTTGCCTTGTCGGTTCGGGGTCAGGCATGCCGGGAGCGGGATAATCATCCGGAGCCGGTGGAACGCGGATCTGCGTCCGCTTCGGGACCGAACTGATGTCGGCGGGGCTGATCGCCTTCCCGCTTGTGGTCGAGCCCTGGGCATGGACGCCGCTGCGGCTGCTCGTGGGCTTCTGCATGTCCGGCATCTACGTCACCGCCGAGAGCTGGCTGAACGACGCGTCCACCAACGAGACCCGCGGCAAGGTGCTGTCGGCCTACATGATCGCGCAGACGCTGGGCGTCATCGGCGCGCAGGGGCTGCGACGCTGGGCGACGCGGCGACTGCGACCCTGTTCATCGTGAGCCTCGATGCTCGTGTCGATCTCGTTCGCGCCGATCCTTCTGAGCGCCAAGCAGGGCGCCCACGACCGAGGTCGCCCGCCCGATGGCCCTGCGCAATCTTTTCACGGGCTCGCCGCTCGGCACCGTCGGGATCTTCTCCTCGGCAGCGTCTACGCGACGCAAACCGGCATGGGCGCGGTCTTCGGCACGCAGATCGGGATGACGGCCGATCAGATCGCGCTCTTCGTCGCGATGCTGTTCGCCGGGGCGCTGGTATTCCAGTTTCCGATCGGCTGGCTGTCGGACCGTATCGACCGGCGCAAGCTGATCTTCGGCGCATCCGCCCTCGGCGCGGCGTCCTGCGCGCTCGGGTGGATTACCGGGGGCAGTCTGTCGCACCTGATGGCGGCCGCGTTCTTTGCCGGCGGGGTGACCACGCCGCTCTATGCGCTGTTCCTGGCCTACACCAACGATTTCCTGTCGGCCGAGGACATGCCGGCCGCATCCGGGAGGGCTGGTCTTCACGTTCGGCCTGGGCGCCATCGTCGGTCCGCTGGTCACCGGCTGGGCGATGCAGCAGTTCGGCCCGTTCGCGTTCTGGCCGGTGCTGGGCGCGACCTTCGCCGCCATCGCGCTCTACGCGCTCTACCGCATGACGCAGCGCTCGACCGTCCCGGTGGATCAGACCGAGAGCTACCTGAGCGTGCTGCCCACCGCCTCGACCGTGGCCGTGGAGACGGCGGCCGCCCGGAGCGCCGGTCGGCCGGCCGCGCGGCTTCGGCGCCGTGTTCAGGTGCGACACCGGGATGGCCTCGCGATCCTCCCGATGTCGGGACCCGTCTCCCGCGACGGATGGCCGACCCCCGGCAACGCCGAAATGGTCCTCAGGTCTCCGCCTTGGGCTTGTAGAGAACCATTCGGTAGCAATCGAGATTGTGGGACAGGAATTCGTAGGCCGCGCCCCAGAGGTAGAGTCGGAACTTGCGGTACTCGAACTCCCCGAACTCGGCCCGCAGGAAGTCGCGCGAACGGTCCAGGTTTTGCGCCCACTGCCGGAAGGTGAGAAAATAGCTCCAGCGATCGCTGAACACCTCGATCAGTTCGAGCGGAACTTTTGCAAGCTTGTTGAGGAAGTCGTCGAGCACCAGGAAGGAATGATTGCCGGGATAGATATAGCGGACCATGAAGGTCGTCAGTTCGTATTTCTCGCGGGCGGCGCTTCCGTCCAGGAACACCAGCCCCCCCGGCTTCAGGAGGTGATCGAACTTGCGCAGCACGCGGGCGTAGTCGGGCAGATGCTCGATCACGCCCATGATGACGATGGCGTCGAACTTTTCCCTGGGCTCGTATTTCAGGAAGTCGGCCAGGTGAATATGGACGCGCTCGGCGCGGGAGGAGAGCTTGTTGGCCAGAAAGGTCTGCGACTGCGTGGAAATCGTGATTCCGGTGAAGTCGGCGCCTGCCTCGAGCGCAAATTCGGCGAACGCGCCCCAGCCCGGGCCGATCTCGAGCACACGCTTGCCCGGCCCGAGCTCGCAGCCCTGGACCGCATAGCGGAATTTTCGCTCCAGCGCGCTCGCCAGGGGCTCGTCGTCGCTCGCGAAGACGCCCTGGCTGTAGGCAGGATGGGTTCCGTCGAGAAAGCTCAGGAACAGGCGCTGGTCGGCATCGTAGTGCGACTTGATCGCCTGCCTGTTGGTGTAGACCTGTCCGAACAGCAACGGCTGGAGGAACCGCCAGGCGGTGACCGCGGGGTGCCGGTCGTCGAGCGCGCGACGCAGCGCGAACAGCTGAAGCAGTTCTCCTTCGAAATCGATGTCGCCGCGCATGTAGGCTTCGGCGACGTTGGCCTGGTCGAGGCTGCGCAACGCCTTGACCCCGCGCTCGTTGCGAAGGGCGGCGCGAAATACCGGCTCGCCGTCCCCGATCGTGCGAACCTGACCGTTCGGCATCTCGATCGAAAATGGCTGGGCTGACCTGCCATCGAAACGGGAAGACAGTGAATCCAGCAGTTTGTCTGCCATGGTCGTCGGCAAGCCAATCCTCCGAACCGCTTTCCACCGGCAGCGGAAAGTTAACACTCCTGGATTCTGCTTGGCAAGCTATCCGAGGGGCGGGCCTGCGGTCTGGTTCGCCGGCAGCCAACCTTGCGTGACGGCAATGGCAGGATGGCGACGCGACTGCCCTGCGGGGGCGTCTCCAACGCGCCAGACGGGAAACGCAGGTGTTGCCCGGTCGGTCCGAGCCAGCGCCGTTCCGCGACCGGCCGTCATGGCTGTGCGTCTTCGGCGGTGGAGGCGGTAAGCGTCACGCCGGGGTCGGGGCGGATCGTCATGTGCATCACCGGGGTCGGGGCGCGGCCGGCGGGGGTGAAGCGGTAGCGGGCGAGCAGGGTCGAGAGGATGATCTGCGCCTGCATCATCGCGAAGTTGGAGGCGACGCAGACCCGCGGGCCGGCGCCGAACGGCAGGTGCTGGTAGCGGTCCTGCCCGGCCGCGCGGTCGGGCGCGAAGCGGGCGGGGTCGAAGGCTTCCGGGCGGTCCCAGAGGTCGCGGTGGCGGTGCATCGCGTAGATGTTGAGGAACACGGTCTCGTTCGGGCGGATGTCGCGGTCGTAGAGGCGGTCGGGGGCGAGCACGTTGCGGGCGAGAAAGCCGACCGGGGGGTAGAGGCGCATCGCCTCGTCGAGCGTGCTGCGCACGTAGGGCATGTGCGCGAGATCGTCGGCACCGGCGGGGCGGTCGCCGAGCACCGCGCGGGCCTCGGCGCGGGCGCGGGCCTGGGCGGCGGGGTCGTTCGCCAGCAAGAACAGCGTCCAGGCCAGCGCCAACGCGGTGGTCTCGTGGCCGGCGACGATGAAGAACTGCATGTTGTTGAGCAGGTCGCGGGCGTCCATCCGCCGGCCGGTTTCCTGATCCTGCGCCCGGATCATGTAGTCGAGGAGGTCGTCGGCGCCCTGCGTCCCTTGCGCGCGGCGGGCCTCGATGGCGCGCGTCACCATGCCGTGCATGGTGCGGACCGCGCGTCTGGGCGAGGATCTGGCCGGGGCGGGGGATCCAGGACGGGACCTCGAGGAAGTCGAGCAGCGAGGCGCGGCCGGCGGTGAGGAAGTAGCGGGTGATCGCGGCCCCGTAGGCGTCGGCGTCGAAGTGCTCGCGGCCCGAGAGCGCGACCTCGCAGATCACGTCGAAGGTCGCCGACAGCATCTCGCGGACCAGTTCGACCGGGCGGCCGTTGGCGGCGGCGATCCGGGCGGAGGCGCGCTCGGCGGTCTGGGTCATCACCGGGGCGAGCGAGGCGACGTTGCGGGCGGCGAACACCGGGGCGATGGCGCGGCGCTGCCAGCGCCAGTCCGCCCCCTCGGAGGTGAACAGGCTGGAGCCGACGGCCGGCCGCAGCATGCGGATCATCACCTCGGACTTCGGGTAGTTGGCGACGTTGTCGAGGAAGATCCGCTTCATGCCCTCGGGGCCCTGCACCATGTGCCAGCGGGCGGGGCCGGTGGAGCCGCTGACGATCGGCTGGGTGTAGGAGATCGCCGGGATGATGTTGAGCACGTTGCGGCGCACCGCGCGGAAGCTCGCGAACACGCCGAGCGGGCGGCCGGGCGGGGTGATCGTGGGCGGGACGAAGTGTTCCATGGGGCGAAGGATAGCGCGCTGGCGCGCGCGATCCATCACGACAGCCGGCGCATCCTCAGACGGGTCAGGCGGTTGTTGTCGCGGGCGAGCACCTCGAAGCGGAAGCCGTGGAAGCTGAACACCTGGCCTTCGTTGGGGATCGCCTGGGCCTCGTGGATCACGAGGCCGGCGATGGTGTTGGCCTCCTCGTCGGGCAGGCTCCAGTCGCAGGCGCGGTTGAGGTCGCGGATGGTCACGCCGCCCTCGACCTCGACCGAGCCGTCGGGCTGGGGGTCGATGCCGGCGGGGGTCTCGACGTCGTGCTCGTCGGCGATATCGCCGACGATCTCCTCGATGATGTCCTCGAGCGTGATCAGGCCCTGCAGCGCGCCGTATTCGTCGACCACCAGCGCGAAGTGCGCGCGGCGGCGGAGGAACTCGCGCAGCTGCTCGTCGAGCGGGGTGGACTCGGGTACGAAATAGGGTTCCATCGCCACGTCCATGACGTCGAAGCCCGCGAGGTCGCCCTCGCCGCGGTGCTCCTGGACGAAGCGGTGGACGGCGCGCGACAGGTCCTTGGCGTGGATCACGCCGACGATGTTCTCCGGCTCGCCGCGGAAGATCGGGATGCGGGTGTGCGGCGAGTTGATCGCCTGCGCCAGGATCTCGGCAGGGGGCGCATCGGCGTCGATCATCTCGATGTCGCGGCGGTGCATCATCACTTCCTCGACCTGGCGCTGGCCGAGGTCGAGGGCGCCGAGCAGCCGGTCGCGGTTGTCCCTCTCCACCAGCCCTTCGGAGTGGCCGAGCGCGATGGCGCCGGCGATCTCCTCCTGGGCGGCGAGGAAATTCGCCTTCGGGTCGGTCTCGATCCCGAAGATCCGCAGCATCAGGCGCACCAGCGCGCGCACCGCACTCACCACCGGCGAAAGGATCGTCACGATGGCGCGGAGCAGTCCGGAAACCCGCGCCGCCGTCACCTCGGCGTTGGTGATGGCGTAGGTCTTGGGCATCACCTCGGCGAAGATCAGCACCAGCGCGGTCATCACCACCGTGGCGATGGCCACCGCACTGTCGCCGAGCAGCCGGGTGAACAGCATGGTGGCGAGCGAGGTCGCGAGGATGTTGACGAGGTTGTTGCCGAGCAGGATCGCGCCGATCAGCCGTTCCTTGTCGTCGGTCAGCGCCAGCGCGGTGGCGGCACCCCGCTCACCGCGCTCGGCCATGCCGTGCAGCTTGCCGCGGCTGGCGGTGGTGAGCGCTGTCTCGGAGCCGGAGAACAGCGCCGAGGCGACGAGCAGGGCGAGGATCATCACCCCGGTTCCCCACAGGGCGAAGAACGACGGAGCCTCGGTCAGGGGGTCCATTGCGGGTCCTCTTTGCGGTGTCTGCGGCGCGCCTCTGCGTTATGCGGTCAGGGGGCGTCGGCTTCAAGCGCGGGGGCTGTCGGCGAGCGGGTGCTTTTCCAGGACCAGCTCGCGCAGCCGCGCCTCGAGGACGTGGGTGTAGATCTCGGTGGTGGCGATGCTGGCGTGGCCGAGCAGGGTCTGGATCACCCGCAGGTCCGCGCCGTGGGCGAGCAGGTGGGTGGCGAAGGCGTGGCGCAGCGTGTGGGGCGAGACCCGGGCCGGGTCGAGGTCCGCCAGCCGGGCGAAGTCCTTGACCAGGAGGAAGAAGCGCTCGCGGGTCATGTGGCCGCGCCTGGCTCGCGACGGGAAGAGGAAGGGGGAGCGGGGGCGGGCCTGCCGTCCTGCGCGGCGTCGAGGTGGGCGAGCCATGCGGCGAGCGCGGTGCGGGCCGGGGGCGAGAGCGGCACCATCCGCTCGCGCCCGCCCTTGCCGCGCACGAGGATCATCCGCGGGTCGCCGCGGACGGCGGCGAGCGGCAGGGAGACCAGTTCGCTGACGCGCAGCCCGGTGGCGTAGAGCAGTTGCATCAGGCAGGTGTCGCGCAGGCGGTCGGCCTCGGTGCGCCCGGCGGTGGTGGCGGCCTCGAGCAGGCGGTCGACCTCGGTCTCGCTCAGGGAGCCGGGCAGCGCGCGCTGGCGTTTCGGACCCTTGATCAGCGCGGCGGGATCGTCGGTGCGCCAGCCTTCGAGGAAGGCGAAACGGTAGAGCTGGCGGATCGCCGAGAGCCGGCGGGCGCGGGTCGCCTGGGCCATGCCGCGGTCGGCCTGGTCGACGAGGTAGGCCTCGATCTCGGCGCGGCCGGCGTCGGCGTAGTCGCGGCCGCGGGCCTTGAGGAACGCGGCGAAGTCGGTGAGGTCGCGGGAATAGGACAGGAGGGTGTTGCGCGAGGCATCGCGCTCGGCGCGGATCGCTTCGAGGAAGCGTTCGAGCCAGTGCGGCGACGATGCTCCGACATTCAGCCGTCGTCCGCCAGCAGCGTCTGGATGGCGATGCGCCGGGCGCTCGCCTCCTGTCCGGCCAGCCGCAGGGTGAGGAGGGCGGCGCGGAACGCCGGGGGATCGACCGCCGGTCCGGCGTGAACCAGATCGAGCGCGGCGATGATCGCCTGGCCCTGACGCCCGGCGGCAAGCATCTCCGCCAGCCGCGACTCCCGGTCGTCGATCGGCCGCTCGGCGGTGAGGCCGGCGAGCGCGGCGGCGCCGAGGCCTTCGCCCGGCGCATCCGGCGGCGCGCTCCCCTCGGCGATGGCGAGCAGCAGCGCGATCCGCGGATCGGGCGCCGGGCCGGCGGCCAGGCGGGCGGCGGCGGGATCGTTGCCCAGCAGCAGAAGCTCGGCCAGCGGCGTGCGGGCGGCGGCCGGCGCCGTCGCGGGATCGAGCGCGGCGAGGCTGCCGGCATAGGCCGCGGCGAAGGCGACGCGCAGGCCGCGCTCCGCCAGCATGGCGTCGGCGGCCCGGATCTGCGCCCACGGATCAGTGCCGTCGGCCAGTGCGGCGTCGAGGTCCTGAATCGCGCGGGCCCGGTCCCAGACCCCGCCCGACGCAGCCGGGACGCCGGAGCGATAGGCGGCCATCAGCACGTCCGGCGGCACGGCGCCCGACAGCGTCAGCCGTTCGGCGGCCTCGATCCGGCTGCGCATCGGCGCGTGCTCGCTGAGGTCGATGTGCAGGAAGGCGAGCGGCAGGGGGCCGGGCGGACGCGGCAGGCCGACGGCTTCGCGCATCAGGAAGTCGAGCGCGGTCAGCGGGTGGGGGAGCGGCGGTTCCGGGTCTTCCTCGAACAGCTCGGGGTCGAGGAAGCGGGCGAGCAGCGCCTGCTCGGTCTCGGGGATCGAGCCGACCTGTTCGCCGAGGGTAAGGGTGATCTCGGCGGCGTTCCAGTCGCCGCCGCGCGCGAGGCAGAACACCCGCGCCGGCAGGGTCGGGGACAGCGACGGGTTCTGCCGCAGCGCGGCGCAGGGCTCCTGAGACTCGTCGAGCAGGATCCCGATGTCGAACCAGCGCCGGAACAGCTCGGGCGTCTCGGGGCCTGCGCGTTCGATCAGCGCGCGGGCCTGTTCGAGCGCGCCGACATCGAGCAGCCGGTCGATGCGCGCGATCAGCAGCGAGGTGTCGTTGGCCGGCCCCTGCGGCGGGTTGGTCTCGGCGAGCAGGATGCGGTGAAACAGCGCGCGCGCCTCGGGAACGCCGGTGTCGTCGTGCTGCTCGATCACCTGGCGGACCCGCAGCGTCGAGTCCGGCCCCCAGAGCGATCGCGCGAACCCGGTCTCGGACGGCGGCAGCAACCCCACGGCATCGCGCCGGATACTGCCAAGCGGGGTGACGGTGATGGTGTCGGGGCCGGGGGTCTTGCGGGTCGCCTCGGAGCGGCTCGGGGGCGGCGGCGTGTTCTCGATCTCGATGCTCTGGGACAGCCACGGGATCGCGCTCCGCGGCTCGGCGGCGTGGCCGGGGGAGGCGGTCGCCAGCGCGGCGACGGCCAGCCCGGCGAGCCGGGCCGTCGCTCCGGTCATTTCGTCTCGACCGGGACTTCGACTTCGTGCTGGGGCGGGCGCAACTCGGAAAAGATCGCGAAGCCGAGGAACGCCACCACCGCGACGATCGCAAGATAGAGTATGATCCTGAGAAGTATCCGCATTCTGTCCTGCTCTGCCCGTGCCTGAGCCGTGCCGGCCTTGACGCCGGTTCATGAACCCGTCAATCACGGAAGCCTCGACCGCCGCGACCGCTTTTTCGGGAACCTTAGCCTCACGGCCGCCATACGGCAATTGCGATGATCGACCCGCTTTCCCCAACGACCGACCCGTCCGGCCGCCGCGCCCCGCGTCTTGCCCGGACGCTGGTGCTGGTCGGGCTGATGGGCGCGGGCAAGACCAGCGTCGGCAAGCGGCTGGCGGCGTATCTCGGGGTCGGCTTCACCGATTCCGACGCCGAGATCGCCCAGGCCGCCGGCATGTCGATCCCCGAAATCTTCGCCACCCTCGGCGAGCCTGCGTTCCGCGACGGCGAGCGGCGGGTGATCGCGCGGCTGCTGGCCGAGCGGCCGGGGGTGCTGGCGACCGGCGGCGGCGCCTTCATCGAGCCGCGGACCCGCGCCGAGATCAAGCGGCGGGCGACCTCGGTCTGGCTGCGCGCCGATCTCGAGCTGTTGTGGGACCGGGTGCGGGACCGCCCCGGCCGGCCGCTGCTGCAGGCGCCGGATCCGCGCGCGGTTCTGGCCGACCTGGAGCGGCGGCGCGCGCCGGTCTATGCGGAGGCGGACGTCATCGTCGACAGCCAGCGCGGCGCGAGCCACGAAACCATGGCGCGGACCATCGTCGCCGCCGTCGAGGCGTACGACCGCGCCTGCCCCGCGTCGCGCCCGACCCTGGAGCCCGTGCAATGACCGCAACGACCGTCACCGTGCCGCTCGGCGCGCGCGCCTACGAGATCCGCATCGGCGCGGGCCTGCTCTCCCGCGCCGGGGCGGAGATCGCGCCGTTGCTGCGGCGGCCGAAGGTGTCGATCGTCACCGAGACCCGGGTCGCGGGCCTTCACCTGCCGGCGCTGCTCGAGGGGCTGATCGCCGCCGACATCGACGCGCGCGTGCTGGAGCTCGATCCGGGCGAGGGCACCAAGGGCTGGGCCGGGCTGGAGCGGGCGGTGGAATGGCTGATCGCGGACCGGGTCGGCCGGGACGATTTCGTGGTGGCCTTCGGTGGCGGCGTGATCGGCGATCTGGCGGGCTTCGCCGCCGCGGTGCTGCGGCGCGGCGTCGCGTTCGTGCAGATCCCGACGACGCTGCTTGCCCAGGTCGACAGTTCGGTCGGCGGCAAGACCGGGATCAACTCGCCCCTGGGAAAGAACCTGATCGGCGCGTTCCATCAGCCGCGGCTGGTGCTTGCCGATACCGCGCTGCTGGAGACCCTTCCGCCGCGCGACTTTCTCGCAGGCTACGGCGAGGTGGTGAAATACGGCCTGCTGGGCGACCCGGGCTTCTTCGGCTGGCTGGAGGCCAATGCGCCGGCGCTGCGGGGCCGGCGATCCGGCGGCGCGGCTGCACGCGGTTCGCCGCTCTTGCGAGATGAAGGCGGGGATCGTCGCCAGGGACGAGACCGAGCAGGGGGAGCGGGCGCTCCTGAACCTCGGCCACACCTTCGGGCACGCGCTGGAGGCCGCGACGGGCTATTCCGACCGGTTGCTGCATGGCGAAGCTGTGGCGATCGGCTGCCAGCTCGCCTTCGATCTCTCGGCGCGGCTGGGGCTTTGTCCGCAGGAAGCGCCGAGCCGGGTCGCGGCCCACCTGGCGGCGATGGGCATGAAGCGCGGTCTCGCCGACGTGCCGGGCGAGTTGCCGGATGCCGAGGGGCTGATCGCGCGGATGGCGCAGGACAAGAAGGTCCGCGACGGGCGAATCGCCTTCATCCTCGCCCGCGACATCGGCGAGGCGTTCGTCGCCCGTGACGTCGATCCGGCGACGGTCCGCGATCTTCTGGCCGAGGCGCTGGCGACCCGCGGAGCCTGAGGCCCGGACGGGGCAGGACCGTGCAGCAGGCGCCGGCGATAACTCAACCGGCGGTGAAGCTTAGGTTGCGTTTCGGGACCGCTCGGTTAGACTTCTTTAAAGAGTCCTGAACGAAACTTTTCATGCACCATGATCCGATTCCACACGGAGCCGACCGGATGAAGACAGACCGCCCGACCGCCCACAGGCTGTTGCTCGCGTCGGGTTGCCTCGTCGTCGGTCTGAGTTGCGCAGGTGGCGCGGCAGCCCAGACGGCGACTTCGCCGGCGCCGCTGCCGCCACCTGCTGCGCCGGTCACGACGGGCACCGGCAGCATCATCGACGCGGCCAATCCCGATATCGTGATGACGGTCCGCGGCGGCGTGTCGGTCAGTCCGGCGTATTTCGGATCGGACCAGTACGAGGTCGGTCCGAACGTCGCGGCGCGCATCGATTACCTGCGGTTTCCCGGTGGGTTCGAGTTCGGTTCGGGCCGCTCGGTCGGTTTCCGCACCGGGTGGGGCTTGCAAGGGTCGGTGCGCTACATCGGTCAGCGGGACGATGCCGACTATCCCGAACTCAATGGTCTGAACGACATCGACTGGTCGTTCGAGGCGGGGCTCGGCCTGGGCTATGAGCAACGCAACTATCGCGTCTTCACCGACCTGCGCTACGCCTTCGTCGGCTACAACGGCTGGGCGGGCGACATTGGCGCCGACGCCATCGCCTATCCGGTGGACGGCCTGACCCTGACCCTGGGGCCGCGGCTGCAGTTCGGCGACAACAAGTTCGCCAGCACCTACTTCGGCGTGACCGACAGCGAGGCCGCCAATTCGGACTTCCAGGCCTACGACGCCTCGGGCGGCCTGCTCGGTGCGGGGGTCGCATTCACCGCCCGCTATCTGTTCAACGATCGCTGGGGCGTCGAGGGCGGCGCGAGCTGGAACCGGCTGCTCAACGATGCGGGGAATTCGCCGATCACCGCGCTCGGGTCGGATGATGTCTACGAGGTCCGGCTCGGCGTGACGCGGAGCATCAGCCTCGACTTCTGAGGCGCCCCAGTTCGAGGCCACGCGGGGAATGCCCGATCGAGGTCGCCCGCTGATCCGCCCGGGGACCGACTGGCAGGCGATGCGCGACGGGTTCCGCTGGCCGCGTCGCGGCCGTTTCAACATCGCCGAAGCCTGCTGCGACGTCTGGGCCCGCGCCGAGCCGGAGCGTCTGGCGCTGCGGTATCTGCGTCCGGACCGGAGAGGTGAGAGACTACACCTACGGGCAGCTCGCCCGCGCCTCGCAGCGGTTCGCCAACGCGCTGGCGGCGCGCGGGATCGGTCGCGGCGACCGGGTGGCGGTGCTGCTGCCGCAGACCCCGGAGGCGGCGCTGACCCATCTCGCCGCCTACCGGCTCGGGGCGGTGGTGGTGCCGCTGTTCGCGCTGTTCGGCGAGGACGGCCTGCTCTATCGCCTGCAGGATTCGGGGGCGAAGGCGCTGGTCACCGACGCGGCGAACCTCGCCAAGGTGCTGGCGATCCGCGACCGGCTACCCGATCTTGCGGACATCTATTCGATCGATGCCCGCGAGGCCGGCACCCATGGCTTCTGGCAGGAGCTGGGCAAGGCGGCGGACGCCTGCCCGGTGGCGCCGACCACGCCGGACGATCCGGCCTTCATCAGCTATACCTCGGGGACGACCGGGATGCCGAAGGGCGCGCTGCACGCCCATCGGGTGCTGCTCGGCCATCTGCCGGGCCTGACGCTCGCCTATGAGTTTCCCGGCGCCCCGGGGGACTGTTTCTGGACGCCCGCCGACTGGGCCTGGATGGGCGGGCTGACCAACGTCCTGCTGCCGGCGCTCTACTGGGGCGTGCCGGTGGTGGCGCACCGGATGGCGCGATTCGATCCCGAGCGGGCGGCGTCGCTGATCACCGAGCTCGGCGTCCGCAATGCCTTCCTGCCGCCGACGGCGCTGAAGCTGATGCGCCAGGCAGGCGTGGCGGCCGTGCCGGGACTGCGCAGCATCGGCTCGGCGGGCGAGGCGCTGGGGGCCGAGATGCTCGACTGGGGGCGGGAGGTGTTCGGGCTGACGATCAACGAGTTCTACGGCCAGACCGAGTGCAACGCCGTCATCGCCAACTGCGCCGGCCTGTTCCCGGTGCGGCCGGGCGCAACCGGTCGCGCCGCCCCCGGGCACGACGTGGCCGTGGTCTCGCCCGAGGCCGTTCCGCTGCCGCCCGACAGCCCGGGCGAGATCGCGGTACGGCGGCCCGACCCGGTGATGTTCCTGCGCTACTGGAACAGCCCGGAGCGCACCGCGGAGAAGTTCGCCGGCGACTGGATGCTGACCGGTGACGAGGCGGTGATGGATGCCGAGGGCTACGTGTTCTTCCGCGCCCGAACCGATGACGTCATCACCTCGTCGGGGTATCGCATCGGTCCGAGCGAGATCGAGGACTGCCTGACCGGCCACCCCTCGGTCGCCATTGCCGCGGTGGTCGGGGTTCCCGACCCGATCCGGACCGAGACGATCAGGGCCTTCGTGGTGCTGCGCCCCGGCGAGGATCCGGACGGGCTGGCGCCGGCGTTGATCGAGCGGGTGCGCGTCCGGCTCTCGCCGCACGTGGCGCCGCGCGACGTCGTCTTCGTCTCCGAGCTTCCGATGACGGCGACCGGAAAGGTCAGGCGGCGCGCGTTGCGCGAGCAAACTTGACAAGAGCGCTCCCCGACCCGCAATTAGATTAATCGGGGAGCGAGTTTCGATGGAATCGGACGACTTCGAGGCAATTCTCGAAGCGCAGACGCGGCTAGAAGACGTATGGAGGCAGACTGTGCTGTTCGCGCGCGACTGCGGCGTGCGGCGGTTCGGATACCATCATCTGCCGCCGGCGGGCGCGCCGGACGCGCAGTTCACCAGGACCGAAAACGAGGGGTTCGCCGAGGCGCTGTTGAAGCAGTACCTCCTGGCACGGGTCAAGGGCCACGCGGTGCTGGCCCATGTGCTTCAGAGCAGCGTGCGTCCGGTCTATCTCGACGAGATCGAGGGTCTGGTCGACCTGACGACTGCCGAGCGGGCGCACATCGACGCGTATCGTGCCGCCGGGGTGGTGAACGGTCTGGGCCTTCAGGTCTTCGGGCCGAACGGGCGGAACGGCATCTTCGCGATCGACCTCGGGCCGGACCTGGCGCGGCTGCCGCCGGCGCTGCTCGCCCGCCTGCGCTGGGGCTGTCAGGCGATGCACTGGCGCTACTGCACGTTGCTTCTGCCCACGCTCGGCAGGCTACCGTCGCTGTCGTCGCGCGAGGCCGAAGTGCTCGGTTGGGTCGCGCGGGGCAAGAGCAACTCCGCGATCGGCGACATTCTGGGGATCTCGGCGCATACCGTCGACGCACACCTGCGGCGGATCTACCTGAAACTCGGGGTGTTCGACCGGATCTCGGCGGCGCTCAGAGCCTTGGGATTCGGCCTGATCAGCTACGACGGCTAGGCGTCACGCGATCACGTTAGTCAGCCACGCCGACTTGCCCGCGCTGCTCGCGACGGTATTAAAGGCCCCCGCGCACACAGCGGGGACACCTTGGACATCGATACCAGACTCGACTGCGGCCTGCTCCGGGCGATTCGACGCGGCCCCGACGTGCTGCCGGAGGATATCGGCCAGCTGCGAGGCTATCTGCGGATGATTGGCGTGCTGCTGGCGGAAAAGGCGGCCGAGCTCGAGCCGAGCTGGGAGGAGGCCTGCGCCGCCGCCAGTGAGATCGACGCGCTGCAGACGCTCGAGCTCAACGTGGCCGAGCGGGCGATCGGGATCCGGGCCGAGACGCTTGCCGACGTGCGCGGCAAGCTTGCGATCTGGCGCGCGCTCGGGCCCGGCACCGAGGATTTGGACATGACCTCGCCGCGCAACCGCATGATCCTCTCGATCGACGCCGATCTGGAACGGCTGGTGCACGCGTCCCGGAGCTGACGGGTCGTTCAGGTGCGGGCCGTCGCGGTCGACGGCACCAGCCGATCGAGCACCTCGGGCAGCTCGTTGAAGTGGGCGATCAGCGCCTCGGGCGCGAGGGCGCTCACGGCCGCGCCTTCGGGGCCGAATCCGACCAGCACGCAGGGCACGCCGGCGGCCCGCGCCGCCTCGCGGTCGGTGACGGTGTCGCCGACGAGCACCGCGTTGCCGGGATCGCCGCCCGCCCGGACGATCGTCTCGAGCAGGTGGCGCGGGTCGGGCTTGCGCCAGGCGAGGGTGTCGGCGCCGAGGAGCGCTGCGAAGCGATCGCCGATCCCGAGGGCCTCGAGCAGGAGGGCGGCCAGCCGTTCCGGCTTGTTGGTGCAGATCGCGAGCCGCCAGCCCTGATCCGCGAGACGGTCGAGTGCGGCCTCCACGCCATCGAACAGCCGCGTGTGCACGGCGAGGCTGGTTCCGTAGAGATCGAGCAGGCGCTGGTAGAGCCGGTCCACCTCGGCCTCGTCGACCGCGCCGGTCTGTCCGAGGCCCGCGCGCAGCATCGCCCGCCCGCCGGCGAAGGCCGTCGCGCGGTGCCGGTCGGGGTCGAGCCGGCCGCCCGCGCCGGCTTCCGCCAGCGTCGCGTTCGCCGCGGCGATCAGGTCGGCGGAGGTGTCCGCCAGCGTTCCGTCGAGATCGAAGACCGCGATCCGCATTGCCGTGCTCCCGTCTTCGGTGTCCGGCACTGTCTGCCCGGAACCGTGAGGGATTTGAAACGAAATCTGATCCGCGGCGCGTCCTGCCGCCCTTTGCGCACGCACAACCGGCTGCTAGAAGGTTCGGGGGCGCGCGTGCGAGCGCGGGCGTACCACTCTGCAGGAGACGTCCGCCGAATGCCGACCGCTGTCATCGTGCTCGCCGCCGGCCAGGGCACCCGGATGAATTCGGACCTGCCGAAGGTGCTGCATCCCCTTGCCGGCGTTCCGATGATCGCGCACCCGCTCAGCGCGGCGCAGAGCCTCCGCCCCGACCGGACCATCCTCGTCGTCGGGCATGGCGGCGAGGCGGTCGCCGCCGCCGCCCGCCGGATCGACGAGGAGATCCGCGTGGTCGTGCAGGCCGAACAGCTCGGAACCGCCCACGCCGTGCTGCAGGCCGCGCCCGAGCTCGCCGGGTTCGAGGGCGACGCGATCGTGCTCTACGGCGACACGCCGTGCATCCGCGCCGAGACACTGGAGGCGATGCTCGCCGCGCGCGCCGGGGGTGCGGGGGTGGTGGTGCTCGGCTTCGAGGCCGGCGGAGCCGGGCGGCTACGGGCGGTTGCTGCTCGACGACGACGGCGGGCTCGCCGCGATCGTCGAGGCGCGCGATGCGAGCGAGGCGGAACGGGCGATCCGGCTGTGCAATTCCGGATTGATGGCGGCGGACGCGGCGACGCTGGTGCGGCTGCTCGAGGACGTGGGCAACGACAACGCCAAGGGCGAGCACTACCTGACCGACGTGGTGGCGCTGGCGCGGGCGCGCGGCCTGACGGCGGCCGCCATCACCTGTCCGGAGGCCGAGACCCTCGGGGTGAACTCGCGCATGGACCTCGCCGCCGCCGAAGCGGCGTTCCAGGCGCGGGCCCGGGCCGAGGCGATGGCGAACGGGGCGACGCTGACCGATCCGGCCACGGTGTGGTTCGCGCTCGACACGGTCGTCGGCCGCGATGTGACGATCGGGCCGAACGTGATCTTCGGGCCCGGTGTCACGATCGAGTCGGGCGCGGAGATCCTGGGCTTCTGCCACCTGGAGGGCTGCCATGTCGGCGGGGGCGCCCGGGTCGGCCCGTTCGCGCGGCTTCGCCCCGGCGCGGAGCTCGCCGAGAACGTGCACGTGGGCAACTTCGTCGAGATCAAGAACGCCATCCTCGAGGACGGCGCCAAGGCGAACCACCTCGCCTACGTCGGCGACGCGCGGGTGGGCGCGGGCGCGAACATCGGCGCGGGCGCGATCACCTGCAACTACGACGGGGTCTTCAAGCACCGCACCGAGATCGGCGCGCGGGCGTTCATCGGGTCGAACGCGGCGCTGGTCGCGCCGGTCCGGGTCGGGGAGGGGGCGCTGGTCGGGGCCGGATCGGTGATCACCGAGGACGTGCCCGACGGGGCGCTGGCGATCGCGCGCGGGCGGCAGGAAACCAAGCCCGGTCTCGGCCGGCGGATCATCGAGCGGCTCCGGTCGCTGAAGGCGCAGCAGGGGGCGAAGCGCTGATGTGCGGCATCGTCGCGATTCTCGGGCGCAACGAGGTGGCGCCGCTGATCCTCGAGGCGCTGAAGCGGCTCGAATACCGCGGCTATGACAGCGCCGGCATCGCCACGGTACACGACGGGCAGCTCGCGCGGCGCCGGGCGGTGGGCAAGCTGATCGCGCTCTCCGATCTGCTGGTGCGCGAGCCGATCCGCGGCCATGCCGGGATCGGCCACACCCGCTGGGCGACCCACGGCGGGCCGTCCGAGCGCAACGCCCACCCGCACCAGGCCGGCGGCGTCGCGGTGGTGCACAACGGCATCATCGAGAACTATCGCGCGCTTGCGCGCCGAACTGGAGGCGGAGGGGGCGACGTTCGCGACCGAGACCGATACCGAGACGATCGTCCAGCTCTGCAACCGGGCGCTGCGCGAGGGACGCTCGCCGGTCGAGGCGGCGCGCGCCACCCTCGCGCAGCTGAAGGGCGCGTTCGCGCTCTGCTTCCTGTTCGAGGGCGAGGACGATCTGCTGGTCGCCGCGCGCCGGGGCTCACCGCTCGCGGTCGGCTTCGGCGACGGGGAGGTCTATGTCGGCTCGGACGCCCTTGCGCTGGCGCCGCTGACCAGCCGCATCGCCTACCTCGAGGAGGGCGATCACGCCGTCCTGACCCGGGAGACCGTCGAGATCTTCGACGCCTCGGGCGCCGCGGTCGAGCGGGAGGTCCACCATGTGCCGGTCGAGCATTTCTATGCGGAGCGAGGGCCTTACAAGCACTTCATGGCAAAGGAGATGCACGAGCAGCCGACGGTGATCGCCGACGCGCTGGCCCGCTACATCGCGCCGGATCGCCTCGGGGTGGCGCTGCCGGCGGGGGTCGATTTCGCCGAGGTCGACCGGCTGGTGCTCGTCGCCTGCGGCACGGCGCACTATGCGTGCCACGTGGCGAAGTACTGGTTCGAGCGGCTGGCGCGGCTGCCGGTCGAGATCGAGGTGGCCTCGGAATTCCGCTATCGCGAGCCGCCGCTCGGGCCCGGGACGCTCGGGATCTTCGTCAGCCAGTCGGGGGAGACGGCCGACACGCTGGCGGCCCTGCGCTACGTGCGGGCGCAGGGCGGGCGGATCGTCTCGGTGGTCAACGTGGAGACCTCGACCATCGCGCGCGAGAGCGACGTGGCGCTGCCGATCCTCGCCGGGCCGGAGATCGGCGTCGCCTCGACCAAGGCCTTCACCTGCCAGCTGACGGTGCTTGCGGCGCTGGCGCTGGCGGCCGGGCGGCAACGCGGCAACCTCGCGGCGGAGGAGGAGGCGCGCCTGGTGGCGGCGCTGGCCGCGGCGCCGGGGCTGGTGGCGCAGGCCCTGACGCTGGAGCCACGGATCGCCGAGATCGCGCGCGATCTCGCCCGCGCGCGCGACGTGCTGTTCCTTGGCCGCGGGCGCGATGTATCCCCTGGCCTTGGAGGGCGCTCTGAAGCTGAAGGAAATCAGCTATATCCACGCCGAAGGTTACGCGTCAGGCGAACTGAAGCACGGCCCGATCGCCCTGATCGACGAGGAGGTGCCGGTGATCGTTCTGGCGCCGAGCGACGCGCTGTTCGACAAGACCGTGTCGAACATGCAGGAGGTGATGGCGCGCGACGGCAAGGTTCTGCTGCTGAGCGATCCCGCGGGCGTGGCGGAGGCCGGCGAGGGTGCGGCCTGGACGCTGGCGATGCCGGCCGCCGACCCGTTCGCCGCGCCGATCGTCTATGCCGCTCCGGTGCAGCTGCTCGCCTACCACACGGCGATCCTCAAGGGGACCGACGTCGACCAGCCGCGCAATCTGGCGAAATCCGTGACGGTGGAATGACGGACGCCGCCCGCGCGATCGCGCAGCTGCGCGCCGGGGCGGATCCGGCGAGGGCGGCGGAGATGGTCGCCTACCACAAGGCGCCGCGGGAGTATCTGGGGCTGCCGGTGCCCGCGATCGAGCGGCTGGTGGCGACGTGGCGCGGGGGCGCGGTCGCCGACCGGGTAGACCTCGCGCGCGGTCTCTGGGACAGCGATATTCACGAGGCGCGGATCGCGGCGGCCAAGCTGCTGACCCAGGCGCGGATCCGGGAAGACGAATCGCTGGTCTGGGCGGAGTTCGTGCGCTGGGTGCCGGGCTTCGACGCCTGGGCGATCGCGGACCACGCCTGCAAGGTGGGCGAGCGGCGGATAATGGCCGACCGGTCGAGGCTCGATGTGGTGGAGGGCTGGACTAAAGGTCCGGACCCGTGGGTACGGCGCGTGGCGCTGGTGGCGACGTTGCCCTTGGCCCGGCTGACCCACCCGGACGCCGGGGAGCGGGCCGCGCGGGAACGCGTCCTCGGCTGGGCGGGAAGCTACGTCGCCGACCGGAACTGGTTCATCCAGAAGGCGGTCGCGTGGTGGCTGCGAACCCTCTCGGTCCACGATCCGGACCGGGTGCGGGACTTCCTGGACGGGCCTGGGCGCGACCTGAAGGCGTTCGCGCGAAAGGACGCTGCGCGTCGGATCGGCAAGCACGAAAAAGGCCCATGCCCGTCAGAGGCATGAGCCTGGTTCACCGCGACGGTCGGCCCCGGCGTCGCCGGAAAAAGCGTCAGCCCTGGCGGGCCTTGAACCGGCGCTGGGTCTTGTTGATCACGTAGACCCGCCCCTTGCGGCGCACGACGCGGCAATCGCGGTGGCGCTGCTTCAGGGAGCGAAGCGAATTGCGAACCTTCATGGCCTCTCTCCTTTTTGCGGCGCGCGGACCAGCCTGCGCCTTGGTGTCTCCAGCGCCCCCCGTCAGGGGGGAATGGTGGGCGTAACTGGGATTGAACCAGTGACCCCTTCGATGTCAACGAAGTGCTCTCCCGCTGAGCTATACGCCCGGGAACCATCGGCGTTGCTATAATCGGCCGCGGGCCGGGGTTCAAGGTCTTTTGCCGGGGTGTTCGCGCGCGCTATAGTCCGCCGCCAACGGGTCGGGATCGGGCATGGACAACGCTGTCTACACGCTGCACCTGCCGGCGGAGCGCCGGTCGTGTGCGGTCTTCAGTTCGCCCCACAGCGGCCGGGACTATCCGGCGGCATTCCTCGAGGCCTCGTTGCTCGATCCGCTGCAGCTCCGCTCGTCCGAGGATGCCTTCGTCGACGAGTTGTTCGCCGCCGCCCCGGAGGCGGGCGCGCCGCTGCTCGCGGCCCGGGTTCCGCGGGCGTGCATCGACCTCAATCGCGCGGCGGACGAACTCGATCCCGCGCTGATCTCGGGATACGCTCGGCGGTTTCTCAGTGCCCGGATCGCGGCGGGCCTCGGGGTGATTCCCCGGGTGGTGGGCGAAGGCCGGCAGATCATGCACGGCAAGCTGACGCTGGCCGAGGCGCATCGGCGGCTCGACACCGTCTGGCATCCCTATCACACCCGTCTGCGTGCGCTCCTCGATGAAGCTCGCACGGCGTTCGGCGCGGCCATCCTGCTCGATTGCCACTCAATGCCCCACGACGCGCTCGCCGTGGCGCCGACGGTTTCGGGGCGGCAGCCGGATGTGGTTCTCGGCGACCGGTTCGGGGCGTCCTGCGACACCTGGCTGATCGAGGCGGCGAGCGATGCGTTCGCGGCGGCGGGGTTCGCCGTGGCCCGCAACGCGCCGTTCGCCGGCGGCTACATCACCCAGACCTACGGTCGGCCGCAGCGTGGACTGCAGGCGCTGCAGATCGAGATCGACCGCGCGCTCTACATGCACGAGGCCCGGATCGAGCGCCTGCCGGAGTTCGCCGAGGTGGCGGCCCGGATCGCCGGCGTGGTGGGAAAGATCGCTGCGCTCGGCGCGGGACCGGCCCGGTTGCCTCTCGCGGCGGAATAGGGCCGATCGAAACAGGGCCGACAAAAAAAGAGGCCGTGCACGAGGCACGGCCCAAGTTTAGGGAGGAAACGCCCGTAGGGCGTGTATGATGCAACGCATCACGTTCCCGAATTTATGCCGCGCCGCAGCATAGTCAACGGCCCCCGCGCATTTTTTCGATCTGCTGCGCTAATTTTCGTCGAAGTGCCCCGAAAGACATCAAATGCACCCGCTTGTGCCGGTTTTCAGCGCAGTGCGCGGCCGAGAATGATCGAATCAGGGCCGAAGCGGGCGCGAATCCGGTCGGTGGCCTGCTCGGCGGCGAGGCGGCGGGCGGCTTCGGGGGCGAGGAGATCACCGGCGGTTTCGGCGCCTGTGGCGGGCGCGAGGGCAGTGAGGCCGATGCCGATCAGCCGGAACGGGCCGGAGGGGAGGTCGCGGGCGAGCAGGGGGAGCGCGGCCCGGTAGAGGCGGTCGGCCATGCGGGTGGGTTCGGGGAGCGCGTGGCGACGGGTCAGGATGGTGTGGTCGGCGCGCTTGAGTTTCAGGGTGACGGTGGCGCCGGCGACGGCGTTGGCCTTGGCGCGGGCGGAGACCTGTTCGGCAAGCGTCCAGAGGTGGCGGCGGAGGGTGGCGGCGTCGGCGGTGTCGGTGTCGAACGTGGTCTCGTGGGAGATCGACTTCAGGGCGCGGTCGGGGGTGATAGGGCGGCTGTCGTGGCCGTTGGCGAGGGCGTGGAGGCGGTCGCCGAGGGCGCCGAAGCGGCGGACGAGGTGGGCGCGGTCGCGGGTGCGGAGGTCGGCGATGGTGCGGATGCCGTCGGATTGCAGGGCTTTGACGGTGGCCTGGCCGACGCCCCAGATGATCGAGACGGGCTGGCGGGCGAGGAAGGCGGGCGTTTCCGCCTGGCCGATGATGGCGAAGCCGCGGGGCTTGTCGAGGTCGGAGGCGATCTTGGCCAGGAACTTGTTGTGGGAGAGGCCGATGGAGGCGGTGACGCCGAGATCGCGATTCGATGCGGGCCTGGAGGCGGGCGAGGAGGGTGGCGGGGTCGGCGCGATGGAGGCGCTCGGTGCCGGTGAGGTCGAGGAAGGCTTCGTCGAGGGAGAGGGGTTCGACGAGGGGGGTGAGCTCGAACATCAGCGCGCGGATGGCGCGGGAGACCTCGGTGTAGCGGGCCATGCGGGGGGAGACGACGACGGCGTCGGGGCAGAGCTTCAGGGCCTGGAACATCGGCATCGCGGAGCGGACGCCGCGGATCCGGGCGATGTAGCAGGCCGTCGAGACGACGCCGCGGGTGCCGCCGCCGACGATCAGCGGGCGGTCGGTGAGGCTGGGGTCGTCGCGCTTCTCGACCGAGGCATAGAAGGCGTCGCAGTCGAGGTGGGCGATCGACGAGGGTGCGGAGTTCGGGGTGGGAGAGGGTGCGGGGGGAGCGGCAGGCCGGGCAGCGGCCGGGGCCGTCGAAGGCGGCGAGGCAGGCGCGGCAGAGGCTCGGGGTCGGGGCCATGGGGCGCAAGGATAGCAGAGGGGGCGGGCCGGGGGGAGCGGGGTGTTCGCGAGGGGGGTGCGAACGCGTTAAATGGGCTCAAGCGTATGAATGTTGATGGTTGACCTTCGTAGACGCCCGATCCGGGTGTCGAGGGACTTCAGCTTCGATATGGTGAGCACGTGGCGGATCAGGTCGCCGCAGTTGCGGTTGAGGGCCGCGGCGAGGCGGAGGCACTACGAGCGAGCGGGATCAGGGTCGACGAGGTGGGCGCTTCTTCCGGGGAAATCAGGTGCGCCCGCCCCGAAGGGGGGGCGGGGCGGGCGCGGGGGTCGGCGGACTCGCCGGTCAGGTCAGGAAGGCGATGATCAGGACCACGAGCAGCGGTGCGCCGAGCAGCCAGGCCAGAAGTGCGGGGATCATGGACGATTCCTTTCTTACGAGCGGCCGAAGGTGCGGAACGGCATGTTGCGATCGCGGTGATCGCCCCCGGACACGGCCGCGAAGTAGGCGGCGCCGGCGCTGACGAACATGGTCGCAGCGACGACGAACGCGGCGATGGCGGCGGCGACGCGCGCCTGTTCGGCGGTGTCGACGGCCTCTTTGTAGATTTCGCGGGCCTGGGACATCGTCGCGTCGATGCGGGACGAGGCTTCCTCCGGCGGGATGCCGGCACGGTCGGCCACCAGCCGCGTAAGATAGTCCCGGTCCTCGGCGGAGAGATCGCCGTCGAGGCCGCGGCGGATCACCTGGGTCGCGGCCTGCGAGCCTTCCTCGCCGCCGGTCAGGCGGGTGCCGAAGTAGTCGAGCTGGTCGCTGATCGCCTCGGTGGCGGACTGGGCCGCGGTGCCCACGGCCGAGCCGGCGGCCCCGACCACGCCGGCGACGCCGTTGGCGGCGAGAACGGCGGCCACAAGGGTGCCGGCCGCCCAGACCACCACGCCGTGGGCGCCGTCGCGGGTCTCGGATTCGTCGACGCTGGCCCCGGGGATGGCGCGGCGAAGGCGGCCGGCGAGATAGCCGCCGGCCGCGAAGCTCGAGATCGCGACCCAGATGAGCCAGATGCCCGAGGCGATGCCGAGCCAGCGCAGCGAGGCGCCTTCGCCGGGCTCGAACGAAGCGACGCCGAGGCCGATCGCCGAGCCGAAGGTCATCAGCACGAACGCCAGCGCGACCGCGAGCGATATGCCGGCGAAGATCGCCGGCCAGTCGACGTAGGAAACGGTCGGGCCGCTGCGCGCGGCCTCGCCCCGGGCGGCGTCGGTGGGAACTGCCGTGGCCATGGTCAGCTGAGCCCGACGAACGACAGGATGGCGAGCACGATGACCACGAGGCCGACAAGATAGATGATGCTGTTCATGAGTTTGGTCTCCTTCTCTGGGGACTGCCCTTTGATTTCCGAATCGACGGTCCGCGGCAGGACCGGCGTCGCGCTTCACAATGCGTGGCGACCGCGTTGGTTCCACATCCCTGCGCCCGCAAGGGAGGGTCAGCGGCGGGCGGCGTCGAGGCGGGCCGCGGTGGCGGGATCGACCACCGGCGCCGACAGGGCGGCGGCGCGGGCGCGCAGGGCGCTCGCCCGGGCGGCGAGGGAGGCGGCGTCCTCGCCGAGGCGCTCGGCGGCCGGGGCGGATCCGGCGAGGGCGTCGTCGAAGCTGGCGGTCTCGCCGAGCCGCGGCGGCGGCGCCTCGCGGGCGGCGTCGGACACCGGCAGGCTCGCGACCTCGGGCGGCGCGCAGGCGAAAAGCGCCAGCAGCGGCCAGAGCCGGGCAGGCAGGCGCGCGGGACGGGACCGGTGCGGCATGCGCTCTTTCGTGGAAAACTCCGGGCAGGTCCCCTAGTATCGTGCCCGATCCCGCGCCGCAACGCGGGGGCTCTGCGGGGAGGAAAGCACATGACCGACGAGACGCGGGAGATCGGCACCGGATCGGAGCCGGGGATCGAGATCGCCCACACCATGGCCGAGGTATTCGATGTCTCGAGCCAGATATGGCAGACCTTCCTTGCGGGACAGGTGCAGCAGGGGGTGTCGACCCGCGCCGACCCGCTCAACACCTGGCCGACGTTCGCCGAGCTCTACCGCACGATGTGGGACAACCCGCAGCAGGTCGCCGACATGACGATCGAGTTCTGGGCGGCGCAGAACGCGCTGTTCCAGAACTCGATGCTGAAGTGGCTCGGGGCCAAGGACGTGGTCGAGGACCTGAAGCTGCCGCACATGATGAAGGCAGACCGGCGGTTCGCCCACAAGGAGTGGTCGGAGAACGCGCTGTTCGACTATCTCAAGCAGTCCTACCTGCTGACCTCGGGCTGGATCCAGGACAGCGTCGGCACCGTCGGCGAGATGGAGCCGAAGGAGCGCAAGAAGGCGGCGTTCTACACCCGGCAGTTCGTCGAGGCGATGAACCCGGCGAATTTCTTCGCACTGAACCCGGAGGTGCTGGAGGCGACGGTCGAGCAGAAGGGCGAGAACCTGGTGCGGGGCCTGAAGATGATGCTGGCCGATCTCGAGCGCGGCAAGGGCAAGCTTCTGATCCGCCAGACCGACATGGACGCCTTCGAGGTCGGGCGCAACACCGCGGTCAGTCCCGGCGCGGTGATCTGGCAGAACGACATCCTGCAGCTGATCCAGTATGCGCCGACCACCGGCAAGGTGCATGCGCGGCCGATCCTGATCGCGCCGCCGTGGATCAACAAGTACTACATCCTCGATCTCAACCCGAAGAAGTCGCTGGTCAAGTGGCTGACCGAACAGGGCTACACGGTGTTCATGATCTCGTGGGTGAACCCCGGCGTGCGCCAGAAGGACAAGGTCTGGGAAGACTACATGTTCGAGGGCGCGGGTGCGGCCATCGACAAGGTGCTCGAGGAGACCGGCGAGAAGAGCCTGCACCTGACGTCCTACTGCGTCGGCGGGACGATGGCGGGGACGCTGCTCGCCTACCTGGGCAAGACCCGCGACAAGCGCGTGGCGAGCTCGACCTTCTTCACCGCGCAGCTCGATTTCGAGGACGCGGGCGAGCTGCAGATTTTCGTCGACGATCACACCCTGGACGTGATCGGCGAGGACATGGAGCAGGGCTACATGCCCGCGGACCGGATGGCGAGCGCCTTCAACATGCTGCGCGCCAACGATCTGATCTGGGGCTACATGGTTTCGAACTACATGCTGGGGAAGGACCCGTTTCCGTTCGACCTGCTCTACTGGAACGCGGATTCGACGGCGATGCCGGCGAAGGTCCACCGCTACTATCTCGAGCAGTTCTACGTCCGAAACGCCTTCGCCAAGGGCGCCCTCAGCGTGCGCGGCGAGCCGGTGACGCTCGCCGACGTCCGCGGGCCGGTCTATCACGTCGCGACCAAGGAGGATCACATCGCTCCGGCCGCCTCGGTCTATCGGGGGGCCAAGGAGATGACCAAGGCCGACGTGCGCTTCGTGCTGTCGGGCTCGGGCCATATCGCCGGCGTGGTCAACCCGCCGAGCCTCGGGAAGTACCAGTTCTGGACCAACGCCGACATGTCGAAGCCGTCGCTCGACGCGTGGCTGGCGGAGGCGGAGGAGACGCCGGGGAGCTGGTGGCCGGACTGGGTCGCGTGGCTGAAGAAACGCTCGGGCCGCCAGGTTCCCGCCCGCGAACCGGGCGCCAGGCTCGGGGTGATCGAGCCGGCGCCCGGGTCTTACGTCAAGGTGCGATTCGACAAGCAGTGATGGTCGCAAGGCGAACCGCGTTTGACGCGGTTCGCCGCCCGGCAAGGTCACGAATCGTGAAACTCCTTGAGTCTCGCGAGTTCGTTGAGGGACAGTTGGCTGGCCTGCTCCGTGGTGATTCCCGCGTTCAGGGCCATCTGGGCGAGGGCGGCCTGCGTCATCACCGGCCTCTCTGCCGCCGGGACGGGCGGAAAGTAGCGGAGAAGCCATTCCTGGTTGGCGCCGTGCATCGTGGCGTATGCCGGCGTCAGGCCGGCAAGCAACGACACCGCGAGCGCCGCTGGCAGGATCGTCGTCTTCATTTGCCTATTCCTTCTGTTGCGGGCACCGGCGTTGCCCGTCGGGGTGGGGGCCGAACCGGCCGGCCGATTTCTGCCGGTGGATTACAGTTGGGAAGTAGGCAGGCGGAGTCCCGCGTAGTCACGAAGTGTTGCAAGGGATACCGGACTTCGGTCGCGGCCCAAGGGCCGAAAAAATAAACCGATTTCGTGCGGGACCGAACCCGAAACGTCCAGAACAAGACTGCGCGACCGGCGAGGAGGATCAACCGGTCCCGCAGCTTGAGATGGGTTCACTCGCTACGCAACACGCGCGGTGCGGGGGTGCCTACGCCCCGACCGCCAGCCGGCGTTTCGCCTCGCTGCTCGCGGGATCGCGGAGAACATACCCGCGCCCCCATACTGTCTCGATGTAGTTCTCGCCCCCGGTGGCTTCGGAGAGTTTTTTCCGGAGCTTGCAGATGAAGACGTCGATGATCTTCAGCTCCGGCTCGTCCATGCCGCCGTAGAGGTGGTTGAGGAACATCTCCTTCGTCAGGGTCGTGCCCTTGCGAAGCGAAAGAAGCTCCAGCATCTGGTATTCCTTGCCGGTCAGGTGGACCGGACTGCCGTCGACCTCGACGGTCTTGGCGTCGAGGTTCACCTCGAACTTGCCGGTGGCGATCACCGACTGGGCGTGGCCCTTGGAGCGGCGCACGATGGCGTGGATGCGCGCGACCAGCTCCTGGCGGTGGAACGGCTTGGTCATGTAGTCGTCGGCGCCGAAGCCGAAACCCTTGAGCTTGTTCTCGGTGTCGTCGGCGCCGCTTAGAATCAGGATCGGAGTCTCGACCTTGGCGAGGCGGAGCTGGCGCAGCACGTCGTGGCCGTTCATGTCCGGCAAGTTCAGATCCAGTAATATCAGATCATAGTCGTAGAGCTTGGCAAGATCGATGCCTTCCTCGCCGAGATCCGTCGCGTAAACGTTCAGATTCGCATTCTGAAGCATCAGCTCGATGCTCTTAGACGTCGTCGGATCGTCTTCGACTAGTAGGATGCGCATGCACTGCTCTCCGTTCGACCAACCAGCCCTTCGCCAACATTCTCCATTCTTAGCGGCAGAGTGGTTAACGACTGATTACGATAACGTCAGGCTAGCAGCTCGCCTTAAAGTTGTCGATACTTCTGGATGGCGGTGACCCGGAGGGCGGCGGCGCCGTGCTTGCGCACCGCGGAGCGCCAGAGATCCAGCTCCTCGGTCGACAGCCGGTAGAGGGTGCAGGCCTCGGCGGCGTCGATCAGGCCGTGGTCGACGGCGGCGACGACGGTGGCCTTGCGGCGGGCGACCCAGCGCTTGGTGTTGGGCGGCGGAAGATCGGAACGGGTCAACTTGGTTCCGTCAGGCAAGAGGACGTAAACCGGCCCCTTCTCTCGGCGTATATACATCTCGTACTCCCATACTCACACATTTACCCACGCCATTACTTAACGTCGCATCCCTTAAGTGCCGGTGAACCAAGCCCTTGTGCTTACTTAAGGTTTTACTATATTCCCCCACATCGTCAGGATGCCCCACATGCTCGTAGAACAGAACCCGCCGACGCTCAACAGTCTTGGTTTACGCAAGGCCCCGCAGGACACCCGGGTGGTGGTCGCGATGTCGGGCGGCGTCGACAGTTCGGTGGTGGCGGCAATGCTGGCCGAGGAAGGCTACGACGTGGTCGGGGTGACGCTGCAGCTCTACGACCACGGCGCGGCACTGGCGAGGAAGGGGGCGTGCTGTGCCGGGCGCGACATCCACGACGCGCGACGGGTGGCGGAGACGATGGGCTTCCCCCACTACGTGCTCGACTACGAGAGCCGGTTCCGGGAGAGCGTGATCGACGAGTTCGCCGACGCCTACCTGGCCGGGGTGACGCCGGTGCCGTGCATCCGCTGCAACGAGCGAGTGAAGTTCCGCGACCTGATGGACACCGCGCGGGAGCTCGAGGCCGACTGCATGGCGACCGGCCACTATATCCGGCGCGAGAAGGGGCCGCGCGGGCCGGAGCTGCACCGCGCGGCCGATCCGGCGCGCGACCAGAGCTATTTCCTGTTCTCCACCACGGCCGCGCAACTCGATTACCTGCGGTTTCCGCTCGGGGGGCTGGCGTCCAAGGCCGAGACCCGGGCGCTGGCTGCGCGCTACGGCCTGCCGGTGGCGGACAAGCCGGACAGCCAGGACATCTGCTTCGTGCCGAACGGCTCGTATGCCGCGGTGATCGAGCGGCTGCGGCCCGGCGCCGCCGACCCCGGCGAGATCGTGCATATCGACGGCCGGGTGCTCGGCCGGCACGACGGGGTGATCCGCTACACCGTCGGCCAGCGGCGGGGGCTCGGGATCGGCGGCGGCGAGCCGCTGTTCGTGGTGCGGCTCGACGCCGACGCCCGGCGGGTGATCGTCGGCCCGCGCGAGGCGCTGGCGACACGCAGCGTCGCGGTCTCGGAGGTGAACTGGCTCGGCGACGCGCCGTTCGAGGACGCGCCCGCCGGGGGCTGGGAGGTCGAGGTGCGGGTGCGCTCGACCCGGCCGCCGACGCCGGCGCGGGTCCGTCCCGAAGGGTCGGCGCGGGCGCGCGTGGAGCTACTGGCGCCGGAGGAGGGCGTGGCGCCGGGGCAGGCCTGCGTGTTCTACGCGACCGAGACGAGCCGGGTGCTCGGCGGCGGCTGGATCGGCCGGGGCTGAGGACGCGCGACCGGCGCTATTCGGCCGCCCTGGCGTGGCCCGCGGCGAAGCCGGCGCGGGGATCGCGGTGCATGCCCCCGTCTTTCATGATCATGGCGAAGTGGTCGGGGCCGACCAGCAGCGACTGGTCCTCGAGCGGGTTGCCGTCGACCAGCAGGATGTCGGCCAGCGCGCCTTCGCAGATGACCCCGAGCTCGCCCTTGTGGCCCATCAGGTCGCCGCCGACCGAGGTGGCGCATTTCAGCGCCTCGGCCGGGGAGTAGCCGAAGAACTTCACGAAATGGCCGATGTCGCGGGCGTTCTGGCCCATCGGGGTCACGGTGAAGCCGTAGTCGCCGCCGACCACCACCCGCATCCCGCGTTTGCGCATCTCGTGGTAGGTGGCGACGGTGTGCTCGAGCTTGCGCGGCAGGCCCATCCGCTCGACCACATCCTTGGTGAGGCCGACCACGTCGCCCTCGAACACCGAGTTGTGGACCAGGCCGAACGCCGGGCCGACGATCACCCGGTCGCGGGCGGCTTCCAGCATGTCGAGGGCTTCCTCGTCGGCGAAGTCGCAGTGGTAGATGCAGTCGACCCCGGTGCGCACCGCCCGCTTGACCGACTCGGCGGCGCGGGAGTGGCAGGCGACGCGCTTGCCCCAGTCGTGGGCGGTCTCGACGCCGACGCGCAACTCCTCTTCCGACAGCGAGACGATCTCGGCGCGGGCGTGGCCGACGAACTCGTCGCCGGAGACGTTGAACTTGACGTTGTCGACCCCCTCGCGGCAGCAGATCCGCACCGCGCGGCGGATCTCGTCGACGCCGTCGGCGATCATGCCGAAGCTCTCGGCCGGCATGTGCGGCCGGCGCTCGTCGCCGAGGCCACCGGTGACGGTGATCTCCGGGCCGGCGGCGCGGTAGCGCGGGCCGGCGAGATAGCCGTCCTCGATCTCCTGGCGCACCACCACGTCGATGCGCAGCTTGGCCGAGGCGGCGGAGTAGGCAGGAGGTGAAGCCGCAGTTCAGGATGTAGGTGGCGTTGCGGCAGGTCCTGAGCAGGTGCTCCTCGGGCGGGATCTCGCCGAGGTCCTGGTTGCGGGCGGGGCCGGTGAAGCTGAGGTGGCAGTGGCCTTCGACCATGCCCGGCATCAGGAACCGGCCGGCGCAGTCGATCACCTCGGCCGCGGCCTCGCCGCTGATCTGGTTGGCGCCGGTCGCGACCTTGCGGATGCGGTTGCCCTCGACGAGGACCTCGCCGGGGAACGGTGCGTCCTTCACGGCGTCCCAGACCAAGGCGTTGCGGAACAGATAGGCGGTCATTCGGTATCCCTCCCGGACGTGCCCGGCTTCAGAGCGGCCGGTGCTTCGACAAGGATGATACGGCTGGCGCGCCCCGAGTCACAAGACCCGCCGGGGGGGCGAGACGCTGGCTCGCCGAGGGCATGCTGGCCTCTCGGCGCCGTTGCGGCGCTCAGGCGGTTTCGAGCGCCTCGTCGAAGGCGGCGAGGGTGGCGTCCCAGGCGAGCAGGATCGAGGCGTGGCGGTTGCGGTAGTCCCTGGCCGGTTGCAGGACTTCCAGCCCGTCGAAGGGCTCGGAGGGGGCGGGGCCGCCGGATTTCAGCATCGCCGCAAGCTCGGCGCGGGCCTTGGCGATCTCGTCGCGGTCGGCGCCGATCACATGGCCTGCCAGAACCGAGGCGGAGGCCTGGCCGAGCGCGCAGGCCTTCACGTCCTGGCCGAAGGCGGTGATGCGGCCGTCCTCGAGGGCGAGATCGACGGTGACGGTCGAGCCGCAGAGCGGCGAGCGCTTCTTCGCGGTCACCTGCGGGTTCGCCAGCCGTTCGGCCAGCGGGATGTCGGCCGCGAGCGCGAGGATGCGCTGCGAGTAGAGCTTGATCAGATCGTCGTCGCCGCTCATGTCGGGGCCGTTCCTTTGCATTCCTCGAAGTCTCCCATAGATAGGCGCAAACCCTCGCCCGGAAAAGGGAGGCCGCCATGCCAGCCTTCGACATCGCCAGCCTGACCTTCGACGACCGCGGCCTGATCCCGGCGATCGCGCAGGCGGCGGACGGCGAGGTGCTGATGTTCGCGTGGATGAACGCCGAGAGCCTCGCCGAGACGCTGCGGTCCGGGGACGTCACCTACTGGTCGCGGTCGCGGCGCGCGTTGTGGCGCAAGGGGGCGACCTCGGGGCACGTGCAGCGGCTGGTGGAGTTGCGCGTCGATTGCGACCGTGACTGCCTGCTGCTGATCGTCGAGCAGACCGGACCCGCCTGCCACACCGGCCGCCTCAGCTGTTTCTTCACGGCGGTGCGCGATGGCGAGGAGATCGTCCGGACGGACCCGCGCGACAAGAGCGCGTAGCGGACTTTCCGCTCTGCACATTGCGGCCGCACGAGCGCGAGCGGCACGGTCGGTCTGACGGCTTGGGTGATTGTCTCTGGCACGGGGGCCCGCGCTCTTGCTAGGAACCGGCATGGAGCACGACACGCTGGATCTGCCGGACGGCCGCCGCATCGCCTATCGCCGCAGCGAAGGGCGCGCGCCGGGGGTGGTGTTTCTCGGCGGGTTCCGCTCGGACATGACCGGCACCAAGGCGCAGTTTCTCGAGGACTGGGCGCGGGCGCGCGGCCAGGGCTTCCTGCGGTTCGACTACACCGGGCACGGCGCATCTTCGGGCGATTTCCGGCTTGGCGCGATCGGCGGCTGGACGCGCGACGCCTGTGATCTGCTCTCGCGTCTGACCGAGGGGCCGCAGGTGCTGGTCGGCTCGAGCATGGGCGGCTGGATCGCGCTCCTGCTGGCGCGCGGGACGCCGGAGCGGGTCGCGGGGCTGGTCGGGGTCGCCGCCGCGCCGGACTTCACCGAGGATTCGATCTGGGCCGGGCTCGACGCCGGCCAGCGGGCGCGGCTGGTGGCCGAGGGGGAGATCACGTTGCCGACCGAGTATGGCGACGCGCCCTATCCGATCACCCGCATGCTGGTCGAGGACGGGCGGCGCAACCTCGTGCTGCGCGATCCGCTCGCGCTGCCCTTCCCGGTGCGGCTGCTGCACGGCACCGCCGACCGGGACGTGGAGGCAGGCGTCGCGCTGCGGCTGATCGACCACGCGCAAGGCCCGGACATCCGGCTGACGCTGGTCAAGGACGCCGACCACCGGTTCAGCGCGCCGCAGAACCTCAAGCTGCTGGCGCAAACGCTGGAGGAAATCATCTGACAGTTTGATCGGTAAGGTCGTATCCGGCGTCGCCAGAGCGAGTCGTCCAGAAAAGTTGAACGCCGGTGACATCCCTGAATGTCGGGGAAATCCTGACCTCGGGATCGGGAGGGGATCATGGGTGGGCGCGCAGGAGCAACTCGACAACCCAAGCGGCCGGCCGCAGCGCAAAGCGGCCAGCCGAAGCGGCAATGGTGTCCGGGCGTCTAGGCCCGGGCCGCGAGGCGTTCGATTTCTTCCTTTATATACAGTTTCTTGAGCTTGAGTTGCTTGAGATTCAGGTCGTCACACGCCGGCTGGCGCTGCTCCTCCTCGATGATTTCCGAGAGGGCCTGATGCTTCTTGCGAAGCTCGCTCAGGTGGGAACTCATGCTCATCCGGGCCTCCTGATCGTTTGCGTCAACCGATCCAGTTAAGCACGGAACACCCGTCCTGTCACGCGAAGCGCACCCGCGGAACGAGAATGCCCGGGAGCGCCAGCCGCTCGGGGTTCATCAGGGTCAGAAGGCCGCCGGCGGCGATGGCGAGCAGGCCCGCGATGCTCGACCAGCCCAGCGTCTCGCCGAACCAGACGAAGCCGACCACCATGGCGGTGAGAAGGTTGAAATAGAGAAACGGCGCCAGCACCGTCGCCTCGGCCCGCTGATAGGCCGCAACCGTCAGGAAATGGCACACCGCCGAGATCGCCCCGAGCGCCAGAGCGCCCGCGAACAGCGCCAGGGTCATCACCGGCAGGCCGCCGGCAAGCGCGAAGGGCGCGATCAGGCCGGCGCCGAGCAGCGACTGCACCGCCAGCGTCGACAGCGCGTCGGTCTGGGTCCTGGCGCCGCGGGTGGCGGCGAGGTAGGTGCCGAGCAGCGCGCCGCCGATCAGCGCGAACAGGCTGCCGGGCTCGAGCCCTGCCTCGGGGCGCATCAGGATCGCGGCACCCAATACGCTGATCGCCGAGCCGATCAGCCGGGTCGCGGTCGGCTTTTCGCGCCAGATCACGATCCCGAGCAGGCCCGAGACGATCGGCGCGATCAGGAAGCCGCCCACGGCCTTGGCCATCGGCACCATGCCGAGGGCCGCGATCAGCGCGGTCATCGCCCCCATGATCAGCGCGGTGCGCACCACCTGGCCGGCGCGGTCGCCCCGGGCCACCACGATCCGGCGGCCGGTGCCGCGGGCGACGGCCAGCGCGATCAGGCCGGCGGAGAGGTAGCGGATGAAGGCGATCATCATCGGCGTGTGCTCGGCCGAGAGCGTCTTGGCGACACCGTCGACCGCGGGGGTCAGCAGCATGGCAAGGATCAGAAAGCAGACGCCGACGTTCATTCCGGGCTCCCGTAAGTCCGCCGCGACCAACCGCCGAGGA
This sequence comes from uncultured Alphaproteobacteria bacterium, assembly GCA_963773555.1. GTDB lineage: Bacteria > Pseudomonadota > Alphaproteobacteria > Rhodobacterales > Rhodobacteraceae > Amaricoccus. Next base: position 67,036 of record CAVZCB010000032.1, read on the forward strand.
CACTTGAAAGTTGATCGCGGTGAATTGATACCACCTTAGCGTGCATCCGGCAACAACTCCGCCATGCCGCGCAGAAGTTCCTGTGCCTGAGCAGTATAGGTCTCGCCGTCACGGGTGTGAGAACTGCCTTCGTGCAGGGTTAAGGAAGGCCAGAGCCTGAGGGCGGCGGCCCGCCCCTTCTGCGCCCGGACCAGCAGCCGGGTGGCGGGATGGCCGGCGCGGGAGGTGATCGGCAGCAGCTCGACCCCGCCCGCCCGGCCGTCGAGCGCGGACAGGATCGCGCCGATCCGGGCGGCATGGTGGATCAGCACCAGCCGCCCTCCGGGGGCGAGCCGCCGCAGGCCGGCAGCGATCCACTCGGGCAGTGTCGCATCCTCGCGGTGCGCTCGATCGCGGCCCGGGTCGGGCGACGGCGCGCTCTCGGCCGGGTGGAACGGCGGATTGGCCATCACCAGGTCGAAGGCGATGCGCAGACCGGCGGGCATCTGGCGCAGATCGCCCTCGTGCACCTGCAGCGGCAGCGTGTTCTCGGCCGCGTTGCGACGGGCGAGGTCGGCGTAGTCGGGTTGCAGTTCGAGGCCGTGCAGATCGAGCCCTGGGACGCGGGTGGCGAGGCACAGCGCCGCGGTGCCGGCGCCGCAGCCGAGGTCGAGCACCCGCGCGCCCGGTCGCGCAGGCGTGAAGGCGGCAAGCAGCACCGGATCGATGGCGGCGCGGTAGCCGCGTTTCGGCTGTCGCAGGCGCAGGCGGCCATCGAGGAAGGCGTCGCAGGTGAGATCGGGCTCGGCAAAGCTCACGAAACGTCGGGCACGTCGTTGTCGCGCAGCACGATGCGGGCGCGGAACAGGTCGCGTTCGGCGACCATCAGCCGACGCGGCAGGATGCCGATCGAGCCGTCGAGCACGCTCATGTGGACGTCCAGAACGAAGCAGTCTATATCCTCGCCGCGCAGCAGCGCGGTGCTGAAGGCCAGGACGGTCGGGTCGTTGGTGCGCAAGAGTTCCCGCATGGCGTGAGAGCGTAGAGTCCCCCCCGGTCGAGGTCGAGAACAGAGTGATGAACACCCCCGCGCCGGTATCGTCCGCAGCCACCCCGTTCGAGGAGCTTCAGGCCGCCCTCGCGTCCGACATGGACGGCGTCAACGCGTTGATCCGGGCGCGGATGGCGAGCCAGCACGCGCCGCGCATCCCGGAGGTGACGGCGCACCTGGTCGAGGCCGGCGGCAAGCGGCTGCGGCCGCTGCTGACGCTGGCGGCGGCGCGGCTCTGCGGCTACGAGGGCGATCATCACCTGCGGCTGGCGGCGACGGTGGAGTTCATCCACACCGCGACGCTCCTGCACGACGACGTGGTCGACGAGAGCGCCCGGCGGCGCGGGCGGCCGACGGCGAACCTGCTCTGGGACAACAAGTCGAGTGTGCTGGTCGGGGATTATCTGTTCGCGCGGGCGTTCCAGCTGATGGTCGAGACCGGGTCGCTGCGGGTGCTCGACATCCTGGCGAACGCGTCGGCGGTGATCGCCGAGGGCGAGGTGCTGCAACTGGCGGTAGCGTCGAACGTCGGCGCCGGCGAGGACGTCTACCTGAAGGTCGATCCGGGGCAAGACCGCGGCGCTGTTCGCGGCGGCGACCGAGGTGGGCGGGGTGATCGCGGGGGCGCCGGAGGCGCAGGTGGCGGCATTGCGCGACTATGGCGACGCGCTGGGGGTGAGCTTCCAGATCGCCGACGATCTGCTCGACTACGGCGGATTGACCGCGGCGCTGGGCAAGAACGTCGGCGACGACTTCCGCGAGCGCAAGATGACCCTGCCGGTGGTCCGGGCGCTGGCGGGGGCGGACGCCGGCGAACGGGCGTTCTGGGTTCGGACAATCGGCAAGGGCGACCAGCGCGAGGGCGACCTGGAGACGGCTCTGGGGCTGATGGCCGGGCGCGGCGCGCTCGAGAGCACGCATGCCACCGCGCTCGAGCATGCGGCGCGGGCGCAGGCGGCGCTGGCGCCGCTCCCCGAAGGGCCGCTGAAGCAGCACCTGCTGGCGCTGGCGGACTTCGTGGTGGGCCGGGTTTCCTGAGAGCGCGCTGCGCCATGCCCCGAGCCGGCGGGCGGCTCAGCCGGGCGCGGGCAGCACGCGGCCCTCGGCGTCGGAGACGAAGCTGAGGTCGACGAGTTCCTGGACGCGGGTGGCGTGGCGGAAGTCGGGCGCGCCGTTCTTGCCGGAGCGGAGTGCGGCGACGAAGCGCGCCTCGTTGCGGGGCGTCGGCGGGAGCGCGACCGGGACCCAGGTCTGGGTCTCGATGTCGGGGCCGAGGCAGACCTCGAGGCTCGAGGTCTTCTCGTTGGCCCAGATCTTCAACGCGCCGGTGTCGCCGTGGATCATCAGGTCGAGGTCGTTGGCCTTGCCGGTGGCGAAGCGGCTCATGTGCACGACACCGAGCGCGCCGTTGGAGAACTCGACGGTCATCGCCACGCTGTCGTTCACGTCTAGGGTGTAGGCGTCGATCATCCCGCCGACGGCCTTGTCGAAGGTGCGCATCCGGGCCTGCAACGCGGTGATGTCGAGGCCGGTGCCGTAGCTGACGAAATCGAGGATGTGGACGCCGATGTCGCCCATCACCCCTTTGGAGCCGTGGGCGGAGGAGAGGCGCCAGAGCCAGCGTTCCTCGGTGCGCCAGTCGCCCCAGTGGCCGGCGGCGAGCCAGCTCTGCAGGTAGCTCGCCTGGACGTGGCGGACGGTGCCGATCTCGCCGGCCTCGATCATCCGGCGGGCGGTCTGGATCGCGCTGGCGTTGCGGTAGGTGAAGTTCACCATGTTGATGACGCCGGCGGCCTCGGCGGCTTCGGTCATCTCCCGGGCGTCGCTGGCGTTCACCGCCAGCGGCTTCTCGCAGAACACGTGCTTGCCGGCGGCGATCAGCTTCAGGGTGGTGGGGTGGTGGACGCCGTCGGGGGTGGAGTTGACCGCGGCGTCGAAGGCGCCCCAGGCGATCGCCTCGTCGAGGTCGCCGAAGGCGCAGGGGATGCGGCAGTCCTCGGCGAAGCTGCGGGCGCGCTCGAGGACCACATCGGCGGCGGCGACGACGGTGCAGCCGGGGATCAGGGTGAACTGCTCGGCGTGGCGGTGGGCGATGCCGCCGGTACCGAGGATCAGCAGGCGCACGTCGCTCATCGGAAGCCTTCCTCGCCGGGCTTGTGCAGCGACGGGCCTTTGGGGGTGATCGGTTCGGGGGCGCGGTCGGGCGGGACGTTGGGGGCGTCGGCGACATCTTCCCATGCCGGGGCGGGGTTGTGGGCCCAGCGGACGGCGTTGCGGAGAAGCGCCTGGACGGTGGCGTCGTGGTAGGTGGGGTAGGTCTCGTGGCCGGGGCGGAAGTAGAAGATGCGGCCGGCGCCGCGCTGCCAGGTGAGGCCGGAGCGGAACACCTCGCCGCCTTCGAACCAGGAGATCAGGACGGTCTCCATCGGCTCGGGGACGAGGAACGGCTCGCCGTACATCTCCTCGGAGGGCAGCTCGATGCGGTCGGGAAGGCCGGCGAGGATCGGGTGGGAGCGGTTGACGGACCAGAGGCGCTCGCGCTCGCCGGCCTCGCGCCAGCGGAGGGAGCAGGGGGTGCCCATCAGCGCGCGGAAGATTTTCGAGAAGTGGCCGGAGTGGAGGACGATCAGGCCCATGCCTTCGTGGACCCTCTGGGCGACGCGGGCGACGGTGGCGTCGGAGACCTGCCCGTGGGCCTTGTGGCCCCACCAGAGCAGGACGTCGGTGTCCGCCAGGCGGTCGGGGGGGAGGCCGTGGTCGGGCTGGTCGAGGGTGGCGGTGGAGGTCTCGATGCCGTCGCAGGCGAGGGCTTTGGCGAGGGTGGCGTGGATGCCGTCGGGGTAGATCTCGGCAACGGTCGGGTTCTCGCGCTCGTGGACGTATTCGTTCCAGACGACGGCTCGGATCATCGGGGCCTCCGGGGGGTTCAGGCCGGTCTTCCAGGGGCCGGGTGGGGGGAGAGTGCCGGGGGGAGCGGGTGGGTGCAAGGGGGTCAGGGCGTGCGCGGGCACGAAGTGGGCACGCGTGCTCAATCACTTATCATTCTGAAATTCATCAAGTTTAGGTCTCGCCTCAACGAAATCTTAACCCGGCGGGAATTTGCGCTCCCTTGAGCGCGCCAGATGCGCTGGACCGAGCTGACGCTGATCGCGACCGCTTTCGCCATCGTGGCGGCGGTCCGGTGGGTCGTCTCCGCCGATCGGTCAGGGTCAGCGCCACCACGCGTTCCGCCACCTCGGCGCCAAGCGGCGGGACGCGCGACGGCCGGGTCTTGTCGCGCAGGAGACCGCCCACCTCAACGGTCGGTTTTGCCTCGAGATGCGGTTTATATTGCCGCGCCGCTGGCGGATCGGGTTGGCCGGCTATAGGGTTCCGCTCATGGTCTCCGAGTCCGTTTCCCCCGGCGTTCCGGCGCTGATCGACGCCCTCGCCTGGCACATCGAGTGCGGCGCGGACGAGGCGATCGGCGAGACGCCGGTCGACCGCTTCGGCCTGCCCGCGCCCGCTCCGCGCTCATCGCCGGCCGCGGGGACGGAACCTGCCGCCCCGGCACCGGTCCCGGCCTTCGGGCCGCCGGCGGGCGGGGGTAGCGTCGAGATCGCCGCCGCCTGTCCCGACCTCGTGGCGCTGCGCGCGGCGCTGGACGGGTTCGAGGGCTGCGCGCTCAGGCAGGGCGCCCGCAAGCTCGTCTTCTCCGACGGCAATCCGCGCGCGCGGCTCATGGTCATCGGCGAAGCGCCGGGCCGCGAGGAGGACCGCGCCGGCCTGCCCTTCGTCGGACGCTCGGGGCAGCTCCTCGACCGGATGCTCGCCGCCATCGGCCGCTCCCGGAGCGCCGAAGACCCCGCCGATGCGGTCTACATCACCAACCTCGTGCCCTGGCGCCCGCCGCAGAACCGCGATCCCTCGGCGGACGAGATCGCGATGATGCTGCCCTTCCTCCACCGCCACATCGAGCTCGCCGCCCCCGAGGCGCTGCTGCTGGTCGGCGCATCCTCGACGCGGACCATGCTCGAGACCAGCGACGGCATCACCCGGATGCGCGGCCGCTGGCACGACTGGCGCGGCATCCCGGTGATCGCCACCTTCCACCCCGCCGCGCTGCTGCGCGACGGCACCAAGAAGCGCGACGTCTGGGCCGACCTGCTGATGCTGCGAGCCCGGCTGGACGGCGGGGTATGAGCGGCATCGACGACAGCCGCGCCTTCGTCCCGGTGCGGATCGCCGTCCTGACCGTCTCCGACACCCGCAGCGCGGCCGACGACCGCTCCGGCGACGTGCTCGCCGAGCGTCTCGAAGCCGCCGGCCACGTGCTGGCCGACCGCGCCATCGTCCCCGACGACCAGCCGACGATCGAGGGCAGGCTCCGGGCGTGGATCGCGGATCCCGACGTGGACGCGGTGATCTCGACCGGCGGCACCGGGCTCACCGGCCGCGACGTCACGGTGGAGGCGCACGAGGCGGTCTACGAGAAGGCGATCCCCGCCTTCGGCACGCTGTTCACCATGCTGTCGCACGCCAAGATCGGCACGTCGGCGATCCAGTCCCGCGCCTGCGCCGGGGTGGCGGGCGGCACGTATCTGTTCGCCGTGCCCGGCTCGCCGGGCGCCTGCCGCGACGCCTGGGACGGCATCCTCGCGGCGCAGCTCGATCTGCGGCATCGCCCGTGCAACTTCGTCGAGATCATGCCGAGGCTCGAGGAGCAGCGCCGCAAGTAGGTCGCAGCAGGCGACGGGTAGGCGCGGCCGGCATTTTCGTGCAGAACGGGCGCGCGGGGGCAGGAACCAAACCGGGCGTCCGGAATGAGGCATGGCATCGAGGTGATCGTTCGCGGGCTCGCGGCGCTGGCGATTCTGCTGACGGTCCTCGTGGCGCCGCTTATGGCGCAGGACGCCCCCGCCGCCGGCAGTTCTCCGGTGACGCAGGACACCCCGGCGGCCGACACATCGGCGGTGCAGGACGCGCCCGCGGCCGGCACGCCTCCGGCGCCGGACGCCCCCGCCGCCGGCACGCCTCCGGCGGCGAGCGACGCGCCGGATGCCGCGCTCGGACGGCTGATCTTCGGCGGCGCCGGCCCGAACGGGCCCCGAGCCGCGGCCGCGCCGCCAACGACCGAGACCCGCGAGGTCCTCGGCACCCGGATCGTCGATGGGGTGACGGGCGCGCTGAAATCCCTCGCGACCCTGGTGCGCCAGGACGGCTATGCCCTGCGCGCCACCTGGCGCCGGCTCGGCGGCCTCGCCCAGATCGACGCGCGCGCGGCGTTCGGGCTGCTGCCCGGACTGGCGCTCGTCCTGGGGGCGAGCCTCGTTGCCGGCGGCGTCGCCCATCTCGCCGCGCGGCCGATGTTTCGCCGGATCGGCCGCAGCGCCGTGCGGGGCGGCCTGCTGCGCAAGGCGGGCCTTGCCTGCACCGGGATTCTGCTCGACCTCCTGACGGTGCTGGTCGGCGCGCTGGCCGGCGGGCTCGTGATGTCGGCGACAACCGGCAGCGGAGCGGCGGACGACCCGCACCAGATTGCCGCCCTCGACGCCTTCATCGTCGCCGGGGTTCTGTCGGTGGCGATCCGCGCCGTGCTGAGCCCGTCCAGCCGCGAGCTCCGGCCGCTGCCCATCGGCGGTGCCACCGCCCGGGCCTGGAACCGGCACCTGACTCTCATCGTGGTGATCGTGGTCTTCGGGGAAATGCTGGCGGGTCCGCTGATCACCGAGATCGCCAGCCCGATTACCGGACGCGCGGCGGTGGTCGCCTGCTACCTCGTGGCGCTCGTCTACCTCATCATGCTGGTGATCCGCCATCGCGCCGGGCCGGCGGCCTATTTCCGCGGCCGGGCGGAGAAGGATCCCGACGACACGGCGCTGGCCCTGCTCGCCGCGATCATGCCCTGGTGGCACATCCCGGTCCTCGCCTACCTGCTGTTCCTGCTGCACGAGGCGATGACCTCGGGGCGCAGCGGCCTGCCGGTGCTCATCGCGAGCGGTCGGCTCGCCGCGGCCTTCGCGCTCGGGCTGCTGGCGGTCGCGCTCCTCAACCGGATGGCCGATCGCGGCGTCTCCCTCTCCGCGGGAATGAACCGCGCCTTCCCGACGACGGAGGAGCGGCTGAACGGCTTCGCGCCGGGCTTTCTGCGCGCCCTGCGCTACGTGGTGTTGATCGTCTGGCTCGGCTACGCGCTGCAATCGGTCGGGACGGTGCCGGTCTGGGCCTGGGTCGAGGGGCGCTTCGGGATCGACGTGTTCGGGATCGCGACCAGCCTGGTGATCATCGTGCTGGTCGGTTTCGTGGCCTGGCTGGTGCTGGCGAGCTGGATCGACCACCGGCTGGCCCCGGCGCACGGCGAGCTGCCGACCTCGCGGCAGCAGACCCTGCTGGCGCTCTTGCGCAACGTCGGCCTGATCGCGATCCTGCTGACCGGGACCGGCTACGCGCTGGCGCAGCTCGGGGTCAGCGTCGCGCCGCTGCTCGCGTCGGCCGGGGTGATCGGGCTGGCGATCAGCTGGGGCTCGCAGAAGCTGGTGCAGGACATCATCACCGGCATCTTCATCCAGTTCGAGAACGCCATCAACGTCGGCGACGTGGTCGAGCTCGGCGGCAAGATCGGCACGGTGGAGAAGCTCACCATCCGCTCGGTCAGCCTGCGCGACGTCGAGGGGGTGTTCCACATGGTGCCGTTCTCCTCGGTCGATCTCGTCTCCAACCACATGAAGGGCTACAGTTATCACGTGGCCGACATCGGCGTCGCCTACCGCGAGGACATCGACGCCGCCAAGGCCGAGATGCTGGCCGCCTACGACGACATGGCCGCGGATCTGGCGTGGAGCACCAAGCTCGTCGGCGGCATCGAGTGGTTCGGGGTCGAGGCGCTGGCGGACTCCGCGGTGGTGCTGCGGGCCCGGATCAAGACCCGGCCCGGCGAACAGTGGGCGGTCGGCCGGGCCTACACCGAGGCGGTGAAGAAGCGCCTCGACGCCGCCGGGATCGAGATCCCGTTTCCCCACCTCACGCTGTGGTTCGGCGCCGATCGCGAGGGCGCCGCGCCGCCGGCGCATCTCGAACTCGGACGGTCGCACCGCAAGCCCGCCCACCGGCCCGCGCCGGCTCCGGCGCCGGGCGCCCAGTCGGTGCGCGCCGACGGGCCGACCGACGCCGACTACGGCGAGGACGACTGAGGGCGAGGACGACTGAGGGCGAGGACGACCGGGCCGCGACCGGTATCCCCGCTCACCTCCAGGCGAAGCCGATCTTCGCCAGCGGCACCCCGCAGAACCGGTCCTGGCTGCGCGCCGCCTCGATGCCGCCCATCGCCCGGTAGAACCGGCAACCGACCTCGTTGTCGGCCAGCGCCCAGACGATCAGCCGCGGGAGATCGTGCCGGGCGAGTTGTTGCCGCGCCTCGCCGAACAGCCGCCGGCCCAGCCCGCACCCTTGGAACTCGGGGCGCAGGTAGAGTTCGTAGATCTCGCCGCAGTCCTGCGCCGCGGCCGCCCGGCTGCGCCCCATCGTCGCGTATCCGGCCAGCCGGTCTTCGTCCGCCAGCACCAGCGCCCGAAACCCCCGGCCGTGCATCCGCCCCCACCAGGTGGGACCGCGGCGCGCGATCATCCGCTCGAGCGTCACGCCGGGGATGATGCCGGCATAGGCGTACCGCCACGCCGCGCAGTGGACCTCGGCGAGGCCGCTGTCGTCGGCTGCGCCCGACCAGCGGATCGTGATCGGGCCAACGTTCCCGGAGTCGTGCACGAACATGGACCGCAGGATACCGCGAACCTCGCCGGAATGCCGCACCTTTCGGTGAGCCGCGGGCGAGCCACGGATGGACGGACCGCGGAAAGATGTGCGACCCTTGCCGCTACGGATACTGGCAAGAGTCGGTAGGCGCGATGGGCACCACCGTTACACGACCGCGCACCGGGACAGTCGCGAAGACCGAGCGACCGAAGGTCTACAAGGTCATCCTGCTGAACGACGACTTCACCCCCCGCGAGTTCGTCGTCTCGGTGCTGCGCGCGGTGTTCCGCATGACCACCGACCAGGCGCACGGGGTGATGCTGACCGCGCACCAGCGCGGGGTGTGCGTCGTCGCGGTCTACACCCGCGAGATCGCCGAGACCAAGGCGACCCAGGCGACCGACATGGCGCAGAAGGAAGGCTACCCGCTGATGTTCGCCACCGAGCCCGAGGACTGAACGCTTCATACCGGCGCCGGATTGCGGCTCGAGGAATCGGATCGTCCCAGTCGCGAGCGTGCCCTCGCGGATATTGGCAAGAGCGATCGCATCGTCGCGTCCGGTTCGAATCGGCTGGAGCGGCGCGGATTTGTCGACGCGACAGATCCGGCGAAGTGATTGCGGGCACCCGGTCGTGCCCTACGATCATGCGTCTGCGCGGCCGGAGGGAAACGCCGGCGAGTCAGCGCCCGAAAACGGAGTCGAACGACCGGCGCAGCGCCAGGTCCAGATCGGCCATCGTGACCGGCAGGCCGAGGTCGACAAGGCTGGTGACCCCGTGTCCGCGAATGCCGCAGGGCACGATGCCGCCGAAATGCGCGAGGTCGGGTTCGACGTTGATCGCCACGCCGTGGAAGCTGATCCAGCGGCGGATCCGGACGCCGATCGCCGCGATCTTGTCCTCGGCCGGGCTGCCGTCGGGTTGCGGCGGGCGGTCCGGGCGCACCACCCAGACCCCGATGCGGCCCGGCCGCACCTCGCCGCGCACGCCGAACTCGGCGAGGGCGGCGATCACCCAGGCCTCCAGTCGCCCGACGTAGGCCCGCACGTCGCGGCCGCGCCGGTTGAGGTCGAGCATCGCATAGGCGACCCGCTGCCCGGGCCCGTGGTAGGTGTACTCGCCGCCGCGCCGGCTGGGGTAGACCGGGAAGCGGTCGGGCCAGAGCAGATCGCCGGCGCGCGCCGAGGTGCCGGCGGTGTAGAGCGGCGGGTGCTCGAGCAGCCAGACCAGTTCGTCCGCCCGACCCGCGAGCATCGCCTCGACCCGCGACTCCATCGCGGCCAGCGCCTCGGGATAGGGAACCGGGCGTGCGGCGACGCGCCACTCCGGGCCGTATGCGCCATCGGGGGGAGGCACGGTCTCCGAAGGTGGAGGGGTGGGCATCGATCGCCTCTTCGCCGCAGACACGGAATCGTGTTATTCTTCTTCGAAAGAAGGGAGCAGTGCGCAACTTAATTCTGTGAGGGGAAATTCAAGATCATGTCCGTCAAGGCAATTTCCGCAGGTCTTCTTTCCACCGCCGTCCTGTTCGCGTCCAGCCAGACCGTCGCCGCCGGCGACGGCGGCAGCGCCTTCGTCGGGGGTCTGCTCGGGAGCGCGATCGGCACCGCCATCGTCAATCAGCAGCAACAGAAGCGTTACGTCGTGCAGAAGCACTACGTGCCGCGGCGCAAGGCGCCCGCCGTCAGCAGCTACCAGCGCGAACAGAACCGCGAGGTCCAGACCTCGCTCAACTACTTCGGCTTTCCGGCCGGCGTGACCGACGGGGTAATGGGCGCGAACTCGCGCGCCGCGATCGGGCAGTACCAGGCCTACATGGGCTACCCGGCGACCGGCGTGCTGACCGAGTACGAACGGGTGTTTCTCACCTCTTCCTACGAGCGGGCGATCGTCGGCGGGCCGCAGACCTCGCAGCTGATGGCAAGCAGCGGCCAGGGGACCCGCGGCCTGCTGCTCGCCTATCGCCAGGAGCAGGTGGGGGTGCCGGCCACGCCGGTCGCGCCGCCGGTCACCATCGTGCCGCAGACCGTCGAGGCGGCCGCGCCGACGCCGGTCGAACCGGCTCCCGCCGCCGCGCCGGTGGAGGCCGAGGTGGTGACCGCGTCGACCGAGGCCGGGCTGCCGAGCTTCCTGCCGGTGGCCGCCGGTGCGTCGATCGCCAGCTTCTGCAACCGGGTGAACCTCGCCTCCAGCTCGAACGGCGGCTTCGTGACGCTGGCCTCGATGAGCGATCCGACCCAGGCGCTCGGCGAGCAGTTCTGCGTCTCCCGCACCTACGCGATCGAGCAGGGCGACAGCCTGGCGGGCACGGTGCAGGGCTTCTCCATGGCCGAGATGCAGGAGCAGTGCGAGGCGTTCGCGCCGACGATGACCGGCTACCAGTCGCGGCTGGTGTCGCAGTCGCCCGACGAGGCGCGCGCGGCGCTGCAGGACTTCGCGGTCTCGACCGGTGCGCCGCCGGCGCAGCTGAGCGCGAATGCCCGGATCTGTCTCGGCATCGGCTACCGCACCGACAACGCCGAACTGGCGCTGGCCTCCAGCATGGTGCTGGTGGCGCTGGGCGAGGAAGCCTACGGCGAGCTGCTCGGCTACCACCTGATCAACGGCTTCGCGACGCCGAAGCGCCCGGATCGCGGCATCGAGTGGCTGGCCGACGCGTCCGCGTCGCTGGATGCCGGGGCCACCCCGCTGGTGGCCAACGGCGCCGCGGACCACGCCGATCTGTTGCGCCAGGCGGTGCTCGAGCTTTCCGGCGGGACACCGGCGCCGGTGCTGCAGGACGCGGCGGCCGCCCCTGCGGCGGGCGGCTTCGTCCTCCCGACCGCACAGGCCGGCTCGAACTAGCGCGGGCGCGACGAGTCGAAGCCCCGGTGGGGCTTCGACCGGGCCGTTCGCCGGAGCCCAAGGCGGAGGCGAAGGGCGCGGCCTGAACCGTCGGTCTGTGATCCGGGCGCGGGCGCCCCTGGTGGCCGCGGAATCGCGGCCGCCCCGGGGGGGCGACCGCGGCCGGATTTTTCGTCTGCCAAATCCGGCAGGCTGCACCGTCGCGCCAGGGATCAGACGTAACGGCACGCGGTGACCACCGGCCTTTGGTATTTCCACTCCAAGACCGACCTGCACCAGATGTGCAGGTCCGTGGCTCCGTGGCTATCTGAGGTCCGGCGGCGTCGCCTCTGCCGCGAGATCGGCCGCACGGCGTCGAGCGGCAGCACGCGGCTGTCCTTTTCGCCCAGGCGGCGCAGCGAGACGGTGCGGGTCCTCGACCTCGCGATTGCCGACGGCGAGGATCACCGGGACCTTGCCGAGGCTGTGCTCGCGGACCTTGAAGTTGATCTTTTCGTTGCGCAGGTCGGCCTCGGCGCGAAGACCCGCGGCGCGAAGGGTCGCGACCGCCTCCTCGGCGTAGGCGTTCGCGCCGGACACGATCGGCGCGACCACCACCTGCCGCGGCGCGAGCCAGAGCGGGAAGCGGCCGGCGTAGTGCTCGATCAGCAGGCCGATGAACCGCTCGAAGCTGCCGAAGACCGCGCGGTGCAGCATCACCGGGCGGTGCCGGTCGCCGTCCTCGCCGACGTAGGACGCGTCGAGCCGCTCGGGCAGGACGTAGTCGAGCTGGAAGGTTCCGGCCTGCCAGGTGCGGCCGATGGCGTCGGTCAGGTGGAACTCGAGCTTCGGGCCATAGAACGCGCCCTCGCCGGGGGCGAAGTCGAACTTCAGGCCGTTGGCGCGCAACGCGTCGGCCAGCGCTTCCTCGGCGCGGTCCCAGGTCGCATCCGTCGCCCGCCCGCACGTCGGGGCGGGTCGCGAGCTTGTAGGAAATGTCGGTCATTCCCATGTGGCCGTAGACCCGCGCGAACAGTGCGAGGAAGCGGCTGGTCTCGGCGGTGATCTGGTCCTCGGTGCAGAAGATGTGGGCGTCGTCCTGGGTCATCTGCCGCACGCGCATCAGCCCGTGCAGCGCGCCGTGCGCCTCGTTGCGGTGGCAGCAGCCGAACTCGGCCATCCGGAGCGGCAGGTCGCGGTAGGACTTGGTGCCCTGCTTGAAGATCTGGATGTGCGCCGGGCAATTCATCGGCTTCAGCGCCATCAGGTCGGACTTGCCAGACAGCACCGGGTCGGTGTCTTCATCCTCGACAGACGGGATCTCGTCGGGCACCACGAACATGTTCTCGCGGAACTTGCCCCAGTGGCCGGACTGCCGCCACAGCTCGGCGTCGAGCAGCTGCGGGGTCTTCACCTCGACATAGCCGTCGGCGTCGAGCTGGCGGCGGATGTAGGCCTCGAGCTCGCGCCAGAGCAGGAAGCCGTTCGGGTGCCAGAACACCGAGCCCTGCGCCTCCTGCTGGAGATGGAACAGGTCCATCTCCCGGCCGAGCTTGCGGTGGTCGCGCTTCGCCGCCTCCTCGAGGCGGTGCAGGTAGGCCTTCAGGTCGTCGCGGGTGCGGAAGGCCACGCCGTAGATGCGCTGGAGCATCGGGCGGCGCGAGTCGCCGCGCCAGTAGGCGCCGGCGATCGACATCAGCTTGAAGGCGTCGGCGGGCACCTGCCCGGTGTGGGCGAGGTGGGGGCCGCGGCAGAGGTCCTGCCAGGGGCCGTGCCAGTACATCCGGATCGGCTGGCCCTCGGGGATCGCCTCGACCAGCTCGACCTTGTAGGGTTCGCCGCCGGCCTCGTAGTGCCGGATCGCCCGGTCGCGGTTCCAGATCTCGGTGCGGACCGGGTCGCGGGCGGCGATGATCCGGCGCATCCGGGCCTCGATCGCCTCGAGATCCTCCGGGGTGAACGGCTCGGGCCGGTCGAAGTCGTAGTACCAGCCGTTCTCGATCACCGGGCCGATGGTGACGCGGGTGTCGGGCCAGAGCTCTTGCACCGCGCGGGCCATGATGTGCGCCGCGTCATGGCGGATCAGCTCGAGCGCCGCCTCGTCGCGGGCGGTGACGATGGCGAGGCGCGCGTCCCGCTCGATCGGCTGCGACAAATCCGAGAGCCGGTCGTCGATGGTTACGGCAAGCGCCGCCTTGCCGAGCGAGGGGGAGATGTCGGCGGCGATGGTCGCGCCGGTGGTCCCGGCGGGGTAGTGGCGCACGGCGCCGTCGGGGAGGGTCACGGCGACCTCCCGCAACTCGGATGCAAGGTCGCTCATCTCATGCCCTCCTTGGGTTCGGCGCCTACGGAACGCCCGGGTGTCGGGGCGTCCGCAGGTAAGGCTGTCCGGCGACGCCGTCAAGCGCCACCGGAGTCCGCCGCCCGGGCGGGAGGACGGGAGGGGTCGCAGTACACGGCAGTGTAGAAGAAGCGCGCGGGTTCGGCCGTCCCGCCTGGGCCGAGCCCGGGCTGCGGCCGCCCGCCCCCGGGGCGGCCGCAATGCGGCCCCCCCCGCGGGCGTGCCGCAGCCCTTTCGCGCGGGCGGTAGGCGCATTCCCACCAGCAACGGCGGAGGTCTGCGCGCCAGTGTAGCGTGGGGAGGGGTGTTCGCATGCGGGGGTGCGGGCGCGTTGGAAGCAAGCAAGTCTCCGGGCTGTCCGGGTCAAGCGTGGTTGATGTCGCGGGTATCATGGGCTTCGCCCTGCCTGGCGCGTGGCACCCCGTCCGGCGGGCTCAGCCGGTGCCGGATCAGCGCCATCGGGTGCGCCCGGAGCGTCAGCCGCAGCGCGGTGTAGTCGGCGACGATCTCCTCCCCGAGCGTCATCGGCGGCAGGTCGACCTTTCCCTCGTCCCCCTCGCCCTCCAGCCCCGCGAACAGCGGCAGCGGCGCGTCCCCGGCGATCCCCCGCACCTGCCACAGCGCCTCGCGCCGGGTCAGGCCGAGGCTCGCGAACGCGTCCGCGTCGGCGAGCTTCGCCAAGAGCCGCGGCGGCGTCCCCGCCCGCCGCCAGACCGATGCCGCGTCGGGATAGCCGTTGCCCCGCGCCGCCGCGATCCAGTCGACCTCGTCCTCGCGCATCCCCCGGATCTGCCGGAACCCCAGCCGCAGCGCGTGGCCGCCCCGCCCGTCCGGCTCCAGCACGTTGTCCCAGTAGCTCGCGTTGATATCCACGGGGCGCACCACAACCCCGTGCACGCGCGCGTCCCGCACGATCTGCGCCGGCGCGTAGAACCCCATCGGCTGCGAGTTCAGGAGCGCGCAGGCAAACACCGCCGGGTGATGCCGCTTCAGCCAGGCCGAGGCATAGACCAGGAGCGCGAAGCTCGCCGCATGGCTCTCGGGAAACCCGTACTCGCCGAACCCCTCGATCTGGGAGAAGCACCGCTCCGCGAACGCCGCCGGATAGCCGTTCGCCGCCATCCCCTCGAGGAACCGCTCGCGGAAGGTATGGATCGTCCCGGTCTTCTTGAACGTCGCCAGCGCCCGGCGCAGCCGGTCCGCCTCGTCCGGGGCTGAATCCCGCGCCGATGATCGCGATCTGCATCGCCTGCTCCTGGAACAGCGGCACCCCCAGCGTCTTGCCGAGCACGTCGCCGAGCGCGTCCGACGGGAACTCGACCTTCTCCTCGCCGCGCCGGCGCCGCAGGTAGGGATGCACCATGTCCCCCTGGATCGGCCCGGGGCGCACGATCGCCACCTCGATCACCAGGTCGTAGAAGCACCGCGGCCGCAGGCGCGGCAGGAAGTTCATCTGGGCGCGGGATTCCACCTGGAACACCCCGAGCGAATCCGCCCGGCAGAGCATGTCGTAGACCTCGCCGTCCTCCGCCGGCAGCGTCGCCAGGGTATGGCGGACCCCGTGGTGCTGGGCGATCAGGTCGAACCCCTTGCGGATGCAGGTCAGCATGCCGAGCGCCAGCACGTCGACCTTGAGGATCCCGAGCGCGTCGATGTCGTCCTTGTCCCAGCAGATGATCGTGCGGTCCTCCATCGCCGCGTTCTCCACCGGCACCAGCTCGTCGAGCCGCCCCTCGGTCATCACGAACCCGCCGACATGCTGGCTGAGGTGCCGGGGAAACCCGAGGATCTGGTCGACGAGCTGCAGCGTCAGCGCCAGCCGCCGGTCGGTGGGATCGAGCCCGATCTCCCGGATCCGCTCCATCGGCAGGCTCGACGAACTCCACCCCCAGATCTGCGACGACAGCGCCGCCACCGTGTCGCGCGACAGCCCCATCGCGGTGCCGACCTCGCGGATCGCCCGCTTGCCGCGATAGTGGATCACCGTGGCGCAGATTCCCGCCCGTTCCCGCCCGTAGCGGGTGTAGATGTACTGAATCACCTCCTCGCGCCGCTCGTGCTCGAAATCGACGTCGATGTCGGGCGGCTCGTCGCGCGCCTCCGAGATGAACCGCTCGAAGACCATGGTGCCGATCTCCGGGCTGACCGACGTGACCCCGAGCGCGAAACAGACCACCGAATTCGCCGCCGACCCCCGCCCCTGGCAGAGGATCCGCTGGCTTCGGGCGAAATCGACCACGTCGCTGACCGTCAGGAAGTAGGGCGCGTAGCCGAGCCGGGCGATCAGCGCCAGCTCGTGGGTGACCTGCGCCGCCACCTTCTCCGGCACCCCGGCGGGATAGCGCCACGCCAGGCCCTTCGCCGTCAGCCGCTCGAGCCGCTCTTGCGGGTCCTCGCCCTCCCAGATCTCCTTGGGATACTCGTAGGCCAGCTCGTCGAGCCGGAACCGGCATGCCTCGGCGATCTCGCCCGCCCGATGCACCGCCGCCTCGTGCCCGGCGAACAGCCGCAGCATCTCCGCTTCGGGCCTGAGCCGCCGCTCGGCGTTGGCGAGGGCCGCCCGGCCCAGCGCGTCGATCCGCCGCCCGGTCCGGATGCAGGTGAGCACGTCGACCAGCCGCCGCCGGCTGCCGTGATGCATGATCGGCTCGCCAGAGGCGACGAGCGGCAGCCCGAGATCGCCGGCCAGCCGCGCCAGCCGCGCCAGCCGGGCGGCGTCCTGGCCGTCGTAGCGCGGGCTCGCGACCAGATGCGCGTGCGGGTGGCGCCGCGCCAGCGCCCGGGCCTGCGGCAGCCAGCCCCGCAGGCTGCGACCGGCGGGCGGATGCAGGAGCAGGTGCAGCGCCCCGAGGTCCCCCCCGAGATCCCCGAGATCCTCGGGATGAAGCTCGCACGCCCCCTTCGGCGCCCGCCGCGCCCCGAGGGTCAGCAGGCGGCAGAGCCGGCCCCAGCCGCCGCGATCGCGCGGCAGCGCGGTGATCTCGAGCCCCCCGGCGAGGCAGAGCCGCGCGCCGGGAACCAGCCGCGACACCCCCGCCTCCTCGCGGGCGGCCTCGCGCAACTCCTGGTGCGCCCGGACGATGCCGGCCACCGAGTTGCGATCGGCGATGGCGAAGGCCGGCAGGCGGAGCTCGATCGCCCGGCGCGCGTACTCCTGCGGGTGGCTTCCCCCGGTCAGGAAGGTGAAGTTCGAGGTGATGCAGAGCTCGGCGAAGGCCACGGAACGGCCTCAACGCCCATGCGCCCGGAACCTTTCGCGGCTCCGGGCGATAGCTCCACGAGGATGTCGAATCCGCACCGGCATGCTATGGTCCGGAACTGCGGACCCGAAGGGAGGATCCCGATGAGCATCGTTCAGATCGACGACTACGCCCGCCAGCTCTACGCAGCGCATGGGGACCGGGCCGAATACGAGGCGGCCCAGAAAGCCAAGGACAGCGCCGCCAGGGGCGACACCGAGACCGCCGAGCAGTGGCGGCAGGTGCGCGAGGCGATCCGGGTGCTGCGCGGCCCGAACGCCAGCTGAACCGCCAGCCGAACCGCCCGGTGAATCTGGGAGAAGCGCCCCGTCCCGCGGCGCGTCTTTCCTGACCGCGGCAGGATTCTTTCAGGTCTGATACGGATTCAGGCTGAATCGCTCGCCGGGCAGCGGTCGCCTTTCGAACCGGCAAAAGCGACGCACTGCGTCGCGCCGGTTCGTCGGCCGGAGCGCGTGAGCGCGGAGGCCGAGGGGGGTGCAGCCTGGACCGTCGCTCTCCAATCCGCGCGCGGCTGCCTGGCTGGCGCGGCAGACGCGCCTGCCGGGGGCAGGCAGGCGCGCGCGGATTTGTCGACGGACAAATCCGCGAAGTGGATGTGCACTGTTGCGCCCGACGCCGTTGGCCGCAAGGCGCGCCGGCCTCGCGGCAGCTCATGCGAACACGCCGTGCGCGAACCAGCCGGGGGAGGTCTCGCCCCCCAGCGCCCGGAAGATCCAGAGCCGGTCGCCGTCCTCGGTCTCGACCCGCCAGTAGTCGCGCGGGCCGGAGCGCCAGGCGGGATCGTCGAGCCACCATTCCGGCGCGATGCGCTCGGGGCCGAAGGCCACCGCGCGGCGGCGGGCGCGGCGGCGCCAGACGAAGGTCGCGGGGGGCACCTCGCCGTCGCCGGGCTTCAGCGGCTCGGGCGGAAAGATCAGCACCGGGCGCGGCGTGGCCGGCATTGGCCAGCTCGCCGCCGGGGCGCTGAACACCGCCGCCATCTCGGTGGCGCTCTTTTCCGGGATGTGGCTGTCGGCGGGATGCAGGCGGATCAGCGCATCGAGCCCGAGCCGGGCGCCGATCCGGCCCAGCAGATCGGCCATGCCTTCATTGTCGGTCTCCCGGGCGGTCTCGCGGGCGGTCTTGCAGGCGGCGGCCGAGACGGCGAGCTGGCCGCGGTGCTGCCGGGAGGGGCGCGGCTCGACCGCCGTCGCCTCCAGCCGCAGCGCCTCGATGCCGAAGCCCGCGTCGATCTCGCCGAGCCTAAGCGCCAGCAGCGGCCGGATCGCCTCCGGCCGGTCGGCGGGCCGGGCGAGCCCCACCTCGCGCCGCTCGGCCCGGCCGTCGACGCGCACCAGCGTCAGCCGCACCCGGCGCGCGCCCAGCGAGGCCGCCTCCAGCCGGGCGCAGAGCGGCGGCAGCAGCCGGTCGATGCCGGCCAGCACGTCCGCCTCGAGCCCGATCGGCTCGGGAAAGGTGAGCCGCAGCGCGAAGACCTGCGGCGGCCGCGCCGGCGAGACCGGCTCGGGCGCCCGGCCGAGCGCCTGATCGAGGCGGCGCAGCACGTCCGGCCCGGTCCGGCGGGCAAGCCGGGCGCGGGGCAGGGCGGCGAGATCGGCGATCCGCCGCAGGCCGAGCGCCTGCAGCGCCGCGACCTCGGCCGGATCGAGCCGCAGCGCCGCCACCGGCAGCGGGCCGAGATGGCCGATGGTCTCGCCCGGCGGCACCAGCCGCCCGTCCCGGCGGGCCCCGGCAGCGACCGGCGAGAGGCCGCCGTTCTCCCCGCCCCGCTCTCCGCCGCGCTTCCGGGCCCGCGAGCGGGTGGCGCGCGCCTCCTGGTCGATGGCGTCGCCGGCATGAACCGGATCGGTCCCGGCGCCGGCGTAGCGCGCCACCGCCCAGGCGGCGCCGAGCGTGTCGGCAAGCCCGAGGCCGATCGAGAGGCCGAGATCCGCCGCCTCGGCCTCCACCCGGTCGACCAGCCCCGCCTCGCCGCCGAAGAGGTGGGCGCAGCCGGTGACGTCGAGCACCAGCGCCTCGGTGCCCTCCTCGGCGACCCAGGGCGAAAACCGCCCGGCCCAGCGCCGCAGCGCCGCGAGGAACGCCGCTTCGCGATGCGGATCCGCGGGCCGGGTGACGAGGCCGGGGCAGATGGCGCGGGCATCCCCAGCGCCATGCCGCGGCGAAGCCCGGCCGCCTCGGCCGCGACGCCGAGGCTCGCGAGCATCAGCGCGCCCCGCACGCCCGCCGCCACCGCCAGCGGCTGGCCGGCGAGATGCGGCTCGACCCGCAGGACCCGCTCGGCGGCGAGGCGGGGAAACCACAGGGAGAGGATACGGCGCTGGGGCATGAGGCGAGTCGCAATGTTCCTGTTATGTTCCAGTCTAAATTCCGCCGATCGGGAGTCGAGTCCCTTTTATCTCCGCTGGACGCGATGACCGGTCACGGGCTAGGAGGACGCGGTTCGACGCAAGCGGCAGTTTCCCCACCATGTCCTCCGAGCGCGGCCGGCTCTTCGCCCTGCAGATGGTCTTTGCCCTGAACGCGATCGGGCTTTCGGTCTGGTTCCCGCGGATTCCGGACGTGAAGGAGGCGCTCGGGCTCGACGTCCTCACCCTGGCGTTCTGCCTGTTCGGGATGCCCGCGGGCACCATGCTGGGGTTCCTGAGCGTCGGCCGGCTGATCCGGCGGCTCGGGCTGAAGGCCGTCTGCATCTGGGGCGGGTCGGTGTTTCTGCTCAGCTTCATCGGCCCGGGCCTCGCCCCGAACGCGCTGACGCTCGGCCTCGCGCTGTTTCTCTGCGGCCTGACCATCGCCAGCATCGAGGTGGCGATGAACGCCAAGGCCAGCCAGACCGAGCGGGTGCTGGGCCGGCGGATCATGACCCGGTGCCACGCGTTCTGGAGCTTCGGGACGGTGGCCGGCGCGGTGATCGGCGGCGCCTTCGCCCAGCAGGGGATCGGTTTCCTGAGCCAGCAGCTGTTGTTGCAGCCGGTGTTCGCGCTGGCGACGATCTTCTTCGCGGTGCGGCTGATCCCGGACGATCCGGCGCCGGAGGAGGTCGAGACGGCGCGCGGCGTCGGGCTGCCGTCGCTGGCGCTGGTCCTGATGTGCCTGGTGCCGATCGGCGCGCTGCTGATCGAAGGCGCGATGATGGAGTGGTCGGCGGTGCTGATGCGCGAATGGAAGGCGGCGGGGCCGTTCGTGACCGCCCTGACCTTCGGCGCCTTCGCGCTGGCGATGGCGGTGACGCGGCTGATGGGCGACCGGCTGGCCGAGCACTTCGGGCCGCGGCCGGTGATCGCGGCCTCCGCCCTGGCGATGGCGACCGGGATCGTCGGCTTCGGGCTGGCCCCGGGCTTGTGGATGTCGATCCCGGCGGCGGTGCTGACCGGGCTCGGCTGCGGCAACATCTATCCGCTGACCATGTCGATGGTCGGCCGGCTTCCGGGGCCGCGGCCCGAGCGCAACGTCGCGACGCTGGCGCTGGTCGCCTTCACCGCCTTCCTGATCGGCCCGCCGCTGATCGGCACGCTCGCCCATCTCGTCGGCCTGCCGGTGGCGCTGGCGCTGCTGGCGCCGCTCGCCCTCGCGCCGATGCTGCTCGGGCGCGGTCAGCCGCAGTAGACGCGGGCGATCTTGTCGGCCTTGTCGACCGTGACGTTCATCCGGTCCTCGCGATAATCCGTGGTCGCGGGCGTGGTCGGGAACAGCACGCGGGTGCCCTCGGGCAGGTCGACGTCGTTCAGCACGTCGATGCGCTGCCCGACCCAGTCCTGATGCGCGCTTGCGGCGCAGGCGCCGCCCGCGCCGGCCGCGGCGTCGCCGCCCGGCTTCATCTCGGCGCAGGCGCCGAGCGCCAGGATCAGGCCGAGCGCGAGGGGGGGACGGATCATGGCAGGCTCCTTCTCTGACGTCGGCAAAGGCAATCATGCCGCCCCCCCGGTTGCAAGCCGGCTTTTGCGGCCCGTAGCCCGAAAGGCGCGCCGGCACGCGCACGGTGAGCGCTCAGGTCAAGCACCTGAAACAAGACCATCCCACACTACGCGACGGGAAGACCGAAGGCCGCTATGCCGGCGCAGACCAACGCGAGCGCGAGCCGCCACAGCGCGGCGGGCGACCAGCCGGCGCGCCGGTGCGTCGCGACGGCGGCGACCAGGCATTGCAGCATGTAGTAGGCGGCGAAGGCGCGGCTGGCGAGCGCGATGACCCCGAAGATATCGGTCCCCCACAGCACCAGCCCCGAGGCAAGCGCGACCAGCGGAAACGCCCGCGCGGTGCCGAGGCGGCGTACCGTGTCGCCGGCGAGACCGGCGCAGCCGATCGAATCGGCCACGCCGGCGCTGAACTGGCTCGCGACCGCGCCCAGCGTCAGCGCGAGCGGCAGCAGCGGCGCGACCCGGGCCGCCACGTCGATGATCCCGGTCTCGCCGGAACCGGCCGCCGCCATGGCGAGCAACGGCGAGAGAAACGCGAAGAACAGGAGATAGATGCCGCTCGCGACCGCCTGCGCCCGGCGCATGGTGCGGATGCGGGTCGCCGCGTCGAAGCTCTCGCCGAGAAACCGCGAGGTCTCGAACCCCTGGACCATGATCAGGAAGCCGAGCAGGACCGGCACCGTCCCCCAGTCGCCGCGCGGCGGCGGCGGCGATACCGGGAGACCGGCCGCGAGGCGTAGGCCGCCGAACATCGCCAGCGCCGCGAGAAAGCCGCCGATGATCGCGAGCTTGAAGGCCACCACCAGCGACTCCACCGACAGCACCTTGGCGAGACCGCCGGACCACCCGAGCCAGCCGATCAGCGCCAGCAGCACGCTCGCGATGGTCTTCGCCGCGACCGGATCGGGCGTTCCGACCACCGCCCTGGTCACGAAGGCGCCGAGCAGCACCAGATAGTAGGCCACCGAAACCACGTAGGCGAAGACCAGCGCGACATGGCTGAGCCGCTCGAGCACCGCCAGCGCCGGCGGCGGGCGCGCGGCGGCCATCAGCGGCTCGACCTCGGCGATGTTGAAGCGGATCGCCCCGCCGATCCACCAGGCGAGCGCGCAGAGCCCGGCGATCCCGACGATGGCGAGGCCGCCGAGTTCCCGCGCCAGCAGCGGCGCGGAGACGAGAAAGCCGCTGCCGATGATCGAGGCCAGCGGCGCTGTCATCGCGCGCCATTCGGTCGAAAGCCGGACCGCCGGAAGGGTGAGCCCGACAAGGATCGCCAGAGCGACGACGAAGAAGGCGGCGGTTGCCAAGGGGACGTCTCCGACGCGGCGCGGGCTGTCGCTGGATAGCGGCCGCCGAAGCCCGGTTCCAGCCCCTCAGTGGCCTACGGCCAGTCGCGCCTCGAGCCCGCGCGCAACCCTGCGGGCGACCTTCTGGCCGGGCAGTTCGATCAACCGGTAGGTCACCGAAGCACAGGCGACCACGACCGCCGCGATGCAGATCATCGCGATGTCATTGATCAGTGGCGCCCCGAGGTCCGTAAGTTCGTTCACGGTCGGGTCGAGCAGATCCGGCGAGTGCAGGTTCCAGCGCATCGTTCGTTCGACTACGCGAAGTCCGAGGCCGAACACGCTGAAGACCAAGATGTGGATCATGTAGATGGAGTATGACCACGCGCCGAGGGCCAGCAACGGCCGGGTTCTCAGCAGGCGGGAGACAATCCCCGCCTCCCAGGCGAAGACCAGAATCGTGAGCGCGAAGGTCAGCGGCAGCAGGTAGAACTTCACCGGACCATTGCCGAAGGCCACCTCCCAGACGATCAGGACGACCAGCCCGGTTTCCAGCAGGTGTGGCGCAGGAAGCGGGCGTTCCCGGAGGCGACGCCAGAGCAGACAGGTCAAGTAGCCGAGAAAGAAATAGCAGAGCCCACGAAACAGTCCGTAGCCGAAGAAGTGGCCGAAACCCGGGTCCAACAGCCCTTGGATGACAGCGGCGGCGAGCACGATAATGGCGATTGCCGCGAAGGGAAGGAAGCGCGGCGTTAGGCAGAGCAGCCCGAAGGCCACGTAGACCCAAAGCTCGACGCTGATGCTCCACGAAGGGAAGTTCAGCCAGAACACCGTCTCGTTGCGGAAAGCCTGCACCAAGAAGAAATTCTCGAGAGCGTAGTGCTCGATTTCCAGATTAGAGAACGTCAGATCGGCCGAGAACAGCCCCAGCCGGCTCGCGACGATCTTTACCGCGATCATGAGCAGAAACATCAGCAGCACGAACACATGCAGCGGCCACAGCCGCCCCACCCGTCGAATCATGAATCCCGCGAGCGTTCTTCCATCCCGGACGTAGGTGTCGTAGGCAAGCGTAATAACGAAGCCGCTCAACACAAAGAAAAAATCGACAAAATCGGCGCTATTGCTTACAAAGCTATTATAGTGGAGGCTGCCCTGGAACGGAGAGTGCAGCAGTACGATGGACACGGCAAACAGACCTCGCAGACTGTCCAAGACTACGATACGCATCGGCGCCTCCGAAATTGCAGGGCGGATTTCCCTTCTTGTCGAACGATCTATAAGTCCGATACACCTTCCATCGAGGAGATTCCAGATCCGGTCCGACAAGTCACCCGACCGGATCCCACGGCCGCGCGCAGTCAGTCGCCGCGAACGGTTTCAAGCCCGGTCGACAGAACCCTGCCATTGCGGCTAGCTGTCCGCCCCGAGGTGACGCGATGGCCGACAAGCCGCCCATTCTGTTCCTGCACGGCGCGTTCGGCGGCACCGAGGTGTGGCGGTTCCTCGCCCCGTGGTTCGCCGCGCGCGGGCACCGGGTGGCGACGCCGCACCTGCCCGGGCCCGGCGCCGGCCCGGCGCTCCGGCTGCGCGACTACGTGCGGCGGGCGGCGGAAGCGGCGGACGCGCTCGACGCCCCACCGGTGCTGGTCGGCCATTCGCTGGGGGGTCTTGTCGCGCAGCACCTGGCGGCGCGGCGCGAGGTGGCGGGCCTGGCGCTGCTGGCCTCGCCCGGGCCGTGGGGGCTCGGGCCTTCGTTCTGGCACCTCTCGGCGCGGGCGCCGGACGTGCTTGCGGCGCTGATGGTGACCCAGACCGGCGGCGGTGCGCTGCTCGGGACCGAGGTGGTCCGCCGCGCGCTCTTCACCCCGGAGACGCCGGCCGACTGGATCGAGGCGGCGGCGCTGGTTCCCGAACGTGAGAGCCCGCTGGCGCTGATGGACGCACTGACCTGGGACCTGCCGCCGTGGTTCCTCGTGCGCCGCCGGCCGGTGCTGGCGTTGCTCGGCGAACGCGGACACGCTCGTGCCGGTCAGCGATCTCTGGGGACTGGCGCTCACCCGCGGGGCCGAAACCGCGCTGATGCCCGGCTTCGGGCACGGGCTGCCGATCGATCCGCGCTGGAAGAGCGTCGCCTGGCGGATCAACGCCTGGCTGGACGAGCGGCGGGTCGGTTCGGCCACACATCGCCGACCTCTTGCGGCGACCCCTTGAATCCATTGGTCCTCGGCGCCGAAACCCACTACGAATCGGCCGGCTTGACCAATTTGGGCTTGGGACGGTCCGGGGGGCAATGAACGCTTTCGACGTGGCCTTGGGCTGGAGGGACATAGCCGCCGCCGCAGTGGCGGGCTGTGCGCTTTCGCTCGTGCTGTGCCTGGGGCTGGTCGCCACCCAGCAGTGGCACGGCCGCTTCACCCACGACGGCACCACCGGCGTGCAGAAATTCCACCGCATCCCGACGCCGCGGATCGGCGGGCTGGCGCTGGGTCTCGCCTACGCCCTGCTCTGGCCGGCGCTGCCCGAGCCGCTGCGCCCGGCCTGGGCGCTGATCGGGCTCGCCGGGTTGCCGGCTCTGATCATGGGACTGGTCGAGGACGTGACGCGAACGGTCGGCGTGCGCTGGCGGCTGCTCGCGACGATGGGCGCGGGCGTGGTGTTCGCGCTCGCCACCGGTTACGTGATGGACCAGGTCGATCTGCCGGGCATCGACTGGCTGCTGTCGTTCTACCTCGTCGCGCTGGTCTTCACCGGATTCTCGATGGGCGGTGTTGCCAACGCGATCAACATCATCGACGGCTTCAACGGCCTGGCGTCGGGCTCGCTGATGATCATGCTCGGCGCCTTCGCGTTCGTCGCCCATCAGGTCGGCGACGATCTGGTGTTCGCGCTGGCGCTGCTCTACGGCGGGCTGGTGCTGGGGTTCTTCCTGGTCAACTTCCCGCTCGGCAAGATCTTCCTCGGCGACGGCGGCGCCTATTTCGCCGGGTTCCTGCTGGCGAGCCTCGGCGTGCTGCTGCCGGCGCGCAACCCGGAGGTCTCGGCCTGGACGGCGGTGCTGATCTGCGCCTACCCGGTGATCGAGACGCTCGCCTCGATGCGGCGCAAGGCCCGGCGCGACGGCCACAGCGTCGGCCAGCCGGACCGGGTGCACTTCCACATGCTGGCGCACCGCCGCTACGCCCGGCGGATCCTGCGCAAGCAGCGGGCCGACCTGCGCAACCCGATGACCAGCGTGGTGACCTGGCCGCTGCCGATCCTGACCGCGCTGTTCGCAGCAATCGCCTGGAACAGCGCGCTGGCGAGCGCGTTCTTCTTCTTCGTCACCGTGTTCATCTACGGCCAGCTCTACCGGGTGATGTCGCTCAACGCGCGCTCCCTGCCGCTGGGACTGGCGCGCCTGCTCTGAGGCGGGGGCGTTCGGCCGACAGTTGAAACCGGTCAGGCCCAACGGTGCCGCATTCAGTCGCGAATTTGTCCGTCGACAAATCCGCGCGCGCCTGCCTGCCTGCCTGGAGATTTTGTGTCATTGTGAGGGTCCGGTGGTGAGCCCGTTGCCTGCCTGGGCTTCGTTCAAGCCCGTCCTGGGGGGGCTGGGTCACCACCGATCTCGACTGACCACGCCTGAACAGTTGCATGGGCCATGGAGCCCGCAGACATGGACAGGACATCAGCATGACACGGAACTACATCGGCGTCGATCTCTCCAGGGACTTCCTCGAGATCCGGGATCCGCGGCGCGGCACGGGGCAGGTCGCCAACCAGCCGGAGGCGGTCGGCTGCTGGCTCGCCGGGCTCGGGGCGCAGGACTTCGTCGTCTAACAGGCGACGAGCGGCTGCGACCGGCCGCTCCGGCTGGCGCTCGGGACGGCCGGCGCGGCGGGGGCGCGGGTCAACCCGCTCCACGCCTGGCACTATGCCCGGTCGCGCAATCGCACCAAGACCGACTGGCTCGATGCGGCGCTGCTCGCCGACTACGGTCTCGAGCGGCAGCTGGCGCCCCGCGCTGGTCTAGCGGCGCGACCAGCTCAAGCGCATGGAGGTGCAGGAGAAGAACCGGCTCGGCGACTGCGCGCTGCCGTGCGTCGCCCGCGACATCCGCAGCGAGATCGCCGGTCTCGGGCGCCGCGTCGCCCGCATCGACGCGGCGATCCGCGCGCACCTCGAGCGTCACGGCGGGCTCGCCCGGGACGAGCGGCTGCTGCGCTCGATCCCGGGCATCGGACCCGTCACTTCCGTCCTGCTCCTGGCCCACGTATCGGAACTGGGCCACGTGGATCGCCGCGCCATCGCCTCGCTCGGCGTCGTGGCCCCCCGGGCGCGCGACTCGGGCAAGTATCGGGGCAAGCGCTTCCTCGGCGACGGCCGACGGCAGGTGCGCCGCGGCCTCTACATGGCAGCCCTCAGCGCACTCCGTCATGCCGGCTTCCTCGCGGACTTCGTGGCGCGCCTGAAGGCCGCGGGGAAGCCGGCAAGAGTCATCCTCATGGCGGTGGCGCGACGGCTTCTCACCATTGCCAACGCGATCCTGCGCACCGGCGTCCCCTTCCAGGCCACGCCCTCCGAGGCCCTCTGACCGGGACCCTCTCTCCACAGTTGCCCCCGGCAGTATCCGTCTTGGTCAAGCGGCTTGCGGCCTCCATTCCCGGCCGTCACGGAGCAGGGCGTTGGCGAGGACGATGAGCTTTCGCATCACCGCGACCAGCGCCAGCTTCTTCGGCTTGCGGCTGCCAGCAGGCGCTCGTAGGTGGCCCGCAGGTCGGGGTTGAAGCGGGCGGCGACGAGCGCGGGCATGTAGAGGGCGCGGCGCAGGTTCGGCCGGCCGCCGCCAATGAAGGCGCGCCCGCGCCGCTGGCCGGAGCTGCGGGTGATCGGCGCGACCCCCGCCATCGCCGCCGCCTGCTTGCCGCCCATCGCGCCGAGCTCGGGCATCTCCGCCAGGATCGTCGTGGCGGAGATGGCGGCGAGGCCGGGGATCGACACCAGGATCGCCGCCCGGGCGCGCAGGCCCTCGTCGGCCTGCACGAGTTCGGCGAGGGCTGCATCGATCTCGGCGATATCGGCCTCGATCACCGCCCTGCGGCGATCGAGCTGGCTGAGAACCAAGGCGTGGCCGGTGGTGGAGCGTCGTGCCAGGAGCGCGTTGCGATCCTTGACGAGCGGCTGGCGGGCGCTCGTCAAGGCACTGAGATCGGACTGCGTCTCGCCCCGGGGCGGCTGCGGCTCCAGGTCCAGCACATACCCCATCCGCGCCAGCATCGCCGCATCGATGCGGTCGGTCTTGGCCAGCCGGCCCGTCGCCTGGGCGAAGCGCCGCGCCTGGCGCGGATTGACCTTGCAGAACGGCCGGGCCGCCCGCCCCAGAGCCTCCTCCAGGGCGCGGTGATAGGCGCCGGTCGCCTCGAACACCACCCGCACGGACGACTGTGTCCCGGGCGCGCGTTCCTCGAGCCAGGCGATCAGCGCCGCGTGGCCGGCGGCGGTGTTGGCGAACCGCGTTTCCCCGACGCCCCCGGGGAAACGACCGACGTCCAGCCAGTCCTTGGAAATGTCGATGCCGATGGTCATAGTCATGATCTGGTCTCCACCTGGTCTTGTCATGCGAGCCTCGCGCTCGAGTATCCGTTCAGGTCGGCGATCAGACGAAGGCGACCAGACTGCCCTCGGGCCTCCAAGCCCACGGCAGGCGATGGTCCATCCTTCGCCGTTGCCGGTGATCACCTCACCGGCAACGGCCCATACTCACATGCGGGCCGCGAAAAACCATAAGACAAGGCAGGCGCGCGCGGATTACGACCCGACTGTCCAGGCTGCACCCCCCTCGGCCTCCGCGCTCACGCGCTCCAGCCGCGGAACCGGCGCGAGGCAGTGCCTCGCTCTTGCCTGTTCGAAGGGCAGCGCTCACTCGCGGCGCGGGCGTCCGGCTTCGATCACCTTGTAGACGCCGTCCTCGGCCAGCTTCTCCCAGTGCCGGAACGCGGCGCTGAGAGTCGCCTCGTAGGGCAGCTGGCGGTTGGCCACCATCAGCAGGCGGCCGCTCGGCTTCAGGATGCGCGCGGCGGCGACGATGAACGCGGCGCCGAGGTCGGGCTCGCCGGCCCGGCCCTGGTGGAACGGCGGGTTCATGATCACCGCGTCGTAGAGCGGCACCCCGGCCCCGAGGCCGGTCGCGTCGGTCCAGTGGAACCGGGCGCGCGGGTCGGTCACGTTCTCGCGCGCCGCGTCGAGCGCCAGCGCCTCGGCCTCGTAGAGGTCGATCTCGGCGATCCCGGGCGCCGCCGCCAGAGCCGCCTGCGCGAGCCAGCCCCACCCGGCGCCCAGGTCGGCCACCCGGCCCGACAGCCCGTCGAGGTGGGCGACCAGCCGACGGCTGCCGGGATCGGCGTGCTCGGGAGAGAACATGCCCGGCGCGGTCACGAAGCCGTCGGCGTTCCTGGCCGGCGCCGCGCCGCGCGCCCACGCGCCCACCTCGTCGGGAAGCACGTCGGGCCGGGTCAGCCAGAACACCCGCCCGTGGGCCTTGACGAAAGCGCCGCCGATCGCAAGGGCCCGGCCGATCTGCCGGGCGAGGCTGTCGACGCCGTCGCTCTTGGGCCCCGCCACCACCAGGGTGCCGCCGGGCGGCAGCACGTCGAGGCCGCGGGCGACGTTGCCGAGGTTCTCGGCCCGGCTGCGCGTGAGCCTGACGATCACCATCGCCATCGGCCCGGGGGCGTGGTTCGAGACCGTCCGTCCCCCGGCGGCGAGCGCGTCGTGCAGCGGACGGAAGGTCTGGTCGCAGACCAGCCGGTCGGCGGGAATCAGGTCGAGAAACGGCGCCGGCGCCGCCCGGATCACCAGGATCGTTCCGGCCGCGGGAAGCACCAGTTCCCCGGCCTGCAGCGCAATCGCCAGACGATCGACCTTGGGCATGTTGCGGGCGGAGAGGAGGCCGCTCACTCCTTTTCCATGGTGCACTGCAACGGGTGCTGGTTCCGCCGGGCGTAGTCCATGACCTGCGTGACCTTGGTCTCGGCGATCTCGAAGGAGAACACGCCGACGATGGCAAGTCCCTTGCGATGCACGGTCAGCATGATCTCCACGGCCTGCTGCTGGTCGATCCCGAAGAAGCGCTGGAGCACGTGCACGACGAACTCCATCGGCGTGTAATCGTCGTTCAGAAGCATGACCTTGTAGAGCGGCGGGCGCTGCGTCCTCGTGCGGGTCTTGCTGAGGAGGCCGGTGCTGCCGCCTGGTGTCCTGTGGTCTGCCGCTGCCATCCTGAGCCCAAAGCAAAAATTAACCGGGTACGCCCTGCCCGCTGCAATATATTCGATCGGACGAATTAAAAAAGGGGCGTCGCTGCCCTGCGACACCGGAACGTGTGGAGGGG
The DNA here is from genome assembly GCA_963773555.1 of uncultured Alphaproteobacteria bacterium. GTDB lineage: Bacteria > Pseudomonadota > Alphaproteobacteria > Rhodobacterales > Rhodobacteraceae > Amaricoccus. The sequence goes on from CAVZCB010000032.1 coordinate 96,793, forward strand.
GCCTCTGCCGCAACGAAAAACCCCCGGCGGCACGAGGCCGTCGGGGGGTCATCGGCAAGCTCGCCGCGGCGGACTGCCAGGGAGGACAGCGCCCGCCGTTTTCCGGCGTACCGATTAAGCGATCAGGCGTTGTAGGACTTGAACGCCTCGGTGGCGGCGGAGACGCGCGCGCCGAGCGGGGCGGTGATGTCCTTGGCGGCCGCGACGTAGATCTCGTTCATCTTGGTCGCCTGGCTGACGAAGCCCTCGAACGCGCTCTGGGCGTAGGAGGTCTGCTTCTCGAACAGCTCGGTCATGGTCTTGGCCGAGGCGAGGTCCTGAGCGGCGGCCACGCCGTCCTCGAAGGCCTTCTTCGAGTAGGCCGAGATCTCGGTGCCGATACCCTCGGCGGCCTTGGCGGCGATCTCGGACGACTTCACCATCGCGTCGACGTTGTCCTGGCCGAAGGTGGTCATGCCCTCGAAGCCCTTCGACAGCTTCTCGAACTGCTCGGTGACGGTCTTCTGGGTGTCGGCGACGAAGGTCTCGACCTTGGAGGTGGCGTCCTGCGTCATGCTGGTCATCGTCGTCGGCGGTCTGGTCGACGGTCTTGTTGGCGGTGCGGGTGGTCATGTTCAGTCTCCAATGCTGATCCGTGTTGTTCGATGGCCTCGATATAGGAGCTATGCTGCAGTGCGTCAACACCGTTTGTTGCATTGCAGCAAAAAGATCGAGTGGCCGGTCGGACACGCATTAGCCCCGGACGGTCACACCTTGAAACAAAGGTATTTTCGAGCCCGGTGTCGCATGCTAGGTTAACGGAAAATAAAGCAATCGCCGGCTAGCGTTTGCGATAATCCCGAGGCAAGGCGCAGCTTGGCGCCGGAGGGCAGTTATGATTCGAACCGTGTCGCGCGGGGTATTCCTCGCAGTATGTCTCATTGTCAGCGCCGGGCTGGCGCAGGCGGCGCCGCAGTACGCGTCCCTGGTGATGGACGCGCGAACCGGCCAGGTGCTCAAGTCGGTCAACGCCGACACCCGGGTCCATCCCGCCTCGCTCACCAAGATGATGACGCTCTACATCGTGTTCGACGAAGTCCAGCACGGACGGCTGTCGCTCGACCAGAAGGTGACGATCTCCAAGCACGCCGCCAGCGAGCCGCCCTCCAAGCTCGGCATGCGGCCGGGACAGCAGATCGAACTGCGCTACCTGATCCGCGCCGCCGCGGTCAAGTCGGCCAACGACGCGGCGACCGCGCTCGGCGAGACCGTGGCCGGCTCCGAGGAGGCGTTCGCGGCCCGGATGAACGCCTATGCGCGCGCCATGGGCATGACCAACACCACCTTCAAGAACGCCAACGGGCTGACCCGTGCCGGCCACATGTCCACCGCCCGCGACATGGCGACGCTGGGGCGGCGGCTGATCTACGACTTCCCGCAGTACTACAATATCTTCGGCCGCACCTCGACCTCGGCCGGGATCAAGACGGTGCGCAACACCAACCGCCGGGTCCTCGAGGGCTATCAGGGCGCGGATGGGATCAAGACCGGTTACACCAGCGCGGCCGGGTTCAATCTCGTCTCCTCCGCCCAGCGCGGCGACCGGCGGGTCATCGTGGCGGTGCTCGGCGGACGCTCGACCGCCACCCGCAACGCCGAGGTGATGAAGCTGATGGACTACGGCTTCGGACGGATGCCGCGGGTGGCGCGGGTGCAGCCGCTGCCGCCGATCCACATGACGCTGGTGGCCTCGGCTGCGCCGCAGCGTGGATCGGCTCCGGTCCCGGCCGGGACCGCGACCTCCGCCGCCAGTCTGGCGCTCGGCGCCAGCGAGCCGCCGCTGCCCCGCGCGCTCGACGACGAGGCGATCACCCGCAGCAGCGAGACCCTCGCGGCGGCGATCGCCGAGGTGAACTCCGAGGTGGCCGCGGCCCAGGCCTCGCGCAGCGCGCCGATGGCGACGCTCCGCGCCGGCCGGCCGATGCCCCGCCCGGTCTCCGCCGCGCAGCTCGCGGCCGCCGCCGCGCCGCCGGCGGTCACCGCCGGATCGGCCTCGACCTTCGCGGTGGCGAAGGCCGCTCCGCGCGAGCGCAAGGAGGAGCTGGTGGCGGTCGCCTCCAGCGCCGGCACCACCGGCGGCAACGACTGGGGCGTGCAGCTCGGCGCCTATCGCGCCAAGGGCGACGCCGAGCGGCAGCTGCTGACCACGGCGCTCAAGGACGTGCCTGAGCTGAGCGGTGGCCTGCGCCGGGTCCAGGCCGCCAACGTGCAGGGCGTGACGATCTACCGGGCGCAGTTCGTGGGGCTCAACCAGTCCGACGCGCTGGGCGCCTGCGCGTCGCTCGCGCGGATGCAGTCGGATTGCCTGCCGCTGGCGCCGGGGATCTGAGGCGCGGGCAAACCCCGAGAGACGCCGCGGACGAGGCTCAGGTCTCGCTTAGCTCCTGGTGCGGGTGGCGCATGTCGCCGCGCCCGTTGCTCTTGCGGACGTAGGTGATCATCGCCGTCGGGTTGTCGAGCTTGACCCTGAGCGCGGCGACCAGGGCATCCTCAGCCTCGAGGGTGATGCCGCAGGGCTTGGTTCCGATTCGCATCCCCACGACGTAGCGCGTTGCCATCGTGCAGTCCTCCGTCTTGGCCAACCCCGATTCGCGGGCAGGGTATCGCTGAATCGGCTGCAGGCTATCACGCCGCGGCGGAAATTGCCGGCAGGTCGAGCGCCTTGACCAGATCGCGCACTTCCTGGCGCGCGGCGATGTTGGACATCGTCATCGCCTGCGGGTCGGTCTCGCGCAGATCGAGCAGCGTCAGCCCAGAGAGGAACAGCTCGCGGAACACCACCCGCTCGGAGAAGCCGGGGACGAGGCGGAAGCCGATGCGCCGGGCGAGCTCGTCGAGCGCGCCGGCGACGCGGCGCTTGTTGCGGGCGTCGAGCGTCGCCATCCGGTTGCGCAGCACCACCCAGTCCATCTGGCGGCGGCCGGTGCCGGCGCGCGCCTGCCGCGCCTTCCAGACCATCTCGGAATAGACCGACGGCCCCTTGATCCGGCCGCTCGCGGGGTCGAGCCGCGCCAGCATGTCGAAATCGACCAGGCTGTCGTTCATCGGGGTGATCAGGGTGTCGGCCGAGGAATGCGCCAGCCGCGAGTAGGTGCTGTAGGAACCGGGACAGTCGACGACGATGTAGTCGCACCCGGCCAGTTCGGCGAGGGCGGCCTGGAACCGCTCCTGCTCCTCGGCGTCTGCCTCGGTCCGGCTGTCGGCGGTACTGGCCTCGAGCCCGATGCGGCGGGGCAGCGGCAGGTCCACCGCCTTGCGGCGCATGTAGTCCTGGCGGTTGTCGAGGTAGCGGAACAGGCTCTTCTGCCGCAGGTCGAGGTCGAGCGCACCGACCGCATAGCCGTTGCGCACCAGTGCTGTGATCAGGTGCATGGCGGTGGTGGACTTGCCCGAGCCACCCTTTTCGTTGCCCATCACGATCAGTCGCGCCATCCGTCAGGACCTCACAGAAAACCAAATGGCGCGCCCCGTTGGGAGCGCAACACCAGATTTAGACGAAGTGAGTGATTCTCGGAA
>CAVZCB010000033.1:0-44237 GCA_963773555.1 uncultured Alphaproteobacteria bacterium
TCGGAGCAGTTGAAATGTGATTCCCCCGGCCATCGCACGACCGGGAAAATCACGCCAGACACCGGCCAAGATGGCCCTGTCCATCGCTCGGGCACAGGCGTATAAGGCGGCTCCGTCCCCCGACCCGATGCCAGTTTCGCCATGTCCGAAGAATTTCATCGCATCAAGCGTTTGCCCCCGTACGTCTTCGCCGAGGTCAACCGGCTCAAGGCACGCTATCGGGCCGAGGGGATGGACATCATCGACTTCGGCATGGGCAACCCGGACATGGATACTCCCGCCCACATCGTCGACAAGCTCGTCGAGACCGTCCGCAAGCCGCGCACCCACCGCTATTCCGCCTCGAAGGGCATCCCCGGCCTGCGTCGCGCCCAGGCCGGTTATTACGCCCGCCGGTTCGGTGTGAAGCTCGACCCCGAGACCGAGGTGATCGCCACACTCGGCTCCAAGGAAGGGCTCGCCAATCTCGCCATGGCGATCACCGCGCCAGGCGACGTGATGCTGGTGCCGAACCCTTCCTACCCGATCCATCCCTACGGCTTCATGATCGCCGGCGGGACACTGCGCCACGTCCCGGCCCTGCACGAAGGCCGGTTCGACCCGGAGGCATACCTGCGTGCGCTCGAGCGGGCCGTGCTCCACTCGGTGCCGAAACCCGTCGCGCTCGTCGTGTCGTTTCCGTCGAACCCCACGGCGCAGGTCTGCGATCTCGATTTCTATCGCGATCTCATCGCCTTTGCGAAAAAGCATCACCTCTGGGTGCTCTCCGATCTCGCCTACGCCGAAATCTATTTCGAAGGCAACCCGCCGCCATCGATCCTGCAGGTCGATGGGGCGCGCGACGTGGCAGTGGAATTCACTTCGCTTTCCAAAACCTATTCGATGCCCGGCTGGCGGATGGGCTTCGCGGTCGGCAATACCCGGCTGATCGACGCGCTGACCCGGATCAAGTCCTACCTCGACTACGGCGCCTTCACGCCGGTCCAGGTCGCCGCCGCCGCCGCGTTGAACGGCCCGGACGATTGCATCGCCACCATCCGCGCCACCTACAAGTCTCGCCGCGACGTGCTGGTCGACGCGATGGGCCGCGCCGGCTGGCGCATCCCCTCACCGCCCGCCACCATGTTCGCCTGGGCTCCGGTGCCCGAGCCCTTTGCCGGGATCGGCTCGATGGCCTTCTCGAAAATCCTCCTGCGCGAGGCCGAGGTCGCGGTCGCCCCCGGTCTCGGGTTCGGCGAGTATGGCGAGGGCTACGTACGCCTCGGCCTCGTCGAGAACGAGCACCGCATCCGCCAGGCCGCCCGCAACGTCCGTCGGGTCATGCACAACGCCGATGCGCTGCTCGCAAAGCATCACGCCGAAGAGGCCGCCGCATGACCGGCGCTTGCCGGCGTCGAAATGCCTCGGGTCGCTACCGGCCGGCCGCCTGAAGGAATACCGCGCCGTCGACGACGACCCCGGTCGTGCACAGCCGGTCGTCGAGCAAGGTGAGCGAAGCGCGGAAGCCCGGCTGCACGCGACCAAGCTCATGGTCCAGTCGCAACGCCCGAGCCGGGTTCGCCGAGGCCATTCGCAGGGCGTCGGCGACCGGCAAGCCGATATTTCCGACGAGGTTGCGCACGCTTTCGTCCATCGCCACATGCGCGCCAGCAAGCCTTCCGTCGGCATTGGTCAGGCGGCCACCGGCCAGACGGATTGTCTCGCCATGCAGATCGAATTCGGTGATCCGTCCGGCGAAGGTCAGCATCGCGTCCGAAACCAGGCAGAGCCGGTCCGGCATCAGTCGCGCAGCGATCGCAACGTTGGACCAGGCGACGTGATGGCCGTCGGCGATGATCCCGGCGAACAACCCCTCGGAGGCCAGCGCCGCCCCGACGACCCCCGGCTCGCGACCGGACATCTGCGACATCGCGTTGAAGAGATGGGTGACGCCGCGAAGCCCTTCGTTCTCGCAGCGAGCGATCACTTCGCCCGGAGCGGCGCTGTGCCCCGCAAACACCACGACGCCGGCACCGGCGAGGGTGGCGATGGTTTCCGCCGTCTGCCGTTCCGGCGCGAGCGTCACCAGCACGACCCCCGGGAAAGGCGCAACGAGGTTCGCGATGTCATCGGCATCCGGCTCCCGGATCGCCGACGCTTCGTGGATGCCCGGCCGCTCGGGTGACAGGAAAGGCCCCTCCAGGTGCACCCCGAGAATGCCCGGGACCTGGCCTTCGATCGCACTTCGGCCGGCATCGAGCGCATCGCGGTAGCGTCGGCCCGGCGCCGTCATGAAGGTCGGCAGCAGATGCGCCGTGCCGCCCCGCCGGGCGCCCCGCGCGATGCGGTCGAGCGCCTCCGGCGTTGGCTCGTCGTTGAACTGGGTGTCGTTGGCACCGTTGATCTGCAGGTCGATGAAGCCGGCGGTTACGATATCGGCGATCACCGTGCCAGGGCGGGTATCGTCGCCTGCCTGGGCCGCCCTGATCCCGATGATGCGACCGCTCTCGATTTCGATCACGCGGTCGGCGAGCGGCGCGTCGCCGGACCCGTCATACAGCCTTCGCGCCAGAATAGATGACGTGGACTCTGCCGGATCAGCCGAAGACACTTTCCTCACCTCCCGGATGAACATGATGGTAGTAGCTCGTCAGCCTCAACCCCGCCGCTGCGTCGCGGTCGAGGACCACCGTGACATTCCGGTGCAACTGCAACGCCGAGGCGGGGCAGGCGGCACTGACCGGCCCCTCGACCATGGCGGCGACCGCATCGGCCTTCGCGCTGCCCGTCGCCAGCAGCACGCAGAACCGGGACTCAAGGATCGTTGCCACCCCCATCGTCAAGGCGTAGCGCGGGGTGTCGTCGAAACTGTCGAAGAAACGTCGATTGGCGCGGCGAGTATCTTCGGTCAGGGTCTTGACCCGCGTGCGCGAAGCCAGGCTCGACGTCGGCTCGTTGAAGCCGATGTGTCCGTTCCGGCCGATACCGAGCAGTTGCAGGTCGATGCCGCCTGTCGCGGCGATCAGCGCCTCGTAGCGGTCGGCCTCGGCCAGCACATCGGCGGCGTCGCCCCGCGGCAGATGCGTGCGCGCGGGAGCGATATCGATATGGTCGAAAAGCGCCTCGCCCATGTAGCGATGGTAGGAACAGGGGTGCTCCGGAACCAGACCGATGTATTCGTCGAGGTTGAAACTCGTCACCCCCGCAAATGTCAGGTCGCCGTCTCGACAGCTGGCGCGCAGACGCTCATAGACCGGCAGCATCGTGCCGCCCGTCGCCAGTCCAAGCACGGCGGCCGGCTTGCGACGGACCGTCTCGGCGACCAACGCGGCCACACGGGCAGTTGCCCCGGTTGCGTTGTCGAAGATCAGAATCTTCAATCGGGATCTCCCGGTTCGTGCGGGGGCCAAGGCAAGAGGAGCATCGTCCCGGGCGTAAGACAACGGACCCGGCCAGCAATCCGTGGCTCACCTCAGACCGATATGGATCTCATTTGCGCGCCGCCTTCTCGGCGATTCCCGAACGTCCCTCACGCCGCTCGAGTTCGGTCACAACCTCGTCCCAGCCAACTCCGCAGGCCGTCAGCATCACCTGCAGGTGATAGAGCGTATCCGCCGCCTCGTGCACCAGCCCGGCCCTTTCGCCGGCGACCGCGGCGACGATGGCCTCGACCGCTTCCTCGCCGAACTTCTCCGCGCATTTCTGCGGCCCCTTGGCCAGCAGCGACGCGGTATGCGACGTGCCGGGATCGGCCCCTGCCCGGCCGCCGATCGTCGCGAAAAGTCGCGCCAGTATGTCGCTCATGTCAGCCTCACCGCTATGCCGGCGGCCGCCATCTCCGCCTTGGCCTCGCCTACCGAATGCTGCCCGAAATGAAAGATCGAGGCGGCCAGCACCGCCGAGGCGTGCCCTTCGACCACGCCCTCGACCAGATGGGCCAGCGTGCCCACGCCGCCGCTGGCGATCACCGGAATGCCGACCGCGTCCGCCACCGCGCGCGTCAGGCCGAGGTTGTAGCCCGCCCGCGTTCCGTCCCGGTCCATCGAGGTCAGCAGAATCTCCCCCGCTCCCCGCCGCTCCATCTCGCGCGCGTAGGCCACCGCGTCGATCCCCGTCCCCTTCGTTCCGCCGTGGGTGAACAGCTCCCACCTGCCCGGCGCCACCGTCCGCGCGTCGAGCGCCACAGTGATGCACTGGTTGCCGAATTTCTCCGCACTCGCCGAGATCACCTCCGGCGTCGCGATCGCCGCGGTATTGAAGCTCACCTTGTCGGCCCCCGCAAGCAGCAGCGCCCGGACATCCTCCGGCGTCCGCACGCCCCCCCCACGGTCAGCGGCATGAAGCACTGCTCCGCCGTCCGGGACGCCAGATCGAGCAGCGTGCCGCGGTTCTCCCGGCTCGCCGCGATGTCGAGAAAGCACAACTCGTCCGCCCCCGCGAGGTCATAGGCCCGCGCCGCCGCCACCGGATCGCCGGCGTCGCGCAGATCGACGAAGTTGACGCCCTTCACCACGCGCCCGTCCTTCACGTCGAGACAGGGGATGACGCGCACCTTCAGCATCAGGCTGTCCGGGCGGTGAGGGCCGCAGCCCCGGCGGCGACCAGCGCTGCCCCGCCGGCGCGGTTGACCAGCCGCTGCGCGCGCGGACTTGACGCCAGCCGCCGCGTCCGCGAGCCGAGCAGCGCGTAACCGAGGGCGTTCACGAGGGCGAGCCCCACGAAGGTGGCCTCGAGGATCGCCATCTGCGTCCAGAAGTCCCGCGAGGGGTCGAGGAACTGCGGCAGGAACACGACGAAGAACACGATGCTCTTGGGGTTGAGCGTCGTCACCAGCCAAGCATGCGCCAGCATCCGGACCGCCGGAGTCGCGTCGGTCCGCGCCCGGGCCTCGAACGTACCACCGGCGCGCCAGAGCCGGATCCCGAGCCAGATCAGGTAGGCCGCCCCGCACCACTTCAAGGCGGCGAAGAGCGCAGCGGATCCGGCGAGAAGCGCGCCTACCCCGAGCATCGACAGGGTCATCGCCGTCAGGTCGCCGAGCGCGACACCGAACGCCACCGGCGCCGCGACGCGCCAGCCGCGCCCGAGCGCATAGGAGACGACGAGCAGCACCGTCGGGCCGGGAACGAGCAACAGCACCGCCGAAGCGGCGGCGAAGGCGGCCCAGATGTTCCACGCCATGCCCGGTTCTCCTCAGGCCGCCAGGTACCTGACCGCTTCGGCAAGGTCGAGCCTGCCCTCGTAGAGCGCCCGCCCCGAGATCGCCCCGTCGAGCGGCGCGCCGCTGTTCTTGAGCGCCCGGAGATCATCGAGCGACGCCACGCCGCCCGAGGCGATCACCGGAATCGACACCGCCTGCGCCAGCGCCGCGGTCGACGCGACGTTCGGCCCCGCCATCGCGCCGTCGCGGTCGATGTCGGTGTAGACGATCGCCGCCACGCCTGCATCCTCGAAGCGGCGCGCGAGATCGACCGCCAGCGTCTCCGACGTCTGCGCCCAGCCCTCGACCGCCACCCGCCCGTCGCGCGCGTCGATCCCCACCGCCACCCGGCCGGGATGCGCCGCCGCGGCGGCGCGCACCAGCCCCGGGTCGCGAAGCGCGGCGGTTCCGAGGATGACCCGGGCCACGCCCCGCTCCAGCCAGGCCTCTATGGTCGCGCGGTCGCGGATGCCGCCGCCGAGCTGCACCGGCACATCGACTGCGGCGAGGATCGCCTCGACGGCTCCGCCATTCACCGGCCGGCCGGAAAATGCGCCGTTGAGATCGACAAGATGCAGCCAGGCGCACCCGGCGGCCACGAAGGCGCGCGCCTGTGCCGCGGGGTCGTCGCCGAAGACAGTAGCCCGGTCCATCGCCCCACGCAGCAGCCGCACGCACTGGCCGTCCTTGAGATCGATCGCGGGGTAGAGGATCATGCACGAAATCCGGCTCTGCTCGCCGCCTGATAGCGTGGCCGGCCGACGAATGCAAAATCCCGCGAGGTGGTCCCGAAACGGAATATGGCCTGGCCATTCGCCTGATCGATTTCGCTCTCCGGAGGCGGCACGTGAAGCGCGTGTCCGCGCGGGATATTATGCTAACCTATTTAAATGCTTGGAAACGATTTCCGGAACTAACCGAATGGCAACGAAGCACCCACGCCCTGCGCCGCGACCAAAGAGCCCGGAAGGGACGTTGAACGGGGCGGATGGTGGGCGATGCAGGGATCGAACCTGCGACATCTTCGATGTGAACGAAGCGCTCTACCGCTGAGCTAATCGCCCGTTGGCGCGGGTGATAGCGGCAATCGTGGGCGGCCGCAAGATATCCTAGCTCGCGTCGCCTTCGTCTTCGCCGGCTGCTCCCTTGCCCTTCTTGCCGCGGCCCTTGCCCTTGCCGCCCTTTGCCCCGCCGTCGGGGTTGAAGCGGTAGACGGTCTTGCTTTCGCCGTCCTTGCCCGTGCGGGTCCGCGCCCGGATCACCCCGAGGCTGGGGTGGCTTGCCCCGCCGTCGGTGACCGCGCTCTCGCGGACGAAACCGAAGGCGGCATCGACCACCTTGCGCACGTCCGGCTTGGCGATGCCGGTGACGGTGCTGACGTGCTCGATCAGTTCCTGCTGCGTTTTCATGGATTCCATTCCGTGTGGGATGAGAAGCAGATCTCACAACGATTAACGCCCCCGCCGCCTGGGCGGAAGGGCGTTCTTTTCGAAAGGCGTCGGGGGGCCGACGGCAACAAGCGCCGGTCCCCCGGAATGCCTCAGTGAGCCGCGGCGGACGGGCTCTCCGGCGCCGGCGGCGGGGTGGCGGCGGCCGCCGCGGCCGCTTCGTCCCACTCGATCGGCTCCGGCATCCGCGTGAGCGCAGTCTTCAGCACGTCCATCACGTTCGAGACCGGCACCAGTTCCAGACCGTTCTTCACGTTGTCCGGGATGTCCCGCAAATCCTTCACGTTATCGACCGGGATCAGCACCGTGGTGATGCCCCCGCGCAGCGCCGCGAGCAGCTTCTCCTTTAGCCCGCCGATCGGCAGCACGTTGCCGCGCAGCGTCACCTCGCCGGTCATCGCCACGCCCCGGCGCACCGGAATCCCGGTCAGCACCGAGACGATCGACGTCACCATCGCGATACCCGCGCTCGGCCCGTCCTTCGGGGTCGCCCCCTCGGGAACGTGAACGTGGATGTCGAGGGTCTCGAACGTCGGCGGCTTCAGGCCCAGCTCCGGCGCCTTCGACCGCACCCAGGAGGCTGCCGCGTCGATCAACTCCTTCATCACGTCGCCGAGCTTGCCGGTGGTCTTCATCCGGCCCTTGCCCGGCAGCTTGAGCGCCTCGATCGACAGAAGATCGCCGCCCACCTCGGTCCAGGCGAGCCCGGTGGCCGCACCGACCTGGTCGCTGGTCTCCGCGAGGCCGTACTTGAAGCGCCGCACGCCCAGGAACTCCTCGAGGTTCTCGGGCGTGACGACGACCTTGTCGGTCTTGCCCTTGACGATCTCGGTCACCGCCTTGCGGCAGAGCTTGGCGATTTCGCGCTCGAGGTTCCGCACGCCGGCTTCCCGCGTGTAGTAGCGAACGATGTCGCGCAGGCCGTCGTCGGTCAGCTCGAACTCGGACGCCTTGAGGCCGTGGCCCTTCTCCTGCTTCTCGATCAGGTGCATCCGGGCGATGCCGGCCTTCTCGTCCTCGGTGTAGCCGGCGATCGGGATGATCTCCATCCGGTCGAGCAGCGGCCGCGGCATGTTGTACGAGTTCGCCGTGGTGATGAACATCACGTTGGAGAGGTCGTACTCCACCTCGAGGTAGTGGTCCGAGAACGTCGAGTTCTGCTCCGGATCGAGCACCTCCAGCATCGCGCTGGCCGGATCGCCGCGGAAGTCCTGGCCCATCTTGTCGATCTCGTCGAGCAGGATCAGCGGGTTGGTGGTCTTGGCCTTCTTCATCGACTGGATGATCTTGCCGGGCATCGAGCCGATGTAGGTCCGCCGGTGCCCGCGGATCTCCGCCTCGTCCCGGACGCCGCCGAGCGAGATGCGAATGAACTCGCGCCCCGTGGCCTTGGCCACCGACTTGCCGAGCGAGGTCTTGCCGACGCCCGGCGGGCCGACGAGGCAGAGGATCGGCCCCTTCAGCTTCTGGCTGCGCGACTGCACCGCCAGGAACTCGACGATCCGGTCCTTGACCTTCTCCAGCCCGTAGTGGTCGTCGTCGAGCACCTTCTGGGCATGGCCGAGATCCTTCTTGATCCGGCTCTTCTTGCCCCACGGGATCGACAGCATCCACTCGAGGTAGTTGCGCACCACGGTGGCCTCGGCCGACATCGGCGACATCGAGCGCAGCTTCTTCAGCTCGCCCACCGCCTTCTCGCGCGCCTCCTTGGAGAGCTTGGTCTTGACGATGCGCTCCTCGAACTCCGACGCGTCGTCCTGGCCCTCGCCCTCGCCGCCGAGCTCGCGCTGGATCGCCTTCATCTGCTCGTTGAGGTAGTACTCGCGCTGGGTCCGCTCCATCTGGGTCTTGACCCGGCTCTTGATCTTCTTCTCGACCTTCAGCACCGACATCTCGCCCTGCATCAGGCCATAGATCGCCTCGAGCCGGTCGCCCACGTCGGGCTCCTCGAGCAGCTTCTGCTTGTCCTCGAGCTTGGTGCCGAGATGGCCCGCGACGGTGTCGGCGAGCTTGGCCGGCGCCATCGATTCGGACACGGCCGAGACCGCTTCCTCGGGAATGTTGCGGTTGAGCTTGGCGTAGCGCTCGAATTCCTCGGCGACCGCGCGGCTCAGGGCCTTGATCGCCGCCTCGTCCTTCTCGGTCTCGGGAATGTCCGCGACCTCGGCCTCGAAATAGGCGTCGTTGCCGACAAAGCCGGTGATCCGCACCCGCGCCTTGCCCTCGACCAGCACCTTCACGGTACCGTCGGGCAGCTTCAGGAGCTGCAGCACGCTGGCGAGTACGCCGACGCGGAAGATGCCCTCGGCGTCCGGCTCGTCCTCGGAGGCATCCTTCTGGCTCGCAAGCAGGATCTGCTTGTCGTCCTTCATCACCGCCTCGAGCGCGCGCACCGACTTCTCGCGGCCGACGAAGAGCGGCACGATCATGTGCGGAAACACCACGATATCGCGCAAGGGAAGGACGGGATAAGACGGACTGCTCAATTCGGTCATGTTGTATATCCTTGTTCTGGCAGAGCGCCTGACCCCGGTGGTCGGCGGCGTGGGCGCTCCCTCGCAGATCAGATGGCGCGCGGGGCGGTGGGTTTCAAGTCGCGGCCATCCTGCGCCCCTGCTCGGGCCGATGCAAGGCGATCACTCTCCCTTAGCGTGTTTTTTGCTTACCGATACTACCGCAAGGCGCACGGGCGAGCGCCTCGTTCGGCGAACTCGCCGATGAGCCGGCCGAAGTCCTCCATCGGTGGAAATTTCGGATAGCTGTGGGCCGCCGCGGTCGCGGCCCAGGGAAATTTCTCGGAAGTGCAGGTCTCCACGAACGGCACCACCCAGCCCGCGTCGTCCAGCATCGGCGCGCGCAGGTTCACGAACTCGTCGAGGCCTTCCATCCGGGTGAACATCCAGCTCATGCACCAGGGGCAGAAATAGTGGTGCGCGTCCCCGTGCAGCCCGCCGATCACCGGCTCGCCCTGCGTCACGTCCAAGCCCCCGGTCGGGATCGCGATGCTGAGCGAGAACGCGCTGGCGCTCATGCGCTGGCAGCCGGTGCAATGACACGCCATCGTCAGCATCGGCGGTGCGCTCACCCGGACCCGCACCCGTCCGCAGCGACAGCCTCCTTCCCAGGGCAGGTTCCAGTCATCCATCGGCGTCCTCCGTTTCGAAGCGAGACAGATACCGTCACACCGGCTCGAGATCCCCGGCGATGCGGGCGGCCGCGAGCCCGCAGGCAAAATCGGCAAGTCGGCCGTCGGAGATCGCCGTGCGCAGCCCCGCCATCAGCTCCTGATAATAGTGCAGGTTGTGCCATGTCAGCAGCATCGAGGCGATGATCTCGCCCGCCCTGAAGACGTGGTGCAGATAGGCCCGCGAATAGGACGCGCATGCAGGACAGCTGCAGTCCGGATCGAGCGGGCGCGGATCGTCGGCGTGGCGCGCGTTCTTGATGTTGACCGCCCCTCGCCGGGTCAGCGCCTGCCCGGTGCGGCCGGAGCGCGAGGGCAGCACGCAGTCGAACATGTCGACGCCGCGCAGCACGGCGCCCACGATGTCGTCGGGCTTGCCCACCCCCATCAGGTAGCGCGGCCGGTCGGCGGGCAGCATCCCCGGCGCGGTATCGAGCACGTCGAACATCGCCGCCTGTCCCTCGCCGACCGCCAGGCCGCCGATGGCATAGCCGTCGAACCCGATCGCGGTCAGCGCCTCGGCGCTCTCGGCGCGCAGGTCGGGATGCACCGATCCCTGCTGGATGCCGAACAGCGCGTGGCCCGGCCGGTCGCCGAACGCATCGCGCGAGCGGCGCGCCCAGCGCATCGACAGGCGCATGCTCGCCTCGGCCTGTTCGCGGGTCGCCGGGAACGGCGTGCACTCGTCGAAGGCCATCACGATGTCGGAGCCGAGCAGGCGCTGGATCTCCATGCTGCGCTCCGGCGAAAGGTGATGCATCGCGCCATCGATATGGCTGCGGAAGGTCACGCCTTCCTCGGTGAGCTTGCGCAGCTCGGTCAGGCTCATCACCTGGAAGCCGCCCGAATCGGTCAGGATCGGCCGCTGCCAGTTCATGAAGCGGTGGAGGCCGCCGAGCCGGGCCACGCGCTCGGCCCCGGGGCGGAGCATCAGGTGATAGGTGTTGCCGAGCAGGATGTCGGCGCCGGTGGCGCGCACGCTCTCGGGCAGCATCGCCTTGACCGTGGCCGCGGTTCCGACCGGCATGAAGGCGGGTGTGCGGATCTCGCCGCGCGGTGTCGTGAGCACGCCGGTGCGGGCGCGTCCGTCGGTCGCGGCGATGTGGAAGTCGATGCCGCCGGCCATCCTGTCCCCCACCCTAGACGATCCGGGCGCTTTTCTTATATGTTTGGTCAGGAATTCCAAGTCCCGACCTTTTGGGGGAAGCATGAACATCGAGACCGACACGCCGGTGGAAGGCACGCCGCTGATCAAGCCCTCGACGACCGACCATCCGCTCTACGAGCAGGTGATCGAGGCCTGCCGCACCGTGTTCGACCCCGAGATCCCGGTGAACATCTACGATCTCGGGCTGGTCTACACCATCGAGATCACGGCGGAGAACGACGTCAACGTCTTCATGTCGCTGACCGCGCCCGGCTGTCCGGTGGCCGGCGAGATGCCGGGATGGGTGGCCGACGCGGTCATGGCGATCCCCGGTGTCCGCCACGTCGACGTCGAGCTGGTGTGGGAACCGCAGTGGGGCATGGACATGATGTCCGACGAGGCACGGCTGGAACTCGGCTTCATGTGAAGCCTTGCCGCGCTGGTGCGCGGGCGGCATTGTCGCGGCCCGAGCCACGTTTGAGCGGACCGACCCTTGCCGCAGACCGATCTGGCCGTCCTGACCGGCGACATCATAAAGTCCAGCCGCTTGCCGGCCGCCGCCCTCGAGGCGGCGATGGACGCGCTCTCGGCGGCGGCAGAGGCAATGTCGGGGTGGGAGGGCGCACACGCCGCGCGGTTCGGCCGGTTCCGTGGCGACGGCTGGCAGTGTCTCGCCCCCTCCCCCGCCCTCGGCCTGCGCGCGGCGCTGTTCATGCGGGCGAACCTGCGGGCGCTCGACGGCGAGGCCGACACCCGCATCTCGCTCGGCATCGGACCCGGCACCCTGCCCGCGACCGGCGAACTGGCCGCGGCCAGCGGCCCGGCCTTCGAGGTGTCCGGCCGCGGCCTCGACCGGATGCCGCGGGGACAGCAGCTGGCGATCGGCTGGAGCGCGCCGCCACCGGGCGCGCCGGCGATCGGCGCGATCTTCGCGCTTTGCGACGAGATCTCGCGGCTCTGGACGGCGCGACAGGCGGAGGTGCTGGTCGAGACGCTGTCGCCGGGCGACGAATCGCAACGGACCCTCGCCAGCCAGCGCGGGATCAGCCAGCAGGCCATCGCCAAGCGGCTGAGTGCCGGCGGCGACTGGGCGTTGCAGCGGGCGCTGGCGGCGCTGGAGGGGTCGGCTTGAATACAACTTTTCTGTGTTGTTTCACTGCTTACAACTCTTTAGGGATGTTTGTCCCGAAACACCCTCCGCAGCTCCATGCTTGAAACCGCGATCGCGCTGGCGCTTGCCCATGTGCTGGCGGACTTCGTCCTCCAGAGCGACGCGATGGTGCGGGCAAAGGCGCGGCTTGCCGGCCTGCTGCCCCACATTGCCATCTTCGCCGCCCTGAGCTGGGCCGCGCTCGGCTTCGCCCCCCGGCCGGAGCTCATCGGGCTGATCGCGGCCGCCCATCTGGTCATCGACTGGCTGAAGGCACGCTACGGCGGTCCGGGATTGGCGCCGTTCGCCCTCGACCAGGCGGCCCATGCCGTGACCATCGCGCTCGCCGCCGCGCTCTGGCCCCTGGCCTGGACGTCCGGTCTCTGGGGGCTGCCGGCGGTCGCCGGCCGGATTGCGTGGCTTCCGGCGGCGATGGCGGTCGCGGCAGGCGCGATCACGGCCGTCTGGGCCGGCGGCTTTGCCGTTCGGGCGCTCATGACCGGGCTGACGCAGCCGAACCTCGCCAGCCTGCCCAAGGGCGGCCGGCTGATCGGCCGGCTCGAACGGGCAATGATCCTGATGCTGGTCGTCGCGGGCCAGACCGGCGCCATCGGCTTCCTCATCGCCGCCAAATCGCTGCTGCGCTTCAACGAACTCGCCCGCGACCAGGATCGGCTGACAAGCGAATACGTGATCATCGGCACGCTGGCGAGCTTCGCCTGGGGCCTCGCCGCCGCGTTCGTCACCCTCGCGGCACTCCGCGCGCTCGCCCCTTGAGGCGCGGCCCGATCGGCACTACCTCAGGAACTGACCAATGTTGCGAGGATCCTGATGTTCGGCATTCCCGGCAAGCCGCCCGTCACCATGACCCCGGCGGCGGAAACCCAGATCGCCCGCCTGATGGCGAAGGGCGACACCAAGGGCCTGCGCATCGGCGTGAAGAAGGGCGGTTGCGCCGGCATGGAATACACCATGGACTATGTCGACGAGATCCATCCCCACGACGAGGTCGTCGAGAGCAACGGCGCCCGGGTGATGATCGCGCCGATGGCGCAGATGTTCCTGTTCGGCACCGAGATCGACTACGCGACCGGCCTGCTCGAATCGGGCTTCAGGTTCAACAATCCCAACGTCACCGAAGCCTGCGGCTGCGGCGAATCGATCAAGTTCGCGGGCACCTAGGGCGAAGACGGCTTCCCGTCGCGGGGCCGCTTTGCTAGAGCGACCGGACGCAAACGATCGTGAGCCGGATCATGCCCCTTCGCAAACTCGTCGCCGGGAACTGGAAGATGAACGGCACGTCCGCGTCCGCGGCGATGCTGGCCGAGCTCGCGGCAGCCCACCCCGCACCCGGGTGCGACGTGCTGATCTGCCCGCCCGCGACGCTGATCGCACACCTCGCCGGCGGCGCGTTCGCCATCGGCGGCCAGGACTGTCACTGGCAGGAGTTTGGCGCCCATACCGGTGACATCTCGGCCGCAATGCTGGCCGACGCCGGTGCCGCCGCGGTCATCGTCGGGCATTCCGAGCGCCGGGCGGATCACGACGAGTCCGACGCCATCGTGGCGAAGAAGGCCGCCGCCGCATGGCTTGCCGGGCTGCAGGCGATCGTCTGCGTTGGCGAGACCGAGGTCGAGCGCGATGCCGGACGGACGCTGGCGCGGATCGGCGATCAACTCGGAGGCTCCGTGCCGGACGGCGCCACCCCGGAGAACCTGACGGTTGCCTACGAACCGGTCTGGGCAATCGGAACCGGGCGCACACCTTCGTTGAGAGAAGTCTCGGATGTACATGACTTCGTGCGAGAAAGCCTGTCGAGAAGGTTCGGCCGGGACGTCGGAAGCGGTATCCGCCTGCTCTATGGCGGGTCGGTGAAGCCCGGCAACGCCGCCGAGATCTTCGCCGTGGAGAATGTCGACGGCGCGCTTGTCGGCGGCGCGTCGCTGAACGCGCAGGACTTCGGCGCGATCATCGCCGCCGCTGGCTGAGCCCGGCGCCTCAACCCGCCTGGCGCTGCGGCGACCCGGTAATGCCGTAGTGCATCGCCAGCCGCTCGAGTCCGATCTTCAGCACCACCTTGCCCGAGCGCGCTGACCAGCCGAGCCGCTTTTCGGCCGTCTCCAGCCCCTCGAGAAAGCAGCAGATCCGGAAGACCACGTCGGAAAGACCGGGGCCGAGCGCCTCCATCGCCTTCGCCACCCGAACGCGGGCGTCCTGCGGGCCTTCGGCCGGGCCGCGCCCCGGGGTCATGCCGCGCTCGCCGCCGGCGGTCAGGAACCTCTCCCAGTTCTGGGTGATCCGCGGCCCCATCTGCGCCAGTTCGAAGTCCTCGCGCAGCCGCTCGCCCGCCTCGATCAACTGCCCGGTCAGGTAAGCCGAGCCCGCGCGGTCGCGCTTGCGCCCGAGCACGGAGAGCGGGCTTTCCGCCAAGTTGAAGCGCACCCGGCGCTGGCCCGATCCGTCGTCCGCCGCGACCATGCGCTCGGCGAAGAATCGGTGCTGTTCCTGGAACGGCGTCTGCGTCTCTGCGAAACCGCTTCCGCCGCCCTTGCCGGCCCGCTCCTCGGTCAAGAGCCGCTTCAGCGCCGCGCGTCCGACCGGCGTGATGGCGTAGCAGGCGATCTTGCCGGCCTTGTCGCAGGCGATCCATTCCTGCAGCGCAAAGGCGTGCGCCACGTCGCGATCGACGACCGCGATGCGGTTCTGCTTGCCCGGCACCACCTCGCGCAGCACCACCGCCTTTTCCATCGTCGGCGCGACCGCGAGGAAGGCGCCCTTTTCGCACAACCGACGCAGGATACGCCGTGCCTCCCGGTCGATGCGCGATTCGGCGCGCGATTCGTTGCGGTCGGCAGGCGTGGCGGCCGATTGGGGCATATTCGACGACTCCTTGGAAACGGCAGACTTTGCACATTCGGCGGCATTTTCGCGGGCGAGACGCTCCAGCACCTCATCGACCAGCGGGTCGTCGCGCCAGGCCTCGACCTTGCGAACCTGCCGCAGCACGGTCGACGCGTGGCAGCCCTTGGCCCGGGCCAGCACCCGGATTGGCGTGCCTCCCGAGGTATGGGCGACGTAGGTGACAGCGACCTCCGGCAGCCACTTCGGGATCATCGGAGGTTCCCGGGGGCTATGCGCGAAACGATTACCGGAGATGGTTTGAAGCACACGCTGACTGCCCCTTTGACTGAAATTTTCGCCAAACTCGTCTTAAAGTTGATTCGTGAATATAGTATTACCCAACGGAAAAGGCTTAATGTTTCCAGTTTGTTGCCGTTTCGGTTGCACCGCGCGATGCACGTTAAAGTTGTGCAACACCTCACAACCCAAGCGATTATGGCCCCACCGAATAAACCGAACAGGGACCTAGACCATGACCGACCTCGCCTCCGTTCTGAACGCGGTTCGCCGTCCGAAGATCCTGATCCGCGCCGCCCGCGCCGGCGTTCGCGACTACCGCCGCGAGCGCGACCTGAAGCGGCTGCTTCGCTCGCCCCGCAGCAGCGCGCCGCAAGCCGCGATCGGCACCCTTCTCGCGGAAGAAGGCCGCCTCGAGGCGACGCGCACCTCCGGTGAGGCGACCTACAACCTTCAGCGCCACATCGCGGTCCTGACGGCGATCCTCGCCGAGGCGAGGCTGCTCCCGCTCACGGCACCCCAGGCCTGACTTCGCGAGGCGGCAAGCAAAAGCCGCGGGAACCGAACCCGCGGTGTTCACGTTCCCGCCTTGCCAATCCGCCAAGCATGAGGTCTCTTGCCATAGTGACGGGACGCCTGATCATCGCTTCCAACCGCATCGCGACTCCTGGTGCCCCGCGCGCCGGAGGACTCGCCGTTGCCTTGGCCGACGCGCTCGCCGAACGCGGCGGCGGCGTCTGGTTCGGCTGGTCCGGTGAAACGCAGGAGCACGAGACCCGCGGCGTGCGGCTCGTCGCCGAGGGCGACGTCGACTACGTGCTCGCCGACCTGACCCAGGCGGAATACGACGGCTACTACCTCGGCTACGCCAACCGCGCGCTGTGGCCGGTGTTCCACTACCGCGTCGACCTCGCGCACTTCGATGACGGTGACTTCTCCGCCTACGAGCAGGTCAACCGCCGCTTCGGCCGCCTGCTCGCGGAGTTCACACGCGATGACGACATCGTCTGGGTGCACGACTACCACTTCCTGCTGATGGGCCAGGAGATGCGCGCCTCCGGCTGGGATGGACGCATGGGCTTTTTCCTGCACATCCCGTTTCCTGCGCCGGAAGTCTTCACCTCGCTGCCGCACCACCAGAGGCTCGCCCGCGGCCTCTGTGCCTTCGATCTCGTCGGGTTCCAGACCGAGCGGGACGCTGCGAACTTTCGCCGGTATCTCATTGAGCTTGCAGGCGGTGTAACGCTGGATGATGGTCGGGTCGAGGTTTACGACCGCGTGATCCGCGTCGATGCTTTCCCGATCGGCGTCGACCCGGACGACATCGCGCGCCTGGCCGGCGAAGCGGAAGGGCGCGATGCCGCCGGCCGGCTCGGAAAGATCACCGAGAACCGGGCGCTGGTGATCGGCGTCGACCGGATGGACTACTCGAAGGGGTTGCCGCACCGAATGGAGGCCTTCGGCCGCATGCTCGACGACCACGAGCAGTTGCATGGCCACGTCAGCTTCCTGCAGATCGCGCCGCCGTCGCGCGAAGCGGTCGACGCCTATCAGGTGCTGCGCGAGGAACTCGACCGCCTGGCCGGTCAGATCAACAGCGACTACGCTGATCTCGACTGGATGCCGATTCGCTACCTCGCGCGCAGCTATACGCGCGGGGCGCTTTGCGGGCTCTACCGATTGGCGCGGGTTGGCCTGGTGACGCCGCTTTACGACGGCATGAACCTCGTGGCCAAGGAGTTCGTCGCGGCCCAGGACCCGGAGGACCCGGGCGCGCTGGTGCTGTCGGAGTTCGCAGGCGCGGCCGAGCAGCTGCACGCCGCGCTCCTCGTCAACCCGCACGACATCCGCGGCATGGCCGACGCGATCTTTCGCGCGCTGGCGATGCCGCTGGAGGAGCGTCGCGAGCGCTGGCACGACCTGATCCGGAGCGTGCGCGAATACGACATCGCCTGGTGGCGCCGCCGCTATCTCGAGGTGCTGGACCAGACCCGGGACGTGCCGTGAGTCTCGGGGATCTCGCGACGCTGCGGATCGAGGCGACCGACTCGCTGTTTCTCGATTTCGACGGCACCCTGGCTGAAATCGGTCCCGACCCCGACGCGATCGCACTGGAACCGGCGACGGTTGCGGCCCTGTCGCGCCTCGCCCTCCGGCTCGACGGCGCGGTGGCCATCCTCAGCGGGCGCGACATCCGCGACCTCGCGCAGCGGACGCCAACGGGGCTCTGGCGGGCCGGCGGGCACGGCCTCGAGGTGCTTGCCCCCGACGCGTCCACGCCCCCGACCCCGCCACCACCGGACGAAGCCGTTCTGGCCCCGCTCCGGGCGATGACGCGGACGCCGGGCGTGCGGCTCGAACTGAAGGGCCCGGTCGCAGCGTTGCACTACCGGTCCGCCCCGGACACGGAAGCAGCCTGCCTCGAAGCGGCCCGTACCGCGGCCGCGGCGGCGCCGGGACTGGTGCATCAACCCGGCAAGATGGTCGTCGAGGTCAAGCCCGAGACCGCCCACAAGGGCAGCGCCCTGCGCCGCCTGGCCGGCAAGCCGCCGTTCGCCGGCCGGAGGCCGCTGATGTTCGGCGACGACACCACCGACGAGGACGCGATCGCGGCCGCTCAGGATCTCGGCGGGCTCGGCATCAAGATCGGCGACGGGGCAACGGCCGCCCGGCTGCGGGCGCCGGATCCGCCCGCGCTGCGCGCCTGGCTGATTCGCGAGGCCGGCTGATCCCCTAGAGGCGCCTCGACACCTCTGCAGATCGCCACCTCCCGCGGCGGATCGTGCCGGTCATTCCCACTCGATCGTGCCGGGCGGCTTTGAGGTGATGTCGTAGGTGACTCGGTTTATCCCCTTGACTTCGTTTATTATTCGCGTGGCCGTTTCCGACAGGAAGCCGTGTTCGAACGGATAATAGTCAGCGGTCATGCCGTCGACGCTGGTAACGGCACGCAGCGCGCAGACGTAGTCGTAGGTGCGGCCGTCGCCCATCACCCCGACGGATCGGACCGGCAGCAGCACCGCGAAGGCCTGCCAGATCGCATCGTAGAGACCGTGCCTTCGGATCTGGTCGAGATAGACCGCGTCGGCCTTGCGCAGGATCACAAGCTTTTCGCGGGTGATCCCGCCCGGACAGCGGATCGCGAGGCCCGGGCCGGGGAACGGATGGCGGCCGACGAAGCTCTCCGGAAGCCCGAGTTCGCGACCGAGCGCCCGGACCTCGTCCTTGAACAGTTCGCGCAGCGGCTCCACCAGCTTGAGGTTCATCCGCTCGGGCAGGCCGCCGACGTTGTGGTGGCTCTTGATCGTGGCCGAAGGCCCACCCGAGAAGCTGACGCTCTCGATCACGTCGGGATAGAGGGTGCCCTGGGCAAGAAAACTCGCATTTCCCACCTCTTTCGCGTGCTTGTCGAACACTTCGATGAACGAGCGTCCGATGATCTTGCGCTTGGTCTCCGGATCCTCGACGCCCTCGAGCGCGTCGAGGAACAGGGTGCTCTCGTCGGCGTGTATCAGCGGGATGTTGTAGTGATCGCGGAACAGCGTCACCACCTCCTCCGCCTCACCCTGCCGCATCAGACCGGTGTCGACGAAGACGCAGGTGAGTTGATCTCCGATCGCCTCGTGAATCAGCACCGCGGCGACCGACGAATCGACCCCGCCGGAGAGGCCGCAGATCACCCGTGCGTCGCCCACCTGGTCACGAATCGCCGCAATGGCCTGATCCTTGTAGACGGCCATGGTCCAGTCGCCGTCAAACCCCGCGAGGTCGGTGAAGTTCTTCAGGATCCGCGCGCCGTTGACCGTGTGATGCACCTCCGGGTGGAACTGCACGGCGTAGAAGTGGCGGGCCGGATCGGTGGTGATGGCATAGGGTGCGTTCGCCGAGGCGCCGATCACCGCGAAGCCGGGAGCAAGCGCGGTCACGCGATCGCCGTGGCTCATCCAGACTTCCTCGCGGCCGGTCGCGAACAGGCCGGTGAACAGCGGGTCCGCGGTCTCGGTCGGCGTGACCCAGGCCCGGCCGAACTCGGCGTGGTGCCCGGCCTCGACCCGTCCGCCGAGTTCCGCCATCATAAGCTGCTGGCCGTAGCAGATGCCGAGGACCGGCACGCCGAGGGAGAACACCTTTGGAGTAACCCGCGGACTGTCGGCGTCGGTGACGCTGGCCGGGCCGCCGGACAGAATGACGGCCTGCGGCCGGAACTCCGCGAGGAAGGCGTCGTCGACCTTCTGGTAGGGATGGATCTCGCAGTAGATCCGCGCCTCGCGTAGTCGCCGGGCGATCAATTGGGTGACCTGGCTGCCGAAATCGACGATGAGGAGGCGCTGGTGGCTCGGTTGGGTCATGACGACCCAATAGGGCTGGCCGCGGCGCGCCGCAAGCTTCGGCCGCGGCTTTCCCGCCAGCCTAGCTTCTGGCGCCAAGCATCTCGCGCAGGACCCCGCTCTTCAGGATGAAGTGCTGGTAGAGAGCGCCCGCCACGTGCAGGCCGATGACCCAGAGGATGATCGTCGTCGTCAGTTCGTGCGCTTCCCCCGCGAGCGGAACGCCGGCGAACCAGGCGGCGAGGCCCGAGACCGGGATCAAAACCAGCAGCAGATAGAGCAGACCGTGCGTATAGCGAGCGGTCCGCTGCAACGCCACAGACTCGTCGGCCGGGGGTGGCGGCGCGTCGCGGCGTGTGCGCAGCGCCAGTCTCCAGACCACCAGCGCGAGGACGGCGATCCCGGCGACGACATGTACGGTGACGAGCGTCGTGGTATCGGCCTGGCCGCCGCGCGCGATGCTGCGCCAAGCCTTGCTGATGGCGTCATTGTCGAGAAATTGCAGCAGGATCAGCAGGGCGACCGTCCAGTGCAGGGAGATCTGGAGCAGGGAATAGCGGTTGCGCATGAGTGAGCCTCCGGGCTTTGGCGAGACATGAACGAGCCACGGCCAGGCATTCCGTCGCGCCGGGATGTCGCAGCCGAAGTTTGGCTAGGCGCATTCCAGCCTTCAGGCAAGCAGGGCAAGGGTTAAATAGCGGAGGAAGGGTCGCGAAGGGAATGCCGGCATGAGCGAAGCCATTGCGGAGACGGGCGGGGCACGCCACCGACGAGGCGGCGGCGGAGCGGCGCGCCGGGCGGAACGGACCGCGCCGCGGGTGTTCACGGCGCCGTTCATCCGGCGGCAGATTCCGAACTACGAGATCCTCGACGAGGAGGGGCTCGCGCTGATCGAGGCCAATGCCGAGCGGGTGCTGGAGGAGATCGGCGTCAACTTCGTGGACAACCCGGCGGCGCTGGAACTCTGGCGCGAGGCCGGCGCGGACGTGCAGGGCGAGCGGGTGCATCTGCCGAAGGGTCTGGCCCGAAGCCTCTGCGCCACCGCCCCGCGCGAGTATGTCCAGCACGCGCGCAATCCGGAGCGCAACGTGACGATCGGCGGCAAGGGGCTGGTGCTGGCGCCGGTCTACGGCCCGCCCTTCGTGCGCGACATGGAGAACGGGCGGCGGTACGCAACGATCGAGGATTTCCGCAATCTGGTGAAGCTCGGTTACATGTCGCAGTGGTTGCACCACTCGGGCGGGACGGTCTGCGAGCCGACCGACATCGCGGTGAACAAGCGGCATCTCGACATGCTGCTGGCCCACATGACGCTCTCGGACAAGCCGTTCATGGGATCGGTGACGGAGCCGGGCCGGGCCACCAATTCGGTCGAGATGTGCCGGATCCTGTTCGGGGCGGAGAACGTCGGGCCGAACTGCTACATGACCTCGCTGATCAACATCAACTCGCCGCTGACATTCGATTCGACGATGATGGGGGCGCTCGAGGTCTACGCCCGCGCCGGGCAGGCGACGATCGTGTCGCCGTTCATCGTCGGCGGGGCGATGGCGCCGGTCTCGGTTGCCGGCACCCTGACACAGGTTCTCGCCGAGGCGATGACCGGCGTCGCCTATTCCCAGCTCGTGAACCCGGGCTGCCCGGTGATCTTCGGGGCGTTCGTCACGTCGATCGACATGAACTCGGGGGCGCCGACCTTCGGCACGCCGGAGGCGAGCAAGATTCTCTGGGGCGCGGGGCAGCTCGCGCGTCGACTGAACCTCCCCTTCCGGTCGGGCGGCGGCCTGTGTGGCTCGAAGCTGCCGGACGCGCAGGCCGCCTACGAGACCGCCAACACATTGCAGGCAGCGCTGCTCGGGGGGGTCAATTTCATGCTTCACGCCTGTGGCTGGCTCGAGGGCGGACTGGTCTCGTCCTACGAGAAGTTCGTGCTCGATGCCGACCAGCTCGGGGTGCTGCATTCGATCGCCGAAGGAATCGATCTCAGCGAGAACGGCCAGGCGATGGGCGCGATCGCCGAGGTCGGCCCGGGCGGGCATTATCTCGGCTGCCAGCACACTCAGGACAACTTCAAATCGGCGTTCTGGCGCTCTCAGGTGCTCGACTACCGGCCGTTCGAAACCTGGGCCGAGGCGGGCGGCGCCGATTCGATGCAACTCGCGAACGCGCGGGTGCGGCGGATGCTGAGCGAGTATCAGGCGCCCGGTCTTGATCCGGGCACCGCGGAAGCGCTGCAGGAGTTCGTCGATCGCCGAAAGGCATCCGAGCCGGACGCCTTCGGGTGAGGTAGCTGCGGGGGCGCGCGTCGACAACCTTCTCGCCCCCGCACTCGATCCTGCGGCGGAGGCCGCCGCCTTACGCGGCGGCGGCCACCGCGCGCCCGGTGAGCACCCCGACCAGATGCGCCCGGTACTCGGGGCTGCCGTGCAGATCGCCGATCATTCCCTCTGGGCTCGCCTTCAGCCCCTTGACCGCCTCGGCCCGGAAATCGCCGGACAACGCCTTCTCCGCCTCCGACCAGCGGAACACCCCGCTCTCGGAGGCGCCGGTGACCGCCACCCGCACCCCGCCGGGATATTTCGCGACGAACACCGCGACCAGCGGGAACCGCGACGCCGGCTGGTGGAGCTTCGCGTAGTGCGAGACCTCCGGCACCGGGAACCGCACCTCGGTGATGATCTCCGCCTCCTCCAGCGCTGTGGTGAACATGCCCTGGAAGAAATCGTCCGCCGCAATCTCGCGGGTGTTGGTCACGATCGTCGCGCCCGAGCCGAGCGCCCCCGCCGGATAGCACGCCGAGGGATCGTTGTTGGCGAGGCTGCCGCCGATCGTTCCGCGGTTCCTGACCGCCGGATCGCCGATTCGCCCCGCCAGGTCGGCGAGCCCCGGATAGTGCGCCGCCGCCTCGCGCGCCACCGTCGCATGCGTCGTGCCGCCGCCGATGCAGAGCTCGCCCCCGCGCATCGCCACGCCCTTCATGCTGGCAATGTGCGCGAGGCTGACCAGCGTCCCGGGGCTCGCCAGCCGCTGCTTCATCGTCGGGATCAGCGTCTGGCCGCCCCCGAGCGCCTGCGCCTCGTCGCCCCCAAGCGCCTGCACGGCTTCCTCGACCGTCGACGGCGTCACCAGTTCGAATGCATACATGCTCGCCTCCCCTATTTCGCCGCTTCGATCGCCGCCCAGACCCGGGACGGCGTCAGCGGCATGTCGATGTGATCCACCTTGATCCCGCCCGCGTTCAGCGCGTCGAGCACGGCGTTGACCAGCGCCGGCGGCGATCCGATCGCGCCTGCCTCGCCGCAGCCCTTCACCCCGAGCGGATTGTGGGTGCAGGGTGTGATGCAGGAATGATCCACCCGGTACATCGGCAGATCCTTCGCCCGCGGCATCGCGTAGTCCATGTAGCTGCCGGTCTGCAGCTGGCCCTCGCCGTCATAGACCGCCAGCTCCATCAGTGCCTGACCGATGCCCTGCGCCACCCCGCCGTGGACCTGCCCCTCGACGATCATCGGGTTGATGACGTTGCCGAAGTCGTCGGCCGCGGCAAACCCGACCACCTCCACCTCGCCGGTCTCCGGATCGACCTCGACCTCGCAGCCGTAGGCCCCTGCCGGATAGGTGAAGTTCGCCGGATCGTAGAACGCAGTCTCCTCCAGCCCCGGCTCCAGGCTCTCGAGCGGATAGTTGTGCGGCACATAGGCCGCCAGCGTCACGTCGGTCCAGGCCACCGACTTGTCGGTGCCCGCGACGCTGAACCTGCCGTCCTTCATCTCGACGTCGGCCTCGGACGCCTCCATCAGGTGCGCGGCGATCTTCTTCGCCTTGGCGATGATCTTCTCGGTCGCCCTGTGCAGCGCCGAGCCGCCCACCGCGATCGAGCGCGAGCCGTAGGTGCCCATGCCGAACGGGATCTTGCCGGTGTCGCCATGCACGATGTCGACCTGGCTCGCGTCGATGCCGAGCATCTCGGCCACCACCTGCGCGAAGGTCGTCTCGTGCCCCTGCCCGTGGCTGTGGCTGCCGGTGAAGACGCTGATCGACCCGGTGGCGTTCACCCTGACCGACGCGCTCTCGTAGAGCCCGGCGCGGGCGCCGAGCTGTCCCACCAGGTGCGATGGCGCGATGCCGCAGGCCTCGATCCAGGTCGAGAGCCCCCAGCCCCTGAGCTTGCCGCGTTTCCGGCTCTCCTCCCGGCGGCCGGCGAACCCGGCCACGTCCGAGATCTCGATGAGCTTGTCGAGCGTCGCGTGATAGTTGCCGGTGTCGTACTGCACCGCCACCGGTGTCTGGTACGGGAACTGGTCGGGCTTGATGAAGTTCATCCGCCGCATCTCGGTCGGATCGATCCCCATCTCCCGCGCCGCCTTGTCGATCACCCGCTCGAGCTGGAACGTCGCCTCCGGCCGCCCGGCGCCGCGATAGGCGTCGACCGGCACGGTGTTGGTGAACACCGCCTTGACGTTCACGTAGATGTTCGGCGTCGCATAAGGCCCGGCCATCAGCGTGCCGTGCAGATAGGTCGGCGTGCAGGGCGCGAAGGTCGAGAGATACGCCCCCATGTTGGCCAGCGTGTCGGTGCGGACCGCGACGAACCGGCCGTCCTTGTCGAGCGCCAGCTCGATCTTGGTCACATGGTCGCGGCCCTGCGCGTCCGACATGAACGCCTCCGACCGCGACGAGGTCCACTTCACCGGCCGCCCCACCGCCTTGGCGGCATAGGTGACCAGCGCCTCCTCGGCGTAGTGATAGATCTTCGACCCGAACCCGCCGCCGACGTCCGGCGCCACCACCCTGAGCTTGTGCTCCGGGATCCCGAGCACGAACGCGCCCATCAGCAGCCGGATCACATGCGGGTTCTGGCTGGTGGTATAGAGCGTGTGCTGCTCGTCCGCCGCGTCGTACTCGCCGATCGCCACCCGCGGCTCCATCGGGTTCGCCACCAGCCGGTTGTTGACCAGCTCGAGCGTGGTGACGTGGTCCGCCCCCTTGATCGCCGCGTCCACCGCCTCGCGGTTGTCCTCGACGAACCCCCAGTCGAAGCAGAGGTTGCCCGCCAGCTCGTCATGCACCTTCGGCGCGTCCGGCTCGAGGGCCGCGCGCATGTCGATCACCGCCGGCAGCGCCTCGATGTCGAGTTCGATCGCCTCCGCCGCGTCGCGCGCCTGCGCCAGCGTCTCGGCCACCACCGCCGCGATCGGATCGCCGACGTGGCGCACCTTGCCGTGCGCCAGCACCGGGTGCTTCGGCTCCGCCATCACGTTGCCGTCGCGCCCCGTCACCTGCCAGCCGCAGGGAACCCCGCCGATGTCCTTGAAGTCCTCGCCGGTGAAGATCCGGATCACGCCGGGCATCCCCGCCGCGGTCTCGGTCCCGACCCGCTTCAGCACCCCGTGCGCCACGTCCGAGCGCAGGAAATGCACGTAGGCCTGACCCGGCCGGTTGATGTCGTCCACGTACCGGCCCTTGCCGGTCAGGAATCGCACGTCCTCGCGCCGCGTCACGCTGGCGCCGATACCGTCGTCCTTGGGCATGATGTCCTCCCTTGCGCCTTTATTGTTATTCGGCCGCGACCCGCGACGAGCCCAGTTCGGCCGCCGCCGCCTGGATCGCCTTGACGATGTTGTGATATCCGGTGCAGCGGCAGATGTTGCCGTCGAGATACTCGCGGATCTCAGCCTCGTCCGGCTGCGCGTTCTCCTTCAGGAGCGCCGCCGCCGTCATCACCATCCCCGGCGTGCAGAACCCGCACTGCAGCCCGTGGTGGGTCTGGAACGCCGCCTGGATCACCCCGAGCGATCCGTCCGGATTGGCCATCCCCTCGATCGTGGTCACCTCGGCGCCGTCGACGTCGAGCGCGAAGACGTTGCACGCCTTGACCGACGCTCCGTCCAGATGCACCACGCAGGCGCCGCACTGTGCGGTGTCGCAGCCGACATGCGTCCCGGTCAGCCTCAGACCCTCGCGCAGGAATTCCACCAGCGTCGTGCGGCCCTCGACTTCCCCGGACACGGCGCGACCGTTCACGGTCATCGAAACTTTCGGCATCGTTTTCTCCCCGAGACTTGCGTCGACAACCCGCCCTGCCCGGCACATGGCCGAACACGATAGCGGGTCTTCCCGCGCCGGAGTGTGGAGCGGATACCACCCGGATGCCAAGTGCCTTTTCGTCGAACCCGGGTCGCGCCGCCGGCGCCTTCCTTCCGCCCCCATGCCGGGCGTGGTATCGTTGGCGCGATACGGGAGGCCGCATATGCCTGACAACGCCGATCAGAGCGACTTCTGGAACGACATGGCGGGTCCGATCTGGGTCGCCCGCGAGGCCGATCTCGACGCGCTTCACCAGTCGGTCACCGAATGCCTGCTCGAGGCCTGCGCACCCCGGACCGGCGAGGCGATCCTCGACGTCGGCTGCGGCGGCGGCGCGTCCACCCTCGCCTTCGCCGAGGCGGTCGGCGCTTCCGGCCGGGTGCTGGGGATCGACATCTCCGCGCCACTCCTCGACCGGGCCGAGGCGCGTCGCCGCACCGCCGGCCTCGGGCAGGTCGGCTACGTGCGCGGCGACGCCCAGACCCATGCGCTGCCCACCACCGAATTCGACGCCGCGATCTCCCGGTTCGGGGTGATGTTCTTCGCCGACCCCGTCGCGGCCTTTCGCAACATCGCTGGCGCGCTTCGCCCGTCCGGCCGCGTGGTCTTCGCCGCCTGGGCCGGCACGGAAGGCAATCCGTGGTTCGCGCTGCCTTTCCGGATCGCCGTGGACAGGCTGGGACCGGTCCCTGCGCCACCCCCAGACGCGCCAGGCCCGATGGCGTTCTCCGATACCGACCGCGTCACCGGCCTGCTGCGATCCGCCGGGCTCACGGACGTCTCCGCCGAGAAACGTCGGC
This sequence comes from uncultured Alphaproteobacteria bacterium, assembly GCA_963773555.1. GTDB lineage: Bacteria > Pseudomonadota > Alphaproteobacteria > Rhodobacterales > Rhodobacteraceae > Amaricoccus. The sequence continues at coordinate 26,462 of CAVZCB010000033.1, forward strand.
TCGAACTGCATCACCCCGGTGGCGTGGATGCCATCACCCGCCTCGCGACCGAGGTCGGTCCGGCGGTACGCCTCGCCCGCGAGAAGAACGGCACCGAGGAAGACATCGCCGCCATCACCCGCGAGATCGGCAAGGCCTTCGCGGACTGCGCCACCCCGGACGGCATCCGCATTCCGGCCGAAATCATTCTCTACCGCGCTACCCGGCCCTGAGACGTCCGCCGTTCGATCAGCTTGCCCGTGCGGCGGAATCCGGCCTAGTCATGCCTTCGTTCGAAAGGAGCGTCGATGATCGGCCGCCTCAACCACGTCGCAATCGCCGTGCCTGACCTCGCCGCCGCCGCGGCGCAATACCGCGAAACGCTCGGCGCGACCGTAGGCGACCCGCAGGACGAGCCGGACCACGGCGTGACCGTGGTGTTCGTGGATCTCCCCAACACCAAGATCGAGTTGCTGCATCCGCTGGGGGACGCCTCCCCGATCGCCGCGTTCCTCGCCAGGAATCCGGCGGGCGGCATCCATCACCTCTGCTACGAGGTCGCGGACATCGGCGCCGCGCGCGACCGGCTGATCGCCCGGGGCGCGCGCGTTCTCGGCGACGGCGAACCGAAGACCGGCGCCCACGGCAAGCCGGTGCTGTTCCTGCACCCGAAGGATTTCACCGGCACGCTCGTCGAACTGGAGCAGGCATGAGCATCATCTCCGCCGTCGTCATGTTCTGGACGATCTGGTTTCTCATCCTCCTCGTCACCCTCCCGATCGGCCTGCAGACCCAGGGCGAAGCCGGCAAGATCGAGCCCGGCACGCCCGCCTCGGCGCCGGTCGACGCGATGCTGCGCAAGAAGCTCGTCTGGACGACGCTCGGGACCATCGCGATCTGGGCGCTGATCTGCGGCATCATCCTCTGGGGCGGCATCACCGTTCGCGACCTGGATTTCTTCGGGCGGATGGGATGAACGACTTCCCGGCCCCTCCCCGCGTGATGTCGACCGGGAACGCGGGCCGCGTTCTCGTCTCCGGCGCCGCCGGCTTCATCGGCTCGCACCTGTGCGAGGCGCTGCTCGCGCGCGGATACGAGGTGTGCGGGCTGATCCGCTCGGACAAGCCGGGACGCGACGACCGGATCCGCTGGCACACCCTCGATCTCGCCGATCACAAGGCCACGCTGTGGGCGTTCCGCAACATCCGGCCCGACATGTTCTTTCACCTAGCGAGCCGCGTCGTCGGAACCCGCGACATCTCGGCGGTGTATCCGACGTTTCGCAACAACGCGCTGACCACGGTGAACGCGCTCGTCGCGCTGGCCGAGACCGGTTGCCAGCGCTGCGTCTTCGCCGGCTCGCTGGAGGAACCCGACCTCGCGTCCGGAGAGACGATGCCGAGTTCGCCCTATGCCGCCGCGAAGGCCGCCAGCACGCTCTACGGCAACATGTTCAGCGATCTCTACCAGCTTCCGGTCATCAACGCGCGGATCTTCATGGTCTATGGCCCCGGCCAGAGCGACAGGAAGAAGGTGATCCCGTTCTCCATCAGATCCTTCATGAAGGGCGAGGCGCCGAAGTTCGGGAGTCTTCGTCCGGTGGACTGGATCTACGTCACCGACGTGGTGGAGGGGCTGATCGCCGCCGCGACCAGCTGCGGCGGCGTCGGCGCCACAGTCGAACTGGGCTCCGGCAGCTTCGTGACCGTGCGGGACGTCATCCTGCAGATCGCCGAACTCATGGGCGTGGAGCGCGAGATCGTGTTCGAGGACCTCGAAGAACGCGCGATGGAGCAGGTCCGTTCCGCGGATGTGGCCGAGACGCAGCGCCAGATCGGCTGGGCACCACAGGTCTCGCTGGCCGAGGGCCTCAGCCGGACGATCCGGTACTATCGCGAAATACCCCTGCCGCCAGCGGCGGCCTCGACCCAGGTCACCGGCGCGCCAGTATCCGACGCATGATGCGGCGCCGGATGCCGGGCCGTGTCGGGCGCTTCCAGTCCGTCCAGACCAGGTTGATCAGGCTGCCGGCGTGCGGCGGCACCGGCGCCTCGCCGGGACCGAGGACGCGATAGAAGCACTCGCGCGCCGGCCAGACGTAGTCGTCGAACCAGGTCCAGCAGCTGTTCGCGGTGTAGAGCGCCTGTAGTTCCGTCGCGAGGGCGGTGTCGGTCGGAAGCGACGGCGCCCCGCAGTCCAGCCGCGGCAACCAGCGCTGCATCAGCCCGAAACTCTTGTCGCTGACGTAGCTCGAGACCCGGAGCTCGAAGCCGAGTTGCTCGCGCAGCGTGGCCACCGCCCGGAACACCTGAACATGATCCTCGTGCCCGTATTCGCCCCATGGATTATGGGTGAACACGATCCGCTTTCCCTCCAGCAGCGGCCGCAGGGCATCGACCAGACGCCCGTACCCCTCGCGGTAACCCGCCACGGAACAGTTCGGGAGCGAGCCGCGCCAGCGCCGGACCGCCAGCCCGTAATCGGTCTCGACCGGCTCCGGCCACTCCGCGCTGCCGAAGGTTTCCGTCTCGGTCATCCCGAGGCTCATCACGCCCGGAAGCGGAAACGCCGCAAGGCTGCGCCGCCTGCCTTCGCCCAGTTCGGGGAAACTCGCCGCGTCCTCGTAGCACAACACGATGCGCTCGATCCCCGCGAGGACCGAACTTGCCCAGAGCATCTCGTCGTCGGGATGGGCCATGACGAGCACGGAGCCGTCGAGATTCTCCATCAATGAGCCCCTATGCGTCCATCCGCACGAAGCCCGGCCGCGCCAGCCCGTCCCGCCCTTCCGCGACGACCTGCTCGATGATGCCGGCAAGCACCTGCTTGTAACGGTCGTGCGAATGCGTCGCCTGGGCATATTCCCACGTCGCCCGCGCTTCGACTTCGAGCCGGTCTGCCGACGTCCCGGCAATCCGCCGCACCGCGGCCTGCACCGCCTCGACGCTGACCGCTTCCAGCTCGGTCCCGAACCCGGGCCCGAGCTCGACGCCGGCCGCGCGGCTCACCAGCGGGATCAGGCCCGCGCCCATGCAGTTGACCACGCTGCCGCAGCAGGCGTCGGCGCAGGACGCGTAGACCAGCGCCACCGTGCCGCGGGCGATATCGACGAAATCCCGGCTGGCGATGTCGATCCAGCCGTGGGTGTGGATGTTCGGCGTCTCGAACAGTTCGCGGTGAAACGCGCGCGTGAAATGCTGGTCCTGCGCGATCGGGCCGCAGACGGTCAGGTGCATCTCCGGCATGGCCGCGAACGCCTCGAGCACGATGTCGAGGCCCTTGTGCACGAGGCCGCTGCTGCCGAACCAGAGGAACCGCCGCCGGCAGGCCTCGAAGTCCTTGCCCTCGATCCAGGGGAACTCCCACGACATCGGGTTGGGCATCTGGAAAACCCGCTTCCCGGCGAAGGCATAGGTCTCGTAGTCGAATTCGCTCCCGAGCATCGTCGCGCAGTCCGCGGCCTCGATCGCGCGATTGATCTCGATCGGCGTGTAGCTCGGCAGCGCCGCGTGCCGACGGTCCCGCACCTCCTGCAGACGCTCCAGGGCCGCCGTGTTGTTGTAGAGCCAGTGCGCGGTATCGAGATGCACGATCCTGAGGCAGTCCGGATCGAGCCGCGAGGCGATCCTCTCCATGTAGGTGCGCGACCCGAAGAAGATGTCGTATTTCCTCCTGGGCCTGAACCTGTGGTTGAGGTGGCTTATGAAGTCCACCCCGTAGCCGAGGTCGAGGAAGACCTGCGGCAGCAGCCGCCCCTCGACGAAGTGATTGTGCTTGCGCGCCGCCGGATCGTCGGCATCGGCGACCCATCCCTCGATCTTGTAGGCCAGAAGCACCCGGCCGCGCGGCGTGCCCTTCGGCTCTAGCGAGACCACCCTGGCGAACGCCGGATCGAAGAACCGCTCGAAGCCCGTGTTCGCCTTGCGGAGCAACCGGCCGAGCGGCGCTCCCATCACCTGCTGCGCCTTACGCACTTATCGTCAATCCACTCGAGTACTACACCACTGCCCGGGGCCGCATATCATATGCCTCCCCCCGGACGAACCCCTTTCGTCGCTGGCGTTAAGACGCGGTGGAACTGATGCGTGAAAACCGCGACACCGAGGATCGGCACGACGAGGTTCAGCACCGGCACGCTCATCGGCACCGCCATCGCCGTTCCGGCGAGCCAGATCCGCCAGAACTCCCGCCGTGCGAGCGCGGCCGCCTCCACCCGTCCCAGCCGCCGCACCGCGACCAGCGAGAAATATTCCCGCCCCAGCAGGAAGCCGTTGACCAGCCAGAACACGAACGGCGCCAGCGGCGGAACCGTGAGGTAGATCACCAGCGCGACCGCGTTGACCCCGACGACCAGCGCGAAGAACAGCAGCGCATCGCCGATCTGTGTTGCGAGCGGCGCCTCCCTCACCGGCGGCAGCGCCGGGTAGTAGCGCGCCTCGACGGCCGCGGAGACGTCGTCGAGAAAGAACCCGACCACGGCCGCCGCCGTCGGCACCATCAGCACCACCGACAACGCCAGCATCAGCCCGAGCGCCCCCCAGAACGCCACGTCGTCGAGAAATCCGACCGGCCCGATCCAGGGCAGCGAGACCGTGTCGGGCATCACCCAGCCGAGCAACACCAGCGCCGCCCAGCTCACGGCGACCAGCGCCGCCGCCGTCAGCCCGATCGACCACCAGAGCACCCGGCGGAACCGCGGATCGCCAAACTGCGCCAGTGCCCGCGCCAGATCGACGATCAGGCTCATGCGTCGAGCCAGGTGACGAGGCCGGCGACATCGGGCCGCGGCCGGTCGGGCGGCGGCGTCTCGCACGACCCGATATGGACGAACCCCGCCAGCCACTCGTCCGGCGCCAGTCCCAGCGCGTCTTCGAGCAGCGTCCGGTCGTAGGCGGCCCAGCCGGTCAGCCAGCTCGCCCCCCACCCGGCCGCCAGGGCCGCGTTCAGCAGGCTCAGCGCCACCGCGCCCGCCGACAGCGTCTGCTCGATCCGCGGGATCTTCTCGCTCTCCCGGGGCGATGCGACGACCGCGACGGCCACCGGCGCCTGCTCGAAGACGAGCGCCCCCTTGTCTGCGTCCTGCCCGGTCGCCGCGGCCCGCGCCCGGATCGCCGCCGCGAAACCGGCAGGCCCCGCCCCCTCCAAGGCCACGAACCGCCACGGCTCGAGCTTGCCGTGATCGGGCACCCGCACCGCCGCGGTCAGAAGCCGCATCAACTCCTCCCGACCGGGGCCGGGCGGAGTCAGAAGCTTCGCCGGCCGAGACCGTCGGGTCAGAAGGAAGTCCAACGCCTCGCGGCTCGCCATGCTCTCGCCTTTCGGAAGTTCGTTGCCACCGCAGATGTCGCCTCGCCGCGGAGCCGTCAACCCGTCACGCGTCAGTCGCGAGGACAGGGGCTTGGCCCCGGCCCGGCGCAAGATTAGGATCGCGCCATGCCCGACGACAGCGCCACCGACACCGACCTTTCCCTGCGCGCGCCTCACGAGGGGATCGAGCGCCTGCTGGCGATCATGGCGCGGCTCCGCGATCCCGAGCGCGGCTGCCCCTGGGATATCGAGCAGGACTTCGCCACCATCGCTCCCTACACCATCGAGGAGGCCTACGAGGTGGCGGACGCCATCGCGCGGCGGGACATGGGCGATCTGCGGGACGAACTCGGGGATCTGCTGCTTCAGGTGGTCTATCACGCGCAGATGGCCGAAGAGGTCGGCGCGTTCCGCTTCGCCGACGTGGTGCGCGGGATCTCCGACAAGATGGTGCGGCGGCATCCGCACGTGTTCGCATCCGAAAGCCGCGACAAGAGCGCCGAGGCGCAGACCGCCGACTGGGAGCGGATCAAGGCCGCCGAGCGGGCGGCGCGGCCGGCAGCGACCGGGGCGCTCGCCGGTGTCGCCGCCGGGCTGCCGGCGCTGACCCGGGCCGTGAAGCTGCAGAACCGGGCCGGACGGGTCGGGTTCGACTGGCCGGACGCAACGGCGGTGCTCGACAAGATCGCCGAGGAAACCGCGGAACTCGTCGAGGCGCGGGACACCGGCGATGCAGAGCGGGTGACGGAGGAGTACGGCGATCTGCTGTTCGTGATGGCAAACCTGGCGCGGCACCTGAAGATCGATCCGGAAGCGGCGCTCCGCGCCGCGAACGCCAAGTTCACCCGCCGCTTCGAGGCGATCGAGGCGGCGCTGGCAGCGGACGGCCGCACGCCCGCCAACTCGACGCTCACCGAGATGGACGCCCTGTGGGACCGGGCCAAGCGCGCCGAGCGCGGGGATGCCTGAGCTCGTGGCCACGGGCCTTGTAATTCCATTTCCATCTGACGCCTCGCCGCGCTCGCTGGGCGTCGGGGCGCTGCGCGAACGCAATCACTTCGCGGATTTGTCCGTCGACAAATCCGCGCGCGCCTGCCTGCCCCCGAGCAGGCGCGTCTGAGCAGGCGCGCCTACGCCCAGGCAGGCGCGCGCGGATAACAGACCGACGGTCCAGGCGGCACACCCTTCGGCCTCCGCGCTCACGCGCTCCGGCCGACGAACCGGCGCGACGCAATGCGTCGCTTTTGCCGGTTCGAAAGGCGACCGCTCCCCGGCGAGCAATTCAGCCGGAGCCCGTATAGCGCCGCTGGTCCATCGCAAGGACCGCCGTCCCGACCGCCGTCCTGCCGGATGTCCCTCCGATGCCTGAGACCGCCCGGCTCTACCTGATCACGCCACCGGTGTTCGAACCCACGCTGCCGGACCGGCTCGGACGGCTTCTCGACGGCTTCGACATCGCCTGCGTCCGCCTGACGCTCGCCGCGACCGGCGAGGACGACGTGGCGCGGGCCGCCGACGCGCTGCGGGCGGTCGCCCACGCGCGCGACGTGCCCCTGGTCGTCACCGACCACTTTCGCCTCGCGGCCCGTCTCGGTCTCGACGGCGTGCACCTGAGCGACGGCAGCCGGCAGATCCGCGCCGCGCGCCAGGCGCTGGCCGCCAATTCCATCGTCGGCGCCTTCGCACGCACGTCGCGGCACGACGGGCTGACCGCAGGCGAGGTCGGCGCCGATTACGTCAGCTTCGGGCCGGTCGGCGCGACCGGGCTCGGCGACGGCGCCACGGCACCGCTCGACCTGTTCGGCTGGTGGTCGGAGATGATCGAGGTTCCGGTCGTCGCCGAAGGCGGCGTCACCCCTGCCCTCGCGGCGGAACTGGCGCCGGTCGCCGACTTCCTCGCGGTCGGGCCTGAAATCTGGAACGCTCCCGAGGGGCCGGAGGCGGCGCTTGCGGCGATCGTCGCCCGGCTCGGCTGACGGTGCGGCCTCAGCGCGGCGGCAGCCCGGCCCGAACCATCGCGTCGGCCGCCTGGGCAAGCGCCTTGCGGTTTGGAAACTGCCCGAGCGGCAGCGGCGGATGGAACGTCAGCTCGACCATGCCCCCGGTCGAGCGCGCCAGAACGTCGCGCAGGTGGCTCGCGAACTCCATCTCGCCCCACCAGCCGTAGAACGACGCCGGCAGGTCCGATCGCGGGGAATAGGCGATCGTCACCGGCTGCACCTTCACCCCGTCGAGCCCGCTCGCGAAGAACACCCCGAACAGCGCGGTCTTGAACGGCAGCACCCGCTGGCCGTCGGTGCTGGTGCCTTCGGGAAAGATCGCCATCCGGTCGCCGCGCGACAGCCGCGCCAGCAACTCCGCCTCCTGCCGCTTCGCCTCGCCCGGCCGGCGGTCGATGAACATCGTCCCGATCGCCCGGCCGATGTGGCCGACCCCCGGCCAGCTCCGCACCTCGGCCTTCGATACCAGGAACGGCGCCGCCGCCCGCTGCAGCGCCACGATGTCGATCCAGCTCGAATGATTGGCGACGAACGCCCCGCCCGCCCGCATCGGCGCGCCGCGCTGCACGAAGCGCAGCCCCAGCGACGGCAGCGCCTGCGCCGCCCAGACCTGCACGACGCCCGGCCCGAGGCCCGTCACCGGCCGCCCGGCCAGCCGCGCCAGCACGAGGTCGATCCCCCGCAGCGGCAGAAAGATCGCGAAGAGAACGACGAGCGCGACCACCGCCCAGAGGCCGCGCACCACCAGCCGCAGCCGATCGCGGCCCGAGAGCGGCGGCAGAACCGGCGGCGCGACCTCGTTCCAGCCGGCCCTCACGCCCGGCGCCCCCGGGTCCGCTGGTAGAACGACAGGTAGCGCTCGGTCATCCGCCCGGTGTCCATCACCACGCAGACGTCGATGGTGTTGAAATCCCGGTCGACGCAGGCGCCGTCGCCCACGAACCCGCCGGTCCGCAGATAGGCCTTGATCAGCGGCGGGATCGCCTGCAGCGCGCGCGGCGCGTCGATGGTCTCGCGCGGCACGAGGTTCATGTCGAGATAGTGCTCGGGCTGTGCGCGAACCCGCAGATCCGGCGGCGCCAGATGCTCGTGGTAGAGCAGCGACAGCGCCTCGGCGAGCGGCGCCGGATCGGTGCCGGGAAAACTCGCCACCCCGAACAGCAGCTGGATGTCGCGCTCGAGCACGTAGCTCGCCAGCCCGTTCCACAGCAGATGCATCGCCGGCCCGCCGCGATGCTCGCGCGCGACGCAGGACCGCCCCAGTTCGACCGACGCCCGCCCCGCCCCGACGATCGGCGCGAGATCGTATTCGCTCGCGCCGTAGAACCCGCGCCCCACCGCCGCCACGTCGTCGCGCATCAGCCGGTAGACTCCGACGACGCGGTCGAGCGGGTCGCCGATCGCCGGGTCGAGGCTGGTCAGGATCAGATGATCGAAGAACGGGTCGAAGTCGTCCCATTCCTGCCGCGCCGCGTGCTCCGCCGGGCTCGCCTGCGCGCCCATCTCCTCGACGAAGACCCGGTAGCGCAGCCGCAGCGCGGCCGCACGCTCGACCTCCGTCTCGGCGAGCTTCACCCGATAGCGGCTGAGGTCGATCTGCATGCTTGTCCCGGCTGGCGGGGCGCGATCGCACCCGCGGGCATCCCTTTAGCGGCTCGCCCGGATGGAGCGCAAACACCGGCTCGAAACCTGCCGTCGTTAACACTGCTTTAACGCCCCCGTGGCAGTCGTTAACCTTGTCCCTCCGGCGAGCCGAACTCCGGCTCGAGGCTGACCCGGGAGCCGTCGATGACCACCTTGCCCGCATGTTCGAAGTTCACCGTGATCCGCCCGCCGATCACCGACTGCACCTGCCCCAGCCCCCAGTCGGGCCGCTCGGGATGGCGCACCAGCATCCCCGGTTCGAGAAACTCGTTCATCGCGGCCTCGCAGGGACCAAACCCATGAGCGCCCCCGATCTCGCGGCTCTGGTCGGCGCCCGGCTCTGCCACGACCTGATAAGCCCGATGGGCGCGATCGGCAACGGCCTCGAGCTGATGGAACTGTCCGGACAGCCCGGCTCGGCCGAACTGGCGCTGGTCAACGACAGCCTCGCCAACGCGCTCGCCAAGCTGCGCTTCTACCGCGTCGCCTTCGGCCCGGCCGATCCCGGGGGCCGCCAGTCGCTCGACGAGGCGGCGCAGCTCACCGACGCGATGTTCCACGGGCGATTCACCATCGGCTGGGAAGGCAGGGGCGAGCTCTCGCGGCCGATGCTGCGGCTCGCCTACCTCGCCATCCTCTGCCTCGAGAAGAGCCTGCCGATGGGCGGTCACGTCCGCGTGCGGCTTGCGGAGGCCGGCCTGACCCTCGGCGTGGGCGGGCGACGCACCGCCCCGCCGCGCGAACTGTGGGCGCACGTCACCGACGGCGCGCCCTTGAGCGATCTGAAGTCCGACGGCGTCCAGTTCGCGCTGCTCCGGCAGGATCTCGAGACCACCGGCCACCGCATCGAAACCCGCTTCACCGAGGACGCCGCCGAGGTCGCGATCACAGCCCCGGCGCTGGCCGAAGCCCGGCCCTGAACCGGGCGGCGTTGGTGCGGTAGCCCTCCGCCGAGCGCCTCAGCCCCTCGATCTCGTCGGCGGTCAGGTCGCGGACCACCTTGCCCGGCCGCCCGACCACCAGCGTGTTGTCGGGGATCCGCTTGCCCTCGGTCACCAGCGCCCCCGCCCCGATCAGCACCCCGTTGCCGATCACCGCGCCGTTCAGCACCGTCGCCCCCATGCCGACGAGGCTCGTCTCCCCGATCGTGCAGCCATGCAGGATCGCCATGTGCCCGATGGTGCAGTCCGGCCCGATCGTCAGCGGAAAGCCCCAGTCGGTATGACAGACGCACCCGTCCTGCACGTTCGACCCGCGCCCGACCACGATCGGCTCGTTGTCGCCGCGCAGCACCGCGTTGAACCAGACCGCCGCCCCGGCCTCCAGCGTCACCCGGCCGATCAGCCGCGCCCCCGGCGCCACCCAGGCGTCCTCCGCCACCTCCGGCGCCATCCCGTCAAGCGTATGGAGACTCATGCCAGTCGCTCCTCGAATTCCGCGTTCAGCCGCCGCACCAGCCCGACCAGATCCGGCCGCCGGTCCCGGCGCAGCCGCTCCGCCGCGATCACCGCGCGCAGCTCGGTCTCGCACTGCGGCAGACTCTCGTTGATCAGCACGTAGTCGTATTCCGCCCAGTGACTGATCTCGTCGCGCGATTTCGCCATCCGCCCGGCCACCACCTCGTCCAAATCCTGGCCCCGCCCGCGCAGCCGCTTCTCCAGCTCGGCCATCGACGGCGGCAGGATGAACACCGAGACCACCGCATCGCGCAGGGACGAGTTGCGGATCTGCTGCCCGCCCTGCCAGTCCACGTCGAACAGCACGTCCTGCCCCCCCGAGATCGCCGCCTCCACCGGCGCGCGCGGCGTGCCGTAGAGGTTGCCGAACACCTCGGCGGTCTCCAGCATCTCCCCCGCCTCGGCCATCGCCTCGAACTCGCGCCGGCTCTTGAAGAAGTAGTCCCTGCCCTCCACCTCGCCCGGCCGCGGCGGCCGGGTGGTGGCCGAGATCGAGAACCGCACCTCCGGGTCGAACTCCAGCAGCCGCCGCGACAGCGTCGACTTGCCCGCCCCGGAAGGCGACGACAGGATGATCAGGATCCCGCGCCGGTGCGCCCTCCTCATCGGCTATTCCACATTCTGCACCTGCTCGCGCATCTGGTCGACCACCACCTTCAGCTCGAGCCCGATCGCCGTCAGATCGGCCGCGCCCGCCTTCGAGCACAGCGTGTTGGCCTCGCGGTTGAACTCCTGCATCAGGAAGTCGAGCTTGCGCCCGACCGGTCCGGCGCCGGCGATCATCCCGCGCGCCGCGTCCACGTGCGCCTCCAGCCGGTCGAGCTCCTCGCTGACGTCCGCCTTCACCGCGATCACCGCCAGCTCCTGCGCCAGCCGCGCCTCGTCCACCGGGATCACCGCCAGCACCGCCTCCAGCCGCTCGCGCAGGAGCGCCCCGCTCTTCGCCGCCCGGCCCTCGGCGGTCTCGCGCGCCGCCGCCACAAGCGCCGCCACCCGGTCGAGCTGCGCCGCCAGCACCCGCGCCAGCGCCGCCCCCTCCACCGCCCGCGCCTCCGCCAACGCGGCGAAGACCGCCGCCGCCGCGCGGACGAGCTCGGCGATCAGGCCCGTGTTCTCGGTCGGTGCCGCCACCTCGGCCTCGACCACCCCGCGCACGCCGAGCAGATCCGCCGCCGTCATCGGCGCGAGGTCGAGCCCGCGCCGCGCCGCGACCGCACCTGCATCGAGTGCCGCGGTCACGGCAGCTTCGAGAACTTCCGGATTGAGCCGGGGCAAGGCCGTGGTGCCGCCGCGCTCGAGCCGCAGCGCCAGCGTCACCGATCCCCGGTTGATGACCCCCGCCGCCGCCTGCCGCACCGGCGCGTCCAGCGCGTCAAAGCCCTCCGGCAACCGCAGCCGCAGGTCCAGCCCGCGCCCGTTGACGCTGCGCGCCTCCCAGGTCCAGGCGAGCCCCCCGGCGTTTCCGCTCAGGTCCGCGTGCCCGGTCATCGAGGTCAGCGCCACGGCTGGCCCTCACTCGCGCCATAGGCGAGTTTTCGCCAAAACACTCGCCAATTTTGCGTCAAATTAATCCAATCTGTGCAAAGGACGCGACAACGGCCAAGCGGTGGTATAGCGTGTGAAGAAATCATTTACCTTGGGCCGGCCCAGCGCCGGTCGAGGTAAGCAGGCAGGTTCAGTGCGGTCAAGTTGATATGAATGATCTCATGCTTTCCTCGCTCAAGTCCTACTGGGATCGCCTTCGTGCCGGCAGGGTCGCCCCCTACCGGGCCGAGATCGACCCGCGCCAGTTCGAGTCCGCGCTCGAAAACATGTTCATCATCGAGAAGCTCGCGCCCGACAACATGCGCATACGCCTCGCCGGCATGAAGATCTGCGAGATGATGGGCATGGAGGTGCGCGGCATGCAGCCGGGCTTCCTGATCGACGAGGCCGACCGCACCCGGTTCGACCGCCTGCTGAACGTGGTGATGGGAGAGCCGGCCATCGTCGAGCTGCGCCTCGCCGCCCCGAACCGGGCGGGCACCTACCGCGCCACCATGCTGATGATGCCGCTGCGCAGCGACTTCGGCGACATCAACCGGGTCATCGGCTGCACCTCCGGCGACGGCGACCTGTTCGCCCCGCCGCTGGTGTTCTCGATCGAGGACGTGGCCGTCACGCCGGTCGAGCCGAGCCAGGCGACCGAGGCCCGCCAGCCGATGCCCGGCTTCGCCGAGGCCCAGGCTGCGTTCGCCCCCGCCCCCGTCGCACCGAAGCTGCGCACCATCGAGGGCAACCCGAACGCCTCCGGCAAGCGCGACGGCTTCGAGCCGCCGAAGTTTCGGGTCATCGACGGAAAGTAGCCCACAGGGCCCCAAACCGCGTTAATTGCCCGTTCGTAAACGCGATAATCGCTTGTTACCAGCGACTTGCACGAGAGTTCTCAGGATCTTTCACGCGTGAAACGCGCCTTAGCCGCGCCATTCGCGCTCGGGAATCCCCTGCAGGGCCAGCAGCGCCGTCAGGTCGGATCGCTCGACCCGCGCATCCGCCGCCACCGCCAGCAGCCGGCTTGGCGTGGTATGCGACCCCCAGCCCGGCCGCCGTCACCATGTCGAGATCGTTGGCCCCGTCCCCGACCGCCAGCACCGCCGCCGCGCCGATCCCGGCTGCCGCCGCCCCGGCCTTCAGCGCCGCGAGCTTCGCCTCCCGCCCGAGGATCGGCCGCGCCACCTCGCCGGTCAGCCGCCCGTCCGCCACGATCAGCCCGTTCGCCTGGGCCGAGGCGAACCCAGCCTCCGCCGCCACCCGCTCGGCAAAGAACCCGAAGCCGCCCGAGACCAGCGCCGTCGCCGCCCCGAGCGCCGCCATCGTCCGCACCAGCGTCCGCGCGCCGGGGTTCAGCCGCACCCGCTCGGCGTAGCATTCCTCCAGCACGCCGACCGGCAGCCCCGCGAGCAGCTTCACCCGCGCCACCAGCGCCCCCTCGAAGTCCAGCTCGCCCCGCATCGCCGCCTCGGTGATCCCGGCCACCTCCGCCTTCACCCCGGCGAAGTCGGCCAGCTCGTCGATGCACTCGACGCCGATGATCGTCGAATCCATGTCCGCGATCAGCAGCCGCTTCCGCCGCCCCGCCGCCGGCACGACGTTCACGTCGCACCCGGCACCCGCGAAGTCCGCCGGCAACGCCCCCTCGAACGGGATCTCGACCGCCCCCGGCGCCAGCCGCCGGGCCACGCCCGCGACCGCCCGCGCCGCCTCCCCGGCCGCCGCGTCCGAGACCCCCGCCGCGGCGGTCAGCACCAGGACCTTCGCTGTCACCTCAGACGGCGGCGCGCCGCGCCTGCAGCCGCTCGTGCAGCATCTCGGCCACGAGGAACGCCAGCTCCAGCGCCTGCGCCGCGTTCAGCCGCGGATCGCAGACCGTGTGATAGCGGTCCGACAGGTTCTCGTCCCGCACCGCCCGCACCCCGCCGGTGCACTCGGTCACGTCCTTGCCGGTCATCTCGAAGTGCACGCCGCCCGGGATGGTCCCCTCGGCCCCGTGGACCGCGAAGAACTCCCGCACCTCGCGCAGCACCCGCTCGAACGGCCGGGTCTTGTAGCCCGAGCCGGACTTGATGGTGTTGCCGTGCATCGGATCGCACGACCAGAGCACACGGCGCCCCTCGCGCTCGACCGCCCGGATCAGCCGCGGCAGATGCTCGCCCACCTGCCCCGCCCCGAACCGGGCGATCAGCGTCAGCCGCCCCGCCTCGTTCCTCGGGTTCAGCCGGTCGATCAGCTTCAAGAGATCGCTCTCGCTCAGCGTCGGCCCGCACTTCAGCCCGATCGGGTTCTGCACCCCCCGCGCGAACTCCACGTGCGCCCCGTCCGGCTGCCGGGTCCGGTCGCCGATCCAGATCATGTGCCCCGACCCCGCCACCGGCACCCCGGTCGTGGAATCGATCCGCGCCAGCGCCTCCTCGTATTCGAGCAGCAGCGCCTCGTGCGAGGTGTAGAAATCCACCCGGTGCAGCGCGTCCGACGTCTCCGGGCTGACCCCGGCCGCGCCGATGAACTCGAGCGACTCCGAGATCCGGTTCCCGAGCTTGTGATACTGCTCGTAGCCCTTCTGCCCGGCGGTGAAGTCGAGCGTCCAGGAATGGATCCGCTGGATGTCGGCATACCCGCCCTGGCTGAATGCCCGCAGCAGGTTCAGCGTCGCCGCCGACTGCAGATAGGCCTGCAGCATCCGGGCCGGATCGGGCACCCGCTCCTCGCGCGTCGGCTCGAAGCCGTTGATGATGTCGCCGCGGTAGGAGGGCAGCTCCACGCCGCCCACGATCTCGGTCGGGGCCGAGCGCGGCTTGGCGAACTGCCCGGCCATCCGGCCGATCTTCACCACCGGCACCTTGGCGCCGAAGGTCAGCACCACCGCCATCTGCAACATCACCTTGAAGGTGTCGCGGATGTTGTCGGCGGAGAACTCGCCGAAGCTCTCGGCGCAGTCGCCGCCCTGCAGCAGGAACGCCCGCCCCTCCGCCGCCTGGGCGAGCTGTCCCTTGAGCTTGCGTGTCTCCCCGGCGAACACCAGCGGCGGATAGGACGCGAGCTTGCTCTCGACGGCGGCCAGCGCCGCGGCGTCCGGATACTCGGGCATCTGGATCCGCGGGCGTGACCTCCAGGCGGTCTTGCTCCAGTCGGCGCACATGGCTTCGCTCCCAAGGCTCGGTGGCGTTCGTGCCGGTTCCATAAACGAGGCGGCCACGCTTGGCCATATGGTCGCACGCGGATTCCGCCTTGACCTCCGCGCACGCGAATCGCCACATCAATGTCATGAACGTTCCGCCCGAAGCCGCGCCCCGACCTCAGACCACGCCGCCGACGCGCCCCGAGCGCTACGTGTTCCTGCTGCTCGAGAACTTCACCCTCGTCGCGTTCGCCGGCGCGATCGAGCCGCTGCGTCTCGCCAACCGGATGTCGGGGCAGACCCTCTACGACTGGCAGGTGGTGACCCAGGACGGCGGCCCGGTCACCGCCTCCAACGGCGTGACGATCCAGGCCGACGCCGGGCTCGAGGAACTCGGGCGGGATACCACGATCATCGTCGTCGGCGGCCTGAAGGTGAAACAGGCCGCCTCCCGTCCGGTCCTGACCTGGCTGCGCCGCGAGACCCGCAAGGGCCTGCCGGTCGGCGCGCTCTGCACCGGAGCGCAGGTGATCGCCGCCGCCGGACTGCTCGAGGGCCGGCAATGCACCATCCACTGGGAGAACCACGACAGCTTCGAGGAGGACTTTCCCGACATCAAGCTGACCCAGAACGTCTACGTGATCGACCGCGACCGCTACACCGCCGCCGGCGGAACCGCCTCGACCGACCTGATGCTCAAGCTGATCGCCCGGCGGCACGGGACGGAACTCGCCAACCTCGTCGCCGACCAGATGATCCACACCGCGATCCGCTCCGACAAGGACGAGCAGCGCCTGTCGATTCCGACCCGGATCGGCGTGCGTCACCCCAAGCTCGCCACCGTGATCCACCGCATGGAGGAACACATCGAGGATCCGATGTCGCCGATGCTTCTCGCCCGCGACGTCGGCATGTCGACCCGCCAGCTCGAACGCCTGTTCCGCCGCTACCTGAACCGCAGTCCCAAGCGCTACTACATGGAGCTGCGGCTGGCGAAGGCGCGCAACCTCTTGATGCAGACCGACATGAGCGTGATCAACGTGGCGCTAGCCTGCGGTTTCGCCTCGCCGTCGCATTTCTCGAAGTGCTACCGCGCGCTCTACAAGACGACCCCCTACCGCGAGCGCGGAGCATCGGAGGCGCCGGGCTGAGTCGAGGCCCGAGGGGCTTGACCTCCCGCAACCCCGATCCGACAAGGCTCCTCGTGCGACACCAGGCATCCGAACGGAGGAAATCACGTGGCTGAGCGGCCGAACGGGCTGACCTATGCCGAGGCCGGGGTCGACATCGACGCCGGCAACGCGCTGGTGGATCGGATCAAGCCGGCGGCGGCGGCGACGGCGCGGGCGGGCGTGGTCGCGGGGCTCGGGGGGTTCGGCGCCCTGTTCGATCTCAAGGCGGCCGGGTATGTCGATCCGGTGCTGGTCGCCGCCACCGACGGCGTCGGGACCAAGCTGCGGCTGGCGATCGACACCGGCGCGCTCGACACCGTGGGGATCGATCTCGTGGCGATGTGCGTCAACGATCTGGTCTGCCAGGGCGCGGAGCCGCTGTTCTTTCTCGACTACTTCGCGACCGGACGGCTCGACGTGGACGGCGCCGCGCGGGTCATCGGGGGGATCGCCGCCGGCTGCGCCGCGGCCGGGGCCGCGCTGGTCGGCGGCGAGACCGCCGAGATGCCGGGGATGTATCCCGCGGGCGACTTCGACCTCGCGGGCTTCGCCGTCGGCGCCATGGAGCGCGGGACGGCGCTTCCGCGCGACGTCGGGGACGGCGACATCCTGATCGGGGTCGCCTCAAGCGGCGTGCATTCGAACGGCTTCAGCCTGGTGCGGCGAATCGTCGATCAAGCCGGCCTCGCGTGGGACGCGCCCTGCCCGTTCGACGACGGCGCCCTCGCGGCCGCGCTGCTGACGCCCACCCGCATCTACGTCGGCGCGGCGCTGGCGGCGCTGCGGACCGGCGGGCTGCACGGGCTCGCGCACATCACCGGCGGCGGACTGACCGAGAACCTGCCCCGCGTGCTTCCCGACGGCCTCGGCGCCGAGATCGACCTCGACGCCTGGGCGTTACCGCCGGTGTTCGGCTGGCTGCGCGATCAAGCGGGAATCGCCGACACGGAGATGCTCAAGACCTTCAACTGCGGCATCGGGCTGGTCGCGGTCGCCGCGCCGGACCGGGCGACCGAGCTGACGCGCATCTTCACGTCGGAAGGCGAGACCGCGCGGGTGATCGGCCGCGTCGTGCCCGGAACGGGCGTGCGCTATTCGGGGGCTTTGTGACCCGGCGACGTGTCGCGATCCTGATCTCGGGGAGCGGCTCGAACATGCTGGCGCTCGCCCGCGACATGGCCGACCCGGCGCACCCGGCCGAGGTGTGTCTCGTGATCGCCAACCGCCCCGACGCCGGCGGGCTGGCGCGGGCGGCCGATCTCGGGTTGGCGACGGCCTGCGTCGATCACCGGCCGTTCCACGGCGATCGCGCGGCGTTCGAGGCGGCGCTGGACAGGCCGCTGCGCGACAGCGGCGCCGAAATCCTCTGCCTCGCCGGCTTCATGCGGGTGCTGACGCCGGGCTTCATCGCCGACTGGTCCGGGCGGATGCTGAACGTGCATCCCTCGATCCTGCCGCTGTTTCCCGGCCTCGACACCCACGCCCGCGCGCTCGCCGCCGGCATGGCGGTGCACGGCTGCACCGTGCACGAGGTGACGCCCGAACTCGACTCCGGCCCGATCC
>CAVZCB010000034.1:0-12796 GCA_963773555.1 uncultured Alphaproteobacteria bacterium
CTTGGCCGGCCCCCGAGGCCCTTGACAGGCGGGGCGAAGGGCGTAGAACGGCGCCCTCGAGATTCCCGGCCCGCCGCGTGGCGTGGGCCGTCCAGGCATCGAAGGATTGGGAAGATGGCGAAGCCGACCACGATCAAGATCCGGCTGAACTCCACGGCCGACACCGGGCATTTCTATGTCACCAAGAAGAACTCGCGCACCATGACCGACAAGATGACCGTGCGCAAATACGACCCGGTCGCCCGCAAGCACGTCGAATACAAGGAAGGCAAGATCAAGTGATCGCCTGACGGCGGCTTCGGCCGTCGCACGCCGGACTGCGCAACGGCCTGCCGCTCGGCGGGCCATTTTGCTTTTCAAAACCCCCCGCGTCAATCCTCGGCCAGCACATACTCCACGAACATCGTCCGCTGCAGCGGGAAGAAGTTGTCGTCGGAGATCAGCGTGATCCGGGTGCGTCCCGCGTCGTCGCGCCACACCGAGATTCCCTCCATGTTGTCGAGTTCGCCGAACGGCGTCTCGAGCAGCGTAACCTCGTCGCCGAAGCCGTTGGCCCCGAGCGTGAACCGGCGGATGCGGGTGGCGAAACCGGTCAGCCAGCCGAAGTCGCGTTCGAGCAGATAGAGCCTGCCGTCCGGTCCGAAATCCGCGTCGGAGGCCAGGAAGTTCCCGTCGCGGCGTAGCTTGAGGCCTTTGTCCCAGCGGCCGTTGCCGAAGCGGTAGACCGGGAACGGCCGATTGCGGGCGCCGGACCGTTCGGGGATCGCGTAGAGCGTCCCTCTGGCGTCGAAGGCGAGGGTTTCGAGGCCCGAATTGAGCTGGAGCTTCGCGAAGTCGCGATGGCCGGGCACCGAGGCGGCCGGTCCGTCGATGCTGTCGTAGCGGCGCACGCGGTGGAACGCCTCGAACGACACCCAGGCGTGGCCGTCCGCATCGACCGCAAGCCCCTCGGCGTCGACGTCCTCGCCGTCGAGCACGGCGCCGGAGATCTCGTGCAGCGGCCCGATCGCCTCGAGATGGGCGGCGACGATCCGTCCGTCGCGTCGCTCGAGCGTACCCTTCGCCCAGGCGCCGTGGTCGGAGATGGTGAGAAAGTGCGCGCCGTCGTCCTGCAGCGCGAGGCCGGAAAAGCCCCCGAATGCCGGGTCGGATTCGCTCCAGACGACGATGGCGTCGCGGACGAGGTGCGGGCCTGTGGCGGCCGGCACGTCGCCGGTCAACACGGCGCCGGCCAGAACGGTGCCGGCGAGCACGGCGCCGGCCAGCGCCGGGGCGATCATCAAAGCGGTTCTCACCGGTCGTTCAGAACCTGGGCGCATTGCGACGGAAGGTCGGCCATCGTCAGGGGCGGCTTCGGCTTGGGCTTGGGCGCGTTCGGGTCGGGCGGCTCGAGCGCCTCGGTCACCCACCAGACCGCATCCTTGCAGCCGTCGCCCGCCGGGATCGCCGCCTGGTCGACACAGCCGACGGCGCCCTTCGGGCAGTTCAGCCGCACGTGCATGTGATCGACGTGATCCCACCACGGCCGGATCTTGCGCAGCCAGGCCGCATCGCCCCGCCCGGCACCGGCGCACATCTCGAGCTTCACCGGCGGCGTAACGAAAATGCGGTTGACCCGGGGATCGCGGGCGGTGGTCTCGAGGAGATAGGCATGCGCCGGCGTCCAGTTGGCGTTGACGTGGCGGCCGTCGGCGCTGACGCTGATCGCGGACACCCGCTCCCGCTCGGAGCGGGTCAGGTCCAGCCGGCTCGGCGGCGTAAACCAGATGTCGGCGTCGAGCCCGGTCTGGTGACTGGCGTGCCCCTTGACCGGGCCGCCCCTCGCCTGAGCGATGTCGCCGACGTAGAGCCCCTTCCAGCCGGCCTTGACGGCGGTGCGGCTCAACTCCTCGATGAATCCGATCATCATCGGGTTGCCCCAGTAGTGGTTGCGGCCGAGCCGCATCGCCTGCCAGGTCGGCCCGGACTCGGGTAACGCCACGCCGCCGGCGAGGCAGCCGCGCGAGGCGGCCCCGACCGAGTAGGGCTGGTGCGGCGACGGCGTGGCCTTGGCGGCGAAGAGCGCGCGCGCGGTCTGGGCATGGCCGGGCAGGGCGAGGATGGCGAAGGCGAGGCCGGCCGCGAAGAGGCGTGCGATCATCAGGTAATCCCGGGCTGCTCGGTGTCGGTTTTCACCCAGTATAGCAGTCCGAGGCCGATGAGGAACAGCCCGATCACCGGGGTGACGCCGGCGCGCTGCGACCCGGTGGCGGCGGTGGCCACGGCGACCAGGGTGGGGCCGATGAACGCGGTGGCCTTTCCCGACAGCGCGAACAGGCCGAAGGCCTGGGCCGGGGCGACATGGCCTTCGGCGAGATGCACGACCAGGGTTCGCGAGGCGGCCTGCAGCGCGCCGCCCGCGGCGCCGAGCAGGCCGCCCGCGACCATGAACACGAGATCGGGCAGGCGGGAGCCGGCGGCGACCGGCACCCCGAGCACGCTCGCCCGCGTGGTGAACAGCGCCACGGTCGCAACCAGTATCAGCGCCCAGATCGAGACAACGACGACCGGGCGCGGCCCGAAGGTCCGGTCGGCGCGGCCGCCGATCCAGGCGCCGACGGCGCCGACGCCGGCGGCAACGATCCCGAACACGCCGAGCTGGAACAGGCCCCAGCCGAGCACGCCCGCGGCATAGATACCCCCGAAGGTGAACAGCGCGACCAGCGCGTCGCGATAGATCATCGAGGCGACGAGAAACCCGAGGAAGGAGCGGTTGCGGGCGGCCAGCCGGAACGTCGCGGCGACGTCACCGAGGGAGGCGCGCACCAGGCCCGGCGGTCGGCGGCGCGGCGCGTCGGGAGTAAACAGGAAAAGCGGCGCGGCGAAGACGATATACCAGACTGCCGCCAACGGGCCGGTGGCGCGGGCAGGCTCGCCTGCGGCGACGTCGAGCCCGAACAGCGGCGGAATGCCGAGCAGCGTCAGCGTCCCGCCGGGCGCCGGGGCGAGAAGCAGCAGGACCAGCACGAGCGAGACGAGACCGCCGACATAACCGAGCGCCCAGCCGGAGCCGGAGATCCGGCCGATCTCGCGGCGCGGACCCAGATCCGGCAGCATGGCGTTGGTAAAGACCTGGCCGAATTCCGAGCCGAGGAAGCCGAGCAGGTAGAGCGCCAGCACTGGCGCGGGGTTCGCCATTCCGGGAACCGCGAGCCAGAGACCGAGACAGCCGAGCACATAGGGCACGGAAAAGCCGAGCACCCACGGCTTGCGCGCGCCGCTGCGGTCCGCCATCGCCCCGAGGAACGGCGCGAGGATCGCCACGCCCGCACCGCCGACCGCCGTCACCGCTCCCCAGATCGCCTGGCCGCGCACCGGGTCGCCGATCACCTCGGCGACGAACCAGGGGGCGAAGATGAACGTGACGATCAGGGTCTGGAACGGCTGGTTCGCCCAGTCGAACAGCATCCAAGCGAAGACCCCTCGCTCGGTCCGGCCGGCGGCGGCGGAGGAGGCCGGAGCGGTCACAGCGCGGGCGGCCAGGGGCGCTCGGCCTCGGCGGCGCTCCAGGCCGCGGCCCACCCGGGCAGGTCCATCGGCCAGTCCGGCGCGCCCATTGCCGCCATCACCCGGTCGGTGGCGACGATGCCCGCGGCGCTGGTCACCGCCCCGCGGTAGAGCGCTCCCGACAACGCCTCGCCGCCGCGGAACATCGCCTGCTGGAGGTAGAGAAACCGCGGATCGCGGCCGATGAAGGCCGATCGCATCTCGATCGGCTGGAAGACGCGCACCCGCCGGCGATAGCGGACCGAAGATCCGGCCACCGTCAGGCCCCAGCCGTTCGCCTTCAGGGTCTGTGCAAGCCCGGTCCGGTTCACCAGCGGCAGGCGGCCAAGATCGTAGAGGGTCAGGGTGCGGCCGTTGTTGAGCTCCCGCCAGGGGTCGATGTCCCACGGCCAGCATCGGTGGTGCGACACGTGCATCCCGTCGATCGGCAGCCGGTCGGCGTTCCGGTAGAGAAGCAGCTCCAGGCCAAGGCGGAAGAACGGATACATGGCGCGCGGATCCGATTGCGAGCGGACCTTTCTGTGGCGCGGATCTTCCGGGGTTGCAAGCCGTCCCGCGCGACCCCGGGGCGAAGCGAGACGGCGACCCCCGGGCGCCCGCGGTCGAGGCGGCGCGCCGCCACCGCCGGAAGGCGGCAGCCGGCGCCAGCCGCCGGGCGCCGAGGGCCACCGGTGGGCGGAACCGGCCCTGCGCGGTCTTGCGGCGGCACCTCGGGCAGTCTACCTAGGGCGCGCATTATTGAACGAGGACGGCAATTCCATGGGTTCGCTGATCATCATTCTGCTCTACGTGATCAATATCGTCTGGTTCATCGTGATCGCGCATGTGGTGATGAGCTGGCTGATCGGCTTCAACGTGCTGAACCGCCACCAGCCGCTGGTCTGGCAGATCTGGAACGGGCTCGAGCGCCTGCTCGAGCCGATCTACGGCCCGATCCGGCGGGTGCTGCCCAACATGGGCGGGCTCGACCTGTCGCCGCTGGTGCTGATCGTCATCCTCTACGCGCTCCAGACCGTGCTGCAACGCAACGCCTACGCCTTGATGTGATCGCGCTGCACGTGCGCAAGTTGCGCAGGCGGCTCAAGCCGTCGATCCGGCACCGCTGCAGGCCCGATCGCGTCATTTCGGCCCGCCACCGGCTGCTCCGGAAAGCCTTGCACACACCTAGCGTGACGATCCCCAGTCAGGCTTTGGCGCGCCGCAGCGCTGCGAAGGCTCCGAACGCTCCGAGCGCGGTGAGGAGCGCCGCAATGGTCGGAGGCACCGGGATCGGAGCGGGGAGGTTGCCCACACGGATCTCGCCGGACGTGACCGTCGCTCCGAAGGTGGCGCAGCCGAAGATCGCACAGTCGTAGGGGTCGGCACCGGGAATGAAAAGGTTTCCGCGGCCTATGCGGGTGTACTCGATCGCGACCGGCAGCGCGCCGGGCAATTGGAGCAGGTCCAGGAAGTCCGCCGGCGACGGCTCGCCGTCGAGAGCTGCCGCGACTTCGATGGAAAGATCGACCCATTCGACCGAGCTGTCGAAGGTCGGATCCGTGAACGTCACGTTGGGTCCATAGTTCACGGTCAGAGTTCCCCGAGCTTTCGTCGCGGCAACTGGAACGAGCGGCTTTGGCTCCGGGGCGATCGTAAAGCAGGAGGGACCCTTGCATCCTTCGATGCGCTCGACAGGCGAGACCGTCGCGGACTCGAGCTTGGGGTCCGAACCGGCAATGGGCGCCGAGCCAGAGACGTTCTGCACCCGGTCCATCCCGTCGAGGTCAAACGAGACACGGCCCGACACCACATCCCCCAGGAATGGACCGACCGGCTCGAGGGGTGGCGGTACGAAGATCAGCTTGGCGGAGGCCCGGCGGGCGAGCGGTACGAAGGGGATGCGATCGACCGTCGCCTCAAATTCCACGGTGACCGTGACCGCTGCAGCAGGAAGCCCGCAAAGGCAGGCTGCCACCGCCAACGCCGCTGTTCGGATCATGTCCGATGCTCCTGTCTGAATTAAGAGCAATTATATATGAGAATCGGTCAGCGGTCGAGGGCCTGCGGGCCTGAGTAGCCGCCCCCGCGGCGCTGATACGTTGACCGTCGATACTAGCCACAGGGGCAGGAGGAGCCGACATGTCGTCGGCAACCTAGCGGCGCCTCTGTTCTGCCCGATGGTCGCGCATCGCCAGCAGCTTCAGCCGCAGCGCGTTGATCTTGATGAAGCCCGCGGCGTCCTTCTGGTCGTAGGCGCCGGCGTCGTCCTCGAAGGTGACGTGGGCCTCGGAGTAGAGCGAGGCGGGCGAGCGGCGGCCGACCACTGTGGCGGACCCCTTGTAGAGCTTGACCCGCACCGTGCCGGTGACGTGCGCCTGGCTGCGGTCGATCAGCGCCTGCAGCATCTCGCGCTCAGGGGAAAACCAGAAGCCGTTGTAGATCAGCTCGGCGTAGCGCGGCATCAGCTCGTCCTTGAGGTGCGCCGCCCCCCGGTCGAGCGTGATCGACTCGATGCCCCGGTGCGCGGCCAGCAGCACCGTGCCGCCGGGCGTCTCGTAAATGCCGCGCGACTTCATGCCGACGAAGCGGTTCTCCACGAGATCGAGCCGGCCGACACCGTGCCGGCCGCCGAGATCGTTGAGGCGGGTGAGCAGGCTGGCCGGCGTGAGCGCCTCGCCGTCGATCGAGACCGCGTCGCCGCGCTCGAAGCCGATCTCGACGTACTCGGGCGTGTCGGGCGCGTCCTCCGGCGCGGTGGTGCGCTGGTAGACGTAGGCGGGCGCCTCCTCGGCCGGGTCTTCCAGCACCTTGCCCTCCGAGGAGGTGTGCAGCAGGTTCGCATCGACCGAGAACGGCGCCTCGCCGCGCTTGTCCTTCGCGATCGGGATCTGGTGCGCTTCGGCGAACTCGATGAGCCTGGTGCGGCTGGTCAGGGTCCACTCGCGCCAGGGCGCGATCACCCGGATCAGCGGGTCGAGCGCGTAGGCGGACAGCTCGAAGCGCACCTGGTCGTTGCCCTTGCCGGTGGCGCCGTGGGCGATGGCGTCGGCGCCGGTCTCGGCGGCGATCTCCACCAGCCGCCGGGCGATCAGCGGGCGGGCGATCGAGGTGCCGAGCAGGTAGAGCCCCTCGTATTCGGCGTTGGCGCGGAACATCGGGAACACGAAGTCGCGCACGAACGCCTCGCGCAGGTCCTCGATGAAGATGTTGCCGGGCTTCACGCCCAGCAGCTCCGCCTTGGTCCGCGCCGGCTCCAGCTCCTCGCCCTGCCCGAGGTCGGCGGTGAAGGTGACCACCTCGCAGCCGTACTCGATCTCGAGCCACTTCAGGATGATCGAGGTGTCGAGCCCACCGGAATAGGCGAGCACGACCTTCTTCGGCGATGTCATTCGTGGGGCTCCCTGACGCTGTCGGACGCGGTCTAGAGGGTTTTCCGCAAGGCGGCAAGGCGGCGTGAAATCAGGCTTTGCGCGCGCGCAATTCCTGGTAAGCCACTGGATCAAATCGGATTAATCTTCAATAAAATCCGGTAAAGGCCATTCGAACCCCGGCCTGGCCCCCTTTGCGCGACACCGATCTTCCTGCTTCAGCCGTCGATCAGTGGTGCCCCGCGCTGGCGGCCCGCGGCGATGAAGTCGCGGTCGATCTCGGGCAGGTCGCCGCCGTGGATCGTCGCCTCGAAGGCGCGCAGGCGCTTGTAGATCGACAGGAGCTCGACCACCGTGGTCCAGGAATTGACCAGATACTGGAACGAGTTGCGGACCTGTCCGAGCGCGTTCAGGATCTGGTTCATCAGCCCGAGCGTGATCGCGCCGGCGACGATCGAGGGCGCGAGCACCACATAGCCGAACACGTTGTCGAGCTGCAGGTAGAAGATCCGCGCCACGTTGAAGTACATGTAGTGGAAGTAGAGCCGGAAGTAGTTGCGCCGGACGTTGGCGAACAGCTGGCGCGCGGTCGGCGGCTGGGCGCGGGACGGGTCGTCCTCGCCGTAGACCAGTTCCTTGCGGTAGGCGGCCTCGACGCGCTGGTTGCGGAACTCGAGGCCGGGCAGCCTGACGCCGACCAGCGCGAGGAAGACCGTGCCGAACACCGACCAGAGCAGGGCCGCGAACACCAGCGGGTAGGGTACCTCCCCGAGCAGCGGCACCCGGGTGATGTCGGCCGACAGCCGCAGCAGCACCGGCAGGAAGGCGATCAGCGTCATGATCGCGTCGAGCAGGCTGACGCCGAGGCTCTCGGTGGTGGAGGAGAACCGCATGGTGTCCTCCTGCACGCGCTGCGAGGCGCCCTCGATGGTGCGCAACTGCGTCCAGTGGCTCATGTAGTAGCCGTTCATCGCGGTGCGCCAGCGGAACACGTAGTGGCTGACGAAGAACAGCGACAGGACGCCGACGAGGACGGCGATCATGGCGATGCCGAGGAAATCGACCAGCGAGCCGTAGAACTCGGCCATGGTCACCGGGCGCGACTTGGCGAGCGCGACCTGGATCAGGTCGTAGAATGGTCCGTACCAGGCGTTGATCGCAACGCTCACCTCCACCTGAAAGTAGGTGGTGAACAGGATCAGCGCCGAGCCGAGGATCGACCAGCGCCACCAGGGATGCGGCGAGACCACCTGCCAGGCGGTGGCGAAGATCGCGACGGCTACGCCGTAGTAGACATAGAACCACAGGAACGACCCCGCCCAGAACCGCGACACCCCGACCGGCAGCCCGCCCTCGGGAGTTGCGAGGCCGATGGCGGCGCCGAGACCGGAGCCGCCGACGTACCAGCCGGCGACGCAGATCGCGGCCCAGATCACCGCGGACCAGAAGAACAGGCGCGGCGGATTGGGAAAGAAGGATACGAACACGGGGAGGGCCTGCCTCTGGCGAAAGGGTCAAAGGAGCGCGAACCACCGGACCGCGCCGGTCTATTGGCGCCAATCCGGTCCGCTTACAATCGCGCCGGCGATCAGAGCGTGATCCGGTAGCGCAGGAAACCGTCCGGGGCGTCGCCCGCGGGATCGATGGTCAACCCGCGCGCGCGGACGTCGTCGAGATAGGCGGTCGAGCCCGGCCCGGTGTCGTAGAGCACCGTCGCGCCGCCCGCCGGGGCCAGCGTCCAGTTGTTGTCGGCGCTGGGCGAGATGGTGCCCTGCTCGACGATGAAGCGGACGATCACGTCGCGGTTGGTGTCGGGCGCGGCCATGATCATCGTCTTGCCGTCGGCGCCGGGGAAGCTGCCGCCGCCGCCGGCGCGGTAGTTGTTGGTGGCCACGACGAATCTCGCTTCGGGATCTATGGGCTGGCCGTCGAACTTCAGATCGGTGATGCGGTTGGCGTCCGGGTTGATCAGCTTGCCGTCCACGTCGTACTTCGACGGCTGGGTCACGTCGATGGCATAGGTGACGCCGTCGATGGTGTCGAAGTTGTAGGCCGGGAAGTCCGGGTCGATCAGCGGCTGGTCCGCGCCGCCAGGGGTGATCCGGTTGAAGATCCCGGCGGATCGCTCCAGCCAGTCCTTCACTTCCGCGCCGGTCACCGCCACCGCCTGCAGCGTGTTGGGATAGAGATAGACGTCGGCGACGTTCTTGATCGCGATCGGCCCGGCCGGCACGTCGGTGTAGTAGTCCGGTCCGCCGCGCCCGCCCGACTTGAACGGCGCCGCCGCCGACAGCACCGGCAGGCCCTCGTGCTCGGTGCCGGTCATCAGGTCGGTCACGTACCAGGTCTGCGCCTGGCTGACGAGCTGCACCGAGGGATCGTCGCTGACCACGGCGAAATAGGATTGCAGCGGGGCGGTGGACTCGCCGACCTCGGCGCGGACGTAGTCGAGCGTCGCGCGGTGGACCGCCTCGGTCGCCTCGATCGCCGGCGCGTAGTCTTCGACGAGGGCGGTGACGCTGCGGTCCTCGTTGCGCCGGTAGATCGGCCGCACGCTCGATTCCGCGGCCGCCACGCGCCAGGTGCCGCCGTCCTCGTGCAGCAAAAGGTCGATCAGCCCCATGTGCGAGCCCCAGAAGCCGCCCTGGGTCGCGGGCTTGCCCATCAGCGTCCCGGCCGCAAGGACGATCCCCTCGCCGGAAAAATCCTCGGAGGGCCAGACCCGGTGCTGGTGGCCGGTCACCACCGCGTCGATGCCCTCGATCCCGGCGAGTTGCAGCGAGGCGTTCTCGGCCATCGTCGCGTCGGCGTTCGGATCGATGCCGGAATGGCTGAGCGCCACCACGACGTCGGCGCCGGCCTCGCGCATCTCGGGGATCCAGGCCCGGGCGGCCTCGAGGATGTCGCGGGTCTGGAACCGGCCCTCCAGATGCCCGCGGTCCCACAGCATGATCTGCGGCGGCACGAAGCCGATCAGGCCGACGTTGATCGCGTGCGGCTGGCCGTCGCCGTCGGTGATGGTGCGCGCGAGGATCACGTAGGGCTTCAGGTGCAGGTCGTCCTCGCGCGGGGTGGGCCCGAGGGTCTTGGCGAAGTTGGCGCAGACGATCGGGAAATTCGCGCCGGCGTTGACCAGGTCGAGGAAATCGACGCCGTAGTTGAACTCGTGGTTGCCGAGCGTGCCGGCCTCGTAGGCGAGCGTGTTCATGCCGGCGATCACCGGATGGATGTCGCCGGGCTTCATGCCCTTCTGGTAGGCGATGTAGTCGCCCATCGGGTTGCCCTGCAGGTAGTCGCCGTTGTCGACGAGCAGCGTGTTGGTCGCCTCGGCGCGGATGCCCTCGATGATCGTCGCGGTACGGGCGAGGCCGACGGTGTCGCTGGGCTTGTCGGCATAGTAGTCGTAGGGCTGGACGTGGCAGTGCAGGTCGGTGGTCGAGATGATCCGCAGGTGGGCCTGATCGGCTTGCGCCCGGGCCGAGAACGGGTGCAGCATCACCAGGCCGCCGAGCGCCGCGCCGCTGGCGACAAAGCTGCGCCGGGTGAGGGGAAAGGGAGGTGTCATGGGCTCGATCCTCGGAGTCGCGCGGGGGCTTTGCGCGGAGAATGGCATATCGGTCCGGTCGAGGCGAGCGTCCTCGATCCGCGCGACTTTTACAAATGATCCACGCACGGGTCGGTTTGTTATCAATGGCTTGATCGGTATTTCGCGCGCGAAACGCGCCTGCCGCGTGTCCGGCCTGACAGAAACCGGCGCGCGGTCGGGCGGTTGAGCGGCCTCGACATCGAGGGCGCGCGCGCCGCCGAGGCCGCGTTGCGCACGCTGTTCGGGCCGACGCCGTTGCAGCGCAACGAATACCTCTCGGCGAAGCACGCAGCCGACGTCTGGCTGAAGCGCGAGGACCTGAGCCCGGTCCGCTCCTACAAGCTGCGCGGCGCCTTCAACGCCATGCGCAAGGCGCTGGCGGCCCGGCCCGGGCCCGTCCGTTTCGTCTGCGCCTCGGCCGGCAACCATGCGCAGGGCGTTGCCTACGCCTGCCGGCACTTCGAGGTCGAGGGCGTGGTGTTCATGCCGGTGACCACCCCGCAGCAGAAGATCGACAAGACCCGGCAGTTCGGCGGGGGCGGGGTCGAGATCCGGCTGGTCGGCGACTACTTCGACGCGACGCTCGCCGCCGCCGAGGGCTTCGCGCGCGAGACCGGCGCGCTGTTCCTGCCGCCGTTCGACGACGCCGACGTGATCGAGGGCCAGGCGACGGTCGCGCTCGAGATCCTCGACCAGCTCGCGACGCCGCCGGATCTGGTGATCGTGCCGGTCGGCGGCGGCGGCCTGTCGTCGGGCCTGGTGCAGGTCCTCGACACCCTCGCGCCCCGCACCGCGACGGCCTTCGTCGAGCCCGCCGGCGCCCCGAGCCTGCGCCGCGCGCTGGAGGCGGGCCGCCTCGTCACCCTGGCGGAGGTCGACAACTTCGTCGACGGCGCCGCGGTCGCCCGCATCGGCGACCGCAACTTCGCGGTGCTCGCACGCTTCGCGCCCGCCGACGTGCTGCTGGCGCCCGAGGACCGGATCTGCGCCACCATGCTCGAGATGCTGAGCGTCGAGGGGCTGGTGCTCGAGCCCGCCGGCGCGCTCGCCATCGACGCCCTGCGCGATCTGCCGGTCGCCGGCCGCACCGTCGTCGCCGTGGTGTCGGGCGGCAACTTCGACTTCGAGCGCCTGCCCGACGTCAAGGAGCGCGCCCTGCGCTGGGAGGGCCGCAAGAAATACTACATTCTGCGCCTGCCGCAGCGTCCCGGCGCGCTGCGCGATTTCCTCGCCGTGCTCGGTCCCGACGACGACATCGCCCGCTTCGAGTATCTCAAGAAGTCGGCCCGCAACTTCGGCTCGGTGCTGCTCGGCATCGAAACCCGGCGGCCCGGGCGACTTCGCCGGTCTCGAGGCGCGGATGTCCGCCGCCGGGTTCACCTGGCTCGACATCACCGACGACGCCGTCATCAACAGCCTGGTGATCTGACATGCGCCTCGCCGCCACCACCTACGGATCCGCCACCGACCGCCCGCCGCTCGTGATCGCCCACGGCCTGTTCGGGTCCGCCCGCAACTGGAGCGCCATCGGCAAGCGCCTCGCCGCCGACCGCCAGGTGATCGCCGTCGACATGCGCAACCACGGCGACAGTCCGCGCAGCCCGGACAATAGCTATCCGGCGATGGCCGGCGACCTGGCGGAGACGATCGCCGAACACGGCGGCCGGGCCGACGTGCTCGGCCACTCGATGGGCGGCAAGGCGGCGATGGTGCTGGCGCTGACACGGGCCGACGCGGTCAACCGGCTGATCGTCGTCGACATGGCCCCGGTCGCCTATTCCCACAGCCAGATCGACTATGTCGACGCGATGCGCGGCGTCGACCTCGCGTCCGTCTCGCGCCGCTCGGACGCCGACGCGGCCCTCGCCGACGCGGTGCCCGAGCCGCCGCTGCGCGCGTTCCTCCTGCAGAGCCTGTCGATCGATCCCTCCGGCGCCGCGTGGAAGCTGAACCTCGACGCCCTCGCCGACCAGATGCCCGCGATCATGGACTTTCCCGATCTGCCGGGCACCACCTTCGACGGCCCGACGCTGTTCCTGTCAGGCGGCGCTTCGGACTACGTGCGCCCGGACCACTGGCCCCGGATCCGCGCGCTGTTCCCCGCCGCGGAAGCCCGCGAAATCCCCGAAGCCGGCCACTGGCTGCACGCGGAGGCGCCCCGAGCGTTCATCGAGGCCGTCAACGGCTTTCTCGGTGCCTGAAACACTGGACGCCCGACCCGGCCATTGCTAAGGGGAGCGCGCGCCGCAGTAGCTCAGCTGGTAGAGCACGTCATTCGTAATGATGGGGTCGGGGGTTCGAGTCCCTTCTGCGGCAC
>CAVZCB010000035.1:0-84179 GCA_963773555.1 uncultured Alphaproteobacteria bacterium
GCTTCACGAAGCTCAGCGACAAGACGATGCTCTTTCTCGCCGACTACGACGGGGCGCGCGACGAGCTTCTGAGGGCGCTTGCCCGGCACGTCGGACCCGTGTTCGGCCATGTCGACGCACCGCCGAAAACCCCCGTGGCCGACAACGTCGAGGCCTTCGTCGCCTGGGGGGCCGAGCACGACGCGAGCCCCATGGCCGTTTACACGGCCTATCCGACCGGATCGGTCCAGAGCATCAAGTCCGCGGCCAGTGCCGCCGGGGTTACTGCTTCCTGCCGAGCGTCACTGCGCTGAAGTTCATCTCAGGGCTGTAGAGGAGACTGGTCCGCATCGGCCGTGCGCGCCGGCGACACCATGACGAGTTCAAATCCGTGCCAGTCACGCGTGACGGATCGCCACCGCATTGAGCGCGCACGGCGCGATCGGCGACCATCTCGCAATGTGCTGCGGGATGTTGGGCGGACGCGAAGACCATCCGGCATCTTCCGCTTGCCGCTCTGACAGGACCGCCGAGGTGCAGATAAGAATTTCGCAGACCCCCGAAGATCTCCTTCGAAACGTAGTAGATTCTAAGTTTGCGCTCGCAGCGAACGGCAGCTATCCGCCCGAAACACGTGAGGTCCGCCGACTCGGATTAGAGAACGCAGTCGGCGGCTCGCCCAGCGAGAGCGCGAGCAGACGTTCTCTCACTACCGTCGCCAAACGAGGTGTCGGGCAAGCTGGTGCCGTTGTGCAGGGATCTTGCCCGGGCTCGGGTCGGCGAAGTCGGCGCGCGGAGTTGCCGACTTCAACGGTCTCTTGCATGTGATCATTCCCCACGATGCGCAGCGCCCCGCCTATGCCGACCTTGCCCGCGTCATGATCCCACACCGTGCCGGCGGAGACGCAGCTAAACTTGCCACGGCCTCGCTCGCCGGCCTGCGCGCGGACCGCGGCTGATGGCCCATCGAAGGGTGCGGCGCCGGAGGTTCTGGTTCATGCTGTGACCCATGCGGGCGTCGGCTGGTTCGGCCGCGTCGAGGTACAGATGAGATAGCAGCCGTGGCGCGCAGGCTTTCGCACAAGTGGGCTTTCAGACCCGGGATGCGCGCGGGCGCATTCGGCTGGCGCGGATCGGCCAAGGCCATCGACCGGCTGAACCAGGCCAAGTCAGAGATCAGGGCGGTGAACAGGGCCGACGGGGTCACCGCCGCCGAGGGCGTGGTCGTGCTGGCGGAACGCATCTGGCCCGCTTTCGAGCAGATCGACACGTCCTCCGGCGCCCTCGGCAGCGCGGTGCGCCGGACGCTCGAGGATCTGGTGCCGGTCCTGATCGCGGCGCCAGCGGATGAGTCCACGCGCGCGCACTGGCTTAAACGGCTGCGCCAGGCCATCCTTGATGACGGCGTCGACTACCTCGCGCCGATCTCCGACCGCTTCGGCGAGATCGCAGCCTTCCCGACGCTGATGCGCCTGCATGCCGACCGCGACCTGGACCTGATCCGGGAGGCCTGGACGGACCACGCGCGGTTCTCCCATATCGCGACTGCCAGCCACGTCATGTCGAGGCGCGTTCGCTCGCGGGCGAACGCGTGCGGCTGCCTGTCGGGGCCCTCCGGCGGCGGCCGAGGCCGGGCTGCCGCGGCTCTGGCTGCTCGCGCCACTTGCCGAGAGCCTTGCTTCGGGATGGCTGATGAATGGCCACCGCTTCCGCGTGGATCCGGGACGCGGTTCGCTGACACGCGGCGGCAACGAGCCCCAGGCCACCTTCGCGCAGATTGGCGCAGGCCTGGGCGCGCGCCTCTGCGAACTTCACGATCTGATCGGGCGCGACTGGGCGGGCTTCGCGCACGCGGCGGGACTGGCCGACACGTCGCCGGAAACAGGTCCCGCGACCTTCTGGAGGCGGCTCGCGGATCTGTTCGCGGCGGATTTCGTGGATCCGATCGCGGGCCATCTCCATGGTTGGGACCGTGGATTCGGACGGCTGGTTGCGGATCGTCCGGTTCTACCGACTGGCCTTCCACGGCCGTTCCGGCCATTCCTGCGTGCCAAGGATGCCCGGCACGTCGTCAAGGGCGCGCTGGAGGATGGCGCGACCCTGGCGGAGCTTCACGACTGGCCGGCGTTCGATGACTTTGCGGAAAGCACGGTTTCGCCGGGCACGGCGTCACGGCTACCCCTTGGGCCCAATCTCCCGATCGACTGGAACTGACCGGTCAATGGTCCCGGCCTCCCGGGCGTCCCTCTGGGGGAGGACGCCCGGCGAGGCCGGGGCCAGAGAATGAGGGAGAAGGAGAATGTCCACACTGCACGACGTGGCGGCCTGGGGCGCCTGCAACGGTGCCAGCCGCGACGCGATCTACGAGCTCAAGAAGATCCCGGCGCGGCTTGGTATGCACGACGACGACCTCGGGCTGATCCCGGCGTGCCTCCGGCATTTCGAGCATATGGTCGCGCCATCCGGGTATGGCGTCGTCTCGAAGTCGATCGACATCGACGGAGCCCGCCGCCGCGGCAATGCCCGGGTGCGGTCGCTGCTGCAGCAGTTCCTCGCCAGCGTCGCTCCGACCGGGACACAGTCGGCCGGTTCTGCGCGGGCGCTCTGGGATCCGCTGATCGACTATGTTGCCGACCTCGAGGGGTTCGTCGACGAGGGGGCGCCCTGGACGAGGGGCGCATCGCGGTCGCTCACCCTGTTCAGGGCGCGCGCCGCCTGCGGGCCGGCGGCGCTCGACCAGGCCGAGGTGGACCGTATCAACCGTGAGCTCGATGCCAACCGGCGGAAGTCGCTGCGCAAGGCGATCAAGCGCGTCAACGCGCTCGTCGCCGTCTCCGACCAGCACCCGGCGATCGCGGCCATGCTGCCCGCGGCACCCCTGCGGCATGCTGAGCGCACACCAGCAGGTTGCCGTCCGGCGCGCGGTGGGCCATGGTCCAAAGCCTTGATGGGCTTGACCTGCTGACCGCCAGACGGACAGGCGTTCCGTGGACGGATGCGACGAGGCGATGATCGTTGTGGATCATGCAGGTCGATGTCCTGAGCGGGCGATGACGACCGGCGCCGTGACGCAAGCGAAACCCAGCTTCTTCACACCAATCTCGGGCGTGAGAAGAATCGTCCTTGACCGCCGCGCCCCGTCGGCGCCACCAGGGAGGTGCCGATGGCGGATATCACCGCGCGCGCCACGCTGAGTGCCCATGAGATCCTGCGTTTCTCGCTCGAGCAGGCGAACATGCGCGTCCGTCACGTCGGGCTCCACCAGGACAGGATCGTCATCGCGCTGCGCGACGACTCGCCCCAGAAAAACCTCTGGGAGATCATGGAGATCACAGGCGGGCCGGTCCGCCTTACGCGCTACCCGAAGCTGCGTCGGCTCTCCTTCGACGGCCCCTACGGCAACCGCTTCGAGGGCAGCATCACGCCGGGGCTCTTCGCACGG
Organism: uncultured Alphaproteobacteria bacterium; assembly: GCA_963773555.1. Lineage (GTDB taxonomy): Bacteria > Pseudomonadota > Alphaproteobacteria > Rhodobacterales > Rhodobacteraceae > Amaricoccus. The sequence goes on from CAVZCB010000035.1 coordinate 3,422, forward strand.
GTCGTCATCACGCATCGCCCGGCGATCGTTGCGATCATCCAGAACCTCGTCGCCCGCCTGATCGAACAACGGGCGAGCGCCTTCGGTCTCGATGAGAAGGACGGCGCGGACCACAGACTGCGGGAGATACGGCAGGTCGCCAACCGGCTCTTTCCGGTGGATTTCCCGGGATGACGCGTCGATCATCGACACCCGGTCGAGGGGAAGCGTCGTGGACACGATCCTGACAACGCACCAGCGCATCGAGCTTCATCGTCGCTTTCGCATCGGGGCATCCCGCCCGCCATGGGCACTCTTTTCACCGAGGCCTCACGGCCCCGCCGCGGTCGTCTCGGCGGCCCGCGCACTCGAGACGGGATGGACCGCCACATCTCCTCCGCGGTCGCGCGCCTGAAGGCGGGGCCGCGACCCGGACACGTTCGGCTCCGCCTGACCGAAACGGTGCGCCTTGTCGGTACCGCAGGGCGATGGAACGTCCCGGATGACGGGAGCCGTCGTCTGGAGCGCACCGGCAAATGCCACTGCCAGCAGAACCCCGAGAACGCGTTGGACGGTTTCGTCGACCATGCCTTCGATCCGATAGCGCCGACCCGTCAGAATGGCGGCAAGGCGCCGCCCCATCCGGTCAAGATTCTCGGCGACGGCCGCCCGATCTTTCGAATCGAAAGCCCGCTCGGGCATGATCACGTGACTGACGCCGCTCGTCGGCTCGTGAATTTCGATGCACCTCGGCTGGTTCTTGGCGTCGAGCGTGAGATTGACCCTCAGCGGCAGCTCCTTGAGCAGGGTACAACCGCGGATCACGGGAAACCCGCGACGCGCGTCAACCTCAATGGCGAGGCCAAGATCAATCCGATCGAGGAAGCTCTTCATCAGTTCCAGGTTGGCCTGAATATAGTGACGCTTGATCACAGAGCCGTGCTCATGCCCGAGGATGGACTGGCGGACATGATCCGGCGCGCCGAGGGCGAAGAGCTCGGTCGCGACCGTCATGCGACCGGCGTAGAAATCCTCGCGAGGATCGCGAATTCCGATATGCTTGAAGATGCGGCCGCGGCGCTTGCCGAAGATGTCGGACACCTTCCCGTCAATCTCGCTGGCTGGCAGTTCGGGAAACAGGAGGTCGCCTGCCAAGGCGAGCTGCGCCCGCCACCATTCTACGAAGCCCAGTCGGAGGAGGATGTCCGGGATCGGGACGTATCGTTCGCTGCCGGGCGTCTTCTGGCGCGCATCGGGCCGCATCTCGAATACAAAGCAAAGGATCCCGTCACGAACCTGCACCGAGTCCTTCAGAAGCGCGGCTGCCTCTTCGGGACGCGGACCCACGGTGAGCTGGATCAGGGGGAGCCAGTAGAAGCTGTCGCGGATGATCATGCGCCCGGACCGCCAGCGTCGGTGCTGGCTGAAGCAGCCGGTATAGATGGGCGAAGTGACGAGACCCGTGATCCGCTCGAGGCTCCAGACCGACCGCTTCTTGGCGTCGGTCACCCGCAGCGCCAGCGGGTCGGGGTTGCGGTTGTCGGCTGCCGCCGCGCGGCGCCGGAACTCGGCAGGACGGAGACGAAGTCCGGTCCCTTCCAGCCGAGATCGGCCTTTGCCGCCTTGGCGATCGCCGAGATGCGCGCGTGGTGATGCTCGACGGCCATGTCGCTCAGGCGCGGCTTGAGGCGCTTCGCGAGTTCCGCCCGCCTGGCCCGCAGGTCGATGTCGATGCGCGCACGGATTTCACTGATGATCTTGCGATCGTCCTCGTCGGCCTCTGCGACGTCGGCGTGCTTGTCGGGCTCGATTCCGGTCTTGCTGTACTTGTTTCTTCCGTGGTTCTTGCCGTGCGGCTTCGGCAGGCGCCGGAGCCAGAGCAGGAAGGCGAGCAGGTTCTCCCTCTCGAGGAACAGATCGAGCGGCATGTCGCCACGAAACGCGACCGCGCATTTGCCGGTCCCCTCGACCTTCCGCGCCATGTCGACGGAAACCGCGCTCCGATGCGCAGCCTCGATCGCCGCGCTCAACATGACGGGGCGGCGATCTGGGCGACGCTCTGGGCGGGAAACAGTCGGTCGCGGATGTCCCGGGTTGCCTGCTCGAGGGTCATGCCATCCTCGTAGGCGAGTTCGGCAGCCTTGACGTCGAGCAGCGCCCCGATCACCTCGCGCTCCACGGCCGCCGGTGCGTCGCCGCTACCCGGTATCTGCAGAGCCGACATCGCCTGTCGGGTCACCTCGCGCGCCGGCGCCCCCTCGCGCAGACGCATGGCGGATCGAAGCGCGCCGATTTCCTGTTCGATCCGGTCGCGCGCCGCGTCGGCCTCGGCCTCTGTCCTGACCCCCGCGACGGCATCCCTCTGGACGATCTCGTCGAGCGCCGCCCGCGCAGCTTCGCGGACGATCAGCGTGATCGCTGCGGGGGTGATCATTCGCACCAGGTTGGACGTCACTTCGGCCTCGACACGCTCCACGGCGGCGATGATCGCGGCGGCCCGCTTCATCGCCTCGGGGAGGACCTCATACCAGGCGCCGGTTTCACTGACTCGAACGTGAGTTGCGGGGATCGTCCGGGTCTGAATCTCTGCTCCCGGAGCAGGGGGATCGGTGATGACGATTGCGATCACGCGGTCGGGTCTGGACGCCGCAGGTTTTCGGAGGGCGGCCGCGCGGGAGAAGGATGCGGCTGCGTCGCGGCGGATGCTTGCGCTGGCTTTGGTGCTGGAAGGCCGGACCCGGACGGAGGCGGCGCAGGCGGCGGGGATGGACCGGCAGACCTTACGCGACTGGGTGCATCGCTACAACGAGGCCGGGCTTGCAGGCCTGACGAACCGGGCCGGCGCCCGTGGCCGCCGGCGCAAGCTGACCGCGGCGCAGGAGGCCACGTTCGCGGCGTGGGTCCGTGAGGGGCCGAAACCGGATGTGCATAGGTGGTGCGCTGGCGGTGCCGGGATTTGCAGGGCGAGATCGCCCGGCACTTCGGGGTGGAGATGCACGAGCGCACCGTGGGCAAGCTGCTGGCGCGGCTGAACTTCTCGCGGGTCTCGGTGCGTCCGCGCCACCCCGAGCAGGACATCGCCGCCCAGGAGGCGCATAAAAAAACTTCGCCGAGCTGGTCGCCGCGGCCCTTCCCGAGCATGCTCGGGGCAAGCCGGTCGAGCTGTGGTGGCAGGATGAAGCACGCGTCGGCCAGCAAGGAAGCCTGACCTACGTCTGGGCCGACAAGGGCAGCCGCCCGCGTGCGCCGCGCGATCAACGCTACGCCTCGGCCTATCTGTTCGGCGCCGTCTGTCCGGCGCGCGGCGTCGGCGCCGCACTGGTGCTGCCGTGCGTCAACATCAAGGCGATGAACCTGCACCTGGCGGAGATCAGCACCCAGATCACCCCCGGCGCGCACGCCGTCCTCATCCTCGACGGCGCCGGCTGGCATCGGCCTGGCGGCAAACTCGACATGCCGGCCAACATCAGCCTGCTGCGCTTGCCGTCCTACTCACCCGAACTGAACCCGGTCGAGAATATCTGGCAGTATCTGCGCCAGAACCATCTCGCCAATCGGGTCTTCGACACCTACACCGCCATCGTCGACGCTTGTTGCGACGCCTGGAAGGCCCTCGTTGCAAGACCCGCCACGATCACCTCAATCGCCACACGCGACTGGGCCAAAGCGGTCAACGCATAGGGCGATTGGTATCAGTGACCAGCGAAAGGCAGAGAAGCGCCGGCGACCCCAGTTCGGTCAGCTTTTTCGGAGCCTTCGGCGGTACTGGTAAACGCGGCCGCGGCGCCAGACGAACGGCATCGGCCCGGCCGGGGCGGATGGGGGCCGCCGGCGAATCCGGCGGCGCGGGCGGGTGGCGGCGCCGGGCTCGTGTGCTACAGCCTGTGCGACACCGTGTGCCACAGCCGGGCCGGGAAGCTGGGGAGGCCGGCTCCAGGGACTGGTCCGTCCCTTGGAATCATTGACATTTTTTGAAAACATGGCTGGGGCGGGAGGATTCGAACCAAGGTCATCATCCTGCCATCGCACCCATGGACATCAAGGTGCGGTCCACATCGTTGAGCAACCGCGCCTTAAGCTCGGCCGCCCGCCGCATCCGGCAGTATCCGCGCGCCATCTTTGCGGTGCTGTGACCAAGGTGTTCGGCAATGTCCTCAAACGCAAAGCCGAGCTCGAGCAGGCGAACCGCCGCGGTATACCGCAGGCAGTGCGCGCCACGGTTCGGCAACCCCGCAGCGGCGAAGGCGGCCGCCACTTCCTTGCTCACGGTTCTCTCGTGGAGCGGCGTGCCCTTCGCGGCGCAAACCAGGTATCGGAGGCCTCGAGGCCGCTGTCGGTGCGAGCCTTGTTCCACGCCAATGCCGCCCGCTTCATCTCGGCGGTGACCGGCGCAACCACGAGTTGGCCGGACTTGTTGGTGATCAGCGGAACAACGTCCCGATCGGCGAGGTCGCCGGGCATTCGACGCGAGTTCGCCCCGGCGAAAACCGGTGCCGAGAAGCGATTCCACGATGGCGCGGCGTCGGGTCCCGAGGGCATTGTGGCGGCGGAGACGGGCGATCTCCGCCTCTTCGAGCGGGCGCTGGGCGGCTTCGACCCGGTCGCCATGCTGGTCCTCGGTCCGACGCTTGCGTCGCGGCTTCTTCTCGAGGCCGAAGGCCGGGTTCGCCGAGATCCAGCCAAGTTCGTTTACCGCAAAGCTCAAAATTGCCGAAAGGGTCCGCTTCACCGCCTTCCCCACCGTCTGGGAGCCGGAAAACTTGCGCATGAGGGTCTTGACGTGTGCGGGCTGAATCGCCGCGACCTGGTAACGGCCAAGAGCATCGATCAGCCTCGCTATATGGCGATCGTATTCGCTTACCGTGCGGGTGGCGAGGCCAGTGTAATCGTCCGTTGCCTTGTATTCGTCGACCAGCCGTCTGAATGAGCGATCCGTGCCGGCCGAGACCGAGGTGGCGCCCGCCGTGGCACGCGCCAGGCGCATGGTGGCCGGGGTCGGGTTGGGACCGAGGTGAGCGCGGGCCGCGACGACCGCCGCGAGGAAGGCCGGCTGTCGATGGGCGACGGCAATGCGATGCCGGTCAGACGGCAGTAGTAGTATTTCTTGCCGCGGCGGGCAACGGTGTTGATGTACGGGCAGCGTTGATGTAGCGCACCTTCACCGACATTTCGGGCTCCACCGCTCGAGTGCGTCGGTGAGCTCGGTCTCGCCGATGGCGGGCCGGGGTCGTCATCGAGATGCCGGTCGATCTGCTGGCGGTTCCAAAGTTGCTCCCGTGAAGCTCGCGCGGTGTCGGGACTTCGCCAGGCGTGGACGGCGCCGAGCGGAAAGCTTCGGGATCAGGCCGATGTAGGCGGCCGCCTGTGGCTCGGTCAGCATGAGCGGCCAGTGCGGCAACCCGGTCAGTGCCTCGATCCCGATCCCTTGCCTCGCCATCGCCGTCGTCGTCCATCGCCGCTGCGGCCCAATGCGGGCCGCGTTCGGGAAGGACATCGGGCGAGCGTACCGAGCCATGGCCCGCCGGAGCTCGGTTCGCGCCCATCTCCGCCGATGGTTACCCGGACAAGCCGGGTTCGCGCCGGCCGGCATCGGCGCGGCTGGCGGCCTTTTGCAAAACATTTGCAAAACACCGGATGGGAATGGAATTAGGCGAAATCGACGCAGGGGACCGATCCAGAAAATCTGGACACGCGCAACAGCTTGCGGAAGTGGAGTTCATGGTACCGACGCCCCGGCTCGAACGGGGGACCCCCAAATCCACAATCTGGTGCTCTGACCTACTGAGCTACGTCGGCACTTCGCCATGGGGGTTACAGAGGGAGGCTGTCGTTTGCAAGACCGTCTTGCGGACCGGCAGTGGCGCGATCACAATCGGGCCGAGGGAAGAGGAGCCGGAAAATGGGCATCGATCGCGAGAGCGAAGTGGCGGCGAACCTGCAGATCGGACCGACGTCGCTGGGCATGGTGCGGCTCTACATCGAGACGGAGACGATCGAGCTGCCGCTCGACTTCGACCCCGACGAGGCCGAGGAGATCGCCGAGGAGTTGCGCGCCGCTGCCGAACGGGCCCGCGCGACCGGCGGCGGGGGACAGGGCGGCGCGGGGCAGGGCGGCGGCCGGGTCAAGCCAAGGGCGCGCGGGCGGGATCGGGGTCGGTGAACTGGACGAGCCTGCCGGCGGCGGTGCGGGCGAAGCGCTGGATCAGCGCCCGGCGGCGGGCGCCGGGCAGTGGCGCAGGGTCGGGCCAGCGCGCCACCTCGCCGTCCCAGACGTCGGCCAGGATCACGCCGGTCCCGGCGGGCAGGATCTCGGTCGGAAAGTCGGCATCGACCGCCCAGAAGAACCGGTCGCACCAGCCGAGGTAGCCCTGCCACTTCCGGTCGGACACGTAGTCGATCCGGCTCGACTTGCACTCGACGATCCAGATCTCGCCGCGCGGACCGAGCGCGATCACGTCGACCCGCAGCCCCGGCGCCGGCACGAACTCGAGCAGCGTTGCGAAATCGAGGCCGCCGAGCAGACGGCCGACGCCACGGGCGATGCGCTGGCCGGGGAGCGGCACGGACGGCGAGAGGTCGTTCGACATCTTTCCTGCATCGCCCCGCGCGGCCGGGCGGTCAAGGCCACCGTCAGGCGGCATGGACCCGCGCCCAGCGGCGCAGCAGCGCCTGTTGCTGCGCTCGTGCCCGCACGGCCCAGGCAGCGGCACCCGGCGGCGCGTCCCGCTGATCGGGACGGATCCGCGCGCGCCGGTCCGTGTCCGCGGTGAAGATCGCGAAGGCAAGCTGGCGACGCCCGGTGATGTAGCCCGCCAGCGCGCTGACGAAGTCGAGCGTGCCGGTCTTCGACACGACTTCGACCCCGGCGATCGCCACCGGCTGGCGTTGTGCATCCAGGATCGGACGGGCGCGCAGCAGCGCCGGCATGCGATCGGCCGCCTGTACCAGCACCTCGGTCATTTCGCTCGCGGGCAGCCGCGTGGCGACGTCGAGCCCGGAGTGGTTGACGAAGACCGCGCGCTCCAAGCCGTAGCGCGCGTGTGCCCAGGCGGTCATCGCCGAGGCCGAGGCCGCGAGCCCCCGGGGCGTCAGCCCGCGCGCCTGCGAGGCCCGCAGTCCTGCGGCCTCCGCGGTCAGGTTCGTCGAATAGTAGAGCATGTCGCGCATCATCCGCTCGAGCGGCGGGCTGTCGTGGAGCGCGAGAAGCCCGCCGGTCGAGGCGCCCTTCGCGGCGCCGGAAGCCAGAGCCACCCCCGCGTCCGTCGACAGCGCCCGGAACACTTCGTCCGCGTAGCGGACAGGGTCGCGCACCGGCAGCCAGTCGCTGCCTCTGCCCCGTACGCTCGGCCGGGCCAGCGTCCAGGTCTCGCGGCCGTCTTCGGTGCGCTGACGCGTCGGTCCAGCCTGGGCGAGCTCGACCCCGAACCCTCGCGTTGCGGGCGCATATCGCCGGCCGGGGGCGCCGAAGCGCAACTCGGGGCCGGTCGCTCCGGGCGACCATTCCAGCAGCACCCGGTTGAAGTTCAGGTTCACCCCGGAGATCGCCGGATTGTAGCCGGCGTCCTCCGGCTGGTCTGCCGCCACCTCGGCGATGGCCGGCAGCGCGCCGGCGTCGATGCGGAGCCCGCCCTCGACCGCGCGAAGCCCGCTCACCCGCAGTGCCCGGACCAGATCGCCGAGCGCATCGGTGTCGAGCACCGGGTCGCCCCCGCCGACGAGCGTCAGATCGCCCCGCAACGTGCCCTGCACCAGCGGCCCGTCGCCCCGGATCTCGGTCCGGAAGCGATACGCCGGCCCGAGCGCGTCCAGCGCGTAGAGCGTCGTCACCACCTTCGCCACCGACGCCGGCGGAAGCGCCAGATCCGGCTGGTGGCTTTCGAGCACCTCGCCGCCCACCTCGACGACCGTGCAGCCGGTGAGGTGCCCGAGCCCGGCGTCCGCCAGGATCGACGCCAGGGACGCCGCGGGCGCGGCCGTGGCCGGCCCGATCCGGGGCACTGCCACGAAAGCGGCGGCTCCGGCCAGCACCGCGCGTCGTCCGACCCGGGCGCTCACCGCCGCCAGGCCCCGAGCGCCCGCAGCTCGCTCGACGAGAGATCGAGCATCCGCCCGCTCAGCAGCGTCCAGGCGGGCGGTGTCATCCACGGCAGGGCGGCCGCCCTCGACTGCGGGACGCGCCATCGGGCGAACCGCCGCGCCGCCGGCGAAAGGCCGGCCTTCAGCTGCTCGCCCGGTCGCGCCAGGACCGCGACCGGCACCTGTCTCATGATCGTCGCCCAGCGGTCCCACCGGTGGAAACCGCGCAGGTTGTCCGCGCCCATCAGCCAGACGAAACGCACGCGCGGGTAGCGCCGTTGCAGCTCGGCGAGCGTCTCCGCGGTGTAGCGCGTGCCGATCCGCGCCTCGATATCGGTGACCGTCACCCGTCGATCGCGCACCAGCGCCCGGGCCGCGGCCAGCCGCCGCGACAAATCCGCCGGCGCGTCCGTCTTGAGCGGGTTGCCCGGCGAGACCAGCCACCAGACGCGATCGAGCCGGAGCGCCCGGAGCGCCCAGAGCGTGACATGCACATGCCCGGCATGGGCCGGATCGAACGAGCCGCCGAGCAGGCCGATCCGCTGGCCAGGCACAGAGAAGGGTCCGACTGTTGGCACCGCGTCCGTCTCCCGCGACCTGGTCGCGCCCATACCACGGGAAGCGCGTCGTCGCTGTCAATCGCCATGACTTCCCTATTTTTCCTCGTCTTGCCGGCCGGAGTGATCCGATATCGGCGATTTTCCGCCGATCATGCGGCAATCCGCCTCCTGAACGTGGCATTTCAGGTACAGGCTGGAACTGATCCCGGTTTCTGACGTGTTGCGCCAATCGGTGCGGTTAACCTAACCTTGCTGAAAATAAACGGGCAGAACATGACGGGGCAGGCATGAAACGCTACTTGGGGGCGATTGCGGCCGTTGCCGTCGCGGGCGTGCTCGCTACGCAGACCAATCTGATCGGCCGGGACCGCGGCGAGCGGCCGAAGATGTCGGCCGCCGAACCACCCGCCGCCGAACCACCCGCCGCCGAGCCAGCTGCCGCCGAGGCACCTGTCCCCGAGGCACCTGCCGCCGAGACAGATGCCGCCGCGACACCTGCCGCCGGCGCGGACGCCGCCTCCATCGACGGGCAGCAGGCCGCAGGGCTGCAGGCTCGGATCGACAGCCTCACCGGCGAAATCGATGCGCGCGAGGCGGCGCTGGCCGATCTCAGAACCGCTCTCGCCGAACGCGATGCCAGCCTTGCCGAGGCAACCGCGGCGCTCGAGGCCCGGGACGCCGAGTTGCGGGATCTGCGCAAGGAGCTCGATGCGCTGCGCGAACGCTACGCCTTCGACATTCAGCTCGCGGCGATGAAGAGCGACGCGACCGTTGACGCCGATCCCGGCGTCCCGATCGCCGCCGTCGCCGTGGTTGATGCCGATGCGCTGATCGCCGCCGCCAAGGCGCCGCCATCCGATCAGCCGCTGACCAGCGTGCAGTTCGACACCGGATCGTCGGCGCTCTCGCCCGGTGGGCAGATCCACGCCGCGGCGGCGGCCGTGATGATCGGCGAAATGACGCTCGGCCGGGTGCGGGTGGTGGGTCACACCGACCGGGTCGGCAGCCCGGAACGCAACAGGGTGCTCGCGGAGGCCCGCGCCCGGACGGTGGCGGACTTCCTCGTCGCGTCGGGCGTCTCCTCGACGCTGATCGAGGCGCGCGGCATGGGCGAGGCCGACATGCCGATCCAGACATCCGACGGCGTGGCCGAACCGCTCAATCGCAGCGTCGCCATCATCGCCGTGCCGCTCCCGACCAGTTGACAGCTCGAGGGACGCGGGCTGACGAGCCCAGGAGCATTACGACGCAGGCCTGCCAGACCCTCCTTGCAGGATTGTGCTGTGTCATTTGGCCTTGCGAGCGCCGTCTCCCAGGCGCGCGCGGATTGTCGGCGGACAGGTCCGCGAAGTGGACACGGCAACGTTGCGCGCGGCCGCCGAACTGCGGGGCCGCTCTCGCAACAGGCAAGGGGGTGTTGGCGGGGGGGTGCCGAAAAGCATGACCCCGGAGATTTTGATTGAGATTGATCACAGCAGGATCAGTGCCTTGCCCGGAATTGCACGCGTGTTACGCTAATCTGACACGCCGATCCGGCAAGCGAGAGGCTGGACAACGACCCAAGCGGGAACCGTTACGGCTGCTTCCTTCCGGACCTGACCGGGTTGGCGGAGCGCCTGCCCGCGCCAACCTCTCAGCCGACGATATATCCGCGCCCGCGCCTCGCTTCAAGGCCCCGGGAGGCGCTATTGCTGGCCCTGCGCCTGGCCTTGCTGCGCCGTGACCTGCACCGTCACGTCCATCGCCTCGGCACCGCCGCCGCGCGAAATGCCGCGGATCGGCGCGGCCTCGCGCGCGTCGCGGCCCGAACCCAGCCGGACGTAGCGCTCGTCCGGGCAGCAGCGATTGGCCGGATCGAAGCCGATCCAGCCGATGCCGCCGACGAAGACCTCCGCCCAGGCATGACCCGCGTCGCCGACCTCGGTATCCTCGCCGGCCAGCAGATAGCCGGTGACGTAGCGTGCCGGCAGCCCCGCCGCCGTGCGCCAGCACGATCAGCGCGTGCGCCATGTCCTGGCAGACCCCCTGGCCGAGTTCCAGCGCCTCCGCCGCGGTGGTCGTCGCATCGGTCGCGCCGGTGACGTAGGCGATCGCGTCGGACACAGCCGCCGACAGCGCATGCGCCTGTCCGAGCTGGTCGTCGGGCCCGGTCCTGATCAGGGCAGCCTCGCCCAGCTCGATCAGCGGCCGGTTCGGCTGGGTGGCGGCGGTCGGCTGCAGGTAGACCCGCGGCGAAATGATCTCCTTGTGGCCGCGCAGGACGCCCGCGGTGTCGGAGGTCTCGACGGTTCCGGCGACCTCGATCGCGATCCGCTCGACCGGCCCCTGGACCGTCATCGTGGTGATCGCGTCGCCGGCACCATCGATGAAGCCGGCGCCGAACGCCGCGCCTTCGGCGGTGACCGTCCAGTCCACCACGCGTCTGCGACGACTGCGACCGCGGCGTCAGCCGGTGGCTCTGGGTGACGAACCGCATCGCCATGTCGAACTGGTAGAGCGTCGAGTGTCGGACCGTCAGCCGCATCACTGGACCCCGAAGAGATAGCCGTCGGCCACGTCCTGACCGAGCGCGGCGTTCTGGTGAATGAAGCGGGTGAGGAACTCGTGCAGCCCCTCCTCGAGCACGTCCTCGACCTGCGCCTCGGCAAGTTCGCCCAGCATCGCGTGCATCCGCTCGTGCGCCGGCGTGCGGTGGCCATAGGCCCGCGCCAGGGAGCCGAGGTGCTCCTCGACCTTGGTCTGGCAATGCAGCAGCGAGCGCGGGCAGGACGCATTGAGGATCAGGAAGTGCGCGATCTTTCGCGGACTGAACTCGCCCCGATAGGACCAGTGGAACGCCCGGTAGGCCGACAGCGCGCGCAGAAGCGTCGTCCACTGGTAGGTGTCGATCGACCCGCCGACCATGTCGGTCGTCGGCAGCAGGACGTAGTACTTCACGTCCAGAAGCCGGGCGGTGTTGTCGCCCCGCTCGAGGTAGTAGCCGAGGTTGATGAAGTCGTAGCCGTCGTTCTGCAGGTGTGTGCCCTCGGTGGCCCCGCGCAGCTGCGCCCCCTGACGCTTGGTCCAGTCGCAAAGCTCCGGCAACAGCGCTTCCGAGCGCGGTCGCCGCTCGATCTCCCGCAGGTCGAGATAGGCGCCGTTCAACGCGTCCCACATCTCGGTGGTCAGCGCCGTGCGCACCGCGCGTCCGTTCTGCCGCGCGGTCTCGATGCAGGTCATCACGCTCGAGGCATTCTCGCGGTCGAAGAACAGCCAGGTCTCGACGTCCCGCTGGCGGAACTCGTCGCCGAACTTCGCCTCGAACCCGGCCGACGAGCCCGGCGGCGGCCACCAGCGACGCCCATTCGTTGCGATAGCCTTCTCCGGCCGATGGCATCATGCCCATGCGGTAGCCGACCTCGAGCAGCCGGGCCATCGTTTCCGCCCGATCCATGTAGCGAGCGAGCCAGTAGAGGTTTTCCGCGGTCCGGCTCAGCATGACATCAATCCGCCAGCACCCAGGTGTCCTTGACCCCGCCGCCCTGGCTCGAGTTCACCACCAGCGATCCCTCCGTCAGCGCCACCCGCGTCAGGCCGCCCGGGCAGAGATGCACCTCGCGCCCGACCAGGCAGTAGGGTCGCAGGTCGACGTGCCGCGGCGCCAGTCCCTCGTCCGAAAAGGTCGGGCAGGTCGAGAGCGCCAGTGTCGGCTGGGCGATGAAGTCGCCCGGGTCGGCCTTGATCCGCTCGGCGTAGGCCGCGATCTGCTCCTTGGTGGACTTCGGCCCGACCAGCATGCCGTAGCCGCCCGAGCCGTGCACCTCCTTGACCACCAGTTCGCCGAGGTGCTCCAGCACGTAGGCGCGATCCTTGGGATCGCCGCACTTCCAGGTCTGGACGTTCTTCAGGATCGGCTGCTCGCCGAGGTAGAAGCGGATCATCTCCGGCACGTAGGTATAGACCGCCTTGTCGTCGGCGACGCCCGCGCCCGGTGCCGAGCAGATCGCCACTCCGCCCGACCGGTAGACGTTCATCAGCCCCGGAACGCCCAGCATCGAGTCCGGGCGGAAGCACAGCGGATCGATGAAGTTGTCGTCGATCCGGCGATAGATCACGTCGACCCGGCGCGGCCCCTCGGTGGTGCGCATGAAGACGAAGTCGCCCTGGACGAACAGATCCTGCCCCTCGACCAGCTCGATCCCCATCTGGTCGGCGAGGAACGAATGCTCGTAGTAGGCGCTGTTGAACGATCCGGGGCTGAGCACCACGCTCACCGGCTCGCCCTCGCACTTCTGCGGCGCAACGCTCGCGAGCGTCCGGCGCAGCCGGTCGGGATAGTCGTCGACCGGCTCGATGCGGCTCGACCGGAACAGCTCGGGGAACATCCGCATCATGATCTCGCGGTTCTCCAGCATGTAGGAGACCCCGGACGGCGTGCGACAGTTGTCCTCGAGCACGAAAAAATCCTCGGGTCCGGTACGGACGAGATCGATGCCGACGATGTGGCTGTAGACCCGCCCCGGCGGGTCGATCCCGACCACCGCCGGCTCGTAGGCCTCGTTGCGGAACACCAGATCCGCCGGGATCACCCCGGCGCGCACGATCTCCGCGCGATGGTAGACGTCGAACAGGAACGCGTTGAGCGCACGGGCCCGCTGCTTCACCCCGCGCTCCAGCCTGCGCCACTCGCTCTCGGTAAAAACCCGCGGCATCATGTCGAAGGGGATCAGCCGCTCGGTGTCCCCGCCCTCGCCGTAGACCGCGAAGGTGATCCCGATTCGCCGGAACAGCGCCTCGGCCTCACGCTTCTTCTGCGCGAGCGCGTCGGGGAACTCTCCTTCACCCAATCCAGCAACTGCGCATATGCAGGCCGAACCCGTTCACCGTCGAACATTTCGTTGAAGTAGCTGATGCCAGCCTCCCCGCTCGCGTCGCGCACCAACTAAATTCGACGATATCGCAAAACGCAAGCCGCATCGGCCGCGAAGCACGGGGATAACGCCGGCGGTTGCGTTCTGCCGCTTCGTTCGGCACAAATTACATGATGGCCGAATCTTGCGCAGATTGCCCGAAGCGGGATCGATGTTCCGAGGCAAACGGCGGCGAATTTGCGTATCTTCGACAGATGTGTTTATGATCCGGACAAACGGGGCGTCGAAGCCTCGAAGCGAAACAGGGAACTAGCACATGGCGGCCGAGCGCGGCGACGCGACCTTCGTGGCGTTTGAACACGTCCAGAAGAGCTACGACGGTGAGAACCTCGTGGTCAAAGATCTCAACCTCGACATCGGTCAGGGCGAATTCCTGACCATGCTCGGCCCCTCGGGGTCGGGCAAGACCACCTGCCTGATGATGCTCGCCGGCTTCGAGACCGCCACGCATGGCGACATCAGGCTGGCGGGCAAGCCGATCAACAACATCCCGCCACACAAGCGCGGCATCGGCATGGTGTTCCAGAACTACGCGCTGTTTCCGCACATGACCGTCGGCGAGAACCTGGCGTTCCCGCTGCAGGTGCGCAAGCTGTCGAAGTCCGAGACCGAGGCCAAAGTCAAGCGAGCGCTCGACATGGTGCAGATGGGCGCCTTCGCCGGGCGTCGGCCGGCGCAGCTTTCGGGCGGCCAGCAGCAGCGCATTGCGCTGGCCCGTGCGCTGGTGTTCGACGCGGAACTGGTGCTGATGGACGAGCCGCTCGGGGCGCTCGACAAGCAGCTGCGCGAGCACATGCAGTTCGAGATCAAGCACATCCACCAACAGCTTGGCGTCACGGTGGTGTATGTCACCCACGACCAGGGCGAGGCGCTGACGATGTCCGACCGGATCGCCGTGTTCAACGACGGCCGCATCCAGCAGCTCGCGCCACCCGAGGATCTCTACGAACGCCCCGAGAACGGCTTCGTCGCGCAGTTCATCGGCGAGAACAACACGCTCGAGGGCACGGTCGAGACCATCGGCGACCGCATATGCACGGTGCGTCTCGGCGACGGTTCGGTGATCGACGCGCTGCCGGTGAACGTCACGAAGACGGGCGAGCGAACCATGCTTTCGATCCGGCCCGAACGGGTGGAATTCAATCTCGACCGACTGCCGGAAGGCACGCACACGGTCAAGGCCGAGGTGCTGGAGTTCATCTACATGGGTGACATCTTCCGCACCCGTCTGCGGGTCGCGGGTAACGACGACTTCGTGTTCAAGTGCCGCAACGCGGTGGACCAGCGGCGGCTCCGGCCGGGCGAGGTGATCGACATCGGCTGGCTGCCGCAGGATTGCCGCGCACTCGAGGCCGCATGAACGCCGTCGGGATCCGTCCGACCCGGGACGGCCCCCGATCAGTGATGAAACCGGGCTAACTTTCAGGGAGTAAATCGTGAAGATCACACACATGATGGGACTAGCCGCGCTGGTGGCATTTCCGGCCGGCGCTGCCATGGCGCAGGACCAGCCGCCGTGCGACAACTGTGCCGACTCCATGACCGTGGTGTCCTGGGGCGGCGCCTACCAGAACAGCCAGGTCAAGGCCTACCTCGAGCCCTACGAGAAGATGTATCCCGACCTCAAGGTGGTCACGGACGAAAGCTCCGCCGAGTCTGTCGCGAAGATGCGCGCCATGGACGAGGCCGGCAACGTGACCTGGGATCTGGTCGACGCGGTGGCCTCCGACGCCATGCGGATGTGCGACGAAGGGCTGGCGATGTCCTTCGATGATTTCGACAAGATCCTGGCGCCGGCGCCGGACGGAACGCCGGCCACCGAGGACTTCGGCGACCTGCTGATCAACGACTGCTTCATCCCGCAGATCGTCTACTCGACCACGTTCGGCTACCGCACCGACGTCGAGGCGTGGAACGGCAAGGTTCCGACCACCGTGTGCGACGTCTTCGATCTCGAGACCTTCCCGGGCAAGCGCGCCCTGCAGAAGCGCCCGATCGACAACGTGGAATGGGCGCTCTACTGCGACGGCGTCGCCAAGGAGGACATCTATGACGTCCTCGATACCGACGAAGGGGTTCAGAGAGCCTTCGACAAGCTCAGCACCATCAAGGACCAGGTGGTCTGGTGGACGGCCGGGGCCGAGACGCCGCAGCTTCTCGCCGACGGCGAAGTGGTGATGGGCTCGACCTACAACGGGCGCCTCTACTCGGCGATCGTCGAGCAGAACCAGCCGATCGCCATGCTCTGGGACATGCAGGACTACGATCTCGATGGCTGGGTGATTCCGGCGGGCCTGCCCGAGAAGCAGCTTAACCGCGTGCTGAACTTCATCTGGTTCGCCACCGACACCCAGCGGCTGGCCGATCAGGCCAAGTACATCTCCTATGGCCCGGCGCGCGCTTCCTCGGCGGCGTTCGTTCCGGACAATATGCAGGAGCACATGCCGACCGATCCGGCCAACGCCACCAATCCCCATCTCTATGACTATGGTTGGTGGGCCGATCACCGAGACGACCTCGACGCCCGGTTCCAGGCCTGGCTGACGTCGTAAGAACCTTGGCAGGCGGGGCCGCGATACCGGTCCTGCCTGCGAGCACCCCGAGCGAGGCCCGAGAGTCACATGACCGACGCAATCGCAGACGCCCCGTCCGGTCCGGTCTTGGCCGGCGACGGAACTCCGCTCAAGGCAAGCCTGCGCCGGGCGTTGCGCGCCCAGAAGCTTCGCGCGCTCATGCTGGTCGCGCCGCTGCTGGCATTCATCCTCATCGCATTCCTGCTCCCGATCGGCGACATGCTGTTTCGTTCGGTCGAGAACGAAATCGTCCCGAACACGCTGCCGGAAACCGTGGTGGCGCTGAAGGACTGGGACGCCAGGAGCGACGAAATTCCGGGCGAACCGGTGTTCGCCGCGCTCTATCATGACCTGCTGATCGCCGCGAAGGAAAAGATCCACACCCGCCTCGGTTCCCGGCTGAACTACGAGGATTCCGGGATGTCCTCGCTGATGCGCAAGACCGGCCGCGCCGTGAGGAAGATGGATCCCGCCCAGCCCCTGGCCGCGCAGTTCATCGACACCGACAAGGATTGGGGCTCGCTCGAGACTTGGCGGACGATCAAGCTCTACTCGGGCGCCTATACCAACGGCTATCTGCTGAACGCCATCGACATGGAAAAGACCGTGGACGGGCCGGCGATCAAACCCGAGTCCCAGCGGATCTACGTCAAGCTGTTTCTCCGTACCATGGGGCTCAGCCTGACAATCACGTTTTTCACGCTGCTGCTGGGCTACCCGGTGGCGCACCTTCTGGCGAACCTGCCGCTGCGCACATCAAACCTGCTGATGATCCTGGTACTGCTGCCGTTCTGGACATCGCTGCTGGTGCGCACCGCGTCATGGAAGGTCCTTCTGCAACAGCAGGGCGTCATCAACGACCTGCTGGTCTGGACCGGAATCCTCTCCGATTCCAACCGGCTGGTGATGATCAACAACGCCACCGGCACCGTCATCGCGATGACCCACATCCTGCTTCCGTTCATGATCCTGCCGCTCTATTCGGTGATGAAGACCATCCCGCCCTCCTACCTGCGCGCAGCGAAGTCGCTCGGCGCCACCGACTGGACCGCGTTCTGGCGGGTCTATTTCCCGCAGTCGGTGCCGGGGATCGGCGCCGGCGCCATCCTCGTGTTCATCCTGTCGATCGGCTACTACATCACGCCGGAACTGGTCGGCGGCACCTCCGGCACGTTCATCTCCAACCGCATCGCCTACCATATCTCGACCTCGCTCAACTGGGGTCTGGCGGCGGCGCTGGCGACGCTGCTGCTCGTCGTGGTGCTGGCGCTCTACTGGACCTACGACCGCATCGTCGGCATCGACAACGTCAAGCTGGGGTAATCGCGAACATGGCCGCCCTTCCGCCCTATGCCTCGACCGGCCAGACCGTCTGGTACTGGGGGTATCGCCTGATCTGCGCGGCGATCCTGTTCTTTCTGATCATGCCGATCCTGGTGATCATTCCACTCAGCTTCAACGCCGAGAACTTCTTCACCTTCACCAAGGGGATGCTGGCGCTGAAGCCCTCGGCCTATTCGCTGAAACACTACGCGGACTTCTTCACCTCCAGCGACTGGCAGCAGGCGCTGTGGAACTCGCTGACGATCGCTCCGGTGGCGACCTTGCTGGCCGTGGTGCTCGGCACCGTCGCCGCGGTCGGCCTCAGCCAGCCGCACGTGCCGTTCCGCGGCGTGATCATGGCGATCCTGATCTCGCCGATGATCGTGCCGCTGATCATCTCGGCCGCGGGGATGTATTTCTTCTATTCCCGCATCGGCTTGCAGGGCACCTACTGGGGCGTGGTGCTGGCGCATGCAGCGCTCGGGATCCCGTTCGTGATCATCACCGTCACCGCAACGCTGGTCGGATTCGACCGAAGCCTGGTTCGCGCCGCAGCCAACATGGGCGCGGGGCCGGTGCACACCTTCTTCAAGGTGCAGATGCCGCTGATCCTGCCCGGCGTGATCTCCGGCGCGCTTTTCGCCTTCATCACCTCGTTCGACGAGGTCGTGGTGGTGCTGTTCGTCGGTTCGGCAAGCCAGAAGACCCTGCCCTGGCAGATGTTCATCGGATTGCGCGAGCAGATCTCCCCGACGATCCTCGCCGTTGCGACCATGCTCGTCGCGATTTCCATCGCGCTTCTCGCGGCCCTCGAGCTCCTGCGGCGCCGCTCCGAGAGGCTGCGCGGCATGAGCCCCGGTTGACGCGGTGCGGGACCGCGCGCGGGCAATCCCGCTGCGGTCCGTCAGGCCGTCGGGGGTGCCGCCGGAATGACGGCATTGCGGCCGACGCTCGCCAGCCGCTCCCGGTGGACCATGTAGAGCCCGGCGCCGATGGTGACGGCGATCCCGACGGCGGCAAGGCCATTGGGAAGATCGTCGAACACGAGATAGCCGAGCAGGGTGGCGAACGGGATCTCCAGGTACTGCATCGGCGCCAGCGTCGCCGACGGGGCGAAGCGCAGCGACCAGGTCATCAGCAGGTGCGCCCCCGTTCCGAACGTGCCCAGCAGCGCGAGCAGCAGCCAGTCGCCCGCCGGAAGGGCCACCGGATCGATCTCCGGCCAGTCGCTGCCCAGGGCGACCAGGGCGAGCGGCACCAGGATAGCGCTGGCGATCAGGCCGCTGGCGCCCTGCAGCACGAGCGGGTCGGCATCACGCGCGATCCGGCGGGTGACGAGCATGAAGAGCGAGAACAGCAGCGCAACCGCCAACGGCAGCAGGGCCGGGGCCCCGACTTCGGCGAAACTCGGCTGTACGACCATCAGCGTCCCGAGAAAGCCGACGGCGCAGGCCGCGAACCGGTGAGGACCGACCGCCTCGCCCAGCAGCACATGGCCAAGGAGCAGCAGGATGAACGGCATCACGAAGGTGATGGCGACCGCGTCCGCCATCGGCAGGAAGCGCAACGCCACGAAGAAGCACCCGAGCGAGGCGATGTGGAGCACGGTCCGGAGCGCGGTCAGGCGCCAGACCCGCGGCGCGAGCCGCAGACTGCGGCCGGTCGCGAACACCAGCGGCAGCAGGATGACCGCCTGCATCGCATAGCGGGCGGCGAGAACCTGACCGAGCGGCAGCGCACCGAGCACCTTGGCGATCGCGTCACCGGCCGGCGCCGTCATGCAGAAACCGATCATCAACAGCACGCCGACCAGGGGGCGATCGGCGACCACCGGAGCTGGGGCGGCGGCGGTCATGGCGCGGGGGTCAGGCGCGTTCGACGTATTCCATCGTCTCGGTGGAGACGATGATCGCCTCGCCTTCGCCGACGAACGGCGGGATCATCACCCGCACGCCGTTGTCGAGGATCGCCGGCTTGAAGCTGTTGGCGGCGGTCTGGCCCTTCACCGCCGGCTCGGTCTCGACCACGGTGCAGGTGACCTTGTCGGGGAGCTGCGCGTTCAGCGCCTCGTCCTCGTAGTATTCGACCTGGATGGTCATGCCGTCCTGCAGGAACGGCCGGCGCTCTCCGAAGATGTCGGCGGGGATGTGGACCTGCTCGAAGCTCTCGGCGTCCATGAAATAGAGCAGGCCATCGGACTCGTAGAGGAACTGCTGGTCCTTCTGGTCGAGGCGCACGCGCTCGACCTTGTCGGCGGAGCGGAAGCGTTCGTTGAGCTTGCGATTGTCGCGGATGTTCTTCAGCTCGACCTGCGCGAAGGCGCCGCCCTTGCCGGGCTTGACGTGGCTGACCTTGACCGCGACCCAGAGCCCGCCGTCGTGCTCGAGGATGTTGCCGGGGCGGATTTCGTTACCGTTGATCTTGGGCATCGGAGCCGGTCCATTCATGGGCGGAGTTGCCGGCTGCTATAGGGCCAAGTCCGGGCGCTGGCAAGCCGCGGGCGGAGGATCGCTGCGGTTGCCGGTCATCTGTCGGAAAAGGCTGCGAAAATCCGGTATGGAGAGGCATATTGAATGCGTATGGAACGCATATGTATGATTTGAGGCGATCACCCTCTTCGGCGTGACCTCGGACGCACGCCGGTGCCGCAGGTCGGGTTGGCTTGTGCCGGGCAACCGCGCGTTCCGACGCCACAGATTCGCAACAAATCGCGCAGGCAACGTGGTATGATGAACCTGCTGTCGTGTGCCGGGTAGCGGACCTTGTTCTTGTCCGGAAAGCCACCGGTTGTTCCGTATCTGCGGAGGTCAAAGGCTCGCGCAAAGCTCTCGCATTTTATGCGATCACGCTCGGACTTGCCGTGCTGGTCCGGCTGGCGGTTCCTGTGCTTGGCGAGGCCAGCGCCCTCGTGACCATGCTCACGCCCGCCGCCACGGTCGCCGTCATGCTGACGCTGGTCTCGCCGGAGGGCGGGTGGCGAAGGGTGTTGCCGGACCTCGGGTTGACGTCGGCGGGCCTCAAGGGTTGGCCGCTCGCCATCGGTGCCCCCGTTGTGATCCAGCTTTGCGCCCTGGCCTTGCTGGTGTCGCTCGGCCTCACGGCGCTGGTCAGGCCCGAAGCGACGGCGCCCATCGCGCTCGTCGTCGCAATGCTGCTGGCCGACCTCTTCGTCGGAACTGCGTTCGCCATATGCGAGGAGGTGGGATGGCGCGGATACATGCTGCCCCGGATGCTGGGCATGGGGCTGGTGCCGGCGATGCTCGCCGTAGGGTTCCTCCACGGCGTCTGGCACCTGCCGCTGCTCCTGACCACCGACTACTATCACGCCACCGGCAATCCTTGGATTGTCGCGCCGCTGTTTCTCGTCACGCTCACGCTGGCGGGCGTGTTCTACGGGTTCCTCAGGGTCTGGACCGGCAGCGTCTGGCCGGTGGCCATCGCGCATGCGGCAGTCAACACGGCCTGGGCACTGTCGAGCGAGGTATCCGCGACGCAATCGCCCGTGGTGCTGGAGTACATCGGCGGAGAGAGCGGCCTCGTCATGATCTGCGGACTGCTGATCGCCGACCTGATCCTGATCCGGGTGATCCGGAGATCGAACTCGGAACCCGGTCCTCGCGGAGCGAGCATGACGACGGGCACCGTCCGCTCGCCATTTTCATCCTCATCCTCGCCTACGCGCTGAGCCTCGCTCGCTGGCGCACTCCGGTGACGCCGAACCGCGCCACGCACGCTTTGCCGCAGACGCCTCCCCGGGATGGCCGCGTGCGGGGCGATGTTGCCCTTGCGCCCGTCCCGGCGAGCGGGTTTTCTCGGCCGGGCCGAACGGGGAGGATCATGCGGTATTCGGCCTGGGCGATCGTTCGCAATGCGCTGACCGGCAACCGGGACTGGGCGCCGGTCTGGCGCGATCCGGTGCCGAAGCCGTCCTATGACGTGGTGATCATCGGCGGCGGCGGGCACGGGCTGGCGACGGCCTACTACCTGGCGAAGAACCACGGGATCACCAGCGTCGCGGTGCTGGAGCGGGGGTATCTCGGCGGCGGCAACGTCGGGCGCAATACCACGATCGTCCGGGCGAACTACCTGCTGAAGGGGAACGGCGAGTTCTATTCGCATTCGCTGAAGCTCTGGGAGGGGCTGGAGCAGGAGCTGAACTACAACGTGATGATGTCGCAGCGCGGCGTGCTGAATCTCTGCCATTCGGACGGGCAGTTCGATGCGTTCGCCCGGCGCGGCAACGCGATGCGGCTGCAGGGCGACGACGCGGAGTTGCTGACGCGGGAGGAGGTGCGGGAAGGCTGGCCGTTCCTGAACTTCCGCGACGCGCGGTTCCCGATCCATGGCGGGCTGTTGCAGCGGCGGGCGGGAACCGCAAGGCACGATGCGGTGGCGTGGGGGTTCGCGCGCGGCGCCGATGCGCGGGGGGTCGATCTGATCCAGAACTGCGAGGTGACGGGGTTCCGGATCGAGGGCGGACGGGTGCGCGGGGTCGAGACGACGCGCGGCTACATCGGCGCCGGAAAGGTCGGGATGGCGGTTGCCGGACGGTCGAGCCAGATTGGGGCGCTGGCGGGTCTTCGGCTGCCGATCGAGAGCCACGTGCTCCAGGCCTTCGTGACCGAGGGGCTGAAGCCGGCGATCCCGGGCGTGGTGACCTTCGGAATGGGACATTTCTACATCAGCCAGTCGGACAAGGGCGGGCTGGTGTTCGGCGGCGATCTCGACGGCTACGGCTCCTATGCCGCGCGGGGCAACCTGCCGCTGGTCGAGCACGTGATGGAAGCCGGCATGGCGCTGATGCCGATGATCGGCAAGGCGCGGGTGCTGCGATCGTGGGGCGGGATCGTGGACATGACGATGGACGGCTCGCCGATCATCGACACCACTCCGGTCGGGGGGCTCTTCTTCAACGGCGGCTGGTGCTACGGCGGATTCAAGGCGACGCCGGCGTCGGGATGGTGCTTCGCGCACCTGATCGCGACCGGCGCCCGGCATGAGGCCGCCGCCAGCCTCGGGATCGACAGGTTCGCCAGCGGCCGGGTGCTCGACGAGGAGGGAACCGGTGCGCAGCCGAACCTGCACTGAGCCCGCGTCAGTTCCCGGTCGCGGCTCCATAGGTGGCTCCGCCGGCCGCACCGGCCACGCCGCCGACCGGCCCGCCGACCACCAGTCCGGCCGTTCCGCCGGCAAGTCCGCCGGTCGCGGCTCGTTCGGTGGCGCCGTGGCCGCAGGCGCCGAGCGCGAGGAGGGCGGCAAACAAGGCACTCGTCGTGAAAGCTCGCATGGTTCATCTCCAGAGGTCACGATAACCGGAGTGATAACACGCCAGCAGCGATTTAGCTCCCGATGCGCGTGAGCTGTCCGATCTGCGGCGAGCGCGATCTGCGGGAGTTCGCGGTGCGCGGGTCGGCGAAGCTGCTGGCCCGTCCGGCGGCGGACGCCGGGGCGGAAGCATTCCACGAGTATCTGAACCTGCGGGAGAATCCGGCCGGTCCGACCGCCGAGCTCTGGCAGCACGAGGCCGGCTGCCGGGCCTGGCTGAGGGTGGTGCGCGACACCCGCACCCACGCCGTGCTCGAGGTTGCGCTCGCAGGCAAGGTGGCGCGGTGAGGCGGCTGGCGTCAGGTGGGCGGATCGACCGCACGCGGGAACTGGGGCTGCGTTTCGACGGGCGGCCGATCCCGGCGCATCCGGGCGACACGCTGGCCTCGGCGCTGCTGGCGGCGGACATGTCGGTGGTGGGGCGCAGCTTCAAGTACCATCGGCCGCGCGGGGTCCTGAGCGCGGGGTCGGAGGAGCCGAACGCGCTGGTCACGGTGGGGCAGGGGGCGCGGGCCACGCCGAACACCCGGGCGACGGTGCAGGAGGCGTTCGACGGGCTGGTGGCGGTCAGCCAGAACCGCTGGCCGTCGCTGCGCTTCGATGTGATGGCGGCGAACGACCTCATGTCGCCGCTGATCGGAGCCGGGTTCTACTACAAGACCTTCATGTGGCCGCCGCGGTTCTGGGAGCGGCTCTACGAGCCGGCGATCCGGCGGGCGGCGGGGCTCGGCCGGCTGTCGGGGGCGCCGGATCCGGACCGGTGCGAGAAGGCGTTCGGGTTCTGCGACCTGCTGGTGATCGGCGCGGGGCCGGCGGGGCTGATGGCGGCGCTGACCGCCGGACGGAGGGGCGCGCGGGTGATCCTGGCGGACGAGGACTTCCTGCCCGGTGGCCGGCTGAACGCCGAGCGGCTGGAGGTCGGCGGGCAGGGCGGGGCCGACTGGGCGGCCTCGGTGGCGGCGGAGCTCGCGGCGCTGCCGAACGTGCGGGTGATGGTGCGGACCGCCGTCACCGGCGCCTATGACGGCGGCACCTACGGGGCGCTCGAGCGGGTGGCGGAGCATGTGGCAGAGCCCGACGCCGTGCCCCGCCTGTGCTTCTGGCGGATCGCCGCGCGAAGGGCGGTGCTCTGCGCCGGGGCGATCGAGCGGTCCGTGGCGTTTCCGGGCAATGACCGGCCCGGCGTGATGCTGGCGGGGGCGGTTCGGGCCTATGCGAACCGCTGGGCGGTGGCGCCGCGCCGGGCGGTGGTGTTCACGACCGGCGACGACGGGTGGCGGACGGCGGCGGATTCTGGCGGCGGCCGGGGTCGAGGTGGCGGCGCTGATCGACGTGCGCGAGGGGGTGACCCTGGCGGACGGGCCATGGCAGGGGTTTGCGGGCGGCGTCGTCACGGGCACGCGGGGCAGGAGCGGCCTGCGTGAGGTGCGGGTGCGACACGGCGGGCACGAGCACAGGATCGGGGCGGACTGCCTGGCGGTCGCGGGCGGCTGGAACCCGACGCTGCATCTCACCTGTCACCTGGGGGCGCGGCCGGTCTGGGACCAGGGTCTCGCGGCCTTCGTGCCGGCGCAGAATGCGGTGCCCGGGATGCGCGTCGCCGGGGCCGCCGCCGGCGTTCTGTCCACCCACGGCGCGCTGACGAGCGGAGCGGAGGCGGCGCTGGCGGCGCTCGACGAGCTCGGAGTGAGGGGGCCGACGCCGGAGGTGCCGAGCGCCGAGGATGCGCCGCCACGGGTCGCCGCGTTCTGGCAGGTGACCGGAGCGACGGGGCGGGCGTGGATCGATTTCCAGAACGACGTGACGGTGAAGGACGTGGCGCTGGCGGCGCGGGAGAACTTCCGCTCGGTCGAGCACATGAAACGCTACACCACCCTCGGCATGGCCACCGATCAGGGTAAGATCGCCAACGTCACCGGGCTTGCGGTGCTGGCGGAACTGACCGGCCGCGGTATTGCCGAGACCGGAACCACGACCTTCCGGCCGCCCTTCGTGCCGGTCCCGATCGCGGCGCTCGGCGCGGGCGGTGCGGGAGAGGGCTTCGCGCCGCAGCGGTTCACCCCGGCGCACGGACCGATCGCCGCCGCGGGTGCTCCGATGATCGAGGCGGGGCTGTGGTACCGGCCCGGCTTCTTCCCCGAGCCGGGCGAGGCGCACTGGCGGCAGAGCTGCGATCGGGAGGTGGCCTGGGTGCGCGGCACGGTCGGGGTCTGCGACGTGACGACGCTCGGCAAGATCGACGTCCAGGGGCCGGACGCCGGCCGGTTCCTCGACCGGGTCTACGCCAACACCATCTCGACGCTCGGGCCCGGCCGGGTGCGCTACGGGATTATGCTGCGCGACGACGGGTTCGTCATGGACGACGGAACCGTCGCGCGGCTGGGC
Source organism: uncultured Alphaproteobacteria bacterium (assembly GCA_963773555.1). Classification (GTDB taxonomy): domain Bacteria; phylum Pseudomonadota; class Alphaproteobacteria; order Rhodobacterales; family Rhodobacteraceae; genus Amaricoccus. The sequence goes on from CAVZCB010000035.1 coordinate 28,553, forward strand.
GAGGCGCACTTCCTTCTCACCACGACGACGGCGGCGGCGGGGCAGGTGATGGCGCATCTCGAGTTCTGCCTGCAGTGCCTGTGGCCGGACCTCGACGCGCAGGTGATCTCGGTCACCGAGGAGTGGGCGCAGTTCGCGGTCGCCGGCCCGCGCTCGCGCGAGCTCGTCAACGGTTTGCTGGCGGCGCCGGTCGACAATGCGGGCTTTCCGTTCATGGCCTGCGGCGAGGCCGAGGTCTGCGGCGTCGCGGGCCGTCTCTTCCGCATCTCGTTCTCGGGCGAGCAGGCCTACGAGGTCGCGGTGCCGGCGCGCTACGGGGCGGCGCTGTTCGCGCTGCTGACCGAGCGGGCGCGCGGGCTTGGCGGCGGCGCCTATGGCATGGAGGCGCTGAACGTGCTGCGGATCGAGAAGGGGCTGCTGACCCACGCCGAGCTGCACGGCCGGACCACGGCGGACGATCTCGGGCTCGGGCGGATGGTCGCGAAGGGCAAGGACTGCATCGGCAAGGCGGGGGCGGCGCGCGAGGGCATGGCCGGACCCGAACGCGAGCAGCTGGTCGGGCTGCGGCCGGTGGATCGCGAGGATCGGCTGCTGGCCGGGGCGCACGTGCTCGAGACCGGGGCGGCGTTCACGGCCGCGAACGACCTCGGCTACGTCACCTCGTGCTGCTTCTCGCCGACGCTGGGGCATGACATCGCGCTCGGCTTCGTCGTGAACGGGCGGGCGCGGATCGGCGCGAGGCTGCGTGCGGTCTGCGCGCTCCGGGGCAGCGACGTGGCGTGCGAGGTGGTGTCGCCGGTTTTCGTCGATCCCGAGGGAGGGCGGCTGCGTGGCTGAGCTGTCCGCCGCCGGAGCGTTCGACGGGCTCGGGCTGCCGCTCGACGCCGGCGGCTGCCGGCTGTCGGCACTGCCGGCGATCCGGCGCGTCTCGGTCGCGCCTTTCGCCGGGCGGGAGGCTGCGGTGGCTGCCGCCCTGGGCGCCGGGCTTCCGGCGTTCGGTCGGGTCGCGGAGATCCCGGGCGGGCGGGTGCTGCCCTTCGCCATCGGACAGTGGCTTCTGGAAGGCGGTGACGTGGCGGCGCTCGCGGGGAGCGCGGCGGTGACCGAGCAGGGCGACGGCTGGGCGGGACTGGCGCTGGGCGGTCCCGGAGCGCGCGCGGCGCTGTCGCGCCTCGTGCCGCTCGATCTCGACCCGGCCGCCTTTCCCTCCGGCGCGATGGCGCGCAGCATGCTGGGCCACGTTCCCGCGCTGCTGGTGGCGGGAGCGACGGATATCGAGCTGCTCGTGCCGCGGTCCTACGCCCGAACCGTGGTGCGGGAGCTCGGGGAGGCGATGCGGGGGACCGGCGCGAGGGCCAGACCCGAGATCCGTCAATGAGATAGACCTCGCTTCGCAAATCATGGTGCTTGACGGCTCAACGAACATCGCAATAGCTTGACGCCACAACCAAAGAAGCTCCGACGCGCATCCGGCGTCGGAGCGAAAATCCAGGGAGGAAGCTAACATGGACGACAAGATCATTACGCCGCGGTCTCGCCGCGACTTTTTCAAGGCGGCCGGCGGGACCGCGGCCGCTGCCGCCGCCGTCCTCGGCGGCTTCGGGGTCAGCCCGGCGATGGCGCAGGCCGCCATGGCGGTCGGCGCCTCGGAGAAGCCGCTGAAGGCGGCGTTCTCCAATGCCGGCCTGCAGGCGACCTGGTGCGCGCAGGGCAAGGAAGCGGCGGAATACTGGGGCAAGCTCTTCAACGTCGACGTCACCTGGTTCGACGGCCAGCTGGACGCGGTGAAGCAGCGCGCGGCGATCGACAACATGGCGTCGCAGGACTGGGACTTCGTGGCGATCCAGGCCTTCGGCATCGGCACGCTGACCGCGCCGGTGCAGAAGATGATCGACGCCGGCATCCCGGTGATCGACATGGACACGCTGATCGCGCCGCTCGACCAGATCGACGTCCATTCGTTCCTCGCGCCCGACAACGAGTTCATGGGCGCGGCGATGACCGGGGCGCTGGTCAGCGCGATGGGCGGCAAGGGCACCATCGTGATGACCCAGGGCGCGCTCGGGCACACCGGCGCGCAGGGGCGGGCGCGGGGCTTCGAGGCGGTGGTGAAGAACTTTCCCGACATCGAGGTTCTCGACACGCAGCCGGCGGACTGGGACGTCTCGAAGGTCTCGCGGATCTGGGAGACGCTGCTCACAAAGTACCCGACGATCAACGGCGCCTTCTTCCACAACGACGACATGGCGCTTGCCGCGCTCGAAGTGATGAAGCGGCACAATCGCACCGAGACCCTGGTCGGTGGCGTGGACGCCATGCCGCCGGCGATCGAGGCGGTCATCGACGGGCGGATGCTCGGCACGGTGCGCAACCCGTCCTGCCGCATCCATGGCGGTGCCATCGTCGCCGGCGTGGCGGCGGTCTCCGGCGAGAAGACCGGCGAGGGGATCCCGAAGAACATCGTCACCGACGGCCCGGTGGTCACCAAGAACAATGCCGAAGGCATGCTGTGGATGGAGAGCCACTACCTGATCTGACCGGAATCCGGGCATGCCGCCGCCCGTCACGGCTGGCGGCATGCCCCGTTCACGACCCCAAGTGACGTGAGGCCCGCGATCTTGACGCATTTCATCCGTGCACCGACATGGCAGGCGCCGTGACCGACGCCGCTTCGCCGCTGCTTCTGGAGATGACGGGGATCTCGAAATCGTTCGGTGGGGTTCACGCGCTGCGCAACGTCGATTTTCATCTGCGCGCCGGCGAGATCCACGGGCTTGTCGGCGAGAACGGTGCCGGCAAGTCCACGCTGATGAAGATCATCGCCGGCGTTCAGACCAGCGATTCCGGCGTGATGCGGGTGAACGGCAAGGAGGTCTCCTTCCGGTCGTCGCGCGAAGCGCTCGATGCCGGGATCGGCATGGTGCATCAGGAGCTGTCGATCGTTCCCGACCTCTCGGTCGCGGAGAACGTGTTTCTCGGCGCGCAGCCGACCCGGAACGGAATCGTCGACTGGAAGCGGATGGTGAGCGTGGCGCGCGAGCACCTGTCCGGCCTCGGAATCGACGTCGATCCGCGCGCCCGCATCGGGTCGCTGTCGATCGGGCTCCAGCAACTGATCGAGATCGCCCGCGTGCTGTTCTCGGGCGCGCGCATCGTCATCCTCGACGAACCGACCTCGGCCCTGTCGCCGCCGGAGGTGGAGCGGCTGTTCGAGGTGCTGCGCCGGCTCAAGACCCAGGGCCGGAGCTTCATCTTCATCTCGCATTTCCTCGACGACATCCTGCGGATCTCCGACGAGGTCACCATCTTCCGCAACGGCGAGAAGATCGTGTCGAGCCCGGCCGGCGAGATCGACAAGCTCTGGATAATCGAGCGGATGATCGGCGCCGGTCACGAAGGACTCGGCGAGACTTACACCGGTGAGTTCGCGCTTCACTCGAAGCTGGAGGCGCCGGTGGTGCTGCGGGCGACCGGACTTTCCCGGGGGCAGGCGCTTCGCGACGTCTCGCTCGACATTCACGCCGGCGAGATCCTCGGCGTCTACGGCTTCATGGGCTGCGGCCTGCTGGACCTGACCCGCGCGCTGTTCGGCAAGCTCCGGACCGATGGCGTGATCGTGCTCGACGGCGCCCCGGTGAAATTCCGCTCGACCGCAGCGGCCGCGCGCGCGGGGCTGGCCTTCGTGCCGGAGAGCCGACGCTCGATGCTGTTCGGCGACGAGCCGATCTACAAGAACACCACGATCAGCATCCTGCGGCGCATCTCGCGCCTCTGGCTCAGACCGGGGGTGGAGCGCGGCATCGCCGCCCGGCATGTCGACAGCCTCAACATCAAGACCGCCAGCGTCGACACGCTGCTCGGGCACCTCTCGGGCGGGAACCAGCAGAAGGTCGGGCTGGCGAAGTGGCTGACGTATGCGCCCAAGGTGCTGATCCTGTCGGAGCCCACCCGCGGCATGGACGTGGGCGCGAAGGACGACGTGGTGCAGATCGTGCGTGGCCTTCGCGACGCGGGCATGGCAATCGTCGTGGTCTCGACGGAGCCCGAGACCATCCTGTCGCTGGCGGACCGGGTTCTGGTGATGAAGAAGGGCCAGATCGTGCGCGAGTTCGCCGACGAGGTCGTAAGCAAGGACCGGCTGCTGGAAGCAGCCTGAGAGGAGTGCAAGCCGTTGGTGGCCGAAAGCGATGTCTCGAGGCAACGCAGCGTGTCGCGCTGGGTCAAGGACCAGATGCGCAACATCGCGCCGTTCGCGACGCTGCTGTTTCTGGTGATCTTCTTCAGCCTGTCGAGCCCGTCGTTCCTGACGACGGCGAACTTCTTCAACATCCTCAACCAGGCCTCGATCACCGCGATCATCGCGGTGGGGCTGACCTTCGTGATCCTCTGCTCCGAGATCGACCTGTCGGTGGCGTCGGTCGCCAACGTGACCGGCATCGTCGTGGCGTGGTTCACCATGCAGGAGTCCTACGTCAACATCGCCAACCTGCCGCTGCCGGGATTCGCGGCGGTGATCTTGGCCCTGCTCGCCTGCACCGGGCTCGGGCTCGTGACCGCGCTCGGCGTCACGCTGATCGGGATCCCGTCCTTCATCATGACGCTGGCGATGATGCTGATCGCCGACGGGATCTCGGCGATGCTGGTGCGCGGGCAGATCGCCTATGCCGTGCCTTCGATCATCTCCACGCTCGGGTCGGGAAGTGTGTTCGGGGTTTCGTGGATCGTCGTCGTCGCGGCGACCATGCTGCTCGTCGGGCACATCGTGCTCACCTATACCCGCTTCGGCCGCTACGTGTACATGGTCGGCGGCAACCGGGAGGCGGCGGAATACTCCGGCGTCAACGTCAAGCTGGTGGTGGGCTCGGTGCTGGTGATCGGCGCGGTCTGCTCGGGCATCGCCGGCATGCTCGGGGTCGCCTACTTCGGCAGCGCCCAGCAGAACGAGTTCACCCCCTACCTGCTCGACGCGATCGCCGCGGTGGTGGTGGGCGGCACCTCGCTGTTCGGCGGACGGGGCGGGATCGTCAACACCATCGTCGGCGTGTTCGTGCTCGGGGTGCTCTACAACGGTCTCGATCACATCCAGATCGACCCGTTCGTGAAGATCCTGATCCGGGGGCTGATCCTGCTGGCGGCGCTGATCATCAACGTCTATGCGCAGCGGCTCAAGGAAACCGCCCAGGACTGAGCTTGCGTGCAATGAGGGGGAAGCCGATGAAACCCACCGTGGCGGTGATCGGGCTGGGCTCGATGGGGCTCGGGATGGCGCTGTCGCTCCTGCGGCAGGGCGCAACGGTCCGCGGCTACGACGTGTCCGATCATGGCTTCGGGCGGCGTCACCGACGAGGGGGGGAGCATCGCCGCCAGCGTGGCCGAGGCGGCGCGCGGCGCGGATGCGGTGGTCACCGTGGTGGTCAATGCGGCACAGACCGAGGAAGTGCTTCTCGGGCAGGGCGGTGGCGTGGCCGCGATGGCGCCGGGAGCGGTCGTCGTCTCCTGCGCGACGATGGCGCCGGGCGACGCGCGGCGGCTGGGCAAAGCCGTGGAGGCGGCCGGACTGCACTATCTCGACGCGCCGATCAGCGGCGGAGCGAAGCGGGCGGGCTCGGGCGAACTGACCGTGATGGCCTCCGGCTCGCCCTCGGCCTTCGAGCGGGCCGAGCCGGTGCTGGCGGCGGTGGCGAAGACGGTCTACCGGCTCGGGGACGACCCGGGCATCGGCGCGTCGTTCAAGATGGTCAACCAGCTGCTCGCGGGCGTGCACATCGCCGTGGCCTGCGAGGCGGTCACGCTGGCGCAGAGGCTCGGGCTCGACCTCGCCAAGGTCTACGAGGTCATCACCGCGTCGGCCGGAAACTCCTGGATGTTCGAGGACCGGGTGCCCCACATCCTCGAAGGGGATTACACGCCGCGCAGTGCCGTGGACATCTTCACCAAGGACCTCGGGATCGTGGAGGACATCGGCCGCGATGCGAAGTTCCCCACGGTGCTGGGCTCGAGCGCGCTGCAACTCTTCCTCATGACCGCCGCTGCCGGAATGGGACGCGACGACGACGCTTCGGTCGCGCGGATGCTCGCCAACCTGACCGGCCTCGAGCTTCCCGGGGACGAGTGATGCTGCTCGGGTGCATCGGCGACGACTTCACTGGCTCGAGCGATCTCGGGAACACCCTGTCGAAGCAGGGAATGCGGGTCAGCATGTACGACGGCGTGCCGCATGGACCCGCGAAGGCGGACGTCGAGGCCGGGATCGTGGCGCTGAAGTCGCGCACAATCCCGGCGGCGCAGGCGGTGGCGCAGTCGCTGGCCGCGCTCGACTGGCTGCGCGGGCAGGGGTGCCGCCAGTTCCTGTTCAAGTACTGCTCGACGTTCAATTCCACCCCCGAAGGCAACATCGGCCCGGTCGCCGCGGGACTGGCGCAGGCGCTGGACGCCGACCGGGTGATCGTCTGCCCGGCGTTTCCGACCGCGCGGCGGACGGTCTACCAGGGCCATCTCTTCGTCGGCGACGTGCTGTTGTCGGAGAGCGGCATGCAGGACCACCCGCTGACGCCGATGACCGACGCCGACATCCGCCGCTGGCTCGCGCTCCAGACCGACCTCGGGGTCGGGCATGTGCCGTTCGAGACGGTGGCGGCGGGGCCGGATGCCATCCTTGCCGGGCTCGACACGGAGGCGGCGGCCGGACGGCGGCTGGTCGTGGTCGACGCGATCCGCGACGCGGATCTCGATGGCGATCGGCCGGGCGGCGGCGGGCCTGCCCCTGCTCACCGGTGGTTCGGGCATCGCGCTCGGCCTGCCCGAGAACTTCCGCCGCGAGGGGCTGCTGTCCGGCGGCGGCGGCGTCTGGCCGGGTGTCCCCGGTCCCTGCGCCATCCTGTCGGGATCCTGCTCGGTCGCGACGCGCGCCCAGGTCGAGCGCCATCGCAGCGCCGGCCACCCGGCGCTGGAGCTCGACGTGGACGCGGTCGTCGCCGGCAGGACGACCGCCCGCGAGGTCACCGACTGGCTGCTGGCGCAGGAGGATCTGCCGCTCGCCTATTCGTCCGCGGCGCCCGAGCGGGTCCGGGCCGCTCAGGCGAAGCACGGGCGCGAGAAGGCGGCAGCCGCGATCGAGACGCTGTTCGCCGACGTCTCCCGCGGGCTGGTCGCCGGGGGCGTGACCCGGCTGATCGTCGCCGGCGGCGAGACATCCGGGGCGGTGGTCACCGCGCTGGGCCTCGACGTGCTCGCCTTCGGCCCGGAGATCGCCCCCGGCGTCCCCGCCATGCGCGCCGGCGATCTGGCTCTGGCGCTGAAGTCCGGCAACTTCGGCGACGCGGATTTCTTCACCACCGCCGCGCGCGTGCTCGAGGGTCGGCCGTGACCGCCGAGGCCCGCCTGCGCGAGTCGATCTGCGGCATGGCGAAATCGATCTTCGACCGCGGCCTGACCTCCGGTGCGTCCGGCAACATCTCGGCGCGGACCGGGGATGGCGGCCTCTTGGTGACGCCGACCGGATCGAGCATGGGCAGGCTCGACCCCGCGCGTCTCTCCCGCTTCGACGAGACCGGACGACTGGTCGCGGGCGACCCGCCGACCAAGGAAATGCCGCTGCACGCGGCGTTCTACGACACCCGCGCCGGCGCCGGCGCGGTCGTGCATCTGCACTCCACCCATTCTGTCGCCGTGTCGATGCTGCCGGAGACCGATCCGGACAATGTCCTGCCGCCGCTCACCGCCTATTCGGTGATGCGTCTCGGTCGGGTGAAGCTCCTGCCGTACTTTCGTCCGGGTGACCCGGGCATGGGGGACGCGGTGCGCGAACTCGAAGGTCGCCGGGCCGCCGTCCTGCTGGCAAACCACGGGCCGGTGGTGGCCGGCCGCGACCTCGAGGCGGCGGTCCACGCCATCGAGGAACTCGAGGAGACCGCCCGCCTCGCGCTGCTGCTGCGCGGATGCAACCCGGTTCTGCTCAGCGACGAGCAGGTGCGGGACATCATGACGACGTTCCCCGTGGACCGGTGATGGCGCCAGGCGACGCGACCGGCGTCGCCTGTGCCCGTTGGGCGGTCGGCCCGGATCAGGAGCCGCAGGCGTAGTCGAGCGCCACGTGGCCCCGGTCGATGCTCTTGACGGTGACCTTGCAGCCCTTGTCGCCCACGTCCACCAACTCTCCGGCCGCGACGGTGTGGCTCTCGACGCCGTTGATCGCGATCCGCGCCCCCTTGCCGGTGATGCCGGAAACGAACACCCGCGCGGCACCGTCGCCGAGGGTGACCGTGTTGCCGGGGGCGGTTCCTTCCGGCTCCGGCAGGTCGCCGCCGCAGCCACCGGCGAGCACGACGTGGCCGCGGTCGATGGCGGCGAGCGTCACGCGGCAATCCGAGCCGTTCGCGGTGAAGGTCTGCGACTGACCGGAGCCGAGCGTCGCGTTGGTGCCGTTGATGTTGAGCCGCGCGGTGCCCGCGGAGTCGTCGACCCGCGAGACGAACACCCGGATCGCACCGTCCGACAACTCCGCCGTCTCGCCGGCGCTCTGGCCTGCGGGCGCCGTGCCGCGCTCGGCGGCGGCGGTCGGCTCGGCGGTGGACGCCGCCGCGGCGGGAGCCGGCGCCTCGTCGGCGGGCGTGGCGGCCGAACCGGTGGAGAGATCGGCGCGGAGGCCGGACAGCCCGCTTTCGAGCGCCGCGAGGTGCGCCGCGGTCGCCGTCTCGATCTGATCGCCAACCGACTTGGCAACCCCGCCGATGTCCGAGCTGATCTTCTCGACGTCGGTGTCGAGCTTGTCGCCGACCCCGGCAACCGCGTCGGAACCGGACGCGACCTGGGCCTTGATGTCGTCGAGGCGGGTCGAGAGATCGTCGATCCGCGTCTCGAGCCCGGCGACCCGCTCGGCGCTGGCCTTGTCGGCGGCGTCGACGCGCGCGGCGACTGCCGCGTCGATGTCATCGAGATTCGGTCCGCCCGATCCGGCGAAGTAGCCCACGAGCAGGCCGAGCAGCAGCAGGCACAGCGCCCCCAGCAGCGTCTGGTTACGTGACATGGCGATGGTTTCCTCCCCTTGGACCCTTTTTTGCCGGCGCCTCCCCGGAGACACCAATTCCCCGGTGCAGCTTAACGGCGGAACGGCCCAAGTGCAGCGAAAATCCCGGACTTGCACTCCGTTGTCGCGCAGACCTATCAAGGCAGGATCACCCGGAACGAAAGGAACCGCCATGGCCGCGCCCAGCGACAATCTCAAGATCGACGGCGGACGGCTCTGGGCGACGATCATGGAGATGGCGAAGATCGGACCCGGGGTCGCGGGCGGCAACAACCGCCAGACCCTGACCGACGCGGACGGCGAGGGTCGGCGGCTGTTCCGGTCGTGGTGCGAGGCGGCCGGGCTGACGATGGGCGTCGATGCGATGGGCACGATGTTCGCGCGGCGCGAAGGGACCGAGCCGGACCTGCCGCCGGTCTATGTCGGGAGCCATCTCGACACCCAGCCGACCGGCGGGCAAGTACGACGGGGTCCTGGGCGTGCTCGGCGGGCTGGAGGTGATCCGGTCGCTGGACGACCTCGGGGTCCGGACGCGGCATCCGATCGTGGTGACCAACTGGACCAACGAGGAAGGCACGCGCTTCGCGCCGGCGATGCTGGCGAGCGGCGTCTATGCGGGCGAGCACGCGCTCGACTGGGCCTACGCACGCGAGGACGCCAAGGGGTTGACGTTCGGCGACGAGCTGGAACGGATCGGCTGGAAGGGCGAGGAGCCGGTCGGCGGACGACCGATGAAGGCGTTCTTCGAGCTGCACATCGAGCAGGGGCCGATCCTCGAGGCCGAGGGCAAGGACATCGGCGTGGTGACCCACGGCCAGGGCCTGTGGTGGCTGCAGGTGACGGTGACCGGCAAGGAGAGCCACACCGGCTCGACGCCGATGCCGATGCGCAGGAACGCGGGACGGGGCCTCGCACAGATCACCGAGCTGGTGCACGCGATCGCGATGGAGCATCAGCCGGCGGCGGTCGGCGCGATCGGGCATATCGACGTCTATCCCAACTCCCGCAACGTCATTCCGGGGAAGGTGGTGTTCACCGATGGATTTCCGCAGTCCCGACAAGGCGGTGCTGGACGCGATGAAGGCAAGGCTCGAAGCGGAGGCGCCGGAGGTCGCCTCGGCGCTCGGGCTCGGGATCGAGATCGAGGTGGCGGGGCATTTCGACCCGGTCGCCTTCGATCCGGATTGCGTGAGCGCGGTGCGGGCTGCGGCGGAGCGGCTGGGGTATTCGCATCGGGACATCGTCAGCGGCGCCGGGCACGATGCCTGCTGGATCAACCGGGTGGCCCCGACGGCGATGGTGTTCTGTCCGTGCGTCGACGGGCTCTCGCACAACGAGGCGGAGGAGATCACGCCGGAGTGGGCGGAGAAGGGGGTCAACGTGCTGCTCCACGCGGTGGTGGAGACGGCGGGGATCGTGGAGTGAGGGTTTCAGCCTGTCGTCCGCCGCGCTCCGCCGGGCTGGCGGCGAAGGGAGCGGCCTGAACCTTCGCAGCCGGGCCACCCCTCGAGGCGCGGGAGAACCAGACGGGCGATGAAGCTCTACTTCAGCCGAAATCCCAATCCGCGGCTGGCCGTCGCGACGGCGCGCCACCTCGACGCGCCGGTCGAGTTCGAGTTTGCCGCGCCGTTCGCGCCGGGGCAGGCCGAGCGGTTCGCCAGGCTCAATCCGAGCCTTCGCATTCCGATCCTCGAAGACGACGGAGGCACGCTGTGGGAAGCCGACGCGATCGCGTGCCGGCTGTCGCGGAACGTGGGCTCGAATTTCTGGCGGCTCGACGACGAGGAGCCGGACATGATCCGCTGGATCAGCTGGGGCAAGGCCAACTTCGTCCATGCCTGCGACCTCGTGCATTTCGAGCGGGGCACGAAGCAGCGGTACGGGATCGGCCCGATCGATCCGGGTCGGGTCGCCGAGGGGCTCGCGCTGTTGCGCGACTCGGCCCCGATCCTGGAGTCGCACCTCGCGGCGCGGACCTGGCTGGTCGGAGACACCCCGTCCTACGCGGATTTCCGCATGGCGACGTTCCTGCCCTTCAACGACGTGGCCGGCCTTCCGCTCGACGGCCTCGCGGCCGTCCGCCGCTGGTATGCGCGGATCGAAGAGCTTCCGGCGTGGCGCGATCCGTTCGAGGGCCTGAGCGCGCCCGACCTGCCCGCGCTCCCCGGCGCGGCGGCGGGCTGAGAGGTGAGCCAAACGGGGCGAGGGCGCCAGGGCATCGGAGATCCCGCGCCGGACATGCCGGATGGGGGGGCGCCCGCCCCGTCCGGCGACGGGAGCCCGAGGCGCACGGGAGTGGGAGTTCCCCCCGGCGTTCGGGGGACTTGCGTGGCAGGCCGGAAGCGGGGCAGGCTGTCGAGAGCGGGCGGCGCTGGCCCGTCGGTCTTCGCTACCGGGCACGGGCGCCCGGCCGGGGGAACGGGGGCGCCCGCCGCGCCGGCGAGGAGGTCGGAACATGAGCAAGGTCATGGAGAACCTGACCGGGATCGCGGTGGCGGCGATGGTGTCGTTGGGGGCCACGGGCGCCGGGGCGGCGCCGTTCCGGGTGGTGTCGGACGCGCCGGACAGCGTCTGGGTGCTGGATGCGGGGTCGGGGGAGCTGACCTGGTGCCGGCAGGTGGTGCCGGGCGGGCCGAAGATCGTCGACGTGTTCGGGGACGAGGCGCAGGCCCGGGACGCGACACCGCGGCGGGGCGTGCCGACGTGCTCGGTGGTGCAGGCGGGCGAGGCCGAGTATCCGCGCGTGGTGCGGGCGCGGGCGATGTTCGGACCCGGCTACGGCAACGACGGGGCGTTCCGGGACCGGGACGCGGCGATGGCCTACGGGTTCGGCGGCGGCTACCAGCTGGATGCGTCGGACGGAACGTTGAATGTCATCCGGCCGCGCTACGTCGGGATCTACATGCGCTGACCGGTCGGACCGGGGATGCGGTGACGGGCGCGCGCCCGTCACCATGAGGAAAGGAAAGACGGCGTGAGCAAGGTCATCAGGAACGGCACCGTCGTCACCGCGGACCGCACGTGGAAGGCGGACGTCCTGGTCGAGGGCGAGACGATCGCGGGCGTAGGCGCGGGGCTGAAGGGCGACGAGGAGATCGACGCCACCGACGCCTACGTGATCCCGGGCGGAATCGATCCGCACACCCATCTCGAGATGCCGTTCATGGGGACGACGGCGGCGGAGACCTTCGAGAGCGGCACCTTCGCGGCGGCGTCGGGCGGGACGACGATGCTGGTGGACTTCGTGCTGCCGGGGGAGGACGGCAGCCTGCTGGCGGCGATGGACGACTGGGACCGCAAGTCGCGGGACCAGATCTGCGTCGACATCGGCTATCACATGGCAATAACCGGCTGGGACGAGCGGATCTGGCGCGAGATGGACGCGGTGGTGAAGCGCGGGGTCAACACCTTCAAGCATTTCATGGCCTACAAGGGCGCGCTGATGGTGGAGGACGACGAGATGTTCGCGTCGTTCAAGCGCTGCGCGGAGTTGGGCGCGCTGCCGCTGGTACATGCGGAGAACGGCGACATCGTCGCGGCGCTGCAGGAGAAGTACATGGCCGAGGGGCTGACCGGTCCCGAGGGTCATGCGTATTCGCGGCCGCCCGAGGTCGAGGGCGAGGCCGCCAACCGGGCGATCATGATCGCCGATGCGGCCGGGGTGCCGCTCTATATCGTGCACGTGAGCTGCGAGCAGGCGCACGAGGCGATCCGGCGGGCCCGGCAGAAGGGGATGCGGGTCTATGGCGAGCCGCTGATCCAGCATCTGACGCTCGACGAGAGCGAGTATTTCAACAGGGACTGGGACTACGCGGCGCGACGGGTGATGTCGCCGCCGTTCCGCGACAAGGCGCATCAGAACAGCCTGTGGGCCGGGCTGCAGGCAGGCTCGTTGCAGGTGGTGGCGACCGACCATGCCGCGTTCACCACCGAGCAGAAGCGAATGGGACTGAAGGGATTTCCGTCGATCCCGAACGGGACCGGGGGGCTGGAGGAGCGGCTGGCGGTGCTGTGGACCAGGGGCGTCGAGACCGGGCGGCTGACGCCGAACGAGTTCGTGGCCGCGACCTCGACGAACATCGCGAAGATCCTCAACGTCTATCCCCGCAAGGGGGCGATCGTCGAAGGTGCGGACGCCGACATCGTGGTCTGGGATCCGAAGCTGTCGAAGACGGTGTCGGCGAGCACGCAGAAGTCGATCATCGACTACAACGTGTTCGAGGGCATGAAGGTGACGGCGCAGGCGCGCTACACGCTGTCGCGCGGCGACGTGGTGTGGGCGGACGGGCGCAACAGCCAGCCCCGGCCGGGGCGGGGGAAGTTCATTTCCCGGCCGGCGTTCTCCGCGCCGCACCGGGCGCTGTCGGCGTGGAAGGAACTCAACAGTCCGCGCAAGGTCGAGCGCGATCCGACCAACATTCCGAGCGGCGTGTGATGGAGGACCTGACCGCGCCCGAGACGGCGGCGCTGCGGCGGGCGGCGGAGGCGGCAATCGGCTGGCGCGCGGGGGTCTCCGGGCGGCGGGTCGGCCCGGCCGCGGGATATGCCGATGCCGTGGCGGCGCTCGGCGGGCCGGTGCCGGAGGACCCGGGCGATGCGGACGCCATCGTCGCGGAGATGATCGAGGCCGCGACACCGGGGCTGATGGCGATGTGCTCGCCGCGGTTCTTCGGCTGGGTGATCGGCGCGTCGCATCCCGCAGGCGTGGCGGCGGACTGGCTGGCGTCGGCCTGGGGACAGAACGCGGGTCTGGCGGTGCCGACCCCGGCGGCCGCCGCGGCGGAGGAGGTGGCGGGCCGCTGGATGCTCGATCTGCTCGATCTGCCGCGCGAGGCGGGGTTCGGATTGACGACCGGCGCGACGATGGCGAACGCCATCGCGCTCGCGGCGGCGCGGGGCGCGGTGCTGGAGCGGATCGGCTGGGACGTCGAAGCGAAGGGCCTCTACGGCGCGCCGGAAATCACGATCGTCATCGGAGCAGAGGCGCATTCAACGGTGTTCATGGGTCTGCGACTGCTGGGGTTCGGTGCCGAGCGGGTCGTGCGGGTGGCCGCCGACGATCAGGGCGCGATGCGGGCCGACGCGCTTCGCGCGGCGCTGGACGGCGTGGCGGGGCCGTCGATCGTGCTGGCGCAGGCCGGACACATCAACACCGGAGCCTTCGATCCCTTCGCCGAGATCGTCGAGGCGGCCCGGGACAGGGGCGCCTGGGTGCATGTGGACGGCGCATTCGGGTTGTGGGCGCGGGCGTGTCCGGAGATCGAGGCGCTGACGACTGGTGTCGAGGGCGCCGACAGCTGGGCGACGGATGGGCACAAGTGGCTTCAGGTGCCCTACGATTGCGGGGTGGTCTTCGTGCGCGATGCGCCAGCGCTGCGGCGGGCGATGAGCATCAGTGCGAGCTATCTGCCGGTCGGCGGAACCGCCCGGGATCCGGGAGACTTCACGCCCGAGTTGTCGCGGCGGGCGCGGGGCTTCCCGCTCTGGGCGACGATCCGGGCGCTTGGGCGGACGGGGATCGCCGAGATGGTGGCGCGCGACTGCGCCTGCGCGCGGGCGATCGCGAAGGGGCTGAGCCGGACGCCGGGGCTCGAAGTGCTCAACGACGTGGTGCTGAACCAGGTCGCGGTCGCGACGCTGGATGGCGATGCGGCGACCAAGGCGTTGCTGGCGCGGGTACAGGCGGATGGCGTGTGCTTCCCGTCGCCGGGTGTCTGGAAGGGGCGGTCGATCCTGCGGTTCTCCGTCACCTCCGGGCGCACCGCCCTGGCCGACGCGGAAGCGGCGGTCGGCGCGGTCGCTGCGGCCTGGGCCTGCGTGCGGGGCGGCACGGCGTGAGCCCGGTGATCGAGGCGCGCGGCCTCGGGCTGACGTTCGAGACCGCGGACGGGCCGGTGCACGCGCTGCGCGACGTGGATCTGGCGATCGGCAAGGGCGAGTTCGTCAGCTTCATCGGACCGTCGGGCTGCGGCAAGACCACGTTCCTGCGGCTGGCGGCGGATCTGGAGGCGCCGACGGCCGGGACGATCACGGTGAACGGCATGAGCCCGGGCGAGGCGCGGGAGGCGCGGGCCTACGGCTACGTGTTCCAGTCCGCGGGGCTGTTTCCGTGGCGCACCATCGGCGCGAACGTGCGGCTGCCGCTGGAGATCATGGGGTTCGGGCGGGCGGAGCGGGCCGCGCGGACCAAGCGGGTCCTGGATCTGGTCGAGCTGGCCGGGTTCGAGAAGAAGTATCCGTGGCAGTTGTCGGGAGGGATGCAGCAGCGGGCGTCGATCGCGCGGGCGCTGGCGTTCGACGCGGACATCCTGCTGATGGACGAGCCGTTCGGGGCGCTCGACGAGATCGTGCGAGACCGGCTGAACGAGGAGTTGCTGGCCCTCTGGGCGCGTACCGAGAAGACCATCGCCTTCGTCACGCATTCGATCCCGGAGGCGGTGTATCTCTCGACGCGGATCGTGGTGATGAGCCCACGCCCCGGCCGGGTGACGGACGTGATCGAGAGCCCGCTGCCGAAGGAACGGCCGCTGCACATCCGCGAAAGCGGTGAATTTCTCGAGATCGCGGGCCGGGTGCGCGACGGGCTGCGGTCGGGTGTGGTCGATGAAGTCTGAGGTGAGGCTGCGCGAGGTCCGGCGCGAAGATGCGGACGCCTGCGCGCGGGTCTTCAACGATTGGGTGGATGCGACGGCCTGGATGCCTCGGGTTCACGATCCGGACGACGTCGCACGGCACTACCGCGAGCATGTGATGTCGACATGCGCGGTGACGGTGGCGGAGGTGGCTGGCGCGGTCGTCGGATTTCTCGCGGTCGATTCGGAAGGGTTCGTCGCCGGCCTCTACCTCGCGCCGGAGGCGCGCGGGCGTGGCATCGGTGCGGCGTTGCTCGACCGGGCGAAGGCGCTGAGACCGGAGGGGCTGACGCTCTGGACCTTCGCCGTGAACGACGGCGCGCGGCGGTTCTATGCCCGGGAGGGGTTTGTCGAGGCCGGGCGCACGGATGGCGAGAACGAGGAAGGGTTGCCCGACGTGCGGCTCCGGTGGCGGCAGAGGGCATGAGACGCCGGGGCGCGCTCCTGCCCGTCCTGACGGTGGTCGCCGCGATCGTGGTGATCTGGTACGCGCTCGCGGTGGTGCTGAACGCGGGCTGGGCCCACGACCGGGCGGAGCGCGAGGGGGTGACGCTGGGCCTGCCGGCGCTGGTCGCGGACACCTGGAGCCAGGAGCGGCCACGGCTGCCGGCGCCGCATCAGGTGGTGGCCGAGTTGTGGAAGACCATGGTCGAGGTGCGGCCGGGCTCGAAGCGGAGCCTCCTCTATCACGGCTGGGTGACGCTTTCGGCGACACTGGCGGGGTTCGTGCTGGGGGCGGGGCTCGGGATCGGTCTGGCGATCTGGATCGTGCACGACCGGACGATGGACGCGAGCGTGATGCCCTGGGTGATCGCCAGCCAGACCATCCCGATCCTGGCGATCGCACCGATGATCATCGTGGTGCTGAACTCGGTGGGCGTCACCGGGCTGCTGCCGAAGGCGATCATCTCGATGTATCTCAGCTTCTTTCCGGTGGCGGTCGGGATGGTGAAGGGCCTGCGGAGCCCCGACCGGATGCTGCTCGACCAGATGCGGACCTGGAACGCCAGCGGCGGACAGACGCTCGCGAGGCTGCGCTGGCCGGCGGCGCTGCCGTACCTGTTCGCCTCGCTGAAGGTCGGGGTGGCGGCGAGCCTCGTCGGCGCGATCATCGGCGAGCTGCCGACCGGGGCGGTGGCGGGCCTGGGGGCGCGGATGCTGTCGGGCAGCTACTACGGGCAGACGGTGCAGATCTGGGCGGCGCTGGCGATGGCTGCGATCCTCGCCTCGGTGCTGGTCGGGGTGATCGGGCTGGTCGAGCGGGTGACGGCGCGGGCGATGGGCGGGCGGGCGTGACCCGGGGGGAGGCGGCTTTTGCCGCCATGATGAGCGCGCGGTGCGCGCACGGTTTTTTGGCTGGTTTTCCGTCTGTTGCCGGAAAACGACTGCTCTCCAGGTTAGCAAACCCGTATGAAAGCCTGTGGTCACGCTGCGAACTGGAACGTCTCGAAGCTGGAGAGGGCGTCGTCGATGCGGGCCTGGTCGCCGTCGCGGGGGCCGTCGATCCAGGTCCATTGCCGGATCAGGAGCCGGCGCGCGGCGCGGTCGGCCTTGAGGTCGATGGCGGCGACTATGCGGTCGCCGTCGAGCACCGGCAGGGCGAAGTAGCCGAACTGGCGCTTTGCGGCGGGGACATAGGCCTCGAAGCGGTGATCGTAGTCGAAGAACAGCCTGAGCCGCTTGCGCTGGATGACCAGCGGGTCGAAGGGCGAGAGAATATGAACCGGCGCCGCCTCGGGCTCGGGCAGCGGCTCGGCGTGCTCGGGGAGGATCCAGTGCGCCTGGCGCCCGGCGCCCTCGAGGCTGACGGGGATGAGGCGGCGGCGGCGCACCCGCGCCTCGATCAGCGCCGCCATCGCCGCCTTGCGCGGAGCGTCGAGGTAGCAGATCGACTCGAGGCTGACGAGCCCTTGAGCGCGCAGCGCGCGGTCGAGGAGGTAGTCGAGCTGCTGGCGCTCGGTGGCCGGGCGCGGCGGCCTGTCCCAGCCGAAGTGGCGGGCGGTGAGTTCGTAGCTCTTCACCATGCCGACGCGCTGGCTGATGGTCAGGCTGCCTGCGAAGAACGCCAGTTGCAGGGCGCGCTTGCTGGGCTTGCGGCTGGCCCAGGGGTGATCCTTGTCGACGAGGATGTCGTCGTCGATGTCGCGGATCGAGAGCGCCCCCTCGCGGCGGACCCGCGCCACCGCCCGGCGCACGTCGGCGGGATCGACGCCCTTGAACCAGTTCGCGGGGCCGTCGGGGTAGCGGCGCATCTCGGGGATGAAGAAGCGGTAGTCGCGGGTCGGGATGTAGGCGAGCGCGTGCGCCCAGTATTCGAAGATCGATTTCTCTACGCTGAGGGCGTGGTCGAGGTCGCTGCGGCGGTAGGCGGGGATGCGGGTTCGGAGGATGTGGTGGTGCGAGCGTTCGATGACGTTGATCGTGTCGATCTGCACGTAGCCGAGATGCTCGACGGCGGCGCGGGTCGCCGCGGGGCCGTCGCCGAATGGCGCGGGGGTGTCGAGGCGCTGGGCACGGAGCCAGAGCCGGCGGGCAGCGGCGGGCGAGAGCGCCATAGGGGATTTGGTGCGGGGCATCGGAGCCGTGAGCGGAGGGCGAGTCGGGCCTTTCTTAGCACAGGTGGCGCGCGTGTCCTGCCGCGGTGCGACCAATGGTGACAGCGGCGCTGGCGGTCTGGCTGGGGGGATGGGCGCTGAACGCCTGGCTGGCGCGGCGGGCGACGAGCCGCTGGCTGCGGGTGCTGCCGCCGCTGGTGTTCGGCGTGACGCTGCTGGCGATCTGGGAGCTGTTGGTGCGGGGGTTCGAGATCAATCCCGTGCTGTTGCCGGCGCCGAGCGCGATTGCGGCGCGGATCGGGGCGAGCGGGGCGGTGCTGCGCGAGGACGTGACGCAGACCTTCGTGAAGGGCGCGCTGTCGGGCTACGCGATCGGCTGCGGCGCGGCGGTGGCGACGGCGGTGGCGATCGACCGGCTGCCGTTCCTGCGGCGCGGGCTGATGCCGGTCGGCAGCTTCGCCAGCGCGCTGCCGATCGTCGGGCTCGCGCCGATCATGGTGATGTGGTTCGGCTTCGACTGGCAGTCGAAGGCGGCGGTGGTCGTGGCGATGGTGTATTTTCCGATGCTGGTGAACGCGGTGCAGGGGTTCACGGCGACCGAGCCGATGCAGGCGGACCTGATGCGGACCTACGCGGCGGGCTACTGGCCGACGCTTTTCAAGCTGCGGTTGCCGGCGGCGGCCCCGTTCCTCTTTAACGGATTGAAAATATCTACGACTCTAGCTTTGATCGGCGCCATCGTGGCGGAGTTCTTCGGCTCGCCCACGCGCGGCATGGGATTTCGCATCTCGACCGGGGTCGGGCGTCTGGAGCTCGACCTGGTCTGGGCGGAGATCGCGGTGGCGGCGCTGGTCGGCTCGGGGTTCTACGGCGCGGTGGCGCTGGTCGAGCGGGCGGTGACTTTCTGGCATCCGTCGCAGCGTGCGTGAGCACAGAGATAATCAGAAGCGTTTCAACAAGGAGAAGACTGGAATGATGAAGTGGATGGCCAGCGCCTCGGCGGCGGCGATGATGGCGATGATGCTGGGCGGCGCGGCGCGGGCCGAGGATGTGACACTGCAGCTGAAGTGGGTGACCCAGGCGCAGTTCGCCGGCTACTACGTGGCGCAGGATCAGGGCTTCTATGACGACGAGGGCCTCGACGTCACGATCAAGCCGGGCGGACCCGACGTCGCGCCGGTTCAGGTGCTGCTCGGCGGCGGCGCCGACGTGATGGTGGACTGGATGCCCTCGGCGCTGGCTGCGCGCGAGGCCGGGGCGCCGGTGGTCAACATCGCCCAGCCGTTCAAGTCGTCGGGGATGGAGCTGACCTGCCGCAACGATTCGGGCGTCACCTCGACCGACGAGTTCAAGGGGCAGACACTCGGGGTCTGGTTCGGGGGCAACGAGTATCCGTTCCTCTCCTGGATGTCGAAGCTCGGCATCCCGACCGACGGCGGGCCGGACGGCGTGACGGTGCTGAAGCAGGGGTTCAACGTCGATCCGCTGTTGCAGAAGCAGGCGGCCTGCATCTCGACGATGACCTACAACGAATACTGGCAGGTGATCGACGCCGGCCTGAAGCCCGAGGATCTGACGGTGTTCAAGTACGAGGACCAGGGGGTGGCGACGCTGGAGGACGGGCTCTACGTGCTGCAGGATCGGCTTGAGGATCCGGCGTTCGTCGACACCATGGCGAAGTTCGTGCGCGCCTCGATGAAGGGCTGGAAGTGGGCGGAGGAGCATCCCGACGACGCGGCGATGATCGTGCTCGACAACGACGAGACCGGGGCGCAGACCGAACATCACCAGAAGCAGATGATGGGCGAGATCGCCAAGCTGACCGCGGGCTCGAACGGAACGCTCGATCCGGCGGACTACGACCGCACGGTCGAGACGCTGCTGTCGGCCGGCTCGGACCCGGTGATCACCAGGAAGCCCGAGGACGCCTGGACCCACGCCGTGACCGACAAGGCGTTCGAGGACTGACCTCGCGGAAGAGCGAAAGCTCCGGGCCGCCGGCGCGGCCCGGAGCCCACCCGGAGACATGGATGAACCTGTTCGCGCGACTGGCAGGCGGTTTCCCCGCGGATCGCGGGCGGACGTTCCTCGAGACCGAGGACGGCGCGGCGATGAGCTTCGCCGACCTGCTCGAGCGGGCGGGGCGGATCGCGGCGCTGCTGACGGCGTCCGGCGTCGGGCCCGGGGACCGGGTGGCGGTGCAGGTCGAGAAGTCGGTCGGCAACATCTGCCTCTATCTCGCCGTGCTGCAGACCGGCGCGATCTACGTGCCGCTCAACACCGGATATACCCCGGCGGAGCTCGGCTATTTCCTGGGCGACGCCGAGCCCAAGGTGGTGGTCTGCGATCCCGCCGCGCATGCGACGGTGGCGGCGATGGTGGCGGCCAGCGGCTGGGTGTTCACGCTGGGCGCGGCAGGCGAGGGCACGCTGGTCGCCCAGGCGGCCAGGCTGCCGTCCGAGCGGCAGGTGGCCGAGCGGAGCGGCGGGGACGTGGCGGCGATCCTCTACACCTCCGGCACCACCGGACGCTCCAAGGGGGCGATGCTGACCCACGACAATCTGTGGTCGAACGTGGCGACGCTGCATGGGCTGTGGGGGTTCGGCCCCGACGACGTGCTGATCCATGCGCTGCCGCTCTACCATACCCACGGGCTGTTCGTGGCGCTGAACCTGATGCTGCTGAACGGCGGGCGGATGATCCTGCTGCCGAAGTTCGATCCGGAGCGGGTGATCCGGCTGATGAAGCGGGCAACCGTGCTGATGGGAGTGCCGACGTTCTACACCCGGCTGCTGGCGAGCGAGCGGCTGACCCGCGAGGCGGCGGCGGGGATGCGGCTGTTCGTGTCCGGCTCGGCGCCGCTGCTCGCCGCGACCCATGAGGCGTTCGAGGCGCGCACCGGCCAGCGGATCCTCGAGCGCTACGGCATGACCGAGACCGGGATGAACGCGTCGAACCCGCTCGACGGCGAGCGGCGCGCCGGAACGGTCGGCCCGGCGCTGCCGGGGGTCGAACTGCGCGTGACGGGGCCGGACGGCGCGGTGCTGCCGGCGGGCGAGGTCGGCGGCCTGGAAGTGCGGGGGCCGAACGTCTTCATGGGCTACTGGCGGATGCCGGATCGCACCGCGGAGGAGATGCGGCCGGGCGGGTGGTTCGCGACCGGCGACATGGCGAAGATCGAGGCCGACGGCTATGTCACGATCGCCGGTCGAGCCAAGGACCTGATCATCTCCGGGGGCCTGAACGTCTATCCCAAGGAGATCGAGCAGGCGATCGACGCGCTGCCCGGCGTGGTGGAGAGCGCGGTGGTGGGGGCGCCGCATCCGGACTTCGGCGAGGCGGTCGTGGCGGTGCTGACCGCGCGGGGCGATCCGGGCGACGTGGTGGGGCGCCTGCGCGACCGGCTGGCGCCGTTCAAGCTGCCCAAGCATGTCGAGGTCGTGGAGGAACTGCCGCGCAACGCGATGGGCAAGGTGCAGAAGAACCTGCTGCGCGAGCGGTTCGCCGGGCTGTTCGGCCGGTAGCGGAGCCGGCAGGGGAATCGCATTCGATCAAGCGCGGTGGCGGAAGGTTGCCCGCCGGCCGCGGCCGACCGCGATGAGGGCGGCCGCTGCCCGGCGTCGGGCGCCGGGCGGGACGACGTCACCCGCGCAGGCTCGGCCCCGGGGTCGTCATATGCCATAGCCCTGCGGAGCCGGCACCGGACCTGGCGCGTCGCTGGTAGCCGACGCCGAAAAAGCCGGTTTCGGCTGGCCCGATCGGACGATATAACCGCGCGGGCCAAGGGAGAGAGGCGCGACAGCATGGGAAACGTGGTGGTCGTCGGCGCGCAGTGGGGCGACGAGGGCAAGGGCAAGATCGTCGACTGGTTGAGCGAGCGGGCGGACGTGATCGCCCGCTTCCAGGGCGGCCACAACGCGGGCCATACCCTGGTGATCGACGGGACCGTCTACAAGCTGTCGCTGCTTCCCTCGGGAATCGTGCGGGCGGGCAAACTCAGCGTGATCGGCAACGGCGTGGTGCTCGACCCCTGGGCGCTGCTGGCCGAGATCGAGAAGCTGGCGGGGCAGGGGGTCGATATCGGTCCCCACAACCTGATGATCGCCGAGAACACGCCGCTGATCCTGCCGCCGCACCAGGATCTCGACCGGCTGCGCGAGGAGGCGGCCGGCGCGGCGAAGATCGGCACGACGGGACGCGGCATCGGCCCGGCCTACGAGGACAAGGTCGGCCGGCGCACGGTGCGGGTCGCCGATCTCGGCGACGACGCGACGCTGGAGACCCGGCTCGACCGGTTGCTCGCCCACCACGACGCGCTGCGTCAGGGCCTCGGCGCCGTGCCGATCGACCGGGCGGAACTGAAGGCGGCGCTGGTCGCGGTGGCGCCGCAGGTCCTGCGCTACGCGGCGCCGGTCTGGAAGGTGCTGGCCGAAAAGCGCCGCGAGGGGAAGCGCATCCTGTTCGAGGGGGCGCAGGGCGCGCTCCTCGACATCGACTTCGGCACCTACCCTTACGTGACCTCTTCGAACACGATTGCCGGCATGGCCGCGACCGGCACCGGCATGGGACCGGGCGCGGTCGACTTCGTGCTCGGCATCGTCAAGGCCTACACCACGCGGGTCGGCGAGGGCCCGTTTCCGGCCGAGCTGTCCGATGACGTCGGGGAGCGCCTCGGACAGGCCGGTCACGAATTCGGCACCGTCACCGGGCGCAAGCGCCGCTGCGGCTGGTTCGATGCGGTGCTGGTGCGCCAGACCTGCACCACCAGCGGCGCGAACGGCATCGCGCTGACCAAGCTCGACGTGCTCGACGGCTTCGAGGAGCTGAAGATCTGCAACGGCTACGAGCTCGACGGGGTGAAGATCGACTACCTGCCGACCGCGGCGGCGCAACAGGCGCGGGTGACGCCGGTCTACGAGACCCTGCCGGGCTGGTCGGAGACCACCGCCGGGGCGCGGTCCTGGGCCGAACTGCCGGCGCAGGCGATCAAGTACGTCCGCCGCATCGAGGAACTGATCGGCTGCCCGGTCGCGTTGCTGTCGACCAGCCCCGAGCGCGACGACACCATCCTCGTGACCGACCCGTTCGCCGGATGAGCCTGAGCTGGCGCACGCGGCGGCGCTGGGCGCTCGTGTCCCTGCTTGTCGGCCTGCCGCTCTATATCATCGCGGCGGTGAGCGTCGTGGCGCTGTTCGATCGGCCGGGGCTGCTGGCCGAACTGGCGATCTACGTCGGCCTCGGGCTGCTCTGGGCGCTGCCGCTGCGCTTCGTGTTCCTCGGCGTCGGCAGACGCGACCCCGACGCGCCGGACAACGAGGGTCGAGGATGACCGGTCTGAGCGAGACGTCGCGCGGTCTCTCGCCGAGCGGACGGTGCTTGCTGGTTTGCCGGCATCTGGTCCTATATCCACTTCAACGGAAACAGTGAGTCGGATTGGGGTCGCTCGGTGGCACGCACTAGGGTCGGCAGGTCGTCATGATCATAAGCCACGCACGCAAGTTCATTTTCGTCAAGACAGCGAAGACCGCGGGAACTTCGCTCGAACTGGCGCTGTCTGAGTTTAAGCCGCTCTCCCCATCAGCTTCGCCTTGGTACTGCGACGCCAATGTCTAAATCGGCGCCGCACAACCTCGAACGTGCTGTACCAACCGCTAGACCACAGTTCTCTATTGAAGGCATCCTCGAATGCGCAGTGAGAATTTCTGTACCAAGGCTTGACATCAAGAAAATGGATTATCTTGGGGGGACGCTCGGCGATGTTCTCGGTTGAGAGCAGGTCCTTTCCCCGAACCTGGAAGTTCCAGGACGGGGATAGGATACCCCACTCTCCGACTGAAACCGCGTTCAGAGCATCTTGGTCGTGGCACAAACCAAGATGCCCCCACTCCTTAAGGTAGGAAAAGGCACGCTCCGAAATCTGCAGCCGCCTCCAATTCACAATGTCTATGAACATAACGCCCGAGTTGAAGTATGGCGCATTTCTAGGAGCGTTGGACACATTCAGAGTCTCCCTAATGTAGGGCTCGCCTCTAAGCCCCTCATCGATCGCCGCCCAAATCGGCTCATCTCCTAATGGCAATGCCCAGAGCTCACCAATATCTCCCTGTACTAGTATGTCACTGTCCAAATAAAGCACCCGACGGTACGCCGCAGGTATAAGTTCAGGAATAAGCAAGCGAAGATAGACTGCCGGCGAAAAAACCTCCTGTTTGATCGGAAATGACGAAAAACGACCCATGTCCGGACGCAGGAATGTGACCTCGGCATCTGGTCGAACCGCCGAAAGGCTACTGCGGCAACGCTCTCGATTCTCGACGCTCAGTCCACCGTCGAGCACGAAGACATGTACCTGACGCAACGGGTCCAAGTTTCGCAATGCTGACCTTAGCATAACGGTTAGACCTAGAGAGAAGCGATTGTCCGCGCCAGCCACTAAAACAACGGGCTCTTCACCTACCCTATTTCCAGTTCCCGCATCGGTCATCTGGAAACGCTCCAAGATACGAAGAAGGTGACCTTTGAATTTTGGCCGTCGCTGATCGGCGTCGGGATGTCCTCCGGCGAGAGAGAGAGTGGTCTCGGGAGACAAAACTGCCGCGTCGGCCGACTGACCAAGATGAACCATTGGCTGTGGCTGATGATCATCGGGTGCTCCGTGACGGGAGTGGAAGCGGGGCGTGCATGGGATTTCCGAGCCCACGTTACCAACTCCGCAGGGCGGATGAAGTCAAATAACGCGACGATACCATTTTGACCAGCGCTACCTCCAGGACCTACAGTTGAACCCGGCGGATTTCTGCCTCAGAGCCGGAATCCCAAGTTCACGAGATGCAGCAGTACCTTGCCAGCCTTCGGGTCATGACACGGATGCTGGCGACGAACGCCCACACCGTTAGGCTTTCGACGCTGCGCTCCCAGTCCTTCGAGGCGGCGGCATCGTCCGAGCCAGGCGAAGGTGCGCTCGACCACGCAGCGGCGCGGTAAGCCCAAAGCCCTTGCGGATCGGACCGCTTGATGATCTCGATCGCCCGGTCCCCATTGCCATTCAGCGCGCCGCGCAGCTTGTCGCGCGCATAGCCGCCATCGGCAAATGCAGTGGGATTTGTAAGTTTACCATCGTTTGGCATCCGTATGACAGGATCGTTAGCGGCCGCTGTTGGCAGATAGATCACTCCGCTCCGGAATCTTCAGGAAGAGGCGCCGCGCCGCAGGCGGCGAAAGCGGTGGTCAATGCGCCTTCGTCGTTCTAGGTTCTCCCGACGCGGGTTTGTCGAAGCCTCTGGCTTCGGCGCAGGGAGGCCGACGACCATCGCTCCACATCTTCTGAGATCGCTCGTCGTGACCGCATGGACGGCGGCCATCATGGCGTCGGGTCTGTCGACCGCTGCGGCCGAGGAGGTCGGCGAGGTCACCACGGCGATCAAGATCCTCGGCGCCAACCATCGGATCGTCGTCGAGGCGTTCGATGATCCCAAGGTCGAGGGCGTCGCCTGCTTCATCAGTCGGGCGCGCACCGGCGGCATCAAGGGCAGCCTCGGCCTCGCCGAGGACACGTCGGACGCGTCGATCAACTGCCAGCAGACCGGGGCAGTGAAGTTCCGCGGCGACCTGGAGGACGGCGAGGAGGTGTTCTCCCGCCGGGCGAGCATCCTGTTCAAGCACATTCAGGTCGTGCGCTTCTTCGACAAGGCGCGCAATGCCCTGGTCTACCTGACCTACTCCGACAAGCTGATCGACGGCTCGCCGAAGAACAGCGTTTCGGCCGTCGTGATCCGCGACTGGCAGTGAGCCGCACCCTCTATCGGGCGGCCGGCCCGGTAACCCTCGTCGGCGGCGGACCCGTCGAGACCGAGGCGCTGGCCCTCGCGCTGGATCTCGCGCCCGAAGCGGTGGCGGCAGACGGGGGCGGCGATGTGAAGCTGCCCGCGGGCGCGACGTTCCGCGCGGTGATCGGCGATATGGATTCGCTGCGCGACCCGGCGGCGTTGCGGTCGGCCGGCGTTTCGCTGCACCCGATCGCCGAGCAGGACTCGACCGACCTCGAGAAGTGCCTCTATTCGATCCGGGCGCCGCTGTTCATCGGCCTGGGGTTTCTCGGCGGTCGGCTCGATCATCAACTCGCGGCGATGAACGCGCTGGTGAAGAGCGCCGACCGGCCGGTGGTCCTGATCGGAAGCAGAGAGATCTGCTTTCTCTGCCCGCCGGTGTTGGAACTCGAGCTGTCGCCGGGCACGCCGGTGTCGTTGTTTCCGATGGCCCCGGTCGGAGGGACGGAGTCGGAGGGACTGCGCTGGCCGACCGCGGGTCTGGCCTTCCGGCCGGACGGGCGGATCGGCACGTCCAATGCCGCGCTCGGCGGGCGGATGCGCCTTGGTTTCGACGCGCCCCGGATGCTGGTGATCCTGCCATTGGACCTGCTCGGTCCGGTGGTCGAGCGGCTCCGGGACGCGCGTGGGCTCAGCTGGAAGTCTCGGTGATCGTCACGGCGACCGCTTCGGTCATGGTGACCAGCACCCGGGCGCCCGGCGCACGGCTTTCGGCGAAGCCGCGGAGCTCCGGCGGAACCACCGCGCGGCGGGTCAGCCCGTCGGGCGTGCGGAAGGTCGCGAGCGCGGTGTTGCTGTCATAGCTGATGAACTGGACCACCAGGCTCGTGCTCTTGGCGGCGAGCCCGCCGGGCTTGGCCCCTTCTTCGGGACGGGCCGTCAGCACCGCGGTCTGCTTCTCGCCGGTGTCGCTGGGATCGGCCATGCTCGCCGCGACCGAACGGTAGAAGTCGATCTGGACGTGATCGCCGGGATTGACCTGGGCGAGGTTGCGCACCTCGGGACCGGCGGTGACGGTGAATGTGTTGCCGTCAGCGTCGTCCTGCAAGGTGACCCGGCGGGTGCTCTGGTCGACGGCCTGCACGGTGGCGGAACTGGTGATCAGTGTCTCCTGCGCGCTTTCGCTGCTCGACCGCAGTCCGTTGGCGCAACCGGCGAGTGCCAGGCCGGCCAGCAGGCCGATCACGTATCTCGTTCTCATACGGTGGTTCCCTCTATGTCGTTGCTGTCGAGACCCGGGCGCCGGGCCGCGCCGCAGTAAGCGACGTCCCGTTGCAGATGTCGAGGGGATCGGCAGGACGGTGCAGTGGCCGAGCGAAGCCCCGGATCCCGCGCTCGGAGTCCGCTGGCGGCTGGCGCTGCCAGGTGGAATGCGGGGCGGTCGCCTGGCAATTCGCCTTTCGGACCTCCGGCAATGCGCCTATAAGCCGTAACCCAACCCACCGCTCCAGCGGAGACGTTGCCAATGTCGCTCGACCTCGCCGACACCGCCAAGCGCGCGGCCGCTGCGCGCGCGCTCGAGATGGTGGAGGATGGCATGACGTTGGGTCTGGGAACCGGATCGACCGCGGGCTGGTTCGTGCGCCTTCTCTCGGAGCGGATCGCGCGAGACGGGATCAACGTCTGCGGGGTCGCGACATCGAGCGCCACGATCTGGCTCGCCAAGGAGCTGGGACTGCCGCTGCGGCCCCTCGACGAGATCGACCGGATCGACCTGACGGTCGACGGCGCCGACGAATTCGACGCCCATCTCAACCTGATCAAGGGCGGCGGGGCGGCGCTGCTGCAGGAGAAGATCGTCGCCTCCGCCAGCGGGCGGATGGTGGTGATCGCCGACGACAGCAAGAAGGTCACCCATCTCGGCGCCTTTCCCCTGCCGGTGGAGATCGTGCGTTTCGGCTGGACGGTGACCCGCCACGCGGTCGCCCGCCTGCTCTCCACGATGGACGTCGACGGCCGCGAGGTGACGGTGCGCATGGGGCCGAAGGGCCCGCTCGTCACCGACGAAGGCCATTACATTCTCGATCTGCATCTGCGGCGCATCGGCGACCCGCCCGCGCTCGCCGCAGCCCTCAACGCTTTGCCGGGGGTGGTCGAGCACGGGCTCTTCATCGGCATGGCGCACGGCGCGGTCGTCGGCCATGCCGACGGGACCACCGAGGTTCTCTGGCACCCGGGTGCCCGCGGTGCCGAGCCGCTGGATATCGCCGAACAGATGCGCAATCAGGACGCCTGAGCGGGCTCGATGGCGGATTTCGATTTCGACCTTTTCGTGATCGGCGGCGGCTCGGGCGGCGTCCGCGCGGCGTGGGTCGCCGCCGAGGCCGGCGCGAGGGTCGGGCTCGCCGAGGAATATCGCTACGGCGGCACCTGCGTGATCCGGGGCTGCGTGCCGAAGAAGCTCATGGTCTACGCCTCGTCCTTCGCCGACGCCTTCGAGGATGCCGAGGGCTTCGGATGGAGCGTCGAGGCCGCGCGCTTCGACTGGACGAAGCTGATCGCGGCCAAGGACGCCGAGATCGCACGGCTCGAAGCCGGCTACCACGACAGGCTGCGCCGGGCCGGCGTTGATTTGCACGCCTCCCGCGCGACGGTGCTGGACCCGCACCGGGTCCGGCTCGCCAACGGGGCCGAATACTCGGCCAGCCACCTCCTGATCGCCACCGGGGCCGCGCCGTTCGTGCCGGACATCCCCGGCGCCGGGTTCGGCATCACCTCGAACGAGATGTTCGACCTCGAGACGCAACCCCGGCGGATGGTCATCGTCGGCGGCGGCTATGTCGCCTGCGAGTTCGCCGGCATCATGAACGGGCTCGGCACCCACGTCACCCAGCTCTACCGCGGCGACCAGATCCTGCGCGGCTTCGACGACGACCTGCGCGACCACCTGGCCGAGGCGATGCGCGCGCGCGGCGTGGCGCTCGAGATCCAGCGCGACGTCGCCGGCATCGAGCAAACGCCCGACGGGCTGAAGGTGCGCCTCGACAACGGCGAGAGCCACGTCGTCGACCAGGTGCTCTTCGCCACCGGCCGCAACCCCAGCACCGACGGCCTCGGCCTCGCGGACCTCGGCGTCGGCATCGGCGGGAACGGCGCGATCGCCGTCGACGCGTGGTCGCAGACGGCGGTGCCCTCGATCTACGCCGTCGGCGACGTGACCGATCGCGAGGCGCTGACCCCGGTGGCGATCCACGAGGGGCACGCGTTCGCCGACACCGTGTTCGGCGCGAAGCCGCGCGCTTCGGACCACGGCCTGATCCCAAGCGCGATCTTCACCCTGCCGGAGGCCGGCGTGGTCGGCGCGACGGAGGCTGAGGCCCGCCGCGCCGGACCGGTCGAGATCTACCGCACCAGCTTCCGGCCGATGCGGAACACGCTCGGCCGCCGGGACGAGCGCATGTTGATGAAGATCGTGGTCGCGGCCGACACCCGTCGGGTGCTAGGAGTTCACATCGTCGGCCATGCCGCGGGCGAAATGATCCAGCTCGCGGCGATCGCGCTGCGCATGGGCGCGACCAAGGAAGACTTCGACCGCACCATGGCCGTGCACCCGACCGCGGCCGAGGAACTGGTCACCCTGCGCGCGCCGGCGACGGCGGTGTCTTGAAATCGGCGGGTGAGTGGTCACATGCCCCCGGAACCCGCAGACGAGAAACGAAAGAGGAGCGCGGATGCCCTACAGCAACAACGGCGGGCCCTGGGGAGGCGGCGGCGGCAACGGCGACGACAACAAGAAGGGCGGTGGCCGCGGACCCTGGGGCAACGGCGAGCGCGGTAACCGCGGCGGTCGCGGCGGCGGTCCGGGCGGCCAGCCGCCGGTGCCCGACATCGACGAGATCGTCCGCAAGGGCCAGGAGCAGCTGCGGGTGCTCATGGGGGGCAGGTCCGGCGGCGGCCGTGGCGCCGGCAGCGGCGGAGGCGGTGGTGGTGGCGCCGGCCGGCGCGGGCTGCTCCTGTTCGCCGTGGTGCTGGTCGGCCTCTGGTTCTTGATGTCGTTCTACAGCGTCCGGCCAGAGGAACAGTCCGTCGAGCTGACCTTCGGGGAATGCCGCGGCGACTGCATCGGCCAGCCCGGGCTCAACTTCGCCCCCTGGCCGATCGTCACTCACGAGATCGTGCAGGTGACACGCGAGAACACCGAGGAGATCGGGTCGGGCACCGTGCGCGGAACCAGCGAAGGCCTGATGCTGACCGGCGACGAGAACATCGTCGACATCACCTTCCAGGTGGTGTGGAACGTCCGGAACCCCACCGAATACCTCTTCAACCTCTCCAACCCGACCTCGACGATCCAGGCCGTCTCCGAGTCCGCCATGCGCGAGGTGGTTTCGCGATCGCAGCTCTCGCCGATCCTCAGCCGCGATCGCGGCGTGATCAGCCAGGAGGTCAAGGATCTGATCCAGACCACTCTCGACGAATACGGCTCCGGCGTGAACATCGTCCGGGTGAACTTCGACAAGGCCGATCCGCCGAAGGAGGTCATCGACAGCTTCCGCGAAGTCCAGGCCGCCCGTCAGGAGCGCTCGACCCTGCAGAACCAGGCCGACGCCTACGCCAACAAGAACCTCGCCGCCGCGCGAGGCGATTCCGCCCAGATCCTGCAGGAAGCCGAAGGCTACCGCGCCAAGGAGGTGAACGCCGCCGAGGGCGAGGCGAGCCGCTTCACCGCGGTCGAGAAGGAATACGTCAAGGCGCCGGAGGTCACGCGCAAGCGTCTCTATCTCGAGACGATGCAGGGGGTGCTCGGCAGCGTCCGGATGTTCCTGATGGACACGCCGTCGGGCGCGGCGCAGAGCGTCGTTCCCTACCTGCCGCTCAACGAGCTCACACGCGCGCCCGAGCCGGCGCCGACCGAAGGGACCAACTGATGCGACGTCTTCCCATCTTCATCGGGCTGCTGGTTCTGGTCGGCTTCGTGGCTCTGAACGCGATCTTCACCGTGGACGAACGCCAGAAGGCGATGGTGCTGCAATTCGGCCAGGTCCGCGCCATCAAGGAAAAGCCCGGCCTCGCCTTCAAGATCCCGTTCATCCAGAACGTGGTCTACTACGACAGTCGCATCCAGGGCCTCGACACCAATGCCCTCGAGGTCACGCCGCTCGACGATCGCCGGCTCATCGTCGACGCCTTCGCGCGCTGGCGGATCTCCGACGTGGCGCAGTTCCGCCGCGCCGTCGGCGTGGGCGGCATGACGTCGGCCGATCAGAAGCTCGAGGCGATCCTGAACGCCAACGTCCGCGAGGCGCTCGGCGCGGTGCGCTCGGAGTCGGTGCTCTCGGCCGATCGGGTGGGCCTGATGAACCGGATCCGCGACGCGGCGATCATCGAGGCGCGCGACCTCGGGGTCGAGATCATCGACGTCCGGATCAAGCGCGCCGACCTGCCGGAGCAGAACCTCGTCGCCACCTTCGACCGGATGAAGGCCGAGCGCGAGCGGGAGGCGGCCGACGAGCGCGCCCGCGGCAACGAGGCCGCGCAGCGCGTGCGCGCCCAGGCCGACCGGACCGCGATCGAGCTGGTCTCCAAGGCCCGCCGCGACGCCGAAGTCATTCGCGGCGAGGCGGACGCACAGCGCAACAAGGTGCTCGCCGAGGCCTATGGCGCCAATCCGGAGTTCTTCGCGTTCATGCGCTCGATGGATGCCTACAAGGGGGCGCTGACCAAGGACAACGCGACCCTGATGATCGAGCCCGGCAGCGCGTTCTTCGACTATCTCGACTCCCCGGAGCCGAGGGCGGCCACGCCTCCGGATGCGCCCGCCCCGGAAGCGCCCGCCCCGGAAGCGCCGGCGCAGGGGTCGGCGGCGAGTTCTCCAGCGCCAGCGGATGGTTGAGCACATCCTGGCCGGGCTCGGGCTGGTCGCGATCATCGAGGGGCTGATGCTCGCGCTCGCGCCGAGCCAGTTCCGCGACGCGCTGGAAGTGATCGCCCGGCTCGACCCGGAGCATCGCCGCCTGCTCGGCCTGCTTGCCGTCACCGTCGGGATCGCTCTTGTCTGGGTCGCTCGGGCGTGAAATTCTCGTCCACCGTGCACGAAGGCGTGATTTGCGCCATACGTCGCGTGGCCCAGACTGAATATCCGGCGGCCCGTGTCCCGTCGCCCGGACCCTGACAGAGGAGACCCCGCGTTGGTTCGCTGCCCCGCCCTTTCCGCTTCGTCGATTCCGGCCTCGCTGGTCGCGCTGACGCTCGCGTTCGCCCCCGCCGCGGCGCAGACGTCGCCGCAGTCCACCGATGGTGCGGCATCGCGGCCGCTCGAGGTGAACCCCGGTCCCCGCTTCATCCCGGAGAGCTTTGCCGAGCTGGCCGATCGGTTGAGCCCCGCCGTGGTCGACATCACGACCACCACCACGGTCGCCGAAGTCGACCAGGGCATGCGCCCGGTGATCCCGGAAGGCTCGCCCTTCGAGGATTTCTTCCGCGACTTCCTCGACCGTCAGCCGAACGCGCCGCGCCGCCAGCAGCGCTCGAGCGCGCTCGGATCCGGCTTCATCGTCTCCGCCGACGGCTACATCGTCACCAACAACCACGTCATCGAGAGCGCCGACGAGATCTCGATCGAGCTGTTCCACGGTGGCAACCTCGACGCGACGGTGGTCGGTCGCGACACCCGCACCGACATCGCGCTCCTGAAGGTCGAGAGCGACGAGCCGCTGCCGTTCGTCGAGTTCGGCGACAGCGACGCGGCGCGGGTCGGCGACTGGGTGCTGGCGATCGGCAACCCGCTGGGCCAGGGCTTCTCGGTCTCCGCCGGCATCATATCGGCCCGCAACCGCACGCTGCAGGGCTCCTACGACGACTTCATCCAGACCGACGCCGCGATCAACCGCGGCAACTCGGGCGGGCCGCTGTTCGACATGACCGGCAAGGTCATCGGCGTGAACACCGCGATCCTGTCGCCCAACGGCGGCTCGATCGGCATCGGCTTCGCGATGTCTTCGGCGGTGGTCGGCGAGGTGGTCGACCAGTTGCGCAACTACGGCGAGGCCCGCCGCGGCTGGCTGGGCGTGCGGATCCAGAATGTCGACAAGGACGTGGCCGACGCGCTGGGGCTCGACGCCGCCGCCGGCGCCCTCGTCACCGACGTGCCGGAGGGACCGGCGCTCGCCGGCGGCATCCAGTCGGGCGACGTGATCCTGAAGTTCGGCGGCAAGGACATCGAGGACACCCGCGAGCTGGTCCGCATCGTCGCCGACACCGAGGTCGGTCGTACCGTCGATGTGGTGGTGTTCCGCGAAGGGGCGGAGAAGACGCTTCAGGTCGAGATCGGCCTTCTCGAGGACGCGACGCTCGCGACGGCACCAGGGGCGCCGGAGTCGACGGCGCCCGACGCGAAGGATGAAACGGTGCTCGGCATGACCGTCTCCATCCTCAACGACCAGTTGCGCGAGGAATTCGGGCTCGACAAGGACCAGCGCGGGCTGGTGGTCACCGGTCTCGACGATACCTCCGACGCCTACGCCAAGGGCATGCGCGAGGGCGACGTGATCGCCGAGGTCGGTCAGGAGGCCGTCGCGACGCCGCGCGACATGCGGGCGCGCATCGAGGCCGCCGAGGGGGCGGGCCGCAACTCGATCCTGCTCTTGGTCCGCCGCGACGGCCAGCCGCGCTTCGTCGCGCTGAACCTGTCGAACTGACCGGTCGGCACAGGCCCTCGGCTTCAGAGCAGGCTCCCCTGCTCGGGTCCGGGTTCCGAGCCGGGCCTCGCCCGCCGGACCGAGGCGGCCGGCCGCTCCGGCTGAGCGCGCACCCGGCCGTCGGCGAACTCCACCTCCACGACGGCGGCGCCGCCGGCCTCGGCGGCGCGGGTCAGCACCGCGCCGCTGCCGTCGCGCACGATGGCGAAGCCGCGCTCCAGCACGTTGTGCGGGTCGAGCGACGTCAGGGTTCGCCCGAGAGCGTCGAGTCCCGCCCGAGCCGCCTGCACCTGCTGCGCCCCGGTGCGGGCCAGCCGCGCGGTGCGGCTGTCGAGGCCGTCGCGCCGCCGGGCGAGCCGGCGCTCGATCGTCGCCGGACGCAGGCCGAGGTCGGCGCGCAGCAGTCTCTGGCGAGAGAGCTCGATGCCGCCGGTCAGCAGCTGCGGGCCGAACCGTCCCGCCACGCCGCGACTGAGCGCCAGATGGCGCTCGCGCAGGTGAGCGCGCATCGCCCTGGGCCGCAGCCCCAGTTCGGCGCGGACGAGACGCTGGCGGCGCCTCTCGATGCCGACGGCGAGCAGCCCGGCGCCGAACCGGCCCGGCCCGCCGCGGCTGAGCGCCAGGTGCAGGTGGCGGGTGAAGGCGATCAGCGCCAGCGGCAGGCGCACGCCGAGGCCGTCGACCCGCTGGGCGCGCTCGGCGATCAGCGCGTCGGGCCGCGGCAGGCCCCGCGACAGATCGCGCAGGCGCTGCCGCCGCTGGGCGAGCGTGCGGGCGAGCGCGTTGCGGCGGCGATGCTCGAGGCCTGCGGTGGCGGCGATCAGCTCGAGACGCACCGGCACCGCGATCTCGGCGGCGGCGGACGGGGTCGGCGCGCGGCGGTCGGCGGCGAGGTCGATCAGCGTCGTGTCGGTTTCGTGGCCCACGGCCGAGATCAGCGGAATGCGGCTTTCGGCCGCGGCCCGCACCACGATCTCCTCGTTGAACCCCCAGAGGTCCTCGAGGCTGCCGCCGCCGCGCGCGACGATGAGCAGGTCCGGCCGCGGCACCGGACCCCGGGTGCCGAGCGCGTTGAACCCGCGGATCGCCGCCGCGACCTCGGGGGCGCAGCGCTCGCCCTGCACGGTCACCGGCCAGAGCAGCACGGGCCGCGGAAAGCGCTCGCGCAACCGGTGCAGGATGTCGCGGATCACCGCGCCCGACGGCGAGGTGATCACGCCGATCAGCTCCGGCAGATAGGGCAGGGGGCGCTTGCCGGCGGCATCGAACAGCCCCTCGGCCGCGAGCGCCGCCTTGCGCTTCTCCAGCATCGCCATCAGCGCGCCGACGCCGGCGGGGGCGAGTTCCTCGATGATCAGCTGATACTTCGAGGCGCCGGGAAAGGTGGTCAGCCGGCCGGTCGCCACCACCTCGATGCCGTCCTCTGGGCGGAAGGCGAGGCCCCGGGCGGTGGCCTTCCAGATCACCGCGCCGAGCACCGAGCGCTCGTCCTTCAGGTCAAGATAGAGATGACCGGAGGCCGGGCGCGACACCCGCCCGATCTCGCCGCGGATCCGCACGCGGCCGAACTCCCCCTCGATGACCCGCTTCACGGCGCCCGAGATTTCCGAAACGGTGAACTCCGGGGCGTTCTGGCCGGGCCTCGAGTCTTCGAACAGATCCATGGCGTCTCGCGTCCTCGAACTCCGGCAACGCCCGAAGCCCAAGGCTCCGGAAGGTGCATGCGGGCCCCGGTATGAAGCACCCGCGCCGCGAAGGGAACACTCCGCCAGCCGTCCGACCGGTGCGGCCCGGAGACTACGGCGCCCGGATCGCCGCGTGGATCGCGGTTGCGACGGTGTGGAGTTCGTTCACATCGTCGTTCGGCTGGCTGTTGGTCTGGACCGTGAGGAGGACGTCATCCTGCTCGAACCAGACGTAGAGCGTGCGGAAGCCCAGCGTCATGCCCTGGTAGAACCAGATCGGCCCGTCGGGCGTGAGCATCCGGACGAGGCCGAGCGCGAAGCCCTGCGGGTCGTCCGGGGTCAGCTTTTCGATCGGCTCCCCGGTCTTGACCGAGATCATCGACAGCCATTCGGCCTGCTGCTTCGCCGGCACCACCTGCCCCTCGAACACCGCGCGCATCCAGCGGGTGACGTCGCGAGCGTCGGAGATCGCGCCGCCCGCGGCCTGGGCCCACGACATGCTGTCCTCGCGCACGTCCCTGCCGATCAGCGGCTTGTTCCAGGTCTCCTTGCAGTCGGGCGGCTGGTACTCGGCGCAGGCGGTGTTCTCGAAGTAGCCGTGCGCCAGGCGCGCGATCACCGCGGGGGGATAGCTGCCGGGCGAATAGAAGGTCGAATGAAGTCCGTGCGGCTCGAGGATCATCTCGCGCACCAGGTCGGGATACGGCTTGCCCCCGGCCTTGGCCGCAATCAGTCCGGCCAGGATGTAATTGGTGTTCGAGTAGTGATAGCCCTCGGTGACCGGCAAAGCGTTGCCGTCCTTCGGATAGACCGCGTCGATCAGTTCCTCTGCGGTGAGGTTGCGCTTCGGCTCCTCGACCCAGGCGTGCGAGATGAACTCGGTCTCGGAATAGTTCGGAATGCCGCTGGTCATGTTGAGGAGGCGCCGGATGCGGACGTCGCCCCAGGCCGGGTACTCCGGCAGCCACATGCCGACCGTATCGTCGAGCGTGAGGCGCCCCTTGGCCTCGAGCAGCAGGATCACCGCGGCGGCGAACGATTTCGAGGTGCTGCCCATGGCGAAGAGAGTGTTCTGGTCGACCGCCGGATCGTCGGCGCCGCGGCCGGTGCTGCCGGCGAACGCCTCGATGTTCGGCCCCGGGGTGCCGAGGCTGACGTAGGCCGAGATGCCGGTCACGCCTTCGATCGGGCCACGCTCGGCCAGCCAGCCGTCCAGCGCGGCCTGGACACGCCCGGCCTGTGTCGGCGAAGGGTCGGCCAGAGCCGCGCCCGCAAGAACGATGGCAGCTGCCGCGATGAGCCCACAACCGGCAAGTCTCACGACCGCACTACACGGACAGGGTAGAAGAAGCGCGCGGGTTCGGCCGTCCCGCCCAGGCCCCGAGCCCGGGCTGCGGCCGCCCGCGCCCCCGGGGCGGCCGCAATGCGGCCTCCCGCGGGCGAGTTCCAGCCCTTTGCGCGGGCGGAAGGCGCAATCCCACCAGCAACGGCGGGGGTCTGCGCGCCAGTGTCGCGTAGCGTGCTCACGATCTTTCCTCCTGAAAGTTTCGGGAAACATGCAGTCGATGCGACGGTTTGGGAAGGATTCGTTGGCGCGCGCTCGCGTCCGGCCCGGTCTCGATCGGTCTATTTCCCCAGCGCGGACTGCTCCGAGGCGATCCGGTCCACCAGATCGTCGAGCGGACCGGCTTCCCCGTCGCCTTCGGCCAGACGGTCCCTGGTGTGCGCCATCGATTCGGCCAGGACCTCGTCGAGGGGTTCGACGCACGGGAACGGACCGGCTGACGCGCTTCACCTTGGAATTGTCGAACAGCGCCGCCCAGGCCTTGTCGCCGACCAGCGGACCCTCCCAGGCGGGGTGGTATCGCACCAGCGTGTCGCTCGGCACATGCACGATCTCTGCCTCGACCCCCAGGGCGCGGGCGATGGCGGCATAGATCTGGTTCCAGGTGTAGGCGTTGTCGGAGGTGATGTGGAACGCCTCGCCCAGGCTCTCGGGCTTGCCGAACAGCCCGACGAACGGCCGCGCGAAATCCTCCGACCGGGTGAGCGTCCAGGGGGTCGATCCGTCGCCGGCCACCAGCACCGGTCGCCCTTCGCGCATCCGCCGCGCGACCATCAGGCCCTCGCCCATCATCGTCGGCAGGCCGGTCCGGACCGTGTGGCTCGGCCGCACGATGGTCCAGGGCAGGTTCTGCGCCGAGCGCAACAGCGCCTCGCACGCGATCTTGTCCTGGCTGTAGGGCCAGTAGGGATTCACGGTCGGGGTGTCCTCGCGTGATCACGTGATGCCGCGGCGGCTTCTCGTAGATCGAGGCGGACGAAATGAAGACGTACTGGCCCGCGTGCCCTGCGAACACGTCGACGTCCCGCGCCACCTGCTCCGGCCGGAAGGCGATGAACTGGCAGACCACGTCGAAGTTCGACCGGCCGAGCGCGGAATACGCCGTCGCATCGCCGCTATCGCCGACGATCGATCGCACGCCCTCGGGCAGGGCCGCCTCGCGCGTGCCCCGGTTGAACACGCTGACCCGGTGACCTTCGGCCACGGCCCGCTCGACGCACCTGAGCGAAATCTGACCCGTGCCGCCGATGAAAAGAACGTTCAATGACATGCCTGCACTCCCCGCTGCCTGAGTTCGGGGTGTAGCAGACGCACAGCAGGTCTTGCAGTGCCGAGTTTCGGTGTTGCCAGGATGGTTCCAGCCTTGCAACGGAGGAGGGGTGCGCAACTCGGGACACTGCACGACAGTATGGATCAAGGCGCGCCGGCCGAGCCGTCCCGCCCGGGCTTCAGCCCGGGCAGCGGCCGAACCGCCCCCCCGGGGCGGCCGCTTTCGCGCCAGCCCCGCGGTCCGGCCGCTGCCCTTCGCGCCCGACAGTGCCGTTGCTGGTGCGGGAAGAGCGGAGCGGCTGGCTTGTGTCGTGTAGCGTGAGCAATTCGGAATTAATACATGTTAATCCGTTTTACATCATATAGATAGCCGGAATTGCGCGCGCGCAAGGCCGCCGAATCGACCCGATGCGATCCGGGGCGGCCCTCAGCGGACGCCACCGATCTCGTCGAGCGGCACCTGCGAGCCGTCGCCGAGCACGAGCATCGGGCTGCCGTCGGCGATCCGGACCTCGCGGACGGTCGAGAACACCTTTCCCTGCTGGCTGCCGAGCAGAGCATCTCCGAGGTAGCTTTCGAGCGTGAAGCTGTAGAGCCCGTTCGCTGCCGTGCCGCCCGTGTCGCCCTTGCCGTCCCAGCTCACCGTGTCGGCATCGGCCGCGACCGGCACCCTGGCCACCACCTGGTCGAAATCGTTCTTCACCACCAGCACCGCGCTGTCGGCGCCGGCCTCGGGGGTGACCGCGACCTCGACCGGCGTGCCCTCGAACTCCGCCTTGGCCGCCACTCTGACGTCGCGCCCGATCCAGTCCGCGAGCCCGGCCGGGCTGCCGCCGGAGAGGACGCCGAGGATGTCGTCGAGCCTGTCGTTGGCGCGGACCTGCTGCTCGACCCCGGAGAAGGCGGCGAGCTGCGCGACGAACTCGGTCGAATCCATCGGCTTCAGCGGATCCTGATTGCGCATCTGGGTGGTCAGCAATTTCAGGAAGGTGTCGAAGTCGCCGCTGACGGCATTGGCGGCCGCATCGGTCGTCTTCTTGCTCGTCGTGGCGCTCGCGGCCGCGGTGCCGCTGGTGGTGGGCGTGACGTCCATGAGTGAGGCTCCTTTCGCGAAGGGATCAGAGGCGGATGTCGAGCCCGCCGGTCACTGCGTTCGGCCGAGGGCGACGGCCGGCTGGACCGCCTCCGTGGCCGATGGGGCTGTCGTCAGCATCGTGGACAGGGGCGCGCTCTCGCGGTGCGGTTCCGTGTCGCCGCCGGCTGCGAAATCCAGGCTGACGCTGCCGTAACCTGCCTCGCCGAGTTCGCGGGCAAGCTGGTCCGCATGACGCCGCAGCAAGTCCTGGGTCTCCGGCCGATCCGCCAGCACCACCGCCTGCACACCGCCGTCGATCGGCTTGAGGTGGATCTGCACCCGGCCGAGTTCGGGCGGGTCGAGGCGGATCTCCACACGGCGGTCGTGGGTCTGCCCGACGGCGAAGGCAAGCTGGCCGACCACCGCCTGTGGCGAGACCTGGACCGCCGTCGGCACCGGAGCGTCCGCCCGCGCCGCTCCTGCCGGCCCGCTCGGCGCGAGATGCCATTGCGGCGGCGGCGCGTCGGTCGAAACCATCGCGTGGGCCTGAACCGGCCCGGCGGAGGCTGCAGTCTGCGGGGCCAGGGACGGCGCCGTGGAAATCGTCGGTGTCGACGCCGGCCGGTCGCCGTCCTTCGCCTCCTGCGCCGCGACTTCCGACTCCGCGACTTCGCGGGGCTGGGTCTGCACCCCACCGGGCGCCGGCGGTCTGATCGACACCTGCGCGACAGCGGCGGGCTTCGGAGAGCCGGGCACCGGGTCGGCGGAGGCCGTGAGACCCTGCAC
Source organism: uncultured Alphaproteobacteria bacterium (assembly GCA_963773555.1). Classification (GTDB taxonomy): domain Bacteria; phylum Pseudomonadota; class Alphaproteobacteria; order Rhodobacterales; family Rhodobacteraceae; genus Amaricoccus. Next base: position 68,388 of record CAVZCB010000035.1, read on the forward strand.
GCGCGGCTCTCCGGAGGTCGCGGCGGCGCGGTCGCGCGGTGCATCCGTTCCGGTTTCCTTGAGGGTGTCCGTGGTGGTCGTTGGGTCCGAGACGACAGGCTTCACACCGATCGTCGATTTGTCGGACGCCTTTGTCGTGACCGGATCTGCGGTGCCCGGTGTCGGAACGGATGTCGCAGGCCTGGCCTCGACCGCGCCGGCTGCCGCGATGGCGTCACCTGCGCTGGCCACTATGGCGGCAGGGTCGGGCGATGCCTCGGCCGAGACGATCTCGTCCCGGCGCTCGGTCTGACCCTCGATTGGCATGGCAATCGTCGCCTCGAAGTCCCTTCGATGACCGCGCGCCGGCGTCTCGGCGGCGTCCGACGGATCGGCAGCCGCAGGGGCAGGGCCCTGCGGCGAGTGCCCGCCAACGGCCTCGCGCCGTTGCTCCGGCTTGCGCTTGGTCGGGGTGGCGAGGGCCGACTCGAAGTCCCCGTCGCGCCGTTGATTGCCGCGCGACCGCACCTCACCGGCGTTCACCGGATCGGGGCGGGCTGCGGGGCGGGGGCCGGCGAGGGCCGGGTCCGGGGCGATCATCGCGTCTCCAGGGGCCGAGAACGTTCGACCGCGTTCTTCGGCCGAAAGCCTTACGATTTGTTTACCGGCTGCGCGGATGACTTGGGGCTCTTGCCCCCGGAGCCTCGCGGAGAACGCCGACGATGGACCTGACACCGATCGCAGCCCTGCGCCCCGCCACGATGCCCAAGCCGGCTGCCGCGCCTCCGAGTGCCGCCGACGTCGAGGCGCGCAGGGCGGCGCAGGCATTCGAGGCGCAATATCTTGCGGAAATGCTCAAATACACCGGTCTCAACGCGAAGCCCGAGGGGTTCGGCGGCGGCGCGGGCGAGGAGGCGTTCTCGAGCCTCCTGACAGACCAGTATGCCCAGCTGCTCGCCGAACGCGGCGGCATCGGCATTGCCGAGCAGGTCTTCGAATCCCTCAAGCAAAGGATGCGTGACGAATGATCGCCCATATCCTGACCTCGGCGCGCTATGCGCGCATCCTGCGGTTGCTCGACCTGGAGCGGAAGCTGATCCTGAACGGTCCCCTCGCCGGGCTGAAGGCGCTCGTCGAGCGGCGCGAGGCGGCGGTAGCCGAGATCCTCGAGACCGAGACCGACGTGCCTGAAGCCTTCCTCGTGGCGCTCAAGGCGCGGGCCGAGCGCAACAGCCGACTGATCCTCGCGAGCCTCGCGGGCGTTCGGGCCGGGGTGGCGCAGATCGAGGAGATCCGCAGCGGCAAGGACCGGCTCGGCACCTATACCGCCACCGGCACCCGGCGCGACCTGAGCCAGGCCGAGGCGACCCGCGACCAGCGGGCCTGACACGCAGGCATCGCTCAACGCTCCTCTGCGGCAGGATTGCCCTCCCGGGCGATAGCGCGCTATCCTTCCGCCCGAGGGGGAGCCGACATGAGCCGGGCATTCGTGAAGGAAGACGACGGGTCGCGGCCCGAGGTGCTGCCCGAGCATCCGGTGAGCACCGCACCCAATCTCGTCACCGCCCGCGGCCTGCGCGAGATCGAGGCGCGGGTCGCGGCGATCGAAGCCGACCTCGCCTCGGCCGCCACGCCGGAGCAGGCCGCCCGCCTGCGCCGCGACCAGCGCTACTGGACGCTGCGCCACGCCACCGCCCGCCACACCGCGCCCGATCCGGCCGACCCTGCCGTGCAGTTCGGCAGCCGCGTCACCTATCGCTCCGAGGACGGCGCCACCCGCACGGTGATCCTGACCGGCGAGGACGAGGCCGATCCCGCCGCCGGCCGCATCGCCTGGACCGCGCCGGTCGCCCGCGCCCTGACCGGCGCCACCGCCGGCAGCTCGGTCACCGTCACGCTACGCGGCGAACCGGTCGAGCTCGAACTCCTTTCGGTCGATCTGCCGCCCGCCGAGGCCTGATCCCCCGCCTGCCGAGCCCCGGGGGAAATACCCGATTGAAGCGGCCTGCCGCCGAGGCTATACCGCGCCGCATGGTTCGGGGTCCCGTCATGCGAATTACCGTCCCGGCGCTCTGACCGATCAGGGCCGCCGGTTCCGGCGCGCCGCGCGCGCCTCTCCCCCCTTTCACCGCTGGACGCCCCGATGACCACCGACACGCTCGACTACAAAGACACGCTGTTCCTGCCGAAGACCGCCTTTCCGATGCGCGCGGGCCTCCCCGCCCGCGAGCCCGACTGGCTCGCCCGCTGGGAACGCCTCGGCGTCTATCACCGCCTGCGCAGCACGGCCGCCGGGCGCCCGCCCTTCGTGCTGCACGACGGCCCGCCCTACGCCAACGGCAACCTGCACATCGGCCACGCGCTCAACAAGATCCTCAAGGATTTCATCGTCCGCTCCGCCCAGATGATGGGCCACGACAGCCGCTACGTCCCCGGCTGGGACTGCCACGGCCTGCCGATCGAGTGGAAGATCGAGGAGCAGTACCGCGCGAAGGGCAGGAACAAGGACGAGGTTCCGGTCAACGACTTCCGCGGCGAATGCCGCCGCTTCGCCGCCCACTGGATCGACGTCCAGCGCGAGCGAGTTCCAGCGCCTCGGCGTCACCGGCGACTGGGAAAATCCCTACCTCACCATGGACTTCCACGCCGAAGCGGTGATCGCGGACGAGTTCATGAAGTTCGTGATGAACCATTCGCTCTACCTTGGCTCCAAACCGGTGATGTGGTCGCCGGTGGAGAAGACCGCGCTGGCCGAGGCCGAGGTGGAGTATCGCGACCACCAGAGCCACACGATCTGGGTGAAGTTTCCGGTCGAATCCTACGGGACAATACCAAGTGGTCCACCGACGGTCGGCGACGGCGAGCTAGTTTTTCCAGATACAAGCCTTCTGGAAGACCTTCTCGGCGCATACGTTATAATCTGGACGACTACACCTTGGACGATCCCATCGAACCGGGGAGTAGCGTTCAATCCAACGATTGAGTACGGGCTATACGAAATCATCGGAACTCCCGACGGATGTTGGGCACGGATCGGCGACCGATATCTCCTCGCTGACGCTCTAGCAGAGGAGGTCATGAAACAGGCGCGCCTGACTCCGGGAATGTATCGCCGTCTGCGCGCGGTTTCGGCGGAGGAGCTTGCGGCTGTCGAATTGGAGCATCCGTTAGGGCAGCTCAACGAGTATTGGGACTACGACGTCCCGGTCCTCCCCGGCGACTTCGTCACCGACGACGCCGGCACCGGCTTCGTTCACATGGCCCCTTCCCACGGCGCCGACGATTACGAGTTGTTCGTGAAGAACGGCCTCGTCGACCGGATGACCCACAAAGTGCTCGAGGACTCGTCCTTCGCCCCGCACGTCCCCTTCTTCGCCGGCCTCCAAGTCTTCGACGCCAAAGGCAAGGAGGGCCAGCGCCAACCGCGCCGTCATCGACAAGCTGGTCGAGGCCGGTGCGCTGCTCGCCCGCGGCCGCCTGACCCACTCCTACCCGCACTCCTGGCGCTCCAAGGCGCCGGTGATCTACCGCAACACCCCGCAGTGGTTCGTCGCCATCGACAAACCGCTCGAGGACGGCATGGACACCTACGGCCGCACCATCCGCGAGCGCGCGCTGACCTCCATCGACACGCTGGTGCGAATGGACCCCGGTCTCCGGCCGAAACCGGCTGCACTCGATGATCGAGGCCCGCCCCGACTGGGTGCTTTCGCGCCAGCGCGCCTGGGGCGTGCCGCTTACCTGCTTCGTGCGGCGCCACGAGGACGGCACGGCCGAGATTCTGCGTGACCCGGCGGTCAACGCCCGCATCAAGGCCGCCTTCGAGACCGACGGGGCGGACGCCTGGTTCGAGGACGGGGCCAAGGCCCGGTTCCTGGGTGCCGACCACCCCCACGACGACTGGGAGAAGGTCACCGACATCCTCGACGTCTGGTTCAATTCAGGCTCCACCCACGCCTTCGTGCTGCGCGACCGCCCGGACGGCATCTGGCCGGCGTCGGTCTACCTCGAAGGCACCGACCAGCACCGCGGCTGGTTCCACTCCTCGATGCTGCAGTCCTGCGGCACCCGCGGCCGCGCGCCCTACGAGGCGGTCGTCACCCACGGCTTCACGCTCGACGAGAAGGGCATGAAGATGGCGAAGTCGCTCGGCAACGCCACCGCGCCGCAGGACGTGATCAAGCAGTATGGCGCCGACATCCTGCGCCTGTGGGTCGCCCAGACCGACTACACCGTCGACCAGCGCATCGGCCCGGAGATCCTGAAAGGGGTCGCCGACAGCTACCGCCGCCTGCGCAACACGCTGCGCTTCCTGCTCGGTGCGCTCGACGGATTCGGCGCGGCCGAGCGCGTGCCGGCGGCGGAGATGCCGGAACTCGAGGCCTGGGTGCTCCACCGCCTGGCGGAGCTCGACCGCACCGTGCGCGACGGCTACGCTGCCTACGACTTCCAGCGGGTATTCCAGACGCTGTTCCAGTTTTGCACCATCGATCTCTCGTCGCTCTACTTCGACATCCGCAAGGACGCGCTCTACTGCGACGCGCTCGACAGCCCGCGCCGCCGCGCCTGCCGCACCGTCCTCGACCTGCTCTTCCACCGGCTCGTGACCTGGCTCGCCCCGCTCCTCGCCTTCACGATGGAGGAAGTCTGGCTCGAGCGCTTCCCGGGCGACGACTCGTCGGTCCACCTTCAGGACTTCCCGGAGACCCCCGCCGCCTGGCTCGCCCCCGCGCTCGCCGCGAAGTGGGAGACGATCCGCCGCGCCCGCCGCGTCGTCACCGGCGCGCTCGAAATCGAGCGCCGCGACAAGCGCATCGGCGCCAGCCTCGAGGCCGCTCCGGTCGTCCACGTCGACGACGACGCCACCCGCGCGGCACTGGCCAGCGTCGATTTCACCGATGTGTGCATCACCTCGGATCTGGTTCTCGCCGACACCGCCGCGCCGGCCGATGCCTTCGCGCTTGAGGACACCCCCGGCATCGCCGTCGTCCCGAACCTCGCGTCGGGCGAAAAGTGCGCCCGCTGCTGGAAGGTCCTGCCCGACGTTGGCACCCACGCCCACGCCGGCGTCTGCGCCCGGTGCAATGCCGTTCTCGGCTGATACGACCTGCGTCGAGCAATCGAGCAGGAGCCGACGCGCGGCGCTGCGAACGCTGCCGTTTACGAAGGTCCACGCTACAGATTCCTGGAGTTGCTTGGTGCGAAGGTGCGAACGCGTTCGCACTCCGTGCGGGCGGCCCCGCCTACATGCGTCCCTGCCGCGGCGCATGCAACGCAACGATGGCCGAGGCGAGGTCGTCGCAGAGCGCGGCAAAGGGGCGCGCCGCCGTCGAGGAGGCTCGCCCGATCAGCACGTAGTCCCACCCCGCGCGCCCGAGGCCGGGGATCACCGCCCGCGCAGCCGCCCGCAGCCGACGCTTGGCGCGGTTCCGGGCCACGGCATTGCCGACCTTCCTGGAACAGGTAAAGCCGACGCGGACCCCCGTTGCGGGCTCCTCGGGCCGCCGCATCCGGCCCTGCACCGTCATGCCCGGCCGCGACTGCCGCCGGGCGCGCGCCGCGGCGAGGAAATCGGCGCGGCGAACCAGCGTGCTCACCGGCGGGAACGAAGGCCCGCCGGCCACGAGACTCAGACCGACAGCACTCAGGCCGACAGCCGCTTGCGTCCGAGCGCCCGGCGCCGGTTGAGGATGATCCGTCCGCTCTTGGTCGCCATCCGGGCCCGGAAGCCGTGGCGGCGCTTGCGCACGAGATTGCTCGGCTGGAAGGTGCGTTTCGTCGACATCTCAGATATCTCCTGGTCGGGCGACCCAAGCGGACCCCCGGCCCGGACTCGACGCCCCTCTATTTCGAAGGCCGTCCTTAGGCAACGGCGCGTGGGAAGTCAATTCTCCGCCGGTGGATTTCCCGCGCTCATCCCGCGTCCCCCGGGCCTCCTTGTGAGCCCCGGTCGCACCGCATAAAGTCCTGACGCGTTCGTGATCGGGACCGCGCATGGCCTTCAATACCCTTTCCGGACGGTTTCTCGGCCTGACGCTGCTGTTTGTCGTGTTCGCCGAGGTCCTGATCTTCGTGCCTTCGGTCGCGCGATTCCGGCTTGATTATCTGCAAAGCCGGCTCGAACTCGGCCAGCTCGCCGCCCTTGCGCTGCTCGCCACGCCCAACGACACGGTGGCGCCCGATCTTCAGAGCGAGCTGCTCGACACCGCCGAGGTGCTCAACGTCGTGCTGCGGCGTCAGGAGGTGCGCGAGCTGGTGCTGTCGAGCCCGATGCCGGCCCCGGTCGACGAGACCTTCTATCTCGACGACTCCGACCGCATGACGCTGATGAAGAACGCGCTGCGGGTGTTCTTCGCCGACCACGACCGGATCATCAGGGTGGTCGGCCACGCGCGGCAGGGTGCCAGGAGCCTGGTCGAGATCACCCTGCACGAATGGCCGCTGCACGAGGCGCTGCTCGACCAAGGCAAGCGCATCCTCTACATCTCCGGCGCGATCTCGCTGGCGACTGCCGCGCTGCTGTTTCTCGCGGTCCAGCGCCTGATGGTCCAGCCGATCCGTCGCGTCGTCGATCACATGACCGCCTACCGCGACGACCCGGAGGACGCCACGCGCATCATCGCGCCGAGCCAGCGCGTGCGCGAACTGCGCGAAGCCGAGATCGCGCTCCACGACCTCGAGGTAAGGCTGTCCGGAGCGCTTAGGCAGAAGGAGCGCCTGGCGGGTCTCGGCAGCGCGGTGGCCAAAGTCAGCCACGACCTGCGCAACATTCTCACGACCACGCAGCTCCTCGCCGACCGTCTCGACGCAAGCACCGATCCCAAGGTTCAGCGGGCGGCGCCGAAGCTCGTGGCCTCGCTGGCGCGTGCCATCAGCCTGTGCGAACGGACGCTCACCTTCGGCAAGGCCGAGGAACTGCCGCCCCAGCCCACCGTCTTCGATCTGGCCCCCTTGGTTGCCGAGGTACTAGAGAACGAGCGCCAGGTAGCCCCTGCCGCCTGCGTCGAGCTTGTCGCCACGATACCGGCGGACCTCCGCGTGAAGGCCGACCCCGAGCAGCTGTTCCGCGTGCTCTCGAACCTCGTGCGCAACGCCGCGCAGGCAATCGAGGCGTCCGGACACCCCGGCGCCGTGACGCTCAGCGCGCGCGCGACCGATGCGATCACCGAGATCCGCGTTGCCGACGCCGGCCCCGGCCTGCCGCAGAAGGCGCGAGACAATCTGTTCCAGCCGTTTCGGGGCAGCGTGAAGCAGGGCGGTGCAGGTCTCGGCCTGGTGATCGCCGCGGAACTCATCAAGGGTCACGGCGGCGCGCTCACGCTCGAGCAGACCGGCCCCAAAGGCTCGACGTTTAGGATCACTCTTCCGGCGCCGGACCGCGCCTAACGCGCGCCCGCAGGCTTTCGAGCGGGCACCAGTTGCATGACGATCCCGACGCAGAGCAGCCACAGGCTGGTGACGAGCAACCCGAACTTGACGGCCTGCGGCGGATCGAAATGCTCCCAGGCGGACCAGGCCGCCAGCACCACCCAGAGGAAGCAAACCGGCAGGTTGACCCCGCGCCAGCGCTCGGTCCGGACCGGGTGGATGAACTTGAGCCAGGTGAACTGACCGATCCCGAACAGGACGATGCTCGTCACCGTTACCCACACCGGCGGATTGAACGTCAGATACACCAGAAGCGGCATCTGCCAGACCGCAGGGAAGCCGACGAAGCAATTGTCGTCCGCCTTCATCCGCACGTCGGCGAAATACATTGCGCCAGTGACCGCAATGAAAAGAGCTGCGACCAGTCCGACGTGCCACGGCAGGATGCCGGTGTAGATCAGCGCGTAGGCAGGAATGAAGACGTAGGTCAGATAGTCGACGACCATGTCGAGGATCACCCCGTCCCAGTTCGCCGCGTTCTCCCTGATGTCGACCTTGCGCGCCAGCGGTCCGTCGACGCCGTCGACGATGAGCGCCACCACCAGCCAGCCGAACATCAGCCGCCAATCGGCCTTCGTCGCCGCCACCAGCGCCATCAGCGACAGCGCGGCACCAGAGGCGGTCAGAAGGTGCACGGAGAAGGCGAGCGGCTTGGTTCTCATCCGCATCCAAATAGGCGATGCAACCCGCGACATAAACCCTCATTCCACAGGTTTCAGCCCACTATCAGGGACCGCTCCTCGGCGCTCGCCCCTGCTGGCGATGCCCCCAGTGCCGCCTCGACCCGACGCTCGACGCCTGCATGGTCGATCGCGGTCGGCGCCTCGGGCCTGTCGATCTGCCGCAGCCCGTCGAGCCCGACGCCCAGCACCGCTTCGATCTCCGCGCGCCGGGCCGGCGACGAGAGCGCCTCGCTCAGCGAGAAGGACAGCTCCGTGTGCGCTCGCGCGTGCTCGAAGCAGGCGAGCCAGCCGAGATAGAACAGCGCATAGCCCTCGTCCGCCGCGAGCCCGGCCGCCAGCCGTCGCCCGAGCCGGGCGACCGCCGGCGGCGGCAGCGCCCGGCTCGCCGCTCGCACCAGCGATGGAAGGTGCCGAGGCAGTTGGCCCAGCGCGAGCGCGATCGGGGCGAGCCTCCGTGAGGCGAGAAGCTGGAGCACGGTTTGCGACAGGAAGTAGTCGTTGCGACCCGGGGCAAACGAAGCGAACTGCTGCCGCGGATCGCGCCACAGGTGGACATGCCGCCCCGGCAGCACCCGGCGCATGGCCCCGACCTGCAGCCCGGACCGGCAGAACCCGAACGCCGCGTGCCGCCCCTCCGCCGCTGCCGCGCGGGCGCAGGCGGCAAGATAGGCGGCCCCCGAGGCATGCAGATCGTTCAGCACGTCATGCACGGAAAATCGCGATCGGGCGAGCGTGCGCAGTGGACGCCCGCTCGCCGGGTCGATCCGTTCGAAGGCTCCGAAGTATCCGCCGTCGATCGCCTCGTGCCGCAAAACGCGTCGCTTGGCCTCGTAGGCATCGAGCGCCCGCGCCATGCGCCGTGCCGATAGCAGATCGCCGTGGAAGGGTTCATAGAACAGCAGACATCGCGGATCGGCCGCAAAGCGCGCGGCGAGGAAGGTCGACCCGGTGCGAAACATCGAATGGAGGTGGATGTCGCTGTCGTGCATCGGCCTTCGACTGCAGGCCCCGATCCCCCTGCACCGGTCTCGCACGCGGCTCCCCACCGATCAACCCCGTTGAGAGATGAAGGCCGCCGGCGTGAAGCAACGGCCCGGCGCGCGCGGCGCCGGGCTGCCAAGTATCGGTCGAGACGCGATTACAAGCGTGAAGCCACGTTCTCCCAGTTCACCAGCTTGTCGAGGAAGTTCGACAGATAGGCGGGACGCTTGTTGCGGTAGTCGATGTAGTAGGAATGCTCCCACACGTCGCAACCGAGCAACGCCGTCTGGCCGAAGCAGAGCGGGTTCACACCGTTTTCGGTCTTGGTGACCTTCAGCGCGCCGTCGGTGTCCTTCACCAGCCATGCCCAGCCCGACCCGAACTGGCCGGCGCCGGCGGCGGCGAAGTCTTCCTTGAACTTGTCGACCGAGCCGAAGGCCTCGGTCAGCGCCCTTTCCAGCGCGCCGGGGATGCCGCCGGAGTTCGGCGTCATCATCTCCCAGAACTGGCTGTGGTTCCAATGCTGGGAGGCGTTGTTGAAGATGCCGTTCTGTGCGACGGCACCCTTCTGATAGGTGCCCTTTACGATCTCCTCGACCGGCTTGTTCTCCCACTCGGTGCCAGCTATCGCCTTGTTGCCGTTGTCGACGTAAGCCTTGTGGTGGATGTCGTGGTGGAACTCGAGGGTCTCCTTCGACATGCCGGAACCGGCAAGTGCATCGTGAGCATAAGGAAGATCGGGAAGTTCGAAAGCCATCTGCGTTACCTCGCTTTGTTGTCGTCCCCGGGCAGGCGAACCCCCGCCCTTATAGCGTCTGCTTGCGTCGGAGGAAGTGCCGGCGTCATACAGGCATCAGCGCCGCCGCCACACGCCTGCCTTCCGCAAGCAGCACGTTATAGGTGCGGCAGGCGGACGGCGTCGCCATCAACTCCGCTCCTGGCCCCTTCGCCTCGAGCTTCGAGCGCATCGTGGCAAATCCGTCAGGGAGCGGCCCCAGCGTGGCGCCGACCCCGATGATCAGAACGTCGAAGCTCGCCGCGCGTTCCAGAAACGGACCGAGATCGGGCATCCCGGCCCACGTTACGACGCCTTCGGGCACCAGTCCGAGCGGCCCCTGATGCACAACTCCGGCGACCCGGAAGCCGCCCGCACCATACCCGTCCACCGGCAACCGGCCTTCGAAGTCCACCTCGGTGGTGCGCATGCCCCCTCCATGACGGCGTGACTACGCCTTGATGTTGCCGAACTGCGTCCCCGCGTTGGCGCTGGCTTTCGACCACTCGCGCTTGACGCCGAACCAGAGCACGATCGCCGTTGCCACGTAGATCGAGGAGTAGGTGCCGGCAACCACGCCGAAGATCACAGCGAAGGCGAACCCCCAGGTCACCGGCCCCCCGAGGAGAAGCAGTGCGATGAGGGCGATGACCGTGGTGCCCGCGGTCATCAGCGTGCGGCTAAGCGTCTCGTTCAATGCCAGGTTCAGCACCTCGCGCAGCGGCATCTGCTTGTATTTGCGCAGGTTCTCCCGCAGTCGGTCGAAGACCACCACCGTGTCGTTGATCGAGTAGCCGATGATCGTCAGGATCGCCGCGACGATCGTCAGGTCGAACTCGAGCTGCAGCACGGAGAAGAGACCGATCGTCAGGATCGCGTCGTGAAACAGCGCCACCACCGCGCCGACCGCGAACTGCCACTCGAAGCGCAGCCAGACGTAGAACATGATCGCGACTAGCGAAAGCAACACCGCGATCACGCCCGTGCGCACCAGTTCGGCCGAGACTGTCGCCCCGACGCTATCGACCTGGAGGAACTTGATGCCCGGATAGGCTGCGGTCAGCGCCTGCTGCACCCCGGTCACCACCGCGGTCTGCGCGTCCGGGTCGTCACCGGCAATGCCGAGGCGCATCATCACCACCTGCCCGCCGCTTCCGCCGGAGGCCTCGTTGACGTTGACATCGCCGACCTTGAGTCCCTCGAGCAGCGCGCGATAGTCGGCGATGTCGTGGTGCTCGGGGATCTCGGCAAGGAGAAGGCTGCCGCCCCGGAAGTCCACGCCGTAGTTCAGCCCGCGCAGCGGCAGGAGCGCGAGTGAGATCAGCACGCCCAGGGTCGACAGCACCACCCAGAACCGCACGAAGCGGAAGAAGTCGATCTTCGTCGTCTCGGGGATCAATCGAAGCCGCATCGGTTCTTCCTCACACCGTTATCGTCTTGGGGCGGCGCCGCTCGAACCAGAGGACGATGATCAGCCGCGTCAGATAGACCGCAGTGAAGACCGAGCACAGGATGCCGAGCGCCAGCGTCACCCCGAACCCCCGCACTGGCCCCGAGCCGAGCGCATAGAGGATCACCGCGACGATCAGCGTTGTCAGGTTGCCGTCGAGGATCGAGGAGAATGCCTTCTCGAAGCCGAGCTCGATCGCCCGCGCCGGACCCCGCGCCGTCTTCAATTCTTCGCGAATTCGCTCGAAGATCAGGACGTTGGCGTCGACGGCCATGCCGATCGTCAGCACGAGGCCGGCAATGCCGGGCATGGTCAGCGTCGCGCCGAGCGCAGTCAGCAGCGCCAGGATCAGGATCAGGTCCATCAGGAGCGCCACCGAGGCGATGACCCCGAACATCCCATAGGTCGCGATCATGAAGACCACGATGGCGAGGAACGCGACGCCGGCCGCCATCTTGCCCTCGTCGATCGAATCCTGCCCGAGTTCCGGCCCGACGGTGCGCTGCTCCAGCACCTTGATCTCCGCCGGGAGGGCGCCGGCCCGCAGCAGCACCGCCAGGCGCGTCGATTCCTCCGGGGTCGAAGTTGCCGGTGATGATGCCCGAGCCGCCGGAGATGTGCGCCTGGATCACCGGCGCCGAGATCACTTCGTTGTCGAGCACGATCGCAAACGGATTGCCGATGTTCTCGGCGGTATAGCTGCCGAATGCGGCCCCGCCCGAGGGGTTGAAGCGGAAGCTGACCGCAGGCCGGCCGTTCTGGTCGAAGGTCGGCTGGGCGTCGACCAGCTGGTCGCCGGTCACCACCGGGCGCTTCTTCAGAACGTAGTAGATGCCGTCCTCGTCCATCGAAGGCACGACCTCTTCCTCGAGCCCGGGCGCAACGGTCGCGTCGGTCGTGCGGTTTACCACCGGATGAAAGGAGAGCCGTGCGGTCTTGCCAATGACCTGCAGGAGTTCCTCGGCCGATCCGATGCCCGGCACCTGCACCAGAATCCGGTCTGTCCCCTGCCGCTGAATCGTCGGCTCACGCGTGCCGGTCTCGTCGACCCGGCGTCGAATGATCTCGAGGCTCTGTTGCAGCGTTCGCTCGTCGATCGCCGCTTTCTCGGCGTCGGTCAGGGTCACGACGACAACGTCGCCCTCGGCGCGTGCCTCATATTGCCGGTTCGTCCCTCCGGTGATCGAAAACACAGGTGCGGAGGCGTCGCGCACTGCCTTGAGGGCAGCGTCCATTCCGGCCGGGTTCCCGATCCGCAGCCGGAGCTCGTCCGGCGTGCCTTCAAGGCGCCTGACGCTGCCGACCTGATCGCGCAGATCGCGCAGTTTGTCACGCAGGTCGGGCCAAAGGTTCTCGAGTTGCTCGGCGTGGACCTGGCCGGTCTCGACCTGCACCAGCACGTGCGCGCCGCCCCGCAGGTCGAGCCCGAGATTGACCAGGCCGGACGGCAGCCAAGCCGGCCAGAGTGCGGCATCGGCCTGCGTCTCGGACGTGACCCCCTTGCCGCTCTCTATCGCGGCATGAGCGTCGTTGGCGTGTTCGACCCGGTTGTAGAACAGGTTGGGGAACGCGATGATCAGGCCGACCAGGCATATCGCCAGGACGACGGCTTTCTTCCAGAGCGGAAACTGCAGCATCTAGTGTCGGATCTCCTGGCGGCGGCGATGCGCCGCCTGCCTCACGCAGTACGGCGTTCAGGCCTTCGCCGGCTCGGTCTTGCTTGTCACCTGGCTGATGGTCGACTTCACCACACGCACCTTGACGTTCGGGGCCAGTTCGACCTCGATCTCACCCTTCTGCTCGTCAACCTTCGTCACCTTGCCGATCAAACCGCCGCTGGTGACCACTTGGTCGCCGCGCCGAACCGCCTCGACCATAGCCCGGTGCTCCTTCACCTTCTTCTGCTGCGGCCGGATCATCAGCACATACATGATGGCGAAAATCAGCAGGATCGGCACGAAGCTGATCAGGCCGCTGGCGCCGCCGACCCCTGCGGCCTGCGCGAATGCCGGTGTTGCGAACATTTATCCTCCTCATCCGCGAACGACCATCGCTCGCGGCCCCGAAAATCGCGCGGACACTAGCCCCGCCCCCCGAGATTGGCAAGGCGATGTCGGCGACGGGTGCTTGCCGCCGCAAGCCGGCTGCGGGTCGGGCAATCGGCCGGTTTGGCCCGTACCCGCTCCGGCACGGTTCCGATCTCGGGTCGCGCCGCCCAGCCTGCACAGGACCACTCAATGCGGGCTTCAGCGCTTCACCAGCATATCAGACACGGTCGCGATGTTGACGGTCGGATCTCGGGTTTCCCCAGTAGAGGAGACGCGGGACGGATCAGTTCACGGCCGTCCCGTTCGCTCCGATCTTTGCCGGTGCGTGGCTGCCCCAAGGCCCGTGATGTGCTCCGGGCCGGTCGACGCGCTCGAAGCCGTGGGCGCCGAAGAAGTCGCGCTGGGCCTGGAGAAGGTTGGCGGTGCCGCGCGCCGTGCGCATCGAATCGAAATAGCCGAGAGCGGCGGCCAGCGCCGGCACCGGAATGCCCGCCAGTGCCGCCTGGGCGACGACGGCCCGCAGGCTGCCCGTGGTCACGCCGAGCTTCTCGGCGAATTGGGGAGCGAACATCAGGTTGACGACCGATCCGCCGGAGAGGGCCTGTGCCATGTCGTCGAGCATCGCGGAGCGGATGATGCATCCCGCGCGCCAGACCTTGGCGACCTCGTCCAGGGGCAGCGACCATTCGAACTCGGTCGACGCCGCGGCGAGCAGGCCGAACCCTTGAGCATAGCAGGCGATCTTTCCCGCCAGCAGCGCCTCTTCGAGACGATCGATCAGGTCGGAGCTGTCGGGCGCGCCGTTGACCGACCCACCGGGGAACAGCGCCGCCCCCGCGGCCCGCTCCTCGATCCGTGACGAGAGGTTGCGCGCCGCTACCGCAGCCTCGATCGTGCTGGCAGGGGCGCCGAGATGCAGCGCCTCTATCGCGGTCCACCGGCCCGTCCCCTTCTGGCCCGCCCGGTCGAGGATGACGTCGATCACCGGCCGTCCGCTGTCAGGATCGATGGCGCGGGCCACCTTGCCGGTGATCTCGACGAGATAGGACCTCAGCGGACCGTCATTCCAGCGCTCGAAGGCAAGTGCCACCTCCTCGGCCTCCATGCCGAGCCCGTCGCGCATTATGCCATAGACCTCGGCGATCATCTGCATGTCGGCGTATTCGATCCCGTTGTGCACCGATTTGACGAAGTGCCCGGCGCCGTCGTTGCCCATCCAGGTCGCGCAGGGGGTATCTTCGAACCTCGCCGCGATCGCCTTCAGGATGGGGGCGACGCGGTCCCAGGCTGCCTTCGGTCCGCCTCCCATGATCGAAGGTCCGTGACGCGCACCTTCCTCACCCCCGGAGACGCCGATCCCGAGAAAGGGATGGCCGTCAGCCTCGGCTTCCTTGGCGCGGCGGCGGGTGTCGTGGAAATTGGCGTTGCCGGCGTCGATGATCAGGTCGTCGGCGTCGAGCAGCGGGCGCAGGCTGGCGATCATCCGGTCGACCGGATCGCCAGCGAGGACCATCAGAATGATCGAGCGCGGAGTATTCAGCGCCGACACCAGATCCTCGAGTGTATCGCAGGGCGTGATCCTGTCCGCCAGCGGCCCGGCCTCGCCGGCGAAAGAGTGTGTTACGCTTGTGGTCCGGTTGAAGACAGCGACCGAATAGCCGTTGTCGGCGATGTTGAGGGCCAGCGCCGCGCCCATGGTACCTAGGCCGACCAGTCCGATATCCGATGCCATTTGCTTTTCCCCCCGCTGGCGCCGTCCGGAGCGCTCGCGGGTGACTATGAACGAGGCGGATCGGCCAAGGCAAGGGTAACGCGCTGCAGGCGCAGGGTAACCGGAGGTGAAACGGCGAGAGCTCCTGTCCCTTGATTCCGGCCGTCACATTTCCCAACTATACGTTGTCCGGTGCTTCGGGCCGGACGTCGAAAGTGAGGATCCGTTCCTGAGGGAGGGTCCGCAACCTTGTGTCGCTTTTAGGAGGATGCACCATGCGCCACTTTGATCTTACTCCGCTCTATCGTTCGACCGTCGGGTTCGATCGTCTGGCCAATATTCTCGACCAGGTGATGACGACTGACGTCGCTCAGAACAGCTACCCGCCGTACAACATCGAGAAGACCGGCGAGAACGCCTATCGCATCACGCTCGCAGTCGCCGGGTTCGCCGATGACGAGCTTGGCATCGAGACGCGCGAGGGCCAGTTGGTCGTCACCGGCCGCAAGGCCGAGACTGAGGACGAATCCCGGAACGTCCTGCACCGTGGCATCGCCACCCGTGCCTTCGAGCGCCGCTTCCAGCTCGCCGACCACGTGCGGGCCGTCGAGGCGGTGACCGAGAACGGCTTGCTGCACATCGATCTCGTGCGCGAGGTGCCCGAGGCGCTGAAGCCGCGCAAGATCGAGATCGGCAAGGACAAGGCGATCGAGAGCCAGGCGGCCTGATCGCCTGTC
>CAVZCB010000036.1:0-90187 GCA_963773555.1 uncultured Alphaproteobacteria bacterium
GCGGACGGTGACGCGGGAGTCGTTCCAGGCGAAGTACGCCGACGTGTTCAAGGGCGACGGCACCTGGCGCAAGGTGGAGACCGAGGAGAGCGAGACATATTCGTGGCCGACCGGCTCGACCTACGTGCAGAACCCGCCGTATTCGAGGGGATGGCGAAGGAGCCCGGGGTGATCGAGGACGTGGAGAACGCGCGGATCCTGGCGCTCCTCGGAGACTCGGTGACGACGGATCACATCTCGCCGGCCGGGTCGTTTCGGGCGGCGCATCCGGCGGGCGTGTATCTGCAGGAGCGGCAGGTGCCGGTCAGCGAGTTCAACTCCTACGGCTCGCGGCGGGGCAACCATCAGGTGATGATGCGCGGCACCTTTGCCAACATCCGCATCCGCAACGAGATGCTGGAGGGGGTCGAGGGGGGCTTTACCCTCGGGCCGGACGGCGAGCAGATGTCGATCTACGATGCGGCGATGGCCTGGCAGGACAAGAGCGTGCCGCTGGTGATCGTCGCGGGCAAGGAATACGGCACCGGGTCGTCGCGGGACTGGGCGGCGAAGGGGACGATGCTGCTTGGGGTCCGGGCGGTGATCGCCGAGAGCTTCGAGCGGATCCACCGCTCGAACCTGGTCGGCATGGGGGTGATCCCGCTGGAGTTTACGGGCGGTGACACCCGCAAGAGCCTCGGGCTGAAGGGCGACGAGTTCGATCTCGATCACCGGGCTGGCGGGCGATCTGAAACCGCTGGCCGAGGTGCCGGCGACGATCACCTACGGCGACGGCAAGACGAAGGAGATCACGCTGAAGTGCCGGATCGATACGGCGGTCGAGATCGAATACGTCGAGAACGGCGGGGTCCTGCAGTACGTGCTGCGCAGCCTGGCCAAGGTGGCGTGACGGCGAGCGGGGGTGCGAAAAGCCGAGTTGCGCGCGTGCAATTCCCGGTATGTAGCTGATATGATTGAGGTTAAACTTCAATAATTTTGAATGAATGCGCGCGCCCCGGGATTTGCGCCCCCGGGGCGCAGCGGTTCAGCGGCCGCCCTGGATCCTGCGGTGGCGCTGAGCGATCCCTCGTTCGCCGTAGGGATAGTTCGGCATCACCGGGGCGCTGACCTCGCCGAGCACGGCCAGGTCCTCGGCGGTCAGTTCGAGATCGGCTGCCTTGAGGTTTTCCGCCAGCTGCTCCGTCGTGCGCGCGCCGAGGATCACCGAGGTGACGGCGGGCTGGGCCGAGAGCCAGGCGAGGGAGACCTCGGCCGGGCTGACCCCGCGCGCCTTGGCGACGTCGCCGACGGCGCCGATGATCTGCCAGGTCCGCTCCTCGGCGTTGCGCGGCGCGAAGGCTTCCATGCCGCGCTCGGGATCCTCGCCCAGTCGGGAGGCGCCGGTCGGCATCACGTCGCGCTGATACTTGCCGGCGAGCCAGCCGCCGGCGAGCGGCGACCACGGCAGGAGGCCGATGTTGGCGTCGAGGCAGGCCGGGACGATCTCGTGCTCGATGTCGCGCACCAGCAGGTTGTACTGCGGCTGCAGCGTCACCGGCGCCGCCCAGTGCGCGGCCTTCGCGAGCTGGACCGCCTTGGCGATGTGCCAGCCGAGGAAGTTCGAGAAGCCATAGTAGGCGATCTTGCCGGCGCTGACGGCGTCGTCGAGGAAGCGCAGGCTCTCCTCCAGCGGGGTCAGCGCGTCCCAGCTGTGCAGCTGGTAGAGGTCGATCTGCTCCACCTGAAGCCGCGCGAGCGAGGCGTCGAGGGCGTGGGTGAGGTTGCGCCGCGAGTTGCCGAGATCGTTCGGTCCGTTGCCCATCGGTGAGCGGCCCTTGGTGGCGACCACCATCTGGCGTGCCTCGGCGGGGTGGGCGGCGATCCACCGGCCGATGATCTCCTCCGAGACCCCCTGGCTGTAGACGTTGGCGGTGTCGATGAAATTGCCGCCCGCCGCGACGTAGGCGTCGAGGATCCGGTGCGACGTCGCCTCGTCTGCCTCGCTTCCGAAGGTCATGGTGCCGAGACAGAGGCTGGTGACCGCCGCGCCGCTGTTGCCCAATGTTCGATAGTTCATGCGCATCCCCTGCGTTGATGTCGGGGGCCGCTGGCGACGGAAAGCCGGTGGCGACCCTGCCGGCCTAGGTGGTTCATCCCCAGGCGGCGTCCAGCGCCCGCAGCCAGTTGCCGTGCGCGAGCTTGGCGAGAAGCGCGTCGTCGTAGCCGTGTTCGCGGAGGGCGGCGACGAGCGCGGGAAGGCCCGCGACGTCGCCGATGGCCTTGGGCACCGTCGCGCCGTCGAAGTCGGAGCCGAACCCGACGTGGTCCTCTCCGAGATGCGCGATCAGGTGGTCGAGATGGCGCAGCACCGGCTCCCATCCGGTGTCGGACGATTGCCGGCCGTCCGGACGCAGGAAGCAGGTGGCGAAGTTCAGCCCGACCATGCCGCCGCGCTCGGCGATCAGGGCGAGCTGGCGGTCGGTGAGATTGCGGGTCGAGGGGGTGATCGCGTGGGCATTCGAGTGGGTGGCGACGAGCGGCGCGGTGGAGAGCGCGGCCACGTCGTCGAATCCGGCGGCGTTGAGGTGGGAGAGGTCGACGAGGATGTGGAGTTCGTCGCAGAGCCGGACGAGGTCGCGGCCGGCGGGCGTGAGGCCGGGACCGGTGTCGGGGTCGCCGGGGAAGCGGAACGGAACGCCGTGGCCGAAGATCGTCGGGCGGCTCCAGACCGGACCGAGCGAGCGCAGGCCGGCGGCGTGCAGGACGTGGAGCGCGTCGAGGTCTGGACCGATCGCCTCGGCGCCCTCCATGTGCATCACCGCGGCGACGGCGCCGTCGGCCATGCAGGCGCGGATGTCGGTGGTGGTGCGGCAGAGCCGGAGCGCGCCATCCGAGACCCGTTCCATGCGCATCAGGAGACCGGCCATCGCCAGCGCCACCGGCTGCGCCGCGTCGGTGGGGATCGGCGCGGGCAACGGCAGGTCGTAAGACGGTGCGTCCATCAGCTCGTCGAGGTCGCCGCCGGTGTGCGGCGAGGGGACGTAGATCGCGAACAGACCGCCGGCGAAGCCGCCGCGGCGCATCCGCGGCAGGTCGAGGTGGCCGTCGCCGTCGCCGTGGAGCCAGAGGCGATCACGGGCGGCCGGGTCGGCGCGCCAGAGCCGGAGCAGCAGGTCGTTGTGGCCGTCGAAGACGGGGAGGGGGTCGGTCATCGGCGGGGCTCCGGGGTGTGAGATTGCGCGGCCCTTTGGCCGCAGGTCTGTTTCTCCCCGCGGCTCTGGCCGCGGGGCCCCGGTCCTGCCCGATAGGGTTTCATGCCAGTATGAAATCCTCGGAGGCGCCTGGCCGGAGGGTCGGGGCGCGGCGTCACGCGGACGGCTCCGTGGCGGGCGGGCGGTTCTGGAAGCCGCGGCTGGCGGTCAGGAGGGTCCGGGTGTAGCCTTGGGTGGCGCTGCGGCGACTGAGGGCGTCGCGGGTGAGTTCCTCCACCTCGGCGCCGTGCTGCATCACCACGAGGCGGTTGCACATGTGGGCGACGACCGCGAGGTCGTGGCTGACGAGGACATAGGTGAGGCCGTGCTCGCCGCGCAGGCGCTCGAGCAGGTTCAGCACTTCCGCCTGGATCGAGGCATCGAGCGCGGAGGTTGGTTCGTCGAGGAGCAGCAGCGTCGGCTCGAGGATCAGGGCGCGGGCGACCGCGACCCGCTGGCGCTGGCCGCCGGAGAGCTGGTGGGGGTAGCGGAAGCGGAAGCCGGACCCGAGGCCGACGTCGGTCAGGGCGCGCTCGATGCGGGCCTCGCGGTCGGTGAAGCCGTGGATCGCCAGCGGCTCGGAGAGCACGCGGTCGACGGTGTGGCGGGGGTGGAGCGAGGCGTAGGGGTCCTGGAACACCATCTGGACCCGGCGGTAGAAGGCGGCGGTGCGGGGGGTGGCGAGCGGCTGGCCGGCGAGGCGGATGGTGCCCTCGGTGACCGGGGCGAGGCCGCAGATGGCGCGGAGCACGGTGGACTTGCCCGAGCCGGACTCGCCGACGAGGCCGAAGCTCTCGCCCTGCTCGACGGCGAAGCCGATGTCGCGCACCGCATGGACGGTGGTCTCGCCGTGGCCGAACACGACCGAGAGGCCGTCGATCTCGAGGATCGGTTTCATCGCGCCCAGGCCGGGTCGCGTTGCAGGGTGGGCAGGGGGTGGGCGCTGCCTTCGATCCTGGGCAGGCAGTTCAGCAGGCCGCGGGTGTAGGGGTGGGTGGCGGCGTCGAGGTCGGCGGCGCGGACCTCCTCGACCACGCGGCCGGCGTACATCACCAGCACCCGGTCGCAGAACGAGGAGACGAGGCGGAGGTCGTGGCTGATGAAGATCAGGCCCATGCCGCGGTCGGCGACGAGGCGGTCGAGGATGCGCAGGACCTCGAGCTGGACGGTGACGTCGAGGGCGGAGGTGGGCTCGTCGGCGATCAGCAGGTCGGGCTCGGTGATCAGCATCATCGCGATCATCGCACGCTGGCCCATGCCGCCGGAGAGCTCGTGCGGGTAGGCGTCGAGGACGCGCTCGGGGTCGCGGATCTGCACCGCCGCCAGCATGTCGAGGGCGCGGGCGCGGAGCTCTGCGCGGCTGGCGGGGAAGTGGGCGCGGTAGGCCTCGGCGATCTGGCGGCCGATGGTCATCACCGGGTTGAGGGAGAACTTCGGGTCCTGCATCACCATGCTGATGCGCGAGCCGCGCAGGCGTGCGCCAGAGCGAGCGCGGGGCGGCGCGCAGGTCGATGCCGTCGAAGGCGAGGGTGCGGGCGGTGGAGGTGCCGGGCGGCGGGGTGAGGCCGAGGATGGCGCGGCCGGTCTGCGACTTGCCGGAGCCGGACTCGCCGACGATGCCGAGGCGCTCGCGACCGAGGGTGAAGGAGACGCCGCGCACCACCTCGGTGGGGCCGTGGCGGGTGGGGAAGGCGACGCGCAGGTCCTCGACGGCGAGCAGCGGGGTCATCGCTGCGCCTTGGGGTCGAGCACGTCGCGCAGGCCGTCGCCGAGCAGGTTGAAGCCGAGCGAGACCACGAAGATCGCGAGGCCCGGCATGGTGGCGACCCACCAGTAGTCGATGAGAAAGCGGCGGCCGTCGGCGATCATCGCGCCCCATTCGGGCTGCGGCGGCTGGGCGCCGAGGCCGAGGAAGCCGAGGCCGGCGGCGGTCAGGATGATGCCGGCCATGTCGAGGGTGACGCGGACGATGACGGACGACAGGCAGAGGGGGACGACGTGGCCCCAGATGATGCGGGGGGCGCGGGCGCCCTGCAGGCGGATGGCGTCGATGTGGTCGGCGTTGCGGATGGTCAGCGTCTCGGCGCGGGCGAGGCGGGCGTAGGGCGGCCAGGCGGTAATGGCGATGGCGATGATCGCGTTCTCGATGCCGGGGCCGAGGGCGGCGACGAAGGCGAGGGCGAGGATCAGGCGGGGGAAGGCGAGGAAGATGTCGGTGAGGCGCATCAGGACGGTGTCGGTCCAGCCGCCGAAGTAGCCGGCGGTGGTGCCGATCAGGAGGCCGATCGGCGTGGCGATCACCGCGACGAGGGTGACGACGAGGAGCGTCAGGCGGGAGCCGAAGACGATGCGGCTGAAGATGTCGCGGGCCTGGCCGTCGGTGCCCATCAGGTGGGCGGCCGAGGGGGGGAGCAGGCGCTCGGTGCGGAGGTCGCCGCCGACGATGGGGTCGTAGGGGGCGATGACATCGGCGAAGATCGCGACGAGGATCAGCAGGACGATGATGGCGAGACCGATCATCGCGAGGCCGTTGCCGCGGAAGGCGAGCCAGGTGCGGAAGGTCTGGCCGAGGCGGGCCTGGCGGCGGGAGCCGGGGTGGTCGGTGAGCAGCCAGTCGCGCCAGGTCCGGGTCATCGGCGGCGCACGCGCGGGTCGAGGAGGCTGTAGAGCAGATCGGACAGCAGGTTGAGGCCGACGAAGACGGCGCCGATCACGAGGGTGCAGCCGAGGACGGCGTTCATGTCGGCGTTCTGCAGCGAGTTGGTGAGGTACTGGCCGATGCCGGGCCAGGCGAACACGGTCTCGGTCAGGACCGAGCCTTCGAGGAGGCCGGCGTAGGAGAGAGCGATGACGGTGACGAGCGGGACGGCGGCGTTCCTGAGCGCGTGGCCCCAGATGATGCGACGCTCGGAGACGCCCTTGACGCGGGCGGTGGTCACGTACTCCTGCGCCAGTTCGTTGAGCATGAAGGAGCGGGTCATACGGCTGATGTAGGCCATCGAGTAGTAGCCGAGCAGCGCTGCCGGCAGGATGATGTGGCCGAAGGCGTTGCGGAAGGCGGACCACTGGCCCTGCAGGGCGGCGTCGAGCAGCAGGAAGCCGGTCTGGCGGGTGATGTCGTACTCGAAGGCGATGTCGATGCGGCCGGGTCCGCCGACCCATTGCAGGCGGGCGTAGAAGACCAGCAGGCCGAGCAGGCCGAGCCAGAAGATCGGCGCGGAGTAACCGACGAGGCCGAGGACGCGCACGAGCTGGTCGGTGAGACGCCCGTGGCGGACGGCGGCGAGGACGCCGGCGGGGACGCCGATCAGCGTGCCGATCAGGATCGCGAGCGTCGAGAGCTCGATGGTGGCGGGGAACACGCGGCGGATGTCGGTGAGGATCGGATTCTTGGTGAGCAGCGACTCGCCGAAGTCGCCGGACAGCATCTTCTGGAGGTAGATCAGGAACTGCTGCCACAGCGGCTTGTCGAGACCGAGCTCGAGGTAGACCCGGTCGTAGACCGACTTGGGCGCGCGATCGCCCACGACCGCGAGTACCGGATCGACCGGAACGACGCGGCCGATCAGGAAGGTGACGACGAGCAGGCCGAGAAAGGTGAGCGCGACCATCACGGCGAGACGCCCGAGACCGGCGAGCCAGGCGCCGCCGCGGCCCATGAACGAGGTGGGGGCGGCGGCGGACACGTGGGTTCAGTTCTTGGTCACGTGCGCGAAGCTATTGTCCTGGAACGACGGGCCGATCACGAAGCCCTCGACGTTCTTGCGCCGGGCCATCACCTCGATCTCCTGGAACATGATGACGAAGGGCGAGGTCTCCTGCCCCTCCTTCTGCAGCTTGGTGTACATGTCGGCGCGCTTGTCGGGATCGCTCTCGAGCACGGCGGCCTGGGTCTCCTTGGTCATCTCCGGGATGTCCCACGAGTTGCGCCAGGCGAGGGGCTTGGCGGCGGCGTCGTCGCTGTTGTCGGGGTTGCTCGCGAAGGTGTCGGCGTTGGTGTGGGGATCCTGATAGTCCGGACCCCAGCGGCCGATGTAGATGTCGTGCTCGCGGGCGCGGTACTTGGTCAGGGTCTGCTGGCCGTCGCCGGGGATCAGTTCGAGCGTGATGCCGGCCTGGGCGAAGGTCTGCTGGATCGCCTCGGCGATGCCGGTGATGTCGTAGGTGTTGCGGGTGTCCATGGTGACGGTGAAGCCGTCGGGTACGCCCGCCTCGGCCAGCAGTTCCTTGGCCTTGGCGACGTTGAGCGAGAACGGGTTGTCGTCGAGCGCGCCGAGCATGCCCGAGGGCAGGAACGCCTGATGCACCTTGACGGTGCCCTTCAGGATGGTGTCGGCGATCGCCTGGTAGTCGACGAGATATTTCAGCGCCTGCCGCACCTGCGGCTTGGCGAGATATTCGTTCTTCTGGTTGAGGCCGAGGTAGTAGATCGAGCCCTTCACGCCGCTGTCCACCGCGGTGTCGGGGTTGGCCGAGAGCGCGTCGATCTCGTCGGGGCCGATCTTGCGGGCGATGTCGATGTCGCCCTGCTCGAGCAGCAGCCGCTCGGTGGCGGGCTCGGGGATGTGGCGGTAGATCGCGCGGGCCATCGCCGGGGCGTTGCCCGAATAGTTCGGGTTGCGGTCGAGCACCACCACCTCGTTGGCGCGCCACTCGCGGATGGTGAACGGGCCGGAGCCGGCATAGGCGGTCTTGAGCCAGTTGTAGCCGAGATCGCCGTCGGTCTCGTGCTCGAGCACCAGCTTCTTGTCGACCACCATCGCCACGGTCGCGGTCAGGCAGTAGAGCGCGAAGGTGGGGGCGTAGGGCTTGTCCATCTCGAAATCGAAGCTGTAGTCGCCGGTCTGCTTGATCTTGTCCTCGACGTTGTCGGCGGTGAAGCCGAACTGGGTGAGGATGAAGGCCGGGGACTTGTCGAGCTTGACCGCCCGTTGCAGCGAGAACACCACGTCCTCGGCGGAAAGCGGATTGCCGGAGGCGAACTGGAGGCCCTGGCGGATCTTGAAGCTGATGGTCTTGCCGTCCTCGGAGACCTGCCAGCTTTCGGCGACCACGCCATGCAGATCGGCGACGTTGTTCACGTCATAGGCGATCAGCCGCTGGTAGGTGTTGCCGAGGATCTCGGAGGCGGTGAACTCGAACACCTCCGCCGGGTCGAGGCTGATGATGTCGTCGATGGCCCAGGCCTGCACCAGCGTGTCGGGCGGTGTCTCGGCGCGGGCGGCGGTCGCGGTCAGCGGCAGCGTCGCCAGCATGGCGGCCGCGATCAGTCGCAAGGTGTGTCTCATAAAGCCCCTCCGTTGGGCGAGTCCGGCGCCGGTTCTTCAAGCGAGGCGCTCGGGCTGCTCTGCCGATAGAATCCCACGCGCCGGATCAAAGTCAAGTTTGGCCGCGGCCGGGGCGCGGGCCGGGCCGGAGTCCGCCGTTCAAGCGTTGACGTCCACCACGACCCGGCCGCGCACGCGGCCCTTCAGGATGTCGGCGCCGAGCGCGGGCAGCTCGGCCAGCGTCGCGGGCAGGATCATCGAATCGAGAAGGTCGGCGTCGAGGTCGCGGACCAGCCGGGCCCAGGCCTTCACCCGTGTCTCGTAGGGTTGCAGCACGCTGTCGATCCCGAGCAGCCGCACGCCGCGCAGCAGGAACGGGATGACGCTGAGCGGCACGTCGATGCCGCCGGCGTTGCCGACCGCGGCCACGGCGCAGTGGTATTTCAGCTGCTTGGTGACACGCGAGAGCATCGCGCCGCCGACGGCGTCGACGCAGCCCGCCCAGGTCTCGCTTTCCATCGGCCGCTTGATCGCCTCGGCGAGGTCCTCGCGCGGAACGATCCGCGACGCGCCGAGGCCGGTCAGGTAGTCGGCGCTCTCCGGCCGCCCGGTGACGGCCGCGACCTCGTGGCCGAGACGCGCCAGCACCGCGACCGCCACCGATCCCACGCCGCCGGCGGCGCCGGTCACCAGCACCGGCCCGTGGCCGGGGCTGAGGCCGTGGTCCTCGAGATCCATGATGGCGAGCATTGCGGCCATCCCGGCGGTGCCGATCGCCATGGCGCGCTGCGGCGTCAGGCTGTCGGGCAACGGCACCAGCCAGTCGGCCCTGACCCGCGCCTTCTGGGCGTAGCCGCCCCAGTGCGCCTCGCCGACCCGCCAGCCGGTCAGCACCACCGCATCGCCGGGGCGGTAGCGCGGGTCGGAAGACGCCTCCACGGTGCCGGCGAAGTCGATGCCCGGGACGTGGGGGTAGCGGCGCACCAGGCCGGCGCCGGGTCCGAGGCAGAGGCCGTCCTTGTAGTTGAGGGTGGAGTACTCGACCGCGACCGTCACCTCGCCCTCGGGCAGGTCGGTGAGCGCGATCTCGCGGACCCCGGCGGTGGTCCGGCCTTCGGCGTCCTTGTCCACGACGATTGCGTTGAAACTCATGTCCCGTGCCTCCTCCGGTTCGCGAGGCAGGGTCGAGCGGGGGCGCGGAGTTGTCAAACCCGAATTGGCGGGACCTGGCAGGGACCGGCATTTGCGACCTCGCGCGTGCCGTTCGAGGGTGGATGGTGTCCGCAGGGGATATTATGCTAACTTATTGATTTACATGGAACAGGAGGGTGCGAATTAACTCCATTTTTACGGACCGCCCTTGGGGAGAGGACCTCATGCGGGGACGTGACACCGCTTCCCCGGCAGCGCAACGCGGCTAACAGGGGCTCTCGCGGGTCGCGGTATCCGGTCGGCATCTGCCGGACCTGGCGGGCGCGCTTGCCGGGAGCGCGGGAAGCCGCTACTCCGGCCGGAACCCGCGGCGGCGAGGAGAAAGCGATGATCGTGGCACCGGATCTTCCGGCGGCGGTGGGGAACACGCCGCTGATACGGCTCCGACGCGCGTCCGAGACCACCGGCTGCGAGATCTGGGGCAAGGCCGAGTTCATGAACCCCGGCCAGTCGGTAAAGGATCGCGCCGCACTCTGGATCATCCGCGACGCGGTGGCGCGCGGCACGCTCCGGCCCGGCGGCACCATCGTCGAGGGCACCGCCGGCAACACCGGGATCGGGCTGGCGCTGATCGGCGCGGCGATGGGGTTTCGCACGGTGATCGTGATCCCCGAGACCCAGAGCCAGGAAAAGAAGGACATGATCCGGCTGGCCGGCGCCACGCTGGTCGAAGTGCCGGCCAAGCCCTACCGCGATCCGGACAACTACGTGCGCTATTCCGGGCGCCTGGCGGAGAAGCTCGCCGCGATTGACCCCGGCGGCGCGATCTGGGCCAACCAGTTCGACAACGTCGCCAACCGCCGGGCCCATGCCGAAGGCACCGCGCCGGAGATCTGGGAGCAGACCGGCGGCCGGGTCGACGGCTTCATCTGCGCGGTCGGGTCCGGCGGCACGCTCGCCGGTGTCGCGCGAGGGGCTGCGGGACCGCGATCCGGGGGTGAAGATCGGCCTGGCCGACCCCGACGGCGCGGCGCTCTACAACTACTATGCCCACGGCGAGTTGAAGGCCGAGGGCTCGTCGATCACCGAAGGCATCGGCCAGGGGCGCATCACCGCCAATCTGGAGGGGCTGACGGTCGACATGCCCTACCGGATCCCCGACGCGGAGGCGGTGGAGACGGTGTTCGCGCTGCTGGCGGAGGAGGGGCTGTGCCTGGGGTCGTCGAGTGGCATCAACGTCGCGGGGGCGGTGCGCATGGCGCGCGATCTCGGGCCTGGGCACCGGATCGTCACCGTGCTGTGCGACTACGGCACCCGGTATGCCTCGAAGCTGTTCAACCCGGAGTTCCTTCGCGGCAAGGGACTGCCGGTGCCCGGCTGGCTGGTGGGCGGCCGCGCGGGCATTCCCGATGCCTGGGCCGACTGACGCCGGCTGGCGGCCGGGTGCCGCCGGCCGGCTGATCGCCGGCCTTCTGGCGCTCGTGCTGCTCGCCGGGGCGGCGCACGCGCAGGCCGCCCCGGCGGACACCCGGAGCATGGCGATCTGGGACTCGGTCGTGACCGGCGCCGAAACCCGAATCGAAGATCCCGAAATCTCCACGGCCGAACTCGACGCCCTGCGCGCGCGACTGGTGCAGATCCGCGGCGAAGCACAGGCAGCCGCGCAGGAAGTGCAGCCGAACGTCGACGATGTCTCCAGACGCCTGAAGGCGCTTGGCCCGGCGCCGAAGGACGGCGAGACCGAGGCGCCCGAGATCGCCCAGCGGCGCGCGGAGCTCAACCGGCAGCTTGCCCAGGCGCAGGCGCCGCTGCTCGACGCCCGAGGACTGGAGGACGAGGCCGATGCTCTGGTCGAGCGCATCGATCGGCTGATACGGTCCCGCTTCTCCGCGGAACTGATGAGCCGGGGCCCGAGCCCGCTGCGGCCGGTGACCTGGATCGCCGGTCTCTCCGAGATCGGCAAGGCAGCGGCGGACTATTGGGACCGGCTGACGACCGCATATTCCGATCCGGTCGGGCAGCGGCTGGCGCTGAACCGCTTGCCGCTGAGACTGTTCCTCGTGGGCGTCGGCCTCGTGATCCTCATCGTGCTGCGCCGCTGGCTGATAGCCCGGGCGGAGGCCGGCATCGCGACCGCCCAAAGCCGCCGTGCGACCACCTGGGGCATCGCGCTCCGCAACCTCGTCCGGCTGATCGTGCCCGCCGCCGGCCTGGGGCTGATCTTCGCCGCGTTCGATCCCGACGCGCTCGTCGCCCGGAGCGGCGAGGCCCGGTTGTTCGCGCTGCCGCCGTTCGTGCTGCTTCTGATCGCCGCCGGCTGGCTGGCGGGAAGCCTGCTGGCGCCGCGACACCGACCGCTGCGACTGGTGCCGCTGGACGACGCCGAGGCGCTCTCGGCCGCCCGCCTGGTGGTCGGGATCGGGAGCATCGCCGCGCTGGCGCTGATGTTCTCCGGGGTCGCCAAGCGCTGGGATCTGACCCCGACCGGCGTGACCGTCCTGATCCTGCCGCTGGTGCTCGTCGGCTCGGCCGGACTGTGGCGGGTCGCGGATCTGGTCGTGCTCGGCTGCCGTCGACTCGAGCGGACGGCCGCGCAGCCCGACGGGCTGGACGGCTCGGCGGGGATCGGCCTGCGCCTCCTCCAGCTGCTCGGGCAGTTCCTGCGGGTGGTCGCGGTGGCGGCGCCGTTGCTCGGGCTCCTCGGATATCTCAACGCGGCGGGGTTTCTCGCGTTTCGCAGCGCGCTCGCGATCGGACTGCTCGGCGCCGGCCTGGTGGTGTTCGACCTCCTGAACCGCATGGCCCACCTGTTCCACCTGCTGCCGGGCAAGCCGCGGACCCAGGTCGACGGAGGGCTGACGCCGGTCGTGGTCGCCGCCGTGGTCGGCTTGGCCGGCCTGCCTCTGATGGCGATGGTCTGGGGCGCGCGGCCGGCCGACATCGCCGAAATCTGGCGGCGCCTGCGCGACGGCGTGATGCTCGGTGGCATCCAGGTGTCGGCCGGCGTCGTCGTCACGTTCATCGCGGTCTTCGCGATCGGCGTGGCGCTCACCCGGCTGGCCCAGGCGCTGCTGCGCGGCACGGTCCTGCCGCGCACCCGGCTCGACGCGGGCGGCCGCAACGCCGTGCTCGCCGGGGTGGGCTATCTCGGCTTCGCCGTCGCGGGGCTGGCCGCGGTCTCGGCCGCCGGGCTCGATCTCTCGAGCCTCGCCATCGTCGCCGGCGCGCTGTCGGTGGGCATCGGTTTCGGCCTGCAGACCATCGTGTCGAATTTCGTCTCGGGGATCATCCTGCTGGTCGAGCGGCCGGTGAAGGAAGGCGACTGGATCGAGGTCGGCGGCTACTCCGGCTACGTGAAGGGGATCAGCGTCCGGTCGACCGAGATCCAGACGTTCGACCGCGCGAGCGTCATCCTGCCGAATTCAGACCTGATCGCCGGCACGGTGCTCAACCGCACCCATTCCGGCATGTCGGGCAGGATGGAGGTGCCGGTCGGCGTCGCCTACGACAGCGATCCGCGGCAGGTCGAGGCGGTGCTGCTCGGGATCGCGGAGGAGCACCCGCTGGTGCTCGAGGATCCCGCGCCGGTGGTGCTGTTCATGGGGTTCGGCGCGAGCGCGCTGAATTTCGAGGTCCGCTGCTGGCTGCGCGACGTGAACTTCTTGCTCTCGGCGCGCTCCGACATGAATTTCGAGATCGCCGCGCGCTTCCGCGACGCCGGCATCGAGATCCCGATGCCGCAGCAGGATCTGAACATCAGGAACGTCGATGCGCTGGCCGCCGCGCTGCGCCCGCCGCCCCGACGGCAAGCGACCGGCAGGCGCCGGAAACGCCGCAATGAGGCGGTGAAGCGCCGCTTGACAGCGGCCGCCGCTTTGGCGATACACGCGGCTCCCGCGCGCCCGAGGGCTCGGCGGGGGTCACGCTTTGAACAAGCGCGCAGTCCGCAGGCGCGGGGGAGGGTCCCCGCAGAACGCCGGTCGATCCGGGGCCGCAGGACGCGGGGCTGAGAAGAAGGAAGAACGCGGATGTTCGCGGTGCTGAAGACGGGCGGCAAGCAATACAGGGTCGCCGCCAATGACATTCTGACGGTGGAGAAGCTGCAGGCCGAGGCCGGCGATACCGTCGAGTTCGCCGAGATCCTGATGCTGGGCGGCGACGAGCTCAAGGTCGGCGCGCCGTTCGTGGCGGGCGCGATCGTGAAGGCCGAGGTGCTCGAGCAGTTTCGCGGCGAGAAGGTTATCTCGTTCGTGAAGCGGCGGCGCAAGCACTCGTCGCAGCGCAAGCGCGGCCACCGGCAGTACCTGACCCGGGTCCGCATCACCGACATTTCCGCCGGCGGCACGAAGGCGGCGAAGGCGAAGGCCGAGGTTCCCGTCGAGGCACCCGCCGAGGCGGCCGAACCCGCCGCCGCGATCTGAGGAGTAACGCGACATGGCACACAAGAAGGCAGGCGGCTCGTCCCGCAACGGCCGCGACAGCGCGGGCCGGCGGCTCGGCGTCAAGAAGTTCGGCGGCGAGGCGGTCCAGCCCGGCAACATCCTGGTTCGCCAGCGCGGCACCAAGTGGTGGCCGGGCGCCGGGGTCGGGCTCGGGCGGGATCACACGATCTTCGCCACCGCGACCGGCAAGGTGACCTTCCACAAGGGCCTGAAGGGCCGCACCTTCATTTCGGTGCTTTCGCCGGCCGAAGCCGCAGAGTAGCCGCGAGGCACCCGATCAGTTTTCGGGAAGGCCGGCGGCAGCGCCGGCCTTCTTCCGTTTCACGAGGTTGTCCGGCCATGTCGGAAACAGGCGTTCCCCCCGATCCCGAGATCGTCACGCCGCGGCTGCGCCTGCGCCGGCTGCGTCCCGGTGACGCGGGTCTGATCGCGCTCTACGCCAGCGACGCGCGGGTGGCGCGGATGACCGCGGAGATCCCGCACCCCTATCCGCCCGGGCTCGCCGAGACCTTCGTCGAGCGCGCTCGCGCGCCCGGCGCCAGCGATGCCGTCTGGGCGCTCGACGCCGGCGAGGAGGACGAGAACGGGCTGATCGGGCTGATCTCGCTGAAGCGCCGTCCCGGCGGCGAGGCCGAGATCGGCTACTGGGTCGCGCCGGCATTCTGGGGCACTGGCTATGCCGGCGAGGCCGTCGAAGGGGTTGCCGGCTGGGCGGCGGGGGCGGGGTATGCCGCGCTCACCGCCGAGGTGTTCCAGGACAACGTGCCCTCGACGAAGGTGCTGACCCGAGCGGGCTTTCTCTACGAGGGCGAGGGCGAGATCCACGCGCTGGCGCGGGCCGGAATGGTGCCTACCTTCCGCTACCGCCGGGCCTTGGGCGCGTGAGGCGGCGATGAAGTTCCTCGATCACGCGCGCGTCGAGATCCGCTCCGGGGCCGGCGGCCACGGCTGCGTCAGCTTCCGGCGTGAGAAGTTCGTGGAGTTCGGCGGTCCGAACGGCGGCGACGGCGGCCGGGGCGGCGACGTCTGGGCCGAGGCGGTCGAGGGCCTCAACACGCTGATCGACTATCGCTACCAGCAGCATTTCTTCGCAAAGAACGGCCAGCCCGGCGGCGGCAGCCAGCGCACCGGCAAGAGCGCCGACGACGTTGTGCTCAGGGTTCCGGTCGGCACCGAGATCCTCGAGGACGACGGCGAGACGGTGGTCGCGGATCTGACGCGGGTGGGGCAGCGGGTGCTGCTGGCGCAGGGCGGCAACGGCGGCTGGGGGAACCTGCGGTTCAAGTCCTCGACCAACCAGGCGCCGCGCAACGCCAATCCGGGGCAGGAGGGGGTCGAGCGGACGCTGTGGCTGCGGCTGAAGCTGATCGCCGACGCAGGCCTGGTCGGGTTGCCGAACGCGGGCAAGTCGACGTTCCTCGCCGCCACCTCGAACGCGCGGCCCAAGGTCGCGGACTATCCCTTCACCACGCTGCATCCGGGGCTCGGCGTCGTCGGCATCGATGGTGCCGAATTCGTGCTGGCCGACATTCCGGGCCTGATCGAGGGCGCGCACGAGGGCAGGGGGCTCGGTGACAGCTTTCTTGGCCACGTCGAGCGGTGCGCGGCGCTGCTGCATCTGGTGGACGGGACGTCCGAAACGCTGGCGGAAGACTACCGGGTGATCGCGCACGAACTCGCTGCGTATGGGGCCGGGCTCGCGGACAAGCCACGGGTGCTGGCGCTCAACAAGATCGACGCGCTGGACGCGGACGCCGCCGACGCGGCCGCGGCGGCGCTGGCCGGGGCCAGCGGGCTGCGTGTGCACCGGCTGTCGGGCGCCACCGGCCGGGGCGTGCCTGAGGTGCTGCGCGCGCTGCGCGCCGCAATCGCGGGAACGCGGCATCCGGGGGCGGCGGAGGCCGCATCAGAGCCGTGGCGCCCCTGACCTCGGGGGCGCGGCTGAAGGCCGCACGCCGCATCGTCGTCAAGATCGGGTCGGCGCTGCTGGTGTCGGTCGAGACCGGGCGGCTGCGATACGACTGGCTGGAGGGGCTCGCGGCCGACGTGGCCGATCTGCGGCAGCGGGGCCAGGACGTGATCCTGGTCTCGTCCGGGTCGATCGCGCTGGGACGGCGGGCGCTGCAATTGCCCGAGGGGCAGCTGTCGCTGGAGCAGAGCCAGGCGGCGGCGGCGGTGGGACAGATCCGGCTGGCGCAGGCCTACGAGACGGTGCTGGCGCCGCACGCGATCACCACGGCGCAGGTGCTGGTGACGCTGGAGGACAGCGAGAACCGGCGGCGGTATCTGAACTCGCGGCGCACCCTCGGCACGCTGACCGATCTCGGGGTGGTGCCGATCGTCAACGAGAACGACACGGTGGCGACCGACGAGATCCGCTACGGCGACAACGATCGGCTGGCGGCACAGGTGGCGAGCATGGCCGGCGCCGACGTGCTGGTGCTGCTCTCGGACGTGGACGGGCTCTATACCGCCAACCCCCGGCTTGTGCCCGACGCGCGGCGGCTCGACCGGGTTACGGCGATCACCCCGGAGATCGAGGCGATGGCCGGCGGCACCGGCTCGGCGCTGTCGAGCGGGGGGATGAAGACCAAGATCATCGCCGCGCGGGCCGCGATGCGCGCCGGCTGCGCCATGGCGATCAGCGAGGGCGCGGTCGCGCGGCCGCTCAGCGCGCTCGAGGCGTGGCGCGCCGTGCACGTGGTTCGAGCCCGACGGCGATCCGCACGCCGCCCGCAAGCGCTGGATCTCGGGGATGAAGCCGCGCGGGCGGATCGGAGTCGATGCCGGCGCGGTGGCCGCGTTGCGGCGGGGCAAGTCGCTGCTGCCGGCGGGGGTGACCGCTGTCGAAGGGGGCTTCCAGCGCGGCGATCCGGTCGAGGTGATCGGGCCGGACGGCGCGGTGGTGGCAAGGGCGCTGGCGGGCTACGATGCCCTCGAGGCGCGAATCATCATGGGACACCGGTCGGACCGGATCGCGGCGCTGCTCGGCCATCAGGGACGGGCCGCTCTCGTCCATCGCGACGATCTGGCGCTATAGGGGATGACGATGGACGCTGAGACTCGACGTCGCGGCGCTGATGCGGGAGATCGGCACACAGGCGAAGGCGGCGTCGCAGGAGCTTGGCTGCGCGCCGTCGGAACAGAAGGACGAGGCGCTGCGGGCGGCGGCGGACGCGATCTGGTCGGACCGCGCCGGCGTTCTGGCCGCCAATGCCGAGGACATGACCGAGGCCCGGGCCAAGGGGCTGTCGGGCGCGATGCTCGACCGGCTGGAGCTGACCGAGGACCGTGTGGCCGGGATCGTCGCAGGCCTGCGGGCGATCGCGGGCCAGGCCGATCCGGTCGGGCAGGTGATGGCGGAGTGGGATCGGCCGTCGGGGCTGCACATCCGGCGGGTGCGTACGCCGATCGGGGTGATCGGGGTGATCTTCGAAAGCCGGCCGAACGTGACGGCGGACGCGGGCGCGCTGTGCCTGAAGGCCGGCAACGCCGCGATCCTGCGCGGCGGCTCGGAGAGCCTGCGCTCGGCCAGGGCGATCCACCGCGGGCTGGTGGCCGGGCTTTCGGCCGCGGATCTGCCCGAGGCGGCGATCCAGCTGGTGCCGACGACCGACCGCGCGGCAGTCGGCGAGATGCTGACGATGACCCGGTTCATCGACGTGATCGTGCCGCGCGGCGGCAAGGGGCTGGTGGCGCGCGTGCAGGAAGAGGCGCGGGTTCCGGTGTTCGCCCATCTCGAGGGGGTGGTGCACGTCTACGTCGACAAGGCGGCCGACCTGGTGAAGGCGCGTCGGGTGATCCTGAACGCCAAGACCCGGCGGACGGGAATCTGCGGCGCGGCCGAGTGCGTGCTGGTCGACCGGGCGTTCTGGGAGGCGGCGGGGGCGCCGTTCCTGACCGATCTGGTCGAGGCCGGGGTCGAGGTGCGGGGCGACAAGACGCTTCAGGACATCCCCGGCGTCGTGCCCGCCGGCAAGGAGGACTGGGGGCGCGAGTTTCTCGACATGATCGTGGCGGCGAAGGTGGTGGACGGCGTCGACGGCGCGATCGCGCACATCCGGCGCTACGGCTCGCAGCACACCGATTGCATCCTGACCGAGGACGACGCGGCTGCGGCGCGGTTCTTCCAGCGCCTCGACAGCGCGATCCTCATGCGCAACGCCTCGACCCAGTTTGCCGACGGGGGAGAGTTCGGCATGGGGGCGGAGATCGGCATCGCGACCGGCAAGCTTCACGCCCGCGGGCCCGTCGGGGCCGAGCAGCTGACGAGCTTCAAGTATCTGGTGGAAGGAGACGGAACCGTCCGTCCCTGAGGTGACCGGCCTTGCACGAATGCAAGGCCATCAGGGGCATCCCGGTTGCGAGGTCAGCCGTGCCAGGACCTGACCGGGCCGCAGTCGATGTGCACGAAGTTCGACCGGTTGTAGATGCCGACCCCGCCGCCGTTGCGGGCGAACGCGGCGCCAGATATCTGCTTGACGTTGCGGCTCTTGAGGCGAACGTCCGCCGCCATCGCCTTGAGGTGATAGGAGTGGCTGGCCGCGCCCCTCAGCATGCTGTTGGTCTTGGGCGTGCGATAGCCGGAGATCATCAGGTAGGGCTCGTCGGTATCCATCAGCTGCAGTGTCGCCGCGAGATTGTCGACGTTGCGGGCGTCGTATTTCATCACCTGGTTCTGCCGCCAGTCGCGCATGAAATAGCTGATTTCGGTGAGCGCTTCCGGAACGTAGCGACCATTGGCATAGTAGATCGTGTCGATGGCTTCGCCGGTGCGCTGGCTATACATCCGGACACGCCTTACATCGCCCGCGCCCCGCAGAAACGCGGGTGCCTTTGCGTAGGCCGGCGCCGCCGCAACTGCGCAGACTCCCGCAAATGCACCGAGCACCGCCCGACGGGACGGCCGAAAGTCATCGTTATCCATATTTCACTGCCTCGATTTTTTGCCTGTAGAGCGACTTGTTTCTCGCGCCCCTGTGATTCTGATGCCACAGCAAAGCAATTTTTCCAAGGTGCTGGCGCCTCGGATATCCTCGATCGGCGGTTTTTTGCCGATCGAGGGGTTTGCACGCGGTTTCCCTTGAATTGGTAAATTATTCCTTCACGACGGCCGCCTTGTCTCACAGGGGCGCTCGGAGTACCTTGGGCGGCAAAAGCATGACTTATGTGAGGCAGGCATGAAATCAGGACATCTGGCACGATTGGTTTGCGCGGTGATTGCCGGTGCAGCAATCCCCCCGGCTTGGGCGCAGGAGGCGCTCGCCCCGGAAGCGCCCGCGGCGGTGGCGCCGCAGGTTTCGGCGCCGACTGCCGCCGATACGGTCGCGCTGAAGGCAGGGCTCGCCGGGGCGCTTGCCGCCGCTCCGGAACATGAGCGCGCGGCGATCGACGGTTTCTATGCCGCGCGGGGCTATGCGCCGTTCTGGACCGAGACGGGCGGCGCCCGTGCCCGCACGCTGATCGCGGCGCTCGACGCCAGCGACGCACAGGGGCTTCCCCGGCAACGCTACGCGCCCGAGGCGCTGGCGAAGCTCTACGAGGCGGACGGCAGCACGGCCGGTCCGGAAGATGCCGCGCGGCGCGAAGTGGCGGCGAGCGTTGCCTACCTGCGATTTGCCGGCGATCTTCAGACCGGCATACTCGATCCCTCGGCGGTCAACGAGGACATCAGCCGCAGGCCGAGCCGGCCTGCCCCAGCCGTGCTGCTGGCGAGGCTCGATGCCGGGCCGCTCGATGCGGTCCTGCACGATCTCCGGCCGCCGAGCGCGGACTATGACCGGCTGGTCGCGGAAAAGGCCCGGCTGGAGACGCTGTCGCGCGGCCAGGACTGGGGACCGGCGGTTACCGACGGCGAGACCCTGCATCCCGGCGACAGCGGACCGCGCGTCGCCGAACTGCGCGCGCGACTGGCGCGGCTCGGCTACGTGGTGCCGGCCGCCGAGCCGGTCGGAACGACCTTCGACGCGCCACTCGACGCTTCGGTGCGGGCGTTCCAGAGCGACTACGGATTGAACGACGACGGCGTGGTCGGATCGCAGACGCTGGCTGCGCTCAACGCGCCGGCCGAGAAGCGGCTGGCGCAGGTGGTGGTGAACCTCGAGCGGCTGCGCTGGATGCCGCGCGACCTCGGCCAGCGCTATCTCTACGTCAACATTCCGGACTTCACCGTGAAGCTCTTCGAGAACGACGCTGCGGTGTGGGAGTCGCGGGTCGTGGTCGGCAAGGCGCACGTGACCGAGACGCCGGAGTTCTCGAAGGTCGTCGAGTACATGGTGGTCAACCCGAGCTGGCACATCCCGGATTCGATCGCGATCCGCGACTACCTGCCGAAGCTGCAGCGCGACCCGATGGTGCTGAAGCGGCAGAACATCAGCCTGATGACCCGCGGCGGCACCGAGATCAATCCGAAGCTGGTGAATTTCAAGCAGTATACGCCGGAGAACTTCCCGTTCCGCATCAAGCAGCGGCCGAACGACGACAACGCGCTCGGCGACGTGAAGTTCATGTTTCCCAACCGCTTCTCGGTCTACATGCATGACACGCCGCACCGGGAGCTGTTCGCCCGCGACGTGCGCGCCTACTCCAACGGCTGCATCCGGCTGCAGAAACCGAGGGAGCTGGCCGAGATCCTGCTGACGGGCCAGGTGCCGGATCCGGCGGCGTCGTTCGACGGCTGGCTGGCGACGAAGACCGAGAAGCACGTGACGCTGAAGCGCCAGATCCCGGTGCACATCACCTACCGGACCGTCTGGTTCGACGCCGACGGCGGGGCCCGCTATCGGCCGGACGTCTACGACCGCGACGCGCAGGTGTTCGAGGCGCTCGAGAAAAGCGGCGTGACTTTGGCCACGGCGGACGGCTGAGCCATCGGCTAAAGCTCGGGCGAACCCGTCTCCTGGAGGTGCCTCGTCCAGTGATCAGCATTGCAGAGCTTGCCCGTTCGCTCGGGGCCGAAGCGGAAGGCGATACCGGGATCGAGGTCAGCGGTGCCGCCGAACCGGCGGCGGCCGGGCCGGATCAGATCGCGCTCGCCATGCAGCCGACCTTCGCTGGCGATCTCGCGAGGGGGGGCGCGCGCGCCGCGATCCTGTGGCCGGACGCCGACTGGCGGGCGCTCGGGCTCGAGGCCGCGATCATGGCGCCGCGGCCGCGCTACGTGCTGGCGGGCGTGACCCGAGTGTTCGAGCGCGCGCCCGAGCTTGCGCCAGGCGTGCATCCGAGTGCGGTGATCGATCCGACGGCCGAACTCGGCGAAGGCGTCGCCGTCGGCCCGTTCGTCGCGATCGGCGCGCGCGCCCGCATCGGGGCAGGGGCGCGGATCTTCAGCCATGTCTCGATCGCCGAGGACGCGGTGATCGGCGTGGGCGCGCTGATCCTCAACGGGGTGCGGATCGGCGCGCGGGTGCGGATCGGCGATCGCTTCATCGCCCAACCCGGCGTGGTGCTGGGCGCGGACGGCTTCTCCTACGTCACCCCGAGCCCGGGCATGGTCGAGGAGGCGCGGGCGACGGGGGTGGTCACCGCAGAGGAGCAGGAGGAATACGTCCGGATCAACTCGCTCGGATCCGTCGTCATTGGCGACGACGTGGAGATCGGCGCGAACAGCTGCATCGATCGCGGCACGATCGCCGACACGCGCGTGGGCGACGGGACCAAGATCGATAACCACGTACAGATCGGCCACAACGTGCGGATCGGTCGCACCTGTCTGCTCTGCGGTCAGGCGGGCGTGGCCGGCTCGACGGTGATCGGGGACCGTGTGGTGCTCGGGGGCAAGGCCGGGGTGGCCGACCATCTGCGGATCGGGTCGAACGTGGTCATCACCGGCAATTCGGGCGTCAACAGTCATGTGCCGGACAACAAGATCATGATGGGCTTTCCAGCGGTCCGGATCGATCAGAACGTGGAGATGTACAAGGCGCTGCGCCGGTTGCCTCGGCTGATGGCGCGGCTCGAGGCGGCGCAGAAAGCCGTTTCCAATCCGGACGCGACGGATTAGACCTGCGGGCCGTAGGCCGGCCGACGGAGGATCGATGTCCGATACTGTCAGGGAGAGCGTGAGAGACAAGGTCACAGCCATCCTCGCCGAGCAGGCGGTTCTGGCGCCCGCCGACATGCGCCCCGATGCGACGCTCGCGGATCTGGGGATTGACTCGCTCGGGCTGGTCGAGGCGGTCTTCGCGATCGAGGAAGCCTTCGACATCCAGGTTCCGTTCAATGCCAACGAACCGCAGCAATCGGAATTCGACATCAGCACCGTCGACACCATGGTGCGCGCGGTGGAGTCGCTCGTCGCGGCCCAGAAGTAATCAGGCGTGCGTCGTGTCGTCATCACCGGCCAGGGCACGGTCAATGCGCTCGGCCGGAGCGCCGCCGAGACCAGGGCCGCGATGCGCGAGGGCCGGTGCGGCATCGGCCCGCTCGAATTCCAGGATGTCGAGCGCCTGTCGATCGCCATCGGCGGCCAGATCCGCGGCTACGACCCCGAGGCGAGTTTCAGCCGGCAGGAACTGACGCTCTGCGATCCGTTCACCCAGTTCGCGCTGCTGGCGGCGCGCGAGGCGGTGGCGCAGTCGGGGCTCGTGTTCACCGATGAGCTGGCGGAGCGTGCCGGCGTGGTGCTCGGCACGTCCGGCGGCGGCCTGCAGACCCAGGACGCGAACTACCGCCTGGTCTACCAGGAGGGCAAGAACCGGGTGCATCCCTTTGTGGTGCCGAAACTAATGAACAACGCGGCCGCGAGCCACGTCTCGATGGCCCACAACCTGCAGGGGCCGAGCTATACCGTCGCCACCGCCTGCGCGTCGTCCAACCACGCGATGGGACAGGCGCTCGGTCTGATCCGCGCCGGTCAGGCGGACGTGGTGCTGACCGGCGGCAGCGAGAGCATGCTGTGCTTCGGGGGCATCAAGGCCTGGGAAGGCCTGCGGGTGATGTCCAGGGACGGCTGCCGGCCGTTCTCGCTGACCCGAAACGGCATGGTGCAGGGCGAGGGGGCAGCGGTGTTCGTGTTCGAGGAGCTCGACCGGGCGCGGGCACGAGGCGCGCCGATCCTCGCCGAGGTGACCGGGTTCGCGATGACGTCGGATGCCTCCGATATCGTCACGCCGAACCAGACGGGGGCGGTGCGGGCGATGCGCGGCGCGTTGCGCGACGCGGCGCTTTCGCCGGAGGCGATCGGCTACATCAACGCCCACGGCACCGGGACCGCGGCGAACGACAGGACCGAATGCGCCGCGGTGCGCGAGGTGTTCGGCCCGCACGCCGACCGGCTGATGATCTCCTCGACCAAGTCGATGCACGGCCACCTGATCGGCGGCACCGGCGCGGTCGAACTGGTGGCCTGCCTGATGGCCCTGAACGACGGAGTGATCGCGCCGACCATCGGCTACGAGGCCCCCGACCCGGAGTGCGATCTGGATGTCGTGCCGAACGTCGCGCGCGATGCCCGGGTCGGGGCGGTGATGAGCAACGCGTTTGCGTTCGGGGGG
Source organism: uncultured Alphaproteobacteria bacterium (assembly GCA_963773555.1). Taxonomy (GTDB): domain Bacteria; phylum Pseudomonadota; class Alphaproteobacteria; order Rhodobacterales; family Rhodobacteraceae; genus Amaricoccus. The sequence goes on from CAVZCB010000036.1 coordinate 23,586, forward strand.
TTGAACGCGGTTCTGGTCCTGCAGGCCTGCGTCAACGCCGGTTGACGGAAGGCCGGGGCGGGCCCTCGCGGTATCCGATCGAGCGCTTCGCTGGACGGGCCGGTGGGCTGGAGCAACAGCGGAGCAATCTCTTCGCGGATCGGAACCCTACGTCCCGGCTGCCCCCCCTTCGGCCTCCGCTCTCAGACGCTCCGACCGACCAACCGGCACAAGCGACGCATGCGTCGCTTGTGCCGGTTCGGAAGACGGCGCTCTCAAACCGTCAGTTCTGCGCCGCAGGCGCTTCTGCCGGCTGGGCGGGCGGGGTCGGAACTTCCAGCGCGTCGTAGGCGGCGGTGAACCCGGTCAGGGACAGCGCGAGGTTGACCGGCTGGTTCGGCTTGCTGATCGAGACAAGGGTGATCGTGCCGGCCTTGCCGCGCTTCATGCTCGCGAGCGCCGGGGCGTCGAGCCCGAAGCGGGAGAAGCAGCCGACCTGACTGCACCAGGCGAACGGATACTGGCGCTTCTCGCCATTGTCGACCTGGACGACCATGCCGCTCGGCAGCAGCGTCCCGAGCGGCGTCACCACCGTCACCCCGGCGGCCGCCTGCGCCTGCTCCGGCAGCTTGAGGATGCTCACCTCGGCCACCGGATTGTTCTCCTGGTCGCGGGCAAGCTGATACATGAAGCAATCGCTGCCGTCCGGGGCGCAGCGGATCTCCCAGTCGCCGAAGGTGTCCTTGACGATTTCCATCACCTCCGGCTTGGCCGGATCGCCTGCGTCGCTCTTCGCCTCGGATCCTGCCGCGGCAGCCGGAGCCTCGTCTGCGCCGTCCGCCGCCGGCGCTGGCTCCGACGAAGATTCCGGTGCCGCCGTGGCCGGGGCGTCGGGTGTCGGGTTCTCGGATGCCGGGTTCTCGGGCGTCGGGTTCTCGGGCGTCGGGTTCTCGGAAGTCGGGTTTTCGGGTGCCGGGTTCTCGGTCTGCGCATCGGATGCCGGGGCGGCGGTATCCTGGGCAATGGCGGGAGCCGCTGCCGCGAGTGCGGCCGCAAGGATCAGGCGAAGTCGGATCGGTTGCATGTACTGCTCGCATCCCTCAAGTTGGCGTTCCGGGGGATTGTCACCCTGCGCGGCCGCTGTCAACCGGGCGAAGCAGAAGTGCCTGTCGCGATCGCGCCCAAGTGAAAAGGGCGCCCGAAGGCGCCCTTTTCCCCGCTTACGCGACTTCCCTGTCGGACAGGCCGAACCATATGTCCGGGACGCTACGATGCGTTAGAAAACCGGTCAAGCTCTTCTTGAGGATTAGGCCATCAACGATCTGAGGATGAAACATAAAGAGATCGTAGCATTAATTCTCTGCAACGTGCCGAAGCAAACCTGTGAAGTTTGCAGATCCGCCGCTAGCACTGCATTTCCGCCGCGGCTCGCGCAGGGCAGCATGCCCGGCTTGCGTCAGCGCTCCCGGTGTGGCACGGCGTCGGCCGTACCTGCCATATCCCCCTGAATGCCCCGAAGGAGCCGGTTTGCGCTTCGCCATCGTTGCCCTGTCGGCGATCGTCGCATGACGACGGCCGCGCCGATCCTCGACCCTACCGCGGTGGACCCAGATGCGGTGTCCGACGCGGTGTGCGCCTGCCGGATCTGTGCGGCGCGTTTCCTCGCGACCCGGACGGCGCATCAGCCGCGACCGGTGCCGTGGCTGTCGGCGACCGCGCCGATCCTGGTTGCCGGGCAGGCGCCCGGCGCACGGGTCCATGCGCTCGGGCGCCCGTTCGACGATCCCTCCGGCGACCGGCTGCGCGAATGGATGGGGGTCGATCGCCCCACGTTCTACGACCGGCGGCGGTTTGCCGTTCTGCCGATGGCCTTCTGCTTTCCCGGCTACGACATGCGTGGCGCCGATCTGCCGCCGCCGCCGATCTGCGCGGCGACCTGGCGCGACCGGGCGCTGGCCGCGATGCCGGGGGTACACCTGACACTGCTTGTCGGCGCCTACGCCCAGCGCTGGCATCTCGGTCACAAGGCCACCCGTTCGGTGGGCGAGACGGTCCGGGCGTGGCGGGACGTCGGCCCCGGCATCATGCCGCTGCCGCATCCGTCCTGGCGCAACACGGGCTGGCTCCGGCGCAATCCCTGGTTCGAGGCGGAACTGGTCCCGGAGCTGCGGGCGCGCGTGGCGAGCCTTCTCGCGGCCGTCCCATGACCGAGACGCCGCTCGATCGTGCCTGGGCGGCGCATGAGGCGTCGCCCGCGGACGAAGGCGGACGGTTGCGGTTCCACGAGCGGGTGCTCGATGCGGAGCTGTTCGTGCCGCTCGCTTCCGAAGCGGAAGGGGAGCGGGTTCGCCCGCAGATCTTCGATCTGTCGGAGGGCCGGACGGTCCTGGCCTTCGACCGCGAGGATCGGCTGGCCGAATTCCTCGGCGCGCCCGCCGAGTTCGCCGCGCTTTCGGGACGGCGTCTGGCCGCGCTTCTGGCGGGGCAGGGGACGGGGATAGCGCTCAACCTCGGTGCGCCGTCGGCCACGCTGCTGTCCGCCGAGACCGTCGCCTGGCTTGCCGCCATGTCCGGCCTCGGGCCCGACGCGGCCGCGGCCCGGCCGGTAGCCTTCGAGCGGCCGACCGATGCCTCGACGGCGCTGACGTCGGCCCTCGGGCAGAAGCTCGTGGCGATGACCGGCGTCGTGACGGCCGCGTTCCTGGTGACCGCCCGCTACCGCGATCGGGAGCCGGGGCTGCTGCTGGCGCTGGCGGGCGTTCCTGATGGCGCGCGGCCGGGCGTGGCGGCCGCGATCGGCGAAGCGGTCCGGTTCAGCGGGCTCGAGTCCGCCGCCCTCGACATCACCTTCGTCGGCGAGACGGGCACCCGCAGGACGGAGTTGGAGAGGGCCGGATTGCGCCTCGACGTGCCGGTCGCGCCGACCCGCCCCCCGGGACCCGGGATGGAGCCGTCCCGTCCGCCGAGGCTACGCCGGGGTTCCTGAGTTGCGCCCGCGTTTCTGCGCCTGCCTCACGCCATCCTCCGGCCAGTCTCTGCCGTCGCCTGCGCGCGCCGAGGCGACCGGACCGAAACCGGTCGATGGCCTTCGAAAATTCGGCTAGAAGATCGGAAACCGCCCGGCAAGGTCGCGCGTTTGGACGCGCAGGAGTGTCGGGCTCCTGGCGGGGGATGATGAATGAAGCGAACACGGAACACCACGTACGGTCGGCGCAGCCGGGTCGCCTTCGGGCTGCAGTCGGCGTCGGTCGAATGACGGAAGGCTATGTCCTGCGCGAGGGCAGCCCTTTTCCGCTCGGCGCGTCCTGGGACGGTTCGGGGGTCAACTTCGCTCTTTTCTCCGCGAACGCGACGAAGGTGGAGTTGTGCCTCTTCGACGACCGCGGGCGCCGCGAGATCGCCCGCATCCCGTTGCCGGAATACACCCATGAAATCTGGCATGGCTATCTGCCCGAGGTGCGCCCCGGTCAGCTCTACGGCTACCGGGTGCATGGTCCCTACGAGCCGCGTCACGGGCACCGCTTCAACCCCAACAAGCTGCTGCTCGACCCTTACGCACTGGCGCTGCATGGCGAGATCCGCTGGCATGACGCTGTGTTCGGCTATCGGATCGGTCACAGGAGCGGGGATCTGTCGTTCGACCGGCGCAACTCGGCATTCGTCATGCCGAAATGCCAGGTGGTTGACCCGGCGGTGACCTGGGGGCCTGACATCCGGCCGCAACACGCCTGGGCCGACACGATCATCTACGAGGCGCACGTCAAGGGCATGACGGCGCTTCATCGCGACGTCTCGCCGCAGATGCGCGGCAGCTTCGGCGGTCTCGCGAACCCGAGGGTAATCGATCACCTCGTGAAGCTCGGCGTCACCGCGGTCGAGCTGATGCCGGTGCAGGCGTTCTTCGACGATCGACACCTGACCGAGCGCGGCCTGACGAACTACTGGGGCTACAACACCGCCGGGTTCTTCGCGCCGGCGACGCGCTACCTTTCGCCGGGCAGCAACGTGCACGAGTTCAAGCTGATGACCCGCCGCCTGCACGAGGCCGGGATCGAGATCATCCTCGACGTGGTCTACAACCATACCGCCGAGGGCAGCGAGCTCGGGCCGACGCTGTCGTTCCGCGGGATCGACAACGCCTCGTACTACATCCTCGCGGACGATCCGCGCTACTACTACGACACCACCGGCTGCGGCAACACCACGAACCTGGGCCACAACCGGGTGCTGCAGATGGTTATGGACTCGTTGCGCTACTGGGTGGAGTCCTGCCACGTCGACGGCTTCCGGTTCGATCTCGCAAGTTCGCTCGGCCGCGACCGCGACACTTTCAATACCAATGCAATCTTTCTCGATGCGGTCCGGCAGGATCCGGTGCTCTCGCGCGTCAAGATGATCGCCGAGCCTTGGGACACCGGGCCCGAGGGATACCAGCTCGGCAACTTTCCCCCCGGCTGGGCGGAATGGAACGATCAGTACCGCGATACGGTCCGCTCCTACTGGAAGGGCGATTCGGGCACGACACCGGACCTCGCGGCACGGTTGCTCGGCTCCGCGGAGTTCTTCGACGCGCGCGGGCGCCGACCCTGGGCGAGCGTCAATTTCGTCACGGCGCACGATGGCTTCACGCTGAAGGACACCGTCACCTACAACGACAAGCACAACGAGGCCAACAAGGAGGACAACCGCGACGGCCACTCCGACAACCGCAGCTGGAACTGCGGCGTCGAGGGCCCGACGGATGACGCCGAGGTCCTCGATCTGCGCGACAGGATGCGGCGCGCGATGATGGCGACACTCCTGCTCAGTCAGGGAACGCCGATGGTGCTGATGGGCGACGAGGTGGGCCGGACCCAGGATGGCAACAACAACACCTACTGCCAGGATACGGAAGCGAACTGGCTGAACCTCGACGGCCTCGACGAGCGGGACGAACGCTTTCTCGCCTTCGTTCGCGCGGTGATCGCCATCCGCCGGTCGCATCCGCTGTTCCGGCTGGCGAGCTTCGTGCATGCCGGGTCCGATGGCGCGAAGGGGGTCGAGGTCGCGTGGCTGCAACCGAGCGGCGCGGCGATGGCGGAAAGCGACTGGCACAATCGCGAGAGCCGGACGCTCGGGCTGCTGCTGTCGAACGAGGAGAGCCGGGTGCTGATGATTTTCAACAGCCACTACGAGCCAGTGGCGTTCACTCTGCCGGAAGGCGACTGGGGCCTGCTGATCGATTCGGCCGAGGGCATCGTCAACCGGATCAGCCGGGGCGCTGCCCGACGAGAGCGACGGCTTCGAGGTCCCGGCGCGCTGCCTGCTCGTGCTCGAGGCGCCGCGTTGACGGCGCGCCGGGCCCTCACCTGGGGCGCGCACCTCGGACCGGAGGGCGCGAGGTTCCGCATCTGGGCGCCGGCGCAGCAGACGGTGCGGCTGCGGCTCGGGGATCGGGATCATCCGATGCGGCGCGATGACGAGGGATGGTTCGAGACCACGGTGGCGGGGGCCGCGGCCGGGGCAGCCTATGGCTTCGTGCTGGACGACGGAAGGATGGTGCCCGATCCCGCGTCACGGGCGCAGACCGGCGACGTACACGGGCCCTCGCGCCTCGTCGATGCTTCGGCCTTTCGGTGGCAACACTCCGACTGGCGCAGCCGGCCCTGGGCCGAAGCGGTCATCTACGAGCTTCATGTCGGCGCATTCACGCCCGAGGGCACGTTTCGCGCGGCGGTGAAAAAACTCGAGCATCTCGCGTCGCTCGGGATCTCCGCCATCGAGATCATGCCTGTGGCGCATTTCGACGGCGAGCACGGCTGGGGCTATGACGGGGTTCTTCCCTACGCCCCGCATCCCGCCTACGGCGCGCCGGACGACCTGAAGGCGCTGGTCGACGCAGCCCATGGTGCCGGGCTGATGGTGCTGCTCGACGTGGTCTACAATCACTTCGGACCGGAGGGTAACTATCTGGGCGCCTATGCGACGGACTTCTTCCATCCCGAGCGTCATACGCCCTGGGGCAGCGCCATCGCCTACGAGCGCGGGCCGGTCCGGCGGTTCTTCATCGAGAACGCGCTCTTCTGGCTGGAGGAGTTCCGGTTCGACGGGCTGCGGCTCGACGCGGTCGACCATATCCGCGACGAGGAGTCGGACGTGGAGATTCTCGTCGAACTGGCGCAGGAGGTGCGCGCCGCTTTCCCCGACCGCCGGATCCATCTGACGACCGAGGACAACCGCAACATCACCCGCCTGCACGAGCGTGCAGCCGACGGCACGGTGCCGCTCTATACCGCCGAATGGAACGACGACCTGCACAACGTCGCACATGTCATCGCCACCGGCGAGACCGAGGGCTACTACGAGGACTTCACCGAGGACCACTGGGCGAAGTATGCCCGCGCGCTGGCCGAGGGGTTCGCCTATCAGGGCGAGCCGTCGCGTCACGCGGGCGGCGAGCCGCGCGGTGCGGCAAGCACGCATCTGCCGCCGACGGCCTTTGTAGATTTCCTGCAGAACCACGACCAGATCGGCAATCGCGCGTTCGGAGAGCGGCTGATCGCTATGGCGCCGAGAGATCTGGTCCGGGCGATGACCGCGATCCTGCTGCTCTCGCCGCACGTGCCGCTGATGTTCATGGGAGAGGAGTGGGGCGAGACCCGGCCGTTTGCCTTCTTCACCGATTTCCACGGCGAACTCGCCGCGGCGGTCCGCGAAGGCCGCCGCCGCGAGTTCAGGCACTTCCCGGCCTTCGAGGACAAGGCGATGCGCGAGCGCATCCCCGATCCCAACGCGGCAGGAACCTTCGCGGCCTCGAAGATCGACTGGAGCGAGAGCGAAACCGCCGAGGGTCGGGAGTGGATGGCGTTCGTGTCCAGGCTTCTCGATGTCCGCCGCCGGGAGGTGGTGCCGCACCTCGCGGACGCCGGGGGGCACTGCGGCCGCGTCGTCACGGCGGATGACGGAGTGATTGCGGTGGACTGGCGGCTCGCCGGCGCGGATCTGCGGCTGCGCGCGAACCTGTCCGATACGGAGGCGGCCGCGCCCCCGGCCGCTGGCAGGGCGATCTTCGCGACGCCCGGGGCGGAATCGGGGGAGACGTTGCCGCCGGCCTCGGTCCGGATCGTGCTGGATACCACCGCATGACGGTTCTGCAGCAGCTGGCCGCGCGCTACGCGATTCAGCCGGACTACGAGGGGATCGACGGCCGCATCCACCGGCCGCCGAGGGAAACGCTGGAAAAACTGCTCGCGGCGTTCGGCGTGCCGGCCGCAACACCCGCGGCCCGCCGGGCAAGCCTGGCCGCCGCCCCGTCGCATCCCGTGGCGCAGCTTCGCGCACCTGACGGTGGCGCATGCCATCTTCCCGACTGGCTCGCCCGCGGGCGGGCGTGGGGCGTTGCCACCCAGCTCTATCAGCTGCGTTCGGAACGGAACTGGGGCATTGGCGATTTCGCCGACCTCGCCTTGCTGGCGCAGTTGGTCGGAGCCGAGGGCGGAGACTTCATCGGGGTCAATCCGCTTCACTCGCTTTTCCTGGCCAATCCGAGGCATCGCAGCCCGTTTTCGCCGTCGAACCGACGCTTCCTCAATCCCCTCTACATCGCCGTCGACAAGCTGCCGGGCTTCGATCCTTCGCGCCTCGATCCGCAGCTTCGGGAGCTTCGGGCTGTCGATCTCGTTCAGTACGAAGATGTGGCGCGGCTGAAGATCGAGGCGCTCGAGCAAATCTGGCGCGCGGCTGAGGACGATCCGCAGGGCTTCGAGACTTTCCGCACGGCCGGCGGCGTTGCGCTGGAACGCCACGCCCGGTTCGAGGCGATTTCGATCCGCATGGTGGCGGACGGGCATGGTGCGGGATGGCTGGCCTGGCCCGCCGAGTGGCACGATCCGGAGGGCGCCGCCGTCGGCGATTTCGCCGCCCGCCACCCGGACGAGATCGCGTTCCACGCCTGGCTCCAGTGGCAGGCCGACCGCCAGCTCGGCGCGGCGCGCGATGCGGCGCTGGCGGCGGGAATGCGCATCGGCCTCTACCTCGACTTCGCCGTCGGCGAGGCCCCCGACGGATCGAGCACCTGGTCGGACCGCGGCGTGACCGTGCCCGGGGCCCGCGTCGGCGCGCCGCCCGACTACTTCAATGCCGCCGGACAGGACTGGGGCCTCGCGCCGCTGTCTCCGGTCGCGATGGCCGATGGCGCCGCGCCGTTCCACCGGCTGATGGACGACGCCGCCAGACGGGCCGGCGCGCTGCGCATCGATCACGCGATGGCGCTCTGGCAACTGTTCATCATCCCCGAGGACGCCACTCCGGCCGACGGCACCTACGTTCGCTTTCCGATCGAGGACATGATCGCTGCGCTTGCAGGGGCGAGCCATGCCAATCGCACGATCATCATCGGCGAGGATCTCGGCAACGTGCCGTCGGGTTTCCGCGCGGTGATGGATGCCGTCCGGATCCTCTCCTACCGCATCCTGCTGTTCGAGCGCGACGCCGACGGCTTCATCCCGCCCCGGCGCTACCCCCGGCACGCGCTGGTCTGCCTCTCGACCCATGACCTGCCGACCTTTCAGGGCTGGTGGCGCGGCGACGACGTGGCGCTCCGGTCTGCGTTCGGCATGATCGGTCCCGATGCGGCCGCCGACCAGGCCGCCGCGCGGCAACGCGAGCGCGCCGAACTGCTGGCCGACCTGACCGCCGGCAAGCTGATCTCCGCGGCGGACGCCCGCGCCGCGACGCCCGAAGCCGCGCCGGCGTCACTGGTCGTCGGGGTGCATCGCCACCTGGCGCGTGCGCCATCGTACCTCCTTGCGGTGCGGCTCGAGGACATGACGGGGGAACGCCAGCCGGTCAACCTGCCGAGCACGGTTGACGAATATCCCAACTGGCAGCGCAAGATCTCCGTCGGCCTGGAGGATCTCGCGGATGTTCCCCTGTGGCGGGCGGTCGCGGCGGCAATGCGCGACGAGCGGCCGAGGAAACAGACATGACCGACCTGCGCGCCACCTACCGGCTTCAGTTTACCGCCGATTTCGGCTTCTCCGATGCGGCGCGCCTCGCGCCGTACCTCGCGAAGCTCGGCATCAGCCATGTCTACGCCTCGCCGGTGTTCGCTGCGCGTCCGGGCAGCACCCACGGCTATGACGTGATCGATCCCAACCGCTTCAACCCCGAGCTCGGCAGCGAGGCGGAGTTCCGGGCCATGGCGGAGACGCTGCGGGGGCACGGCCTCGGGCTCATCCTCGACATCGTGCCCAACCACATGGGGATCGGCGGCGCCGCGAACCGGTTCTGGCTCGACGTGCTGGAATGGGGCGCGCAGAGCCGCTACGCGCGCTGGTTCGACATCGACTGGAACTCGAACTACCCCGGCCTCGCCGGCAAGGTGCTGGTGCCCTTTCTCGGCGGCCAATACGGCGACGTCCTGGCGGACGGCGGGTTCGATCTGCGCTTCGACCGCGATGCCGGCAGTTTCGCGGTGTGGGCGCACGACACGCACAAGCTGCCGGTCTCCCCCCGCACTTATGGTGCGATCCTGCGAGAAGGCGGGCTCGATCCGGTTCCCGCCGACCTCGACGGCGCAGGGCCTTCCGACAAGCGCTGGACCGAACTGAAGGCGCGGCTCGCCCGTGCCGGCGAGCCGGAGATCGGCCGCGCGCTCGCAGCCTTCAGGGGCAGGCCGGGCGATCCCGGCTCGTGGTCGCGTCTCGACTCGCTGATGGCGGGCCAGCACTGGAGGGCGTCGAAGTTCAATCTCGACGGCGACGCGATCAACTACCGCCGCTTCTTCACCATCAGCGATCTCGCCGGCGTGCGCGTCGAGTTGCCGGACGTGTTCGATGCGACCCACGAACTGGCGCTCTCGCTGCTCGAGGAGGGGGTGATCGACGGCCTGCGGATCGACCACATCGACGGGCTGCGCGACCCCAAGGCCTACACGCTGCGCCTGCGCGACCGCGCGGCGCGACCGTTTCATCTGCTGGTGGAGAAGATCCTCGCGCGCGACGAGACCCTGCCGGCGGAGTGGGGCACCGATGGCACCACGGGATACGAGTTCACCAATCTTCTCGTGGGCCTTCTGGTCGATCCCGCCGGCACCGAGGCGCTGACGCGGATCTATCGCGAATTCACCGGCCGCTCCGAGCCGCCCGAAGAGGTCGTCCGCGCGGCGAAGCTCGAAATCATGACCCGCCCGATGGCGGCCGAAGTCGAGGGCATCACCAGCCGTTTGACCGATATCGCCAGCCGCGACCCGCGCCGACGCGATCTGGGGCGCGGGGCGCTGAGGACCGGCTTGCTGCAGGTGCTGGCGAGCCTCGGCGTCTATCGCACCTATACCGACGCGGGCGGGATCCGTCCCGGCGACCGCGCGCGCCTCGACGCCGCGATCAGCGCCGCGCGCCGGCACGCGCCCGCGCTCGATCCCGGCGTGTTCGATTTCATCGGGGCGGTGCTCACGCTCGATGCCGCGGATACACATCCGGAGGAGCGCGGCGACATTCTCGAGGCCGCGATGCGCTTTCAGCAACTCAGCGGGCCGGTGATGGCCAAGGGTCTCGAGGATACGGCGCTCTACCGCTACAACCGGCTGATCGCGCTGAACGAAGTGGGCAGTGAGCCCGGCTTCTTCGGGCTCGATGTCGCGGCCTTCCACAACGCCAACATCGAACGTCTCGCCGCAATGCCGCGGGCGATGCTGGCCACGTCGACCCACGACACCAAGCGCGGCGAGGACGCGCGTGCCCGCATCGCCGCGATCTCCGGCCACACCGCCGCCTGGCGCGAGGCGGTGTTCGCGTGGAACGACATGCTCGCCGACCCTGCCGCACCCGTCGACCGCAACGAGGAGTACTTCTTCTACCAGCTGCTTCTCGGTTCCTGGCCGGCCGAGTGGCGTGCGGACGCTTCACCGTCTCCGGCGGAGCTGGCCGCGTTGGCCGACCGGGTCCGCGAAGCGATGCTGAAATCGGTCCGCGAGGCCAACGTCAACAGTCGCTGGGTGTTCGGCGACCAGGCCTATGAAGACGCGGTCAAGGGGCTTGTCGCCCGCGCGCTGTCACCGGACAGCGCTTTCCTGAGCTCGTTTCGGGACTTCGAGGCCCGGATCGCCCGGGACGGCGCCGTCAATGGCCTGATCCAGACGGTGCTGAAACTGACGGTGCCGGGGGTGCCGGACTTCTATCAGGGCGCCGAGCTCTGGGAGCAGAGCCTGGTGGACCCCGACAACCGCCGCCCGGTCGACTTTGCGTATCGTGATGCGTTGCTCGCCCGCCGATCGGCGTCCGGGGCCGATGCGCTGGACCATGACGCCGCAACCAAGCTCGACCTCATCGCCACGCTCCTGGAACTGCGGCGCACGCGGCCCCTGCTGTTCGAGCAGGGGAGCTACGAGCCGCTCACGGCCGAAGGGCCGGCGGCGGCAAGCCTCTGCGCCTTCGTTCGCCGGCAGGGCGGAGACGTGCTCTTCGTCGCCGTCGCGCTGCATCCGGGCAACGTCAGCAGCGAGGACTGGGCCGGCACGCGGCTCGCTGCTCCCGGCGGACCTGCCGCAGGCGCTCCGCCAAGTCATCGGCCCGGCACGCTCTGCCGATCTTGCACCGCGCGAGTTGTTCCGCGATTTTCCGATTGCGGTGCTGGGCGCCTTCGAAGGTGATGGGAGGCCCGGCTAGCCGAAACGGCCGTTCCGGCTGCCGTGGGTTCAGTAGCCCTCGGACCGATCGACCACGTTCAGAAACGGCTGTCCCTCCTCGCCGCGCCGGACGTTGCGGGCGATCGCCTCGCTGGCGGTCTCGGGGCGGGTTTCGGAAGCGACATGGGGCGTGACGGTGATCCGAGGGTGCGACCAGAACCGGTGCTCCGGGGGAAGCGGCTCCTCGCGGAACACGTCGAGGGTCGCATGCGCGAGGTGCCCGCTGTCGAGTGCTGCGATCAACGCGTCGTCGTCGATCAGGCTGCCGCGGCCGGGATTGATCAGCCGCGCGCCGCGCGGCAGGTGCGCAAGCCGCGCGGCATCGAGAAGGTTAGCGGTCTGCGCGGTTGCGGGAAGCAGCGTCACCAGGATCTCGGCCTGTGCCAGCACCTCGTTCAGTCCGTCCTCGCCCGAAAGCGTGGCAAGACCGGCAAGCTCCTTCGGCCTTCGGCTCCAGCCGCGGAGATCAAAGCCGAGGCCGGCGAGGGTCGCGGCGACCGCGCGCCCCAGTTCGCCGAGACCGAGCAGGCCGACGCAGCGGGAGGTCGCGAGCGGCGGGAAGATGCCGCCGCGCCAGACGCCGTCCTGGCCGAGCAGGTGGGCGTCGGTGCCGAGGTGGTAGCGCAGGACGTGGCCGGCGACCCATTCCGCCATGCCGCGCGCCAGTCCCTCGTCGACCATGCGGCAGAGCGGCACCACCAGTGTCGGGTCGCCGACGATGTCCTCGACGCCGGCCCAGAGGCTCAGGACCGCCTTCAGCCGCTCGAAGGCGGTGAAGTCGGTCACCGGCCCGCCGGGGCGGTAGATCACGTAGTCGAAGGTCCAGGCGCCGGCCGGGTCGTCGGTCAGGGTGACGTCGAGATCCTGCGCAGCGAAGGCGGCAAGCAGGTGCGGGCGCCAGAGCGGCCAGTGGTCGGGCGGGGCGGAGAACAGGATGCGCGTGGTCAAGGATCAGTCCCGGTTGCGTGGCCGGTGCACGTGGGCGCTCTGGACGAGGCCGAAGGCCGCGAGCAGCACCAGCATCGCCGAGCCGCCGTAGGACACGAGCGGCAGCGGCACGCCGACCACCGGCATCAGGCCCATCACCATACCCATGTTGACGGCGAAGAACAGGAAGAAGGTCGCAGCGATCCCGCCGGTCAGCAGCGCGCCGAACCGGTCGCGGTTGGAGATCGCCGAGGCGATGCAGAACACCACGATCAGGGCGTAGAGGGTGAGCAGCGTCGCGGTGCCGACGAAGCCGAATTCCTCGGCCAGCGTGGTGAAGATGAAGTCGGTATGCTTCTCGGGGAGGAAGTTGAGGCGGCTCTGGGTTCCCTGCATGAAGCCGCGTCCGACGAGGCCGCCCGAGCCCATGGCGATCTTGGCCTGGGTGATGTGGTAGCCGGCGCCGAGCGGGTCGGCGGAGGGGTCGAGGAAGGTGAAGATCCGGCGAAACTGGTAGTCCTCGATCAGCTGCCAGTCGGTGCCCTTCGATTTCAGCACGACGGTCACCAGGCCGACGGCGCCGGCGATCGCCGCGCCGAAGTACCAGAGGCTGACCCCGGCGAGGAACATCACAGCACCACCGCCGGCGAGAAGCAGGATCGCGGTGCCGAGATCGGGCTGCTTCAGGACGAGGGCGACCGGCAGGAGAGTGAGGAAAAGCGGAAGGATCAGCCAGAACGGGCGCGAGACCCTGGCCGGGTCGATGCGGTCGTAGTAGGCGGCGAGCGCCATCACCAGGGAGATCTTCATCAGCTCCGACGGCTGGAGCTGGAAGAAGCCGAGGTCGATCCAGCGCTGCGCGCCCATGCCGATCTCGCCCATGATCTCGACGAGCACGAGGAGCGCGAACGAGCCGACGTAGGCGAGCGGTGCGATCAGCCGCCAGAAGCGGATATCGACGAGGCCGATGCCCAGCATCACCACGATGCCGAGGCCGAAGCGGATCATCTGCGGTTCTGCCCAGGGGTGGGCGGAGCCGCCGGCGACCGAGTAGAGCATCAGGAAGCCGGCGCTCGCCACGGCGCCGAGCAGCAGGACCAGCGACCAGTTCAGCGCCACGATCTTGGCGAGACCTCGCGGCACGCCGCGGCCGGTGGCGTCGAACATGGTCATGCACGGTCTCGCAGCGGCGGTTCGAGCGGCGCTTCGGCGCCGGTATCGGGGGCGGGCTGGAGCGCGCGCTGTTGCTCCTCGATGGTGCCGCGCTGCTCCGGCGGATAGACGCTGAGGGGCGGCATTCCGCCGTAGATGGCGTAGAGCAGGATGTCGCGGGCGATAGGGGCGGCCACCGCCGAGCCGCCGCCGCCGTGCTCGACGATCTGGGCGACGGCGTAGCGCGGCTTGTCGTAGGGGGCGTAGCAGACGAACAGCGCGTGGTCGCGGCGCTTCCAGGGAAGCTGCTCGTTGCTGGTGACGCCGGCGGCGCGCTCGGCGGCGGAGATGATGCGGACCTGGCTGGTGCCCGACTTGCCCGCCATCAGCACCGACGGATCGACGGTGCGCGAGCGATAGCCGGTGCCTTCGTTCGAGACCGCGTACATGCCGTCGCGAACCGATTTCAGGTGCCCCGCGTCGATATCGAGCGGCGCGATCGGCTGCACTGGCTCGGGCGCGTTGCCGATGGCCCGGATCATCCGGGGCTGCAGCGCGTTGCCGCTCGCGACGCGCGCCACCATCAGCGCGAGTTGCAGGGGCGATGCGAGTGTGAACCCCTGGCCGATGCCGTAGTTGAAGCTGTCGCCGGTGGTCCAGCTCTCGTCGCGGTTGGCCTTCTTCCACGCGGCGTCGGGCATGTTGCCGGCCGAGACCGCCGGCATCGGCAGCTCGTGGCGCACCCCGAGGCCCAGCTTGTGCGCCATCGCGCTGATCCGGTCCGGACCGAGCCGGCGCCCCATCTCGTAGAAGTAGCAGTCGCAGGACTGGGCGAGGCCGCGGCGCAGGTCGACGTGGCCGTGGCCGCCGCGCTTCCAGCAGTGGAAGCGGCGGTTTCCGAGTTGCGTGAAGCCGCCGCAGTAGACCGTATCGTGCGGATGCACCACGCCGGCCTCGAGCGCGGCCAGCGCCATGCAGATCTTGAAGGTCGAGCCCGGGGGGTAGGTGCCGGTGATGGTCTTGTTGGAGAGCGGGCGGTGGTCGTCGTTCAGAAGCCCCCCCCACTCGGCCGAGGAGATGCCGAAGACGAAGCTGTTGGGATCGAAGCCGGGCGCCGAGGCCAGCGCGACGATGTCGCCGTTGGTCACGTCGATCACCGCGGCGGCGGCGCTGTTGTCGCCCATCCGCCGCATCGCGTAGTCCTGGAGCGCGATGTCGAGGGTGAGCTGCAGATCCTTGCCCGCCGTGCCTTCGACCCGGCTGAGCTCGCGCATCACCCGGCCGGCGGCGCTCACCTCGATCTTCAGGGTTCCGGCCTGGCCGCGCAGGTCGGCCTCCATCTTGGTCTCGATGCCGGTCTTGCCGATCTGGAAGCGCGGGATCTGCAGGAGCGGATCGGGGTCCTCCATCTTCGCGAGGTCGCTCTCGGAGACCGGGCCGACGTAGCCGACGACGTGGCTGGTGCTGGTGCCGTCCGGGTAGAAGCGGCTGAGGCCCACCTCCGGGATCACGCCCGGTAGAACCGGGGCGTTGGCCGAGACCCGCACCACGTCATCCCAGCTCAGGTGCTCGGCCACCACCACCGGCACGAACGCGCTGCGGCCGGCCATTTCCTTCAGCGCCCGCTCCCGGAGGTCGGGCGGCAGGTCGACGATCGAGGCGAGGCGTTCGAGCACCGCGGCCGGATCCTTGGCCTGCTCGCGCACCATCGAGATGCGGTAGTTCTGGCGATTGCCGGCCAGCAACCGGCCCTGGCGGTCGTAGATCATGCCGCGCGCCGGGGGGATCAGCCGTATGTTGATGCGGTTTTCCTCGGCGAGGAGGCGGTAGCGTTCGTTCTGCACGATCTGAAGGTCGCGCATCCGCCAGCCGAGGGCGCCGATGACGCCCGCCTGCAGGCCGAGCAGCATCAGATCCGCGCCGGGTAATTCGTGGCGGCGGCGTGCGCGCGTCCCGCTTCATCGGTTCCGCTCCAGCGCGCCGGCGCGGTGTCCGCCCGGAGCGCCCAGCCGGAGGCACCACGTCAGGCCGAGGACAACCAGCGGGTAGGCGATGGCGGTGGCGATGAGGTAGCCCGCCAGCGACGCGATGCTCGGGGGGGTGGCGAAGACGATCTGCAGGGCAAGGTGCATCGCCGCGAGCAGCGCCGCGAAACCGAGCGCGGCGGCGGCCCATTCGATCAGGAAGGGCGTGTCGTGAAACAGCCCGGCGCGGGCGCGGAAGCCTTCGGTCGCCAGCATCAGGCCGAGGGCGCCGAGGCCCACGGGGCGCGCCAGCATCAGGTCGGCGAAGAGCCCGAGGGCCGGCGCGAGCCAGAGCGGTGTGGTCGCCGGCCGCCGGACGATCCAGGCGATCATCAGGGCGTAGAGCAGATCCGGGGCGACCATCTCGCCGCCGGGGGAAAGCGGGATCAGCCCGGCCAGCACCGACACCAGCCCCAGCCCGACGAGCAGGGGGGTCTCGGCGAAGGCGGGCAGGCCGCGCGGACGGGTCACTCCACCGCCTCCGCCGAGTCGGGAAGTGCGGGCGCGGCGCTGATCCGCGGGCCGATCTGGCCGCCCGGACCGACGACCTGGGGCCGCGGAATCGTGCGGACCACGCGCACGAAGTCGAGCCGGCGGTAGTCGGCCGCGAGGCGGACCCGCTGGCGGCCGTCGGGGCCGACGACAACCTGGCCGATCAGGATGTCGGGGGGATAGAGGCCGCCGTCGCCGGAGCTCACCACCCGGTCGCCGGGGTGCAGTTCGTCGGTCTGGTCGATGAATTCGAGCACCGGCGCGAGGCCGTTGTCGCCGGCCACGAGCGCGCGCTGGCCGGACGGGCGCACAACCGCGGGCACCCGGCTGGAGCCGTCATTGAGCAGGATGATGCGCGACGAGCGTTCGCCGACGCCGGCGATGCGGCCGACGAGGCCAAGCCCGTCCATCGCCGCGGATCCGTCGGTGACGCCGTCGATCCGGCCGACGTTGACCATCGCGGAGCGGCGGAACGGGCTGCCGGCGTCGGCCAGCACCTCGCCGGTGACGAAGGTCAGGCGCGGGTTCAGCCGCACGTTGTTGAGCGCCAGCAGACGGGCGTTCTTCTGTTCCAGCTGCAGCGCCGCCTCGCGCCAGCCCTGCATCCGCTGAAGCTCCCGGCGGAGCTCGGTGTTCTGTTCGTAGACCCGTCCGTAGGCGCGGAAGTCGGCGATCATCCGGGCGGTGGCCGCGATCGGCTTTATCGTCCAGGAGAAGCTCGGCACGAAACGGTCGATCAGGCTGACGCGAAGCTGCTCGACGCGGGCGTTGTCGATGCGCCAGATCATGAACAGGGCAACCAGAACGACCGCGATGCCGCCGATCAGGATCCGGCGGATGCCGCGAAGGTAGTCCGGGGTTGAGTCGCTGCGGATCGCCACGCTGGTTCGATGCCTCTGGGGAACGCTTGCCGGCGGCCCCGGTCAGGACGGATCTTGTGTGTCCGCCTCAGGCCCCGAAGTCTATCACATGTGCAAGTTGAGTTTCAAACTCCAGCGACTTGCCGGTGCCGAGCGCGACGCAATTGAGCGAATCTTCCGCGACGGTGATCGCGAGCCCGGTCTGCTCGCGCAGCGCCAGGTCGAGATCGCCGAGCAGCGCGCCGCCGCCGGTCAGCATCACGCCGCGGTCGACGATGTCGGCGGCGAGGTCGGGCGGCGTCTGCTCGAGTGCGGTCATCACGCCCTCGACGACAAGTTGCACGGTCTCCGACAGCGCCTCGGCGATCTGCGCCTGGGTGATCTCCATCTCCTTGGGCACGCCGTTCAGCAGGTCGCGCCCACGCACCTCGATGCGCTGGCCGCGGCCGTCGTCGGGCATCCGCGCGGTGCCGATCTCGCACTTGATCTTTTCGGCGGTGGATTCGCCCACGAGGAGATTGTGCTGCCGGCGCAGGTAGTTGATGATCGCCTCGTCCATGCGGTCGCCGCCGACCCGGACGCTGCGGGCATAGACCACATCGCCGAGCGACAGGACCGCGACCTCGGTGGTGCCGCCGCCGATGTCGACGATCATGTTGCCGGTGGGATCGGCGATCGGCATGCCCGAGCCGATGGCGGCGGCGATGGGTTCGGAGATCAGCCCGGCCTTGCGGGCGCCGGCGGCGAGCACGCTCTCGCGGATCGCGCGTTTCTCCACCGGGGTCGCACCATGCGGCACGCAGACCAGCACCTTGGGCTTGGACCAGCCGGCGCGGCGCTGAACCTTGCGCATGAAGTGCTTGATCATCTCCTCGGCGACGTCGAAGTCGGCGATGACTCCGTCTCGCAGCGGGCGTATCGCCTGGATCGATTCGGGGGTTCGGCCCAGCATCAACTTGGCGTCCTCGCCAACCGCGAGGACGCGTTTCTTGCCGTCCTTGAAGTGATAGGCCACCACCGAGGGTTCGTTCAGAACGATGCCCTTGCCCTTGATGTAGATCAGCGTATTGGCGGTCCCGAGATCGATCGCCATATCGGATGAGAACAGCCCGCTCAATGCGCCAAACATTGTTTCTTGCCCTTCAACTCGGCCGGTCTTGTCATTGTTGAGGAAGATCGCGCGCGGCCGCGCCGTGGTTATATTCTGCCATCTGATACCCGGTAAAGCCCTCGCGTTTCAACCTGTGGTAGTTTTAGCGCTACTTCTGGCAACCATTGAACGAAAATTTAGTGACAATGCAAGCGATCATGGGGATCGCTGGCCGCCTGAGGAGGAATGCGTTTGGCGCGGAAGGCGTAACCGTCGAGAATCGTTCTGGCAAACCGCGTTCACTCGCCACGCCAGGCGTCGATCCGGCGCCAGGCCTCGGCGGCGGTGTCGACGTAGGTGACCAGTTCGAGGTCGGCGGCCTTGATGGTGCCGGCCTCGACCAGGGCATCCCAGTGAATCACCCCGCGCCAGAAGGATTCGCCGAAAAGCAGGATGGGCAGGCGGGCCATGCGGCCGGTCTGCACCAGGGTCAGCACCTCGAACAGTTCGTCGAGCGTCCCGAAGCCGCCGGGAAAGACCGCGAGCGCCCGGGCGCGCATCAGGAAGTGCATCTTGCGCACCGCGAAGTAGTGGAAGTTGAAGCTGAGGTCGGGCGTGCCGTAGCGGTTGGGCACCTGCTCGTGCGGCAGCACGATGTTGAGGCTGACCGAGATGCCGCCGGCGTCGAGCGCGCCGCGGCTGCCGGCCTCCATGATGCCGGGTCCGCCGCCGGTGCAGACGACGTTCTCGCGGTTGCCCGAGGCGAGGGCGCGCTCGGTGCAGAGCCGGGCGAATTCGCGCGCCGCCCCATAGAACGGCGCGAGCGCGGCCAGACCGGGCGCGCGCGCGGCGTCGGGCACGTCGGGGTCGGGAATACGGGCGCTGCCGAACATCACGACGGTCGAGGTGATGCCCCGTTCGGCGAGCGCCATCTCGGTCTTCAGCAATTCGAGTTGCAGGCGGACCGGCCGCAACTCGTCGCGGGTCAGGAAGTCGGGGTCGTTGAAGGCGAGGCGGTAGGAGGGCGAGCGGCTCTGCGGGGTTTCGGGGTGCTGTTCCCAGTTCTCCACGTCCTCGCGGGCGTCGGGAAAGCGGCGGGTGGGTTGGCTCGGTTCTGTCATCTGCCCACGTTGACCCGGGCGCCGGCCGATTGCCAGAGCGGTTCGGTCCACCTATAGCTTGCGCCCGATCCATGCCAGAGTCGCACGATCCACCCCAGAGCGAATCCCGGAAAGGCCCAGCGTTATGCCCAGCTTCGATCCTGCCGAGTTCGAGCGCGCCATCGAGGCTGCCTGGGAGAGCCGCGATGCGATCACGCCGCGGACCGGGGGCGCGCAACGGGCGGCGATCGAGACGACGCTGGAGGCCTTGGACAAGGGCGCGCTGCGCGTCGCGGAGCGGCAGGCCGACGGCCGCTGGACCGTCAACCAGTGGGTGAAGAAGGCGGTGTTGCTCGGGTTCCGGCTGCAGGACATGGCGCCGCAGTCGGGCGGGCCGCAGGGCGGCGGCTGGTGGGACAAGGTCGAGTCGAAGTTCCGGGACTGGACCGAGCATGACTGGCGCGCGGCCGGATTTCGCGCGGTGCCGACCGCCGTGGTGCGGCGCTCGGCCTACGTGGCGCCGGGCGTGGTGCTGATGCCGTGCTTCGTCAACATCGGCGCCCATGTGGGCGAGGGGACGATGGTCGATACCTGGGCGACGGTGGGCTCCTGCGCGCAGATCGGCAGGCACGTGCACCTGTCGGGCGGCGTCGGGATCGGCGGGGTGCTCGAGCCGATGCAGGCGGGGCCGACGATCATCGAGGACAACTGCTTCATCGGGGCGCGGTCCGAGGTGGTCGAGGGCTGCATCGTGCGCGAGGGATCGGTGCTCGGCATGGGGGTGTTCCTCGGGCAGTCGACGAAGATCGTCGACCGGACCACGGGCGAGATCTTCTACGGCGAGGTGCCGGCGTATTCGGTGGTGGTGGCGGGCAGCCTGCCGGGCAAGCCGCTGCCGGACGGCAGCCCCGGGCCGAACCTCTACTGCGCGGTCATCGTCAAGCGGGTGGACGAGCGGACGCGGTCGAAGACCGCGATCAACGAGTTGCTGCGCGATTGAGGCTCGAGGTGGCGGGGAAGCCTTCCGGTGCGAAACCCTGCGATTTCGCGCGCGAAATTCCCGGTATCGCATTGATACAGAAGGGGTTAACCTGTACTAAAATCCCGATGGACCGCCGGAGGCCGCTCATCTCCGGCACTAGACGGCCTGGGCCTCGTCGGGGTCGAAGCCGCGGATCAGCGCCGCCAGCTCGGGTTCTGCCACCTTGCGCGCGGCCTTGTCGGGCGCGAACCACTTGACCCGCCGCTGGCCGGTCTCGGGGTACTTCTGCAGCATCTCGTGGGCCTCCAGCGGGAACACCCGCACCACGCAGGGGATCGCGCGCTTGGGGTCGAGCACCTTCTGATAGGTGTAGATGCCGATGCGGCGCGGCGAGACCTCGCCACGCAGGCCCGCCTCCTCGTAGGCCTCGCGGGCGGCCGCCTCGGCGTCGGTGCGATTGCGCATCGGCCAGCCCTTGGGGATCACCCAGCGGCCGGTGTCGCGGCTGGTGATCAGCAGCACGCGCAAGCCCTTGCCGGTCCGTCGCCAGCAGAGCGCCCCCACCTGAAGGTGGGGCGGCTGGCCCGCGGCCGCAAAGGCGGCCCGGCTGCTGTTGCGCTTGGGCGTCGGCATCACGACGGCCGGTCTAGCGTTTTCCGTAGTAGAGTCCAACTACGTGCTCGGCCTCCGCGAAGAACAGCCAGCGCAGCACCAGCGCGCCCGCGACATGAGAGATGGCCGCAAGCGCCAGCGCCATCGGCATCGGCGCGAACGGCGTGGCGGTGACAAGGACGAGGGGCAGCAGCACCGCGAGGGCGATGCCGACGAGGCGCAACTTGCGCGCGTGGCTCCGGCCGACGACGTAGACCATTTCGCGCAGCAGGTAGTTTCCGCCGGTGTGGGGCGGTGCGAGCATCCGCAGGCGGCCCAGCGCGCCGAGCCCGGTGGCGGTGGCGAGCGTGGTTCCCGAGCCCTCGAGCCGGCGGTCCCCATGCAGCCAGGCCGCGAGCTGCGCCAGCCCGAGCCCCGCGAGCGGCCACAACGCGTCTCGACCGTCGCCGGCGAAGAGGGCGCCGCCGGCGAGCGCGAACATGAGGAACAGGACGGGCGTCAGGGGAGAGCGCCAGCGCGGGACGCTGCGCATCTGGGTATAGATCATCGCTGTGGCCGCGACCGTCGCCAGCGCCAGCACCGCGGCCGGAACGCCGAGAAGACGGGTGCGGATGCCCGCGAGCCACAGGGCGCCGTAGAGGGTGAAGAGCGCGAGGGTGGCGACGGCGAGGAACGCCTCGCGGCTGAGCCAGGAGCTGCGCCACTGGGTGAAGGCCTTGAGAAACCGGGTGGGCTGGCCGAGGTGCAGCAGGCTCGCGAGAAGGCCGGCGGCGGCGAGCGCCAGGGCGAGGAGGGCGTGGAGGGGCGTGCCGAAGGACGTGCAGCCGAGCCAGGCCATCAGGCCGAAGCCGAGGCCCGAGAGGGTGGTGAAGACGATGATCGACGGTGCGGGATGCATCCTAGAGGCGGGCGAGCGCCCGGTCGAGCCAGCCGAGGAAGCCGCCGTCGGGGATCGGGTCGAGGAGCGGTGCGAGCACGTCGACGTCGCGGTCGCGCGGGGGGAGGTACTTGTTGACCGGGCGGGTGCGCTGTTCGGGCATCAGGTCGAACCCGCCGCGCTCGGCGACGAGGCGCGAGACGTCACTGTCGGGATCGGCGAGGTCACCGAAGTGGCGGGCGTTGGCGGGGCAGGTGCGGACGCAGGACGGAATCCTGTCGATTTCAGGGAGTTCCGGGTTGTCGATGCGGTCGGCGCAGAGGGTGCATTTCTTCATCACCCCGGCGAGGCGGTCCATCTCGCGCGCGCCGTAGGGGCAGGCCCAGGCGCAGAGGCCGCAGCCGATGCAGTCGTCCTCGTTGACGAGCACGATGCCGTCGTCGGCGCGCTTGAAGCTGGCGCCGGTGGGGCAGACGGTGACGCAGGGGGCGTCCTCGCAATGGAGGCAGGACTTCGGGAAGTGGACGACGCGGGCGGGACCGGTCTCGGGGACGGCCTCGAAGGTGTGGATGCGGTTGAGAAAAGTGCCATCGGGCTCAGGCGCCGTAGGCGTCGATGTCGGAGAGGGGCGCGCCTTCGCCGCTGGTGTTCCATTCCTTGCAGGCGACCACGCAGGCGTGGCAGCCGACGCAGGTGTCGAGGTCGATGACGAGACCGAGCGAGCGATCTGTATGGGACGGGAGGCTTGTCATGCGATTTCAGAGGGTAGCGGGATTTTCCGGATATGGAAGGCATATGGATCCCGTCTGGAATGCATATGGCTGTTCCGGCCGGGTCTGGCGGTGGCGTGCAGGGTCTGGCGGGGCATCGGGTCTCCTCATGGCGCCACCATAAGCACCCGGGAGCGTCGCGGGTGCAAGGCGAACATCCGGGCTCACTTCGCCGTGCCTCCGCCCGCAGGGATATTCTCAACGCGGCGGTTCTGGTTCATGATCGGCCGAGGGTTCCTTCGAGGGAGAGATGCAATGGTGAGACCCTTCCTGGCGAAGCTGACGGCGATTTCCGGCATCGTGATCTGCGCGGCGCTGCCGGCCTATGGCGACGCCATCGACGGCGACTGGTGCCTGGAGGCCGACGGCAGCCAGATGAGCATCGCCGGCGCCGACATCACCACGCCGGCGGGAACGCGGACGACCGGAGACTATTCGCGGCACGCGTTCTCCTATGTGGTTCCGGACGGCGATCCGGGGGCGGGAGACGCGATCGACATGCAGCTTCTGAACGAGGAGGAGGTGCGGGTCTTCGTCAACGGCGCGACGCCGGCGGTCTGGCGGCGCTGCGAGCTCAACGTGTGATATCAGAGGCCGTGCGGCCTGGCGGCGCGCTGCCTGCCACTTCAGCCTGATTTTTCGCAGCCTGCGCCCTGGCATGCGCGCTCCCGAACCGAAAAGGCAACGCATGCGTTGCCCGGTTCGGTCGCCCGGAGCGCGCGAGCGCGGAGGGCGAGGGGAGTGCGGCCCGGACCGACGCACGCAATCGGGACGCGGCTGCCCGGCTGGCGCGTCGAAGACGCGCCTGCCCCCGCAGGGCAGTCGCGTCACGATCTTGCCGACGGTCAAAATCGTGAAGGGACCACCGCGATGCTTTCGGCGCGATGACCGTTCCCGGCCCCAGTGCGGTCATTAGAGAACCGAACAGCGAACGGCGACATCGACGCAGGCGCCGTCCGAAAGGGTGCTCTCCGCGGGGTCGGCCTCGCGACGTCCTTTCTACTCGGCACGCTTGATCGCCGGCGGCGACCACGAACCGTTCAGCGCCGCGTCCTTGGGCCAGTAGAGGCGCATCACCATGTAGATCGGTCCGTCCGGCGCCGGCAGCCAGTTCGCCTTCTGGTCCGGATCGGTCGGCTCGTCCTTCTGGATGTAGAGGGTCAGCGACCCGTCGGCGTTGGTCTTCAGGTCCGGCAGCATCGGCGAGTTGACCAGGTAGCGATCGATCGGGTTCTCGACGAGCAGCTGCGTCTTGCCGTCGTACATGGTCACCGACCAGAAGGCGTTGACCGGCGGAAACGCGTCCTTGGCGAAGGTGAGGGTGTAATTCGCGGTGCTTCCATCGAGCGGCTGACCGTCGCCGTCGTGGCGGGTGAACGGATAGACCGCCTCGGCCGGGTCGTTGGCCAGAATTCCGGCCACCGCGACCGCGGCGCGCTGCGCCCAGTCTCCGGCGTAATCTTTCCGGTCGCCGATCCCCGAGGTTATGACGTACCAGCCGTTGATCGGCTTGCCCATCTGTTCGATCTTGGTCTTGATCGCCGCGTCGGCCGCCGTGCCGGCCTCGGCCATCGCCGCCTTGTCGGCGTCGCTGAGCGCGATCGCCGGAAACGTCTTGCCGGATTCGATGCCGATCGTGGCGAATTTCGCGCGGAGCGGGTCCTCGACGGCCGCCGCGCCGGTCGGGGGGGCGAACTGGAGCAGGAAGGGCAGGTAGCTCAGGACATCCTTCTTCTCGGTCGAGGTGTCGATCGCCGGCCAGTCGATGGCGGCCGGCGCCGCAGGGGCCGGTTCGCCGAGGAAGGCGGACAGCGGCTTGGCCTCGTACTTCGCCTGGATCGCCTTCACGTTGTCGATGTCGGCGGCGTCGAAGAGCTGGGTCCGATAGGTGGCGAGCGCGAATTCGGTCTCCGAGGTGAAGACCTTGCTGACGCCTTCGGGCGTATCGCCTGTCCAGCCCGGGCCGGCGACGGCATAGCAGCCGGCCTCGTTGCCGGTGGCGCGGCTGCCGATATAGCCGAAGTTGAAGGTGTACTGGGACGTCAGCATGACCGAGTAGTAGCGGTCCTTGTCGATCTGGGGCACGCACAGCACCACCGGCTCGGCGCGCAGATCGAGGAACAGCCACGAATAGGGCGTGTCGCTGTTCGGCGTCACGATGGCGGTGTCCGCGGGCGTGTAGACCTCGGGCACGTTGGCGATCGTGTTGAACGGCGCCTTGTACTGGCCGGATTCCTCGTCGATCGCGTATTGATACATGATCTTGTAGTACATCGACATCGGCAGGCCGTAGATGATGGCCTCCTCCGCGATGGACTTGATCTCGTCGGCCGCTGGTGCGGCCTGAGCCGCTGCCGTGGTCATGAATACTGCGACCGCTATTCCGGTGGTGGCGTTCCGCACGATTGCTCGCGTCATCTCGGTCTTTCTCCGACTGGTTGGGTATTTCAGCAATTGGCCCGCGTTCGTGGGACAACGTCACTCAGACCGCGCCGGCCAAGCTGGCGACCGAACTGTTCCCGAGGCCTTACGCGCTCTCGATGAAGCAGGGAAGCTGCAATGTCCAAAAAAGGGCGGTTCACGTCGGATGGGCTGCGCCCGGGCAATGGCCGCAGAATCCGCATCACAGTCATCGGGCGAGCGATGCCAAATGACCGCTCCTGGCGCATTGCTGCCGGGACGCGCCGATTAACCCCGAACTCATCCGCCGTCCCTGCCGCCCCGGAAGGCGACGACGGCGGGGCCGCGGCCGACCGGGGAGGCCTGGGGGGGGAAGCTGGGCGTGGCGCGGGTTTGCGCCGGCACGCGCTCGAGGCGGACGCGGAGGTCGAACCAGGCGGCCTGGCCGGTGACGGGGTCGGAGTTCGAGGGGGCGTGGCCGTCGACGGCGGGCAGGCGCTCGGGGATCAGGTGGTTGAGCAGGAAGCCGCGGGTCGCCTCCGGCGCGGCGGGGTCGAGGGCCCAGGCGCCGGGGCGCTTGCCGATGGCGTTCCAGGTCCAGACGGTGGCCGGGTTCTGCGCCTCCATCAGCGCCACCGGGACGGTGATGCGGCCGTGGGGCGAGACCACGTCGGCCCAGTCGCCGTCCTCGAAGCCGAGCGCTTCCCAGACCGGACCGGGGACGTAGAGCGGGTTCTCGCCGTGAATCTGGCGCAGCCAGACGTTCTGCGAGCCCCAGGAGTGGTACATCGCCGCCGGGCGCTGGGTGATGGCGTGCAGCGGGAAGGCGTCGGGGTCGAGGGTGGCGTCGGAGATCGGGGGATACCAGACGGGGAGCGGGCGCCATGGCGCGGGCGAGCGTGTCGCGCAAGGGGTCGGGGGGCTGGCGGTCGCCCTTGCCGAGGGCGGCGGCCTGGAATTTCGCCAGCGGCTCGACGTAGAGCTGGAACAGGTAGGGCTGGGGGGCGTCGCAGAGGCCGGTGGCGACGGCCCAGGTCCTGGTAGGCGGCGTTGAACGGCTTGTAGTAGGCGGCGTCCTGCGGGATGTGGGTGGTCCAGAAGCCGCCGGCCTCGATGTAGCGCTCGATCTGGTCCGGGTTCGGCTCGCCGCGGCCGTGTGCGGTGCCGTCGCCGCGCCAGCCGGCGAGCGGGCCGATGCCGGGGCGGCGCTGGTGGCGGGTCATGTAGTCGGCGTAGTCGCGGTAGGTGGCGGTGCCGTCGTCCTCGATCATGCCGGGCAGCTTCAGGCGGTGGCCGAGGTCGAGCAGGGCGGTCTGGAACGGCCGCACGTCACGGTCGGGTTCGACGACCGGCCAGCGGATGGCGTCGGCGGCGGCGTCGGGCTCGGAGATCGGGCGGTCGAGCAGGCTGATGCAGTCGTGGCGCTCGAGATAGGTGGTATCGGGCAGGATCAGGTCGGCGTAGGCGACCATCTCCGAGGAATAGGCGTCGGAGTAGATGATCTTCGGGATCAGGTATTCGCCGGAAGCATCCGTCGCGGTGAGCATTTCCATCGTGCCGGCGGTGTTCATCGACGAGTTCCAGGCCATGTTGGCCATGTAGAGGAACAGCACCTCGATGGGGTAGGGGTCGGCGGCGACGGCGTTGGCGATCACCATGTGCAGCATGCCGTGGGCGGCGAGCGGCGCCTCCCAGGTGAAGGCCTTGTCGATGCGCTTGGGGCGGCCGTGGGCGTCGAGGGCGAGATCCTCGGGGCCGCGCGGGTAGCCGAGGTGGGGGCCATCGAGCGGCAGGCCGGGGGTGACCTTGTGGTGCGGCCTGGGGTGGGCGGACACCGGTTTGGGGTAGGGGGGCTTGAAGCGGAAGCCGCCGGGGGTTTCCACCGAGCCGAGGATCAGCTGGAGCAGGTGCAGGGCGCGGCAGGTCTGGAAGCCGTTGGAGTGGGCGGCGATGCCGCGCATGGCGTGGAACGAGACCGGGCGGCCGGTCATGGTCTCGTGGCGGGTGCCGCGGTGGTCGGTCCAGGGGCGGTCGAGGGTGATCTCGCGCTCGAAGGCTGTCTGGGCGAGTTCGGCGGCGAGGCGGTGGATGACGGCCGGCTCGACGCCGCAGGCGGGGGCGATGGCCTCCGGGGCGAGCGCGGGGTCGAGGTAGGTCTCGGTCATCAGCTGGAAGACCGGCTTGGCGTGGGTGGCGCCGACGTTGAAGGTGCCGGTGAGGGTCGGGGGCAGGTCGGGGGTGTCCCAGGGGACGGCGCGGTGGCGGGTGCGGTCCCAGACCAGCTCGCGGCCGTCGCGGTCGCGCAGGAAGCTGCCGAAGGTGGCTGAGCGGGGGTCCTGGTCGACGAGGTGGGCGGCGTTGGTGTAGCGCACGAGGTAGGGGACGTCGATCCTGCCGGCCGACATCAGGACGTGGATCAGGCTGAGGACCAGCAGGCCGTCGGTGCCCGGGGTGATGCCGATCCACTGGTCGGCGATGGCGCTGTAGCCGGTGCGGACCGGGTTGATCGAGACGATGCGGGCACCGCGGGACTTGAGTTTGGCGAGGCCGAGCTTGATCGGGTTGGAGTCGTGGTCCTCGGCGACGCCGAACAGCAGCAGGAGCTCGGTGAGATCCCAGTCGGGGGAGCCGAACTCCCAGAACGAGCCGCCGAGGGTGTAGATGCCGGCCGCGGCCATGTTGACCGAGCAGAAGCCGCCGTGCGCGGCGTAGTTCGGGGTGCCGAACTGCTGGGCCCACCAGCCGGTGAAGGACTGCGACTGGTCGCGGCCGGTGAAGAAGGCGAGCCGCTCGGGGGCCTTCTCGCGCAGGGGTGCGAGCCAGTTGGCGGCGATGCCGAGCGCCTCGTCCCAGCCGATCTCGCGGAACTCGCCCGAGCCGCGCGGGCCGACACGGCGGAGCGGCGCGCGCAGGCGGGCGGGCGAGAGGTGCTGCATGATGCCGGCGGCGCCCTTGGCGCAGAGCACGCCGCGGTTGACCGGGTGGTCGCGGTTGCCGTCGATGTGGCTGACGCGGCCGTCCTTCAGATGGACGTCGATGCCGCAGCGGCAGGCGCACATGTAGCAGGTGGTCTTGCGGACCTCGCCGACGGGGCGGGGCGCGGGATCGATGCGGCTCAAGGGGCGGGCCTTTCACGGGTGGGAGGCGATGCTGCAAGAGCGCCGGTGCGGGTTCAAGGGAAATCGCCGGAGGCGGGTCCCCGTGGTGATCGCCGCACGATGATCACGTTTTCCGAGGCCCGAGGCGACCACGGCGGTTGCGCTTGTCACGCTGGCGGGGGTGCGGTAGAGACCGGCGGAAATGCTTATGGTCCAGGCATATGAATGACGCTTTTCGCCTCACCGAGCCCGGAATGCCAGTTTTTCTCGCACCGATGGCCGGGATTACCGACTTGCCGGCGCGAGCGGTGGCGCTCGGCTTCGGGGCGGGGCGCGTGGTATCCGAAATGGTGGCGAGCGCGGAGGTTGTAAAGGCCCGTCCCTCGGCGCGCGCGCGGGCGGAGCTGGGGCTCGGGGCCGAACGGACGGCGGTGCAGCTGGCGGGGCGCGAAGCGGGGCCGATGGCCGAGGCGGCCCGGTTCTGCGCGGGCGCGGGGGCGCGGGTGATCGACATCAATTTCGGGTGTCCGGCGAAGAAGGTGACGAGCGGGCTGTCGGGGTCGGCGCTGATGCGCGACCCGGACCACGCGCTCCGGCTGGTCGAGGCGGTGGTGGGCGCGGTCGACGTGCCGGTGACGTTGAAGATGCGGCTCGGGTGGGATGCGGCCAGCATGAATGCGCCGGAGATCGCGGCGCGGGCAGCGGGCGCCGGTGTCCGGTTGATCGCGGTGCACGGGCGGACGCGATGCCAGTTCTACGAGGGGCGGGCGGACTGGGCGGCGATCGCCGCGGTGAAGCGGGCGGTCCGGGTGCCGGTGATCGCCAACGGCGACATCATGGACGCGGGCGATGCGCGGCGCGCGCTGGCGCTGTCGGGGGCGGATGGGGTGATGATCGGTCGTGGGGCGCGCGGGCGCCCCTGGGTGCTCGGGCAGGTGGCCGCGGTGCTGGCCGGGCGCAGGCCACCAGCAGCGCCTTCGGGGGCGGCGCTCGCCGAACTGGTGGGCGGGCACTATGAAGCGATCCTCGGATTTTACGGGCGGGATCTCGGGGTGCGGGTCGCGCGCAAGCATGTCGGCTGGTATCTGGAGGCCGCGGGTGCGGGCGCGTTGCGCGACCGGCTGGTGCGGATCGGCGATCCCGCCGTGGTGCTGCGGGAGCTTCGGGCGGGGCTGAGCGACGTCGCGGCGCCGGGGGAGGCTGCCGCGTGATCGGGGAGGGTTTCGAGGCATTCTGGGGCGCGATCCCCTATCCGGCGCTGGTGGTGGACGAGACCGACGCGATCGTCACGGCGAACCCGGCGACGGAGAGCTTTGGCTCGACCTCGCTGCGGCAGATGTCCGGACGGCCGCTGGGGCGGTTCATCGGCGACGACAGCGCGGTGCTCGACGTGGTGGGGCAGGCGCGGCGGGGCGGGGTATCGGTGGCGCAGTACAACCTGATGGTCGGCTGGGCGAGTCGTCCGCCGGAACTGCACAACGTCCATGCCGCGCCGCTGCATGATCCTGGCGACCGGATACTCGTGCTGATGCATCCGCAGGGCATGGCCGACAAGATGGACCGGAGCCTGGGGCATCGCTCGGCCGCGCGCTCGGTGACCGGGATGGCGGCGATGCTGGCGCACGAGATCCGCAACCCGCTGGCGGGGATCTCGGGGGCGGCGCAGCTGCTCGAGATGGGGCTCGGCGACGGGGACCGGGAGCTGACCGGGCTGATCCAGGCGGAGGCGGCGCGGATCGGCAAGCTGGTCGACCGGGTGGAGCAGTTCGGCGACCTGCGTCCGGCCCAGAGGAAGGCGTTGAACATCCACGACGTGCTCGACCGGGCGCGGCGGGCGGCGCAGGCGGGTTTTGCGGCGCATGCGCGGTTCTCGGAAGCGTTCGACCCGTCGCTGCCGCCGACGGCGGGCGATCCGGACCAGTTGCTGCAGGTTTTCCAGAACCTTCTGAAGAACGCCGCGGAGGCGGTGCCGCGGGTGGGAGGAGCGATCTCGATCGCGACGGCCTACCGGCCCGGGGTGAAGATGGCGCGGCCGGGAAAGCGCAGCGAGAGCCTGCCGCTGCTGGTGACGATCGGCGACAACGGGCCGGGCATTCCCGAAAGCCTGATCCGCGACGTGTTCGATCCGTTCGTGAGTTCCAAGGTCAACGGGACCGGCCTCGGGTTGTCGCTGGTGTCGAAGTTCGTGGCCGACCACGGCGGCGTGATCGAGTGCGACAGCCGCCCCGGGCGGACGCGGTTCCGGGTGCGGCTGCCGGTGTGGCAGGGGGAAGCCGGGGAGGCGGAGGAAGGCTAGGCAACGTGTGTCCACGCGTGATACTATGACAAGCCATTGATATCAAAATATATTGGGTTGCGGTTTTAATCTTTTGTCAAGAGAAGGACTGCGGGAATGGAAGGCACGATCCTGGTCGCGGACGACGACCGCACCATTCGCACCGTGCTGGCGCAGGCGCTGACCCGCGCCGGTTGCCGGGTGCGGGCGACCGGTACGGCGACGACCCTCTGGCGCTGGATCGAGGAGGGCGAGGGCGACGTGGTCGTCACCGACGTGATGATGCCCGACGGCGACGCGCTCGACCTGCTGCCGGCGATCAGGAAGCGGCGGCCGGAGCTGCCGGTGATCGTGATGAGCGCGCAGAACACGGTGATGACGGCGATCCGCGCCGCGGAGGTCGGGGCCTACGAGTACCTGCCGAAGCCGTTCGACCTGAAGGAGGTGCTCGGGCAGGTGTCGAAGGCGCTGAACCGCCGGACGCGCCGCCCCCAGTCCGGCGAAGAGGACACGGCGCAGACCGACAACCTGCCGCTGATCGGCCGCAGTCCGGCGATGCAGGAGGTCTACCGCATCCTCGCGCGGCTGATGAACACCGACCTGGGGGTGATGATCACCGGCGAGAGCGGCACCGGCAAGGAACTGGTGGCGCGGGCGCTGCACAACTACGGCCTGCGCAAGGCCGGCCCGTTCGTGGCGATCAACATGGCGGCGATCCCGCACGACCTGATCGAGAGCGAGCTGTTCGGCCACGAGAAGGGCGCCTTCACCGGCGCCGACCGGGCGATGGCGGGCAAGTTCGAGCAGGCGCGCGGCGGCACGCTGTTTCTCGACGAGGTCGGCGACATGCCGCTCGATGCCCAGACCCGGCTGCTCAGGGTGCTGCAGGAGGGGGAGTTCACCCGGATCGGCGGGCGCGAGGTGCAGACCGCGGACGTGCGGATCGTCGCGGCGACCCATCAGGACCTGCGGGGACTGATCAACGAGGGGCGGTTCCGCGAGGACCTGTTCTATCGGTTGAACGTGGTGCCGATCCGGCTGCCGCCGCTGCGCGAGCGGCTGGAGGACGTGCCGGACCTGGCGCGGGCGTTCCTGCGCAAGGCGGAGACCGAGGGGCTGCCACGCAAGGCGATCTCGAAGGAGGCGCTCGACATCCTGAAGAAGCAGGACTGGACGGGCAACGTGCGCGAGCTCGAGAACCTGATGCGGCGGCTCTGCGTGCTGTGTCCCGACGACGTGATCTCGGGGACGGTTGCGGAGCAGGAGATCACCGCGCGCCCGAGTTCGGCGACGTCGCCGCAGGGCGCACAGCCGCAGCGGCTGGCGCAGGCGATCGAGACCCATCTGCGGCGGTATTTCGACCTGCACGGCGACAACCTGCCGCCGGACGGGCTCTATGACCGGGTGCTGAAGGAGATGGAGCTGCCGTTGATCGCGCTGGCGCTGTCGGCGACGCGCGGCAACCAGGTGCGCACCGCGGAGCTGCTCGGAATCAACCGCAATACGCTGCGCAAAAAGATCAAGGATCTCGACATTCGGGTTACACGTGGCAAGAGAATGATGTAAGACTGCCACAGTCGAGCGAAACGAAGCGTCACGGAAGAATGCGCAGCCACACCCTGACTCACGCCGGATTGCGTCTGGCGCGCTGGCGGAGTCGCCACAACCTCCGGCAGGCGGGGTTCTGGGTGATGGTGGCCGCCGGGCCGCTGCTCGCCATCGCCACCTCCGCGGTCCTGAGCGAGATGTCGTGGCTCGGCGGGCGCGACGTGTTGCGGCCGGTGCTGCTGGCGGATTTCGTCTATGCGCTGATCGTGGCGACGTTCGTGGCCCGGCGGGTGTTCGAGATGGTCGCGGCGCGGCGGCGCCGGTCGGCCGGCTCGAAGCTGCACATGCGGCTGGTGCGGTTCTTCACGCTGATCGCGCTGATCCCGACCGTACTCGTCGCGGTGTTCGCGACCGTGACGCTGAACTTCGGCCTGGAGGGCTGGTTTTCGGACCGGGTGCGCAACGTGGTGGCCAATTCGATGGCCGCGGCGGAGGCCTACGAGGAGGAGCACCGGATTACGCTGCAGACCGACGCGCGGGCGCTCGGCGACTACCTGAACGACCAGAAGGAGCGCGACCCCCTGCTGGCGGGCGGGCAATTGCGCGACATGCTCACCCGGGGGCAGCTGCAGATGCAGCGGGCCCTGCCCAAGGCCTACATCATCGACGGCGACGGCGAACCTGCGAGCGCGCGGAGAGCGCAGCTAT
This sequence comes from uncultured Alphaproteobacteria bacterium, assembly GCA_963773555.1. Classification (GTDB taxonomy): domain Bacteria; phylum Pseudomonadota; class Alphaproteobacteria; order Rhodobacterales; family Rhodobacteraceae; genus Amaricoccus. Next base: position 56,145 of record CAVZCB010000036.1, read on the forward strand.
CTGTTCTGGTACACGCCGCCGTCGGCCGAGGACCTCGCCCGGGCGCGCACCGGCGAGGTGGTGATCATCCAGGACTGGGAGAACAACGAGTTCTGGGCGCTGCTGCAACTGACGTCGTTCTCCGACCACTTCCTCTACGTGAGCCGCGAGGTCGACGGCAAGATCCTGAGCCTGCTCGACGACACCCAGGAGACGGTGCGCCTCTACCAGCAGCTGGAGAAGGACCGGGGGCGGCTGCTGTTCGAGTTCGCGCTGGTCTATCTCGGGTTCGCGCTGGTGGTGATCCTGGCGGCGATGTGGGCCGGCCTGTGGTTCGCAGAGCGGCTGGCGCGGCCGGTGGGACGGCTGGCCGGCGCGGCGGAGCGGGTGGGGCAGGGGGATCTCGGACGTACGGGTGCGCGAGGAGCGCGGCGACGACGAGATCGCATTGCTGGGCCGCACGTTCAACGAGATGACCCGGCAGGTGAAGGGCCAGCGCGACGCGCTGATCGCCGCCAACGACGAGACCGAGCGGCGGCGCAGGCTGTTCAATTCGGTGCTGTCGGGGGTGACGGCGGGCGTGGTCGGGCTGGATGGCGCGGGGCGGATCGAGATGATGAACGCGGCGGCGGCGGCGTTGCTGGACCTCGCGCCGGAGGCGTCGACCGGGCTGGCGCTGGTCGAGGCGGTGCCGGAATTCGCCGAGCTGCTGGAGCGCAGCGATACCCGCCGGGTCGGGGTGGCGCAGGCGGAGGTGAAGCTGCGGCGCAAGAGCCGCGAGCGGGATCTGCTGGTGCGCGTGGCCGCGCGCCACGACGACGGGCGCCTCGAAGGCTACGTGGTGTCGTTCGACGACGTGACCGACCTGGTGGTGGCGCAGCGGATGGCGGCCTGGGGCGACGTGGCGCGGCGGATCGCCCACGAGGTGAAGAACCCGCTGACGCCGATCCAGCTTTCGGCCGAGCGGATCCGGCGCAAGTTCGGGCCGCTGGTCGGCGAGGCCGAGCGGGCGGCGCTCGAGCAGTATGCCGACGTGATCGTGCGCCAGACCAACGACCTGCGGCGGATCGTCGACGAGTTCTCGAAGTTCGCCCGGATGCCGGCGCCGGAGCGGCGGCCGCTCGATCTGGGCAAGCTCGTCACCGATGCGGTGGTGCTGCAGGAGTCGGCGCGGCCGGACATCCGGTTCGATCTGAGCCTGCCGGAGCCGGCGGTGCTGGCGCTGCTGGACGGGACGATGATCAACCAGGCGTTCACCAACCTGTTGAAGAACGCCGCGGAGGCGATCGACGAGCGGCTGGCCGCCGACAAGGCGACGCCGCCGGGCGAGATCCGGGTGGTGCTGACCGCGGAACCGGACCAGGTGCTGGTCGACATCCAGGACAACGGCGTCGGGCTGCCCGAGCAGGCCTCGCGGCTGTTCGAGCCCTATGTGACCCATCGCGCCAAGGGGACCGGGCTGGGGCTGCCGATCGTGAAGAAGATCATCGAGGAGCACGACGGCACGCTGGAACTGATGCCGGCGCCGGTGTTCGACGGCAACGACACGGCCGGCGCCTGGGCGCGGATCGTTTTGCCGCTGGTCCTGCCGGACCAGCGATGGACCGGCGACGAAAAGAGCAAGATCACCGAGAAGTTGAGGGAGAGCATGCGATGACCGACATCCTGGTGGTGGACGACGAGCCCGACATCCGCGACGTGATCGGCGATATCCTGAGCGACGAGGGTCACGGCGTGCGGATGGCCTGGGACAGCGACACCGCGCTCGGCGAGATCGACAGGGCGGCGCCGGATCTGATCATCCTCGACATCTGGCTGAAGGACAGCCGGCTCGACGGGATCGACATCCTGAAGCGGGTGAAGCGCGACAATCCGGCGATCCCGATCGTGATCATCTCGGGCCACGGCAACATCGAGATCGCGGTCGCGGCGATCAAGCAGGGCGCCTACGACTTCATCGAGAAGCCGTTCAACATCGACCAGCTGATGGTGGTGATCGGCCGGGCGCTCGAGACCTCGCGGCTGCGCCGGGAGAACGCGGCTCTGAAGGGGCGCGACGGGGATCAACCACACGATGATCGGCGCGAGCCAGGCGTTCCGGCACATGAAGAGCCAGCTCGACAAGGTGGCGCGCACCAACAGCCGGGTGATGCTGGCCGGCCCCGCCGGGGCGGGCAAGGAGGTGGCGGCGCGCTATCTGCATCGCAATTCGGACCGGGACAAGGGGCCGTTCGTGACGGTCAACTCCGCGTCGATGGCGCCCGACCAGATGGAGGAGGTGCTGTTCGGCCGCGAGAGTCCCGAGCGCGGCATCGAGCCGGGGCTGTTCGAGCGGGCGCACACCGGGATCCTGTTCTTCGACGAGGTGGCCGACATGCCGCCGGGCACGCAGTCGAAGATCCTGCGGGTGCTGGTCGACCAGGCGTTCCAGCGGGTCGGCGGCGCGAGCACGGTCAGGGTCGACGTGCGGGTGATCTCCGCGACCACCCGCGACCTGGCCCGCGAGGTGCAGGCCGGGCGGTTCCGGACCGAGCTGTTCCATCGGCTGAACGTGGTGCCGGTCGGGGTGCCGGGGCTCGAGGCGCGGCGCGAGGACATCCCGGAGCTGGCGGCGTATTTCCTCGAGGAACTCACGGTCAGCCAGGGCCTGCCGGCGCGGGCGCTGGCGCCGGAATCCGAGGCGCAGCTCCAGACCATGCGCTGGCCCGGCAACGTGCGCCAGCTGCGCAACACGCTGGAGCGCGCGCTGATCCTCGGATCCGAGGCCGGCCCGATCGAGCCGGAGGAGCTGGCGCTCGAGGCCGCGCCGCACGGGTCGGCGGCGAGCGGAATGCTGGGCGCGGCCTTCGCCGGGCTCGGACTGCGCGAGGCGCGGGAGATGTTCGAGCGCGAGTACCTGGTCGCCCAGATCAACCGCTTCGGCGGAAACATCTCGCGCACCGCCAACTTCGTCGGCATGGAGCGCTCGGCCTTGCATCGCAAGCTGAAGTCGCTGAACGTCATCTCGGCGGGGCGGAGCGACCGCGCCGAGGAGGCCGAGGCGCACGCCTGAGCGCCTGCGGACAGCGAGCGGGCGGGCCGGGCGATGAAGATCATCATCTGCGGAGCGGGGCAGGTGGGCGGCCAGATCGCCCGCCACCTGGCGCGCGAGCAGGCCGCGAACCAGGTGACCATCATCGACAGGAACCCCACCCTGGTGCGCAGGATCACCGACGCCTACGACGTGACCGGCATCACCGGGTTCGCGTCGCACCCGGATGTTCTGGAGAAGGCCGGCGCGCGCGACGCGGACATGATCATCGCCGCCACCCAGTCCGACGAGGTCAACATGGTGGTGTGCCAGGTGGCGCACTCGATCTTTTCCGTGCCGCGCAAGATCGCGCGGCTTCGGGCGCAGGCCTACCTCACCGCGATCTACTCGGATCTCTATCGACGCGACCACCTGCCGATCGACGTGGTGATCTCGCCCGAGTTCTCGGTCGCGGCCGCGGTGATGCAGCGGCTGGCGGCACCGGCGGCGTTCGACATCGAGGGGTTCCTCGACAATAAGGCGCAGCTGGTCGGGATCGCGCTCGACAGCGGCTGCGCGGTGCTCAACACGCCGCTGCGCCAGCTTTCGGAACTGTTCTCGACGCTCAAGGTCGTGGTGGTGGGCGTCCGGCGCGGCGACCATCTGTTCGTGCCCGAGCCGACCGACCAGCTCTATGCCGAGGACCAGATCTACCTGGTGACCGCCACCGAGGATCTGCCGCGCGTCATGGAGGTGTTCGGCAAGCAGCACCTGAAGGTCGAGCGCCTGCTGATCGTCGGCGCCGGAAACATCGGCCTGCAGGTGGCGCAGACCCTGGAGAAGGACGGGCGGCGCAACCGGGTGAAGATCATCGAGAGGAGCCGGGAGCGGGCGGAACTGGCAGCCGACGCGCTGAAGCGCACGGTGGTGCTGAACGGGGACGGGCTCGATCTCGACCTGCTCGAGGAGGCGAACATCACCACCATGGACGCGGTGCTGGCGCTGACCGACGACGACAAGACCAACATCCTCACCTGCGTGCGGGCCAAGACCGAGGGGGCGAAGCTGGTGGTGGCGCTGGTCAACGATCCCTCGCTGATCGGACTGATCGCGCCGATGGGGATCGACGCCTACGTCAACCCGCGCTCGACCACGGTCAGCTCGATCCTGCGCTACGTGCGGCACGGGCGGATCCGCGCGGTCTATTCGATCAACGACGGCGAGGCGGAGGTGATCGAGGCGCAGGTGCTCGGAACCTCGGCGATGGCCGGCAAGACGGTGCGCGACGCGGAGTTGCCGGAAGCCGCGCTGATCGGCCTGATCCAGAAGGGTGACAAGGTGGTGGTGCCGCGCGGCGACACGCGGCTGGCCGAGGGGGACGTGCTGACGATCTTTGCCATGCGCGAGTCGGTGGCCGCGGTGGAGCGGCTGTTCCAGGTTGGCCTCGACTTTTTCTGACCATGGGCCTTCTGCGCCAGTTCCCGGCCTTCGTCATCCTGCTGCTGATCGCGTCCGGGCTGATGCTGGTGCCGGCGACGCACGCGGCGCGGCTCGGCGACTGGGTGATCGCCCGGATCTTTCTCGACCACGGGCTGTTCTTCGGGCTGTTCGCCGTGATCCTCGGGCTCGCCACGATGAACCGCGTGCCGCGGGTGCCGGCGCGGTATCTGCTGCTCACGCTGCTGCTGACCTACCTGTTGCTGCCGTTCGTGCTGGCCGCACCCCTGGTGGCCGCAATGCCGGCGATCGGGCTCGGCGGCGGGTATTTCGAGATGCTGTCGTGCCTGACCACCACCGGGGCGACGCTGTTCGACCGGCCGCAGCTGATCGCCGAGCCGCTGCACCTGTGGCGCGCGCTGATCGGATGGATGGGCGGGCTGATGATCCTGGCGACGGCGTTCGCGATTCTCGCGCCGCTCAACCTCGGGGGCTTCGAGATCGGGCAGGCGGGGGCGAGCCGGCGCGACGGCGGGCGCAGCGGCACGATCGAGGAGGCGAGCCGCCGCATCCTGCGCATCCTGCGGCAGGTCGCGCCGATCTATGCGGGTTTCACCGGCCTCCTGGCGCTGATCCTGATCCTGGCCGGCGATCGGCCGTTCATCGCCGTCTGTCACGCCATGGCGGCGCTCTCGACCAGTGGCATCTCGCCGGTCGGCGGCGTGACGGCGAGCCAGTCGGGCCGGGTCGGCGAGCTGGCGATCGCGCTGTTCCTGCTGCCGGCGGTGTCCCATCGGGGGATGAGCTTCGGACACGGGCGGCGGCGCGGGCCGCGGCTCAGCGACCCGCAGATCCAGCTGATGCTGATCTCGGTGGTCGGGATCACCTTCGTGCTGTTCCTGCGCAGCTTCCTCGGCGCGGCCGAGATCGACCGGCAGGACAACCTGACCGCGGCGCTGCAGGCGATCTGGGGGAGCCTGTTCACCGTGCTGTCGTACCTGACGACGACCGGGTTCGAGAGCCACGACTGGCGGGCGATGCAGCTCTGGTCCGACCTGCCGGATCCGGGCACGATCCTGCTCGGGGTCGCGGTGATGGGCGGCGGCATCGCGACGACGGCGGGCGGGGTGAAACTGCTGCGGATCTATGCGCTCTACCGGCACGGCCTGCGCGGGATGGACAAGCTGATCCATCCGTCGAGCGTCGGCCGGCGGGGGCAGGGGGACCAGCTGATCTCGGAAGGCGGCGCGCGGATCGCCTTCATCTTCCTGATGCTGTTCCTGATCGCGCTGGCGCTGGTGATGGTCGCCCTGTCGGCCACCGGATTGAGCTTCGAGCGCAGCCTGGCGCTGGCGGTGGCCGGGCTGACCACCACCGGGCCCGGGATCCAGACGCTGGGCGACGGGCTGGTCTACCGCGACCTCTCCGGCACCGCTCAGGCGATCTTCTGCGCCGCGATGATCATCGGCAGGATGGAGGCGCTGGTGATCATCTCGCTGTTCAATCCGGCCTACTGGCGGCAGTAGCGGCGCGGCGGCAACGGTCCCGACACATTCGCCGGCATTGCGCGCAAATATCAGGCGCGCGGGCTGGAAAAGTCGCGGCGCGTCGCCATACTATTTGGCCAATAACAACAAAGGCCGCCGAGTCGGCGGTCCTCATACAACTTAAGGCTGAAAAAATGGCTGCCGAAAACAAACAGAACCTGCAGGACGCATTCCTCAACAACGTGCGCAAGGCCAAGGTGCCTGTCACGATCTTCCTGATGAACGGAGTGAAGTTGCAGGGCGTCATCACCTGGTTCGACAATTTCTGCGTGCTGCTGCGCCGTGACGGCCAGTCGCAGCTGGTCTACAAGCATGCGATCTCGACGGTGATGCCGTCGCAGCCGATCACGCTCTACGAGGCACCCGAAGATCACTGACGAGACCTCCCGGATGCGGGCGCTGGTGTTGCACCCCGTCCGCGCCAAGTCCGACAGCCGCGACCCCAAGGACGCGCTGGCCGAGGCGGTGAGCCTTGCCGGCGCGCTCGATCTCGACGTGGCCGGCGCGGAAATCGTTTCGTTGCCGAGGACCCGGGCCGGCATGCTGTTCGGCAAGGGCAAGGTGGCCGAACTCGGCGCGCTGATCGAGGAGCGCGAGGCGGGGCTGGTGATCATCGACGGGCCGCTGTCTCCGGTGCAGCAGCGCAACCTCGAGAAGGAATGGAAGGCGAAGGTGCTCGATCGCACCGGGCTGATCCTCGAGATCTTCGGGGATCGGGCGCATACCCGGGAGGGCGTGCTGCAGGTCGAGCTTGCGCATCTGAGCTATCAGAAATCCCGGCTGGTCCGGTCATGGACCCACCTGGAGCGGCAGCGCGGCGGCTTCGGGTTTCTCGGCGGTCCGGGCGAGACCCAGATCGAGGCGGACCGCCGGGCGCTCGACGAGCGGATCCAGCGCATCAAGCAGGCGCTGGTGAAGGTGGTGCGCACCCGGGGCGAGCACCGGCGGGCGCGGCAGCGGCTGGCCTATCCGGTGGTGGCGCTGGTCGGCTATACCAACGCGGGCAAGTCGACGCTGTTCAACCGGCTGACCGGGTCCGGGGTGCTGGCCAAGGACATGCTGTTCGCGACGCTCGACCCGACGATGCGGGCGATCGCGCTGCCCGACGGCAAGCAGGCGATCCTGTCGGACACGGTGGGGTTCATCTCCGACCTGCCGCATCAGCTGGTCGCGGCGTTCCGGGCGACGCTGGAGGAGGTGCTGGAGGCGGATCTGGTGCTGCACGTGCGCGACGTCGCGCATCCCGAGAGCGAGCGGCAGGCGGAGAACGTTCGGGCGATCCTCGGCGAACTGGGGGTCGACCAGCCCGAGCAGGCGCGGATGATCGAGGTCTGGAACAAGGTCGATGCGCTGGCGCCGGACGAAGCGGAGGCGCTGCGCCAGACTGCTGCGCGGGCAACGCGGGTGCAGGCGATATCGGCGCTGACCGGCGAGGGCGTGCGGGCGCTGCTGGACGCGGTGGCGGCCGATCTGGCCGAGCCGGTGCGCGAGGAGACGCTGCGGCTGGGGTTCGAGCAGGGGCGGAAGCGGGCCTGGCTGTTCGATCGCAAGGTGGTCCGGTCGGAGGTGCAGACCGAAAACGGGTACGAGATGGCGGTGCGGTGGACCGATCGCGACCGCAGTCAGTATCAGAGCCTGCCGTAGCCCGTATCTCCTAGAGGTCGAGTTTCGCGGATATGGCATCGGCAATTCCGTCGGCCGCGGGATCGATCCGGGGCCAATCCCGCATGCGGTTGCGAAACCAGGTGCGCTGTCGTTTGGCGAATTGCCGCGTGGCGGTGACGCTGGCGGCGACCGCCGCTTCGAGCGGAATGTCGCCACGGAGGTAGGCGACAAGCTGCCGCGCCCCGAGCGCGCGGCCGGAGGGAAGATCGAGCGACTGGCCGGAGGCGATGAAGCGCCGGCATTCGTCGAGCGCGCCATCCTCGATCATAGTGTTAAATCTGCGCGATATCACGTTGTTTATACAGTGATATTTCAGGATCGGCGACGATGCACGTGGCTGTCGCTTGCGGCAGGATCGGAGGAGGCGTGGTCCGGTGCCAGTCCGACAGGCCGCGGCCGGTGGCGGCGAGGACCTCCCAGGCGCGCTGCACGCGCATCGGGTTGTTTTGGTCGATCCGTGCCAGCGTGGCAGGGTCGTCGCGGGCGAGATCCGCGAGCATGGTGTGAAGTCGACCGGCTTGCAGGCGGGCTGCGGAGCGCGTGCGCACGGCTTCGGGAATTTCCGGAATGTCGGCAAAGCCTTCCGTCAGCGCGCTGAGATAGAGGCCCGTGCCGCCGACGATGATCGGCCGCAGGTCGAGGCGGTGTGCGTCGGCCAGCGCGGCGCGGACATCGCGCAACCAGGCGCCGACCGAATAGCGCCGGTCGCAGGCGACGTGGCCGTAGAGACCGTGGGGCGCGCGCTGCTGTGCGCTTTCGTCCGGTCGCGCCGTCAGCGTACGCCAGCAGGCATAGACCTGGAGCGCATCGGCATTGATTATGTATCCGCGCAGGCGTTCGGCGAGATCGAGGGCGAGAGCGGATTTTCCGCTCGCGGTCGGGCCGGCGATGATCAGGGGGCGCAGGAGCTTCACGGGGATCACTAGTTTCACGCGTTCATTGCAATAATAACATAATCATCATTATGCGCGAAAGAGACGGATCGATGCGGCGCTTTCCGCCCCGCCCCGTCACGTCAGCCGGATCGTCAGCGCACCTGCAACCAGCAGCAATGCACCAATCGCACGGCCGGCGCTGATGTCGTGGACGGGAAGGCCCATGAAGCCGATCCGGTCGAGCAGCATTCCGGCAATCAGTTGCCCGGTGATGGCAAGCCCCATCACCGCCGCCACGCCGATGCGCGGCGCAAGCAGGATCGCGGTCGTCACGTAGACGCTGCCGAGCGCGCCGCCGGCGACATAGAGCCACGGACGCGGGAAACCGAAGTTCGGCCAGACCCCGCCGACGAAGCCGCTCGCCGCGGTGACGCAGGCGAGCATCACCGCACCGGCAAGAAACGACGATGCGGCGGCGGCGATCGCGGTGCCGAGCACGCGCGCCAGTTCGGCGTTGATCGGAGCCTGAACGGCGATACATGCGCCCGCAACGATCCCGAGGAGCGACCAGAGAGCTGCCTGAATGTCTTTCTCCATCGTTCGGCGGAAGAGCGTCTTAGGGTCGCCCTGCCCCCGGTGCAATCCCTCGTGGCTTTCCCCAGTGGCTCCACAGGGTCTTTCCACAGGGTTTTTTCCCCTGTGCCTTCGCGCACGTTTCTCGAGAGAACGGTTGACCTCGGGGGCCAAACGCTCTGCTATGCTGTCAGCAACTGGAACAAAACCAGACGGGGAGCCCACCATGAGCAATTCGACCATCAACGGCAAGCCGATGCACCCGCGCGTGCCGGGGCTCGCCCGTGCGGCGCGCGCCGGAAAACTCGACCGCCGCGAATTCCTGGCGATGTCGACGGCGCTGGGTGTCACCGGGTCCGCGGCCTACGGGCTGCTCGGGCTTGCGGCTCCCGGTCGGGCCAGCGCGCAGGAAGGCCAGCCCGGCGGCACGATCAAGATCGCCATGGCGGTGATGCGGATGGACGATCCGCGCATCTTCGACTGGTCGCAGAAGGCGAACCAGGCCCGGCTGTTCGTCGAGCCGCTGGTGCGCTACACCACCGACTTCACCTTCCAGCCGTGGCTGCTCGAAAGCTGGGAAGTGAACGACGATGCAACCGAGTACACGCTGAAGCTTCGGCCGGGCGTGAAGTGGAGCAACGGCGACGATTTCAACGCCGACGACGTGGTGTTCAACCTCACGCGCTGGTGCGAAAGCCACGTTCCCAACAACTCGATGTCGACGCGGATGGCCGCGATCGTCGAGAAAAAGGGCGAAGAGAAGTTCACGGGCGACGTCACCAAGGACGACGGCACCGTGGTCCAGGAGGAGCAGACCCGCGACATCTTCGGCGCCAAGGAGGGCGCGATCGAAAAGGTCGACGACCTGACGGTGCGGCTGAACCTGCCGACGCCGGACATCACCATGATCCCGAACTTCTGCGACTACCCGGCGCTGATCGTGCATCGCGACTTCGAGAAGGACGGCGGCGATCTGACCACCAACCCGGTCGGCACCGGGCCGTGGGAGCTGACCGGCATGGAGGTTGGCGTGCGCGCCACCTACACGAAGCGCACCGACGTGCCGTGGTGGGGTGCCTCGGTCGAGGGTCTCGGGCAGGCCTATCTCGACGGGGTCGAGTACATCGACTACGGCACCGACCCGTCGGCGACGATCGCCGCCTACGAGGCGGGCGAGATCCACACCAGCTACGAGACGCCGCCGAGCTATGTCGAGATATTCGACGCGCTGGGGCTGCAGAAGTCGGAGGCGAAGACCGCGAACACGCTCTGCATGCGGATGAACGTGACCCAGCCGCCGTTCGACAACAAGATGGTGCGCAACGCGGTGCAGCTCGCGGTCGACAACGCCACCGTGCTCGATCTCGGCTACCAGGGCCTCGGCACGCTGGCGCAGAACTTCCACGTGGCGCCGATCCATCCGGAGTACGCCGAGCTGCCGCCGATCGAGCGCGACGCGGAGAAGGCGATGGCGATGCTGACCGAGGCCGGCCACGCCGACACCGAGCTGGAGCTGATCTCGCTCGACGACGACTTCAACCGCAACACCAGCGACGCGGTGGCCGCGCAGATGCGCGACGCGGGGATGAACGTGAAGCGGACGGTGCTGCCGGGCAACACCTTCTGGAACAACTGGACCGGCTATCCGTTCTCGGCCACCGAATGGAACATGCGGCCGCTCGGGGTGCAGGTCTACGCGCTCGCCTACAAGACCGGCGGGTCCTGGAACGAGACCGGCTACAGCAATCCCGAGTTCGATGACCTGCTAGAGCAGTCCTATGCGATCTCCGACCCCGACGAGCGGAGCGTGGTGATGAAGCAGATGGAGCAGATCCTGCAGGACTCGGGCATTCTGGTGCAGCCCTACTGGCGGCTGACCTTCCGGCACATGACCGAGGACGTGCACGGCCTGGTCATGCACCAGACCTTCGAGATCCATCTCGAGAAGACCTGGCTCGGCGCTTGAGCACCCTGCCCCACCGGCCGGTCCGGCGTCGCGCCCGCCGGACCGGCTGAGACCGGAGACCGGGGATGCTCGTCTTCCTGCTCAAGCGCATCGGCGTGATGATCCTGACGGCGCTTTGCCTGACGATGATCGTGTTCGCGCTCATCAACCTGAAGCCGAACCTGGTCAAGCTCGCGAAGGAACAGACCGGTAGCCGGATCACCGAGCAGCAGGTCGAGGTCTGGCTCGACCAGCACGGCTACAACCGCCCGCTGCCGGTGCGCTACGCCGAGTGGCTGGGCGACGTGGTGCGCGGCGATTTCGGCCATTCGACCCGGTTCAACGCGCCGGTCTCGGAGGTGCTGTGGCCGCGGCTCTGGCTGACCGCCAAGCTGATGTTCTGGGTGATGGTGGTGATGGTGCCCGGCGCGCTGCTGCTCGGCATCCTTGCCGGGATGCGCGAGGGGTCGGCGCAGGACCGGGTGCTGTCGACCGTTGCGATCGGCACCACGTCGACGCCGGAATACGTGTCGGGCGTGGTGCTGACGGTGATCTTCGCCAGCAAGATGGTGGGCCTGGAGTGGTTCTCCGGCTCGGCCACCTCGGCGGCCGATGACGGGCCGACCTTCTACAACTTCACCCTGCCGGTGCTGACGATCGCGATCTACGGGATGGGCTACATCGCGCGGATGACCCGGGCCTCGATGGCCGAGGTGATGACGCAGCAGTACATCCGGACGGCGCGGCTGAAGGGCGTGAGGTTCAGCAGCATCGTGTTGAAGCACGCGCTGAGGAATGCGCTGATCGCGCCGTTCACGGTGATCATGCTGCAGTTTCCCTGGCTGCTGACCGGGGTGGTGATCGTGGAGACGCTGTTCAACTACCGCGGCTTCGGCTGGCTGCTGGTCGAGGGGGCGGCGAACAACGACATCAACCTGCTCCTGGCCTCGTCGATCGTCGCGGTGGTGATCGTGCTGGTGACCCAGCTGATTTCCGACATCGGCTATGTCTATCTCAATCCGCGCATCCGGGTGGCGTGATGGAACTCGAGTTCCTGTCCACCGGCCAGATCATCGTTCGCACGCTGGCGCAGTTCCTGCCGGTGTGGATCGGCATGGGGCTGATCATGGGCGCGAGCTTCGTCTGGCGGCGCCGGCTCGGGACCTACGGGCGGATCTACGAGTCGGGCATCGGCATGATCGGCTTCGGGCTGGTGCTGTTCTGGCTGCTGACGGCGCTGATGGCGCACTGGGTGGCGCTGTTCGATCCCTACGAGCAGATCCGGGCGTTGCAGAACAAGTCGCCGGGGGCGATCGGGCCGGAGAGCGGGCTGCCGTATCTGTTCGGCGGCGACATGCTCGGGCGCGACGTGTTCAGCCGGATGGTCTACGGCAGCCGGACGGTGATGGCGATCGCGCCGCTGGCGACGCTGTTTGCCTACATGATCGGCATCACGCTGGGGTTGCCGGCGGGGTATTTCGGCGGCTGGTTCGATACCATCCTGAGCTTCATCGCCAACCTGGTGCTGGCGTTTCCGGTGATCCTGCTGTTCTACCTGCTGGTGACGCCCGAGATCCGGCAGACGGCGATCCCCGGGACGATGGCGGCGGTGTTCTTCTTCTTTCCGGTGCTGTTCGTGACGGTGTTCCTGTGGAGCCGGTTCCGCGAGCGGCCGGAGGTCTTGTGGATGTACCTCGCGCCGGTCGTGCTGATCGGCGGCTTCGGATATCTGGGGCTGACGGGCCTGTGGGATCCGACCGGGCAGCTCCGGATGTCGCCCAACAAGCTCAACATCTTCCTCGCCGTGGTGTTCATCACCGCGCCGACGGTGTTCCGCATCGTCCGTGGGCTGACGCTCGATATCAAGACGCGCGACTACGTGGCCGCGGCGCAGACCCGGGGCGAGCGGCCGTGGTACATCATGATGTGGGAGATCCTGCCGAACGCGCGCGGGCCGCTGATCGTCGATGCGTGCCTCAGGATCGGCTACACCACGATCCTGCTCGGGACGCTCGGGTTCTTCGGGCTCGGGGTGAGCCCGGAGAGCCCGGACTGGGGCTCGACGATCAACGAGGGGCGCAAGCTGCTCCGGATCTTCGTCCACCCTGCCCTGCCCCCGGCGCTGGCGCTGATGAGCCTGGTGCTGGGGCTGAACCTGCTCGCCGACGCGCTGCGCGAGCAGTCGATGAAGGACTGAGCATGAGGGTTTGTCCACGCGTGAGATGCTGTTCAATCCCTTGTTTTGCAATGAAAAATGGATCCGGCACTAACCCGATCTCAACCATTCTCAAGGTCCGGTCGCGCCATGTCTGAGCCCATCCTTGCGATCGACAACCTGTCGATTTCGTTCTTCACCCGCGCGGGCGAGATTCCGGCGGTGATGGACTTTTCCGCGTCGGTCCAGCCGGGTCAGGCGCTCGGGCTGGTCGGTGAGTCCGGGTGCGGCAAGTCGACGGTCGCGCTCGGGGTGATGCGCGATCTGGGCAAGAACGGGCGGATCGTCGGCGGCTCGATCCGGTTCAAGGGGCGCGAGTTGACCACGATGTCGGAGGCGGAGCTGCGCAGGATCCGCGGCTCGGAGATCGCGATGATCTACCAGGAGCCGATGGCGAGCCTCAACCCGGCGATGAAGATCGACCGGCAACTGATGGAAGTGCCGCTGATCCATCAGGGCGTGAGCCACGCGGAAGCGCGGGCGCAGGCGCTCAGGGTGGTCGACGCGGTGCGGCTGCCGGATCCGGCGCGGATCCTCGGGAGTTTCCCGCACCAGCTGTCGGGCGGGCAGCAGCAGCGGATCGTCATCGCCATGGCGCTGATGTCGCAGCCGTCGCTCCTGATCCTCGACGAGCCGACCACCGCGCTCGACGTGACGGTGGAGGCGGGCATCGTCGATCTGGTGAAGGATCTGGGGCGCGAGTTCGGCACCTCGATGCTGTTCATCAGCCACAACCTCGGTCTGGTGCTGGAGACCTGCGACCGGATCTGCGTGATGTATTCCGGCGAGGCGGTGGAGACCGGGCCGATCGGCGGAAGTGTTCGACGAGATGCGCCACCCCTACACGCAGGGGCTGTTCCGGTCGATCCCGCTGCCGGGCACCGACAAGAACGCCCGGCCGCTGGTGGCGATCCCGGGCAACTTCCCCCTGCCCCACGAGCGGCCGCCGGGCTGCAATTTCGGGCCGCGCTGCGATCATTTCATCGAGGGGCGCTGCGACGCGGCGGACATTCCGATGGAGCCGGTGTCGCCGACCCACGCCAGCCGCTGCGTCCGCTGGCAGGAGATCGACTGGAACGCGCCGCCGCCGGGGGTGGTCGGCGGCGAGACGACGGCGGTCGGGGACGTGGTGCTCACCGTGGAGGGGCTGAAGAAGTACTACGAGGTCGGCTCGAACGCGCTGTTCGGCGGCGACACGCGGGTGGTGAAGGCCAACGAATCGGTCAGCTTCGACGCGCGCGAGGCCGAGACGCTGGCGATCGTCGGGGAATCCGGCTGCGGCAAGTCGACGCTCGCCAAGGTGCTGCTGGGGCTGGAGACCGCGACGGAGGGCACGATCAGCCTCGGGAACCTGGAGATCGGCAAGCGGGCGATCGAGCATCGTGACACGCGCACGGTGTCCTCGATCCAGATGGTGTTCCAGAACCCGTTCGACACGCTCAATCCGAGCCACAGCATCGGCGGCCAGATCATTCGCGTGCTGGAGAAGTTCCGCATCGGCAGGACCAATGCCGAGCGCGAGACGCGGATGCTGGAACTGCTCGATCTGGTGAAGCTGCCCCGCGCCTTCGCCCGCCGCAAGCCGCGCCAGCTGTCGGGCGGGCAGAAGCAGCGCATCGGCATCGCCCGCGCCTTCGCCGGCGCGCCGCAGGTGGTGGTGGCCGACGAGCCGGTGTCCGCGCTCGACGTCTCGGTGCAGGCGGCGGTGACGGGGCTGCTGATGGACATCCAGCGCGTCAGCCGCACCACCATGCTGTTCATCAGCCACGACCTCGGGATCGTGCGCTATCTCGCGGACCGGGTGATGGTGATGTACCTCGGGCACGTGGTCGAGATCGGCACCACCGACCAGGTGTTCCAGCCGCCTTACCATCCTTATACCGAGGCGCTGCTGTCGGCGGTGCCGATCGCCGATACCAGCGTGGAGAAGACGCACATCGTGCTCGAGGGCGATATTCCCTCGGCGGTCGATCCGCCGCCGGGGTGTCCGTTCCAGACCCGCTGTCCGCGCAAGCACCTGGTGCCGGGCAACCTGTGCGAGACCGAGCTGCCGCCGTTCGTCGAGCTCGCGCCGGGCCACAAGGTGCTCTGCCATCTCTCGCAGGAGGTGTTCGATTCGATGACGCCGGTGATCAAGCTCTCGGATTCGGCGGCCAAGCCCGCGAATTGATGCCCGCCGGGGGTACGACGGGTGCCTGCGGACCGGATCCGTCCGGCCCGGACGCCAGGGCTTGGAAACCGATTTACACTAAGCGTGATTTTGCCGAGCGGGGATTTGTGCTATAAGCGAAAGGGTTGACGGTTCGTGCGCGGATTCGTTCCATATGTAGTGGGCTTTTGTTCGCCCGACTGGGCCTGTATCACCCGCGGCAACCGGACACGGGCGCCACGGGGCGCCGGGAGGAATTGAAGTGGTATCCAAGTCGACCGGGCCCCGGGCGGGTTTCGCTGGTTTGTCGAGCTTGTTCTGGTCGATCGGTCTGTTCAGTACGGTGGTCAACCTGCTGATGCTGACGTCGCCGCTCTACATGCTGCAGATATACGACCGGGTGATCCCCAGCCGCTCCAAGGAGACGCTGCTGGCGCTGACCATCCTGGTCGCGCTGCTGTTCGCGATCATGGGCATCCTCGACTACGTGCGCGGGCGGCTCGCGGCGCGGGTCGGCGCCACGGTGCAGAGCCGGCTCGACAGCCGGGTGTTCCGCGCCACGCTGCGCCGCTCGGTGCTGGCGAGCGAGCGGTCGCGGCCGGCGTCGGGGATGAAGGACCTCGAGGCGGTGCAGCGGCTGGCCGGGTCGCCGGTGCTGTTCGCGGTGTTCGACATGCCGTGGGCGCCGCTGTTCATCTTCGCCATCTACACCTTCCATCCGTGGCTGGGCCATCTGGCGGTGGCCGGCACGCTGGTCCTGGTCGGCGCGACGCTGCTCAACCAGATGCTCACCCGCCGCCCGGAGGCGCTGGCGACCAGCGCGACGATGCAGGGCGACGCGTTCGCCGAGACGGTCCGACAGCAGGGCGAGATGGTCCACGCGCTCGGGATGCAGGGCGCGGTTCACGATCGCTGGGAAGCGATGCGCCGCCGCGCGGTCGACGCGCAGATCGCCTCGAGCGATCGGGTCAGCCAGTTCTCGACGCTGACCAAGACCTTCCGGTATTTCCTCCAGTCGGCGATGCTCGGCCTCGGCGCGCTGTGCGTGCTGCGGGGCGAGATGAGCGCGGGCGCGATGATCGCCGGCTCGATCCTGCTCGGCCGCGCGCTGGCGCCGATCGAGCAGGCGATCGGCGGCTGGCCGCTGGTGCTGCGGGCGCGTCAGGGCTGGGCGAACCTCACCAAGCTGCTGGGCAGCACCCCGGATCTGGAGGACGTGACCCCCCTGCCCCGGCCGCGCGCCTATGTCGACGTCAACCAGCTGACCGTGGTGCCACCAGAGCAGCAGAAGGCGAGCCTCAGGATGCTCGACTTCCGCATCGAGCCGGGCCAGGCGGTTGGGGTGATCGGCGCGTCCGCCTCGGGCAAGTCGACGCTCGCCCGCGCGCTGACCGGGATCTGGAAGCCGGCCGCCGGTGCGGTGCGGATCGACGGGGCGGCGCTGCATCACTACGATCCCGACGTGCTGGGCGGCTACATCGGCTATCTGCCGCAGGACGTGGTGCTGTTCGACGGCAGCGTCGCGGAGAACATCGCCCGGATGCTGCCCGAGCCGGACCCGGTGAAGGTGGTGGCCGCGGCGAAGAAGGCCGGGGCGCACGAGATGATCCTCGATCTGCCGCAGGGCTACGATACGCCGGTCTCCGCCGGGGGCGCGCGGCTCTCGGGCGGGCAGAAGCAGCGGATCGGGCTGGCGCGGGCGTTCTACGGCGACCCGGTGCTGATGGTGCTCGACGAGCCGAACTCGAACCTCAATTCCGCGGGACAGGACGCGCTGAACCTCGCGATCCGGCAGGCCAAGGCCGAGAACAAGGCGGTGGTGATCATGGCGCACCGTCCGGCCGGCATCGCGGAGTGCGACACCATCCTGATCATCGAGGGCGGCGTCGCCAAGGCGTTCGGGCCGCGCGACGAGGTCCTGAAGGCGCACGTGCGCAACTATGCGCAGGTCGCCGGGCGTATCGGGCAGGAGGCCCAGGCATGAGCAGCGGCACCCCGACCGAGACCCGCGACCGGTGGCGGCTGCGTCCGCTGATGCTGACCGGCTGGATCACCTTCCTGTTCCTGATCTTCGGCATCGGCGCCTGGGGCGCGGTCAGCAGGATCGCCGGCGCCGTGGTCGGCAGCGGCAGCCTGGAGGTGCAGGGAAACCGGCAGGTCGTCCAGCACCCGACGGGCGGGGTGATCAAGGCGATCCTCGCCCGCGACGGCGACGAGGTGAAGGCCGGCGACATCCTGATCCAGCTGGATGGCGACGACCTGCGGCCGGAGCTCGACATCGTCGAGGGCCAGTGGTTCGAGATCCTCGCCCGCAAGGGCCGGCTGAGCGCCGAGCGCGACGGGCTCGACACGCTCACCTTCGATCCCGAGGTCATCCAGCGCGCGGCCGACCAGCCGCGCATCGCCGACCTGATCACCGCGCAGCAGCGTCAGTTCGAGGCGCGCCGCAAGCTGCAGGACGAGCAGACAGCGCAGCTCGACGAGCAGCAGGCGCAGATCGCCAAGCAGAACGACGGGCTGGAGGCGCTTGCGACCGCCACCCAGGAGCAGTCGGACCTGATCTCGCAGGAGATCGAGGCGCAGAAGTCGCTGCTGTCCCAGGGGCTCACCCAGATGACCCGGCTGCTGACGCCGCAGCGCGAGCTGGCCCGGCTGCAGGGGACGGTGGGCCAGGTGGCGTCGTCGCTGGCCGAGAACCGCGGCAAGATCGCCGAGCTGGAGATCCAGAAGGTGCAGCTGACCTCGAAGGCGCGCGAGGAGGCGATCTCCGACCTGCGCGACCTCGAGTTCCGCGAGATCGAGTTGCGCGAGAAGCGGCGGTCGCTGCAGGAGCAGATCGCCAAGCTCGACCTGCGCGCGCCGGTCTCGGGCATCGTCTATGGCAGCACGGCGGACACGCTGCGCGGGGTGATCCGTGCGGCGGAACCGGTGATGTACATCGTTCCCAAGGACACGCCGCTGATCGTGCGCACCCGGATCGACACCATCCACATCGATCAGGTGCATGTCGGCCAGGAGGCGGTGCTGCGCTTCTCGGCGTTCGACGCGCGGACGACGCCCGAGCTCAAGGGCCATGTCACCTCGGTGTCGGCGGACGCCTACGAGGACGACCGCCGCGGGCAGCGCTACTACAAGGCGGAGATCGGGATCGACGCCGGCATGCTCGACAAGCTCGGCCACGTGACGCTGATGCCGGGCATGCCGGTGGAGTCGTTCATCCAGACCGGCGACCGCAGCGCGCTCAGCTACTTCGTCAAGCCGATGAGCGACTACTTCACCCGCGCCTTCCGCGACGGGTGAAGTGAGGCGGGAGCGTCGGGCCCCGGCATCCGGGCCGGCATGAGTGACGCCTCCAGCCTGCCCGGGGACAGGCAGGCTGGACGGACGACTTCGCGAAGTGAATGCGGCACTGTCGCCCTCCCCGTATCAGGTCCTGCGGCCGATCAGCCGGGTGACGTCGAGCAGCACCAGCGCGGGGCTCGCCCCGCCGGCGGTCGCGAGGTAGCGCGGGCGCCACGCGGGCTGCAGCTTGCTCTTGAACGTGCGCAGGCCCTTGAAGTTGTATGAGGGCACGCCCTCCTCGTAGATCGCCCGGCCGAAGCGGTGCCAGAGCGGCGCCGCCTCGCTCGCAGAAAGCCCCGAAAGCGGCGCCATGCCGAGGTCGAACCAGCGCACTCCCTCGGCCTTCAGCAGTTCGCAGAGGCGGAGGAACAGGAACTCCATCGCGATGTTCGGAATTGGCTCGACATGCCGCATCAGGTCGATCGCCGTCTCTTCCCCGCCCGCCCCCGCCATCAGGGTCGCGAAGGCGACGATAGCGCCGTTCAGACGCAATATTGCCGCCCGCTGGGACGCCACGTAGTCGGGATCGAACGCCCCGAGCGAGAACCGCTTTTCGCTGGTCCCGCGTGCTTCGAGCCAGGCGTCGGAAACCGCGGCAAGCGCCTGCATCTCCGCACGGATCCCCGCCGGCTCGAGGATCTCGACCAGCAGGCCCTCGCGCCCGCCCCGGCTCAGCACATTGCGCTGGCTGGCGCGCTTGCCGCCCGCGAGCGTGAACGTGGCGAGGTCGACCCGGGCCTGCTCGCCGAGCTTGAAGAAGCGCAGGCCCGCGTCGGCATAGAGCGCCAGCTGCTCCGGTCCCGTCTGATAGAAGGCGGCGCGGCCCCCGGCCTGGCGGGCAGTCTCGACGAAACGCCAGATCAACTCCGGCCAGCAGTCGATCGGGCCGACCGGGTCGAACAGCGCGATCCACGAGCGGCCCTGCCGGCCGTACATCACGAAGGCGCGGCTATCTTCGGAGAACAGCAGCCGCTTGTCCCCCATCCGGACCAGATTGGCGGCGGCAACCGGCTGGGCCTCGACGATCGCCACCGCCCGGGCAAGCGCCTCTGCGTCAGGCAGGGCCGCCGCGGTCCGGACCGGGCGCAGCAGCGAGAAGATCGCCGCCAGTCCGGCGAACAGGCTCGCGCCGAACAGCGCGCGCAGGCCCCGCGGCGCTTCGGCCGAGATCTCGAAGCGCAGCCAGCTCTCGGTGCCGATCTCGCCGTGCTGGAACACGAACCGCAGGATCAGGAGCGCGCTGATCAGCACCACGGCCACCGCGGCGATCCATTGTGGCGTCAGGCGCGGACCGGACAGCGCCGCCCGCCGGTCGAAGCCGTCGCGGGCGAGGAACAGCGCCACCGCGAAGACCGCCAGCGCCGCGGCCTCGTAGATCGCCACCGCCTTGACCAGCGACAGCACGAGGGCCGCGCAGGCGGCGACGAGCGTGGTCCACCACGCGGCGTCGAGTCGGAACGCCAGTCCGCGCGCCGAGACCAGCATCGTCGCCCCGAGCACGCTGGTGAGCAGGTGGGCGCCCTCGATGATCGGCAGCGGCAGGAAGCTGCCGAGCCAGCGCAGGTCGATGCCGCGCGCGGGCGTGACGCTGGAGAACACCAGCATCGCCCCGAGGACCAGCGCCAGCGCGGCGAGGGCCTGGGGCGCGAGGCCCCCGACAGCCGCGCGCGCCGCGGCGGCACCGGGCCCGCGCGAGGCGAACCGCCTCGCCTCGACCAGCGCGAGCCCGGCCGTGGTCAGCCCGAGCGGAAGCCCCTGATAGATCAGCCGGTAGAGCGCGAAGGCTGCGAGCACGCCGGACGCCGGGGCGGCGCCGCCGAGCGCTGCGAGGAGCACCGCCTCGAAGACCCCGAGCCCGGCCGGGACGTGGCTGAGGATCCCGAGGACCAGCGCCACCGCGTAGAGCGGCAGGAAGGTGAGGTAGCCGATGGTTCCCGCAGGCAGCAACACCCAGAGCACGCCCGCCGCCGCGGCGGTGTCGAGCACGGTGACGGCGAGTTGCCGCAGCATCAGGCCCCGCGCCGGCAGGGTGAACTCGCGGCCGATGACAGGCACCCTGACGGAGCCTCCGGCGGCAACGAGGAGGGCGCCGCCCCCGGCCAGCATCAGGCCGGCGATGGTCTCGATCCAGACCGAGCCGAGACCGACGGTGGCGCCGAGGCGCGGCGCGGCGGCAAACCCGCCGAGAGCGGCGGTCATGGCCACGCCGATGCCGAAGGCGGCCGTGACAAAGGCGACGACGCGTGCGACGTCGGCGGGGGTGAGGCCGAGCGGCGTGTAGTAGCGCAAGCGCACCGCGCCGCCGCTCAGGGGCCCGAATCCGGTGGTCTGCGCCACCGCGTAGGCCGCGATCGCGCCGGGTGCGATCCGCCGCCACGGCTGGGCGAGACCGATCGCTGCGAGTGCGTTGAAATCATAGAGCGACAGGAGCAGGAAGCTCGCTCCGGTCAGCGCGATCGCCGCGCCCAGGCGCCAGCGCTCCGTTGCGACGAGGGCCGCGACCACCTGGTCGTAGCTGGTATCGCGAACCAGCCGCCCCAGCGCCCACGCCGCCAGCGCCAGCATCGCCAGCGTGAAGATCGCCAGGAGCGGGCCGCGCTGTGCCGCCGCCCACTCCATGAGGCGAGCCAGCCGCCGCGGCCGGGATGGCTCGGCCGACTCTCCCTCGCCGGGTGTGTCGGGGTCTCCTTGTACCTTTGCGATCAACGATTTGCCTTGCGATGGCGGATGCGTCATTCTGCCTCGATGCCCGGTCCGGCGTTGTCGTTCACTACGCCTGCGCCTTCGGCGGACGGGGGCCGGTCGGGACCGGAAGGGAGCCCTTGCGGGAAGCCTACGCTATACTGATATTGCTGGGTCGCAACAGACGCGGTGGGGTGAGTATTTTGGTGGTTCGACGCAACTTTCGCGCTTCTGCGCTGTGGCGCTGCCACGCTGCGGTTGCATGATGCGCCGCCGGGAGTTCCTCGCGGGTGCGGCGGTGGTGACGCTGGCGCAGCACGGTCGGCGGACTTTCGCCGAAGACGAGGCCGGATTCAGCCGATCGCTGGTGCTCGAGAAGGCTCGGGCCCTCGCTGCGGCGCCGTTCGCCCAGCCCGAACCCGCGGTTCCCGACGCGCTGACCGGATTGTCGGCGAAGGACTACGCCGCGATCCGGTTCCGCGAGGATCGACGGCTGTTCGCCGACGTGGCCCCGGGGTTCGCGATCGAGTTGCTGCACTCGGGGTTCATCTATGCGGTGCCGGTCGAGATCTTCGTGGTCGACGGCGGCGAGGCCCGCAAGATCGCCTACGACCCGTCGCTCTACAGCTTCGGCGACGTGCCGCCGCCGGCCGGGGACGCCGAGCTGGAATTCGCCGGGTTCCGGGCGCTGACGACGCTGAACCAGCCCGACGCGCTCACGCCGTTCGCGCTGTTCGCCGGCGCGAGCTACTTCAAGGCGATCGCCAAGGATCAGGTTTTCGGCCTCAGCGCCCGCGGCCTCGCGATCGGCACCGGCGAGGCGGAGGGCGAGGAGTTCCCGTTCTTCCGCGCCCACTGGCTCGAGACGCCGACCGAGGATCGGATGGTGGTGCATTCGCTGCTGGACGGTCCGAGCGCGGCGGGCGCCTACCGCTTCACCATCCGGCCGGGCGAGCGGACGCAGATCGATGTCGAGGCGACGATCTTCGCGCGCAACGACGTGACACATCTCGGGCTCGCGCCCTTGACCTCGATGTTCCTGTTCGATGCCAAGGATCGTCGCGAGCACGACGACTTCCGCACCGGGGTGCACGATTCGGACGGCCTGGCGATGTGGAACGGCTCGGACGAGCGGCTGTGGCGGCCGCTGCATTCGCCGCGGCTGCTGCAGATCAGCGCCTTCGCCGACAACGGCCCGCGGGGATTCGGGCTGGTGCAGCGCGAGCGGCGGTTCACCGAGTACGAGGATCTCGCCGCGCGATATCACCGCCGGCCGAGCGCGTGGGTGGAGCCGATCGGCGACTGGGGCAAGGGGCACGTGGTGCTGGTCGAGATCCCGAGCACCGAGGAGATCCACGACAACATCGTCGCCTACTGGCGACCGGACGCGGACCTTGCCGCCGGCAACGAGATTGCTCTGACCTACCGGCTCGGCTGGGGCTGGGACACGCCGGACATGAACGGGCTGCTCCGCGTCACCCGGACGCTGACCGGCGCCGGGTCGAAGGGACGCCGTCGCTTCGTCGTCGACTTCGCCGGCGAGGGGCCGCAGACCATCAAGGCGTCGGCCGTGCAATTGGTGGCACAGGCCAATCCCGGCTCGATCCACGACGCGGAGATCTACCCGAACCCCGAGGTCAACGGGCTGCGGCTTCGCTTCGACGTGGATCCCGAGGGGTCGGACGTGGTGGAAATGCGGATCGAGCTGCGCGCCGGCGAACGACGCGTCGCGGAAACATGGGTCTACCGATGGAGCAGCTGACCGCCGCCCCGCCCAGAACGAACACCGCCGCGCCGGTGCCGCCGGAGGCGCCGCTCGACATGCCCGAGCAGTCGCTCGCCACCTACGAACCGCCGCGCCCGATCAAGAGCGAGCCGCGGGTGCGGCTGGTCCGGCTGGCGCTGGGGGTCGCGTCGCTGCTGTTGTCGGCGGTGCTGGTCAACCAGATGTGGCTGGTGCTCTCGGTCGGCGGCATGACCGGGGTCGAGAAGGTGATGCTCGGGCTGTTCGTGATCAACATCTCCTGGGTCGCGTTCGGGGCGCTGTCACCGCTGATCGGTTTCTTCGCGCCGCCGCGCCGCCGGATACCGAACCCGGCACCGCTGAGGGCGCGCACCGCGCTCCTGATGCCGACCTACAACGAGGATCCCTCCGGCATCCTGGGCGCTGCCTGTGCGATGCTGCGCGAGATCGAGGCGCGCGGCGAGGGCGAGGCGTTCGATCTGTTCCTTCTCAGCGACACCACGGACGCCGAGGTGTGGCTCGCCGAGCAGGCAATGGTCGATGCGGCGCGCGCCGATCCGGAGATCGGCGCGCGGGTCTTCTACCGCCACCGCACACGGAACCTGCGCCGCAAGGCCGGCAACATCGCCGATTGGGTCGAGCGCTGGGGCAGCGCCTACCCGTTCATGCTGGTGCTCGATGCCGACAGTCTGATGGAGGCCGACTGCATCATCGAACTCGCCCGCAGGATGGAGGCGGACGACAGCTTGGGGATCCTCCAGTCCTCGCCGCAGCTGATCGGCGGCGAGACGCCGCTTGCCCGGGTGCAGCAGTTCGCCGGCCGGGTCTATGGCCCCGTGCTGACCCACGGCCTGCGCGCCTGGTTCGGCAACGCGGGCAACTACTGGGGCCACAACGCGATCATCCGCACCCAGGCCTTCGCCGGCTGCGGCGGTCTGCCCGAGCTTCCCGGCAAGGCGCCGTTCGGCGGGCTGGTGCTCAGCCACGATTTCGTCGAAGCCGCGTTCGTTCGCCGCGGCGGCTACGCGGTCCGGATGGCCGACGATCTTCGCGGCAGCTACGAGCACGCGCCGCCGAACCTGATCGAGCTTGCCGCCCGCGACCGCCGCTGGTGCCAGGGAAACCTGCAGCACATCCGGCTGCTCGGCACCGCGGGGCTGCATCCACTCAGCCGGGTGCACCTGTTCATGGGGGTGATGTCCTATCTCGCCTCGCCGCTGTGGCTGCTGTTCCTGCTCTCGGGCATGGCCCTGGCGCTGCACGCCTATCTCGTGCCGCCCGACTATTTCCTCGACCGGTTCTCGCTGTTTCCCGACTGGCCGCGGATCGACCCCGAGCGCGCGATGGCGCTGTTCGGGCTGTGCATGCTGGTGCTGTTCGCGCCGAAGCTGCTCGGCACCGCGGCGTTCCTGCGCGAGCGTGCCGCACGGGGGGTGAGGCTGATGACGCCGTTCAGCCTCCTTGCGGAGCTCGTGCTCTCGTCGCTGGTCGCGCCGATCATGATGTTCGTCCAGACCAGTTCCGTCGTGCAGATCCTGACCGGTCGTGACAGCGGCTGGAACCCGCAGTCGCGCGACAGCGACCGGGTGCCCTGGCCGATCCTCTGGCGGTTCCACCGCCGGCACATGCTTGCCGGCGTCCTGCTGGCGGTCGCCGCCGGGGCGATTTCCTGGCGGCTGCTTGCCTGGATGAGCCCGGCTCTGCTCGGACTGGTGCTGGCGGTGCCGGTCTCGGCGTTCATGGGCAGCGCGGCCGCCGGCCGGGGGCTTGCGCGCCTCGGGCTGCTGACGACACCGGAGGAGCGCAGACCGCCGCCGCTTGCAGCGGCCGCCGAACGCGAGGCCGAAGCGCTGCGCGCCCGCGCCCGGATTCCGGACGGTATCGCCGAATTGCTGTCCGATCCGTCGGCGCTGGAGCGCCATCTCGCCTGGTGCGACCCGCCGACGGCCCGGCGCCTGGGCGAGCCGGACGCGCATCTGGCGAGCGCGCTCCTGAAGATCGCCGACGGTGCGGGGCCCGACAGCCTCAACCCGAAGGAATCCTTCGCGGTGCTGGCCTCGCCGCAGACGCTGGCGGGGCTGGCGCCCGCCCGGCAGGCCCTGCAGCGATCCTGAACGATGTTTAATGCCGCCGCGACGGTGGCGTCAGGTCCGCACCCGATCTTGGTGTCGACGCTCCCCCGCGAGCGTGACGCAGAGCGCTCCTCCCCGGGAGGCGCGTGAACAGAGATTGAGAGGATCGAAACCCATGACGCGCAAAGCGACGTTCCTGAAACCGGTGCCGGTCGCCACGACCGCCCTCGTGGCGGTCACCGGCGCCTGGCTCGCCTGGACGCCGATCGCCGGCGCCGACGTGACGCAACCGGAATCGGTGCCGGACCTGGTGGAACAGGCCAGCCCGGCCGTTGTCACGGTGCTTGCCATGCACGACGCCCACCCGGCGAGCCAGAACATGCCGCAGGGCTCGCCCTTCCCGCCGGGCTCGCCGTTCGAGCAGTTCTTCCGCCAGTTCGGGATGCCTGACGGCCCCAATGGGCCCGGCGGGCCGTTCTCGCAGCAGCAGCCCGACCAACAGCCCGAAGGCGTGGCGCTCGGCTCGGGCTTCGTGATCGACCATGACGGCTATATCGTCACCAACAACCATGTGGTCGACAAGGCCGACGAGGTGAAGGTGAAGCTGTCGGACAACCGCGAGTTCGACGCCAAGGTGATCGGCACCGACCCGCAGAGCGATCTCGCGCTGATCAAGGTGGACGCGGGCAACCTGCCCGAACTTCCGCTCGGCGACAGCGACAAGGTCCGCGTCGGCGAAACCGTGGTGGCGGTCGGCAACCCCTTCGGGCTCGGCGGCACCGTCACCAAGGGCATCGTCTCGGCCATGGCGCGCGACATCAACTCCGGGCCCTACGTGGACTTCATCCAGACCGACGCGGCGATCAACCGCGGCAACTCCGGCGGTCCGCTGCTCAACATGGAAGGCCAGGTGATCGGCGTGAACTCGGCGATCTATTCGCCGAACGGCGGCTCGGTGGGCGTCGGCTTCGCCATCCCGTCGGACACCGTTCAGTCGGTGATCGCCCAGCTCCGCTCCTCGGGTTCGGTCCAGCGCGGCTGGCTCGGCGTGACCATCCAGGACGTGACCCCGGAGATCGCCGCGGCGATCGGGCTCGACGACCCGCACGGCGCGCTGGTTGCCGACGTCGTCGATGGCGGCCCCTCGGCCGGCAAGCTCGAGACCGGGGACGTGATCCTGAGCTTCGACGGCAAGACGGTGAAGTCGAGCCACGAGCTGCCGAAGCTGGTTGCGGCCGCCGCCCCGGAATCCGAGGTCAGCATGGAAGTGCTGCGTCAGGGCAAGGACCAGACCATCGGGTTCAAGCTCGGCCGGTTCGACGCCGATCGCGTCGCCTCGCTGGAGCCCGGTGCGAGCAAGGGCAGTGACGCGGGTCACGCCTCGGACCGTCTCGGCGCCACCCTCGCGCCGCTCACGCCGGATGCGCGGGCCCAGCTGGGACTGGACGACAGCGTCGACGGTGCCGTAATCACCTCGCTGGATGGCGCCGGCGCCGCTGCCGACGCCGGCCTCGAAGTGGGTGACGTGATCCTGAAGGTCGGCGACACCGCCGTGCACACGCCCGCCGACGTCGAGCAGGCGCTGCACGCCAACAAGGGCGACGCGGCACTCCTGCAGATCGATCGCGGCGGCTCCCGGATCTTCGTCGGCGTTCGCCTGGCGTGATCGGAAGCCGGTCAATACAATCTGGGAAGGCCGGCGTTCGCCGGCCTTCCTGTCTGTAAGGAGCGCCCTCCATGTCGCGGCGCATTCTGGTCGTCGAGGACGACGAAGATACCCGGGACTACCTCGCCAAGGCGTTGCGCGAGATGGGCTACACCGTGGAGCCGACCGAATCGGGCAAGGACGGCCTGGTGCACGCCCTGAACGGAGGTTTCGACGTGCTGGTGCTCGACCGCATGCTGCCCGACCTCGACGGCCTGTCGCTGCTGAAGGCGGTGCGCGCCGCAGGCGTGCGGACCCCGGCGATCATGCTGACGGCGATGAGCGCCATCGACGAGCGCGTCGCCGGCCTGCGCGCCGGTGCCGACGACTACGTGGTCAAGCCGTTCTCGTTCGCCGAGCTTTCCGCCCGGCTGGAGGCGATCCTGCGCCGTCCCGCCGAGTCGCGCCCCGAGCAGACGCGGCTTGCCTGCGCGGATCTCGAGCTGGACCTGATCGCCCGCACCGCACAGCGCGGCGAGCGCCGCATCGAACTCCTGCCGCGCGAGTTCAAGATGCTCGAGTTCCTGATGCGCCGTCAGGGCCGGGTCGTCACCCGCACCATGCTGCTCGAAGGCGTGTGGGACTACCGCTTCGACCCGCGCACCAACGTGATCGACGTGCATATCAGCCGGCTGCGCCGCAAGATCGACGCCGAGGGCGAGACGGCGCTGATCCATACCGTGCGCGGCAGCGGCTACAAGCTCGCCGCGGCCTGACGGACGTGTTCCGCAACGCCACCATGCGCCTTGTCGCGGCGCATCTCGTGCTGGTGGCGGTGTCCACGGCGATCGTGCTCGGCTTCGTCTACTGGCGCGTCGGCGGGGTGATCGACACCGAGCAGCAGGCGGTGGTCGAGACCGAACTGCGGGGCCTCGGTGACGACTTCGCCCGCGGCGGCACGACCGCGCTGGCAGCGGCGATCAACCAGCGGCTGGCCAATCCGCCGGACCGGGACGCGATCTACCTGCTGGCCGACTCGTCGGGGCGCCGGCTGGCGGGAAACCTCGCGGACTGGCCGCCGACGGTCACGCCGGATGGCGGCTGGACCACGCTCGAGCTCTACCGCACCGACCGCTCGAGACCGACCGAGATTTCCGCGCTGGCGCTGCATCTGCCCCGCGGCGAGCGGCTGCTGGTCGGTCGCGATGTCGCGGCGCGGGCGGCGTTCGACCGGACGCTCGGACGGGCGCTGCTCTGGGCGCTGGCGGCGCTGACCGCGCTGGCGCTCGCCACCGGATGGCTGCTGTCGCGCCTGGTGCGCGGACGGATCGCCGAGATCGACGGCGCGGCGCGCGGCATCATGGCCGGCGCGCTCGACCGGCGGGTCGCCCTGCGCGGGACCGAGGACGAGTTCGACCGGCTGGCCGGCACGCTCAACGCCATGCTCGACCGGATCGAGACGCTGGTGCGCGACCTGCGGACCGTGACCGACAGCCTGGCCCACGACCTGCGCAGCCCGCTGGGACGGCTGGTGCGCCACCTCGAGGCCGCGTCCGACGAAAGCGCGCCGCCCCAGGTGCGGCGGGGCCGTATCGACCAGGCGCTGCGCGAGGCGGAGAGCGTGCTGGCGACCGCCACGGGGCTGCTCGACATCAGCCGAATCGACGCGGGCATCGGCGCCGACCAGTTCTGCGAGGTGGATCTCGCGCGTCTCGCCGCCGACGTCGCGGAACTCTACGAGGCTGCGGCCGAGGAACGGGGGCTGACGCTTCGTTGCGAGGCGACGCCGGGGCTGAAGGTCCGGGGGCACGACCAGCTCCTCGCGCTCGCGCTCTCGAACCTCGTCGAGAACGCGCTGAAGTATGCGCCGCCCGGGTCGGAGATCGTCGTCACCGCGGCATCGGAGGCCGGGGCCCCTGCCCTGAGCGTCGCCGATCGCGGCGCCGGAATCCCGGAACCGGACCGCGCCCGGGCGCTGGGCCGCTTCGTCCGCCTCGACCCGAGCCGCGGCAGTCCGGGCGCCGGGCTCGGCCTCGCGCTGGTCTCGGCGGTCGCGCGGATGCACGACGCCGAGATCCTGCTTGGCGACAACGCGCCGGGGCTGCGCGCGACCCTGCGGTTTCCGGCCGCCTGATCAGTCGGTCTTGCGGGCGATGGTCGGCTCGTTCAGCTCCAGCACGATGTCCGACATTTCCGGCACGTAGCGCTCGCCGAACCCCATCGCGGCGCCGAGCTTCAGGGTCTGCAGCGCCCCGTCCGACATCAGCGTCGCCGCCCGGTGCCGCGTGGCGAGGCGGTTGTAGTAGGTGAGATCCTTGAGCGCGTTGGAGATGGTGAACTTGTGTGCGTCCGGAATGCCTTCGACCGGGTACTTCGAGAAGGTCTGGAAGTTGCCGCAGTTCATGCCGGAATTGGACAGCACCTCGCGGAACACCGCCGGCTCGGCGCCGACCTTGCGCACCATGCGCGTAGCATTCCGACCAGATCGCCGCGTAGCCGAGCGCCACGAGATTGTTGATCAGCTTGATCGCATGCGCCGATCCGACCGGTCCGCCGACCGGGATCACCGCGCTCGCCCACGTGGAGAGCAGCGGGCGCCATTTGTCGACGAGCTCGGCCGGGCCGCCGACGAAGGTCGTCGCCTCGCCGTCCCAGGTGTGCTGCGGCGTGCGCGACAGCGGCGCGTCGAGGAAGGTGACGCCCTTCGCCTCCAGCTCCGCCGCCAGGCGCTCGGTCACCTCCGGCTCCGACGTCGAGGTGTCGATGATCGTCAGGCCTTCGCGGGCGTGCGGCACGATCTCGGCCACGGTCGCCTCGACCTCCGGCGCGCCGGTGACGCAGAGCACGATCACGTCGGCCTCCGCCGCCATCTCGGCGAGGCTCGTCACCTCGCGTGCGCCACGGCCGACGAGATCGTCGACCGCCTCGCGCTTGCGATGGGCGATCACGCGGAGCGGCCAGCCCTTCTCGACCGCGTTCTTCGCCATGCCCCAGCCCATCAGCCCGACGCCGACGAATCCCACTACCGGTTTGTCCGTCACTGCCCTGTCCTCCCGTTGGATTTGCTCGGGCGATCTAATCGGCTGGAGCGGCCAACCTCAACCGCTCATCGCGCGGGCGGCTATTGTGCCTCGCGACCACCGCGGCCATTGTGCGGCGAAACCCCGGACCGAAATCTCGATGGAGCGACGCCCGTTGACCCCCGCCATTCTGCAGATCGCCCCGATGATGCCGCACGTCGAGTCCGCGCTCGCCGCCGCCTATGCCGTCCATCGGCTGTGGAAGGCCGATGACCCCGAGGCGCTGCTGGACGCGGAGGGTGCGGAGATTCGCGCCGTGGCGACGGACGGGCACCACGGGATCTCGCCCGAGATGATGGACGCGCTGCCGGCGCTGGAGATCGTGGCGAGCTACGGGGTCGGCTACGACGCGATCGACGCCGCCGCGTGCAAGGCCAGGGGCGTGCGGGTGACGAACACGCCGGACGTGCTGAACGACGCCATGGCCGAGATCACGCTCGGGCTGATGATCGCGCTCTGCCGGCGCATCCCGCAGGCGGACGCGTATGTGCGGCAAGGCTCCTGGCCGAACGGTAATTTCGGGCTGACAGGAGAGTTGACCGGCGCGCATGCCGGGATCCTCGGGCTCGGGCGGATCGGCAAGGAGATTGCCCGGCGGTTGCAGGCGATGAAGATGCGGGTCTCCTATCACGGACGACGCGAGCAGCCGTTCCAGCCGTATCCCTACTACGCGGATCTGGTGGCGATGGCCCGCGACGTGGACTGGCTGGTGGTGATCGCGCCCGGCACGGCGGAGACCAGCGGCATCGTGTCGCGCGAGGTGATGGAGGCGCTGGGGCCGACGGGCTCGCTGGTCAACGTGGCGCGCGGCGGGCTGATCGACGAGCCGGCGATGGTCGAGCTGCTGGGGAACGGGCGGCTCGGGGCGGCGGCGCTCGACGTGTTCGTCGACGAGCCGCGGGTGCCGGAGGCGCTGTTCGCCCTGCCGAACGTGGTCCTGTCGCCGCATCAGGGATCGGCCACCGACAAGACGCGGCGCGCGATGGGCGATCTGGTGGTGCGCAACCTGGCGGCGCACTTCGCCGGCGATCCGCTGCTGACGCCGGTGGTCTGATGCCAGGCGAGCGGGGATCATTCAGAGTGACTTCGGCGCTGGGCCCGCGAACTCGTGCCGCGGGCCCGGCGGGCGATCAGTGGACGCTTACCGGCGAGAACTCGTTCTGCCGGGCGACAACGAACGCCTGCGCCCGGTCTGGCACCAGCGCCAGCACCTCGCCGCTCGAGGAATGGATGGCGTAGAGGTGCTCGAGCGAGGTCTGCGCCCGCACCTCGTCCGGCAGATCGGCGGTCCTTATCTCGCGCACGTAGACGATCCGCCGGTCGCCATCTGCGGAAAAGCTGGGAAAATCGGTCATGGCTGCCTCCTTAGCGTTTCTTGCCGTTGATCGCGACGGTCCGCACGATCGTCTCCGGTTCGTCGCGCTCGAGATCGATGTGCAGGAGCCCGTTTTCGAGCGCGGCGCCCGAAACCTCGACCCCGTCGGCCAGCACGAAGCTGCGCTGGAACTGACGCGCCGCAATGCCGCGATGCAGGTAGATCCGCCCGGCCGTGTCGTCGGCCTGCTGGCCGCGGATCACCAGCTGATTGTTCTCGATGGTGATCGACAGATCGGCCTCGGCGAAGCCGGCAATCGCCAGGGTGATCCGATAGCTGGCGTCGCCACGCTGCTCGATGTTGTAGGGGGGATAGCCGTCGTTCCCCGCCTTTGCGGTCCGCTCCACCAGCCGGTCGAGCTGCTCGAACCCGAGAAGGTGGGGATGTGACGCGAATGTGACCTTGGTCATGTCTCTCAAGTCCTTGTTGCAAGCGACTTATCAGCCGGGTCCCGTGAGGCGGCCCGTCGCAGTCAAGATGGGTGCGCTGCCGCGAAAAAACAAGGGCATGGCGCCCGAACGCGGGGGCTAGGCGCAGTTCGACGGCGCGGCTATAACCTCGGGTGCGGTCGCAGGAAAATCACCCGATGAACAATCCGCCCACGATGAAGCGCGACGAGGTTCTGAAGGTCAAGCTGGAGTTGCTGCAGCGCGAGCACCGCGATCTCGACGACGCGATTGCCGCGCTCGATGCCGAGGGTCGCGCCGACCCGCTGGCGGTGCGCCGGCTGAAGAAGCGCAAGTTGGTCCTGAAGGACGAGATCCAGCGTATCAGCGACGACATCACCCCCGATATCATCGCCTGAATGATCCGGCACCGGCGGCGGGTTCGGCTGCTATGCGCCCAGCGCCTTGCGCAGCATGTTTAGGGCGACCAGCACCAGAAACGCGGCAAAGACCCGTTTCAGGGGAGTGGGGTTCATGGCGTGGGCCAGCCGGACGCCCCAGGGGGTAGTGATCAGCGTCACCGAGACCACGATCAGAAACGCCGGCAGGTTGACGTAGCCGAAGGTGAGCGGCGGCTTGCCGGGCACCGACCAGCCGCTCAGCAGGAACCCGATCACCGAGGGCACCGCGATGATCAGCCCGAAGCCGGAGGCGGTCGCCACCGCCCGGTGGATCGGCATGCCGTAGAGCCGCATCAGCGGCACGCCGAAGCTGCCGCCGCCGATCCCCATCAGCACCGAGAGGAAGCCGAGGACCGGCGAGGTCACCGCACGGCCGATCCCCGTGGGCATGCGGTCCCCGAGCCGCCAGTTGTCGCGGCCGAGGCCGATGTAGAGCCCGACGATCGTGCCCAGCACGCCGAAGATCAGCATGAGCACACGGGTGCGCAATCCGCCCGCGGCGATCACCCCGAGGATCGCGCCCGCGGCGATTCCCGGCGCCCAGCTGCGCAGCACCTCGAAGTCGACCGCGCCGCGCGCCGCGTGAGCGCGCATCGAGCGCCCCGACGTCAACACGATGGTGGCGAGCGAGGTGGCGAGGCAGACCTGCATGATCCGCGGACCGCCGTAGCCGAGCGCGGTGAAGGCGTAGAGAAACGAGGGCACCAGAACGATACCGCCGCCGACCCCGAGCAGGCCCGCGATAACCCCGGCGAGCGCGCCGATCGCGGCGAGCAGGCCGGCAAGCGGCAGAAGCTGGGCGAGGTCGGGCGTGGTCATCGGCAGGTCAATGCGCGGCTTTCACGAAGGCGGCAGACCCCTGCCCTAGCCCGCCCGAGCCGCGCGATCAAAGGGATTCCACCACCTCTGGCGCGGGTTCGATCTCGGCCAGTGCCCGAAGCACCAGCTCGGGCCCCGCCTCCGGCCGGTGCGCGCCCTCCGACAGGGTTCGCCGCCAGGCCCGCGCGCCGGGACGGCCGGAGAAGGCGCCGAGCATGTGACGGGTGATCGCGTGGAGGCCGGTGCCGCGACGCCGCTCCGCCTCTATGTAGGGCAGCATTGCGCGCACCGCCGCCTCCGCCGGCACGTCCGCGCCCGGCTCGCCGAAGATTGCCCGGTCGACGGCCCCGAGCATCGCCGGCGCGTGATAGGCCGCGCGCCCGATCATCACCCCGTCCAGTCCGCGGTCGAGAAACCCCGCCGCCGCTTCGAGGCCGGAGATGCCGCCGTTGATCGCGATCTCGAGGTCGGGGAAAGTCGCCTTCATCCTGACCACCAGCTCGTGGTCGAGCGGCGGGATCTCCCGGTTCTGCTTCGGGCTCAGTCCCTGCAGCCAGGCCTTGCGGGCGTGGATCGCGAAACGCCGCGCCCCGGCCGCCGCGACGGTTTCGAGGAAGGCCGGCAGCACGGTTTCCGGATGCTGGTCATCCACCCCGATCCGGCACTTGACGGTGACCGCTACCCCTCCGGAGGCCGCGATCATCGCCGCGACGCAGTCGGCGACGAGGTCCGGCGTGCGCATCAGGGCGGCGCCGAAACACCCCGACTGCACCCGGTCCGACGGGCAACCGACGTTGAGGTTGATCTCGTCGAACCCGGCCTCGCGCCCGATCGCGGCAGCCGCCGCCAGTTCCGCCGGGTCCGAGCCGCCGAGTTGCAGCCCCACGGGCCGCTCCTCGGGGTGAAACGCCAGCAGACGGCTTCGATCGCCCCGCGTCACCGCCCCAGATGTCACCATTTCCGTATAGAGCAGCGTGCGCCGCGTAAATCTGCGGTGGAAGTATCTGCAGTGACGATCGGTCCAGTCCATCATCGGCGCCAC
>CAVZCB010000037.1:0-74627 GCA_963773555.1 uncultured Alphaproteobacteria bacterium
TCGAGGTCGTGAACTGATCCCGGCTGGAGCCGGACCGGAAGGCGGCAGGCTCCTCCTGTGAAGAAGCCGACCTCCGCAACGACGCAAGCAGGTTCGCGCCTCGTTGCCGGCGGATCAAGGCGTAAGGCTTCCTGGGGCTCTGTCGCGCAAATTTAACGAATTCCCACGCAGAGCCGGTCCCGCCATTGACGCGCTGGGCGGAGCACGCAGGACAGCCTCGGCGAACCGTCCGTCGCGGGCGAATGGGACCGGCGCCACGAACTCGCGGAAGTCGGTCAGGAAGGCATAGTGGTGTCCGGGCGTCGTCGGATCGGCCTCGACCCGGTCGATGCGGGCCATGGCGAAGTAACTATTGCCGCCGCCCCCGCGCCGCGTCTCGCGGAACAGAGGTGCCGCGATGATCGAAGCATCGATCATCTGCCCACCCATGGCGAGGTATCCGAGGTCGCGAAGATGCGCGCCGAAGCGGGCAAACAGAACCTCGATCGCCTTGGCCTTGGTCAGAAGCTCGCGGAACAGCCAGATCGTGCGGGCGTCCGGAACCCGCCCATGCAGGTCGAGGCCCAGGAAGCGCATGAAGCTCAGCCGGTCCCTGACCTGGAACTCGGTCTGCTCGTCCGCCAGCCCATAGAGCGCCTGGATCACCAGGACCTTGAACATCATCACCGCATCCATCGGAGGCCGGCCGCCCTTCGAACGGTCGGACCGGGCCAGCGCCGCGTCGAGATCGGCCCGGAAGACCTCGAAATCCACCACCGCTGCGAGTCGCCCAAGCCGATCACCGCTCCTCGAAATCGCCGCGTACCACTCATCCAGATCAAACAAACCCGGCCGCCCCCCTCCCTCCATCCGCGAAACATGGAACGGATTGAATCACCGGGCGCAATTTGGCCAAGTATTTAGAAGCGTCCAAATGGTCTGCCGGTCCTCTGCCGCGCTATCTATGACTTCGAGAAATCCAATCAGACTGTTTCGATCAACGTCCTTCATATACACTGCCCTCGAGATCGTCGTGGGCGATGTGGTGATCCGCGCCGGTGCTGGCGCCGATGAGGGCCAGTTGACACGGGCCATCCGCGCGGCACGGGCATCGGCGCCGTGATGCTGGGCCAGGGCGGTCCGGTGCGGGCCCATCTGCAGGGAGCGGATCGCATCTTCGTCGACGAAACGCGGGCGCCGGTGCTGGACCCGGGCCGGAAGGCCACTAAGAGCGGTTACTTCTGGGCCATCGTTGCCGATGATCGCGGCCATGGCGGCACCGGCCCGCCCATCGTCGTGTTCCATTACGCCTCCGGCCGCGGCAAGGCGCATCCGCTGACGTTCCTCGCCGGATATTGCGGCCGGTTCCTGCAATGCGATGCCTACCAGTCCTACAACGCGCTGACCCAGATCGCGCGCGACGGCGGCCCGTGGCAGTTGGTCTACTGCTGGACGCATGTCCGCCGCCGCTTCGTCAAGCGCTTCGAGAACGAGGGCTCGCCGATCGCGGAGGAGATGTTGCGGCAGATCGCGTTGCTCTACCAGGTCGAGAAGTCGGTCCGTGGAATGGACGCGGCAGCGCGCCTCACCGCTCGGCGTCAACAAGCAGCGCCAGTCGTCGCCGCGCTCAAGCCCTGGCTGGAGGCCCAGCTGTCGCGCATTCCAAAGAAATCTCAGCTGGCCGAGGACATCCGGTATACGCTCGCCCACTGGTCCGGCCTGATCCGCTTCCTCGATGACGGCACCCTCGAACTGGATACCAACCCGGTCGAAAACCAGATCCGCCCGATAGCCCTGACAAGGAAAAATGCGCTCTTCGCCGGTAACGAGGTCGGAGCCGAAAACTGGGCCATGCTCGCCTCGCTGGTCGCCACCTCCAGATCTCCGGCGTGAACCCCGTCGACTACATCGCCGCCACCCTCCGAGCCATCCTGGATGGCCACCCCCAAAGCCGCATCGAGGAACTGATGCCCTGGCGCTTCGATCAGCCGTCAAGCCTCGTCGCATAGGGCAGCACCGTCGCGCTTACGATCGATGGATGTCGACGAACTTGCGCCGGACGTGCGCCATACAGGCGACTTCGCGGATCGCGCCGCCACGATAGAGGTCCTCGAAGCCGGCATAGCCGTCGGCGTGCATCCATCCACGGAAGCGGGCGAGATGATCTTTTGGATGCTGGCCTTTCCGATCGCCCGAGAAGCGATACCACGCGGCCGGAGGCGCGCTGCCGCTCCAAGGTCGCTCATCACGGGCGTAGGTCCAAAGCCTCGCGGTCTGGGTTTTGCCAGTACCAGGCGCCAGCATGCGGACGGGTGTGTCATCGGCGAAGATCGCCTCGGCCGAGAGCACATGCCGGCTGATGGCGTCGGCCAGCGGTTCCAGCAGCGCGGTGGACTTGCCGACCCAGTCCGCGAGCGTGGATCGGTCGAGGTCCAGCCCGTCGCGCTCGAAGATCTTGCTCTGGCGATAGAGGGGAAGGTGGTCGGCATACTTGCTGACCAGCACATGGGCGAGCAGGCCCGGGCCCGGACGCCCCCGCTCGATGGGACGCGACGGCAGCGGCGCCTGGACGAAGCGTTCGCAACCGGCGCAGGTCAGCCGGGGCCGGACGATGCGGTTCACGATGAAGCGTCCGGGCACATATTCCAGTTCTTCGGTCACGTCTTCACCGACGCGGCGAAGCTTGCCGCCGCAGTCGGCACAGGCATCAGCCGCCGGGCTGAGTTCCACCTCCATCCGGGGGACGTGCTCCGGGATCGGCCGGCGCTTCGGCTGGCCCTTCTCCTCGATGTCGGGCAGGCGCAGGCGTGCCGTCATCGCCGCGGCTGCGATCTCGCTCGTCTCCAGAGCCAGTTGGAGCTGCTCGGCGGTCTCGGAGGAGGCGCCGAACTGATGCGCCCGGTGCCCGGCCAACTGGTGGCGCAGCTTTTCGATCAGGATGGCCTGCGCCTTCACCTCGGCCAGAAGCCGCGCCGTGAAGGTGCGCAGTTCCTCGGGGTCTTCAGGCAAGGCGACGATCTCGTCGAGCATGATCGAGTTTATCCCACGGGGTTCCCTCTGGGAATCCTTAGGATCACCGCGATCGCAACTATCCCGCCGCCGTGGGCTGCCAGGTCCGTCGCGGCGTGCGCCAGTCGATGCCTTCCAACGAGGGGTTTCAGGAATATCCCGTCTGGTGATCCTGACGAATCCTTGGTTGAGGAGATCCGGGTCCTGGATCGGCGGCATCCGCTGTTCGGTCGATCCTTCCGCGTTCTTCGCCTCTCGACGCATCGAGGAGGTAATTTCCCGCCCTCCTACGAGGTGGAATACCGTAATGGATCAACTCTGCTCATTCCGGTCGTGGTGACGGAGTGCAAGGATTCGTCGGACATTTTGACTAAACTGAGCGTAGATGCTTTGTGCGACCTGCTAAATGTGGTAGGTTGTATTGATCATCATGAGTATGGCGCCAAAAGACGTTTGGCCGACCCTGCCGCCGAAACTCCGCCGGCGGATCGTCTACGACATCGCCGCGGTTCTGGCGGAGATCTTACATGAAGTCCGAACTGGTCAGGAAGACGCATCTGGAGCGCAGAGCGGTCGTCTATATCCGGCAATCGACGCCGCACCAGGTCGTGAGCAATCAGGAGAGCTTGCGGCTCCAGTATGCGCTTCGCCAACGCGCCCACGAACTCGGATGGCATGAGGCCGATATCGACGTGATCGACGCCGATCTCGGCCTGAGCGGGGCGTCCGCCGCGCACCGCGGCGGCTTCAAGGAACTCGTCGGCCGGGTCGGGCTCAGCGAAGTGGGCCTGATCCTGTCAATCGATGTGACGCGGCTCGCGCGCAACTGTTCTGACTGGTATCCGCTGCTGGATATCTGCGGGCTGCGCGGCTGCCTCATCGCCGATCGCGATGGCGTCTACGATCCCGGCAGCGCCAATGGCCGCCTGCTTCTCGGTCTCAAGGGGACCATATCCGAGCTCGAGCTGCATACGATCCGCAGCCGCCTGACCGCGGGCCTCATCGCCAAGGCCGAGCGCGGCGAGCTTGCGCTCACCCTGCCAGTCGGCCTCGCGCGCGACCCAAGCGGGGTGGTCGTCAAGGATCCTGACATGGCCGTTCAGGAGCGGCTCGGGCTCGTGTTCCAAATCTTTTTGAGGGTCCGCGCCGTCGCCAAGGTCATGCGCGTGCTCAACGAGCGTGGTCTCGACCTGCCGCGTCGCGACCGGCATGGCGAGCTGCGCTGGACGCGAGCGACGGTCTCGGCGGTCTCGGCCATCCTGAAAAACCCTGCCTACGCGGGCGCCTTCGTCTATGGCCGGACCCGCATCCGCGCAGCCACGCGCGAGGGCGGCGCGGCGGCGAAGGTGGCACGGCCGATCGAGGAATGGCGGATCGTCGTAAAGGACCGTTATCCGGCCTACATCGACTGGCCCACCTATGAGAAGATCCGCGGCATCGTGAGCGACAACCGAGCCGAATACATGCGCACCAAGACGAGAGGCACTCCCCGCGATGGCGAGCTTCTGCTGCACGGTATCGCCTGGTGTGCGCGGTGCGGCCACAAGATGTACGTGCGCTACAAGGGCGGCGGGGAATATGTCTGCAATCATTTGCGCTCCCACGCGGGCCTGCCCACCTGCCAGCACATTCGGGCCGCGCGCGTGGACGCCGCCGTCGCCGATGCGTTCCTGACCGCGCTGGCACCCGCCGAACTCGATGCCCTCTCCCGTGCTCACCGGGTCCAGGGCCAGGCCGACGCGGCGCTGCGCACCAGCGCGGAACACCAGATCGAGCGGAAACGATACGCCGCGGCATTGGCGGAGCGGCAGTTCAACCGCGTCGATCCCGACAATCGTCTCGTCGCGGCCGAACTCGAGCGTCGCTGGGAGACCGCGCTGAAGGAGGTTCGGGCGGCCGAGGCGGCGCTCGCCGAGCAGTCTGCGTCCCGGCCGGCCGCGCAGGCGGTGATCGGCAAGGATCTCACCGGCAAGGTTGTCGCTCTCGCCGGTCGTCTGCCCCGGATCTGGGCGGATACAGCTACCACGGATGCACAGCGCAAGGCATTGCTACGCTGCCTCGTGGAGAAGGTGGTTCTCGACCGTGGCTCACGCGACATCGCCTTGGTCCGGATCGTGTGGCGCGGCGGCGCCGTGACCGATCTCGAGATCAAGATGCGGGTAAACTCCATGGCCAGTCTCGCCCGAGGCGACGAGATGCGTGGCCGCCTGCTCGATCTCGCGCGCGCTGGAATGCCGGACGACGAGATTGCCACCGTTCTCACCGGCGAGGGTCACCGCTCGCCCAACCGCGTCGACGAAGTCCTGCCAGTTACCGTACAACGGATCCGGCTCGGCGCGGGAATAAGGGCGACGGCGCCGCGCAACCGATGGTGCCACGATATCAGCACGCTCAGTGCAACGGACCTCGCCACCAAGCTCGGTATCCCTGTGAATTGGCTTTACGTACAGATCAGGCAAAAACGCCTGCTGATCGATCGTCAGCCGACCGGAGCCTATCTGTTCCCGAACTCTCCGTCCGTGCTGGATGCGGTCCGCGACCTTCGGGATCACACCATCACAAGCCTGGATTTGAGAATTTGTCAGCCTCATCAGGAGGGGCATCAACATGGGTGATCGAGCATGTACGCCAGCTGCGCCGGTGTCAGCGACACCTTGCCTTCCTTCGCCGCGGGCCAGACGAACCGGCCCCGCTCCAGCCGCTTCACGAACAGGCAGGCCCCCTGGCCATCCCACCAGATCACCTTCACCAGATCGCCGCGCCGGCCACGGAACACGAAGAGATGCCCGGAGAACGGGTCCTGCTGGAGCGTCGCCTCGGCCTGCGCCGCGAGCGCCGTGAAGCCACGCCGCATGTCCGTGACCCCGGCCGCGAGCCAGACCCTCGTGGCGGGGACAGGGATCACCCGGACAGGCCCCGGATCAACCGGGCCAGTGCCTCGGGATCGTAGCGGCCATTGATCCGCATCCGGTGCCCGCCCGCGACATCGATCTCGATCATGCCGCTCGGGTCCCGGGTATCGCCCCACGCAGCAGCATCTTCTCGAACGGGGTGCTCGATGACCTCGACCGGAAGAAAGAAGGGTCCCTCCGTCGGGGTGGCATCCGGGTCCGGCGCGAACCTCGGGTCACGCAGCCATTTGAAGACGAGGTTGGCGTTCAGCGCATAACGCCGAGCCACCTGCGCCACGGAAACACCCGGCACCGTCGTCTGCAGGCAAATCGACCGCTTCTCCTCCACGGTCCAGAGCCGCTTCGTTCGACGCGCCATCGGAAGGCCCATAGTGTCCACTATCCAAAGCGGACACTATCCCAAGCTCCTTAATCCGGGCAGGGCGGCGTCCCCGGACGCTTACAGCCCAAATGGGGTATATGGAACTCCCGAATTTTCGTTCCCGTTCAGATACTTAGCGGGATTTTCCGGTAACAAAAGCGAGATGGTGCTGCGAGAGAGGATTGAACTCTCGACCTCTCCCTTACCAAGGGAGTGCTCTACCACTGAGCTACCGCAGCCCTTTGTCTCCAGATCGCTCCCCGGAGGGTAGCGGATTTCCGGAACATTTCTCAGTTTCCTTCGCCGAACGCCCCCGGAGCGGCCGTTCATCGGGATCGCTCTGCAGTTCGGCCAGCAAATCTTGTCGCCCGGTGATTAGACGACCCGCGAAAGTTCTTCAACGCCATTTCGGTGGGGTGGGCAACGCGACGAGATGGCGGGACGGAGGAAAATCTCCATGAGTCAGCCCTGTGGCGAAGGGCCGGCCGGTGGCAGAACGGCAGCCGGCGGGTGAAGATCGTCGCCTGGCGTCTGCAGGCCCAAGGCTTTCGTCGAACCGCGGGTATTCTGGACCGGGTCAGACCCTTGGGGTAGAGAAGGGGCATGAGCGAGCGCGCCCCCCCGCCAGAAAACCCCGAGGTCCGGAAGAACGGGCGGGATGCCGACCGGCTGGCGGAGGCGCTGCGGGCGAATCTTGCCCGGCGCAAGGCGCAGAAGCGGGCGCGCGCGAAACCGGGGCAGGACGACAAGAAACAAGGATGACGAGCAGGACATGGACAGCATTCTCGTGCGGGGCGGCCGCCGCCTGAAGGGATCGATCCCGATCTCCGGGGCCAAGAACGCCTGCCTGACGCTGATGCCGGCGGCGCTGCTGACGGACGAGCCGGTGACGCTGACCAACGCGCCGCGGCTGTCGGATATCGCCACGATGACGCAGCTGCTGGAAAGCCTCGGCTGCGAGGTGGCGCGCCTGCAGCAGGGACGGGTGATCGTGATCGGCACCGAGGCGATCGCCAGCCACCGCGCCGACTACGAGATCGTGCGCAAGATGCGCGCGTCGATCCTGGTGCTCGGACCGATGCTGGCGCGCGACGGACATGCGGTGGTGTCGCTGCCGGGGGGCTGCGCGATCGGGGCCCGGCCGGTGGACCTGCACCTGCGTGGGCTCGAGGCGCTCGGCGCGAAGCTGGAGCTGCGCGACGGCTACGTGCATGCCGAGGCGCCGGGCGGGCTGAAGGGGGCGGAGTTCGAGTTTCCGGCGGTGTCTGTCGGGGCGACCGAGAACGTGCTGATGGCAGCGACGCTGGCGCGCGGCACCACCGTGCTGCGCAATGCCGCGCGTGAGCCGGAGATCGTCGATCTGGCGCAGTGCCTGCGCCGGATGGGGGCGCAGATCGCCGGCGAGGGCAGCGGGACGATCGAGGTGCGGGGCGTCGAGCGGCTGAACGGCGCGACGCATCCGGTGGTGGCCGACCGGATCGAGCTCGGCACCTACATGCTGGCGCCGGCGATCACCGGCGGCGAGGTCGAGCTGATCGGCGGGCGGCGGGATCTGGTGTCGGCGTTCGCGGACAAGCTCGAGGAGGCCGGGATCGAGGTCAGCGCCACCAACAGCGGGCTGAAGGTCTGCCGCGCCAACGGCCGGACCCATGCGGTCGACGTGACGACCGCGCCGTTTCCGGGGTTTCCCACCGACCTGCAGGCGCAGATGATGGCGCTGCTGGCGCTCGCCGACGGGGTGAGCCACCTGGAGGAGCGGATCTTCGAGAACCGCTTCATGCACGCGCCGGAACTGATGCGGATGGGGGCGCAGATCGATGTGCACGGCGGGACCGCGACGGTGACGGGGGTGGAGAAGCTGAAGGGCGCGCCGGTGATGGCGACCGACCTGCGGGCGAGCGTCAGCCTGATCCTCGCCGGGCTCGCCGCGGAGGGCGAGACGCGGGTGGCGCGGGTCTATCATCTCGATCGCGGCTACGAGCGGGTCGAGGAGAAGCTGTCGGCCTGTGGCGCGGAGATCGAGCGCATCCACGAGCACGCCGCATGACCGAGGACGCGCGTTTCGAGGACGGGGCGGAGCGGCCGCTGCGGCTCCGGGCGGAGGAACCGGGGGATCTCGAGGTGATCTCGGCGCTGCTGCAGGACGCGGTGGCGCAGAACGGCGAGATCGCCTGGGCGCGTCGGCACCGGCGGTTCTCGATGCTGGTGAACCGGTTCCGCTGGGAGGACGCGCCGGCGGCCGAGCGGCAGGGGCGGGCGTTCGAGCGGGTGCAGGCGGTGCTGGCCGTGGACGGCGTGCTGAACGCGCGGGCGAGCGGGGTGGACCCGAAGGACAAGGACCTGGTGCTGTCGCTGCTGTCGCTCAGCTTCGAGCCGCGCGAGGACGGCGCGGGGGTGCTGCGGATGATCGTGGCCGGTGACGGCGAGATCGCGCTCGACGTCGAGTGTCTCGACGTGACGCTGGCGGACGTGACCCGGCCCTACGTCGCCCGGGGGAAGCCGGTGCATCCTGACGGGTGAGCCCGTGGTGCGAACGCGCCAAATGTCAGATGCGAGCAAGCCTCTGAACTATAAGGGTTAACCTTCGTAAGCGGAGGCGTTCGACGGGCGCTGCTTGCCGTATTCCCCTCCGGACGCCGCGTGCGCGGCGTCCGGAAGCCCTCGATCAGTGCTCGCCGCCCGCCAGCGCCGCCTCGCGGGTGGCGTCGGGGTCGTAGCTGGCGCCGTGGAACACGATGTTGAGCACCACCGCCGCCACCGCGCCGAGCAGGATGCCGCTGTCGATCAGCGGCGCGATCGAATGCGGCAGCCAGATGTGGAAGCTCGGCGCCACCAGCGGGATCATCCCGAAGCCGAGCGCGATCGCCACGATGAACAGGTTGTTGCGATCGGTGGTGAAGTCGACCCGGCTGAGGATGCGGATGCCGGTGGCCGCGACCATCCCGAACATCACGATCCCGGCGCCGCCCAGCACCACCGTCGGCAGGGCCTCGACGACCGCGCCCATCTTGGGGATCAGCCCGAGCACGATCATGATGACGCCGCCCGCCACGCAGACCCAGCGCGAGCGGATGCCGGTGACGCCGACCAGCCCGACGTTCTGCGAGAACGAGGTGTAGGGGAAGGTGTTGAACAGCCCGCCGAGGATCGTCCCCAGCCCGTCCATGCGCAGGCCGGCCGACAGGTTGCCCTGGGTGATCTTGCGGCCGGTCATGTCGCTGAGCGCCAGGAACATGCCGGTCGATTCGATCATCACCACGATCATCACCAGCGTCATCGTCACGATCAGGATCGGATCGAAGATCGGCGTGCCGAAGTGCAGCGGCGGGATCAGCCGGAACCAGCCGGCCTCGGCGATCTTCTCGAAGTGCATCCAGCCGAGGCCGGCGGCGATGATCCCGCCGACGACGATGCCGATCAGCACCGCGATGTTGGACAGGAACCCCTTGGCGAAGCGCGCCACGCCGACGACGATGGCCAGCACCACGAGCGACAGCAGGATGTAGGAGACCGGCGCGTAGAGCGGATTGTCCATGGTCGCGGTGAGCCCGACTCCCGCCGGCGGCGGAACCGCGGCGCTGGCCGCCTCGAGCCAGGCCTGGGCCTCGGGGCTGACGATCTTGGGCGCGGTCGGGCCGAAGGGATTGCCGAAGATCCAGTTGATGCCGACCCGCATCAGGCTGACGCCGATGATCAGGATGATCGATCCGGTCACCACCGGGGGGAAGAAG
This sequence comes from uncultured Alphaproteobacteria bacterium, assembly GCA_963773555.1. Lineage (GTDB taxonomy): Bacteria > Pseudomonadota > Alphaproteobacteria > Rhodobacterales > Rhodobacteraceae > Amaricoccus. Next base: position 9,993 of record CAVZCB010000037.1, read on the forward strand.
CGCAGGAGCCGGCTCATCAGCGGCGCGATGAGCAGCGCGACCACGCCGGCGCCGATGATCGCCCCGAAGATCATGCGCGCGCCGTCAGGACCGGGGTTGCTGAGCGCCATCGAGACCATCGGCCCGACGGCGGCGAAGGTGACCCCCATCATCACCGGCATCCGGATGCCGAGCCATGGGGTGAGGCCGGCCGACTGCAGGATCGAGACGATCCCGCAGACGAAGAGGTCGGCCGAGATCAGGAAGGCCACGTCCTCGGGCGGAAGCTGGAGCGCGCGGCCGATGATCAGCGGCACCGCCACGGCGCCGGCATACATCACCAGCACGTGCTGGAGGCCCAGGGTGAACAGTTTCGCTGCCGGCAAGACTTCGTCGACGGGGTGTACCGCCGCCGCCTCCGGGTAGCTCATCGTCGTTTCGGCCACGGTATGGTCTCCTGTTGGAAGTGGTTTGTGGACAGACGGTGCGGGGTTTGCCGCAACGGTTCTGCCGGCCAAGCGGCCGAGACTGTGCCGTAGCCGCGGTAAGTCGTCGATTGCGCGATTCGGTTCCACCTTCTTCATGGCGGAAACACTTTCAGAGATCTCCTGAAGATTGCCCAGCGCTGCCCGAGCGGGCGCTCAGCAGGCGCGCCGCCGCGGCCTGTGTCCGTGTCCGGTTCGGGGTCTGTCCGTCGTCGGGAGAGCCGCCGTCCCACCGCAGATCGTTGCGCGGTCGATTCTCGTTCCGGCGTCTTGAGACCGGCGGGGGGAGCGGGTAAGCCTCGCCGCGGAGGTGACCCCCGCGATGCCGCAGTTCCTCGACACCACCGACCCGCACTTCGAGCGGGGCTTCGCCGCGCTGCTCGAGCAGAAGCGCGAGTCGGATGCGGACGTCGACGCGGACGTGGCGGCGATCATCGCCGAGGTGGCGGCGCGCGGCGACGCGGCGGTGATCGAGATGACCGAGCGCTGGGACCGGGTGCGGCTGACGCCGGCGACGCTGGCCCTGGACGACGGCGAGATCGACGCGGCGGTGGCCTCGGTCGATCCGGAGGACCGGGCGGCGCTGGAGTTCGCGGCAACGCGGATCCGCAACTATCACGAGCGGCAGCTGCCGCAGGACGCGCAGTGGTTCGACGCGAGCGGGGCCGAACTCGGCTGGCGCTGGACGCCGGTCGCCTCGGCCGGGCTCTACGTGCCGGGGGGGCTCGCGTCCTATCCCTCGTCGCTCTTGATGAACGCGATGCCGGCGCGGGTCGCCGGGGTCGAGCGGCTGGTGGTCTGCGCGCCAACGCCGGACGGCGAGGTCAATCCGCTGGTGCTGCTGGCGGCGCGGCTCGCCGGCATCGATACGGTCTATCGCATCGGCGGGGCGCAGGCGATCGCGGCGCTGGCCTACGGCACCGCGACGATCGCGGCGGTCGACAAGATCACCGGGCCGGGCAACGCCTACGTGGCCGCCGCCAAGCGGCAGGTGTTCGGGCGGGTCGGCATCGACATGATCGCGGGGCCGTCGGAGGTGCTGGTGATCGCCGATGCGGCCAACGATCCCGACTGGCTGGCGCTCGACCTGCTGGCGCAGGCCGAGCACGACGTGGCGGCGCAGTCGATCCTGATCACCGACGATGCCGGCTTCGGCAGGGCGGTGGTGGCGGCGGTGGAGGCGCGGCTCGCCACGCTGGCGCGGCGCGACATCGCCGGGGCGAGCTGGCGCGATTTCGGCGCGGTCATCACCGTCGCCGACTGGGACGAGGCGGTGGCGCTCTCCGATCGCATCGCGCCGGAGCATCTGGAGATTTGCACCGCCGACGCCGAGGATCTGGCGGACCGGGTGCGGCATGCCGGCGCGATCTTCATCGGCGCGCTGACCCCGGAGGCGATCGGCGACTACGTCGGCGGGACCGAATCACGTCCTGCCGACCGCGCGGTCGGCGCGGTTCTTCTCCGGGCTGTCGGTGCTCGACTTCATGAAGCGCACGACGATCTCGCGCATGACGCCTGCGGCTCTGGCGCAGATCGGGCCGGCGGCGGAGCGGCTGGCGCGCGCGGAGGGGCTGGAGGCGCACGGGCTGTCGGTGCGCGCGCGGCTCGACCGGCTGAACGAGGGATAGCCATGGCGGACGACGAAGGCCCGGACCGGCTGATCGCGGTCACGCTCGACGAGACCGGCCTCGCCGCGCCGACCCCCGAGATCGAGCAGGAGCGGCAGGTGGCGATCTTCGATCTGCTCGAGGAGAACCGGTTCGCGCTGCCGGCGCGCGAGGGGCGGCCGGCGCCGCAGGGGCCCTACCGGCTGCACCTGGCGATCCGCGAGCGGCGGCTGATCTTCGAGATCGCCGCCGAGGACGGGGAGAAGGTGGGCGAATTCCATCTGTCGCTGTCGCCGTTCAACCAGGTGGTGAAGGACTATTTCCAGATCTGCGGCGCCTACTTCGACGCGGTGAAGCGGCTGCCTGCCGCCCAGATCGAGGCGATCGACATGGGCCGGCGCGGCATCCACAACGAGGGGTCGCGGGTGCTGATCGAGCGGCTCGAGGGCAAGGTCGACACCGACATCGAAACCGCCCGGCGGCTGTTCACCCTGATCTGCGTGCTGCACTTCAAGGCTTGACCGCGCTTGTCCGACATCCCCCAGTCGGTGCTGTTCTGCTGCGACTACAACGCGGTGCGCTCGCCGATGGCCGAGGGCATCATGAAGAAGTACTACGGCAGCCGGATCTACGTGCAGTCGGCCGGGGTGAAGAACGAGCTCGACATCGACGGGTTCTCGGTGGCGGTCTGCGCCGAGATCGGCGTGCATCTCGAGCGGCACCGGGTGCGCAGCTTCCAGGAGATGGAGGAGTGGGGCGACCGGATCGACGCCTTCGATCTGATCGCGGCGCTGTCGCCGGCAGCGATGCTGTTCGCGCAGGAATACACCCGCTACCACGCGATCGAGGTGGAATACTGGCCGATCTTCGATCCGACCGGGCTCGGCGAGAGCCGCGAGGCCAAGCTCGGCGTCTACCGGCAGGCACGCGACCAGATCGAGGCTCGGATCCGCGCCCGCTTCGGCCCGCCGGACGAGGAAGCCGAGGCGTAGCGCCTCCGGGTCAGCGCGCCGGAGCGGTCGGCCGCGCCCGCAGCGCCAGCCAGATCAGTGCGCCGCCGGCGGTGACGAGGAACGGCGCCATCGCGAGGTTGACCGCGGTCCAGCCGGTGACCGCGTCGCCGCCCGAGCAGTTCATCAGCCCGCCGGAGGTGAGCGAGGCGATGGCGACGAGGCCGAACACGGCGAAGTCGTTCATGCCCTGCACGCGCCCGCGCTCTTCCGGAGCATGGGCGCCGGCGAGCATGGTGGTCGCGCCGATGAAGCCGAAGTTCCAGCCGAGCCCGAGCAGGATCAGCGCCACCGCGAAATTGGTGAGCGCGACGCCCGAGAGCGCGACGGCGCCGGCGGCGGCGAGGATCACGAGGCCGGTGGCGATGATCTTCTCCACCCCGAAGCGGGCGATCAGGTGGCCGGTGAAGAACGACGGCGCGAACATCGCCAGCACGTGGCCGGAGACCACGTTGGCCGCCTGCCCGGTGGAGAAGCCGCAGCCGACGACGGCGAGCGGCGTCGAGGTCATCACCAGGTTCATCAGCGCGTAGCTGACCATCGCGCAGATCATCGCCACCGCGATCCGCGGCGTGCGGATCAGCTCGAGCCGGGAGCGGGCGCGCGGGCCGTCGGGCGCGGGCGGCGGCGGCGCCGGGCTGTCGAGAAAGACGAACACCCAGACGCCGACCAGATTGAGCGCGGCCGCCGCGACGTAGGCGCCGGCGAAAGGGATCGGCGCCAGCGCGTCGGCGGTCAGCCGCACCAGCTGCGGTCCGACGACGGCGGAGGCGAGGCCCGCGCCGAGCACGTAGGAGATCGCGCGGGCGCGGAACGCCCCGTCGACGCCGTCGGTGGCGGCGAAGCGGTAGAAGCCCTGCGCCGACTGGTAGAGGCCGATCAGCAGCGAGCCGGCGAGGAACAGCCCGAACGAGCCCTGCATCAGCGCGAACGCGCAGAGCGCCGCGCCGAGGCCGCCGCCGGCCGCGCCGAGCATGAAGCCGGGCCGCCGGCCGCGGCGCTGCATCAGATCGCCCAGCATCGGCGCCGACAGCATCGAGCCGACGATGATCAGGGTGATCGGCAGGGTCGCGAGGCAGCGGTTGGGCGCCAGCGTCTGGCCGGCGAGGCCGCCGAGGATGAACGCGACCGGCAACTGCGAGCCGAGCAGCACCTGCGCCGCCATGAGCACGGTGAGGTTGCGGCGGGCGCGGGCGCGCGGCGGCGCGGAACTGGCTACGGCGGACATGACCGGCCGCTTCTAGCGCCGCCGGCGCGGCGATCCAAGCCCCGTTTCGCAGCCGTCGCAGGCACTGCGGGAAGCCTTCGGCGGCTCCAGCCACCGGTCGGCCGAGGTGCGCCGTGAGCACGGGCTCGGGCATGTCCGGCCAGCGGCACACGTCGACGGACATATTCGCGGCTTCATCGGCTCCCGCGTGTTTCCGAACCGGCATCAGGCCTTTCGGCCGGTCATCCGCGCGAACCAGCCGGGCTGCTTGCCGGGCGGCGGCTCGGCCGCGTCGGCGGCTTCCGCCGGCGGCTCGACGGCGGTGCGCAGGTTGTCGAAGAAGTTGTCGGCCATCTTCTTGGCGAAGCCGTCGATCAGGCGGGAACCGAGCTGGGCGAGCTTGCCGCCGACGCTGGCGTGGACCTCGTAGCTCAGGAGCGTGCCGCCGTCCTTGTCGTCGAGGTGCACCTGGGCCGAGCCCTTGGCGAAGCCCGCGGCCCCGCCCTTGCCCTCGCCGGAGATCGTGTAGCTGCTCCGGCGCGACGATGTCGGAGAGGGTGACGCCGCCCTTGAAGGTGGCGCTGACCGGGCCGACCTTCTGCTTCACCGTCGCCTCGAAGCCGTCCTCGGGCGAGCCGGTCAGCTCCTGGCAGCCGGGGATCGAGACCTTCAGCACCTCGGGGTCGTTGAGCGCGGCCCAGACCGTCTCGCGCGGGGCGGCGATCTGCCGCGTGCCTTTCATCTCCATGGGGGGTTCCTCCTTCGCCCTTTGCACCGGACGATAGCGGGGATCGGCGACCGGTGCGAGGGGCCGCGTCAGCCGTCGGTGGTGGTGAAGTCGATGTCGAGCGCGAAGCGGAAGCTGCCGCCCGGCACCTCGGGCGGGGCCGCCGGCAGCTCGGCCCGCCGGGCCGCGGCGAGGGCGGCGGCGTCCATCGGCCCGAAGCCGGAGGAGGTGAGCGATCCGCACCCGCAGCAGCCGCCCGTCGCGTCCGATGCTGAGCTCGACCCGCACCGTGCCGTCGAGGCCGCGGTCGCGCACCACTCTCGGCATCACCAGCGCCCGGTCGATCGCGGCGTGGACCGCGGCCTCATAGCGGCTCATCGCTTCCGTGCCGCCGGCGGTGGCGGCGCTTCCCGCCGAGCCCGCGGAGGGCGGTTCCGCCGCCGGCGGCACGTCGGGTTCGGTGGTCGGCGCGGGGGCCGTGTAGGACTGCGGCCGTGGCGGCGGGGGGGCCACGTCGGCGAGCGCGGTATCGTCCGGGCTCTGCTGTTCAAGCGGTTGGGGGTCGAGGAGCGGGATGCCGGCCGTTTGGGGCGCGGCAAGTCCGAGCGGCGCGGTCGCGTCGAACCCGGGCGCGAGATCGGGCAGATCGGGTTCGGCGCCCCCGGGTCTGTCGTCCGGTTCGGTGCGTGGCGGGACAGGCGTCTCGGGCGGCTTCGCCACGGCCGGTGGGGGTTCCGGCGCGGGCGCCTCCGTGGCCGGTGGCGCGGAGCGGGCGAGGGCGGCGAGCTCAGTGGGGCTGACCAGGCTGACGGTGACCGCTTGGGGCGGGGGTTCCGGCCGGACCCGGAGCCAGGGCAGGCCCCAGAGCGCCAGCGCGATCACGGCGGCGTGACCGGCGACGGAGAGCAGGGGACCGGCCGCGCGCATGTCATGCCCTCGCTCGCGGAGGCCCGGGCTCAGCCGGCGAGCTCGAGCTGGACCTTCATGGCGCGGCTGCGGTCGGAGGCGAGGCGGAACGCCTGTTCGGCCTCCCGCATCGGCAGGGTCTGGGTGATCAGCGGCGCCGGGTCGACCCGGCCGCGCGAGATAAGCTCCGCGGCCACCGCGAACTCGGCGTCGAAGCGGAAGCTGCCGAGGATCTCGATCTCGCGGGTGACCACGCTGGAGATCGGCAGCGCGGCCTCGTTGCCCATGCCCACGAGCACCAGCCGTCCGCCGGGGCGGACCGCGCCGAGGTCCGCGAGCAGACCGGCGCCGTTGCCGGAGCATTCGAAGGCGACGTCGTAGCCCGATCCGACATCGTCCGGCGAGGTCGCGACGTTGACGGTCCGGTCGGCGCCGAGGTCGCGGGCGATCCGGAGCGGCGCGTCGGTGATGTCGGTGACGACGATCTCGCCCGCCCCGGCGGTGCGGGCGGCAAGCGCGGTCAGGCAACCGATCGGGCCGCTGCCCGAGACCAGCACCCGCGCCCCGAGCAGCGGCCCGGCGCGGCCGGCGGCGTGCAGGCAGACCGCGAGCGGCTCGCAGAGCGCGGCGAGGCCGAGGCTCGCATCGACCGGGACGGCCCGGGCGGCGGGGACCACGACGCGCTCGCGGAACAGGCCCTGGACGTGGGGGAAGCGCATGGCGCTGCCGTTGAAGCGCATCTCGCTGCAGAAGATCGCGCGTCCGCTGCGGCAGTTGGCGCAGGTGCCGCACGGCATCGACGGGTTCACCGCCACGGTCTGGCCGGGGGAGAGGCCCTCGACGCCGGGGCCGACGGCGGCGACGAGGCCCGATACCTCGTGGCCGAGGATCATCGGCTCGCGGATCCGCACGGTGCCGAAGCCGCCGTGGTGGTAGTAGTGCAGGTCCGAGCCGCAGATGCCGCCCGCCCTGAGATCGATCGCGACCTCGCCCGGGCCGGGGGCGTCGGGTTCGGCCTGTTCCTCCACGCGCAGATCGTGGGGTCCGTGGGCGATGATCGAGTACATGGGCGGCTCCCTCCAGAGTGGGCGCGATCATGCCGTCGCCTTGGCCGGGGATCCAGCGGGTTGTGCGGGCGGCCGGGGCCGCTAGGGGCTGGCAGCTGTCTGCCGCGCCGCGATCAGGGCGGCGATCGCCTCGGTGACGAAGGGCGTGCCGCAGACCTGCCAGCGCTCCTCGATGGTCGCTTCGCGTCCGCTCCGGGTGATCGCCCGCAGCGCCGGATGGTCGAGCGTTGCGTAGGCGAGGGCGGGGCCGTGGCCGCCGATGTGGCTGGTCCGGACCAGGAACGGCCGCTGCATCACCAGCACCTCGAGCGGCAGCCGCACCGAGCCTGCGAGGCCGCGATCACGCGCGGCGTTGTCGAACCCGGCGCGGTCGAGGATCTCGTCGGCGAGGGTGCCGGCGCCGGACGTGTAGTCGTTGGCGTAGTAGAAGGCAGCCTTCTCGCGGGGCAGGTCGCGGGCAGCGGCGGCGAGCCGGTCGAGGTCGGCCTCGTAGGCCGCGACCACCGCCTGCGCGCGGTTCTCCTGTCCGAGGAGGGTGCCCATCCTGAGCAGCGCGGTCGAGACGCCGGCGAGGGTCTCGACCGGGTCGAACTGCTCGACGCGGATGCCGAGGCGGCGCAGCATGGCGATGCCGAGCGGGTTATCGTAGGTGTCGGCCAGAACCAGGTCGGGCTTCAGCAGGAAGACCTGCTCGGCCGCGCCGGTGTTGAGCGGCAGCCGCGCGGCTGCCGCGGCGAGGTTGGAGACGCGCGCGTCGGCGGTGAGGCGGTTGACCGACACCAGCTGGCCCTTGCCCGCCACCAGCAGCGCGAGCTGATCGGTGCAGGGGTTGATCGACACCACCCGCGCCGGCGGGCCGGCGAGGGCGGCGCCGGAGACAAGCGCCAGGCCGAGGCCGGCCAGTGCCGACAGCCAGCGGCGGGGGGAGATCCGGCCGATCCGGGTGGCAGCCGGGCCCGGCTCACCCTATGTCCCTGGAGGTTGCGCGCGGTCTCGGGAGTTGGAGCGGACGGATGCGGGGGGGATTGACGTTGGCGATGGTGGCGGTGCTGCTGGCGGCGGGGCCGGGCTTTGCCGGAACCGTGTGCCGGCCGGACCAGCTCGGCACCGTCAGCTGTCCGGTGGTCATCCGTCCGGCCCCCCGGCCGCCGTTCGACAAGCCGCCGGTGCAGGCGCTCGATCGGATCCGCGAGGCCCGCCCCCGGGCGCAACCGGAGACGTTCGTTCCCGCCCGGCGCACGCGCGGCCTCGGCGGCGACCTGCCCGACCTCGACGCGGTCGGGCCTTGCCGGACGGACCAGCTCGGCAACCTGCACTGCCGCTGACCCGGGCACCTGCCCGAACTCCGGCCGGAGCGGGTCGGTCATTCGACCTCGGAGATCCGGCCGTCGGTGCCCGGCGTGTAGTCCGGGTGTTCGGCGAGGTAGTTCGCCAGCACGTCCTCGAGCCCGGGACCGAAGTCGTAGGCGTTGGTCGCTTCGTCGCGCAGCACCGTGTAGCCGTCGCCGCCATTGCGCATGAAGTTGTTGGTGGCGACCGTGTAGACCTTGGCCGGATCGATCGGCGCCCAGGCGTCGTCCTCGGTCTTTACCTCGACCGACTTGATCCGGGCCATCGGCTCGGCCGCCGGATCCCAGGTGAAGCGCAGGCCCGCGACCTGCGGGAAGCGGCCGGCGCCTTCCTCGACCTGGCTGACGCCGTTCTCCAGCGCCGCGACGATGCCGGCGCCGGTGATGTTGAAGGTCGAGAGCGTGTTCTGGAACGGCAGCACCGCGAGCACGTCGCCCATGGTGACGGTGCCGCCGCCGATCGAAGCGCGCAGGCCGCCGCCGTTCTGCAGGGCGATGGTCGCGCCCTGACCCTCGACACGGCCGAGCATGGCGTCGGCGACGAGATCGCCCATCTGGCATTCCTCGGCGCGGCAGGTCTCGCGGGTGCCGTCGACGCCGGCGGAGATCTCGGCGACCTTGCGCTTCTTCAGCTCGTCGATCGGGCCGGAAAGCTCCTTGATCCGGTCGAGTGTCGGCTGGTCGGGCGTCACGCTGGCGTCGAGCAATTCTGTATCGCCGGTCGCCCCGGTGATGACGCCCGCGTCGTCGAAGGTCAGCGTGATGTGGCCGAGATACCTGGAATAGGAGCCGGCCTGGACGATCGGCACCGCCTGGCCGTCGGGGCCGGTGACCATCAGCGGGTACTTGAACGGGGCGTCGGGGTCGGTGTTGGAGAACAGCGTGTGGCTGTGGCCGCCGACGATCAGGTCGATCCCCGGCACCGCCTCGGCCACCCGCACGTCTGCCGGCTCGCCGAGGTGGCTGAGCACGATCACCTTGTCGATGCCCTGGCCCTTCAGCGTCTCGATCTCGGAGGAGAGGTAGGGGATGGGATCGCGGAAGCTGACGGTGGGGCCGGGCGAGGAGATCTCCGCCGTGTCGGGAGTGGTCGCGCCGAGGATCGCCACCTTGTCGCCGCCGATCTCGAGCACCAGGTGGTCCTCGGCCAGCGGCGCCAGCATCTCGTCGCCGGAGACGTCGACGTTGCCCGAGATCACCGGGAAGTCGGCGGTCTCGATGAACTTCGCCAGCGGTTCCGGCCCGAGGTCGAACTCGTGGTTGCCGTAGACCATGGCGTCGAGGCCGATGCGGTTGAACATCTCCGCCTCGGCCTGGCCGGAGTAGGCGGTGAAGAACAGCGAGCCCTGGAACGCGTCGCCGGCCTCGAGCACGATCACGTTCTCGCCGGCGGCGGTCAGCTCGTCACGCGTCTGGTTGATCGCGGTGACGAGACGCGCGGCGCCGCCGAAGCACTTGCCCGCGGCCTCGTCGTCGCCCGAGCAGGTGGAATCGAAGGCGTTGATCGATTCGACCCGGCTGTGGAAGTCGTTGAAGTGCAGCACGTGCAGGGTGAACGCCTGACCGGCGGCCGCCGAGAGGGCGAGGGCGAGCGGGGCGAGAAGGAGCGCGCGAAGCGGCATTCGGGGGAACCTCCGATTGGTCTCGCCGGACCATGCCAGCCGGACCTGTCCGCGCGCAAGCGGGTCAGGGATCAGATCTGCGTCAGAGCGGGGTCGGGCGGGATCCGGCTCGCAGCGTCGGACGGGCGGGCGCCGCCGGCGCGTGGTGGGCCTGCGCACGCTGCGCCGGCGGGTCAAGTCTTCGAAGCGGAACGACAAGGGTGCGCGCGTCAACGCAGCGCACTGAGCGCGGGCACGGCGGTGCCCGCTTCAGACCACCCGCGACGGCAGCGGTTCGCCGGCGAAGAAGGCGAGGAGGTTGTCGACGGCGAGCATCCCCATTGCGGTCCGGGTCTCGATGGTCGCCGAGCCGATGTGGGGCAGCAGCGTGACGTTGGGGAGCCGCAGCAGCGCCGGCGGCACCATCGGCTCCTCGGCGAACACGTCGAGCCCGGCGCCCGCCAGCCGTCCGTCGGAGAGCGCCGCGGCGAGGGCGGCCTCGTCGACGAGATCGCCGCGCGCGGTGTTCACGAGATAGGCGCCGGGCTTCATCGCCGCCAGCCGGTCGGCCGAGATCAGGCCGCGATTGCCGCCGCCGCCGGGCGCGTGCAGCGAGACGACGTCGGCTTCCGCCAGCACGGCCTCGATCGTCGGGCGGGCCTCGGCGCGGGAAGTCGAGCGGGCCCACGGGCGAGCGGTTGAAGTAGACGACGCGCATCCCGAAGCCGCGCTGGGCGCGGGCGGCGGTGGCCTGGCCGATGCGGCCCATGCCGACGATGCCGAGGGTCTTGCCCTGCAGCCCGGTGCCGAGCCAGCCGGTGGGGCGGAAGCCGTCCCAGCCGCCGGCGCGCAGGATCGCCTCGGTCTCGGTCATCCGCCGGGTGACGCTGAGGATCAGCGCGATGGCGAGATCGGCGGTTGCGTCGGTCAGCACGTCGGGGGTGTTGCTGACGGCGACGCCCGCGGCCTTCGCGGCGTCGAGGTCGATGTTGTTCACCCCGACCGCGAAGTTCGCGAGGATCCGCGCGCGCCGTCCCTCGGTGCCGATCATCGCAGCGTCGAGCCGGTCGGTGACGGTGCAGAGCAGCCCGTCCGCCTCGCGCAGCGCCCGCGCCAGCCGTTCGGGCCCGAACGGTTCGTCCTCGGCGTTGAGTTCGACGTCGAGGGCGTCGCGCAACCGCGCCTCGACGGCGTCGGGCAGCCTGCGGGTGACGACGACGCGGGGGCGGTCCATCGCCGCGCTCACATCCCGTCGACGATCGCGAGCGTGCAGCGGGCCGCGCCGTGGCGCATCGCCTTGAGCGGCTGGTAGTCGGGATCGTCGGCGAAGGCGCGGGCGGCCGCGGCGTCGGGGAAGCGGATGATCACCAGCCGCTTCGGGGTCCAGAGGTCATCCTCGAGCACCTCGAGCGCGCCACCGCGGGCGAGGTATTCCCCGCCATGACGCTCGGCGATCGGCTTCGCGCCGGCCTTGTAGGTGTCGTAGGCGGCGGCGTCGGTGATGTCGGTGTCGACCACGAGATAGGCGGTCATGGTGGTGGTCCCTCCCCTTTGACGGCCGCGAGGCTAGCGCAGCGTCGCGGTGCTGGCCAGCATGGCGCGCTCAGTGCAGGCGCGACCCCGCGGGCACCTCGCGGTCGGGTCCGATCAGCACCACGGCGCCGGCCTCGTCGGCGAGCCCGAGGGTGAGCACCTCGGAGCGGAAGGGGCCGATCTGGCGCGGCGGGAAGTTCACCACGGCGAGCACCTGGCGTCCGACGAGGGTCGCGGGGTCGTAGTGTTCGGTGATCTGGGCCGAGGACTTGCGCTGGCCGATCTCTGCCCCGAAGTCGATCCAGAGCTTCAGCGCCGGCTTGCGCGCCTCGGGGAACGGCTCGGCGCGCAGCACGCGCCCGACCCGGATGTCGACCTTCAGGAAGTCGTCGAATTCGATCGTCGCCATGCATCGCTCCCCGTCCCGGCCATCTCTTAAGCATGGAAGCGTTGCGGCGAAAGGCCTTCGCTTGCAGTTCCGATTGATCGGGATCAAGGATTGATCGTGGCAGGTTCGATCATTGGTCGGACGAGCGTTGAGGGGATCGCGTGGAACGGCGGCAGCTGTCTCTTGCGATGAGGATGCGAATTTTCGCCGGCCTCGCGACGACGCTGGCATTCGCCGCGGCGGCGGCCGATGCCCGGGACATCCGGATCGAGCAGGTTCGGTTCGGCGCGGGCCAGAGCGGCACGACGATCGACGGCAGGATTACCGGCTACGAGTCGGTGTCCTACCAGGTGGGTGCCGAGGCGGGTCAGCGAATGAGCGTCTCGCTCGCGCCGAGCAATCTCGCGACCTACTTCAACGTCTACGCGCCAGGACAAGGTCCCGGGGACGAGGCGATCGCCAACAGCGGCCTGACCGGTCCGATGGTCCCGGACATCAACCGCTTCGAGGCGACGCTGCCGGCGTCCGGGCAGTACACGGTCTCGGTCTACATGATGCGGTCCGCGGCGCGGCGCGGCGAGCGCTCCGACTACACGCTCGACATCAGCGTTGCGGGGGCGTTGCAGCCGGTGGTGACGGGCGACTTCGCCGACGGGCTGCAGGGCGGGCCGGACTTCTGGCAGGTGGTGACCGGCGGCGGACCGCTGAACGTGCGCGCCGACCCCTCCGTGGGCGCAGCACCGCGCGGACAGGTGGCGGATGGCGCTACGCTGCGCAACAGCGGTGGATGCCGGATGGCGGAGGGACGTCGCTGGTGTGCGGTGGCGACGCCGGACGGCTCGCTGGCAGGCTGGGCCGCGGGCGATTTCCTGCGCGAGGGCGCCGACCCCGGCTAGTACGCCGCCGCGCAGGGCGGCGGCGTAGATTGGATCGCGCCGGCCCGAGCCGACGGCGTCAGGTCTTGGACTTCGCCAGATCGCGCAGCTCGCCCATGCTCTCCTTGATCCGGGCGGCGACGATCTCGTAGGCGTCGGCGTTCGCCTTCTGGGCGCCTTCGGCCAGCGCCTTCATGTTGCCCAGCGCCTTTTCGAACGCGACCCTTGCGAGGTCGGCCTGTTGCTTCGCCCTGTCGCCGTCGAGTTTGGTCGCGTCGAACGACTGCAACTGCTTCTGCGCCTCGTTCATCGTCTCCTCGAAGATCGCCATCTGCTTCTTGAACAGATCCTGGTAGCCGGCGGCGGCCGCCTTGTTGGCCTCGACCAGCGCGTCCATGTTCTTCTGCTGGGCGGCGACCAGCGTCTCGGGGTTGATCCCGGGCAGCTGCATCGCCGCAAGATGCTTGGTGAAGTCGTTCTGCTTCATGAACTCGGTCATCTTCTCGACATCGAACGAGAAGGTCTTCGGGTCGAACATCGCTGCGTCTCCTCTGGTTGTCGCCTCGGGCTATGCGCCGAGCTCCCGGCTTCGCGCCGCGGCGGCCGACACCGCTTCACGCATCAGATCGGAAAGACCCCCGGGCTCGCGCATCAGTACACCGAGCGCGGCCGCGGTGGTGCCGCCGGGGCTCGTCACGTTCCTGCGCAACTCGTCCGGCGGGGTTTCGGCGGATTCGGCCAGCGCCCCGGCGCCCGCCACGGTAGCACGCGCGAGCCTGAGCGCCAAATCCCGCGAGAGCCCCTCGGCCTCGCCTGCGGCCGCCAGCGCCTCGATCGTCAGGAACACGTAGGCAGGCCCCGAGCCCGAGACGCCGGTGACCGCGTCCATCTGCTGTTCGTCGTCCAGCCGCACGGTCTGCCCGACGGCCTGCATCAGCGCCTCGGCGAGCGCCAGCGCGCCGGCGCCGGCGTGGGCGTTGCCGATCAGCGCGGTGATGCCGCGGCCGACCGCGGCGGGGGTGTTGGGCATGGCGCGCACGATCGGGGTGCGCTCGCCCAGCGCCGTCTCGAAGGCCCGGATCGGCGTGCCGGCGGCGATCGACAGGACCACCGTGTCGCCGTTGCCGAGCGCCGCGAGCCGGGGCAGGGCGTCGCCCATCATCTGCGGCTTGACCGCCAGCACCGCCACGGCCGGCCGCGCGGGAAGCTCGGCGTTGAGCCGCAGCCCCTCGGCCGCGAGCGCCTCGAGCCGCGGCGCGGGCGTGGGCTCGAGCACGGTGATGGCGGCAGGCGGCAGGTCGCGGGCGAGCCAGCCTTCGAGCAGGGCGGTGCCCATCTTGCCGCAGCCGAGCAGCACGAGCCCGCGTTCCGCGATGTCGGACAGTTCCATGCAGATCCCCCCTCTCCGGCCCCGCGAGCCGGAAGAGGGGGGCCGGCGTCAGGCGCGACCGTAAGCTTCGGTCATGGCGATGCCAAGGGCGTTTTCCGGGGTTTCCCCGCCCCATGCAACCAGCTGGAAGGCCGGATAGAACCGCTCGCAGGCGGTGACGGCGGCGCGCACCATGTCGTTGATCTGGGCCGAGCTGGCACTGGCGCCGCCGGCGAGATTGAGACTGTAGCGGTAGCCCATCAGCTTCTGGTCGCGCCAGAGCACGAACGCGCCGGTCCAGCACTTGTCGTTGGCGAGGCTCATCACCGTGTGCATCGCCGTGACCCGCCGGGCCGGCGGCGCCAGGTCGAAGGCGCAGATCAGCCGCAGCGTCTCGTCACGGGCGGACCACGCCAGCGTCACCGAATAGGTGCGCCAGCTGCCCTCGATCGCCATGGCGATCTGGTCGTCGGCGATCCGGTCGAAGTCCCATGACCGTTCCTCGGCCAGGGTCTCCACGATGTCGATGGGGTGCAGTTCCTCGCAATCGAATTCGCGCTCGACAATGCCCATGCCCGGTGCCCTCTCGTTCTGGCCGCCGGCGGGGCAATCACCCCGTCGGGGCGGTGAGGTTAACAACAGATCAACCGCGGATGCTGCCGATCTACAAGATATGGTGGTGGAGCCGACCGAGTCTGTAAAGCGATATCTTTTCAAGGAATGATGACAATTTTGCCCCGAGGTTAACGGGCCATCAACCCTTTCCCGCCTCGAGGGCCTCGATGCGCGCCCTGAGGGAGTCGTTCTCCTCGCGCGCCTTCAGCGCCATCGTCCGCACCGCGTCGAACTCTTCGCGGGTGACGAAGTTGCGCTCGGCGAGCCAGCGGTCGACGAAGCCCTTCATCGCGGTCTCGGCCTCGACGCGGGCGCCCTGGGCCACGCCCATCGCGTTGGACATCAGCTGGGTGACGTCGTCCAGAACCTTGTTGCGCGTCTGCATTGGCGGGTCTCCTTCGGGTTGGGCGACCGAGTGATATGGCGCTGCGGCGGGAGATTTCCAAACGAGGCGCGGCGGGGACTCAGCCGCCGGTGTGGCTCATGTGGCGGGCGACCTGGCCGTGGACGGTCTGGCGGGAGTAGTCGAAGTCGTGGCCCTTGGGCTTGCGGGCGATCGCGGCCTCGATCGCGGCCCGGACCGGCGCGTCGTCGCCGGGGTGGTCGCGGAGGACCGCGCGCAGGTCGGCGTCGTCGTTCTGGCCGAGGCACATGTAGAGCTGGCCGGTGCAGGTCAGGCGGACCCGGTTGCAGCTTTCGCAGAAATTGTGGGTCAGCGGCGTGATGAAGCCGATCCGGCCGCCGGTCTCGGCAACCCGGGCGTAGCGGGCGGGGCCGCCGGTGCGCTCGGCGGTGTCGGCGAGGGTCCAGCGGGTGTCGAGCTCGCGGCGCAGATCGCGGAGCGACCAGTACTGGTCGAGCCGGTCCTCGTTGCCGAGATCGCCCATCGGCATGACCTCGATGAAGGTGAGATCGAAGCCGCGGTCGCCGCACCACGCGACGAGGCGTGCAGTTCGTCGTCGTTGACGCCCTTCAGCGCCACGGCGTTGATCTTGACCTTGAGCCCGGCCTCGGCGGCGGCGTCGATGCCGTCCATCACCTGGGCGAACCGGCCCCAGCGGGTGATCCGCCGGAACTTGTCCTCGTCGAGGGTGTCGAGCGAGACGTTGATGCGCTTCACGCCGCAGTCGGCGAGCTCGCCGGCGAAGCGGCGGAGCTGGCTGCCGTTGGTGGTGAGCGTCAGCTCGTCGAGGGCGCCGGTGGCGAGGTGGCGCGACATGGCGCGGAAGAAGGTCATGATGCCCTTGCGCACCAGGGGCTCGCCGCCGGTGATCCGGAGCTTGCGGACGCCGAGATCGACGAAGGTCGAGCAGAGCCGGTCGAGTTCCTCGAGGGTGAGCAGGTCCGCCTTGGGGAGGAACTGCATGTTCTCGGACATGCAGTAGACGCAGCGGAAATCGCAGCGGTCGGTCACCGACACCCGCAGGTAGGTGATCGCGCGCGCGAACGGATCGATCAGCTGTGGCGTGTCGGTCAAAGTGGTGTCTCCCTCGCACGACAGGGTAGGAGTGGCGGGGGCGAGTTTCAAGCGCGGCCGCGTGCGGTTCAGCCCTCGTAGCCCATCAGGCGGGGCAGAAAGAGGACGATGCCGGGGAAGAGGATCATCAGCAGCAAGGCGGCGATAAGGATGACGAGGAACGCCCAGATCTCGGAGATGATCTCGCCGAGCGGAATGCCGGTGACCGCGTTGATGACGAAGAGCAGGATGCCATAGGGCGGGGTGATCAGGCCGATCATGCAGTTGACCACCGCGACGACGCCGAAGTGCACCAGGTCGATCCCGAGCTGACGGCAGGTCGGCAGGAACAGCGGGATGATCACCAGGATGATCGTGGTGGCGTCGAGGAAGCAGCCGAGCGCGAGCAGGAGCACGTTGACCCCGAGGAAGAAGGTCAGCGGCGCGACGTCGAGGTTGACGAGCTGGGCTGCGAGAAGCGTGGGGATGTTCTCGGAGGCGACGATGTAGTTCAGGATCAGCGCGCCGCCGATCACGAGGCCGACGGCGGCCGAGGAGCGCGCGGATTCGACCAGGATCGAGTAGAAGGTCCGAAGGCTCAGCGAGCGGTAGAACAGGGTGGCGAGCAGCAGGGCGTAGAAGGCGGCGACGGCGGCGGCCTCGGTCGGCGTGGTGACGCCGCCGTAGATGCCGTAGAGCAGGATCGCGGGCATCAGCAGCGCCGGGAACGCCCGTGCGGTCTTGCCCGGCAGCTCGCGGAGCGGAACCGGCTCCTCGACGGCGAAGCCGCGCCGGTGGGCCATGTAGCTGTTGGTCGCCATCAGGACCGCGCCCATGAACAGGCCCGGCAGGATGCCGCCGAGAAACAGGTAGCCGATCGAGGCGTTGGAGACGAGCGCGTAGAGCACCATCGGGATCGACGGCGGGATGATCGGGCCGATGGTGGCCGAGGCGGCGGTGATCGCGGCGGCGTAGCCGGGGGTGAAGCGGCCGTCCTTGCGCATCATGTCGATGATGATCTTGCCGATGCCGGCGGCGTCGGCGACGGCCGAGCCCGACATGCCGGAGAAGATCAGCGAGGCCATGACGTTGACGTGGCCGAGCCCGCCCTTGAAGCGCCCGACGGTCGCGACGCAGAAGCCGAGCAGCCGCTCGGTGATGGTGCCGGCGTTCATGATGTTGGCGGCGACGATGAACAGCGGCACGGCGAGCAGCAGGAAGCTCTGGTAGAGGCCGTCGACCAGGTTCTTGCCGACGATGCCGAGGCTCTGGCCGGCGGCGGCGGCGTAGGCGAGCGAGGCGAGGATGATCGCGTAGGCGACCGGGACGCCGATGGCGGCGAGGAAGAACAGCGAGCCGATGCAGATCAGAAGCTCGCCGCTCATTCGTCGGTCACCGACAGGTGGTGGTGGGCCGTGTCGTCGGCGCCGTGGCGCAGCACGTCGATCAGCCGCCAGAGGTAGCGCGCGCCGACCACGGCGAGGAACAGGAAGTAGATCGAGTAGATCGGCAGCATCTTGACCGGCAGGGTGGCCGAGGACTTGAGCCGCAGCAGGCGCATCTTGTCCCAGGTCGGGCCGATCGACATCCAGAGGCCGACGACGATGGCGAGCGCGCCGATCGCGGCCAGCCAGGTGCGGACGCCGGGGCGGACCCAGAGGTAGAGGATGTCGAAGGTGACGTGGTCGCGATCGCGCACGATGAAGGCGTTGCCCCAGAACACGATCCAGAGCCACATCACCAGGCAGAACTCGAGCGTCCAGCCGAACCGCGAGGCGTCGGCGAGCTGGCCGAAGTGCGCGGCGAACCAGCCCGAGCCGACGACGTAGCGCACCGCGATCTGCAGGATGAAGGTGGCGAACATGGCGGCCATCATCAGGGCCGCCACGCCTTCGGTGAAGCGGGCGAACAGGCGCGCGAGGCGGTGCATCCGCGGGCCTTCCGCGCGGCCCGGCTAGTCTGCCAGGGCGTTGATCTCGTCGAGCAGTCCGTCCGGCCAGTCGTTGGCGTAGTCGGAGTCGAGGTAGACCTGCTGGACGTGGGTGCGGAACGCCTCGAGGTCGGGCTCGTAGAGGTCGAGGCCCTGTTCCTTGAGGAAGGCGACCAGTTCGTCCTCCTTCTGGAGCTGGTTCTGGCGGCCGAACTCGGCGGCGGCGTCGGCGGCCTTCTGCACGGCGTCCTGCTGCTCGGGGGTCATCTCGTTCCAGGCGGCCAGCGAGATGGTGAGGTAGTTGAAGTCCACGAGGTGCGAGGTCAGCACGATCTGCTTGGTCACCTCGTAGAATTTGGAGTCCACCACGGTCGGCAGCGGGTTGTCCTGGCCGTCGACGGCGCCGGTCTGCAACGCGGTATAGACCTCGGTGAAGGCCATCGGCGTGGGGTTGGCGCCGAGCGCCTTGCCGAGGAACTGCCAGGCGTCGGTGCCGGGCATCCGCAGGTTCACGCCGGCGAGGTCGTCGGGCGTGGTGACGTGCAGCTCGCTCTCGGGCTGGCGCAGATTCACCTGGCGGCGGCCGAGATACATCACGGTCAGCAGCTTGACGCCGAGCTCGTCCTCGACGCGCTGCTTGAAGGGGTCCATCAGCGGGGCGTTGAAGACCGCGACCTGGTGGGCGGCGTCCTTGTGGACGTAGCCGGCGGTGAAGATCGAGAACTCGGGGAAGAACGCGGCGAGTTCCTGCGCCGAGGAGATCGACATCTCGAGGTCGCCGTTGGCGATCGCCTCGAGCTCGGTGCCCTGCTGGAACAGGGTGCCGTTCCAGTGCGGCTCGAAGTCGGCGAAGTCGGCGATGGCCGGGCCGAACTTCTCTTCCAGCGCGACGGCGCGCTGGTCGGTCTCGGTGTTGACCGAGCTCAGGCGGAGCTTGATCTTGTCCTGCGCGAAGGCTGCGGACCCGAGGCCGGTGGCGGCGATGGTGGCGGTGGCGCTCGCGAGCAGGGTGCGGCGGGTGAGTGAGATGGTCATGTCGTCCTCCCATTGGTTTTTTGTGGCTGGCTGTTGGCCGCCTTCCCTCGGAGTGGCCTGGTGACTTGCGCAGGTCAATGGCAAATCCGGGAAGCGATCGTCTCGGGCCTTGCGAACGGGGCGCAGGCAGCGAAGAGGTAAGCCGAGCAACCGCCCCGATGATCGCAGGCATCCGATGACCCGAACCGTCTATGTCCTCAACGGCCCGAACCTGAACCTGCTTGGCAAGCGTCAGCCGGAGATCTACGGGCGCGAGACGCTGGCGGACGTGGAGGCGGCCTGCCGCGCGGTGCTGGCGGAGGGCTTCGGGCTCTGGTTCGAGCAGTCGAACCACGAGGGGCAGATCATCGACTGGATCCACGAGGCGCGCGAGGCGGCCTGCGGCATCGTGATCAATCCCGGCGCATTCACCCATACCTCGGTGGCGATCCTCGACGCGCTCAACGCCTTCGAGGGGCCGGTGATCGAGGTGCATATCTCCAACGTCCACAAGCGGGAGAGCTTCCGGCACCGCTCCTACGTCAGCCTGCGGGCCGACGGGGTGATCGCAGGGCTGGGGATCGAGGGCTACGCGGCCGGGGTGCGGCGGGTGTGCGCGCTGGTGGCGGCGGCTGGCTGAGGGGTGCGAAACGAGTGCTTTTCGCGCGCGAAATTCCGGGTATCATGTTGAATTGCAAGGGATTAAGATTCAATAATTCTTCGTGAACAGCAGCATTATCCCGAAATTACTTAGGGGCAGGCAGGCGCGCGCGGATTTGTCGACGGACAAATCCGCGAAGTAAAGACGGCAGTGTCGTGTCCGACTTCGGACACTGGCGCGAACCCGGAGCTCGTATCAGGCGGCGCGGAAGTGCTTGGAGAGCTTGAGGCCCTGGCCCTGGTAGTTCGAGCCCATGTCGCGGCCGTAGAGAATCTCGGGGCGCTCGGCCATGCGCTCGTAGACGAGGCGGCCGACGACCTGGCCGTGGTCGAGCGCGAAGGGGGCCTCGTGGCAGCGGACCTCGAGCACGCCGCGCGAGCCGCCGCCGCCGGCGCCGGCGTGGCCGAAGCCGGGGTCGAAGAAGCCGGCGTAGTGGACGCGGAACTCGCCGACCATCGCCAGGTAGGGGGCCATCTCGGCGGCGTAGTCGGGCGGGACGTGCACCGCCTCGCGGCTGACGAGGATGTAGAAGGCGCCGGGGTCGAGGACGATGCGGCGGTCGCGGGTGGTGACCGGCTCCCAGTAGGCGGCCGGGTCGTAGTGATCGATCAGGTCGAGGTCGATCAGGCCGGTGTGGGGCTTGGCGCGGTAGCCGACGAGGCCGCCGCTCGCGCGGTTCGAGGTCGACGGAGAAGGCGAGGCCGCCGGCGATGTGCGCCTCGCCGTTCACCAGGCGGTCGCTGGCGTCGAGGGCGCGCAGGGCGCGGTCGTCGAGCACGGCGTGGCCGCGGCGGAAGCGGATCTGGTTGAGGCGCATGCCGGGGCGGACGAGGACCGAGAACGAGCGGGGCGAGATCTCGGCGTAGAGCGGGCCGGTGTAGCCGGGCTCGATGCGGTCGAATTCGGTGCCGCGGTCGGTGATCAGGCGGGTGAAGAGGTCGAGGCGGCCGGTGGAGCTCTTGGCGTTGGCGACGGCGGAGATGTCGCCGGGAAGGGCGAGGCCCTCGACGAGCGGGACGACGTAGACGCAGCCCTTCTCCAGCACCGCGCCGTCCCGCAGGTCGATGCGGTGCATCTCGAAATCGGCGAGGCGGTCGGCGAGCGTCGCGGCGCTGCCGGGAAGGAACGAGGCGCGGACGCGGTAGGCTTCGGGGCCGAGGCGGAGGTCGAGGCTGGCGGGCTGGATCTGGCCGACGGCGGGAGGGGCGGTGACGGTGATCGTGCCGTCCTCGAGCATCCGCGCGATGCCCTGGGCGGGGATTACGCCGGCCGGACCGGCGACCGCGTGCAGGGGTATGGTCGGGCTAGCGAGATTCGAACTCACGACCTTTCGACCCCCAGTCGAACGCGCTACCAGACTGCGCTATAGCCCGCCATGCGCGCTTTATAGCCGGGCGCGGGACGAGGGCAAGGGGAAAGCATGACGGTGCCGGACGGATGCCTTCCGTGACCAGCGCGGGGATAACTTCCCGGCGAAACCGGGCGCAAGGTGTTGAATGGCTGCACGAAGAGGCCGGGAGCGCCGGGTCAGCGCGGGGGATCCTCGATCATCACTTCGCGCAGCGCCTGAAGCTCGCCGAGCAGCGCCTTCAGGGTGCGCTTGTCGGCGGGCTTCGCCGCAACCGGGCGCTCCTTGGCGGCGACGGCGACGGCGACGGCTGCGCCGGCGTCCGCACCCGGCGTGAACAGGTCGGCCTGCGGGATCGGCCGCTCCGGGCCGTGGGTGGTGGGCTGGTCGGCCGCGGCTGCGGAGGAGGCGGCCGGCTGCGGCTCCGCTTTCGGCGTCGGCTCCGCTCTAGGAGTCGGCGCTGCTTTCGGTGTCGGCTCCGCTTTAGGCTCCGAGGTTTCAGCGGCAATTTCGGCGGCGGCTTCGCTAGCCTCGTCGGTCGGCTCGTCGCTCTCGGGAAGGGTGCCTAGGCCGATCACGTGGCGGACCCCGCGTTCGCGCAGGATTTTCTGCACGCCCTTGATGGTCATGCCGTCGTCGTAGAGCAGGCCGCGGATGCCGCGCAGCAGGCGCACGTCCTCGGGGCGGTAGTAGCGGCGGCCGCCGCCGCGCTTGACCGGCTTCACCTGGGTGAAGCGGGTCTCCCAGAAGCGCAGGACGTGCGGCGGCACGTCGAGCGCCTCGGCGACCTCGCTGATGGTGCGGAAGGCTTCGGGGGACTTGTTCATGCCGAGGTCATCTTCGGGGCGGGTCTCGCGGTCACTGCTTGTTGCCGATGTCCACGCGCTCTTTCATGATGTGCGAGGGGCGGAAGGTGAGGACGCGGCGCGGCTCGATCGGCACCTCCTCGCCGGTTTTCGGATTTCGCCCGACGCGCGCGGACTTGGAGCGCACGCTGAACGTGCCGAATGAGGAGATCTTCACGGTCTCGCCGCGCACGAGCGCGTCGGACATGCGGTCGAGCACCATCTCGACCAGTTCGGCCGACTCGTTGCGCGAGAGACCGACGGCGCGAAAGACCGCTTCGCTGAGTTCCATCCGCGTCAGGGTCTTGTCACTCATCGCCGTCCCCCCTGTTTGGCCACAGTTTCGTTAACCCTAGGGGGAATAATGAAAGCGAGTCAATCACAACGGCTTGGATGTGCCTGCTTTCGGCCTTTACCAGCGCACCACGGCGGCGCCCCATGTCAGACCGCCGCCGATCGCCTCCATGAGCAGGATGTCGCCGGGCAGGATGCGGCCCTCGGCGTGGGCGGTCGACAGCGCGAGGGGAATCGAGGCGGCCGAGGTGTTGCCGTGGTCCTGGACGGTGACGACGACCCGGTCCATCGGCACGCCGAGCTTGTGCGCGGTCATGGTCATGATCCGAAGATTGGCCTGATGCGGCACCAGCCAATCGATGTCGGAGGTCTGGAGCCCGGCGCGGGCGAGCGCCGCCGCGCCGGTCTCGGCCAGCTTCACCACCGCGTGCTTGAAGATCTCCTGACCGGCCATCTTCACCACGCCGGCGGTGCCGGTCGAGGAGGGACCGCCGTCGACGTAGAGCAGGTCGCGGTAGCGGCCGTCGGAGTGGAGGTCGGTGGCGAGGACGCCGCGCTCGCCCGGGGCGCCGGCCAATTCGGCGGCCTCGAGGATCAGCGCGCCGGCGCCGTCGCCGAACAGCACGCAGGTGGCGCGGTCCTCGAAATCGAGGATGCGCGAGAAGGTCTCGGCGCCGATCACCATCGCCCGGCGCACCTGGCCACAGCGGATCAGCACGTCGGCCTGGGCCAGCGCGTAGATGAAGCCGGCGCAGACCGCGTGCATGTCGAAGGCGAAGCCGCCGCGCATGCCGATGGCGCTCTGCACCTTCACCGCGGTCGCGGGGAAGGTCTGGTCGGGGGTGGCGGTGGCGACGATCAGCACGTCGATGTCGGCGCCGGTCAGGCCGGTGTCGGCGAGGGCGGCGCGCGCCGCGGCGGTGGCGAGATCGGAGGTCATCTCGCCGTCGGCGGCGAAGTGGCGGCGCTCGATGCCGGTGCGCGAGCGGATCCACTCGTCGGAGGTGTCGAGGGTGGCGGCGAACTCGGCGTTCTCGACCACCCGCGCCGGCAGATAGTGGCCGCAGCCGAGCGGGACGGCGCGAAGCTCGGGCATCACGGCACTCCTCCGGAGGCAATGCCGGGAGAGGGGTCGGCGGGCAGGGCGATGCGGGCGGCCAGCCGCTCGGTGAAGCCATGCTCGGCGAGGACGAAGGCGAGCTTGATCGCGGCCGAGATCCCGATCGCGTCGGCCGAGCCGTGCGACTTGATCACCGTGCCGTTCAGCCCGAGGAACACGCCGCCGTTGGCCCGTCGCGGATCCATCCGCTTCTTCAGCCGTGTCAGCGAGGTGATCGCGAAGAGGGCGCCGACGCGGCTGAGGATCGAATAGGCGAAGGCCTCCCGCAGCAGGTCCTGGAACATGCGGGCGGTGCCTTCGCCGGTCTTCAGCGCCACGTTGCCGGTGAAGCCGTCGGTGACGATCACGTCCACCCGATCGGATGGCAGGTCGACGCCCTCGACGTAGCCGATGTAGTCGAAGTCGCTGTCCGGGCCGATGGCGGCGACGCGTTCGGCGGCCTCGCGCACCTCGGCGCCGCCCTTGTGCTCCTCGGTGCCGACGTTCAGGAGGCCGACCCGCGGGCGGGTGACGCCGAGCGCGTTGCGGGCGTAGGACGCGCCCATCACCGCGAACTTCACCAGGTCGCCCGCGTCGGCGCGGACGTCGGCGCCGGCGTCGAGCAGGACGTTGTAGCCGGCGGGGTTCAGCGAGGGCCAGTGCACGGCGATGGCGGGGCGGTCGACGCCCGGAGCCTTGCGGAGCGCCAGCATCGACAGCGCCATCAGCGCCCCGGTGTTGCCGCAGGAGATCGCCACCGGCGATTCGCCGCTGCGGACCGCCTGCAGCGCGCTCCACATGCTGGTGCCCTCGGCGTTGCGCAGCACCCGGGACGGCTTGTCGTGCATCGCCACCACGTCCGGGGCGTGCCGCACCTCGGTGCGCGCCTCGAGCAGGCTGTTCTTGTGGATCGCGGCGTCGAGCTGGTCGCGGTCGCCGTGCAGCAGGAAGCGCAGGCGCGGGTTCTTCTCCAGCGACTTGCCCATGCCGTGCACCACGTCGGCCACGCCCCGATCGCCGCCCATCGCGTCGATCGAGATCACGATGTCACCCGTGGCATCGGCATTTCCGCCCGCGGGTCCGGTCCGGGCTGCGTCAGACGTCATTCCGGACCGACCTCGCGCTGGCCGGTATCAGGCCGCTTCGTCGTCGACATCCACCTCTTCGACCACCGCGACGACCTCACGGCCGTCGTAGTGGCCGCAGGCGCCGCAGACGTGGTGCGGGCGGCGCAGCTCGCCACAGTTCGGGCATTCGTTGGGATTGCCGGCGACCAGTGCGTCATGCGACCGGCGCATTCCGCGCCGCGAGCGCGTGACCTTGCTTTTCGGGACAGCCATGTTTCGACCTCGATTTTGTGCCGGGCCGCTGCCCGGAAGACCCCTTCGTCGGCCCGCGCCGTAGCAGATGTCGGCGCGCGATGTCACGCCCACGGCCGCCGGACCGGACAGGAAAACGAGCCGCGCACCATAGCGATCGCGCGCCGCCGCGCAAGGGGACGGGCGCCGGTTTTCATGTGTCGCCACCCGTTTCCGCCATCTTTCCGCGCAGGGCGGCGAGGGCCGCAAAGGGCTTGAGCTCGGATTCGTCGATCGGCGCGACGCCGCGGCCGGCGGCGGTGGACGCGGCGAGGGTGGCGCCCGGCTTGCGCGGGTAGGCCGGAAGCGCCAGCGCCAGCGCCTCGATGGCCACGAGGCCGAAGTCGATCCGGTCGGTGAGCGGCTCGATCTCGTCGTCCTCGTCGGGGGCGATGACGATTTCGGTCGTGCTGGCGTCGGCGCCCGGGAGCCAGGTGCGCGTCAGCGGCTGGTCGATGCGGGTCGTCACCGGATCGAGGGTGACGACGCAGGTCTGCACCGCCGTGGCGCCCAGCCGCGCCTCGAGCCGCCAGCCGCCGCGGGGCAGGGGGACGAGCACGCCCTTGAGGCGCAGCTTGCGGATCGACGCGTGCGCCGAGGAGGCGGGCGAGCGCCTCGGCCTCCGCTTCGGTGGGGGCGATGTCGATCGGGAACGCGTCGACGTCGCGCAGCGACCTGACTTCGACCACGCGGGCGAATTCGGGATTGTCGGGTGCGTGGGGGATGAGTTCGGGCATGGCAGACACCTTAAGGCCGGCAAGGTTCTGAAACCGGCCCAAGTTCCTTGAATTTAGACCATGCCGGGAGTAGGGGAGCAAGGGAATTCGGAGAGGTCAAGGGGAAGACATGCGCCCGAAAATGCTGCGCCCGGCCGGGGTTGCGTTGCTGTTCTGCGCGTTCCTCGCCCAGGGCTGCGCGCCTACGGTGCAGGTGCATGGTTATGTTCCTTCGCAGGCCGACATCTCGCGGATCCGCCCCGGTTTCGACGACACGGGCAGCGTCGAGGAGATCCTCGGCCGGCCGTCCTCGGCGGGGGTGCTGCGCGACTCGGCGTGGTATTACGTCCAGAGCACGATCGAGAACTACACCTATCACGCGCCGCGGGTGATCGACCGCACGGTGCTGGCCGTCAACTTCGACCAGCGCGGGGTGGTGAGCAGCCTCGAACGATACGGGCTCCAGGATGGCCGGGTCATCAACCTGACCACCCAGACCACCGAGACCGGCGGCCGGCAGCTCGGCGTGCTCGAGCAGCTGTTCGGCAACCTGCTCAACATCGACGCGGAAGCGATGAACAACGCGAACTGAGCGGTGGCATCCGCGGCGGGCGATGCTCAGTCGTCCTTGGCGTCGCGGTTCAGCGCCACGCCGTTCATGCAGTAGCGCAGGCCGGTCGGCTGCGGGCCGTCGTTGAAGACGTGGCCGAGGTGGGCGTCGCAGCGGGCGCAGATGACTTCGGTGCGGTGCATCTGCAGGCTGTCGTCGGGATGCTCCTCGACCGCGTCCGGGGTGATCGGCTGCCAGAAGCTCGGCCAGCCGCTGCCGCTTTCGTACTTGGTCTCGGCGTCGAACAGCGGCGCGCCGCAGTTCGCGCAGGTAAATGTGGCGGGGCCCTTGGGGAAGTCGTGGGTGAAGGCGCGTTCGGTGCCGCCCTGGCGGGTCACCTCGTAGGCGAGGTCCGAGAGCTGCTCGCGCCACTCGGCGTCGGTCTTGCGGATCTTGTCGGTCATGGGTGCCTCCGGCTGCTGTGCCGTTGTCATGTCGTGTCGGGATCGCGCACGTCAAGGAGCGGACGATCTGCCCGAAGCGTGCTCCCGGCTGGAGGGCCGGCCCTTGCCGCTCCGGTCGCTCGGCGCTATTCCCGAGCGGATCAATCGGGAAAGGGGCTTCGTTGGGCGAGCGTATCCTCAGCGGCCTGGCCTGGCTCGCGGCGCTTCTCTGCGTGGCGCCGATCGCCGCGGCCGTGCTGGCGGCGCTGGCGGGCAACCTCGAGACCTGGCGGGGGCTGGTCGACACGGTGCTGCCCGGCTACGTGGTGAACACGCTGGCGCTGGTGGCGCTGGTGGGATGCGGCACGGCGGCGGTCGGGACCGGGGCGGCGTGGCTGGTGACGATGCACCGGTTTCCCGGCTCGCGGCTCCTCGAGGTGATCCTCGTGCTGCCGCTGGCGTTTCCGGCCTATGTGCTGGCCTACGCCTATACCGATTTCCTGTCGCATCCGGGGCCGGTGCAGACAGCGCTTCGGGCGGCGACCGGCTGGGGGCCGCGGGACTACTGGTTCCCCAATATCCGCTCGCTGCCGGGGGCGGCGCTGATGCTGATCTGCGTCTATTATCCGTACGTCTATCTGCTGGCCCGCACCGCGTTCGCGCAGCAGTCGGCGACGGCGTACCTGGCGGCGCGGACCCTGGGCCGTGGGCCGTGGGCGGCGTTCCTGCGGGTGAGCCTGCCGATGGCGCGGCCGGCGATCGCCGCCGGTGTGCTGCTCGCGATCATGGAGACGATCGCGGACTACGGCACGGTGGCGCATTTCAACGTGCGGACGTTCTCGACCGGCATCTATCAGGCGTGGTTCTCGATGCAGGACCGGGCGGCGGCGGCGCAACTGGCGCTGTGCCTGCTCGGCTTCGCGCTGGTCATCGCCGCGTTCGAGCGCATCCAGCGCGGGCAGGCGCGGGTGCATCTGCGCGGCGGACAGCTGGCGGGGATCGAGCGCCGACCGCTGGATGGCGCGCGGGGGTGGGCAGCGACGGGGCTGTGCCTGCTGCCGGTGCTGGTCGGGTTCCTGCTGCCGGTGGTGATCCTCGGGCGGATGGCGTGGGGGTCGGGGCAGAGCCTGGCCGATCCGCGGTATCTGCGGTTCGTCACCAACTCGCTGACGCTGGCGAGTGCCGCGGCGGTGGTGACGGTGGTGGGCGCGGTGCTGGTCGGGTTCCGGGCGCGGATGCATCCGGGGCGGCCGTCGCGGACGATGCTGCTGGGGGCGGGGCTGGGCTATGCGGTGCCGGGCGGGGTGATCGCGGTCGGGCTGCTGGTGCCGTTCGCGCATCTCGACAACGCGATCGACGCCTGGGCGCGGGCGCATTTCGGGATCTCGACCGGACTGCTGTTTACCGGCTCGATCTGGCTCCTGGTGCTCGCCTACATGGTGCGGTTCATGGCGGTGGCGCTGAACGCGTTCGACGCGGGCCTCGCCACGGTCAGCCCGCGGATCGACGCGGTGGCGCGGACGCTCGGGCGGCGGCCGCCGGGGGTGCTGCGGGCGGTGCATCTGCCGATCCTGCGGGGGAGCGTGCTGACGGCGCTGCTGATCGTGTTCGTCGACACGATGAAGGAATTGCCCGCGACGATGATCATGCGCCCGTTCAACTTCGACACGCTGGCGGTGCAGGCGAACCGGCTGGCCTCCGACGAGCGGCTGAACCAGGCGGCGGTGCCGAGCCTGGTGATCGCCGCGATCGGGCTCCTGCCGGTGATCCTGGTGTGCCGCGGCATCGCCGGCCAGGGGCGCCGTCGCCGCATCGGGCCGGCTCCGGGCATCGTCGAGACCCCCTGAGCGTCGGGGTCAGACGCGCTCGGGCGACGCGGCGATGGGCAGGGCGGTGGTGCTCTTGATCTCCTCCATCGAGAGGACCGAGGTGACGTTGTAGATCGAGACCTCGCGGATCAGCGCGCGGTAGAACGCATCGTAGGCGTGGGCGTTCGGGACCCGGACCTTGAGGATGTAGTCGATCTCGCCGGCGAGGCGGTGGGCCTCCATCACCTCGGGGCGGTTGCGGACCGCCTTCAGGAACCGGTCGAGCCAGTCGGCGTCGTGCTGCGAGGTGCGGATCAGCACGAAGAAGCAGCTCTCGAGCCCGAGCTTGTCGGGGTCGAGCAGCGCCACCTCGGATCTGATGAGGCCGGAGGCCTTCATCTTGCGGATCCGGTTCCAGACCGGGGTCTTCGACGCGCCGACCCTGCGGGCGATTTCGTCGAGCGGCAGGGACGCGTCCTGTTGCAGGAGCACAAGGATATTCCGGTCGAGATCGTCGAGCGAGGCTGCCATTCCGGGAACTCTACGGGTTTCGTGATTCCGTCCGCATCAGAGCATAATGACAGAACGCATTCCTTATTTGAAGCCGGTCATTGAGAGAATTAGGGAAAAAGTCCTATCTTGAGAGGTAGGAATTGGACCCGAGGCTCGGCCATGCGTCACTATCCGGTTTTTCTCGATCTTCGCGGCCGCCGCATTGCGGTGGCCGGGTCCGGAGCCGTCGCGGAAGCGAAGCTGCGGCTGCTGATGAAGACCGAAGCGTCGATCGTGGTCGCCGGGACGAAGCCGACGGCCGCGGTGCGGGCGTGGGCGGCGGAAGGGCGGATCGTGCTGCACCAGCGGGCGCTGGCGGCGGAGGATGTGGCGGGCGCGGCGCTGGTCTATGGCGCGACCGGCGACGCGGACGGCGACGGGCGGGCGGCGGCGCTCGGGCGGGCGGCCGGGGCGCTGGTGAACCGGGTCGACGATCTCGACGGCAGCGACTTCATCACGCCGGCGATCGTCGATCGGGATCCGGTGACGGTGGCGATCGGGACCGAGGGGGCGGCGCCGGTGCTGGCGCGCAAGATCAAGGCCGAGGTCGAGGCGATGCTGCCGCCGACGCTGGGGCTGCTGACCCGGATCGGGCAGGGGTTCCGGGCGCGGGTCGAGGCGCTGGATTCCAAGGCGCGGCGGGAATTCTGGACGCGGTTCTACTTCAGGCGCGGGCCGCGGGCGCTGGCGAACGGCGCGGACGCGGTGCGCGACGAGCTGGAGGCGATGCTGGCCGAGGGCGCGGCGCCGCGGCGCGGGGTGGTGCATCTGGTCGGCGCGGGGCCGGGGGATCCGGAGCTGATGACGCTGAAGGCGCGGCGGCTGCTGCACGAGGCGGACGTGGTGGTGCATGACCGGCTGGTGCCGGCGGCGATCCTGGAGCTGGCGCGGCGCGAGGCGAAAATCGTCGAGGTCGGCAAGCTGGCCTACGGGCCGTCGTGGAAGCAGGACGACATCAACGCGCTGATGGTACGCCATGCGCTGGCGGGCGAGACCGTGGTGCGGCTGAAGGGCGGCGATCCGGCGGTGTTCGGGCGGCTCGACGAGGAGGTCGAGGCGCTGGAGGCGGCGGGGGTCTCCTACGGGATCGTGCCGGGGGTGACGTCGGCCAGCGCGGCGGCGGCGGCGATCGGGCAGTCGCTGACCAAGCGGGGGCGGAACGCGTCGTTCCGTGTGCTGACCGGGCATGACGTGGACGGGTTCGCCGAGCACGACTGGCGGGAGCTGGCGAAGCCGGGGGCGACGGCCGGCATCTACATGGGCGTGAAGGCGGCGACGTTCCTGCGCGGGCGGCTGATGATGCACGGGGCGGCGGCGGATACGCCGGTGACGGCGGTGGAGAACGCCAGCCGGCCGGAGAGCCGGGTGATCGCGACGACGCTGATCGAGCTGCCGGCGGCGCTGGCCGGGGCGACGCCGGGGGCGCCGGTGATGATCCTCTACGGGCTGGCGCCACGGGCGGCGGCGATGGCGATGACCGAGATGAGGGAGGCGCTCTGATGGCGCGGGCATTCCAGCCGCAGATCGCGACCGGCAACGATCTGCTCGAGGGCGACGTGGTGTATTTCACCAGCGGCGGCGACTGGTCGCGGGAGATCGGCGACGCGGCGCTGGCGGTGAACCCGGAGGCGGCGGAAGAGCTGCTGAAGGCAGCCTCGGCGTTCCCGAACCAGGTGGTCGGGGTCTACCTGGTCGGTGCCGCGATCGACGCGCGCGGCTGCGCGGCGGCGGCGCATTTTCGCGAGGTGTTCCGCACGCGCGGGCCCTCGAACTATCCACAGCATGGCCGGCAGGCGGGGCGTTCGGATGTATGATTACAGCGATTTCGACCGGGATTTCGTGCGCGAGCGGGTGGCGGAGTTCCGCGACCAGGTGGAGCGGCGGATCGACGGGTCGCTGAGCGAGGCGGAGTTCCTGCCGCTGCGGTTGAGAAACGGGCTGTACCTGCAGTTGCATGCCTACATGCTGCGGGTGGCGGTGCCCTACGGCACGCTGAACGCGCGCAAGATGCGGCAGCTGGCGATGATCGCCGAGCGGTGGGACAAGGGCTACGGGCACTTCACCACGCGGCAGAACATCCAGTTCAACTGGCCGAAGCTGCGCGACGTGCCGGACATCCTGGACGCGCTGGCCGACGTCGAGATGCACGCGATCCAGACCAGCGGCAACTGCATCCGCAACGTGACGGCGGATCATTTTGCCGGGGCGGCGGCGGACGAGATCGAGGATCCGCGGCCGACGGCGGAGCTGCTGCGGCAGTGGTCGACGGATCATCCGGAGTTCCTCTACCTGCCGCGCAAGTTCAAGATCGGCATCACCGGATCGCCGAACGATCGGGCTGTCACGAAATCGCATGACATCGGCCTCAGGATGCTGCGCAACGCGGATGGCGCGCCCGGCTACGAGGTCAGCATTGGCGGTGGGCTTGGACGGACGCCGATGATCGGCAAGGTGGTGCGGGACTTCCTGCCCAAGGCGGACCTGCTGCCGTATCTCGAGGCGATCCTGCACGTCTACAACCTGAGCGGCCGGCGGGACAACAAGTACAAGGCGCGGCTGAAGATCCTGGTGCACGAGGAGACGCTCGAGGTGGTGCGCGAGTGGGTCGAGGCGGCGTTCGTCGAGAACAAGGCGCGGATGCGGCCGGTGAACGCGGGCCTCGTCGCCGACATCGAGGCGGCGTTCGCGCCGCCGGCCTTCGAGGCGGAGGTGGTGGCGCCGCCGCTGCTGGGCGCGGGGCTCAGGGCGTGGGTCGATACCAACGTGGCGGCGCATCGGCTCGGTCACTACGGCATCGTGACGGTGTCGCTGAAGCCGATCGGCGGAACGCCGGGCGACGCGACGGCGGAGCAGATGCGGGTGATGGCGGATCTGGCCGAGGAGTTCGGCCACGACGAACTGCGGGTCAGCCACGAGCAGAACGTGATCCTGCCGCATGTGCCGCGCCGGCATCTGCCGGAGGTCTATGCGCGGCTGAAGGCGGCGGGGCTGGCGACGGCCAACGTCGGGCTGGTGTCGGACATCATCGCCTGCCCGGGGATGGACTACTGCGCGCTGGCGACGGCGCGGTCGATCCCGGTGGCGCAGGAGATCGCCGAGGCGTTCGCCGATCTCGACCGGCAGCGCGACATCGGGCCGCTGAAGATCAAGATCTCGGGCTGCATCAATGCCTGCGGGCATCACCACGTCGGGCACATCGGCATCCTCGGGCTCGATCGGGCGGGGGTGGAGAACTACCAGATCACGCTCGGCGGCGACGGCACCGAGACGGCGGTGGTCGGCGAGCGGGCGGGGCCGGGGTTCGCCTACGACCAGGTGGTGCCGGCGGTGGAGCGGCTGATCGAGGCGTATCTGGATCAGCGGCTGGAGCCGGGGGAGACGTTCCTCGCGGCCTACCGGCGGCTCGGGCCGGCGCCGTTCAAGGCGGCGCTGTATCCGGCGGAGGAACGGTCCGATGCGGCATGATATCGGGGCGGTAACAGGCCCGGCCGCTCGACCGGGTCGAGGGGCTGCGGCTGACCTACGGGCAGGCGCGGGCCGAGGACGTGCTGGCGGGCGTGCTGGCGGAGTTTCCCGGGCAGGTGGCGCTGGTGTCCTCGTTCGGGGCGGAGGCGGCGGTGCTGCTCGCCATGGTGGCGGAGATCGACCGCGACCTGCCGGTGCTGATGATCGACTCGCGGATGCTGTTCCGGGAGACGCTGGATTACCAGCGGGAGCTGTCGGCGCATCTGGGGCTGACCGGCGTGCAGCATCTGCGGCCGGACCCGATGGATCTCGCGCGGCTCGATCCGGACGACACGCTGCACCAGACGCGATACCGATGCGTGCTGCACGATGCGCAAGGTGGCGCCGCTCGACCGGGCGCTGCGGCAGTGGCCGGTGTCGATCTCGGGGCGGAAGCGGTTTCAGGCGGCGACGCGGGCGGCGCTCGACGTGTTCGAGGCCGACGGGGAGCGGCTGCGGGTCAACCCGCTGGCGCTTTGGTCGGCGGCAGACCTGCGCGACTACATGGACGCGCGGGATCTGCCGCGGCATCCGCTGGTGGCGCAGGGCTTCAAGTCGATCGGCTGCTGGCCGTGCACCACGCCGGTGGCGATCGGCGAGGACGACCGGGCCGGGCGGTGGCGCGGGTCGGAGAAGGTGGAGTGCGGCATCCATTTCGGCGCGGACGGTCGGATCCTGCGCGCGGCGAGCTAGAGAGGAGAGAGGCGATGGCGGTTCTGGTGACTGAAGCCGGGTTCGGGGCGGACGACTGGCGCGGCGAGGTGCTGCCGTTCGACGTGTTCTGGAGCGGACAGGACCTGCCCGAGGAGGGGCTGGCGGTGGAGTTTCCGAACGACCGGGACGCGGCCGACCTGGCGCCGTGGCTCGACCGGGTGGAGATGATTCGCGTCGCGTTCCCGGCGATGGCCGACGGGCGGGGGTTCTCGATCGCGGCGCGGCTCAGGGCGATGGGCTATGCCGGGCGGCTGAGGGCGGCGGGGCCGCTGGTGGCCGACCAGTTCCGGGCGGCGCGGCGGGTCGGGTTCGACGAGATCGAGGTGCCCGACAGCGTGGCGGAGCGGCAGCCGGAGGCGCAGTGGCGGCTGCGGGCGCAGGGGTCGTATCAGGATCGGCTGACGGCGTGAAAAGGTCATGCAACTAGCGATTTAGCAGTTGACAGACCGCTCGCTCCAAGGTATAAGCACAGCCAAGCTGGAAGAAGTGAATCGGCAGGTCCCTGAGCGGGGCCTGCCGATTGTCTTTCCTGCCCGGGCGGAGCAGCCAGGGCATTCATCACATGGCAATTTCAGCTGACGATCGAGCGGCGGACGGCGACCGGCTGGGCCGGACGCTCGCGCTGTATCGTGATCTGACCGTGGCTCTCATGGATCGGGTCACGCTTCTGAAGGCGGGAACCGGCGGCGACGCGGACTGCAAGGATGTCGCGAAGGCGGTCGACGACCACCGGAGGGCCCTGCAGACGGTTCTGCAGATCGAGGCAAGTCTTGGAATACGAAGCAGGGCCTTTGACGGGGCGAGCGGCGAGCTCGACCTCGGCGCGGCGCGCGCGGAGATCCTTGCGAGACTTGCTGTCTGGCTTGCCGCAGGGTGAGCTGGACGCCGCGCTCGATGCGTTGAGTCCGAATGCCCTGATGTCCCTGCCCTGGCTCTTCGAGCACTGGGCACTGGGGCATCAACTGCCTCCCGAGGGGGACTGGACGACCTGGATCATCCTGGGCGGCCGGGGGGCGGGAAAGACCCGTGCGGGGTCCGAGTGGATCCGCGCGCAGGTCGAAGGGGGCAAGCCGGGCGACCCGGGGACGTGTTCCCGGGTCGCCCTGGTCGGCGAGACGCTGGACGAGGCGCGCGAGGTGATGATTTTCGGCGACTCGGGCATTCTCGCCTGCTCGCCGCCCGACCGCCGCCCGGAGTGGCAGGCGAGCCGCAGGCGGCTGGTCTGGCCGAACGGGGCGGTGGCGCAGACCTTCTCCGCGAGCGATCCGGAGAGCCTGCGGGGGCCGCAGTTCGACTGCGCCTGGTGCGACGAGCTCGGCAAGTGGCGCAAGCCCGAGGACACCTGGGACATGCTGCAGTTCGCGCTGCGGCTCGGGACGCAGCCGCGGGTGGTGGTCACGACCACGCCGCGCAGGAACGAGACACTGCTGGCGCTGATGGAGGCGCCGGGCTCGGCGGTCACCCACGCGCCGACGGCGGCGAACCGGATGCATCTGGCGCCGGGCTTCGTGGACACCATCACGGCGAAATACGAGGGCTCGACGAAGGGACGGCAGGAGCTCGACGGCGAGTTCGTGCTCGACGTCGAGGGCGCGCTCTGGACCCGGGCGATGCTCGCGGCGGCGCGGCGGCCGGGCGCGGGCGAGTTCGATCGGGTGGTGGTCGCGATCGACCCGCCGGTGTCGAGCGGGGAGGACGCCGACACCTGCGGCATCGTGGTCGCCGGGGTTCACATGACCGGCGAGCCGGGCACCTGGACCGCGGAGGTCATCGCCGACGCCAGCGTGCAGGGGCTGTCGCCGCAGGGTTGGGCCGAGCGGGCGGTGGCCGCCTTCCACGCCTACGGGGCGGACCGGCTGGTGGCCGAGGGCAACCAGGGCGGCGAGCTGGTCGCCCAGGTGATCCGGACCGTCGACGGCATGGTGCCGGTGCGGATCGTGCATGCGAGCAGGGGCAAGTCGGCACGGGCCGAACCGGTGGCCGCGCTCTACGAGCAGGGCCGGATCACGCACCGGGCGGAGTTTCGAGCGCTCGAGGACGAGATGGCGGCGATGACCGTCGCCGGGTTTCGCGGGCAGGGCAGTCCCGACCGGGTCGACGCGCTGGTCTGGGCGATCGCCGAGCTGATGATCGAGGGCGGCAAGAACGGCAGTCCGCGGATTCGCGCGGTCTGAGCCCGGCTTCGAAGCTGCGAGCCTGGTGAGTCCGGGCCCGGTGAACATGCAAATCGAGACAAGCAGGAGCGAGAACGATGGTCTTGCAGATTTTCCGCGGCCGGCCGGTTCCGCCGGAGGCCAAGGCCTCGGCCGCGGCGCCGGTGGTGGCGTTCCAGGGGGCGGGCCGGGCGGCCTGGTCGGCGCGTGATACCGGCACGCTGACCCGGGTCGGCTTCCTGCAGAATCCGGTGGCGTTCCGGTGCGTGAAGGTGATCGCCGAAGCGGCCGCGGCCGTGCCGGTGGTGGTGCAGGACGTGGACCGGCGTTTCGACGCGCATCCGGTGATCGACCTGCTCGCCGCGCCCAATCCGGGGCAGGGCGGGTCGGCGCTGATGGAAGGGTTCTACGGGCACCTGCTGCTGAGCGGCGACGGATATCTCGAGGCGGCCGGCGAGGTCGCCTCGGGCGGGCCGCGCGAGCTCTACGTGCTGCGGTCGGACCGGATGAAGGTGGTGCCGGGGTCGGACGGCTGGCCGGTGGCCTACGAGTATTCGGCGGGCGGGCAGAAGCACGTGTTCGACATGCGGGCGGACCGGGTGCCGGTGCTGCACGTCAAGAGCTTCCATCCGAGCGACGATCACTACGGGCTGTCGCCGCTGAACGCCGCGGCGAGCGCGATCGACGTGCACAATTCGGCCAGCACCTGGTCGAAGGCGCTGCTCGACAACGCGGCACGGCCGTCGGGCGCGATCATCTACAAGGGTGCGGACGGGCAGGGGCAGCTCGGCACCGACCAGTACAGCCGGCTGGTGGACGAGCTCGAGAGCCACCATCAGGGGGCGCGCAACGCCGGGCGGCCGATGCTGCTGGAGGGCGGGCTCGACTGGAAGCCGATGGGGTTCTCGCCGTCGGACATGGAGTTTCACCGCACCAAGGAGGCGGCGGCGCGCGACGTGGCGCTGGCCTTCGGGGTGCCGCCGATGCTGCTGGGGCTGCCGGGCGACAACACCTATGCCAACTATTCCGAGGCGCACCGGGCGTTCTACCGGCTGACGGTGCTGCCGCTGGTCGCCAAGACGCTGGCGGCGATGTCGGGATGGCTGCCGGCGTTCTACGACGCGCGGTTCCAGCTCAAGGTCGACTTCGACAACGTGCCGGCGCTGGCCGAGGAGCGCGAGGCGCTCTGGCGACGGATCAGCGACGCCGGGTTCCTGAGCGACGCCGAGAAGCGGCAGCTGCTCGGGCTGCCGAAGTTCCAGGAGGGGTGATGCGTGGGACGGCGGCCCGGGGCGGCGGCTCGCGCTTTCTCTACGAGCCATTCGACGCGGCGGCGGCGCGGATCGAGGTGAACGAGCGCATCCAGGAGGAGCGCTGGGCGCAGCTCGAACGGCGGCTCAATCACATCGAGGTGGCGCTCGACCGGCTGGAGAAGCGGATCTGGGTGGCGGTCTATGGCGCTGCCTCGCTGATCCTCGCCGACATCGCCTACGGGCTTTTGTCCATGACCGTTTCCTGAGGGAGTAGAGATGATGCATCGGGTTGGCGGGCTGGGCTCGCTCGAGACGAAATTCTGCAGCTTCGACGGCGCCGCGGCGCTGAAGGAGGGCGCGGAGATCGCTGGATACGCGAGCCTTTTCGGCGCCGCGGATCAGGGTGGCGACGTGGTTCAGAAGGGCGCCTACGGCGCATCGCTGAAGCGGCTCGCCGGAGCGAAGTCCGGCGTGAAGATGCTGTGGCAGCACGATCCGACCCGGCCGATCGGGGTCTGGGACGAGGTGCGCGAGGACGGCAGGGGCCTCTACGTGAAGGGCCGTCTGCTGCTCGAGGTGCAGGCGGCGCGCGAGGCGCAGGCGCTGTTGCAGGCGGGGGCGATCGACGGGCTGTCGATCGGCTACCGCACGCTTCGGAGCGAGAAGGCCGCGGGCGGCCAGCGGCTCCTGCACGAGATCGAGCTCTGGGAGGTGTCGCTGGTCACCTTCCCGATGCTGCCGCAGGCGCGGGTGCGGTCCGAGTCCGACCTCGATCAGGGGCTGGAGGCGGACCTGGCGCAGGTCCTGGCGGAGACGTTCCGCGAGGCGAGGGAGATGCTGGCGTGAGGCGACGCCGGTGGGAATGCAGTCATCAAGGAAGCGATTGATGCAGAAACCTGAGACCAAATCCCGGGCGGATACCGCCGCGCCGGGCCAGAGCCCGCAGATCGAGGTCAAGGCTGCCTTGACCGGGTTCCTGGGCGAATTCAACGCCTTTCAGTCCGAGATCAAATCGAAGCTTCAGGAACAGGAAACCCGCTTGGCCATGCTCGACCGCAAATCCATCGCGATGAACCGCCCGCCGCTGGCGCGCGCTTCCGAGACCGACACGCCGCACAAGAAGGCGTTCGCCGCCTACCTGCGCTCGGGGGACGACGACGGGCTGCGCGGCCTGAGCGTCGAGGAGAAGGCGCTGTCGACCGCGGTGGCGGGGGACGGCGGCTACCTGGTCGATCCGGTGACGGCGAGCCAGATCGTCGGCGTGCTGCGCTCGTCGGCCTCGATCCGGACCATCGCCAACGTGGTGCAGGTCGAGGCGAGCGCGTTCGACGTGCTGGTCGATCACACCGACATCGGCGCGGGCTGGGCCAACGAGACCGCGGAGCGGACCGAGACCGGGACGCCGCAGGTCGATCGCATCTCGATCCCGCTGCACGAGCTGTCGGCGCTGCCGAAGGCCTCGCAGCGGCTGCTGGACGACTCGGCGTTCGACGTCGAGGGATGGCTGGCGCAGCGGATCGCCGACAAGTTCAGCCGCGCCGAGGCGTCGGCCTTCGTGGCGGGCGACGGCTTCGACAAGCCGACCGGGTTCCTGAACTATCCCAAGGTCGACAACGAGGTCTTCGCCTGGGGCTCGCTCGGCTACGTGCCGACCGGGGTCGAGGGCGATTTCGACGCCGCCGATCCGGCCGACGCGGTGGTCGACCTGGTGTATTCGCTGGGCGCGCGCTATCGGGCGAACGCGACCTTCGTGATGAACTCGAAGACCGCAGGCGCGGTGCGCAAGATGAAGGACGCGGACGGGCGGTTCCTGTGGACCGACGGCATCGCCGCCGGCGAGCCGGCGCGGCTGATGGGCTATCCCGTGCTGATCGCCGAGGACATGCCGGACATCGCACCGGGTACCTTCGCGATCGCCTACGGCGACTTCCGCGCCGGCTACACCGTGGCGGAACGCCCGGACCTGCGTATCCTGCGCGATCCGTTCTCGGCCAAGCCGCACGTGCTGTTCTATGCCACCAAGCGCATCGGCGGCGACGTCAGCGACTTCGCGGCGATCAAGCTTCTGAAATTTGCGAGCGCCTGAGGCCGGTCAATCCGGTTCCTGGCGTGCGCAGATGGCCCGTCCCGATTTCCGGGGCGGGTCCGACACACCCCCGTGCTTTTCCAGTTGCTGCTCCTCCCTCCGCTCGGGCGGCACGGGGGTGTGTTCCTATTGTTGTTGATCGAGGGTGATCGTTCCGATGAGCGGATATCTTCTGAAGGCCGCGGATAAGGTCGCCCGCCTCAGCATCGACTGGCACCAGGGCTACCTGGCGCCGGGCGAGACGGTGGCGGCCGATCTCGGCTGGAGCGTTCACAAGAATGCGGGCGAGGTTCTCGTGGTGACGGAGCAGCACCACGACCTCGCCCGGTCCTGGGCCAGCGTCGCGTGCGGCGCGCCCGGGCAGGTCTACATGGTCACGAGCCGGGTGCGGACCAGCACCGGGCGCCAGCTCGAACGCGCGATCGTCGTGCGAATTGCCCTGGGGCCCGGCGGCCCGCATTGAGGAGTTTCCGATGGTCTTGACGGAAGTGGGCGCCCCGCCGTTGGCGGCGGTGCCGGTGCGGGCGTTCGCCGAGCACCTGCGGCTCGGCATCGGGTTCGCCGACGACGGGTCGCAGGACGCGGTGCTCGAGTTGTATCTGCGCTCGGCGATGGCGGCGATCGAGGCGCGGCTGGGGCGCGCGCTGCTGGCGCGCGAATTTTCGTGGACGGTCACACGGTGGCGCGAGGAGGCGAGCCAGGGCTTGCCGATCGCACCGGTGCGGTCGGTCGAGACGGTGACCCTGATCGATGCCGATGGGACCGAGACGGAGGTCGAGCCGGACCGCTGGTCGGTGCTGCGCGACAGCCAGCGGCCGCGGCTGGTCGGACGCTTCGGGCGGAGCCTGCCGAAGATCCCGCGCGGCGGTCAGGCCGAGGTGCGGTTTACCGCCGGGTTCGGAGACGGCTGGGAGGACGTGCCGGCCGACCTGCGGCAGGCGGTATTCCTGCTGGCGGCGCATTTCTACGAGAACCGCAGCGAAGGCGGCGGCGCGGGCTCGATGCCGTTCGGGGTGCTGGTGCTGATCGAGGCCTACCGGGCGACGCGGATCGGCGGAGGCCTGTCGTGACGGGCGTGCGGCTGCTGCGGCGGCTGGTGCTCGAGACGCGCGACAGCCAGCCGGACGGATCGGGCGGGTTCACCGCCGATTGGGTCGGTCTGGGGACGCTCTGGGCGGATGTGGCGGTGCGGTCGGGGCGCGAGGACTTTCTTGCGGGCCAGGCCCGGCCGCGGGTCCGCTATCGCATCCTAGTCCGCGCGGCGCCGGTCGGCGCGGCGTCGCGGCCACGGGCCGACCAGCGGCTGCGCGACGGAGATCGGGTGTTCGATATCCTGACCGTGGCGGAGCATGACGCAGGGGGGCGGTATCTGGAGATACTGGCCGAGGAAGGAGTGCTGCCATGAGTTTTGCATTCTCCACCGGTCTTCAGGGCAAGATTTTCGAGCGGCTGACGGCGGACGCCGGGCTCACGGCTCTGGTGGGCGGCGCGATCTACGACGCGCCGCTGCAGCCCGCGACCGATGCCGCGCCGGACTTCGTCACGCTCGGCGAGGAGACGGTGCGGGCCAACGACACCAAGACAAGCAGCGGCGCGATCCACGATTTCACGGTCACGGTGCATTCGGCGCGCGACGGGTTCGATGCGGCGAAGCGGATCGCCGGGGCGATCTGCGCCTGTCTGGTCGATGCGCCGCTGGCGCTGGAGGCGGGCCGGCTGGTTGCGCTGCGGTTCCTGCGCGCCGGCGCGGAGCGTGGGCGGGCGCCGGAAAAGCGACGGGTTTCGCTGCGCTTCCGGGCGGTCGTGGATCACGAAGGCTAACTCTTTTTTCGGGAGAGGATGAGGACATGGCGGCCCAGAGAGGCAAGGACCTGTTGGTCAAGCTCGACATGACCGGAGGGGGCGTCTTCGAGACGGTCGCCGGTCTGCGGGCGACGCGGATCACCTTCAACGCCGAGACGGTCGACGTGACCAACCTCGGCAGCGCAGGGCGCTGGCGCGAACTGCTGGCCGGGGCCGGGGTGCGGACCGCCGCGATCAGCGGCTCCGGCGTGTTTCGCGACGACGCGACCGACGAGCGGGCGCGGGCGATCTTCTTCGCCGGGGAGATCCCGAACTATCAGGTAATCATTCCGGATTTCGGCATCATCGAGGGGCCGTTCCAGATCACCTCGATCGAGTACTCCGGCCAGCACGACGGCGAGGCGGTCTACGAGATCGCGCTGGCCTCGGCCGGCGCGGTGAGCTTCGAGGCGCTCTGATGGCGAATCCCTGGCGCGGCGAGGTCGAGCTGACGGTCGACGGCGAGCCGCGGGTGATGCGTCTGACGCTGGCCTCGCTGGCGGAACTGGAAGCGCGGTTGCAGAGCGAGTCGCTGATCGAGCTGATCGCACGCTTCGAGGCCGGCAGCTTCAAGGTGCGCGATCTGGTCGCGCTGCTGACCGCGGGCCTGAACGGCGGCGGCTGGCGGGTCAGCGAGGCGGAGGTCGTCAAGGCGCGGGTCGAGGGTGGGCCGCTGGCGGCGGCGCAGGCCGCGGCGAAGCTCCTGAAGATCACCTTCACCCTGCCCGACGACGAGAGCGCGCCGGAATGACGCGGATCGCCTGGCCCGGGCTGATGCAGCTCGGGCTGGTGCAGCTGCGACTGGCGCCGGAGGTGTTCTGGGCGCTGACGCCGGCCGAACTGATGATGATCGCCGGCGTCGGATCGGGTCGCGCGGCGCTGACACGGGCCGGGCTGGCGGGCCTGCTGGCCCGCTTTCCCGACAAGGCAGGCCCCGCGCGGGCAGAACTGGAGTAGGCGATGGCGGATTTCGAAGGCGATCTCGGCCGGCTCGAGACGCAGTTCGCGGGGCTCGAGGGGACGCTGGCTGGACTCGAGGGCGTGACCGGCGCGTTTCAGCGCGAGCTGGACGGCGTGCAGGGCAGCATGAAGGACGCGGGACGTGAAGCGTCGGGCATGTCGCGGACGGTGTCGTCCTCGTTGCGAACGGCGTTCGAAGGCGTGGTCTTCGACGGCAAGAAGTTGTCCGAAGCGTTGTCGGGGATCGGGCGGAGCATCTCGGGCTCGGTGCTGAACCAGGCGCTGGCGCCGGTGCAGGGGGCGCTCGGCTCGGTGGTCGGCAAGGGCGTGCAGTCGATCCTCGGCGGCGTGCTGCCGTTCGCCAAGGGGGCCGCGTTCGGGGCGGGCAGGGTAGCGGCCTTCGCGCGGGGCGGCGTGGTGGACGGGCCGACGCATTTTCCGATGCGCGGCGGGGTCGGGCTGATGGGCGAGGCGGGCCCGGAGGCGATCGTGCCGCTGGCCCGGGGCGCCGATGGCAAGCTCGGGATCCGCACGGGCGGCGGGTCAGGCGGCGCCGTCAACGTGACGATGAACATCTCGACGCCCGATGCCGCCGGCTTCCGGCGATCGCAGAGCCAGATCGCCGCGGAGATGAACCGGGCGATCGCGCGTGGCCGTCGCAACCTGTGAGGTCGGGACATGAATTTCCATGAAGTCAGGTTTCCAGCGGCGCTGTCGGTCGGATCGACCGGCGGGCCGGAGCGGCGGACCGAGATCGTGACGCTGAGCAACGGGTTCGAGGAACGCAACAGCCCCTGGGCGCATTCGCGGCGGCGGTACGACGCGGGCCTCGG
Organism: uncultured Alphaproteobacteria bacterium; assembly: GCA_963773555.1. Lineage (GTDB taxonomy): Bacteria > Pseudomonadota > Alphaproteobacteria > Rhodobacterales > Rhodobacteraceae > Amaricoccus. Next base: position 52,130 of record CAVZCB010000037.1, read on the forward strand.
GGTGCGGTCGCTCGATGATCTGGCCGAGCTCATCGCGTTCTTCGAGGCGCGGAACGGGCAGCTCTTCGGCTTCCGGTGGAAGGACTGGACCGACTTCAAGTCCTGCGCGCCGTCGGCGGTGCCGGGCGCGCTGGATCAGCCGATCGGGACCGGGGACGGCGCGACCGCGATTTTCGCGCTGGCCAAGGTCTATGCGTCCGGCGGCGTCGCCTACAGCCGGCCGATCACCAAGCCGGTGGTCGGAACGCTCAAGGTCGCGGTCGACGGCGTGGCGCTCGGCGGGGGCGGGTATTCGATCGACTATGCCACTGGTTGGGTCGAGCTCGCCACCGCGCCGGGGAACGGCGCGGCGGTGACCGCGGGCTATGAGTTCGACGTGCCGGTGCGGTTCGATGTGGAGAGGATCAGCGCGAGCCTTGCGGGGTTCGCCGCCGGCGAGGTGCCGTCGATCCCGGTGGTCGAGGTGCGGGTCTGATGCGCGCGATCGATCCGGAACTGCAGGCCCGCCTCGACGGCGGGGCGACCCGGCTCTGCCGCTGCTGGCGGGTGCACCGGCGCGATGGGATCGAGTTCGGGTTCACCGACCACGATCGTGACGTGGTGTTCGAGAACGTGGTCCATCGGGCGAGCAGCGGTATGGACGCCAGCGCGCTGCAGTCGGCCACCGGTCTCAGCGTCGACAACGCCCAGGCGATGGGCGCGCTGAGCGACGCGGCGGTCAGCGAAGCGGACATCCGGGCGGGCCGGTACGACGGCGCGGAGGTCCGGCACTGGCTGGTGGACTGGGAGCGGCCGGATCTGCGCGTGCTGCTGTTCCGGGGAACCTTCGGGGAAATCCGGCGGCTGGACGGGGCGTTCGAGGTCGAGCTTCGCGGGCTGGCCGAAGCGCTGAACGCGCCGGTCGGACGATCGGTGCTGCGGACCTGCGACCGGGCGCTCGGTGATGCGAAGTGCGGGTTCGATACGGATGCACCGGGCTTCAGCGCGGAAGGTCATGTGCAGGGATTTGCCGGAGACGGCGGCCTGCTGGTGGCCGGGCTCGGAGGTTTCGACGCAGGGTGGTTCCAGCACGGCCGGCTGAGCTGGATCTCGGGAGCCAATGCCGGAACGACGAGCGTGATCAAGTCGGACGGCCCCGGCCCCGACGGAGCGCGGCATCTGGTCCTGTGGCGGAAGCCGGGGAGCGCGGTGCTCCCGGACGACAGCTTCAAGGTGGTCGCGGGCTGCGACAAACGGGCGAGCACGTGTCGCACGAAGTTCGACAACTTCCTCAACTACCGCGGGTTTCCGCACCTGCCTGGCGACGACTGGGTGACGGCCTACCCCAAGGATGGAGCGACCCATGACGGCGGCAGCTTGCAGGGCGGATGAGGTCGTCGCGTGCGCGCGGCGATGGATCGGCACGCCGTATCGGCACCAGTGCAGCTGCCGGGGCGCCGGGACGGATTGCCTCGGGCTGGTGCGTGGCGTCTGGCGGGAAGTGATCGGGCGCGAGCCGGAAGCGCCGCCGAGCTACACCCCGGACTGGTCGGAGACCGCGGGCGCGGAGGCGCTGCTTGCGGCCGCCGGCCGCCACCTTCGGCCGATCGCTGACGAGCAGGCGCGCGCGGGAGACGTTCTGGTGCTGCGTATGCGGGACGGTGGCGTCGCGAAACACATGGGGATCCTCGGGACCTCGCCGGAGGGTCATCCGACGCTGATCCATGCCTATTCCGGCCACGGCGTGGTGGAGTCCCCGCTGACGCCTGCCTGGTTGCGGCGGGTGGCCGGGACGTTCCGTTTTCCTGACAGGAGTTTGTGATGGCGACGCTCTTGCTGTCTGCGGCCGGCTCGGCGCTCGGTGGCGCCATCGGCGGTTCCTTCGCCGGCATGGGTGCGCTGGCGCTCGGCAAGGCCGCGGGCGCGGTCGTCGGCTCGGCGATCGATCAGCGGTTGCTCGGGCGCGGCTCGGCGCCGGTGGAGACCGGGCGGGTCGAGCGGTTTCGGGTCATGGGGTCGAGCGAAGGCGCGGCGCTGGCGCGGGTGTTCGGCCGGAACCGCGTGGCCGGCAATCTGATCTGGTCGAGCCGGTTCCTCGAGGCGGTGAACTCGGAGCGCGTCGGGGGCAAGGGGGGCGGTGGCGCGACCGTGCGCGAATACAGCTACTCGGTCAGCCTCGCGATCGCGCTCTGCGAGGGCGAAGTGTCGCGGGTCGGGCGGATATGGGCGGATGGTCAGGCGATCGAGCAGGTCGGGCTGACGCTTCGGCTTCACCACGGTAACGAACATCAGCTGCCCGATCCGCTGATCGAAGCGATCGAAGGCGCGGGGAAGGCGCCCGCGTACCGCGGGACCGCCTACGTCGTCATCGAGGATCTGGACCTTACGCCGTACGGCAATCGGATCCCGCAGTTCAATTTCGAGGTGTTCGGGGCGCCGGCCCCGGATCTGCCGGGTGTCCCGCGGTCTCCCGCGCTCGACATCCGCGGGGTGGCGCTGGTGCCGGGAACCGGCGAGTACGCCCTGGCGACGGAGCCCGTGATGTTCCGGAGCGGAGAGGAGGGCAGCGGTGTCCTCAATGTGCACAACGATCTCGGCGTTCCCGACCTGAACGCATCGCTTGACCAGATGTCGGCGGAATTGCCGAACGTCGAGTCGATTTCGCTTGTGGTGTCCTGGTTCGGTGACGATCTGCGATGCGGCCGGTGCAGTCTTCGGCCGAAAGTCGAGCAGGCGGGGGACGACGGCGATCCGATGGCGTGGGTCGTGTCCGGGCAGGCGCGGGCCGGCGCGCAAGTCGTCAGTCGGATCGACGGGCGTCCGGTGTTCGGTGGCACACCCGCCGATGCATCGGTCCGGCAGGCGATCGCCCGGCTCAGGGCCACCGGAAAATCGGTAATGTTCTATCCGTTCCTCCTGATGGACGTCCAGGCCGTGAACGGGTTGTCCGACCCCTGGAGCGGTGCTGCGGATCAGCCGGCCGTTCCCTGGAGGGGACGCATCACGCTCGACAAGGCGCCGGGGCGGTCGGGATCGACCGACAAGACTCCGCTCGCCGCCGGCGAGGTTGCGGACTTCTTCGGCCGTGCCGCAGTCGGCGATTTCGACAGCTCCGGAAGCACCGTGAATTATGCCGGTCCCTCGGAGTGGTCCTATCGGCGCTTCATCCTGCACTATGCGCACTTATGTGCGGCAGCAGGCGGCGTCGACGCGTTCTGCATCGGCTCGGAGCTGCGCGGACTGACGCAGGTTCGCGACTCTGCTGACGGCTACCCGACGGTGCGGGCGCTGTGTGAGCTGGCGAGGGACGTGCGGACGATTCTCGGCCCGCAGGTGAAGATCGGCTACGCGGCCGACTGGTCGGAATATTTTGGGCATCAGCCGGCCGATGGCTCGGGCGACGTGATGTTCCACCTCGATCCCCTGTGGGCGCACGACGACATCGATTTCGTCGGGATCGACAACTACATGCCGCTTTCGGACTGGCGCGATGGGGTGGGCCACGCCGACGCGCACCACGGGTCGATCTACGACCTGGCGTACCTCAAGGGAAACGTCGCGCGGGGCGAGGGGTTTGACTGGTACTACCGCGATGACGCGGCGCGGGACAGCCAGGAGCGATCGCCGATCGCCGACGGTGCCTACGGCGAGGACTGGGTGTTTCGCTACAAGGATCTGGTGAACTGGTGGTCGAACGCGCACGTGAACCGAATCGGTGGCGCGAAGGTTGCGGGCGCGACGGCCTGGCTGCCGAAATCGAAGCCGATCTGGTTCACGGAGCTCGGCTGCCCGGCCGTGGACAAGGGCACAAACCAGCCCAACGTCTTCCACGATCCCAAATCGTCGGAAAGCTTCTTTCCTTACTATTCCAGCGGATGCCGGGACGATTTCATCCAGATCCGGTATTTGCAGGCGATGCTCGGGCATTGGGGAAATGCCTCGAACAATCCTGAATCGGATGTCTACGCCGGCCGGATGGTGGACATGTCCCGCGCCCACGTCTGGGCCTGGGACGCTCGACCGTGGCCGGATTTCCCGGCCCGCACCGACGTCTGGGCCGACGGGGACAACTACGAGCGCGGCCATTGGCTGAACGGGCGGGCGAGCATCGCGTCTCTGGATGCGGTCGTTGCGCAGATCTGCACGCGGTGCCAGCTCGATGCGATCGACGTCACGCGGCTGCATGGCGGCGTCAAGGGCTATGCCATCGAGGCGGTCGAAACGGGCCGCCAGAGTCTCCAGCCATTGATGCTTTCGTATGCGTTCGATGGCTTTCCGATCGACGGTAAGCTGGCCTTCGCGAACCGTGGTGGCACGATCGCCCATGAGGTCCGTCCAGATCAGTGTGTCGCGACCGGACGCGAGGCGGCGATCACTTTGACACGTTCCCCGGCCGCGGAGACGGGACAGCGGGTCACGATGGGCTTCGTCCGGGCCGATCTCGACTATCTGCCCGGCGCGGTCGAGGCGCTGGCGCCGGATGCGAGTGAGCCACGAACGGAACAGACATCCGTGCAGGTCGTGCTCAGCGATGGCGAGGCGAAGGCTGTCGCGGAGCGCGCGCTCAGCGAGGGGCTTGTTGCGCGCGACATGCTGGATTGCGCGCTTCCAATGTCCATGCTGTCGGCTACTCCGGGGGATTTGCTGTCGATCGCGAGCGGCGGAGCGTCGGATCTCTTCCGGGTCGATCGGATCGAGGAGGCCGGTCATAGAACGCTAAGCGCGGTGCGTGTCGAACCGGATCTGTATCGAACATCGGTCGGTGACACGCCAGGCAACTCGTCCCCCAGGTTCACAGCGCCGACACCGGTGAAGGTCGAGTTCCTCGACCTGCCGCTGCTTCGCGGCGATGAGGATCCGGTGTCGCCGTATGCTGCCGTGGTGCGAAGGCCTTGGGCGGGCGCAGTCGCGGTCTATTCCGCAAACCAGGACTTTGGCTACACGCTCGACCGGGAGGTTCGCCGGCCTGCCGTGATCGGAACCCTGCTGGAACCGCTCGCGGCGGCCCGGCCCGGGCTTTGGATGCGCGGCGGGGTTCGGGTGCGGGTCGGAAGCGGCAGCTTGCAAAGCCGTACCGAGGCGGAAGTGCTCAACGGCGCCAATGTTGCTGCGCTCCGTTTTGGCTCCGAAGGTGATTGGGAGGTCGTGCAGTTCCGCGACGCCGAGCTCGTTGCTCCAGGAGAATACGTGCTCGGCGGGCTGCTGCGCGGGCAGGCCGGCACGGATGGTATCATGCCGGACGTGTGGCCGGTGGGGACCGAATTCGTACTGCTCGATGGTGCGGTCGTTCAGATCGATCTCGCGCCGAATTCCCGAGGGCTGGAGCGGCACTATCGCGTGGGGCCAGCGAACCGGTCGTACGACGATTCGAGCTACCTGCACCTGAGCGCTGCATTCAGTGGCGTCGGACTGAGACCGTATCGACCGACGCATCTGCTTGCCCGGCGGCGTCCCGGTGGAGACATCGAACTGACGTGGGTTCGGCGCACGCGGATCGACGGGGACAGCTGGCAGGGGTCCGAGGTTCCGCTCGGTGAGGAGAGAGAGACCTACCTCGTGCGCGTTCTACGCGGGGAGGCCACGATCAGGGAAGAAACGACTGGGATGCCAGCGGCGACTTACTCCGTGGCCGATCAGGTCGCCGATGGTGGCGCTCTGCCGCTGAGCTTCGAGGTTGCCCAGATTTCCGTCCGCTTCGGCGCCGGCCCATTTGAGAGGATTGAGTTCGATGGCTAGGACCGCTCAGTTTGACCTGCCTCTGGTGATGCCGGCGCAGGCGCAAAAACACGTAACAGTCAACGAGGCGCTGACGCGACTCGATGCGGCCGCCCAGTTGCGCGTCGTCTCGTCGATCATTTCGGCGCCGCCGTCTTCAGAGGAGGAAGGGGCCAGCTATCTCGTCCCCATCGGTGCCAGCGGCGAGTGGGAAGGGCTCACGAACAGGATCGCCGTCTGGTGCAATGGCGGATGGTCCTATCTGGTCCCGCGGGCAGGTTGGCGCGCGTGGGACGAAAGCGATCGCACCTTCCGGTTATTTGATGGGACGGGATGGATACCGGACGCGATCGTGGCTTCCCCGAATGGGGCAGGAACCGCCTGGCGCGTCATCGAGTTCGATCATGTTATCGCACCGGGTGCGTCCAATACCACGAGCGTCAGTATTCCCAGCCGGTCCCAAGTGCTGGGGCTTACCGGTCGCGTGGTGGAGCCGTTGACGGGTGCTGGGGTGACCGGCTGGCGCATCGGCGTCGGCGGAGCGGACAACCGCTACGGTTCCGGGCTCGGGTTCGCGAAGAACTCCTATCTCGTGGGTCTGAGTGGTGCCCCGGTCACCTACTATGCGCCGACGCCGCTGGTTCTCGTCGCAGAGGGTGGGTCTTTCGCCTCGGGCCGGATCCGGCTTTCGCTGCATCTGCTGCAGTTGGTTCCGCCAAGGGAGGTCTAGAGCGAATACTGTGGCGGGCGTCATGGTGCGAATTGAATGGTCGCCCTTGATCTTTTGCGATTCCTGGACGATTTAGCCACCTAGGGAGAGGTTGGCTCGAGGTGAACGGCATGATGCGAACTCAGGCGAACGTCGCCAGCCTCGACCCAGTGTGGTCGATGATCCGACGGGAGGCGGATCAAATCGTCCAGGACGAGCCGCTGATGGCGAGCCTCGTTCACGCCGGGGTGCTTCACCACGCGAGCCTGGAACGGGCTCTTGGCTATCGGATCGCGCAGAAGCTGGCCTCCCCGGAGATGAGCGACCTGATCATCCGTGAGATCGCCGACGAGGCCTACCAGTCGGATACGGAGCTCGGGAGGGCGGCTCGCGCCGACACGCTTGCCGTTTTCGAGCGGGACCCGGCGTGCCATCGCTACTTGCAGCCCCTGCTCTTCTTCAAGGGTTTCCAGGCTCTGCAGTGCTATCGGATCGGCCGTTGGCTTTGGTCGCGGCGACGCAGGGACATGGCCTATTTCTTCCAGATGCGGACATCCGAAGTTTTCGGCGTCGACATTCATCCGGGCGCGCGCGTGGGAACTGGGATCATGATCGATCATGCTCATTCGATCGTGATCGGAGAGACCGCGGTGGTCGGGGACAATGTGTCGATGCTTCATTCGGTAACGCTGGGCGGAACCGGCAAGGAGAATGGCGACCGGCATCCAAAGATCGGCGACGGGGTGCTGATAGGAGCCGGCGCCGCGGTTCTGGGCAACATTCGTATCGGGGGGTGCAGCCGGATCGCCGCAGGGTCCGTAGTCCTGCATGATGTGCCACCGTGCAAGACAGTTGCTGGGGTTCCCGCGCGGATCATAGGCGAGGCCGGATGTCCGGAGCCCTCGAAGTCCATGGATCAGTTGCTGGACGATCTTGGGGCGCCGAAGTAGCGCGAGGCTGCTTCCGGCGCCCGATGTCGCTCAGGCGAGCATGGCGATCGGATGCTCCAGATCCTGCTTGATGGCCGAGAGGAACTCGGCCCCGAGCGCCCCGTCAATCACGCGGTGATCGACGGAAAGCGTCACGCTCATCATCGTTGCGACTTCGATCTCTCCGGCCTTGCCGACGATCGGCTTCGCCACGCCGGCGCCGACGGCAAGAATGGATGCGTGCGGCGGGTTTATGACGGCGTCGAAGTTCTCGACTCCCATCATCCCCAGGTTCGAGACCGCGAAGGTGCCGCCTTGATACTCGTGGGGCGCTAGCTTGCGCGCTCTTGCACGCGCGGCAAGATCCTTCATTTCTGCCGATAGCGCCGAAAGCGATTTCTTGTCGGCGTCGCGCAGAACCGGTGTGAAGAGCCCACCCTCGATCGCTACTGCGACGGCAACATCCGACGGTTTCAGCCGCAGCAAGCGATCACCGGCCCACACCGCATTGCAATCAGGAACCCTCTGCAGGGCGAGCGCACACGCCTTGATGATGAAATCGTTCACCGACAGCTTGACGCCGCGCGGTTCGAGTTCCTTGTTGAGACGGGAGCGGAAGGCGAGAAGTTCGTCGAGACGGATTTCCCGTCTCAGATAGAAATGGGGAATTGTCTGCTTGGCTTCGGTCAGCCGAGCGGCAATCGTCTTGCGCATCCCGTCCAGCTTGATCTCTTCGAACTCGCGATCTGCATAGACTTTCTTGATAGCCTCGGCGTCGGGCATCGGAGCGGGTGCCCGAGGTGCCGACGGCTCCGCTGCCGACGGTCCGGCCTTCGCCGCGGACGGCTTCGCCTCCGCGGATTCGACGTCCGCCTTGACGATCCGGCCGTTTGGCCCCGAGCCCTTGACAGCCTTGAGGTCAAGGCCCTTGTCCGCCGCAATCCGTCGCGCCAGCGGCGAGGCGAAGATCCGGTCACCCGCGGAGTCCGACGAGCGTGCCGCCGCCGGAGCGGGGGCCGAGGCTGGCTTTTCCGGAGCTTCCGCGCTGTCCTTGGCCGCCTTGGCCTCGGGTTTGGACGCAGGCGCCGCCGTAGAGAGTTCGTCGGCGCTCTCGCCCTCCTCCAGCAGAACCGCGATCAGGTCGTTGACCTTTACCGCCTCGGTTCCTGCCGGGACGACGATCTTTCCGACTGTGCCCTCATCGACAGCCTCGAACTCCATCGTCGCCTTGTCGGTTTCAATTTCGGCGATGATCGTGCCGGAGGTGACTTCGTCGCCTTCCTGGACCAGCCACTTGGCCAGCGTGCCCTCTTCCATGGTCGGGGAGAGCGCGGGCATGAGGATATTGATTGGCATGGCTCGACCTCAACGATAGGTGACGGATTTGCACGCCGCGATCACCTCCGGCGTGGTCACGAGCGCGAGCTTCTCGAGGTTCGCCGCATATGGCATCGGCACATCCTTGCCCGTGCAGTTGAGCACCGGCGCATCGAGATAATCGAACGCCCTCTCCATCAGCACCGCCGACAGATGGTTACCGATCGAGCAGACCGGAAAGCCCTCCTCCACGGTGACGCACCGATTGGTCTTGCGCACCGACTCGATCACGGTATCGGTGTCCATCGGGCGCAGCGAGCGCAGATCGATGACTTCGGCCTCGATTCCCTCCTTCGTGAGCTCCTCCGCCGCCTGCAGCGCATAGGTCATCCCGATCCCGAAGCTTACAATGGTTACGTCGTCGCCCGCGCGCGCGATCTTGGCCTTGCCGATCGGGACGACGAAATCCTCGATCTCGGGCACCTCGAAGCTGCGCCCGTAGAGGATTTCGTTCTCCAGAAAGATGACCGGGTTCGGATCACGGATCGCGGCCTTCAGCAGCCCTTTGGCGTCGGCGGCTGAATACGGCTGGACCACCTTCAGCCCCGGCACCTGCGCGTAGGTCGTGGCGAAATCGTGGCTGTGCTGGGCGGCGACGCGTGCGGCTGCCCCGTTTGGCCCGCGGAACACCATCGGCGCGCCCATCTGGCCCCCTGACATGTACCGCGTCTTGGCGGCGGAATTGATGATCTGATCGATGGCCTGCAGGGCGAAGTTGAAGGTCATGAACTCCACGATCGGCCGCAGTCCCGCAAACGCCGCGCCGACCGCGAGCCCGGTGAACCCATGCTCGGTGATCGGCGTGTCGATCACCCGCTTCGGGCCGAATTCCTCCAGCAGCCCTTGGCTGATCTTGTAGGCGCCCTGGTATTCGGCCACCTCCTCGCCCATGAGGAAGACGTCACCGTCGCGCCGCATCTCCTCTGCCATCGCGTCCCGAAGCGCCTCGCGGAGCGTCTGCGTCCGGAATTTCGTGCCTTCGGGGATCTCCGGAGCGGCGGCCGGCTTCGGAGCGGGCGCGGCGGGCGCGCTCGCGGCCGGAGCGGCTGCGCCGGAATCGCCGCCGCTCGACTCCTTGGGTTGCTCGGATGCCTTCGTGGGCGCCTCGGCTGTCGTCTCCGCGGCGCTCGCGTCGTCACCCTCCTCGAGAAGCACGGCAATCGGCGTGTTGACCTTCACGCCCTCTGTACCCTCGTCGATCAGAATCTTCCCGACCGTTCCCTCGTCCACGGCTTCGAATTCCATCGTCGCCTTGTCGGTCTCGATCTCGGCGATGATCTGTCCCGACGAAACCTCGTCACCTTCTTTCACGAGCCATTTCGCCAGCGTCCCCTCCTCCATGGTGGGAGACAGGGCAGGCATCAGGATCTGCGTGGCCATCGGTTGTCCCCCCTTCAGGCGTACACGTCGGTCCAGAGCTCGGCCTCGGCCGGCTCCGGGCTCTCCTGCGCGAATTGCGCGGCTCCGTTGATGATCGCCTTGGTGTCCTTGTCGATCGCCTTAAGATCGTCCTCGGTCGCGAGCTTCGCACTGACGAGGAGATCGCGCACGTGGTTGATCGGGTCCCGCTCCTCGCGCATCTTCTGCACCTCCTCGCGCGTCCGGTATTTCGCCGGATCGGACATCGAGTGTCCGCGATAGCGATAGGTGTTCATCTCGAGGATGTAGGGGCCTTCGCCGCTGCGGCAGTGCTCGGTGGCCTTCTGCCCCGCCTCGCGCACCGCCAGCACGTCCATGCCGTCCACGGCCTCGCCGGGGATCCCGAAGGCCTCTCCGCGCGTGTAGAGCGCCGGCGACGAGGAAGCCCGCTTGAGCGACGTCCCCATGGCGTACTGGTTGTTCTCGATCACGAAGATCACCGGGAGCTTCCAGAGGGTCGCCATGTTGAAGGTCTCGTAGACCTGCCCCTGGTTGGCGGCGCCGTCCCCGAAATAGGTGAACGTGACGTTGTCGTTGCCACGGTACTGGTTGGCGAAGGCGAGCCCGGCCCCGATCGGAACGTTGGCGCCGACGATCCCGTGGCCGCCGTAGAACTGCTTCTCCTTCGAGAACATGTGCATCGAGCCGCCCTTGCCACGGGAATACCCGTCGGAGCGGCCGGTGAGTTCGGCCATCACGCCCTTCGGGTCCATGCCGCATGCCAGCATGTGTCCGTGGTCGCGGTAGGTGGTCACCCGCTGGTCGCCGTCCTTCGCAGTCGACTCGAGACCGACGACCACCGCTTCCTGGCCGATGTAGAGATGACAGAACCCCCCGACGAGCCCCATGCCGTAGAGTTGCCCCGCCTTTTCCTCGAAACGGCGGATCAGCAGCATTCCATGGTAGTAGCTGAGCAATTCGTCCTTGGACGCGTTCGGCTTCGCGGCGCGGCGTGATGTTGCCATCTCGAATTTCCCCCATGGCCGATTTAGTTTAGCCTTGAACGATCAGATTATAACCGGCTTCGCGTCGGGGTGACACCCCCGAAAACGCCTCGATTGCCTCGGTCGATCGATGTCAGCGGATGAGAATCTCGTCGGGGCGACCGAGGCCGAGCACCTTGCGTGCCTGCTCGTCAAGCAGGTCCAGATCGAGATCCTCGGTCGACAGACGGCGCGCCTTGTTGGCGATCGCCATCCTCTCCGCCTGCAGGTCCGAAAGCTCGGTGCGCAGACGCGCCTCCTGCGCCTCGATCTGGAACAGGCTGAACAGGCCATGGTCGCCCTGAAGGGCTGCAAGGGTCAGATAGCCGATCAGCGCGATCGCCACGATCGCGAACACTGCACCGGCGACGCCGCTGCGGCGCTGTTCGGACTCATACTGCATGTCGGCTCTTGCGCCCGGTTCCTGCCTCTTTCGCGGATGATGCCAGATCTTCGCGAGGAAGGGAATCCCGATGATTCGGAGGTTTCGAGCTACTCGCGCCCACGGTAGATCTCGATCAGCCGGCCGAGCATGGCCAGCGCGTCCTCGCGCGAGCGCTGAAAGGTGTTGCGGCCGATGATCGAGCCGTTGCCGCCGCCGTCGCGGATCGCGCGCGCGTCGTCGTAGACCGCGTCCTCGCCCTTGGCCGCGCCGCCGGAGAACACGACGATCCGCCGCCCGCCGAAAGCCGCCTGCATGCAGTGCCGCACCCGCGCCGCCGGGCTGGCAATGTCGATCCCCTGCTGCTCGTAGACCTTCTTCGCCTCGGCCTGCTCCAGATGGTCGGTGGACAGCTTGATCTTGATGACATGCGCCCCGAGCAGCGCCGCGATCTGCGCCGCGTAGGCTCCGACGTCGATCGCCGTCTCGCCCGCCTTGGAGAGATCCTCGCCGCGTGGATAGGACCAGATCACCGTCGGCAATCCCTTGCGCGCCGCCTCCTCGCGCAGCGCCGAGACCTCCTCGAACATCTCGAGCCCGCCGGATGATGCCGGATAGATCGTGAAGCCGATCGCCGCGCACCCGAGCCGGAGCGCGTCGTCCACCGAGCCGGTGATCGCCTGGTCCTTGACGGCCGCTTCCGGCATCAGCGAGTTCGCCGAGTTCAGCTTCAGGATCGTCGGGATCTGCCCGGCGAAGGTGTCCGCCCCGGCCTCGATCATCCCGAGCGGCGAGGCGAAGGCGTTCAGCCCCGCGTCGATCGCCAGCTGATAATGGTAGTGCGGATCATAGGCCGCCGGGTTCGGCGCGAAGCTCCGCGCCGGCCCGTGCTCGAAGCCCTGATCGACCGGCAGGATCACCATCTTGCCGGTGCCCCCGAGCTTGCCCTCCATCAGCAGCCGGCAGAGGTTGCCCTTCACGCCGGCATTGTCGGCCTCGTAGTTGCTCAGGATCTTCTGGACGGCGCGCGTGGCCTTCATGGGTGACTCCTCCCGATGGACGGTTGTTGTTCAGGTATCGAGGGCGGCGACCCCGGGCAGCGTCTTGCCCTCGAGCCACTCCAGAAACGCGCCGCCGGCGGTCGAGACGTAGGTGAACGCATCGGCCGAGCCGCTTGCGTTGAGCGCCGCCACCGTGTCGCCTCCACCGGCCACCGACAGCAGCCGACCGGCCCGGGTCAGGCTCGCGGCCTGCCGCGCCGCGGCGTCGGTCGCGGCATTGAACGGCGGGATCTCGAACGCGCCGAGCGGGCCGTTCCACACCAGGGTCCGCGCCGCGGCGAAGGCCGCCGCGATCGCGGCGATCGCCGCCGGCCCGGCGTCGAGGATCATCGCGTCGGGCGGGCAGGCAGTCGCCGGAACGATCTCGTGCGCCGCCCCGGCCTTGAACTCCCGCGCCACCACGACGTCGGCGGGCAGCAGGATCGCACACCCCGCCGCCTCGGCCTTCGCGGCGATCTCCCGCGCCGTCCCGGCCAGGTCGTGCTCGCAGAGCGACTTGCCGACATCGACGCCCTGCGCGGCGAGGAACGTGTTCGCCATCCCGCCGCCGATCACCAGCGTGTCGACCTTGTCGATCAGGTTGCCGAGCAGCTCGAGCTTGGTCGACACCTTGGCGCCGCCGACCACCGCCACCACCGGCCGCTCCGGCTTGCCCAGCGCCTTCTCCAGCGCCTCGAGCTCGCTCTGCATCAGCCGGCCCGCGCACGACGGCAGCAGCCGCGCCAGCGCCTCGGTCGAGGCATGCGCCCGGTGCGCCGCCGAGAACGCGTCATTGCAGTAGATGTCGCCGAGCGCCGCCAGCGCGCGCGCGAACGCCGGATCGTTCGCCTCCTCGCCGGGATGGAACCGCGTGTTCTCGAGCAGCAGCACCTCGCCCGGCCCGAGCGCACCGACGGCACTCTCGGCCTCCGCGCCGATGCAGTCGCCGGCGAACCGAACCCGCGCGCCGAGCACCTCCTCCAGTGCCGGCAGCACCACCCGCAGGCTCATCTCCGGCACGACCTTTCCCTTCGGCCGGCCGAAATGCGCCAGCAGGACCGGCTTTCCCCCCTTCGCGAGAATGTCCCGCACCGTCGGCGCGATCCGTTCGATCCGCGTCGCGTCGGTGACGGACCCGTTCTCGACCGGCACGTTGATGTCCACCCGGGTGAGCACCACCTTGCCCGCCAGGTCGATGTCGTCGAGCGTTTTCCGGGTCACCGCGCTTGCCTCGCCTGTTCCGGGATCAGATCTCCTCGAGGTTGTGTCAAAGCAGGCTCTCGGCCCTCTTCGCCACGGCTTCGGCGGTGATCCCGAAGTGCGGATAGAGATCCTCGATCGCCCCCGACGCGCCGAAGCCGCTCATGCCCACGAAGCCCGCCTTCTTCTCCGCGCCTCGCTCGCCGCAGAGCCAGCGATCCCAGCCGAAGTCGCCCGCCGCCTCGACAGCCACGCGCACCGGTCCGGCCGGCAGCACCTTGCGGCGATAGGCCTCGTCCTGCGCCGCGAAAAGCTCCCAGCACGGCATCGACACCACCCGGGTGCCGACACCTTTCTTCTGCAGGATGTCCCGCGCGCCCAGCGCGATCTCGACCTCCGAGCCGGTCGCGAGCAGCACCGCGCGCCGCCGCCCCTCGGCCTCGGCGAGCACGTAGGCGCCCTGGGCCGTCAGGTTGCGGCGGCTGTGCCGGGTCCGCACCGTCGCCAGCGGTTGCCGGGTCAGCGCCAGCACCGACGGCGTGCCGAGGTTGGTCAGCGCCAGTTCCCAGGCCTCGGCGGTCTCGATGGTATCCGCCGGACGGAATACATGCATGTTCGGGGTCGCGCGCAGCATCGCCAGCTGTTCGATCGGCTGGTGGGTCGGGCCGTCCTCGCCGAGCCCGATCGAATCGTGGGTCATCACGTAGATCACCCGCACCCCCATCAGCGCCGACAGCCGCATCGCCCCGCGCGCATAGTCGGCGAAGCACAGGAACGTGCCGCCATAGGGCACGACCCCGCCATGCACGGTGATCCCGTTCATCGCCGCCGCCATGCCGTGCTCGCGGATGCCGTAGTGAACATACCGCCCGCCGCGGGTGTCGGCGTCGAACACGCCGAGCCCCTTGGTCAGCGTGTTGTTGGATCCGGTCAGGTCCGCTGACCCCCCGAGCGTCTCGGGCACGGTCGCGTTGACGACCTCCAGCACCATCTCCGACGACTTGCGGGTCGCGACCTTCGGCGCGGCCTCGGATTGCGCCTTCTTGAAGGCGGTGATCGCGCTGCCGAACTTCCGCGGCATCTCGCCCGCCATGATCCGTTCGAACTCGGAGCGCCGGGTGTCGGAGAGCTTGCCGAGCCGCTCTTCCCAAGCCTGCCGTTCGGCACCGCCGCGCGCGCCGATCTTCTTCCAGGCCGCCCGAACCTCGTCGGGGATCTCGAACGGCGGATACGGCCAGCCATAGGCTTCGCGCACCTTGGCGATCTCGTCATCGCCGAGCGGGCTTCCGTGCGCGGCCTTGGTGTCCTGCTTGGTCGGCGCGCCGAAGCCGATATGCGTGTGGCAGTCGATCATCGCCGGCAGGTCGGTGGCCTTCGCCTCGGTCAGCGCCCGATCCACGTCCTCGGGGTCGTGCCCGTCGCATTCGTGGACCGACCAGCCCGCCGCGGCGAAGCGCTGCTTCTGGTCGGTGATGTCGGCCAGCACCACCTTTCCGTCGATCGAGATGCCGTTGTCGTCCCACATCACGATCAGTCGGCCGAGCTTCTGCTTTCCGGCGAGACCGATCGCCTCGTGGCTGATGCCCTCCATCAGGCAACCGTCGCCGGCAATCACGTAGGTATGGTGATCGACGATCTTGCGGCCCCACCGCGCGGCGAGGCTTTCTTCGGCGATCGCCATGCCCACCGAGTCGGCCAGTCCCTGGCCCAGCGGCCCGGTGGTGGTCTCGATCCCCTCGGCGTGGCCGTATTCCGGATGCCCCGCCGTGCGCGAGCCGAGCTGGCGGAAGTTCTTGATCTCGTCGAGCGTCATGTCCGCGTAGCCGGTCAGGTACAGCAGCCCGTAGAGCAGCATCGAGCCGTGGCCCGCAGACAGCACGAAGCGGTCGCGGTCCGGCCAGCGTGGCGTGCTCGGATCGAACTTCAGATGCTTCTCGAACAGGACGGTCGCGACGTCGGCCATGCCCATCGGCAGTCCCGGATGGCCGGAATTCGCCTTCTGCACCGCGTCCATCGCCAGCACCCGCAGGGCGGCGGCCTTCATCCAGTGGTCGGGGTAGCGCTGGCGGAGGTCAGGAATGTTCACGGGGATTATGGCCTTTCCTGCGCGCGGGCACCGCGCGCAATCGCGGGCGCCGAGGGAACGGGGGCACAGATAACAGGCCCTCTCCAAGGGTCAAGCTGCTTTGCCCCGGCCGAACCGACGGAGCGCTGCGCACCCCCCCGGAGCGATTCCCTCCGGCGGGTCTGCACGTCTGCACGTCCGAGGTCCGCTCCTTCGGTGAAGCCCTTGAAAAACCGTGGGCCGGTGCGTCTTCCCCGACCGGGTTTGCCGTGATGGCATCGCTCCGACGTTTGTCGGAGCGTTCGGCGGGCGGAACATCGGACCTTCAGGCCCGCCGAGATAGGTTCGCCGCCCGCGAATGCTCCCACGTTTACGAAGGTTAACCCCATGATATCATTAACCTAAGCCTATATAACGCGTTCGCACCCCGCTGCGAACGGGGCTCGCAGCCCGGATGCGGGCGACCGCGCAGGACTGATTGCATTCGTCCAAGGGCCTGCCTAAAACGGGCTGGTCCTGATCGAAAGCCCAGAGATGAGTCAAATCACCCAGCTTGAAGCCCAGCTCTCGGAGGCCCTTGATCGCCTCCGGGCTGCCCTTAGCGCTCGCGAAGCCGCCGCATCGCCCCAGCCGGACGAGCGGGCGATGCTCGACCGAATCGCGGCGCTCGAGAACGAGAAGGCCGAACTCGCGGACGAGCTGGAACGGCTGCGGGTCAAGCGGGACAAGGACGTGGCGGCGCTGGACGATCTAATCGCCCAGCTCAAGCCCCTGATCGAAGAGGTCTGACAGATGCCCGAACTCATTCTGGAAATCGGAGGTCGCGTCTACGAAGTCGCGTGCGAGCCCGGGCAGGAACCCTCGCTCGAACAGGCAGGCCGGCTGCTCGACGCCGAGGCGGTGAAGATCGGCGAGGCCGGCCGCGCGACCGAGAAGCGGATGCTCCTCCTCGCCGGGCTGATGCTCGCCGACACCATGACCGCGTTCCAGCAGCAGATGCGCGCCATCGAGGAGCGGCTGCGCGCCGCCGAGGAACGCGCACGCATCGCCGAGGCGAAATCCGCCATGCTGGCCGCCAACGCGCTGAAGCTCGAGACCGAAGCCTCGCACAAGACCTCGCCGGCGGAAGTCGCCGAGCTGCGCGAGGAGAACGAGGCCGCCGCCATGCTGATGAGCCAGGTGCTCGCCGAGATCAACGCGCTGACCGACGCGGCGGGCAACTGAGGCCCGCCGCTTCGGGCATCACGGGTTGGCTTCGCGAATCTTCGCCGCGGCGTCCTTGTCGAAGGTGACACCCTTGCTCGCGAACAGCTCGTCGAGCTCACCCGACAGTGTCATCTCGGTGATGATGTCGCAGCCCCCCACGAACTCGCCCTTGACGTAGAGCTGCGGGATCGTCGGCCAGTCCGAAAAGCTCTTGATGCCGTTGCGGATGCCCTCGTCGGCCAGCACGTTCACGTCCTTGTAGGCGACGCCCATGTAGTTGAGCACGCCGGCAACCCGACTCGAGAAGCCGCACTGCGGCATCGCGGCGGTTCCCTTCATGAAGAGAACCACGTCGTTCGCGTTAATGTCGGCCTTGATCGCCTCGTGGGCGGTGCTCTCTGCGGTGTCCATCTTTCTACTCCGGTGCCTTGGTCGTCAGCGCGAGCGCATGCAGTTCGCCCCGCGACCCTTCCATCTTTCCCTTGAGAGCGGCATAGACCATCTGGTGCTGTTTCACCCGGTTGACCCCGCGAAACTCCTCGGCGGTCACGGTGGCGGCATAGTGGTTGCCGTCGCCCGCCAGATCCTCGATCTCGACCTGCGCGTTCGGAAACGCCGTCCGGATCAGCCGCTCGATGTCCGCCGCTTCCATCGCCATGCGCTTGGTCGCCTCACCCTATACTCGCTCCCAGATCTAGAGGCGGGGCAGGGCGGCCGCAAGGGTTCACCCGAGAAGTCGCGCCAGTTCGCCCGCGTGTGCTGCCCGGAGCGCATCGAGCGCCACGCTGCCTTCATCGAGCCGGATCGCGCTCCCACCCGCCATGCCGACAACGCGCAGCGTCACGCGCGCCTCGACCCCCCGCGCCAGAAGCCGGTCCACCCGTTCGGTCGGGCAGGCGAGCAGGTAGCGCCCCTGGTCCTCGCCGAAGAACCAGCTCGCCGCGTCAAGCGCCTCGTCGCCGAAGATCTCCACGCCGACCGATCCCGCCAGCGCCATCTCGGCGGCAGCGACAGCGAGGCCGCCGTCCGAGAGATCGTGCGCGGCGGAGATCAGCCCCTCTGCGTTCGCCGCGCGAACGAAGTCGCCCGCGAACCGCTCGGCCGCCAGATCCACAGGCGGCGCGTCGCCGTCCTCGCGCCCGAACAGTCCCGCCAGCAGGGCCGACTGTCCGAGGTGGCCACGGGTTTCGCCGAGCAGCAGCAGCACGTCCCCGTCCGTCGGCGCCATCCGGATCAGTTCCTCGAGCGACGCGAGCAACCCCACCGCGCCGATCGTCGGGGTCGGCAGGATCGCCCGGCCCTCGGTCTCGTTGTAGAGGCTGACGTTGCCCGAGACGATCGGCATGTCGAGCGCGGCACACGCCGCGCCGATGCCGCGAATGCAGCCCACAAGCTGCCCCATGGTCTCCGGACGCTCCGGATTGCCGAAGTTCAGGTTGTCCGTGGTGGCAAGCGGCCGCGCGCCGGTCGCCGTCAGGTTGCGGTACGCCTCGGCCACCGCCTGCATTCCGCCGCGCTCGGGGTTGGCCCGGCAATACCGGGGGGTCACATCGGACGTGAAGGCGATGGCCCGGGTCGTGCCGTGGATGCGGACCACCCCGGCGTCGGAGCCCGGAGGCAGGACGGTGTCGGCCATCACCTGGCTGTCATATTGCGACCACACCCAGGCGCGGCTGCAGAAGTCGGGGCTGGCCATCAGGCGGGTCAGCGCGTCGACCGGCTCGACCGCAGGGACCGGCCCGAGGGCCGCAGGCTCCGGCGTCGGGATCCACGGACGATCGTATTCCGGCGCGGTGCCGGAAAGCGCCTTCAGCGGCAGGTCGGCCTTGGTCTCGCCACCGTGGCGGACGATGAACCGGTCCTCGGCAATGGTTTCGCCGACGATGGCGAAGTCGAGGTCCCACTTGTCGAACACCGCCCGCGCCACCGCCTCCTTCTCGGGCCGCAGCACCATCAGCATCCGCTCCTGGCTCTCCGAGAGCATCATCTCGTAAGCGGTCATTCCCGTCTCGCGCACCGGGACGCGGTCGAGGTCGAGCCGGATCCCGAGGCCCCCTTGTCCCCCATCTCGACCGCCGAGCAGGTAAGCCCCGCCGCCCCCATGTCCTGGATCGAGATCACCGCGCCGGTCGCCATCAGCTCGAGGCAGGCCTCCATCAGCCGCCGCTCGGTGAACGGATCGCCGACCTGCACCGTCGGGCGCTTCTCCTCGATCGAGGCGTCGAACTCGGCCGAGGCCATCGTCGCGCCGCCGACGCCGTCGCGCCCGGTCCTGGCGCCGAGATAGACCACCGGCATGCCGACGCCGGAAGCCGCGGAGTAGAAGATCGCGTCGGCCCGCGCGAGCCCGGCGGCGAACGCATTGACCAGGCAGTTGCCGTTGTAGGCCCGGTGGAAGCGCAGCTCGCCGCCGACGGTCGGCACCCCGAACGCGTTGCCGTAGCCGCCGATGCCGGCGACGACACCGTGGACGAGGCTGCGGGTCCTGGGATGCGCCGGCTCCCCGAACGAGAGCGCGTTCATCGCGGCGATCGGTCGCGCGCCCATCGTGAACACGTCGCGCAGGATGCCCCCCATGCCGGTCGCCGCTCCCTGGTAGGGCTCGATGTAGGAGGGGTGGTTGTGGCTCTCCATCTTGAAGACCAGCGCCATCCTCTGCCCGTCGGCCCCCTCGCCGATATCGACGACGCCGGCGTTCTCTCCCGGCCCGCAGATCACCTGCGGCCCGGTGGTCGGCAGCGTCCGCAGCCACTTGCGCGAACTCTTGTAGGAGCAGTGCTCGTTCCACATCGCGGAAAAGATGCCGAGTTCGGTGAGCGTCGGCACCCGGCCGATCAGCTCGAGGATGCGCTGGTACTCGTCGGCCTTGAGCCCGTGCGCCGCGACGAGCGCCTCGGTGATCTCCGGTTCGCGGATCAGAACGGCTTCGGGCATGTTGGCTCCAGCGGGTCTTGCACGACGCCTTTTAGAGCCGGTTGCAGGGAAGCGAAAGGCCGCGGGGGACGCCTCCAGACCTCAGCGGCGCTCCATTGCGCCGGCGACGAGCGACGCGAGGGCAAGCATGATGACCACCGCACCGTAGACGTAGCTCGTGACTGCGAGGCCGAGTTGGGGGGCGGTGACGCCGGCTGGGGCGATCTCGCCGAGCTTCTCGCTGACGTCGCGGTCGAGCGGCTACGCCCGGCGGGCGAGCCGGCGGACGCCGGGGCGGCCGACACCTGTGAGTGCCGAGCGTAATCTCCCCGAAAGTGCCGTTTGAAAAATCCCCAGTCTGAGCGCCGTCGGGCCGGTTTGCGGGGGGCATGCCCCCGGCAAATCGGCGGCGGTCAAAGCACCCCACCTGAAGGCCCGAAACGGAAGGGGCAGGCAGGTGATCACACTGGGAGAGATTGTCTTGATCCACGATTTGAAGCGGCAGGGGCTCAGCGTCTCGGCCGTCGCGCGTAAGCTCGGCCATGGACCGCAAGACGGTGCGCAAGCACCTCGAGGTCGGCATAGCGTCGCCGACCTACAGCCCGCGCGCGGCGCAGCCGCGGCTGATTGCGCGGTACGAGGACTACCTGCGCGCCCGCATCACGGCCTGGCCGGACCTGTCGGGCAAGCGGCTTCTGCGCGAGTTGAAGGAGCGCGGCTATACGGGCTGTTACAGCGTCGTCACCGATTTTCTGCGCGACGGCCGGCCGCCGCGGGTCCAGCCCTTCGAGCGCCGTTTCGAGACCGCGCCGGGCAAACAGGCACAGGTGGACTTCGCCCAGTTCAGGGTCGAGTTCACTGACGAGCCCGGCGTCGTGCGCATTCTGTGGCTGTTCACGATCATCCTGGGCCACAGCCGCTGGCTCTGGGGCCGGTTCTGCGCCACCCAGGATCTGCAGACCGTCCTGCGCTGCCACATCGACGCCTTCGCTGCCATGCACGGCGCGCCGTCCGAACTGCTCTACGACCGCATGAAGACGGCCGTGATCGGCGAGGACGCCAATGGCGTCGTGCAGTACAACGCCTCCCTGGTGGCGCTGCTCAACCACTACGGCGCAGTCCCGCGGGCGTGCCGGCCGTACCGCGCCAAAACCAAGGGCAAGATCGAGCGGCCTTACCGCTACGTTCGGCAGGACTTCTGGCTGGCGCGCGGCTTTCGCAACCTCGACGATCTCAACGCCCAGTTCGACGACTGGCGCACGCAGATCGCCAATCCTCGGGTTCACGCCACCA
Organism: uncultured Alphaproteobacteria bacterium; assembly: GCA_963773555.1. Classification (GTDB taxonomy): domain Bacteria; phylum Pseudomonadota; class Alphaproteobacteria; order Rhodobacterales; family Rhodobacteraceae; genus Amaricoccus. Next base: position 73,340 of record CAVZCB010000037.1, read on the forward strand.
CGCGCCGGGTCGTCGACCAGCACTTCGCCGAGGAGCGACCGGCGCTGATCGCGCATCCCGCCATCCCCTACAGCGCCGTGCCGACCATCGAGCGGCGCGTCAGCCGCGAGGGCATGGTCTCGGTGGGCGGCAATCTCTACAGCGTGCCCGATACCGCCAGAAAGCGCGTCCTGGACGTGCAGAACCACCCCAGCGAGGTGCGCATCTTCGAGGACGGCGCGCTGATCGCCGCCCACCCGGTGCTGGAGGGCAAGAACCAGCGCCGCGTCGATCCTGCTCACCGCAAGGCGCCGCCGCCCGCAGCCTTCTGCGAACCGCCGCAGGCAGGCGTTGGCGTCAGGCCGCTCAGCTTCTACGACGCGGTGGCCCGTCGCCTGGCCGGCGAAGGGGCCATGTGATGACCCAGACGCTCGACCGCATCCGCGCCAGTCTCGTCGGCCTGCGCATGCCCTGCGCGCTGGAGGCGCTCGATCACACCATGCGCCAGCTCGAGCGCGGCGAGGTCGGCGCGCTCGAGGCCATCGACGCGCTCCTGGCCGAAGAGCACGCCACCCGCGAGACCCGCCGCATCGGCGTCGCGCTCAAGACCTCCAGGCTGACGCCACCGAAGACGCTGGAGAGCTTCGACTTCACCTTCCAGCCCTCGCTCGACCGGAGCCGCATCATGGCGCTCGCCCAACTCGACTTCATCGCCCGCGCCGAGGTCGTGCACTTCCTCCGGCCGCCGGGAACAGGAAAATCCCACCTGGCGACCGCTCTCGGCGTCGCCGCGGTGAAGGCCGGCAGGCGGGTCTACCGCGCCACGCTGGCCGAGTTGATCGAAGCCCTCGGACGCGCTGAACGCGAAGGCCGACTGATCGAGAAGATCCGCTTCCTCGGCCGCAGCAGCCTGCTCATCGTCGACGAGATCGGCTACCTGCCGATCACGCCCGGCGGCGCCAATCTCTTCTTCCAGCTCGTCAACGCGCGCACGAAAAGGCCGCGATGATCCTCACCTCCAATCGTGGCTTCGCCGAATGGGGCGAGGTCTTCGGGGATCCCGTCGTCGCCACCGCGCTGCTCGATCGACTGCTTCACCATGCCGTCGTCGTCCAGATAGAGGGCGCCAGCTACCGCCTTCGCGCCCACACCGATCTCATCCCCGAGCACACGCGCTCGCACGCCGCCATCACCCCGCCGCCGCCAAAACGACGCGGTCGGCCACCGAAAAACGGAGCCGCCCATGCCTGATCCCGGCTGAACTCAAGTCCCAAATGTGGGGAATTTTCGTTCGGCACTTCTGGGGCTT
>CAVZCB010000038.1:0-50615 GCA_963773555.1 uncultured Alphaproteobacteria bacterium
TGGCTGGGGCGGGAGGATTCGAACCTCCGGTACACGGTACCAAAAACCGTTGCCTTACCACTTGGCCACGCCCCAAGCGTGGTTGTTCTATGGGCCGGGACGAACAAGGACAAGGCCAAAGCCCTGTCTTCGCGGGAGAATCAGGTGTATCGGCGCGTCGCGAGGCGGATGCGACCCCTCAGAGCATGCCGTAGGCATCGTAGAGGAGCTTGAGGTTCAGCGCCACGATCAGCGCGGCAACGGCCCAGGCCAGCACCGTGATGCCTCGGGAGATCGCCAAGGTCCCCATCTTGGAGCGGTCGGAGACGAAGTGCACCAGCGGGATCACCGCGAACGGAAGCTGCATCGACAACACCACCTGACTCAGCACCAGCAGTTCGGCGGTGCCGCGCTCGCCGTAGAATGCGGTGACCGCGACCACCGGAACGATCGCAATCCCGCGCGTCATCAGCCGGCGCACCCACTGTGGGAAGCGCAGGCGGAGAAAGCCCTCCATCACGATCTGGCCGGCAAGGGTCGCCGTCACAGTCGAGTTGAGGCCGGAGGCGAGCAGCGCCACCGCGAACAGCACCGAGGCGATGCCGAGACCGAGGAGCGGCGAGAGGAGCTCGAAGGCCTGGCCGATCTCGGCGACCTCCTGATGGCCGGTGTTGTGGAAGGCGACGGCGGCGACGATGAGGATCGCCCCGTTGACGAACAGCGCCAGCATCAGGGCGATCGTCGAGTCGAGGGTCGCCCACTTGATCGCATCGCGCCGGCCCGGCTCGGTGCGGGGATAGGCGCGGGTCTGCACGATCGAGGAATGCAGGTAGAGGTTGTGCGGCATCACCGTGGCGCCGATGATGCCGATCGCGATGTAGAGCATGGCCGGGTTGGTGACGATCTCGCGCGACGGCAGCAGCCCGCCGAGCACTGCGGCGACCGGCGGGGCCGCGGCCACGATCTGTACCGCGAAGCAGCCGAAGATGATCACCAGCAGCGCGACGATGAACGCCTCCAGCGCTCGAAAGCCGCGGTTCATCAGGAACAGCACGAGAAACGCGTCCAGCGCGGTGATCACCGCGCCCCAGATCAGCGGAATCCCGAACAGGAGCTGCAGTGCGATCGCGGTGCCGATCACCTCGGCGAGGTCGCAAGCGATGATCGCGAGCTCGCAGGCGATCCAGAGCGCGTAGTTGACCCAACGGGGATAGTAGGCGCGGCAGGCCTGGGCGAGGTCGCGATCGGTGGCGATGCCGAGACGGGCGGCGAGCGCCTGCAGCAGGATCGCCATCAGGTTCGACAGCATGATGACGAACAGCAGGGTGTAACCGAACTGCGCGCCGCCGGCGAGATCGGTCGCCCAGTTGCCCGGGTCCATGTAGCCGACCGAGATCATGTAGCCCGGCCCCATGAAGGCGAACAGCCGGGTGAACCAGCGGCCGGTCTGCGGCACGACAACCGAGGCGTTCACCTCCGGCAGGCTCGGGCGCTCCTCGTCGCCGAGACGCGTGAAACCGAAAGGGCGGCGGGCGAGCGCGCCCCGGACATCAGACATCTACCAACTCCACGCTCTCGACAGAAGGTGCTCCCAGCAAGAGGCGCCTTGCATTTAATGTCTGGCGTCCACAATATGCAAGAGGCTATATTGCATTGCCGGTTGTTCCCTTCGTCCACCCCGCCAGGGTCGAAAGGGGTGTGAGAAATGTGAGGCGGTGCTATGATGCCGTGCCCGTCCGGGGCTGGCGGAAAGGGAGACTGCAGACGTGCCGCATGCGCCACGACCGATCCCGCGCGAGGAACCGCTGCCCGACGCCGAGGTCCATTGCGAGGGCTTCCGGCAGACCCGCCAGGCGTCGCGCGGCGCGCTCGTCGAGGACTACGTCGAGTTGATCGCCGACCTGATCGAAGACGGAAACGAGGCCCGCCAGGTCGACATAGCCGCCCGCATGGGTGTGGCCCAGCCGACGGTCGCCAAGATGCTCGCCCGGCTCGCGGCCGAAGGGCTGGTGACCCGAAAGCCCTATCGCGGCGTGTTCTTGACCGAGGCGGGCCGGCGCATGGCCGCCGAGAGCCGCGCGCGGCATCAGACGGTGGAGGCGTTCCTGCGCTCGCTCGGCGTGAGCGCCGGTACCGCCCGCATCGACGCCGAGGGGATCGAGCACCACGTCAGCTCCGAAACGCTGGACGCCTTCCGCCGGGCGATGCGCGAGATCGGCTGACCCACGACCCGCCGCTCAGAACAGCGCCAGCTGCTCGGGGCCGGCCGGAACCCGGAACCGGTCGCAGCGCAGCTTCGGCAGCTCGCCGTCGAGCCCGAGCCGCGCCCGGGCCGCGGCGAAGCGCCGGCCGATCAGCTCGGCCCGCACGCCTTCGCCCTTCATCCGCTTGCCCCAGGTCGCGTCGTAGTCCCGGCCACCGTGCAGCTCGCGCACCTGGTTCATCACCTTGGCGGCGCGCGCTGGGTAGGCGTCGGCCAGCCAGTCGCGGAACAGGCCGGCGACCTCCCGCGGCAGCCGCAGCGCCACATAGCCGGCGCCGACCGCGCCGGCGTCGCGCGCCGCGCCGAGAACCCGCTCGATCTCGTGGTCGTTCAGCCCGGGGATCACCGGCGCCATCATCACCCGCACCGGGCAGCCCGCGTCGCTCAGGGCGCGGATCGCCCGGAGCCGCCGCTCCGGTGCCGCGGCGCGCGGCTCCATCCGCCGCGCGAGGGTCCGGTCGAGCGTCGTCACCGAGATGCCGGCGCGCGCCAGCCCGGCGCGACCGAGCGCGCCGAGGATGTCGGCATCGCGCTCGATCAGGGCACCCTTGGTCACCACCGTCACCGGATGGCCGAAGTCGCGCAGCACCTCAAGGATGCCTCGCATCAACTTGAACTTCTTTTCGATCGGCTGGTAGGGGTCGGTGTTGGTGCCGATGGCGATCGGCGCCGGGCGATATCCCTTGCGCGACAGTTCAGCCGCCAGCACCCGCGGCGCCTCGGGCCGCGCCACCAGCCGGGTCTCGAAGTCGAGGCCGGGCGACAGGCCGAGATAGGCGTGGCTCGGCCGCGCGAAGCAGTAGACGCAGCCGTGCTCGCAGCCGCGGTAGGGATTGATCGAGCGGTCGAACCCGACGTCGGGCGACGTGTTGCGGGTGATGACGCTGCGCGGGCGCTCGACCGCGACCTCGGTGCGCAGCACCCTCGGCGCGTCGCGCTCCCAGCCGTCGTCGACCGTCACCCGCGCGTAGGGCTCGAACCGCCCCACCCGATTGCTTGCGGCGCCGCGCCCGGGCCGCGCCTCCTTCGTCACCCGATCCGATTCGAACCCGTCCATCGGGCATATCTAGAACGAAAAGAGAACATACGCCAGTGGCGGCCGAGGTCGGATCCCCGGTCGTCGGTGATGTGCGCCGTCACGTCGCATCCGTTTGCGGCCGATCCGGCGAATGGCATTACGCGGGCTGAGTGGCGGGACGCAATCCGCCGGCGGGGCGAAGACTGTCATGGCCGACGAAGACGACGACATCATCCTGAGCGAGCTGGCGGACGACGATCTCGTCGCGCAGATGCACGATGACCTCTACGACGGGCTCAAGGACGAGATCGTCGAGGCGGTTAACATCCTGCTCGAACGCGGCTGGACGCCCTACGACGTGCTGACCAAGGCGCTGGTCGAGGGCATGCGCATCGTTGGCATCGACTTCCGCGACGGCATCCTGTTCGTGCCCGAAGTGCTGCTGGCGGCCAATGCGATGAAGGCCGGCATGGGGATCCTGAAGCCGCTGCTGATCGAGACCGGCGCGCCGCGGCTCGGCAAGATGGTGATCGGTACGGTCAAGGGCGACATCCACGACATCGGCAAGAACCTCGTGTCGATGATGATGGAGGGGGCGGGATTCGAGGTCGTCGACCTCGGCATCAACAACCCGGCCGAGAACTATCTCAGCGCGCTCGAGCGCGAGGAGGCCGACATCCTCGGCATGTCGGCGCTCCTGACCACCACCATGCCCTACATGAAGGTCGTCATCGACACCCTGAAGGAAAAGGGCCTGCGCGACGACTACATCATCATGGTCGGCGGCGCGCCGCTGAACGAGGAGTTCAGCAAGGCGATCGGCGCTGACGCCTACTGCCGGGATGCGGCCGTGGCGGTGGAGACCGCCAAGGACTTCATGGCCCGCAAGCACAACCAGCTCCGCGCCAGCGGCTGAGCGCGCAAGGCGCGCGGGGGATATCCCGCATGACCGCCATCGAACTCGACGACCGCGACCTCACCGAAGCCGGGCTGGCGATGCCGGATGTCGCGGCCGGCCGGGTGCTGATCATCGCCTGCGGCGCACTCGCCCGCGAGATCCTCGCGCTCACCCGCCTCAATGGCTGGGGCCACCTCGACCTGCACTGCCTGCCCGCCAACCTGCACCTCTGGCCCGACCGGATTCCCGACGCGGTCGAGGCGGCGGTCGCCAGGGCCCGCCCGCGCTACGAGCGCATCTTCGTCGCCTACGCCGATTGCGGCACCGGGGGGCTCCTGCAGGCGCGCTGCGCAGCGCTCGGGGTCGAGATGATCGCCGGCCCACACTGCTACAGTTTCTTCGACGGCAACGACAGCTTCGCCGCCCGCGGCGACGCCGAGATGCGCGCGTTCTATCTGACCGATTTCCTCGTGCGGCAGTTCGACGCCTTCGTCTGGCGTCCGATGGGCCTCGATCGCCATCCGGAACTGCGTGACATGATCTTCGGCAATTACGAGGCGCTGATCTACCTCGCCCAGATCGACGATCCGGCCCTCGATATTGCGGCCGCGCACTGCGCCGGCCGTCTGGGATTGCGCTACGAGCGCCGGGTCACCGGATACGGCGACCTCGCTCAGGCGCTGGCGAGGCTCTGACGAGTTGGCGCCGCGTCTCTTGCAACGCCAGACTCGCTGGAAACAGGACCTTCGGTGTAGCGTTGTTCGAGGGATTGAACCTCTGCGACAAAGGACCGGGAGCTTGCGAAACCTGTCGATGCGGATCGCCGTCCTGACAGCCGGTCTTCTGTCGCTGGTCGGATGTGCGGAGGTGCAAACGCCGGGCCCGAGCCGGGATGCCTGGTGCGCCCAGTTGTTCGATCAGCTCGACGGCTACGACTGGCTCCCGACGCCCGGCTTCGACTTCCGGCAGATGCAACTCGCGCGCATCCGGCAGGCGCACTGCCTCACCTTCACCCGGGACCTCGCCGGCATGGAAGCCGCCACCGGCCGGGTGCCCGCGCCCCCGGTCTCCGGCAGTGCGGCGTTCCAGCGCGCCCGGGCCGTGCAGGCCGGCGTCGTGACCAACGCGGAAGACAACAGCCGCGGCATGGCCTTCTTCGCGGCCAACGGCTTCCGATCGCGCTCCGTCGGCTATCCGGGTCTCGGGATCCGGCTCTACGTCGAGGCCCGCTCCCCCGACGACATCGAGCGCATCGTCGAGCTGGCCCGGTCGGCTGGATTCGTCGGCCCCTATCCCTCGCGCTACGTGCTGTTCTGACCGATGCGTGTCCTCCCTGCGCCGCGACGTGGCCTCGGTGAATCTCGATTTGTTTTAGGAAGGTTAGCTCCTTAGGCTCAACAACTTGGTTGGGTCTAACGCGTTCGCAGGCTGCACGCGAATGAGCAAGGAGGCGTGTCAGTCGAATCGTCGATCGTCCGGCAGGTGCAGGCCGTGCTCGGTCTTCTGCCAGTAGAACGGGGCATAGAAAACCTCGACGATCGCCCGATAGGCGGCGAGTGCGCCGAGCGGCCAGTAGACCGGCAGGGTCAGCAGCCAGGGCAGCATCCGCACGCGCCCGCTGTCACGCAGCGCCACCGCCGCCGTCGTCAGCATCACCGCCTGCCCGAGCAGCATCGAGACGAAGAACGCGGCCATCAGCGGGGCCGGCAGATGGTCCCAGATCGACGGAGCCAGCCCCGCGGCGCCGGTCCAGAGCACCCAGAACAGCGGCAGCGCCAGATACGAGGTCATGCCGCCGAGAAACAGCACCTGAAACCCGAAGAAGCCGCGCCACCCGAGATCGCGCCACAGCTGCCGCGGCCGCCGCATGTGGCTCGCCCAGGTGATCGCGTAGCCCTTCAGCCAGCGCGAGCGCTGGCCGACCCAGCGCCGGATACCGTGGCAGTTCGCCTCCTCCAGCGTCGTCGTGGCGATCATCTCGCAGCGATAGCCGAACCGGGCCAGCCGCATGCCTAGGTCGGCATCCTCGGTGACGTTGTGCGCGTCCCAGGCGCCGATCTCCTCGAGTGCGCGGCGGCGGAAGAACACCGTGGTGCCGCCGAGCGGGATCGGGATCCCCAGCCGCTGCACCCCCATCAGCAGCACCCGGAACCAGACCGCGTACTCGATGGTGAAGCAGCGCGACAACCAGTTATCGGTCGTGTTGTAGAAGTCGAGAAACCCCTGCACGCAGGCGACCTCCGGCGGTGCCTCCATCAGGTGCTGCACCACCGCCCGGATCTGGCCCGGATCCGGCTTGTCCTCGGCGTCGTAGACCCCGATGATCTCTCCCCGGCAGAACGGCAGCGCATAGTTCATTGCCCGCGGCTTGGTGCGCAGCGTGTCCCGCGGCACGGTCACGACCTCGATCGTCGCCGGCAGCTGCTGCCGCATGATCGCGGCCCGCGTCGTCTCGTCCTCCTCCTCGAGCACCAGCTTGATGTCGAGGAGCGGCGCGGGATACTCCATCGCCGACAGCGCCGCGAGCAACTGATCCGCCACCCGCGCCTCGCGCCACAGCGGCACCAGCACCGAGACCTTCGGCAGCCGCTTGTAGTCGACGAGCCGCGGCGCCCCGGTCACCGTCTGCGGACCGGACCGCAGGCGGGCGAGGATCGCCACGAACCGGAGCGCCATCGTCGCGAGGTTGGCAACGAGGATCCACCCGAGCACCAGGTTCAGGATCGTCCACGGGGCGAGCGCGACCGCAGCCGTCAGGCCGGCGAGCGCGCCCGCCTTCCGCCAGGTGACGCGCCGGCGGAGCAGGGTGCGGCAGCTGAGCGCCTCGGGGCACAGCCTCAGAGCCCGGTCCCGCAAGGTCGCGCGGAAATGCCGGCTGATCTCCCGGCGGATGGCCTCGGGCCGGGCGATCGCCAGCGCCACCGGCTCGTCGCCTTCGCCGAACGCCTCGATGACGGCCTGCCCCTGCGCCGGATTGGCGATCGCCACCACCTTGCGGCCGCCGAAGCGCCGCCACGGAATCGCGTCGAGCGCGAGGCACCGGACCGGGTCGGCCTCCGCGACCAGCGCCGGGTCGGGCGGCGACGCATCGAGATTGATCCGGCCGATGCCCGACTGAGCCGACAGGGCGTCGGTCAGCGCGTCCGGCGAGATCAGCCCGCTGACGATCAGGATGTGGCCAAGCAGCGAATCCTGCCCGCGTTGCTGGTCGAGCGCCTCGTCGAGCTGGTCGCGCGCCAACGCGCCAGCTCCGACGAGCACGTCGCCCAGATAGGGCCGCCGTGCGACGGCGGTCTCGGCGCTCGAAGGCGCCGCTGCAACGGGCTTGAACGAAAGAATTTGTGCCATCGATTCACTCACGCAACTTTGCGAAAGTGATACGAGAGTTTTAACAGCCCCTTAAGTCCGTTGTTCGCTAACGATTAATCGGCCTCGGGAGCAGGCTTGCCCATCGCCGCGACGAACCGTTCGAACAGGTAGAAGCTGTCCTGCGGCCCCGGGCTCGCCTCGGGATGATGCTGGACCGAGAACACCGGCCGATCCGTCATGGCGATGCCGCAGTTCGAGCCGTCGAACAGCGAGACGTGGGTCTCCACGACGCCCGCAGGCAGAGTCTGGCCATCGACGGTGAACCCGTGGTTCATCGAGGTGACTTCCACCTTCCCGGTCGCGAGTTCCTTTACCGGATGGTTGGCGCCGTGGTGCCCGTGGTTCATCTTCACCGTCCGCGCCCCGAGAGCGAGCGCCAGGATCTGGTGGCCGAGGCAGATGCCGAACACAGGGATATCGCTTTTCTCCAGCACCGCGCGGATCATCGGCACGGCGTATTCGCCGGTCGCCGCAGGGTCGCCGGGGCCGTTCGACAGGAACAGGCCGTCGGGATCGTAGGCCAGCACATCTTCGACCGTCGCGCTCGCCGGCAGCACCGTCACGTCGCAGCCGGCGCTGGCAAGACAGCGCAGGATGTTCCGCTTCGCACCGTAGTCGATGGCGACGACCCTTCGGGTCGCCGTCTCGCGCCTTGCGTAGCCCTCGGGCCAGGCCCAGCGCATCTCGTCCCACCGGTAGCTCTGGGCGCAGGTCACGCTCGCCGCGAGATCCATGCCCTCGAGCCCGGGGAAGGCCCGCGCCCGGGCAGCAAGGTCGTCGAGATCGAAGTCGCCGCTCGGGTCATGGCAGATCGTTACGTGCGGTGCGCCCTGCAACCGGATCGCCCGCGTCAGGCGCCGCGTGTCGATGCCGCCGACGCCGATGCGCTCGCGCCGGCCCAGCCAGCCCGCCAGATCCTCGACCGCGCGCCAGTTCGCCGGCTCGGTCGGGTCCCATTTCACCACCATTCCGGCCGCGACCGGATCGGCGGTCTCGTCGTCCTCGGGGTTCACCCCGACATTGCCGATGTGCGGAAACGTGAAAGTGACGATCTGTCCGGCGTAGGACGGATCGGTCATGATCTCCTGATAGCCGGTCATCGCCGTGTTGAAGCAGAGCTCGGCCACCGCCACGCCGCTGGCACCGAACCCGCGGCCGTAGAACACCTGCCCGTCCGCGAGCACGATGCAGGCGGTCGGTCTCAGCGCGCTGTCCGGCGCCGAGGCGAGCGCCTGGTCGGAGGGGGCGGCCCGTGCGGTCATGTGGCGAATCCCGAGGTTTCGAGCGAGAAGTTATGCGCGCCGCCGTGGTGGGTCAAGCGGCGCGCCCTACTTGAAAGTATTTAATGATTACAATTGCTTGAGCGGATCGTCGGGCCTTGCGACCGAAGGCCGTGAGCACTATATATGGAAGCTTCAGCCGGAGTTCTCCGGCGGAAAAGCAAGGTGAAGAATGATCCGAGAGCGTTTGGCAGGGGATCTCAAGGAGGCCATCAAGGCCCGTGATGCGCAGCGGGTATCGACGCTGCGGCTGATCTGTGCGGCGATGAAGGACCGTGACATCGCGGCGCGGCTCGAGGACAGCAGCGCCGGCGTCCCGGACAGCGAGATCCACGGGATCCTCGCCAAGATGATCCGGCAGCGCCGCGACAGCGCGCGTGCCTACGAAGAGGGCGGGCGGCTGGATCTCGCCGCGCAGGAGCGGCAGGAGATCGGCATCATCCGGGACTACCTCCCCAGACAGATGAGCGAAACCGAGGTTGAGAAGGCAGTCGCCACCGCCATCGAGGACTGCAAGGCGTGCTCGGTGCGTGACATGGGCAAGGTCATGGCGACGCTCAAGTCCCGTCACACCGGCAAGATGGACTTCGCCAGGGCCGGCGCGGCGATCAAGCAGGCGTTCCGCTAAGGCCCAGCAGGCTCCGGCCCGCAAGCGCAACGGAAGCGGCAGTCCGCCGCGGCCGGGCCGGCTGGCCTTCAGGCGTCTCACTCAGAAGGGTCGATCGATGGAATACGGCACCGTCTCGCGGCTGTTCCACTGGCTGACCGTCTGCCTCGTGCTCGTGATGATCCCCGCAGGCCTGATCATGACGCAGGACGACATCCCGCGATCGCTCCAGGATCCGCTGTTCATCCTGCACAAGGGCCTTGGACCGGTGGTGCTGATCGTGGTGGTGGCGCGCCTTGGCTGGCGGGCGTTTCACCCGGCCCCGCCGTTGCCGGCCAGCGTGCCGCCGCTGCAGGCGCGCGCCGCGGCGCTGGTGCACGCGGGGCTCTACGCCGCCCTGATCGTCCAGGGTGTCAGCGGCTACGTCCGCGTGACGACCGGCGGCTTTCCGATCGAAGCGCTCCGCGCGCTCGGCATTCCGCCGCTGCTCCCGAAGGCGGAGGCGGTGTCGAAGATCGCCTCGGAGGTGCATGCCGTTTCGGTGACGGTGCTGATCGTGCTGATCGCCATGCATGTCGGCGCCGCCGCGTACCACGGGATCGTTCGGCGTGACGGCGTGGTCTCGCGCATGTGGCCACCGTTCGCGCCGCGGCGTCGTTCGGGTCCGGACGCAGCCCGCCGCCACTAGGCCGGGCGCTGGCCGAGACCCGACGCGCCGGAGACGCAGCCAGCATCGCGGAATCGGGCGTGGCGTGCCTCTTGGCATACGGCGATTAAATCGGCGTCATCGGTGCAATTTCCGCCACTTTTAAATGAATTTTCCTTTTAACAGCATGACAGGATCATGAACAGTAAACCTGTCGCCAACTAGTTTTGCGTCGTCAGGAGCAGGACATTAACTCTCGATGAAGCGGCCGTCCTCGATCGGAGACTACGGATTGATCGCGGACGGTCGATCCTGTGCTCTGATCTCGAGGTCCGGCTCCATCGACTGGCTCTGTTGGCCGCGTCTCGATTCACCGGCCTGCTTCGCTGCCCTTCTCGGCACCCGCGAGAACGGCCGCTGGAGCATCGCGCCGACCGGTCGGGCGCGGAGCGCGCGGTGCTACGAGCCCGACACGATGATCCTGACGACGACGCACGAGGTCGGGACCGGCGCGGTCCGGGTGACGGACTTCATGTCGATGCCGAACGGAACGCCGGCGATCGTCCGGCGCATCGAGGGCGTGCGGGGCCGGGTGGAACTTGCGTGCGATCTGGCGATCCGTGCCGACTACGGCCGCACCGTTCCGTGGGTCGAGCGCGCCGAGGCGAACGCGTGGCACGCGATCGCGGGTCCGGACCTGTTCGTGCTCTGCACCGACGTGGAGCTCCATGGCGAGGATCTGCACACGGTCGGGACGTTCGAGGTCGCCGCGGGCGAGGTGCAGGACTTCGTGCTGTCCCACGGCCAGTCCTTCGGCTCTCCACCGCGCCCTGTCGAGGCCGGCGAGGCGCTCGATGAGACCCGGGCCTACTGGAACGCGTTCAGCGACCGCATCAGGCTCCCGACCCGGATGCGGCCCGCGTGGCGTGACGCCGTGCGCCGTTCGCTCCTGACCCTGAAGGCCCTCACCTATATTCCCAGCGGCGGGATCGCTGCGGCGGCCACGACGTCGCTGCCCGAGACGCTGGGCGGGCAACGGAACTGGGATTATCGCTTCTGCTGGCTGCGCGACGCCTCGTTCACGCTGCAGGCCTTCCTCGAGACCGGGTTGCGGCGCGAGGCGGAGGCGTGGCGCGACTGGCTGATCCGTGCCGTGGCAGGCTCGCCCGACCAGCTGCAGGTGATGTACGGGCTCGCCGGGGAGCGTGTCCTGACCGAGTGGGAGGTCGACTGGCTGCCGGGCTTCGCCGGGTCCGCCCCGGTCCGGGTTGGCAACGCCGCGGCCGACCAGTTCCAGCTCGACATCTACGGCGAGGTGGCCGACGTGCTGGCGCTCGCGACGCGGCGCGGCCTGCCGTCGCACCACCGCCAGGAGACCTATCGGAGCGTGGTGATGGGGTTTCTGGCCCAGGCCTGGACCGAGCCCGACGAAGGCATCTGGGAGGTCCGCGGCGGTCGGCAGCACTTCGTCTACTCGAAGGTGATGGCGTGGCTCGGCTTCGACCACGCGGCCAAGGCCGCGAAGGCCGACGGCGACCTCGCGGAGCAGGCGCGTCTGCGCGGACTGGCCCGGGCGGTCCATGCCGATGTCTGCGAGCGCGGCTTCAACGCCCGCCTCGGCACGTTCACCCAAGCCTATGGCAGCGATACCGTCGATTCGAGCCTGCTGATGCTGCCCCTCGTCGGTTTCCTGCCGCCGAACGATCCCCGGATGATCGGCACCGTCGCCGCGATCGAGCGCGAGCTGGCCGTCGACGGCTTCCTGCTGCGCTACCGGACCGACGGCCATGACGGGCTCGACGGCCACGAGGGCGCCTTCCTGCTCTGCTCGTTCTGGCTGGTGGAGGTCTACGCCCTGCAGGGCCGCATGGTCGAGGCCGAGGCGCTTCTCGACAAGCTGATCCGCGTCGGCAACGACCTCGGGTTGATCGCCGAGGAGGTCGACACCGAGACCGGCGCGATGCTGGGCAATTTCCCGCAGGCGTTCAGCCACGTCGGGCTGGTCCTGGCCGCCATCGCCCTCAGCCGCCAGCGCGCCGACGACCAGGCGCCGCTTGCACCAGTAGGCGTCAACGCGGCCTGCGGATCGGTTCCGGCCGCGCGTCGAGAGCGTGTCCACGCGGGATATTATGGTAAGTAATTGAAATCATGGAACCCGATTTTCAAGATTAACTGATTGGCAAGGAAGTCAACGATCCGCGCGGCGCAGCCGGCGCCGATGCGATGACACCCTTCAGGCGCTCCAGCGGTAGAGCCAGATCTCGGAGGCGCGGGTGCGCTCGCTGTCGAGCCACAGGCGGAACTCGCAGGACGTCACGTCGCCGGCGACGAAATGGAAGCCGATGCGGGCGCGGTTCTCGTCCGGCAGATGCTGGATGCTCAGGCCCTTGACCTCGCCCACCTGGTTCACCAGCCGTGGTACCAGGCTGTCGAACGCGACCATCCCGAGGTCGAAGTCGATCACGAACACCCGCTCGCGCGCGTCGAGGATCGACAGACCGCTCCGGGTGCCGATGACGCGGGCGAGCGGCAGCTCCTCGTCCTCCCGCGTCCCCCAGGTCAGCCGGTAGGCGTAGGCGTTCTGCGAGCCCGCGGCCAACGGCTCCTTCGGCCGCCAGAAGGTGACGATGTTGTCGGTGAACTCGTCGGCGCTCGGCAGCTCGACCAGCATCACCGCCCCCTGTCCCCAGTCGCCCTCGGGTTCGATCCAGGCGCTCGCCCGGCGCTCGTAGTGCGCCTCGGCGTCCTCGTAGTGCTGGAAGTCGCGGGAGCGCTGGATCAGGCCGAACGAGACCGGACCGTCGTCGGAGAAGGCCGAGGTCTCGAGGCTCGTGGGGTTGCGCAGCGGCCGCCAGAGCCGCTCGCCGCGGCCGTTGATCATCCGCAGGCCGTCGCTGTCGTGCACCGCGTTGCGGAAGTCGTCGATGCCGGAGCGGCGCTCCGGCCCGAAGTAGTACATCGATGTCAGCGGCGCGATGCCGATCGGGGCGATGTCGCGGCGCGGAAACAGCACGCTCTGGACATGCATCATCGTCTGGGTGCCCGGATCGACGAGGAAGTCGAACGCCCCCGCCACCGAGTCGCTGTCGAGGAGCGCGCTCAGGTGCAGGACCTGATCGCGGGGCTGCGGCTCGTAGACCCAGAACCCGGTGAACACCGGGAACTCCTCCGGCTCCGGCCCCGCCGTGCCGATGGCGAGACCCCGCGCCGACAGTCCGTAGAGCGTATCCCGCGCGACAGCGCGAAAGTAGCTCGCGCCCTGGAACACCGCAAACTCGTCCCAGACCCCGGGGCGGTTCAGCGGGTGGCGGAAGCGGAGGCCGCTGAAGCCCATGTCCTCGGCCAGCCCTTCGGGCGCCCGGCCGTCGGGGTAGGGGAAATAGTCGGGCTGAAAGCTGAAATAGTCGGTCGAGAACCGGATCGGCTGCGCCACCCCGTTCGAGACAACGTTGACCTCGATCTTGTCCTGGAACGAGAAGCCCGGCGGCATCAGATCCATCTGGAACCCGCGGGCGTCGTCGGTGAACAGCCGCTTGTCGTCGCGGAAACGGATGGCGCGGAACGCGTCGTACTTCAGATCGGCGAACGGCTCGGTCATCTTCATCAACTGCCGCCGGTAGGGCTCGGAGGCCAGCTGGCGGGCGCGCGCGACCACCGTCTCGAACGCGAAGTCGGAGGCGGGTGCGTCCTGGGCGAAGGCCGCCGAGGCGAGCGGCAGGCGCATCCCCGCCATCCCGGCCAGCGCGGCGGTCACAAAGCTGCGGCGGTCCATCCGAGGCCCCCTGTCGATCGAGATTTTCCGTGGCCGATACGGGGGTCTATGGCCGCGTTGTCCGGGACTCAAGGGCTGGTTTGGGCCGCTCGGTCACGAATGCGACGGCGCGGGGACCGAGCGTCACGCGCCCGTCGTGCGCATCCTCCCAGCGATGGCCGGCACGGGCGGGCAGCCGGAAGGCGACGGCATGCTCGCTTCGGTTGAAGAGCACCGCCAGCCGTCCGTCGCCGCCCCGGCCGAGCACCATGGCAAGCGCCGGGCCGCGCGCGCCGTCCCAGTCCTCGGCGGTCTTGGGCCTGCCCGTTGGCGTCAGCCAGGCGACGTCGGGAATGCCGCCCGGTCCGGTCTCGCCCGACAGCAGCCCCGGGTCGGAGAGCGCGGGGCGGGCGCGGCGCAGATCGCCGAGCGCGGCGCAGACGGCCTCGAGGTCGCGGTCGCGACCCTGCCAGTCGAGCCACGTCGTCGGGTTGTCCTGGGCGTAGGCGTTGTTGTTGCCGCCCTGCGAGTGGCCGAACTCGTCGCCCGCGGTCAGCATGATCGTCCCGCGCGAGGCGAACAGCGTGGATAGCAGCGCCTTCAGATCGCGGCGGCGGGCCTCGAAGACCGCCGGATCGTCGGTCGCACCCTCCACACCGTGGTTCCACGACAGGTTCTCGCCATGACCGTCCCGGCCATCCTCGCCGTTGGCGTGGTTGTGCTTGTGGCGATAGGCGACGAGATCGGCCAGCGTGAACCCGTCGTGCGCGGCGATGAAGTTCACCGTCCGGGTCGCTGGGCCCGGATAGACATCCGACGAGCCGGCGAGCGCGGTCCCGAACGCGCCGAGCATGTGGGCGTCGCCGCGCCAGAACCGGCGCACCCGGTCGCGATAGCGGTCGTTCCACTCGAGCCACGGCGGGGGGAAGTTCCCGAGCTGGTAGCCGCCGGGCCCGATGTCCCAGGGCTCGGCGATCAGCACCCGGTCGGCAAGCAGCGGATCGTCGGCGATAGCCTCGAGCAGCTCGGCCTCGGGGTCGAATCCGGCCGCGGTCCGGCCGAGCACCGGCGCGAGGTCGAAGCGGAAGCCGTCGACGCCGGCGTGCGCGACGAAATGGCGCAGGGCGTCGAGCACCAGCCGCCGGGTCGCGGGCTGGTCGCAGGCGAGCGTGTTGCCGGTGCCCGCGTCGTTGACCAGCCGCCCGTCCGGCTCGTGGCGGAAGTAGGCGGTGGCATCCAGCCCGCGCAGGCTGAGCGTGGGGCCGCCCGCGTCGCTCTCGCCGGTGTGGTTGAACACCACGTCGAGGATCACGCCGATCCCCTCGACGCGCAGCGCGGCGACGGTGGCGGCAAGCTCGGCGATGCCGCCGGGGCAGAGCCGCGGGTCGGGCGCCATGAAGGCGACGGGGTTGTAGCCCCAGCCGTTGGTCAGCCCCAGCGGCGCGAGGTGGCGTTCGTCGATCCAGGCGGTGATCGGCATCAGCTCGACCGCGCCGACGCCGAGGCGTTTCAGGTGCGCGACGATCGCCGGGTGGGCGAGGGCTGCCACGGTGCCGCGGATCTCCGGCGGCACGTCCGGATGCAGCATGGTGAACGGCCGCACCGGGACCTCGTAGATAAGGCCGCCGGGACGGAACAGCGGCGGCAGCGGCGCCGGGGGTCGGGGCAGGGGGGTAATCACCGCCTTCGGCATCAGATGGGCGGTATCGACAGCCCCGGCGCGGGGCCGGGCAAGCAGGGGATTCCAGGCGAACGGCCGGTCGAGCGCCACCGCGTAGGGGTCCACCAGCAGCTTCGCCGGATCGAACCACAACCCGCGCTCCGGCGCGTACGGGCCGTCGGCGCGCAGGCCGTAGTGGGTGCCGGGGGTAAGCCGCGCGTTGGCCGCGAACACACCGTTCTCGCCGCGGGCAAGCTCGATCCGGTCGGTCTCGATCGCGCCATCGAAGGCGCAGACCCAGATCCGCTCGGCCGTGCCGGACCAGACGGCGAACCGGGTGCCGTCCCGCGTGGCCGTGGCCCCGAGCGCCGACTCAGGTGATGACGTCGGGCGCGCCACGACCGGTCTTCTCGCGGATCCCGGCGAGGCTGTCGGCGGCCGCGATCAGCTCGGCCAGCGCGTCGGACGTCGCCATGTCGAGCCGCGCGGGATCGTCCTCGTAGCGCTCGATGTAGACCCGCAGCGTCGCGCCCGAGGTGCCGGTGCCCGACAGCCGGAACACCACGCGGCTGCCGCCCTCGAACATCACCCGGATGCCCTGGTGGCGCGAGATCGAACCATCCACCGGATCGTGGTAGGCGAAGTCGTCGGCCTCGGTGACGGTCAGCGGCCCGACGTGGGTGCCCGGCAGGTCGGGCAGACGCGCGCGCAGGTCGTCCATCAGCCGGTTCGCGCTCGCGGTGTCGATGCCCTCGTAATCGTGGCGCGCGTAATAATTGCGGCCGTACTCCTTCCAGTGCGCTTCGGCGATCGCCTTCGCGCTCTCGCGGCGCGCGGCGAGGATGTTGAGCCAGAGCAGCACCGCCCAGAGCCCGTCCTTCTCGCGAACGTGGTTCGAACCGGTGCCCGCGCTCTCCTCGCCACAGATCGTCGCCAGCCCGGCGTCGAGCAGGTTGCCGAAGAACTTCCACCCGGTCGGCGTCTCGTACATGCCGATCCCGAGCTTGTCGGCCACCCGGTCGGCGGCGGCGCTGGTCGGCATCGACCGCGCGATCCCGGCGAGCCCGCCCGAATAGCCCGGCGCCAGATGCGCGTTCGCCGCCAGCATGGCGAGCGAATCCGACGGGGTGATGAAGATGCCGCGCCCGATGATCAGGTTGCGGTCGCCGTCGCCGTCCGAGGCCGCGCCGAAGTCCGGAGCGTCGGCGCCCATCATCTCGTCGTAGAGCGCCTTGGCGTGCACCAGGTTCGGGTCGGGATGGTGCCCGCCGAAGTCGGGCTTCGGCGTGCCGTTGCGCACCGTGCCTTCCGGCGCCCCGAGGCGACCCTCGAGGATCTCGCTGGCGTACGGCCCGGTGATCGCGTGCATCGCGTCGAACGCCATGCGGAAGCCGCCGTCGAACATCGCCCGGATCGCGGCGAAGTCGAACAGCGTCTCCATCAGCTCGGCGTAGTCGGCGACCGGGTCGATCACCTCGACCGTCATCTCCCCGAGCGGCTGCGCGCCGATCGCATCGAGGTCGAGATCGGGCGCGTCGACGATCCGGTAGGCGTCGATCTCCAGCGAGCGCGCGTGGATCGCCTCGGTGATCTTCTCCGGCGCCGGGCCGCCGTTGCCGATGTTGTACTTGATGCCGAAGTCCTCGGTCGGCCCGCCCGGGTTGTGGCTGGCCGACAGGATGATGCCGCCGAACGCGCCGTGCTTGCGGATGACGTGGCTGGCGGCCGGCGTCGAGAGCAGGCCGCCGCGCCCGACCAGCACCCGCCCGAAGCCGTTGGCCGCCGCCATCTTCAGCGCGATCTGGATGACCTCGCGGTTGAAGAAGCGCCCGTCGCCGCCGATCACCAGCGTCTTGCCCTCGAAGCCGTCGAGGCTGTCGAAGATCGACTGGATGAAGTTCTGCACGTAGTTCGGCTGCTGGAAGTGCGGCACCTTCTTGCGCAGGCCCGAGGTGCCGGGCTTCTGGTCGTCGTAGGGCGTCGTGGCGATGGTCTGGATCATGGCTGTCCTGCCGGAAGGAGGGAGGCGTAGAGGTCGGCGTAGGCGGCGGCGCTGCGGTCCCAGGACACGTCCGCCTTCATCCCCTGGCGCTGGATCGCCGTCCACGCCGCCTTGTCGCGCATCAGCGCGGTCGCCCGGCGGATCGTCGCGGCGAGCGGCGCTGCATCCACGGGGGCGAACTGGAACCCGGTGGCGACGCCGGCATTCATCGCCGCGACGTTCGCGTCGATCACCGTGTCCGC
This sequence comes from uncultured Alphaproteobacteria bacterium, assembly GCA_963773555.1. Lineage (GTDB taxonomy): Bacteria > Pseudomonadota > Alphaproteobacteria > Rhodobacterales > Rhodobacteraceae > Amaricoccus. The sequence continues at coordinate 17,716 of CAVZCB010000038.1, forward strand.
GAGACCGCCTACCCGCGCCACGATCGGCACGCAGCCGTAGCGCAGGCCGTAGAGCTGGGTCAGCCCGCACGGCTCGAACCGCGACGGGATCAGGATGGCGTCGCCGCCGCCCTGCAGCGTGTGCGACAGCGCCTCGTCGTAGCCGATCACCATGCCGACCCGGCCCGGAAACTCGGCGGCGATCGACAGGAAAGTCGCCTCGAGCGCCGGATCGCCGCTCCCGAGCACCGCCAGCCTCAGGCCCGCGCCGGCGATGTCGGCGGCGGTGATCCAGGCGAGCAGGTCCATGCCCTTCTGCCAGGTCAGGCGGGTGATCGAGACCAGCAGCGGCGATCCGTCGGCCTCGAGTCCGAACCGCGCCTCGATCGCGGCGCGGTTCGCGGCCCGGCCCTGCAGCTTGCGGGCGGAGAAGGTCGCGGCGAGCGCCGGGTCGGTCTCGGGATCCCACACCTCGGTGTCGATGCCGTTGACGATGCCATGCAGCGCATCCGCACGGGCGCCGATCAGGCCCTCGAGCCCCATCCCGAACGCCGGCGTGGTGATCTCCTCGGCGTAGGTCGGGCTGACCGTGGTGATCGCGGTGGCGTTGGCGAGCCCGGCCTTCAGAAACCCGACGCCGCCGTGGTACTCCACGCCGTCGAGGGAAAACGCCTGCGGCGGAAACCCGAGCGCGCCGAACACGCTGGCCGGAAACCAGCCCTGGAACGCGATGTTGTGGATCGTCAGGATCGAGGGCGTTCCGATCCCGAGGTAGCGCAGATAGGCAGGCGCGAGCCCGGCCTGCCAGTCGTGCGCGTGCACGAGGTCCGGCACGAAGTCCACTACCGCCCCGCGCGCGATCTCGGCGGCGGCCAGCCCGAGCGCGCCGAAGCGGCGCCAGTTGTCCGGATGATCGACGCCGTCGCTGCCGACGTACGGCCCGCCCGGACGGGCGAACAGCTCCGGCGCGTCGAGCACCACCAGATCGAGCCCCGCCACCTTCGCGGCGAGAAGCCGCGCCGGCGTGCCGAGCAGCGCCGGGAAGTCGTGAAGTAGCCGGGTCTCCCCAAGCCTCTGCATCACCGCCGGATAGCCTGGCAGCAGCGTGCGCATCTCGATCCCGCGCCGCGCCAGCGCCGGGGGCAGGGCGCCCGCGACGTCGGCAAGCCCGCCGGTCTTGACCAGCGGATACGCCTCGGAGGTGACCGAGAGGACGCGCATCAGAGGTCGAGCTTGTCGATCATCGGCTGAGTGATCAGGCAGATCCCGGAGTCGGTGCGGCGGAAACGCCTGGCGTCGAGCGCGGCGTCCTCGCCGACGACCAGCCCCTCGGGGATTCGCACGCCCCGATCGAGTACCACCTTGCGCAGACGCGCGTGGCGGCCGATGTCGCAGTCGGGCAGCAGCACCGACTCGTCGAGCCCCGCGTAGGAATGCACCCGCGCACCGGTGGAGATCAGCGAGCGGCGGATCGAGGCGCCGGAGATGATGCAGTCACCGGAAACGAGGCTCGAGATCGCGCTGCCACGGCGCCCGTCCTCGTCATGGACGAACTTCGCCGGCGGATTGATCTCGGCGTAGGTCCAGATCGGCCAGGTGGTGTCGTAGAGGTCGAGCTCTGGGATGATGTCGGTCAGATCGATCGACGCCTCCCAGTAGGCGTCCACCGTGCCGACGTCGCGCCAGTAGGCGGCGGACTCGAAGCTCGATCGCACGCACGACGCGCCGAAGCGGTGCGCGACCGCCTTGCCGTGCTTGACGATGTAGGGGATCAGATCCTTGCCGAAGTCGCGGCTCGACCCGGGCGTCTCGGCGTCGCGGCGCAGCAGGTCGGCGAGGAACTTGGTGCGAAACACGTAGATGCCCATCGAGGCCAGCGCCATGTCCGGCTGGCCGGGAATGCCGGGCGGATCGGCGGGCTTCTCGACGAACGCGGTGATGGTGTCGTGCTCGTCGACGTGCATCACCCCGAACCCGACCGCCTCCATCCGCGGCACCTCGAGGCAGCCGACGGTGGCGTCGGCGCCCGAGTCTACGTGCTGCTGGAGCATCAGCTCGTAGTCCATCTTGTAGATGTGATCGCCCGCGAGGATCACCATGAACTCCGGCTCGTAGTCTGCGATGATGTCGAGGTTCTGATAGACCGCGTCGGCGGTGCCCTCGTACCACTGCGTCTCGCTGACCCGCTGGCTGGCGGGCAGGATGTCGAAGCTCTCGTTGCGCTCGGGGCGGAAGAAGTTCCAGCCGCGCTGCAGGTGGCGGATCAGGCTGTGCGCCTTGTACTGCGTCGCCACCCCGATGCGCCGGATGCCCGAGTTCAGCGCGTTCGACAGCGCGAAGTCGATGATCCGCGCCTTGCCTCCGAAAAAGACCGCCGGCTTGGCCCGGCGGTCGGTCATTTCCTTCAGCCGGCTGCCGCGTCCGCCGGCCAGCACGTAGGCCATGGCGTCGCGCGCCAGCGGTGATGTGCGCCTTTCCAACGATCCCTCCCCCTTGGTTTTGCCCGGGCCGCGTCTGGCTGCGCCCGGTTCGTTATGCGTCGGTCTCGAGTTGCAGCCAGATCGTCGCCAGCGGCGGCAGGGTCAGCCGGGCGCGCGTGCCGCCGTCGCCGGTCTCCGCCGTCACGCCGCCCATGTTGCCCATGCCGCTGCCGCCATAACCGCTCGCGTCGGTGTTCATCACTTCCCGCCAGCGGCCCGCTGTCGGAAGCGGCACGGTGTAGTTCTCGCGCGGCACCGGCGTGAAGTTGGAGATTACCGCCACCGGCGGCTCGCCCGGCGCCTTGCGGATCCAGGAAAACACCGAGTTCTCGGCATCGTCGGCGTTCAGCCACTGGAAGCCCTCGCCTTCGCAGTCCCGCGCGTACAGCGCCGGCGTCGAGGCGTAGAGCCGGTTAAGATCGCGCACCAGCGCGCGCACCCCCCGGTGCGGCTCGAGATCGAGCTGCCACCAGTCGAGCCCCCGCTCCTCCGACCACTCCGCGCCTTGCGCGAACTCCTGGCCCATGAACAGCAGCTTCTTGCCCGGATAGCCCCACATGAAGCCATAGTAGGCCCGCAGGTTCGCGAACTTCTGCCAGCTGTCGCCGGGCATCTTGCCGAGCAGCGTGCCCTTGCCATGCACCACCTCGTCGTGGCTGAGCGGCAGCACGAAGTTCTCCGAGAATGCATAGAGCAGCCCGAAGGTCAGCTCGTTGTGGTGATGCTTCCGGTGGACCGGCTCCTGCGACATGTACTGGAGCGTGTCGTGCATCCAGCCCATGTTCCACTTGAACCCGAAACCGAGGCCGCCGTCGTAGACCGGCGCGCTGACCTTTGGCCACGAGGTGGACTCCTCCGCGAAGGTCTGCCGCCCCGGGTGCTTGCCATAGACCGCCCGGTTCATCGCCTTGAGGAAATCCACCGCCTCGAGGTTCTCGCGCCCGCCGAAGCGGTTGGGAATCCACTCCCCCTGCTTGCGCGAGTAGTCGAGATAGAGCATCGAGGCCACCGCATCGACGCGCAGCCCGTCTATGTGAAATTTTTCAGACCAGTAGAGCGCGTTGTTGATAAGATAGCTGAATACCTCCTTGCGCCCGAAGTTGTAGATTGCGGTATTCCAGTCGGGATGGAACCCCTGCCGCGGATCGGCATGCTCGTAGAGCGCCGTGCCATCGAATTTAGCCAGCCCGTGCTCGTCGGTCGGGAAGTGCGCCGGAACCCAGTCGAGGATCACGCTGATCCCCGCCCGGTGCGCCCCGTCGACGAACCGCGCAAAGCCCTCCGGCGGCCCGAACCGCGCGCTCGGCGCGTAGAGCCCGGTGGTCTGGTAGCCCCAGGACGGATCGTAGGGGTGCTCGCTGATCGGCAGGAACTCGATGTGGGTGAAGCCCATGTCGGCGACGTAGGGGATCAGCCGGTCGGCCATCTCGTCCCAGGTGAGGAACCGCTCGCCGTCGCGCTGCCACGATCCCGCATGCACCTCGTAGATCGAGATCGGCTGGCGGCGGGCGTCCGCCTTGCTCCAGTACTCCCGGTGCGCGTCGTCTCCCCAATCGTGGTCGAGTTCCGCCGCCACCACCGAAGCCGTCGCCGGCCTCAGTTCTGACGCACGGGCGAACGGATCGGCCTTCAGCGGCAACCGCGTCCCGTCCGGCCCGATGATCTCGTACTTGTAGCCGATCCCGGCCTGTACGTCGGGGACGAAGATCTCCCAGATCCCGGTATCGCGGCGCAGGCGCATGGCGTGGCGCCGGCCGTCCCAGGCGTTGAAGTCGCCGACCACCGACACCCGCCTGGCGTTGGGCGCCCAAACCGCGAAATGCACGCCCTCGGCGCCTTCGTGGCTGAGCGGATGCGCGCCGAGCCTGTCGAACAGCCGCAGGTGACTGCCTTCGCCGATGTAGTAGTCATCCATCGGCCCGAGCACCGGACCGAACGAGTAGGCGTCCGTCACCCACCACTCGCCCCCGGCATTGCGCGCCTTGTACTTCAGCGGCTGGCGCTTGCGGATGGTCACGGGCCCCTCGAAGAAGCCCGCCTCGTGTCGTTGATCGAGCTTGCCGGCCGGCTTGCCGGAAAGCGTGTAGGCCTCCACCTCGCTCGCGCCGTCGATGAAGGCGCGCGCCATCAGGCGGCCGTCGACCTCCTGCAGGCCGAGCACGGCGAACGGATCGCCGTGCGACCCTGCCACGATCGCCTCGACGGCGCCGCTGTCGAGCGAAGTCGGAGCAGTGCGCGGCGATGCGCTGCGTTTCGTCGGTTCCTTCACGGGTGCATTCCTCCCCCAGAGGGACCTGCCCGGCGAGGCTACAGGCTGATCCCCCAGATGTCTTGCGCATATTGCCGGATGGTCCGATCGGACGAAAACCATCCCATGCGCGCGGTGTTCAGGACCGCCTTCCGCGCCCACGCTGCCGGCTCTCGCCACAGCGCGTCCACCTCCCGCTGCGCGGCGGCATAGGCGTCAAAATCGGCCGCCACCATGAACCAGTCGCTCTCGTAGAGACCGCCGATAAGGTTGCGGTAGCGTTCCGGATCGTCGGGAGAATACACCCCCGAGGCGATCGAGCTCAGGGCCTGGCTGAGCTCGGGCGAACCTTCTATCGCGCGGCGCGGATCGTATCCGTCGGCGCGCCTGTGCTCGACCTCGTCGGCGGTCAGCCCGAATATCACGATGTTCTCCGATCCGACCGCCTCCCTGATCTCGACGTTGGCGCCATCGAGCGTGCCGATGGTCAGTGCTCCATTCAACGCGAACTTCATGTTGCCGGTTCCACTCGCCTCCATGCCGGCAGTGGAGATCTGCTCCGAAAGATCGGCGGCGGGCACCAGCACCTCGGCGAGGCTGACGTTGTAGTTCGGCACGAAGCAGATCTTGAGCACGCTTCGCACCGTCGGGTTGGAATTGATCACCCGGGCCACGTCGTTGGCGAGCTTGATGATCAGCTTGGCGTTGTGGTAGCTCGGCGCCGCCTTGCCGGCGAACAGCTTCACCCGCGGCACCCAGTCCCGGTCGGGATGCGACCGGATCTGGTCGTACATCGCCACGGTCTCGATGATGTTGAGCAACTGACGCTTGTATTCGTGGATCCGCTTGATCTGGATATCGAACATCGCGGCCGGATCGATGTGCAGGCCCATCCGCTCGCGCACCACCCCGGCCAGTCGCTCCTTGTTCGCGCGCTTGACCTTGGCGAAGGCCTCCTGGAAGGCGGGGTCGCTGGCGTGGCTCTCGAGATCGCGCAGCCGGTCGATGTCGTCGAGGAACCCGTCGCCGATGGTGTCGGCGATCAGCGCGGTCAGGCCCGGATTGCACTGGAACAGCCAGCGGCGCGGGGTGATGCCGTTGGTCTTGTTGTTGATCCGGTCGGGATAGAGCCGGTTCAGGTTCTTGAACACCGTCACCTTCAGGAGCTCCGAGTGCATCGCCGCGACGCCGTTGACAGAATGGGCGCCGACGAAGGCGAGGTTGCCCATCCGCACCCGCCGCTCGCCGTTCTCGTCGATCAGGCTGACGTTGCGCACCTCGTCGTCGCTCATCTTGTCGGCCCGCGCCGCCTTCAGGAGCCGCGCGTTGATCTCGTAGATGAACTGCATGTGCCGCGGCAGCAGCTGCTCGAACAGCGGCACCGGCCAGGTCTCGAGCGCCTCGGGCAGCAGCGTGTGGTTGGTGAAGGCGATCGTGCCGCGGGTCAGCTCCCAGGCCGCCTCGAACTCCAGGCCGTGGATGTCGACGAGCAGCCGCAGCAATTCCGCCACGCAGACCGCCGGATGGGTGTCGTTGAGCTGGATCGCCACCTTTTCGGCGAGGTTGTCGAACCGCTTGTACTGCTGGTGGTGCCGGCGCAGGATGTCCTGCAGCGAGGCCGACGAGAAGAAATACTCCTGCCGCAGCCGCAGCTCCTGGCCCGCCTGCGAGGCGTCGGCCGGATAAAGCACGCGGGTCAGCGCATCGGCCCGGTTGCTCTCGGTCAGCGAGCCGATGTGGTCGCCCGCGTTGAAGGCGTCGAGCCGGATCGGGTCGATCGGGTCGGCCTTCCAGAGCCGGAGCGTGTTCACCCGCGCCGCCCGCCAGCCGACCATCGGCGTGTCGTAGGCGGTCGCCTTCACCCGTTCGGCCGGATGCCAGACGAAGCGCTCTTCCTCGCCGTTCGGATCGACGTATTCGACGCGGCCCCCGAAACAGATGTCGTAGGCCGCCTCGCGCCGGTCGAACTCCCAGGGGTTGCCGTGCTCGAGCCAGATTTCGGGCAATTCCACCTGATTGCCGTCGACGATCTCCTGCCGGAAGATCCCGTGCCGGTAGCGGATGCCGTAGCCGTAGGCGGGCACCCCGACCGTCGCCATGCTCTCCATGAAGCAGGCGGCCAGCCGTCCGAGGCCGCCGTTGCCGAGCGCCGCGTCGGGCTCGAGCTCGGCGATCTCGTCGAAGTCGACGTCGAGCAGCTTCAGCGCCGCGCGCATCTGATCGAGCAGGCCGAGATTGGAGATCGCATCGCGCATCAGCCGGCCGATCAGGAACTCGAGGCTGAGGTAGTAGACCCGCTTCTCGCTCCCGAGGTAGGTGGTCCGGGTGGCGTTCATCCAGTATTCGATCGACCGGTCGCGGGTAATCAGGATCACCGCCTGCAGCCAGTCGTGGGGCTTGGCCACCGTCGGATCCTTGCCGACCCGGTAGGTGAGCCGGTCGACGATCTCGCGGGCGAGCACCTCGGGTTCGGCGGAGCGGGGCGGGGGCGAGGGAATCGACTGGAGGGAAAGGGTCATGTGGGGTCACCTGGACCTGAGGGCTGCCGCGCGTGCGAGGCGCGGCAAAGGTTCTCGATCGCCCAGTCTGGCCTGCTTCCCCCCGAAGCGTTCCCGCGGCATCGTTCGTCAGCGCCGAGCGTTCAGTACCGCCTAACGCCATCGTGACCGATGTTCAAGGGCCTTGCCGTCGCGTCCGCATCGGCTTCATTCCGCCACGCGCCAGTGCAGCGGAAAGCCCGGGTCGAACACCACCACGGGTCCTGCGCCGGTTTTCACCTCGGCCGGCACCTCGAGCGGCTCGGCCACCCGTTCCAGCGTCACCCGCTCCTCGTTCGGCGCCAGTTGGTAGAACGCCGGACCGTGCAGGCTCGCGAAGCCTTCGAGGCGTTCGAGCGCGCCCTCTTCCTCGAAGACATGGGCGAGGCAGGCGAGCGCCACCGGCGCGGTGAACACGCCGGCGCAACCGCAGGCCGCTTCCTTGGCGTCGCGGGCATGCGGCGCGCTGTCGGTGCCGAGAAAGAACCGCGGATCCCCCCGGTCGCCGCGCGCAGCAGCGCCAGGCGGTGCCTCTCGCGCTTCACCACCGGCAGGCAATAGTAGTGCGGCCGGATACCCCCCACCAGCAGGTGGTTCCGGTTCAGGATCAGGTGATGCACGGTCAGCGTCGCGCCGACGTGGCGTGCGTCCTCGATGAACTGCACCCCCTGGGCCGTGGTGACGTGCTCCAGCACGATCGGCAGCTCGGGCAGTTCGGCGCGCAGGGGCGCCAGCACCCGGTCCACGAACGCGGCCTCCCGGTCGAAGATGTCGACCTCGGCGTCGGTGACCTCGCCATGCACGCAGAGCGGCAGCCCGATCTCGGCCATCCGCTCCAGCACCGGCATCACCCGGGCGATCGAATGCACCCCGCTCGCCGAATTGGTGGTGGCGCCGGCGGGATAGAGCTTCACCGCCCGCACCAGCCCGTCGGCGGCAGCCGCCGCCACGTCGGCGGGATCGGTGTCCTCGGTTAGGTAGAGCGTCATCAGCGGCTCGAAGCTCTGGCCATCCGGCACCGCCGCCAGGATCCGCTCGCGGTAGGTGCGCGCGTCGGCCGCCGTGACCACAGGCGGCACCAGGTTAGGCATCACGATCGCCCGCGCGAAATGCCGCGATTGCGGCAGGACGCCCGCCAGCATCGCGCCATCGCGCAGGTGAAGATGCCAGTCGTCGGGGCGGCGGATGGTGAGCTTCTGCATGCGACGCGGATCCCCTCCGGGGTGCCTGCCCCCCCATAGACCGCCGGCCGGCGCCGAGGCAAGGCGGCTTGATCTGCAATTGAACAATCCTAGACTGACCTGCCATGCTGCAGAGATTCATTCCCATGGGGCGGCGCTCCTTCGACAGCCTCGACGAGCAGGAGGTCCTGGCGCTGGCGATCTCGTCGGAAGAGGAGGACGCGCGCATCTATCGCGCCTACGCCGACGGCCTGCGCGAACAGTTTCCGGCCTCCGCCAAGGTGTTCGAAGAAATGGCGGCCGAGGAGGACACCCACCGCCGCCGGCTGATCGACCGCCACGTCGAGCGCTTCGGCCCGACCATCCCGCTGATCCGCCGCGAGCACGTCCGCGGCACGCTCCAGCGCACGCCCGACTGGCTGGTCCGCCCCCTCGGCATCGACAAGACCCGTGCGATGGCCGAGCGGATGGAGGACGACGCCGCGCGGTTCTACGCCGCCGCCGCCGAACGGAGCTCCGACGCGGACACCCGCAAGCTTCTTGGCGACCTCGCCGCCGCCGAGAAGAGCCACCGCAGCCTCGCCCAGCGCCTCGGCCTCGCCCACACCCCGGATGAGGTGCGCGCGGACGAGGCCAGCGACGAGCGGCGGCAGTTCATCCTGACGTTCGTGCAGCCCGGGCTCGCCGGCCTGATGGACGGCTCGGTCTCGACGCTCGCGCCGATCTTCGCCGCCGCCTTCGCCACCGGCGACACCTGGTCGACGTTTCTCGTCGGGCTCTCCGCCTCGGTCGGTGCCGGCATCTCGATGGGCTTCACCGAGGCCGCGCACGACGACGGCAAGCTCTCGGGGCGGGGATCGCCGGTCAAGCGCGGCTTCGCCTCGGGGATCATGACCGCGCTCGGCGGCCTCGGCCACGCGCTGCCCTATCTGATCCCCGATTTCTGGACCGCGACCGCCATCGCCATCGCGGTGGTGTTCGTCGAGCTCTGGGCGATCACCTGGATCCAGCATCGCTACATGGAGACGCCCTGGCTTCGGGCAATGCTTCAGGTGCTGCTCGGCGGCTCGCTGGTGCTCGCCGCCGGAATCCTGATCGGCAACGCCTGAGCTCCTTCGCCTCCGCGCTCACGCGTACCAGCCGACGAACCGGCGCGACGCATGCGTCGCTTCTGCCGGTTCGAAAGGCGGCCGCCGGGACGCGACGAACCGCCGCGTCGTCAGGCCCGCGCCATCTGTCCGAACAGGATCTTCTGTGCGTCGCGGTCCTTGGACAAATCCGAGCGCTTCTCCTTGCCGACCTCGGCGCCCGCCGCAACCGCGGGACGCGCCGCCATCCGGTCGAGCCAAGCCTTCATGTGGGGAAGCCGGGAGATGTCCTGCTGCTGGTTCTCCCATCCCTTCGCCCAGGGCCAGATCGCCATGTCGGCGATAGAATAGTCGCCCGCCACGTAGTCCCGCCCCGCGAGCCGCTTGTTCAGCACGCCGTAGAGGCGGCCGACCTCGTTGCGGTAGCGGTCCTGCGCGTAGGGCAGCTCGTTCGGCGGGTCCATGCTTGGCGCGTAGTTCAGGAAGTGGTGCGTCTGTCCGGCCATCGGCCCGACGCCGCCCACCTGCCAGAACAGCCACTCCTCGATCTCCACCCGCTCGCGTTCGCCCGACCCGTAGAACTTCCCGGTCTTGCGTGCGAGGTACTGCAGGATTGCGCCCAATTCGAAGACCGATATCGGCTTGCCGTCCGGTCCGTCGGGATCGACGATGGCGGGCATCCGATTGTTCGGCGAGATCTCCAGGAACGCGGGCTCGAACTGCTCGCCCTTGCCGATGTTCACGAAGTGAACGTCGTAGGGCAGGTCCATCTCGTTGAGCGCGATGGTGATCTTCCAGCCGTTCGGCGTCGGCCAGAAGTGGAGATCGATCGGTTTCGTCATGAGTGCCTCGGTCGGTTTCTGCATGACCTGGCAACATGGCCTTGCGGTCGCGAGGATCAAGCGCGGCGCAGGCCGCCGCCGACCTCGAAGCCGCCGATAGCCGGCAGGACCGGGCGGCGGCGCGGCAACAGCCGGCTCCACCGCGGCTCCTGCGGCGCGAGGCAGGCCGTGGCGCGCAGGCTGGCGATATCCCAGCCGGGCCGGCGCTGCAGGATGGCCTGATACACCGCCAGCGCCCCGTCGCGGGTGTAGAAGCTCCAGTGGCAGAACCGGGCGTCCGCCGGCGGCAGGCGGATCCCCTGGGCATTGATCCAGTCGGTGACCTCCGCGCGGTCGAGCTGCAGGTCGAGCCAGTCCGGCAGGTCCGCGTTCAGTCCGGCGCCGATCGCCCGCTCGCCCCGGCCGCAGCGTGGCGCGAAGGTCTCGAGCGCCCAGTCGCACAGGTCGTTGGACCGTGCGGTGACGTTGTATATCTGCGGCGGACGGGGGGCGCGCACCGCCCCCAGCACCTCGTGCACCCGGCCGTCGAGCTCGGCCGCGCCGAGCAGGATCACCCGGCCCGGCGCCTCGACGAGATGCGGCAGCGCCGCCAGCGCCACCCGCGCCCCGAGCGAATGGGCGAGCAGGTCGACCGGCCGCCCCGGCGCCAGCCGCTGCAGCAGCGCCACCACCTCCGCAAGCCGCGCGCCGAAGGCGCCCGCCCGATCGTAGACCAGCGCGAAGCCGCTGCGCCCGCGCGCGAGCAGCGACGCGAGATGCGGCGCGGACGCGGGCCAGCCGAAGCCGACGCAAAGCCCGGTCGCGCCCTGATCGTCGGCGAACCCCAGCCCCTGCGGCCAGCTCCGGATCTTCCAGTCGGCCTGCTCGGGCTGGAAGGCGAACAGCGAGCGGTGCGGATCGGCGGCGCGCTGGCCGGGATGAAACCGGTAGCCGTGGATCAGCACCACGATCGGCGCCAGCGGCCCGGCGTCACGCAGGCACCGCGCCAGGCCGGCCTCGAGATCCTCGCCTGTGACGGCCGGCCGCAGCCCGGACTCCGTCGCGCTGATCCCGAAGTAGGCCATCTGCTGGTCCCACATTGCTTCAACTGTCGGAAAATCTACGCGAAATCCGTTAATTCACGGTGACGGCAGCGTGACGATGCCATGACGTCCCGCGCCTCGCGCCGGATCGGCCTCGCCATTGACCGAAGCCCCCTTCTTCGCTACGCCCGCGCAGATTCGAGGCCGGGGGAAATGCAATGAACCACGACTGGAGCCCGCGCACGCGGCTGGTCCACGGCGGCGCGCGGCGCAGCCAGTACGGCGAGACCTCCGAGGCGATCTTCCTCACCCAGGGTTTCGTCTATCCCGACGCGGAGACCGCCGAGGCGCGCTTCATCGCCGCCGGTCCCGACGAGTTCATCTACGCCCGCTACGGCAACCCGACCGTGCGCATGTTCGAGGAGCGCATGGCCTCGCTCGAAGGCGCCGAGGACGCCTTCGCCACCGCCTCGGGCATGGCCGCGGTCCACGGCGCGCTCTTCGCCCAGCTCAAGGCCGGCGACCACGTGGTCGCGGCGCGCGCGCTGTTCGGCTCCTGCCTCTACATCGTCGAGACGCTGCTGCCCCGCTTTGGCGTCGAGGTCAGCTTCGTCGACGGCACCGACCTCGAGCAGTGGCGCGCGGCGCTGCGGCCCGGCACCAGGTTCGTCTTCCTCGAATCCATCTCGAACCCGACGCTGGAAGTCATCGACATCGCCGGCGTGTCCGACCTCGCCCACGCGGTCGGCGCGCAGGTGATCGTCGACAACGTCTTCGCCACCCCGGTCTTCCAGCGCTGCCTCGAGCTCGGCGCCGACGTGGTGATCTACTCGGCCACCAAGCACATCGACGGCCAGGGCCGCTGCCTCGGCGGCGTGGTGCTCGGGACCCGCGAGTTCGTCCGCGGCCCGCTCGAGGCGTTCCTCAAGCACACCGGCGGCGCGCTCAGCCCGTTCAACGCCTGGGTGATGCTCAAGGGCCTCGAAACCCTCGACCTGCGCTGCCGCGCGCAGGCCGCGACCGCCCAAGGCCTCGCGGAGGCGCTGCAGGGCCACCCGGGCCTCGCTCACGTGATCTACCCGGGTCTTCCCGACCACCCGCAGGCGGCGCTGGCGCGGCGGCAGATGGAGACCGGCGGCACCATTCTGGCGCTCGACATCGCCGGCGGCAAGGAGGCGGCGTTCCGTTTCCTCAACCGTCTGCGGATCGTGCTGATCTCAAACAATCTCGGCGATTCCAAGAGCCTGGTGACCCATCCCGCCACCACCACCCACCAGCGCCTCAGCTTCGAGCAGCGCGCCCGACTCGGAATCGGCGACGGACTGGTTCGGCTCTCGGTCGGCCTCGAAGACCCCGAGGATCTGAAGGCCGACCTGGAAGCCGCGTTGCAGTGCGGCAGCAATAGAAAATAAACCCAGATCTATCACAAGGATTGCATTTCAGACAATTTTCGCTTTCTAGTTGTCCTCGCCCAACAACGGCGACGGCGGATCATGGTCCGTCACTTTCAATCCGGCGGTGACAACCCATCTACTTCTCGCCGGTCGCGTGTGGAAATCGAGAGGAGACAGTCGCCATGAACATGATCAATCAGAGGGTCAAGACCGCGGCGGCATTCGATCTCCAGGTCGCGCGGCCCAGCAAGGAGGAGGCCGAGTCCGCGGCGCGCACGCTGCTGCTCTGGGCGGGCAACGCGCCGAGCGGCATCGGCCCGGTCGACCTGACCGCCATTCTCACCGGCACCGCCACGGCGCTCTACCCGAGCTTCGAGCGCAACTACCCGAGCGACTTCCGCGCGGACGAGAGCTATCGCGCCACGCTCCCCGACCTGCAGAACGGCCCGGACAGCCTGATCAAGGGCGCGCGGACCGGCATCCAGCACGTCGGCATCTCCAACTTCCGTCTGCCGATCCGCTTCCGCACCCGCTCGGGCGGCGAGACCCAGCTCGAAACCTCGGTGACCGGCTCGGTCTCGCTCGAGGCGAACAAGAAGGGCATCAACATGAGCCGCATCATGCGGTCCTTCTACAAGCACGCCGAGACGCAGTTTTCGTTCGAGGTGGTCGGCTCGGTGCTCGACAGCTACCTCTCCGACCTCGACAGCTACGACGCGCGGATCATGATGCGTTTCAGCTATCCGATGCTGAAGCCCTCGCTGCGCAGCGGCCTCCAAGGCTACCAGTACTACAACATCGGCCTCGAGATGGTGAAGACCGCCGACGCGATGCAGCGCATCGTCCATCTCGACTACGTCTATTCCTCGACCTGCCCCTGCTCGCTCGAGCTCTCCGAGCATGCGCGGCGCACCCGCAACCAGATCGCCACCCCTCACTCCCAGCGCTCGGTGGCGCGGGTCTCCGTCGAGCTCAAGGGCAACGAGACCCTCTGGTTCGAGGACATCGTCGATCTCTGCGCCGCCGCGATCCCCACCGAGACCCAGGTGATGGTCAAGCGCGAGGACGAGCAGGCCTTCGCCGAGTTGAACGGCGCCAACCCGATCTTCGTCGAGGACGCCGTCCGCCTGCTCTGCGCCAGCCTCGAATCCGAGCCGCGCATCGGCGACTTCCGCGTGGTCGCGAGCCACCAGGAATCGCTCCACTCCCACGACGCCGTCTCGATCCTGACGATGGGCGACACCTTCCACCAGCGAAGCTACGACCCGCGCCTGTTCGACACGCTCTACCACCGCGGCTGATCCCCGGGCGGAGCCACCCTCGGAAGGCAGATCAATCCGGAACCCGTTTGTAATACCAGCGGCCGCGCCACCTGACCCGCGCCGCAAGGCCGAAAACGCCCATACGGATTCCATATGCGTTCCATACGGACTCCATACGCAGAAAATATAGGCATTTCAGCGTCTTGCGCACTCCCCAAGCTGGCGGTCGTCGTATGGCTTCGACCGGACAGGCCACCGAAGGTCGGTCGCCGGGGGCGCCAGTGCACTGTGCGCCGGCACGCTCTCAGAGCCCGATCCGCGCGCGAATGTCCGGGTCGCGAAGCGACACCTCCTGGCCGGCGAGCGAGACCGCATCCTCGCCGCACAGCCACACGATCGCCCGCGCCGGATCCTCCACCGGCGCGTGGCTCGCGAAGTCCATCTGGCTGACCGGATTGATCCCCGAGGCGCGGATCTTGCGCTGCATGTCGGTCGCCACCGTCCCCGGCGACAGCGAGAACACCCGCACCCCGCGCCCGCGGTTCTCGACGTGGGCGCAGCGGGTCAGCATGTCGGTCGCGGCCTTGGCGGCGCAGTAGTGGCTCCAGCCCTCGAGCGGGTTGTGCGCCGCCCCCGAGCCGAGGTTGACGATCACCCCCGAGCCCTGCTGCCGCATCGCCGGCAGCACCGCCCGCATCCCGAAGAACACCCCCTTGAAGTTGATGTCTGCCGCGTGCGCCCACGCCCGCGGATCGGCCGCCGCCATCGGCCCGATCGGCTCGATCACCCCGGCGTTGTTGACCAGCACGTCGATCCGCCCGAACGCCTCGTGCGCCCGCCCGACCGCCGCCTGCACCTGCGAGAACTCCGACACGTCGCAGGTCATCGCCTCGGCCTGGCCGCTCTTGCGCAGCCGGGTGGCGAGCGTGGTGATTCCGTCCGCCGAGCGGGCAAGCAGCAGCACCGAGGCCCCCTCGGCGACCAGCGCTTCGGCCGCGGCCGCGCCGATGCCGCGGCTCGCCCCGGTCACGATCACCGATTTTCCCGAAAGCTCGCCCATGCCTCTTCTCCCAAGCCGATGCGGCTTCTGCCAAGCCCGATGCGGTGGTTTCCCGGATGAAAGGCGCATGAACCCCGAAACGCAAGGCCGAAGCGGCGGCATGGTTGTTTCGCGCGACGAAACACCCTAGGTAGCGGCGCGCGATCCCTTCTCCCGCAGGAGCCCGCCCATGCATCCCGTTTTCCCGTCCCCCGCGCTGGTCTCCCCACCGGACTTCACGGTGGAGCGCGGCTGATGGCCGCCGACCTCGAGGCGCTGACCCACGGCCTTCTCGCCGCCGCCCGGGCGGCCGGCGCCGATGCGGCGGACGCGATCGCGATGGCCGGCGACAGCCTGTCGATCGAAGTGCGGGGCGGGGCGCTGGAACAGGCCGAGCGCGCCGAAGGCATCGACATCGGTTTGCGCGTGCTGCTCGGCAAGCGCCAGGCCTGCGTCTCCTCGAGCGACGTCCGCAAGGACACCCTCGCGGCGATGGCCGAGCGGGCGGTGGCGATGGCGCGCGAGGCGCCGGAGGACCGCTGGTGCGGCCTCGCCGATCCCGCGGAGCTCGCGCGGGACCGGGACGCCGGCCCGCTGGATCTGGTCGATCCCGAGCCGATGCCGTCACCGGACGAGCTGCAGGCGGCGGCGCTGGCGGCCGAGGCCGCGGCGCTCGCCGTTCCCGGGGTGAGCAAGATCGACTCCGCCGGGGCCGGGTGGTCGTCGGGCCGGTTCCACCTCGCGGCGAGCAACGGGTTTTCCGGCGGCTACGGCGCGACCGGCCACTCGGTCCAGGCGGTGGCGATCTGCGGCGACGGCACGAAGATGGAGCGCGACTACGCCTTCGAGAGCCGGGTTCACCGCGCCGATCTTCCCGCGCCCGAAGAGATCGGCCGGCTGGCCGGCGAGCGCACCGCAGCGCGGATCGGCGCGGCCAAGCCGCCAACCGGCGCGTTTCCGGTGCTCTACGACGAGCGCGTCGCGTCGGGCCTGATCGGCCACCTCACCGCCGCGATCAACGGCACGTCGATCGCGCGCGGCGCGAGCTGGCTGAAGGACGCGCTCGGCGAGCAGGTGCTGCCGGACGGGATCGACCTGATCGAGGATCCGCTGCGCCCGCGCATCGGTGGCTCGCGTCCGTTCGACGGCGAAGGGCTGCCGGTGGCGCGGCGGGCGCTGGTCGAGAACGGCGTGCTGCAGGGCTGGACCCTCGACCTCGCGACGGCGCGACAGCTCGGCCTCCGGAGCACCGGCAACGCGTCGCGCGGCACGTCCGCCCCCCCCGGCCCGTCCACCGGCAACCTCGCCATGACCATGGGCACGGCGTCCCGCGACGATTTGCTGGCTGAAATGGACACCGGGCTGCTCGTCACCTCGCTGCTCGGCGCGTCGATCAACCCGACGACCGGGGACTACTCACGCGGCGCCAGCGGCTTCTGGGTGGAGAAGGGCGAGATCGTCCGGCCGGTCAACGAGTGCACCATCGCGGGAAACCTGCGGGCGATGCTCGCGACGGTCCGGCCGGCGAATGACGCGCGGCGCCACGTCGGCCGCGTCGTGCCGAGCCTGCTGGTCGAGGGCCTCGTCGTTGCCGGAGGCTGACCTCGCACTGCTCGAAGCGGCGGCGCGGAGAGCGGGGGAACTGGCGACGGCGCGTTTCGGCCGGCACGGCAACGTGCGTGACAAGCCGGACGACCACGGTCCTGTCACCGACGCGGACCTCGCGGTCGACCGCCTGCTGCGCGACGAGCTGTCGGCAGCGCGGCCCGACTACGGATGGCTGTCGGAAGAGAGCGAGGACGGGCCGGAACGGCTCGGCGCGGCCCGGGTGTTCGTGGTCGATCCGATCGACGGCACCCGGGCCTACATCGCCGGCGAGAAAGCCTGGGCGCACGCGCTGGCGGTGGTCGAGGCTGGCCGGGTGATCGCCGGGGTGGTGCATCTGCCGCTGCTCGGGCTGACCTATGCCGCCGCGGAGGGGCAGGGGGCCCGGCTGAACGGCGCTCCGATCGGCGCCAGCCCGAGGGTCGGGCTCGACGGTGCGCGGATGCTGATGAACAGGACCCATCTCGCCCCGGCGTTCTGGCCCGGCGGCGTGCCGGAGGTCGAGCGCCTGTTCCGGCCGTCGCTCGCCTACCGGCTCTGCCTCGTCGCCCAGGGAGAGGCGGACGCCTCGCTCACCTTCCGCGACACCTGGGAGTGGGATCTGGCCGCCGGCGCCCTGATCGCGCGCGAGGCGGGTGCGGTCGTCTCGGACCGATGGGGCCAGCCCCACGTCTTCAACAATCCGGTGCCGCTCGTCCCCGGGATGATCGTCGCCGGACCCGCGCTGCACGCGGCCATCATGCGCAGGGTCTGATATATGACACGCGCGTCGAGAGGGTGTCCGCGTGCAATATTATGGGAAGCCATTGATATTGCAGGATCGGATGGTGTGGTTTTAACCGCCTGTCAACCGTTTCGGTCGCTCATCAGCCACGTGGCACAGCCCATCGCGCGGCCGTCGCCGGGGCGATACCGGCGGCCCTGGCGGCCGCCGGCAGACGCCTATTCGGCCGGATGGGGCCTGACCTGCGCGGCCAGCGACGCCTCGGCCGCGGGATCGACGTCGAACCGTTCGTTGTCCATCAGGCCGGCTTCGGGATCGTCGTAGACGCCGAGGTCGATCTTGTCCTCGCTGCGGGCGACTATGACCGAGACCACGGCGTCGCCGGTGATGTTGACCGCGGTGCGGATCATGTCCATCAGCCGGTCGACGCCGAGGATCAGCGCGATGCCCTCGATCGGCAGCCCGACCTGGGTCAGCACCATCGTCAGCATCACCAGCCCGACGCCGGGAACGCCCGCGGTGCCGATCGAAGCCAGCACCGACATGGCGATCACCGTCAGATAGCCGCCGATCCCGAGATCGATGCCGTAGACGTTGGCGAGAAACACCGTCGCCACTCCCTGCATGATCGCGGTGCCGTCCATGTTGATGGTGGCGCCGAACGGCACGGTGAACGAGGCGATCGAGTTGTCGACCCCCATCCGCTCGGTGACGCAGCGCATGGTGACCGGAATCGTCGCGTTCGAGCTCGCCGTCGAGAAGGCGAAGATCTGCGCCGGCCGGATCTTGCGCAGGAACTGGAGCGGGTTCACCCCCGAGAGCACGCGCAGCAGGATCATCAGCGTCACGAACAGGTGCAGCAACAGCGCCCCGACCAGCGTGACGACGTAGGCGAGCACCGGAACGAACAGATCGATCCCCTGCTCGGCGAACGTCTTGGCGATCAGGCAGAACACGCCATAGGGGGCAAGCAGCATCACGATGCCGACGATCTTCATCATCAGTTCGTTCATGTACTCGCAGGCGCGCGCGAACGGCGCCGACTGCTCGCCCAGCATTACCGCCGCGATGCCGACAACCACGACATAGAAGATGATCTGCAGCATCTCGCCGTTGGCGAAGGCGTGGATCGGGTTGTCCGGCACGATGCCGGCGAAGACATCCCAGACCGAGGGGTGCTCCGCGGCGGTGATGCCGGAAGTGTCGACGCCGGCCATGTCGAAGCCCTTGCCCGGACCGACCAGCAACGCGATGGCGATGGCGATGGCGATGGCGATCGCCGTCGTCAGGATGTAGAGGACGAGCGACCGCCCGCCGACCCGCCCGAGCAGGCGGATGTCGCCGATCCCCATCACGCCGCAGAGCAGCGAGAAGATCACCAGCGGAACCACCAGCATCTTCAGCGCGTTGACGAACATCTTGCCGATCATGGCGAAGAGGCCGCCGACGATGTACTCGTCGATGAACGGAGACCCGATCCGATTGAAGATCACCCCGACGATCAGACCCAGGACCATGCCCATCATGATCTTCATGGTCAGGGACATGCCGCGCCCGCTCCCGGGCTTTGCATCTGCAGGCATCGTGGGATCTCCTTCCGGGGTGTCTTCTCCTGGTGTGAAAGGCAAGGCGCGGTGACGGGTTCAGACCCGCGCCACCTGCACGATTACCAGATGGTAACGATTTCTTGCGCCGGGTCGAGCAGAATCGGCCCAAAGTTACGCCGGCGCCCGTCGGATCCGGCTCGGCGCAGGATCAGGCCGGCGGCAGGTCAGCACCGGCGATGATTGTTCCCGGCCATCGACGGCAGAAATCGCGCCGACCGGGGGTCGAGGCGCCCCTGGTCCCGCGAACCTACTCCGCCGCGACCCGCCGGGCGGCCAGCAACGGCTTGAGGTAGTGTCCGGTGTGGCTGTCCGCCACGCCGGCGATCGCCTCGGGGGTGCCGGTCGCCACGATCTCGCCGCCGCCGTCGCCGCCTTCGGGGCCGATGTCGATGATGAAATCGGCGGTCTTGATCACGTCGAGGTTGTGCTCGATCACCACCACGGTGTTGCCCTGCTCGACCAGCTCGTGCAGCACCTCGAGCAGCTTGCGGGTGTCCTCGAAGTGCAGGCCGGTGGTCGGCTCGTCGAGGATGTAGAGCGTGCGTCCGGTCGAGCGGCGGGAGAGCTCCTTGGAAAGCTTGACCCGCTGCGCCTCGCCGCCCGAGAGCGTGGTCGCCGACTGCCCGACCTTGATGTAGCCGAGGCCGACCCGCATCAGCGTGGTCATCTTCTCGCGGATCGACGGGACGGCGGCGAAGAACCCCTCCGCATCCTCCACCGTCATGTCGAGAACGTCGGCGATGCTCTTGCCCTTGAACAGGACTTCCAGCGTCTCGCGGTTGTAGCGCTTGCCGCCGCAGGTCTCGCAGGTGACGTAGACGTCGGGCAGGAAGTGCATCTCGATCTTGATCAGCCCGTCGCCCTGGCACGCCTCGCAGCGCCCGCCCTTGACGTTGAAGCTGAACCGCCCCGGCTTGTAGCCGCGCGCCTTGCTCTCCGGCAGCCCGGCGAACCAGTCGCGGATCGGCCCGAACGCGCCGGTGTAGGTCGCCGGGTTCGAGCGCGGGGTGCGGCCGATCGGCGACTGGTCGATGTCGATGACCTTGTCGAGGTGCTCCAGCCCGTCGATCCGTTCGCACGGGGCAGGGGTCTGCCGCGCCCCGTTCAGCCGCATCGAGGCGGTCTTGAACAGCGTCTCGATGGTCAGCGTCGACTTGCCGCCGCCCGAGACTCCGGTGACGCAGGTGAAGGTGCCGAGCGGAAACGCCGCCGTGACGCCACGCAGGTTGTTGCCGGTGGCGCCGCGCACCACGACCTTCTTGCCGTTGCCCTTGCGTCGCTCACCCGGGATCGGGATCTGCCGCTCGCCGGTCAGATACTGGCCGGTGATCGATTCCGGCTCGGCCGCGATGTCCTCCGGCGTGCCCTCCGCGATGACCCGCCCGCCATGCACGCCGGCGCCGAGGCCGATGTCGATGACGTGGTCGGCCTCGCGGATCGCCTCCTCGTCGTGCTCGACCACGATCACCGTGTTGCCGGAGTCGCGCAGGTTCTTCAGCGTGGTCAGCAACCGGCCGTTGTCGCGCTGGTGCAGCCCGATCGACGGCTCGTCGAGCACGTAGAGCACCCCGGTCAGGCCGCTGCCGATCTGGCTCGCCAGCCGGATCCGCTGGCTCTCGCCGCCAGACAGCGTGCCGGAATTGCGCGCCATCGTGAGGTAGTCGAGCCCGACGTTGACCAGGAACCCCAGTCGCTCGCGGATCTCCTTGAGGATCGCCCGGGCGATCTCGTTGTTCTGTGCGCTCAGCGCATCGGGCGCGGCCTCGATCCAGGCCAGCGCCTCGCGGATCGACAGCCGCACCACCTGGCCGACGTGCAGGCCGCCGATCTTCACCGCCAGCGCCTCCGGCCGAAGGCGATAGCCGCCGCAGGTGCCGCACGGCCGGTTGTTCTGGTAGCGCTCCATCTCCTCGCGCGACCACGAGCTGTCCGTCTCGCGATACCGGCGCTCGAGGTTCGGGATCACCCCCTCGAACGGCCGCTCGATCTCGTAGACCCGGCCGCCCTCGTCGTAGCGAAAGCGAATCTTCACCCCCTCCGAGCCGTAGAGCATCACCTGGCGCGCCTGCTCCGGCAGGTCGCGCCAGCGCTTCGCCTTGTCGAAGCCGTAGTGCTGGGCGATGCCCTCGATGGTCTGGCGGAAGTACGGCGACATCCCCTTGGCCCAGGGGAGGATCGCTCCGCGCATCAGCGGCAGGCTCTCGTCCGGCACCACCAGCCGCGGATCGAAGAACAGTTCGACCCCCAGCCCGTCGCAGGCCGGGCAGGCGCCGAACGGCGCGTTGAACGAGAACAGCCTCGGCTCGATCTCGGGAATGGTGAAGCCCGAGACCGGGCAGGCGAACTTCTCGGAGAAGGTGATCCGCTCCGGCTCGCCGACCTCTTCCTCTTCCTCGGCGGCCGGGGCCATCTCGAGGATGGCGATGCCGTCGGCGAGATCGAGCGCGGTGCGCAGGGAGTCGGCCAGCCGGGTCTCCAGCCCCTCGCGCACCACGATCCGGTCGACCACTACGTCGATGTTGTGGCGGTACTTCTTGTCGAGCTCCGGCGGCGCGTCGAGGTCGTGGAACGCGCCGTTGACCTTGACGCGCTGGAAACCGCGCTTCAGAAGCTCCTGAAATTCCTTGCGATACTCGCCCTTGCGGTCGCGCACGATCGGCGCCAGCAGATAGGCGCGGGTGCCTTCGGGCAGCGCCATGGTGATGTCGACCATCTGGCTGATCTGCTGCGCCTCGATCGGCAGGCCGGTGGCGGGCGAATACGGCGTGCCGGCGCGGGCGAACAGCAGCCGCATGTAGTCGTAGATCTCGGTGACGGTGCCGACGGTGGAGCGCGGGTTCTTCGAGGTGGTCTTCTGTTCGATCGAGATCGCCGGCGAGAGGCCGGTGATGTGGTCCACGTCCGGCTTCTGCATCATGTCGAGGAACTGCCGGGCATACGCCGACAGGCTCTCGACGTAGCGCCGCTGGCCCTCGGCATAGATGGTGTCGAACGCGAGGCTCGACTTGCCGGACCCCGAAAGCCCGGTGATCACCACCAGCCGGTCGCGCGGAATGTCGACGTCGATCGACTTCAGATTGTGCTCGCGCGCGCCGCGGATCTCGATGAACTTCTGTTCCGGCATGTCCCGCTCCAGACTCGACGCGCCTTAGATAACGCCCCGCAGCGAATATGCGAGTCGCAACATGAGAACAAACCGGGACCAAACGCAAGGCTCTCGAGCTCGATCGACTTGCGTCGGCCCCGTGGCGATTTCCGGCGCCACACGGTCCGGTTCCGCTGCCGTTTGCTCCTGACGGTGCCGCTCTCGCGATAGGGAAGGAGGGACCGGGGGTTCGTGTCGCGCCGTATGGTCAGGCGACGCCTACGAAGGTTGCCGCTATGGTTCGCACCCCGGCGCTGACACCGCAGCTCAGCGCCCGAGGATCGCCTTCACGTACTGCTGGGTCTCCTGGTAGGGAGGCACCCCGCGATAGCGTTCCACGGCCTCGGGACCGGCGTTGTAGGCCGCGAGCGCGAGGCGCCAGTCGCCGAAGCGCCGGTACTGCTGGCTGAGGTAGCGCGCGCCGCCCTCGAGGTTCTGCTTCGGGTCGTGCGGGTTCACCCCGAGATTGCTCGCCGTGTAGGGCATCAGCTGGGCGAGGCCGATCGCCCCCTTGCTCGACATCGCGGCCGGGTGAAAATTCGATTCGGTGCGCACCAGCCGCAGGAACAAATCCTCCGGCACGTGGTGGCGGCGGGCCGCGGCGCGGGCCATGTCCTGGTAGAGCCCGGGAGGGCCGCCATACATCGCGATCCCTCCTGCGCCGTCGTCCTTGGCGAGGCGCGACGGCCGGCGAGGCTGGCCCGCGAGAGCGCCGGGAACGGGTGGTCGGATCAGGTCGCGGTAGTCGGAGGAGATCCCCGACTGGTTCCGTAGCAGCGTGCTCAGCTTCGCATCGGCCATTGCAGCGCTGCCCAGCGACAGCGCGAGGCCGAGCGCAATCGGAATGCTCCGCATGGTCCCTCGCGTAATTAACGGTAGCTGCCCCGCCACCGCCCGGGTTTCTCCCAGGATTGGGCGTTACTATGGCAAAAAAGATTCCGGCTGTCAGCTTTCATCTGCCGCCGTCCTCCGGTAACCCTGAGGCGGAATTTCCACCGCGGCCGAAGGCAACGGTGCTAGAGCGGCAACAACGGTCTGACGGGAGGCTCCGATGGCGGGCAGCGTGAACAAGGTGATTCTGGTCGGCAACCTCGGGCGCGACCCGGAGGTGCGCACGTTCGCCAACGGCGGCAAGGTGGTGAACCTGCGCATCGCCACCTCGGAGAACTGGCGCGACAAGCAGTCCGGGGAGCGGCGCGAGCGGACCGAATGGCACTCGGTTGCGATCTTCAACGAGAACGTCGGTCGGATTGCCGAGCAGTACCTGCGCAAGGGCTCGAAGGTCTACATCGAGGGCCAGCTCGAGACCCGGAAGTGGCAGGACCAGTCCGGCGCCGACCGCTACACCACCGAGGTCGTGGTGCGCCCATACCGCGGCGAGCTGACCCTGCTCGACGGCCGCGGCGAAGGCGGCGGCGCCAGCGCCGGCGGCGGCGACTACGACCAGGACCGGGACCGCGGCGGCAGCTTCGGCGGCGGCGCGTCCGGCGGATCGGCCGGGCAGCTCGACGACGAAATCCCGTTCTGAGGAACCGTCGGCGGTTCCGGTGCGTGGCCCGCCTTGCGGTGCTGGTCGGCGTGCGATATTCGGGGCCGGTCGCGGGTATGGTGAAATGGTATCATAAGAGCCTTCCAAGCTCCAGGTGCGGGTTCGATTCCCGCTACCCGCTCCAGCACTGACGGACCGGCCTGCGGGACTCAGGCGCCGTCGTTCGCCTCCACCGGAAAATAGCAGGCTGCGCGATGCGCCGGCTCTCCCGGCGCCGCCTCCATCGGGGGAAAGGCGGTTCGGCAGATGTCGCCGTGGCGCGAACAGCGGGCGTAGAACGGGCATCCGGGCGGCGGGTTGTAGGGGTCCGGCAGCTCGGTGTCGGCATCTTCGGGGATCAGCGAGCGCTTGCCCGGGGCGGGCGCCGAGGCGAGCAGCAGGTGGGTGTAGGGGTGCCGGGGACGGGCGAACACCTGCGCCACCGGGCCGATCTCGACGATATGGCCGAAATACATCACCGCGACGCGGTCGCTGATGCTCTCCACCACCGAGAGATCGTGGCTGATGAACACGTAGGTCAGCCCGAGGCGCGTCTTCAGGTCGTCGAGGATGTTCAGCACTTGGGCCTGCACCGAGACGTCGAGCGCCGAGACCGGTTCGTCGAGCACGATCAGGTCCGGATCCGCGGCGAGCGCGCGGGCGATGCCGATGCGCTGGGCCTGGCCGCCGGAGAACTCGTGCGGGTAGCGGTCGAGGAATTCGGGCGCGAGGTTGACCGCGTCCATCAACTCGGCGAGCCGGGCGGCGCGGCCGGCGCGATCGAGACCGCGCAGGTGGATCAGCGGCGCCTCGAGAATGGCGCGGATGGTCTTGCGCGGGTTCAGCGAGGCCACCGGATCCTGGAACACGTACTGGATGCGGCGGGCGATCGCCTTCGGGTCGTTCCTTGCGTCCGCCACCAGATCGTGGCCGTCGAAGCTGATCGCCCCGCCGGAGGGCTCGTCGAGGCCGACGATCAGGCGGGCGAGCGTCGACTTGCCGCAGCCGCTCTCCCCGACGACGCCGACGGTCTCGCCCTTCTTCACGTCGAGCGACACGTCCTGCACCGCGTGCACTGCCGGCAGCGTCCGTCCGAACAGCGTGCGGCCACCGCCGAACGTACGCCCGGCGTTCTCGATGGCGAGGAGCGGCGTCTCGGTCACACGGCCTCTCCCTCGGCAAGCGGATAGAGGCAGCGGGCTTCGCGCCCTTCTCCGATGGCCTCGAGCCCGATCTCGCCGGTGCGGCAGTTGTCCCGCGCGCGGGGGCAGCGGGGGGCGAAGGCGCAGCCGTCGGGTAGCCGGTTCACCACCGGCGGCCGGCCGGAGATCGCGTCGAGCCGGCGGCCGGGCTGGCCCAGCACCGGCACGCAGGCGATGAGCTTGGCGGTATAGGGATGCGCCGGGGCCTTGAGGATCGCCTCGGTCGGGCCGGTCTCGACGATGCGGCCGGCATACATCACCGCCACCCGGTCGCAGATCGTCGAAACCACGCCGAAGTCGTGGGTGATGAACAGGATCGCCGCGTCGCGCTCATGCCTGAGCGTGTCCATCAGCGACAGGATCTGCGCCTGCACCGTCACGTCGAGCGCGGTGGTCGGCTCGTCGGCGATCATCACCTGCGCGTCGTTGGCGAGCGCCATGGCGATGCACACCCGCTGGCGCATGCCGCCCGACAGCTCGTGCGGGTAGGACTTCAGCCGTTCGGACGGGTTCGGGATGCGCACCAGCGCCAGCAGCTTCTCCGCCCGCTCGCCGGCTTCGCGCCGGGACATCGCGACGTGCGCCCGGATCGCCTCGACGAGCTGGTCGCCGACGGTGAACAGCGGGTGCAGCGTCGAGAGCGGGTCCTGGAAGACGTGGCTGACGGCGGCGCCGCGGAGCTGGCGGATGCGCTCGTCGGACAGCGCGAACAGGTCGTCGCCGTCGAGCAGCGCCGCGCCGCCGGCGATCCGGCCGGGCGGGGTGGGGACGAGGCCCATGATCGACATGGCGGTGACGGACTTGCCGGAGCCGGACTCGCCGACGAGGCCGAGACATTCGCCCTGCCTCAGGTTGAGATCGACTCCGCCGACCGCCTGGTAGATCTCGCCGCCGAGGTCGAATTCGGTTCGCAGCCCCTGCACGTCGAGAACGGCATCCGGCACCGGTTTGATCGCCGGAGCGGCGGACGCGGGCGATGGCGGTGCGGGCGACGGGGCGGGTCAGCGCGCCGGATTTCAGCCGCGGGTCGAGCACGTCGCGCACGCCGTCGCCGGCAAGGTTGATGCTCATCACCAGCGCGAAGATCATCAGGCCGGGGATGATCGAGACGTGCGGCGAGGTGAACAGGATCTTGCGGCCCTCGCCGAGCATGGAGCCGAGGTCGGCCTGCGGCGGCTGGGCGCCGAGGCCGAGGAAGGACAGCCCGGCGGTCTCGAGGATCATCCAGCCGATGGTCGTCGACATGGTGATGACGATCACCGGCAGGACGTTCGGGAGCACCTCGCCGAACAGGATCAGGGCGTTGGACTTGCCCGACAGGCGGGCGGCGTCCACGAACTCGCGCCGCGACAGGCCGCGGGTGACGCCACGGATGTTGCGGGCGAAGAACGGGATGTTGACGACGGCGATGGCGTAGAGCGCGTTCAGAAGGCCGGGGCCGAGCACCGCGACGATGGCGAGCGCCAGCAGGATGTAGGGGAACGCCATGATCGTGTCGATCAGCCGCATCAGGATGTTGTCGGTGCGCCCGCCGGCGTAGCCCGCGACGAGGCCGATCAGCGAGCCGAAGAACGCCGCGATCAGCGTCGCCGAGAGGCCGACCGCGAGGCTGACGCGGGCGCCCCAGATCAGCCGCGAGAGGATGTCGCGGCCAAGCGCGTCGGTGCCGAGCGGATGCCCGGGAGCGAGAACCGGCAGCAGCCGCTCGGCGGGGTCGGTGACGTCCGGATCGGGCAGCGGCAGGACCGGCGCGGCGAGCGCCAGCAGCAGGATCACCGCCAGCACGGCGAGGCCGCCGGCGGCGAGGCGGTTGTTGAGGAGCAGCCGCCAGAACCCGGGCCGGCCGGCGCGGCGCGTGCTTCGGGGCAGGCGGGGCGGCGGCCTCGGCCATCAGCGCAACCTCGGGTCGAGCAGGGTCTGCACCACGTCGGCGGCGAGGTTGAAGAGCACGTAGGCCGCCGCCACCACCAGGACGCCACCCTGCACCAGCAACAGGTCGCGGGTGGAGATCGCGTTGACCAGCATCGAGCCGATGCCCGGCCACTGGAACACGGTCTCGACGTAGACCGCGCCGCCGAGCAGGAAGCCCGCCTGGATGCCGATCACCGGGATCACGCTGACCAGAGCGGACTTGAAGGCGTGCTTCCAGATCACCCGCCGCTCGGTGACGCCCTTGGCTCGCGCGGTGCGGATGTAGTCCTGGCGCAGCACCTCGAGCATCGCGGTGCGGGTGAGGCGCGCGATCACGCCGGTCGCCACGACCGCGAGGGTGATCGCGGGCAGGAACAGGTGGTGCGCGAGGTCGGCGAGGTCGCCGCCGCCGTAGATCGCGTACATGCCGCTCGCCGGGAACCAGCGCACCTTGACCGCGAAGAACAGGATCAGGAGCAGCCCGAGGAAGAACGACGGGGTGGAGATGCCGATGAGCACGAGCAGGGTGACGATGCGGTCGGTCCAGCCGTACTGGCGCACCGCGGACACCACGCCGGCGAGCAGCCCGAAGAGCGAGCAGAGCACCAGCGCGGTGCCGGCGAGGATCAGCGTGGCCGAGAACCGCTCGAGCACTTCGTCGAGCACCGGCCGGTTGAGCGTGTAGGAGCGGCCGAAATCGCCGTGGAAGATGTTGCCGAGCCAGATCAGGTATTGCTGGGGCAGCGACTTGTCGAGGCCGAGGTCGCGGTTCAGTCGCTCGACGTTCTCGGGCGTGGCGAAGGAGCCGAGGATGGCGGTCGCCGGGTCGCCCGGGATCATCGCCATGATCAGGAAGACGATCAGCGAAAGCCCGAACAGCACGGGAATGGCGGCGAGCAGGCGTCGGGCGATGTAGGCGGTCACGACGCCTGCTCCAGCCGCCGGGCAAGGGCCTTGGGGGCGGTCATGAGGTAGCTGCGGACGATCAGGCGGGTCGCTTCCTGCCAGTCGGGGCCGTCGTCGAGCCGCATCCCGATCCAGCCCTTCGGCCCGACGTAGGGCGGGCGGAAGAAGCGGTGCGGATCGGCGCCGCACAGCACCTCCTGTGCGCCGTGCGGGGCCTTCAGCCAGACCGACGGCCGCCCGTCGCCGCGCCTCAGCATGGCGAAGATCCGGTCGCGCACGCGGAAGGTCGGGTCGCCCCAGGTCTCTTTTTCGGAGGCCTCGGGCAGCGCGAGGCAGACGTCTCTCAGCCTGGCCTCAATGGCGTCCATCGCACGACGTCACGGCTTCGACACGTTCTGCAGCATCAGGAAGAATGACGGCTGCAGCGCGAAGTCCTGCACGGCGGCCGAGGTGACCGCGTTCTGCTTCCAGTTGGCGACGAACACCCACGGGGCGTCGTCGGCCACGATCTCCTGCATCTGCTTGTAGAGATCGGCCCGGGTGTCCTGGTCGGTGGCGGTGCGGGCCTCCTCGAGCAGCTTGTCGACCTCCGGGTTGGAGTAGTAGCCGGAGTTGAAGCCGCCCTTGTCGGGGAAGGCCTCGGTGCGCAGCGCGAGGTAGGGCAGGGTGTCGGGATCGTTGGTCATCCACGCCATTTCGGCCATGTCGGCCTGGCCTTCGAGGCCGGGGTTCACCTTGCCGAGGAAGGTGTTCCACTCGTAGGTCTCGATCTTCACCGGCATGCCGACTTCCTGCAGGTCGGCCTGGATCGCGGTGCCCATCGCCAGCGGATCGAGCATGCCGGAGCCGCCCTCGGTGACATAGAACGTCACCTCGGAGCCGTCGTAGCCGGCCTCCTTCAGGAGTTCCTTCGCCTTGTCCGGATCGTGCGGATAGGGCTGGAGCGAGTCGTCGTGCGCCCAGGCGAAGGCCGGGGGCGTGGGGCCCGCGGCGACCTCGGCGGTGCCCTGGAGGATGTTGTCGACCAGCGCCTTCTTGTCGATCGCGTAGTTGACCGCCTGCCGGATCTTCTTGTCGGCGAAGGGGCCGTCCTTGGTGTTGAGGATCAGGAACCACAGGTGCGGGCCCGCCTGCTCGAACACCTGGAAGGAGGCATTGTCGCGGAACTGCGCCAGGCTGTCGGGCGGCACCTCGACCATCACGTCGAGCCCGCCCGAGAGCATCTCGGCGATCCGGGTGTTGGCGTCGGTGATCGGCCGGAAGATCACTGCCTCGAGCGGCGGCGGGCCGTCCCAGTAGTCCTCGTTGCGGCTGACGACCACCTTGCTGTTGGCGTCCCACTCCTCGAACTTGAAGGCTCCGGTGCCGGTCGGGTGACGGCCGAAATCCTTGCCGTACTTCTCGACCGCCGCCGGCGAGACGATCAGGCCGGTCGGATAGGCGAGGTTCGACAGGAACGGCGCGTACGGCTCGGAGAGCTTGAACTCGACGGTCAGATCGTCGACCGCCGTGACGCCGGTGACGGAAGAGAAGAAGAACGCCAGCGGGAACGGCCCGGTGTCGTGGTACGGGTGATCCTCCTTCAGCATCCGGTCGAAGTTGAACTTCACCGCCTCGGCGTTGAACGGCGTGCCGTCGTGGAAGCTGATGCCGTCGCGGAGGTGGAAGGTGTAGGTCTTGCCGTCGTCGGAAATGTCCCAGCTCTCGGCGAGGGAGGGCTCCACCTCCAGCGTGCCGGGCTTGTAGCGCACCAGCCCGTCGTAGAGGTTCACCAGAATGCGGAAGTCGTTGACGGCGGTGTCGGCATGGGGGTCGAGCGATTTCGGCTCGGCGATCTGGCCCACCACCAGCACGTTCGGCGGCGTCTGCGCCCCGGCCATGCCCGCCAGTGCAATTGCGGCTGCGGTCAGTCCCGCCGTCAGGTATTTTCGCATTCTTCCCTCCCCTGTCCGGATGGTCCAGTGCCTCGCGACATTTGCTGATCTGCTGGAAGGCATGGTAGTAAATTCCTGCAGGGAGTCCAGCATCGTTCGGCAACGCATTGACAATAGACTGGAAACAATGGCGGAATTCGTGACTTCGACCACGCCGCGCATCGACCCGGATCGTCTGCGCGCGTTGCTGGACGCCGTCAACGCCTACGGTCGGAACCCCGATACCGGCGGGTTCAACCGCATCGGCTATTCCGACGCCGACATGGCGGTGCGCGGCTGGTTTGCCGAAACGCTCGCCGCGGACGGACTAGCGGTCAGGACCGACGCCGTCGCCAACGTCTTCGGCCGGTTCGGGCCCGCCGGCGCCCCGTGCGTCATGGCCGGCTCGCATCTCGACACGGTGCCCGAAGGCGGCGCCTTCGACGGGGCGCTCGGGGTTTGCGTGGCGCTCGAATGCGTCCGTGCGATCCGCGACGCCGGCCTCACGCCGTCCCGTCCGATCGAGGTCGTGGCCTTCGCCGAGGAGGAGGGCCGCTTCGGCGGCATGCTCGGCTCGCAGGCGGTGTCGGGCCAGGTCGCCGAGGGCTGGGTCGAACGCGCCACGGATTCAGACGGAATGCGGCTCGCCGATGCGTTGCGCGCCCAGGGGCTCGATCCCGCCGCCGTGCCGAGGGCGGCGTGGGCGCCCGGCTCGGTGCGCGCCTACCTGGAGTTGCACATCGAGCAGGGACCGACGCTCGAGGATGCCGGCACCTCGGTCGGCATCGCGCATTCGGTCTCGGGCGTCTGCAACCTCGCCGTCCGGCTGGAGGGCCGCGCCAACCACTCGGGCACCACGCCGATGAACCTGCGCGCCGACGCGTTCGCGGGTCTCGCGGCGGTCGGCGCCGCGGTCCCGGAGATCGTCGCCACCGCCGGCACGGATCAGTCGCGGGTGACGATCGGCCGGGTGGTGCTCGAACCGAACTTCCCGCACACGATTCCCGGTCTCGCCGAGTTCTCCGTCATCCTGCGCGACACGGACGAGGCGGCGATGCGGCGTCTCGACGCCGCCATGCGCGAACGGATCGCCGATGCGGCCGCGGCGAACGGCCTGCGCTGCCATATTGCGACGATGAGCTGGCTTCCTCCGGTCGCACTCGACGCCGGGCTCGCCGCCCTCCTGCACGAAGAGGCGGCGAGGATCGGCGTCGACGCCATCGCGATGGCCTCGGGCGCCGGCCACGACGCGCAGACCATGCAGGCGCTCTGTCCGTCCGCGCTGGTCTTCGTCCCCAGCCGCGCCGGGATCAGTCACGCGCCGCAGGAGTGGACCGACTGGGCGGATATCGAGAATGGCGCCGCGGTGATGCTGGCGGCGCTCATGCGGCTGAGCACATGAGCCAGGACCGCAGGTCAGGTTGACGATCGCACGGCTCATTCCAATCGCCCCAATAGGCTGACCGCTCGGTGCACTGCGTGCATCTGTCGACCGAAGCGGGCCCATGGCCCGCGAGTCCCGGCCCGGCAAGCCGAAGCTCCTGTGGAGCTTTGGCCGGGCCGTTCGCCGGAGCCCATGGCGGAGGCGAAGGGGGTGCGGCCTGGACCGTCCGCCTCCATCCGGGCGCGGGCGCCCCGGGTGGCCACGGGATCGCGGCCGCCCCCCGCAGGGGCGTCCGATGCCGGATTTGCCGACGGTCAAATCCGGCAGCGGCACCGTCGCGCGAGAGATCGCAGCGATGCGTGGGCTGATCCGCCGAAAAATGTCGAGCGACAAAGCCGTGGTATCACTGCGTCACCAGCTTGACCGGATCGCCCACCCGTAGGCCGGTGCCGGGCAACAGGCCGTTCATCACGTCGAACCGCTCTCCCGGGGCCGCGATCGGCATGGCCCGCGCCAGGGCGGCGACGTTCTCGCCGCGCTCGATGCTGTGGATCCGGATCCGCAGCGGATGGGTTCGGGCGGCCTCGCTCGCGGACAGCGGGCGAAAGCTCGCGGCGGCGCCGGTGAGCGCCGCTTCCGCGGCACGATCCCCCGGCGCGTGCAGCCCGGTCAGCCGGTAGATCCGGCCGGCGAGCCGGACGACCGTCAGGTCCGCAACCCGCCGGCTGTCCCGCCCGGCCAGCTCCACCTGCCCCCGCGCGGCGACAAGGCCGTGCTGCCGGATGCGCCGCAGACCGTCGACCCGGCCGGTGTCGACGCCCTGCCCGATCTCGGGGAGCCAGCTCCGGACCAGGTAGGCTTCCGGCGAAACGCCCGGATCCGGCAAACTGTCGAGCAGGAACACCGCGCCACGCGGCCCGCTCGCAACCACCGCGTCGGGCTGGTTCTCCACCACGTAGCCGGGAGGCGCATCGAAGGCGAAGCCGAGGCGCGGATGCACGAAGGTCCGCCCCCGGACGTAGCCCTGCGCCGGCCCGTCGCCCCAGGTTATGCCGTCGATCGCGGCGAGATAGGCGTCGCGATTGCGGATGCCGTGGCGCCCGAGCGCGGCCGCTTCCGATCGCGCCGCGTGCAGCCGGTCGCCGATCGCCGGATGGTCCCCGGCGCCCTGGACCGGAATCGCGCCCCGGAGCCGGGCCTCCAGCGTCTGGCTCGCCGCGAGCGTCGCCAGGAAATCCGCCTGCGCAGAGGAATCGTAGCCTGCCGCCACCAGGAAGCCCATGCCCAGACGGTCCGCCTCGAATTCGGCGGCCCGACGCTCGCGATCGGACGCGCGTCCCCGTCCGGCGAGGCCATGCCCGGCAACGGCGTGGCCGATCTCGTGCCCGAGAACCGCCGCGAGTTCGGCCTCGTCGCCCACCAGCGCCAGCATGCCGCGGGTCACGAAGATCTGCCCGCCCGGCAGCGCGAATGCATTGGCTTCCGGGGTATCGAGCACCTGAAAGCTCCACGCGAACGGCTGGAGCCCGGCCGACGCCGCAACCCGCGACCCGACCTTGGCCACGTAGCCCCTCAGTCCACGGTCCTCGTACACGCCGCCCTCGCGGGCCAGCAGCCCGGCCTGCGTGGTCACGGTCTGTGGCGTCGCGGACACGGCGTGCCCGAGAGCGAACACGCCGGCGAGCAGCGCCAGTCGCAGTCGTGCGAGCATGCTTTCTCCTTCAGCCCGGTCGGCGAGGCTGCGCCGCCTCCCGCCGGACCGGCACACACGGGCGCTTGATTGTCGGCCCGCGTCCCGGCTAGACAGGCCCGTGGCCTCGTAGCTCAGAGGATAGAGCAACCGCCTCCTAAGCGGTAGGTCGGCGGTTCGACTCCGCCCGGGGTCGCCACCTCACGATATCGT
>CAVZCB010000039.1:0-18250 GCA_963773555.1 uncultured Alphaproteobacteria bacterium
GAGTAGCGGGTCCCGAGGCCACGGTTGCTCCGCGCATCCATTTGCCCTATCCCGAACGGCAACGCGCGTCGCGGCGACAGGGGGGGATCGCATGACCAGTACCACCGGGATCTCCGACCTCGGGCCGGTCGAATTCGTCATCATAGGTTTCGAGGGCAACCGCTTCACCGGCGACATCGCGCCGGCTCTGGCGGACCTGATCGCCAGGGACCTCGTCCGGATCCTCGACCTCGCGGTGATCAGCAAGGATGCCGATGGCATGGTCACCATTCTCGAGATGCAGGAACTCGGCCCCGAAGTCGCCGCGGCGTTCGTCAGGCTCGAAGGCGAGGTGCGCGGCCTCCTTTCCGAGAACGACCTCGACGAGATGGCCGAGGATCTGGCCCCCGGCAGCACCGCCGCGGCGATCCTCGTCGAGCACGTCTGGTCGCAGCGCTTCGCTCAAGCCGTGCGCGGGGCGGGCGGCAGTCTGCTCCTTTCCGAACGCATTCCGCCGGAGGTCATCGCCGAAGCGCGGGCGGGCCTTCTCGCTGCCGCCGATAGCGGGGAGGTCTGACACGATGCTGGGATCGAGACGGGGCCGTCCAAGCCTGATCGGCCGTGCCGCCCATACCGCCGCACGCACCGCTGTGATCGCCGGGACCGCCACGGCGGTGTCGAACCGGGTCGCCGGACGTCAGACCGCGCCGCAGCCGGTGCCCGGATCCCCGGCCGCCCCGGTCGGTGCGCCGCCAAGCGGCGGAGGCCTGACCGACGAGGGCATCGCCCGGCTCCGACAACTTGCCGATCTCCACGCCGCCGGTGTTCTGACCGTGGAGGAATTCGCGGAGCAGAAGGCCCGTCTTCTCGCCTGAGTGGCAGCGACCTGACCGCCACCGATTATTTCCGAAGCCCACTTTCCGGAGGCCGAAACCCCATGAAGTTCACCCAGACTGCCCTTCTCGCCGCGTCGCTGGGCCTCGCGGTGCCTGCCTTCGCCGCCGATGCGGACAGCTGCAAGACCGTCCGCCTGTCGGGACCGGGGTGGAGCGACATCGCCTCGACCAACGCGCTGGCGAGCACCGTGCTCTCCGGGCTCGGCTACGAGCCGGAGGTGAAGGCGCTGTCGGTGCCGATCGGCTACGAGGCGCTGAAGGGCGGCGATCTCGACGCCTTTCTCGGCAACTGGATGCCGGCGCAGCAGAAGTTCCGCGACGACCTCGACGCCTCGGGCAAGGTCGAGGTGCTGGCGAAGAACCTGACCGGCGCCAAGTTCACCCTGGCGGTGCCGAGCTACGTCGCCGATGCCGGCGTCACCGACTTCAAGGATCTCGGCGCCGAACGGCGACAAGTTCGACGAGAAGATCTACGGCATCGAGAGCGGCGCGCCGGCCAACACCAGCATCCAGAAGATGATCGACGCCGACGACTTCGGCCTCGGCGATTGGCAGGTGGTCGAATCCGGCGAGCAGGCGATGCTGGCGCAGGTGACGCGGGCGGAGAAGCGCGACAACTGGATCGTGTTCCTCGCCTGGGCGCCGCACCCGATGAACGTCGTCCACGACATCACCTATCTCTCCGGCGGCGACGACTACTTCGGCCCGGACTACGGCGGTGCCGAGGTGTTCACGGTCGCCCGCAAGGCCTGGATCGCCGACTGCCCCAACGCCGCGCAGCTGCTCGAAGAACCTCAGCTTCACCGTCGACATGGAGAACGAGATGATGGGGATGCTCGAGGACCAGTCGGCCGACGAAGCCGCCAAGAGCTGGCTGAAGGACCATCCCGACGTGCTCGGCCCCTGGCTCGAGGGCGTGACGACCATCGACGGCCAGCCCGGTCTGCCGGCGGTGAAGGCGTCGCTCGGTCTCTGACCCGAGGTTGCGGAGCGGCGGCGCCGACGCCGCTCCGCGCAATTAACGAATATGAATCCCATGCAGATCAATGACATGCCGGAAATTGCGCGTGCGCAATGCCGCGGAGCGCGCGCGTGAGGCGCCCGAACGTCCTGATCCTGATGGCCGACCAGGTGAACGGCACGCTGTTCCCCGACGGCCCGGCGGACTTCCTGCACGCGCCCGCCTTGCGCGCGCTCGCCGCCCGCTCGGTGCGGTTCGCCAACGCCTACACCGCCAGCCCGCTCTGCGCGCCCGGCCGGGCGGCGTTCATGTCCGGCCAGCTGCCGAGCCGCACCGGCGTCTACGACAACGCCGCCGAGTTCGGCTCCGACATCCCCACCTTCGCCCACCACCTGCGCCGGGCCGGCTACCAGACCTGCCTGTCGGGCAAGATGCACTTCGTCGGGCCCGACCAGCTGCACGGCTTCGAGGAGCGGCTGACCACCGACATCTATCCCGCCGACTTCGGCTGGACGCCGGACTACGCCAACCCCGACGCCCGGATCGACTGGTGGTACCACAACCTCGGTTCGGTGACCGGCGCGGGCGTGGCCGAGATCACCAACCAGCTCGAGTACGACGACGAGGTGGCCCACCACGCCAGCGCGCGGCTCTACGATCTCGCTCGCGGCCGCGACCCGCGCCCCTGGTGCCTGACGGTCAGCTTCAGCCACCCCCACGACCCCTACGTCGCGCGGCGGCGGTTCTGGGACCTCTATGCCGACTGCCCCGCGCTCGACCCGGAGGTGCCCGCGCTGCCGTTCGAGCGGCAGGACCCGCATTCCCGGCGGCTGCTCGCCGCCTGCGACCACAGCGCGTTCGACATCCGGCCCGAGGACATCCGCCGGGCCCGGCGCGGCTACTTCGCCAGCCTCTCCTACGTCGACGACCGGATCGGCGAGCTGATCGACGTGCTGCGCCGGAGCGGGATGGAGCAGGACACCATCGTCGTCGTGGTGTCCGACCACGGCGACATGCTCGGGGAGCGCGGCCTCTGGTTCAAGATGAGCTTCCGCGAGGGCTCGGCCCGGGTGCCGCTGATGATCGCCGCCCCCGGCTTGTCGCCAAGGCGGATCTCCGATCCGGTCTCCACCCTCGACGTGACGCCGACCCTGGCCGAGCTCTGCGGCCTCGATCTCGCCGAGCTGGCGCCGTGGATCGACGGGGAGAGCCTCGTCGGGCTGGCGGACGGTTCGGCCGGCCGCGGGCCGGTGCCGATGGAATACGCCGCCGAAGGCTCCTGCGCCCCGCTCGTGGCGCTGCGGGACGGCCGGCACAAGCTGGTGCTCTGCGCCGCCGATCCGCCGCAGCTGTTCGACCTCGAGGCGGATCCGCACGAACTTCACAACCTCGCGTCCAACGCGGAGCACGCCGAGGTCATGGGCCGCCTGACCGCGCTGGCGCAGGCGCGCTGGGATCTCGCCCGCTTCGACGAGGACGTGCGCGCGAGCCAGGCCCGCCGGCACCTGATCTACGCGGCGCTGCGCAACGGCGCCTATTTCCCCTGGGACTACCAGCCGCTGCGTCAGGCCTCCGAACGCTACATGCGCAATCACATGAACCTCGACACCCTCGAGGCGACGCAGCGGTTTCCCCGCGCCGGTCCGGACGACGCGTGACCCGCGGGCTGGCCGATGCCGCAGCAGGGGAATCGCTCGAAGGCTCATTGCGAAGGCTGAACCAGAGCGCGGAGGAGATAGTCGTCGTCCCATGCGACAGTTTTGCGGCGGATCTTGAGGCTGGCTTTGTCGGGAATGGCGCGGATGAGATTGAGCGCGGCGTGGCGGATGGTTGCCATGTTGGCGGGTCCGTGGCCGGTTCTGAGCCGCATCAGGTCGTCGTGGAAGACGACGTCCATGACCCAGTGCAGCCGGTTCTCGATGCCCCAGTGGGCGCGGACCGCGTGGGCGAAGGCCTTTGCGCTGAGCGGGGCGGAGCAGAGATAGTAGCGCCGGGCGAGGCTGGTCTTGCCGCCGCGCTCGACCTCGGCCTCGACCATTCCGATCATGGCGAGGCCGGGAAAGCGCGGCTCGCCGGGAAAGCGGCGGCTGCCTGCGAGCCAGCCGACGTCGTGGCTGACGACATGGCGGCGGACCTCGATGCGACCGTGGTCGCCGTCGGTGGTCTGGTGGCAGTCGCTGGCCCTCGCGGGTTCGCGGTCGAAGTAGAGCCGCACGTCTTCGGCCAGGGCGGGCCAGTTGTCCTTCAACGCCAGCAGGTAGTCCGCCCCCTTGCCGCGGATCGCCTGCGCGATCTCGCGCTGGCAGCCGATGGCGTCGATGGTGACGAGCGCGCCGGTCAGTTCCAGCCGCGCGAGCAGCAGCGGAATGGCGGTGATCTCGTTGCCCTTGCCGCCGACGGCCTCTTGTCCCAGCACCAGCCGCTGGCGGCTCGCCCAGGCTGAAACCAGATGCAGCGCCGGACCGTCGCCGCGCCGGGCGCGGCGCGAAGTCTTGCCGTCGATCGCCACGATATCAGGCTCTGCCGCGCGCAGGCTCTCGACCCAGGCGGTGAAGCACTCCGCGAACAGCGTCGCAGGAAGCGCGTTCATCACGTCGGTCAAGGTATCGTGCGACGGCACCCCCCGCGCGAACGGTGAGAGCCGGCGGAGGAAATCGAGCTTGCGCCGCCCCCAGCGTTCGATCTCTGCAAAGTCCTCCGCCCCGGCCATCGTCCCGCAAAGCACGACAAACAGAACCTCGGATAAGGGATAGACCACCTTCCACGCCTGCCTCGGGTCTTCGAGGGCGGAGAAATGATCGAGAAGAGCCGTGCCGGACATAGGGAACCCTCGCTACTGGAGGCCTCCTATGAATCACTCCGTCCTGATCCGGGGAATCCCCTTTTAGCGCTTCGAGCGATTGCCCTGCGTGGGAAGCGCGACCTGCTGGACAGCCCGGCGATTTCGGGCGAGGGTCGGGCTTGGTCAGGTCGGGCTTAGTCAGGTCGGGCCGGGATCGGCAGGATCGTCCGGGAAGGGAGCGGGGCAATGGCAGTGACGGTCAACGAGGCATCGGCGGTCTTGCGAGCGGCGGTGCGCGACACGATCCGCAAGCGCTCGCTGCTGTTCCTGATCCAGGGCGGGGTGATGATGCTCGCGGGCCTGATCGCGCTGGTGTTTCCGGCGTTCATGAGCATGGGCCTGCTCTCGCTGCTCGGCTGGCTGCTGATCCTGAGCGGGATCGTGCAGATCATCTCGCTGATCGGGGCGACGCAGGTGCCTTACTTCTGGTTACAGCTTGTCACCGTGGCGCTGGAGATGCTGGTCGGCTACCTGCTGGTCAGCAATCCCGCTGCAGGGCTGGTGGCGGTGACCTTCCTGATGCTGGTGCTGTTTCTGGTCGGGGGCATCGCCCGGGTGGTCTTCGCGCTGATGATCCGGCCGATGCAGGACTGGATATGGGTGATGGCGAGTGGGCTGGTTGCGATCGTCTGCGCGCTGGTGCTGTTCGGAAACCTGCCGCAGGCGGCGAGCTGGCTGCTCGGCTTCCTGCTCGGGATTCAGCTCCTCGCGGCCGGAGGGGCCCAGGCGCTGGTCGCCTGGCGCGTACGCCGGACCACCGCCTGACCCTGCCGCCGCTGCCACTCGGCTCAGAAATTCACGTTCAGCGACATTTCGGCCCGAGGTGCCGCTGCGATCGCGTCGCGGTAGCGCAGGTTGAGCGCGCACATCGCGGCGAGCTGGCGGCTGAGGCCGACGTCGAAGCCGACGTCGCCCGCGGCGGCATCGCCACCGCCCAGCCGGGTGCCGACCCCGCCGCCGAGGCTGGTGCCGCGGAACACGGTCACCGAGGCGCGGGCCTCGGTCTCGGCGGTTTCGCCGGCGGCGTCGTAGCGCACGCGGGCCCCGAGCTGCGCGCGCTCGCCGAGCGGCCGGGAAAGCACGAGCGCGAGGTCGCCGCAGCAGTCGGCCTCGAGGTCGCGGGCGTAGTTCACGTCCATCGCCACCGGACCGAGAGTTGGCCGCATCCCGAAGTAGACGTCGACGTCCGCGGCGTCGTCAGGCTGTGGCAGAGTCGCCGCTGCGACCCCGCCATAGAAATGCCCGACCTTGCCTTCGACGCGGCCGCGCATCACCGCGTCCGGTCGGCTGACGGTGATCTCGTCCACTGCGTAGTCAGAGTGCAGGTTGATGCTGTCGGCCAGCGCTGCCAAGGGGCAGGCGAGGGCAATCAGGGCACTAAGCGACAGTCTGATCATCGGCGGCCTCTTCTTGTTGGATCTACGAGGCCGCATCGGGGTTAATTTCTTGCTAACCATCGCTGGCGGTTCGACCACGGGCGGGGATTTTACGGGGAGGAAGAACGGATGCGGACGGGATGGCTGGTGTGCGGACTGGCGTTGGCGGGATGCGTGTCCCCGGAGGCTCCGCCTCCGGGGATACCGACGGTCCGGGCGGTTCCGCGCGACGGGGTGGCGCAGCCGGTGACGCGTGGCGAGACGGCGCTGCTGGTCCGGGCGGTTCCCGCGGGATCGACGCGGGAGGAACTGCGCGGGGCGGCCTGCCGGGCGGAGACCCCATACTTCACCGCCGACTTCCAGGCGCCCGCGCAACTGCTGATGCCCGACTACGGCCAATCGGCGCCGGTCGTCATGGTCAGTTGCGGCTCGGGAATCGCTCGGGGCCAGGCGTCAGCGGCGCCGGAGCCGATGTGGTCGGGCGGGATGGGCGGCTGGCCCGCGATCGGGTTCTCGGTGGGGACCGGGAACGCAGGCGGGGTCGGCGTCGGCATGGGGTGGTATGGCGGCGGCGTCGGCACCGCACAGGGCGCGCCGGCGACACGCTACCGCGAGCTGCACGTCCCGGTGGGATGAGCCCGGTTCAGCCGGTGCAGGGATAGAACCGAGTGACGGTGGTGCGCACGCAGCGCCCGTGGAAGTCGTACACCTCGCAGGCTTCCTGCCAGCCGGAATAGGATCCGGCGCCGGCGTAGCCCCAGCGCCGGCAGCGGCGGTCGGCGCCGGCCTGCGCCTCGCGCCAGTCGGGCGAGACCGGATTCCAGAGCGTTCCGGTCGAGGACATGGTCACGATGCCGTCGTGACGGCTGACGCCGGCCTCCTCGGGGCGCACGCCCGCGGGGGTGCTGCTGCCGCACGCCGCCAGGCCGAAAAGGATCAGAATGATCGTGGTGCGCATGTCAGGTCCCCGAGCCCGGTCATCGCCTTCTCCAGCCTTGCGACTGCGGCGGGTTTTCGTCAACTTCGACGCAAGTGCGCGGTTAACGGGAGCGGGCGATGGATCAAGACCGGTTCAACATGTCGATGCGGAAGTTCCTCAAGCACGTCGGGGTGACATCGCAGCAGGCGATCGAGCGGCAGGTACGCGAGGCCGGGCTCGACAGCGGCGGGCTCAAGGTGCGCATGGTGCTCACCATCGAGGGGCAGGACTTCGAACACGCCGTCGACGGCGTGATCGATCTTGACTGAGCCATGCGCCTCGACCGGCTGACGACGCGAATGAGGCGCCGGCTCCATTCCGCCGGGGTAGCGTTGCCGGGCATCGTCCTGGCCCTGGCGCTGGCTGCCTGCGGCGGGCACCGGCCCGAAGTGAGCCGCGCGGGACTTCACCCCAACGAGACCCCCGAACTGCGGGCGATGATCGTCGAGCAGGCCTTCCGCAACGGGGTGCCCGTCGATCTGGTGGAGCGGGTGGTGGTGCGCGAGAGCCGGTATGTGCCCACGGCCCGCAACGGACCTTACTACGGGCTGATGCAGATCCGCCCCGAGACCGCGCGGACGATGGGGTATCGCGGCAGGCCCTCGGGCCTGCTCGACGCGGAGACGAACCTGACCTACGGCGTGCGCTACCTGCGAGGGGCCTGGCTGGTGGCCGACGGCGATCCGGACGAGGCGGTCTCGTGGTATGCGCGGGGCTACTACTACGAAGCCAAGCGCAAGGGGCTGCTGGAAGAGACCGGATTGCGGTGACAGGGGCGCTGCTCAAGCGTCGCTCCGGCCGATGTCCGCGCGGGATATTATGCTAACCTATTGATTTATAATGAACCACAAGGCCCGAATTATCTCCATTTTCATACTACTGGCTGCTTGAGGCAGGACCGCATCGGGGAATGATACCTCTAACCGTGGCGTCGGTGAGGGCGCGACACGTTCCATCGGTGTCGCAATACCCGCTTGGCATCCGTCCAATGCGATGATTGCGGTGACGGTGACTTTGGACCGGAGGCGGTGAAGGCTGCTATCCTACCTGGATTGTGGTAAGGGGCGTTTCGCGCCTGTGCGCGAGCGGTTTGGGCGGGGCGCGCGGTCGGGACGGTCCGGGGGCGGCCGCCGGACTCCATATGCAGAAAGCCGCGAAATTTCAGCGCCTTGCCAGATTCTCACCCCGAACTGGCAGTCATCATGTGGCTTCAACCGGATCGCACCCGTTCCGCGAACATCGAGTGCGGGCCGCCTTCGGCCCGCCATCGATGGCCGTCAGTTGCGGCTCTTGTCGACCATCTTGCCGGAGCTGATCCACGGCATCATCCCGCGCAGCTTCTCGCCGACTTCCTCGACCTGATGGGCGTCGTTGCGCCGCCGGGTCGCCTTGAACGAGGGCTGGCCGACCGCGTTCTCCGCCATGAAGGCCGAGACGAACTTGCCGGTCTGGATGTCCTCGAGCACCTCCTTCATCCGCCGCTTGGTCTCCTCGCGCGGCAGAATCCGCGGCCCCGACACGTACTCGCCATACTCCGCGGTGTTGGAGATCGAGTAGTTCATGTTGGCGATGCCGCCCTCGTAGATCAGGTCCACGATCAGCTTCACCTCGTGCAGGCACTCGAAGTAGGCCATCTCCGGCTCGTAGCCGGCCTCGACCAGCGTCTCGAAGCCCATGCGGATCAGCTCGACCAGCCCGCCGCACAGCACCGCCTGCTCGCCGAAGAGGTCGGTCTCGCATTCCTGGCGGAAGTCGGTCTCGATGATCCCCGAGCGCCCGCCGCCGATGCCGGCGCAGTAGCTCTTGGCGATCTCGAGCGCGTTGCCGGAGGCATCGTTGTGCACGGCGACGAGGCAGGGCACACCGCCGCCCTTGACGAACTCGCCGCGGACGGTGTGGCCGGGGCCCTTCGGCGCCATCATGATGACGTCGACGCCGGGCTTGGCTTCGATCAGGCCGAAGTGGACGTTGAGGCCGTGGGCGAAGGCGATCGCCGCGCCGTCGCGCAGGTTGTCGTGGATGTATTTCCGGTAGGTGTCGGCCTGCAGTTCGTCCGGCATCGTCATCATCAGCACGTCGGCCCACTTGGCCGCCTCGGCGATCGACATCACCTTCAGCCCTTCGGCCTCGGCCTTCTTCGCCGATGGCGAGCCGTCGCGCAGGCCCACGGCGAGGTTCTTCACCCCGGAATCGCGCAGGTTCAGCGCATGCGCGTGGCCCTGGCTGCCGTAGCCGACCACGGCCACCTTCTTGTCCTTGATCAGGTTGATGTCGCAGTCGCGGTCGTAATAGACGCGCATCGTCAGTCCTCCAGTCCATCCCTTGCCCCGCCAGGGGCGCGCGCCCGCGCTTATCCGGCAAATCCCGGGAATGCAATTCGTCTCGCGACGCGCCGCGCCGCTTCGGCTGGCGCGGTCCCTCGAATTCGGCTAGCGGTTCGCTATGCCGATCAAGCACGTCCCGCCCCCCGACGCCGCCGACCGCCGGGCCATCGCGCCGGTCGTCGTCTACCCTGCCGACTCCCTGCCGCCGCCAGATCTCGCCGGTTACCGCGCCGACCGCGACGGCTGGACGCGCGCCGCCGCCGTTACGATCCCGCCGCGCGAGGCGCGAACCTTCACCGTGGCCGCCGGCCAAGTCTTTCGCATATCCTGTCCCGTCGGCGCCCAGGTCGGCGATCTCAACCTCTGGTCGGCCGACGACCTCGGGGAGCGGTTCTTCTCCGGCAAGACCCGCGCGCTGCACGGTACGCATGTGACGACCGGCGACCGGCTCTGGTCGAACCTGCCGCACCTGCGGCCGATGGCGACGATCATCGAGGACAGTCTCGACTGGTACGGCGTCGACGCTTGGGGCGGCCGGGTTCACGACGTCATCGGCACCCGCTGCGACCCCTACACGCACCGGCTGCTGTCGGGCGGCGATTATCATCACTGTTGCCACTCGAACCTGACGCGCGCGCTGGCCGACCACGCAGGGCTGGGTTTCGCCGAAGCCGAGCTGCACGTTCATGACGTGCTCAACGTCTTCATGTGCACGGGGTTCAGCCACGACGGCGGCCGGTATTTCATGAAGGCGAGCCCGGCAAGGGCGGGGGATTTTCTCGAGATCTTCGCCGAGATCGATCTTCTCGGCGCGCTATCAGCCTGTCCGGGCGGCGACTGCGGCGCCGGGCATTCGAGCGATGCGGCCGTGTGCCACCCGCTGCTCGTGGAGGTGTTCGCGCCGGCGATACCGCCCGCCGGCTGGGTGCCGCCCGCACGAAGCGGTTATCGCGGCCGCTGAGTTCGGAGGAGGCTTCGACCCTCGACTCCGTGGCCGAGGCTCGTTTCCAGCCGCTCTTCAGGACGTCGCGGCACCCGGGATGTCTTCAGCGGCGGCCTGCTGCTCGGCGTCGATCCGGAGTCGGACCTCGAAGGCCCGGCTGATATGGGCGCGTATCGCCGCTTCGGCGCCCTCGCCATCGCGGGCCTCGATGGCGGTGATGATGGCATCGTGCTCGTCGAGCGCCATGGCGCTGCGGCCTTCCACGGCCAGCGAGGTGGTGGCCATGAGCGCCATCGCGCGATGCACCATCTCCAGTTGCTGAACGAGGTAGCGGTTGTGGCTCGCAAGGTGGATCTGGCGATGAAACCGCTTGTTGGCGCGGGCGAGCTGGTCGGGCCGATCGACGAGGAGACGGTCCTTGGCCGCCATCTCACGAAGCACGCGCACCTCCTCGGGCGCCGCGTGCCAGGCGGCGAGCCGGGCGGCGAGGCCCTCGAGTTCGGCGCGCACCACGTAGAGCTCGCCGAGCTGGTCATGGTCGAGGGAGGCGACGACGAGGCTTCGGCCGTCCCGGGCCAGCACGCCCTGGGTCTCGAGCCGCTGCAACGCTTCGCGGACAGGCGTGCGCGACACGCCGAACCGCTCTGCGAGATCGGATTCCACCAGTCGGTCCCCCGGCCGGAATACACCGAGATCGATCGCGTCGAGCAGGAGCGCGCAGGCATCTTTCTGACCAGCCGGGGCGGGAGACATGGGGTCGAGCTTAAAGAGTCCGCGCGCGCGAATTGAGCGCGCGATTCCGGTTCCGAATCCTGATCCGGCCGGTCGACAGAGCGGGTGCAGGCCCCCTGGAGATCACCGGTGTCTACGCGTGATATTACGCTAACCTATTGATATATCTAGAAGTGAAGGGCCAGAATTAGACGTTCTTTTTACCGGCCGACCAAGTGAGAGCACTGCATTCGGAGACGTGAAGGCTCTCCCCAAGCGACGGAGACAATGCGATGCGGCCGATATGCTCGGCCCTCGGGGGGCGCGGTATCCGGGTCGGCATCCACCGATTGCGCTGGCCTCGGAGACGGGAACCCGGAGGCTTGCCGGGCACCGGACGGGAGCGGTAGAAGGTGGCTATGGTCCGTCACCTCTTCGCTCACGTCGAGACCTGGGTTTTCGATCTCGACAACACGCTCTATCCGCCCGCGGCCCGGCTGTTCGACCAGATCGAGGCGCGGATGACCGGCTACGTGATGCGGACCCTCGGTGTGGAGGCGGCGGAGGCGGACGTGATCCGGAATCGTTACTGGCGCACCCACGGCACCACGCTCGCTGGGTTGATGCGAGAGCATGGCGCGGATCCGGAACCCTATCTCGTCGAGGTGCACGACATCGACCTCGGGCATCTGCTACCGGCGCCGGAGCTCTGCGCGGCGATCGGCCGGCTGCCGGGGCGGAAGGTGGTCTACACCAACGGCTCGCGCGAGCACGCGCGGCGGGTGACCCGATCGGTGGGGCTCGACG
The DNA here is from genome assembly GCA_963773555.1 of uncultured Alphaproteobacteria bacterium. Lineage (GTDB taxonomy): Bacteria > Pseudomonadota > Alphaproteobacteria > Rhodobacterales > Rhodobacteraceae > Amaricoccus. The sequence goes on from CAVZCB010000039.1 coordinate 11,819, forward strand.
GCTGCTTCGACCGCCTCTACGGCTTCGAGGACGCGGGCTACCTGCCGAAACCCGAGGCGGCGGCCTTCGCGGCGATCTTCGCGCTCGACGGGCTCGCGCCGGAGCGCGGGGCGATGTTCGAGGACGACCCCCGCAACCTCGTGGTGCCGCACGGGCTCGGGATGCGCACCGTGCTGGTCGGGCCGGCGGCGGCGCATCGCCACGTCCATCACGCCACCGAGGATCTGGCGGGCTTTCTCGCGCAGCTCGCCTGATCTAGGATCGCGGGCATGGAGCGGATCTCGAGCGACGTTCTGGTGGCGGGTGGCGGGGTCGCGGGGCTGACCGCCGCCGCGGCGTTCGCGGCGTCCGGGTTCCGGGTGGTCTGCGTCGATCCGGTGCCGCCGGCGACCTCCGCCGAGGCGGAGGGGTCGGACCTGCGGAGCACGGCGTTCCTGACGCCCGCGGTCGAGCTTCTCCGGCGCGCCGGGCTCTGGGAGCGGCTGGCGCCGGAGGCGGCGGCGCTGCGGGTCATGCGGATCGCCGACGCGGGCGGCCCCGAGGGCACGATCCGCGAGATCGCGGATTTCGAGGCGCGCGAGCTCGGGGCCGAGGTGTTCGGGTGGAACCTGCCGAACTGGCTGCTGCGGCGCGAGATGGTGGCACGGCTCGACGAGCTGCCGCAGGCGCAGCTCCGCGCCGGCGTCCGGGTGGACCGGGTGACGCCGCGGACCGATGCGAACCTGGTGGCGCTGTCGGATGCGACCCAGGTGCGGGCGGCGCTGGTGGTGGCGGCCGACGGCCGCGACAGCGCGGTGCGCGAGGCGCTCGGCATCGGGGTGAGGCGCTGGGGCTACGGTCAGAAGGCGGTGGTATTCACCATCACCCACGCGCTCCCGCACGACGGCGTCTCCACCGAGATCCATCGCTCCGGCGGGCCGTTCACGCTGGTGCCGCTGCCGGACCGCGAGGGAGCGCACCGCTCGGCGGTGGTGTGGATGGAAAACGGACCGCGCGCCGCGGCGCTGGCTTCGATGCCGACGGAGGCCTTCGAGACGGCGCTGAACGCACGGGGCTGCGGCGTTCTGGGAGCGCTGCGGCTGGCGAGCCCGCGGCGGCTCTGGCCGATCGCAGCGCAGGTCGCGAGCCGGCTCGACGGGCCGCGCACGGCACTGGTGGCCGAGGCGGCGCACGTGGTGCCGCCGATCGGGGCGCAGGGGCTGAACATGAGCCTGCGCGACATCGCGACCCTGCTCGACCTCTGCATCGCGGCGCGGGAGGCGGGCGGCGACATCGGCGCGCCGGATCTTCTGTCGCGCTACAACCGGCGGCGGCATCCCGACGTGCTGCTGCGGATGGCCGGGCTCGACGCGCTGAACCGGGCGGCGATGGCCGGCGCCCGGCCGCTGCGCGACCTGCGGCGGGCCGGGCTGAAGGCGCTGCACGGAACCCCGCCGCTCCGGCGGGCGGTGATGCGGCTCGGGCTCGCTGCAGGGCGCTGACGGGCGGCGGGCGGGCTGAGCGCATATCCCGGCACTGGGAGATGGGGCGGACTGCCCGAGCGCCGGGCGGGCGCTTTCCCGCAAGTCACTCCGGCAGGGCGTCGGCTCCCGATGTCTCCAGGTCCGCGGGCGGGTCCGTCGAAGCGTCCCTTGGTTCGGCGGCGCGGGGATCGGGGGCGGGTTCCGGCGCGGCCTTCAGGGCCCGGTCGATGTGGAGGCCGACCCGGCGATCCGGCGCGGTCACCAGCTTGATCACCTTGTTGTCCTGGTAGGCGCCGAGGCGGCCGAGCGCGAGCACCGCGGTCCGGCCGGCCGGCTGCGGGATGGTGAGCTGGATCTCCTTGACCGCCTGACGCGGGATCTCCAGCACCTGGCCGACCTGGAGGCCCTGCAACGCGGCGAGGCTCAGGGACTGGCGGTGCAGCACGGCGTCGACCAGGACCGGCGCGTTGGCGGCGGCCCGGCGCATCAGCGTCTTCCAGAGGTCGTTCGGCCGGTCGCGCGCGGCCTGCACGTTGCGGGCCTGGATCGAGGCGCGGATCACGTCGAGGGCCGACAGCGGCAGGATCAGCCGGAACCGCCCGTGGCGACCGGCCTCGCCGAGCGTCAGGTCCATGCCGAACACCAGCACGTCGATGTAGTCGGGCGCCAGCCGGAGCTGTGACAGGTTTTGGCGCAGGTCGCGTACGGTCAGGCCCTTGGTCAGCGGCCGCCCGAGATTGGCGCCGATCGCGTGGGCGAAGGCGGCGAGGATCGCCTCGAGGTGCAGCCGGCAGACCGCCATGTCGATGGCGGTGAGCGGGCGCGTCTCGGGCTGCGGGGCTTGTACCGGGTCGCCGCCGAGCGTGAGATCGACGAGGTGGTAGGCGAGATCGGATTCGACCGCGATCAGGCCGGGGGTGTCGGCGTCCTCGACGTCGACGAGCCCGAGCACGGCGGGGCCGGTGAGTTCCGCCGTGGCGTCCGAGAGCTTGGCGACGCGCGCCGCGCCCACCGCGGTGCCGATCAGCGTCTTGACCAGCACCCGCATCCGGTCCTCGACGCCGCGCGCGAAGGTCTCGCCGAGAAGCTCGGTATCGGCGAGCGGCGACCGCGCGACGCCGCCGTGCCGCAGCTTCTGGGTGAGCACGTTGGCGGTGGGCGGCATGGGCGAACTCGCGCGGGGGACAGGGACGCGGGGGACAGCTAACGGCGGCAATGGTTGCCAAAGTCTGAACGGCTTGCCTGCAATGCGGCAGAGTTTGCCGGGTGCGCTGCAGCGGAGCGGTAACCGCGGGTTCAGATTTGAGGTCTACCACCGGGCTCGGGGAATGAGGGGGTAGGGGCATGGACCGCAAGGCGGGGAACATCATCATCGTCAGGCGCAAGACCGTGGTGGGCGGTGGCCACCATGGCGGCGCGTGGAAGGTCGCCTACGCCGACTTCGTGACGGCGATGATGGCGTTCTTCCTGCTGATGTGGCTGCTGAGCGTCACCGACGAGAAGACCCGGCTCGGGCTCGCCGATTATTTCAGCCCGACGATTCCGATCCATGAAAGCCGCGGCGGCGGCGACGGGCCGTTCGATGGCGACTCGATGTTCAGCCAGGACGTGCTCAACAAGGACGAGACCGGACAGAAGGGCGATCCCGAGAAGCTCGACGTGCCCGGCACGCCCGACGAGAGCCTCTACGAGGTCGAGCAGGAGTTGATGGGCGGCAGCGGCGACGCGATGGAAGCCGACCCGATGCTCGCGCACATCCGGACGCGCATCACCGACGAGGGTCTGATCATCGAGGTGTTCGACATCGAGGGATCGCCGCTGTTCGACGGACCGACCGCGGAGCCCCAGCCGATCTTCGAGGACCTCGTTCAGATGATCGGGCGCGTGCTGTCGCGCACGGTCAATCAGGTCGCGGTAACCGGGTATCTGGCGGCCGGGGACGTCGACCGCACCGGCCCGGATCCCTGGCGGTTGTCGGCGGATCGTGCCCAGCTTGCGCGCACCCTGCTCGATGCGGCAGGGGTGGCGGACGCGCGCATCTCGCGTGTCACCGGCAAGTCCGACCGCGGCGCGGTGACCGACGACCCGACCGATTCGCGCAACAGGCGGGTGGAGATCACCCTGCTCCGCCACTTCGAATCGTGAAAATCCGAGGCCCGGCCCCGTTAGCGGGATTTTAAGCCGCCGCACCGAAGGATGCCGCCAGATCCGATCGACCCCCTCACGGACAAAGGACCGAGCATGAGCATCTCTTCGTCGCTGAACGCTGGCGTCTCCGGCCTGAACGCCAATGCCAACAAGCTCGCGACCATCTCCGACAACATCGCGAACTCGCAGACCTACGGCTACAAGCGCTCCGACGTGGATTTCTCCTCGATGGCGGTGAGCGGCAGCGCCACGCAGAGCACGATCGGCGGCGGTCGCTGGTTCACAGCCGGCGGCGTCCGCACCAGCGCGATCTGGGACATCGAAGCCAAGGGCGCGCTGGCGACGACGGCGAACGCCACCGACCTCGCGCTGACCGGACGCGGCATGCTGCCAGTGACGGCCCTCGCCTCGGTCGGCCAGAACACTGCCGACCTGCCGCTGATGCTGACTACCACTGGGTCGTTCCTGCCCGATGCCAACGGCTATCTGCGCACGCCCTCGGGCCTGGTGCTGATGGGCTGGCCGGCCGATCTCGACGGCAACATCCCGCCGCAGCCGCGTGACAGCGCCGCCGGCCTGTCGCCGGTGCAGATCAACCGCGCCTCGGTCGCGGTCGAGCCGACCTCGACGATCAAGCTCAACGCCAACCTGCCGGCGACCGAGACCAAGTCGGGCGCGCTCGGCACCGCGCTGCCGGTGACGGTGGAGGACTTCGACAACCTCGGCGCCTCGCAGACGCTGGCGATGAGCTTCACGCCGACCGTCGCCGCACCCGGCGCGCCGCAGACCAACACCTGGACGATGGACATCACCGATCAGGCGACCGGACTGTCGGCGGGCACCTTCGAGATCGTCTTCGGCGACGTGCCGCCGAACGCCGGGGCACCGGCCAGCGTCACCCAGACGGTGCCGGGCACCGCGCCGCTCTCGACCGCCTACAACGGGGCCACCGGCGAGATCACGCTGAACCTGCCGAACCAGGCGATCACCATCGGGATCGGCTCGACCACGCCCGGCGGCGAGCAGCACCTGAGCCAGCTCTCCTCGACGTTCTCGCCGGTCGGCGTGACCAAGGACGGCAACCCGGCGGGCACCTTCACCGGCGTCTCGGTCGACGAGAAGGGCATGATGTATGCCAGCTACTCGAGCGGCTTCTCCAAGGTGATCTACCAGATCCCCGTGGCGGACGTCCCGAACCCGAACGGGCTGAAGGTGCTCGACAACCAGGCGTTCTCGCTGTCGCGCGCGGCCGGTTCGATGTTCCTCTGGGACGCGGGCTCGGGACCGACCGGCGGCATCGAGGGGTTCGCCCGCGAGCAGTCGACCACCGACATCGCCAACGAGCTCACCCAGCTCATCCAGACCCAGCGGGCCTATTCGTCGAACGCCAAGATCATCCAGACCGTCGACGAGATGCTGCAGGAAACCACCAACCTGAAGCGCTGACGTCTCCTAGGCCCGAGCGGAGGATTACCCGATGAGCATTTCCGGCGCGCTGAACAACGCCGCTTCGGGCCTCGCGGCCTCCGCGCGGCTGGCCGACACCATCGCCAACAACGTGGCGAACGCCATGACGCCCGGCTTCGGCAAGCGCACGACCGAACTGTCGTCGCTGTCGCTCGGCGGCTACGGCTCGGGCGTGCGGGTGAGCGGCAACAGCCGGGCGGAGAACCCGTTCCTGACCGCCGAGCGCCGCGGCATGGACGCGGCTCTCGGCGCGGCCGGAACCCGATCGGACAGCTACGAGCGGATCATGGCCGCAGTCGGCGAGCCGGGAAGCGACAACGCGCTCTCGACGCTGGCGACCCGGCTCGAGACCGCGCTGATGTCGGCGACCGCCTCGCCGCAATCGACGACCAAGCTCACCGACACGGTCAACGCCGCGCGGGACCTGGCCGCCACGGTCAACCGCGTCGCCGACGAGAACGTGCGGCTCCGGACCGAGGCCGACGCGGAGATCAACCGGCAGGTCACTCAGGTCAACGACGCGCTGCAGGCGGTCGACGACATCAACAAGAAGATCGCGACGCTGGCGCCCAAGGGCGTCGACGTCACCGGCCTCCAGGACGAGCGCAGCCGGATCATCGACGGCATCTCCTCGATCATCCCGGTCCGCGCGGTCAAGCGCGACGGCGATCAGGTGGCGCTCTACGCGCAGAACGGCGGGCTGCTGCTTGACGGCCGGGTGTTTCCGCTGAAGTTCACGCCGGCGCCGAACGTGGTGACGCCGGAGATGACGGTCGGTGTGCAGCTCGGGCAGCTGATGCAGGACCAGGGCGCCGCCGGCGGCCCGGTCGCGGTGCCGGCAGGCAGCGGCAGCGGGCTGTTCGACGGCGGCTCGCTCGGGGCGCTGTTCGAGGTGCGCGACCAGATCGTGCCGGAGTTCGACGCCGAGATGGACCGCTACGCCAACGACCTGATCGAGCGCTTCCGCGATCTGATGCTGCCGGCGGCACTCGATGCCTCCGGCGAAGGGCTGTTTCTCGACGGCAACCCCGGCCCGCTGACCGGCCTCGCCGGGCGGCTCGAACTCAACACCGCGGTCGATCCCGGCGCGGGTGGCGCGGTGTGGCGGCTGCGGGACGGGCTGTCGGCCGCGGTCCCGGGCGCCGAGGGCAACGGCGTGACGTTGCAGGCACTAACGGACGCGATGTCGACGGCGCGCGACCCGATCGGCTTCGTGTCGCAGAACGCCAAGGCGAACGGCGCGACCATGGCCTCGGAGATCGGATCGTTCTTCGCCGGCCGCGGTGCGCGCAGCGACGACAACCGCGCCTATCTCACCGCCCGCCAGTCGACGCTGGCCGAGCAGGAGGGGCAT
>CAVZCB010000040.1:0-30487 GCA_963773555.1 uncultured Alphaproteobacteria bacterium
ACGGTCCGGGGGCGGCCGGACTCCATACGCAGAAAGTCGCTACATTTCAGCGCCTTGACAAATTCTCACCCCGAACTGGCAGTCATCACGTGGCTTCAACCGGACCAGTCGGTATCACGGGTGTTCAACGCGGTCGCACCCGGCCCGCAAACACCGATGGCGGGCCGTTTCGGCCCGCCATCGGGCCGTCAGTTGCGGCTCTTGTCGACCATCTTGCCGGAGCTGATCCACGGCATCATCCCGCGCAGCTTCTCGCCGACTTCCTCGACCTGATGGGCGTCGTTGCGCCGCCGGGTCGCCTTGAACGAGGGCTGGCCGACCGCGTTCTCCGCCATGAAGGCCGAGACGAACTTGCCGGTCTGGATATCCTCGAGCACCTCCTTCATCCGCCGCTTGGTCTCCTCGCGCGGCAGGATCCGCGGGCCGACACGTACTCGCCATACTCCGCGGTGTTGGAGATCGAGTAGTTCATGTTGGCGATGCCGCCCTCGTAGATCAGGTCGACGATGAGCTTCACCTCGTGCAGGCACTCGAAGTAGGCCATCTCCGGCTCGTAGCCGGCCTCGACCAGCGTCTCGAAGCCCATGCGGATCAGCTCGACCAGCCCGCCGCACAGCACCGCCTGCTCGCCGAAGAGGTCGGTCTCGCATTCCTGGCGGAAGTCGGTCTCGATGATCCCCGAGCGCCCGCCGCCGATCCCGGCGCAGTAGCTCTTGGCGATCTCCAGCGCGTTGCCGGAGGCATCGTTGTGCACCGCCACGAGGCAGGGCACGCCGCCGCCCTTGACGAACTCGCCGCGCACGGTGTGGCCGGGGCCCTTCGGCGCCATCATGATGACGTCGACGCCGGGCTTGGCTTCGATCAGGCCGAAATGCACGTTGAGGCCGTGGGCGAAGGCGATCGCCGCGCCGTCGCGCAGGTTGTCGTGGATGTATTTCCGGTAGGTGTCGGCCTGCAGTTCGTCGGGCATGGTCATCATCAGCACGTCGGCCCACTTCGCCGCGTCGGCGATCGACATCACCTTCAGCCCTTCGGCCTCGGCCTTCTTCGCCGATGGCGAGCCGTCGCGGAGGCCCACGGCGAGGTTCTTCACCCCGGAATCGCGCAGGTTCAGCGCATGCGCGTGCCCCTGGCTGCCGTAGCCGACCACGGCCACCTTCTTGTCCTTGATCAGGTTGATATCGCAGTCGCGGTCGTAATAGACGCGCATCGTCAGTCCTCCAGTCCATCCCTTGCCCCGCCAGGGGCGCGCGCCCGCGCTTATCCGGCAAATCCCGGGAATGCAATTCGTCTCACGACCGCCGCGCCGCTTCGGCTGGCGCGGTCCCTCGATTTCGGCTAGCGGTTCGCTATGCCCATCAAGCACGTCCCGCCCCCCGACGCCGCCGACCGCCGGGCCATCGCGCCGGTCGTCGTCTACCCGGCCGACTCCTGCCGCCGCCAGATCTCGCCGGTTACCGCGCCGACCGCGACGGCTGGACGCGCGCCGCCGCCGTTACGATCCCGCCGCGCGAGGCGCGAACCTTCACCGTGGCCGCCGGCCAAGTCTTTCGCATATCCTGTCCCGTCGGCGCCCAGGTCGGCGATCTCAACCTCTGGTCGGCCGACGACCTCGGGGAGCGGTTCTTCTCCGGCAAGACCCGCGCGCTGCACGGCACGCATGTGACGACCGGCGACCGGCTCTGGTCGAACCTGCCGCACCTGCGGCCGATGGCGACGATCATCGAGGACAGTCTCGACTGGTACGGCGTCGACGCTTGGGGCGGCCGGGTTCACGACGTCATCGGCACCCGCTGCGACCCCTACACGCACCGGCTGCTGTCGGGCGGCGATTATCATCACTGTTGCCACTCGAACCTGACGCGCGCGCTGGCCGACCACGCAGGCCTGGGTTTCGCCGAAGCCGAGCTGCACGTTCATGACGTGCTCAACGTCTTCATGTGCACGGGGTTCAGCCACGACGGCGGCCGGTATTTCATGAAGGCGAGCCCGGCAAGGGCGGGGGATTTTCTCGAGATTTTCGCCGAGATCGATCTTCTCGGCGCGCTATCAGCCTGTCCGGGCGGCGACTGCGGCGCCGGGCATTCGAGCGATGCGGCCGTGTGCCACCCGCTGCTCGTGGAGGTGTTCGCGCCGGCGATACCGCCCGCCGGCTGGGTGCCGCCCGCACGAAGCGGTTATCGCGGCCGCTGAGTTCGGGGGAGGCTTCGACCCTCAACTCCGTGGCCGAGGCTCGTTTCCAGCCGCTCTTCAGGACGTCGCGGCACCCGGGATGTCTTCAGCGGCGGCCTGCTGCTCGGCGTTGATCCGAAGCCGGGCCTCGAAGGCCCGGCTGATATGGGCGCGGATCGCCGCTTCGGCGCCCTCGCCATCGCGGGCCTCGATGGCGGCGATGATCGCATCGTGCTCGTCGAGCGCCATGGCGCTGCGGCCTTCCACGGCCAGCGAGGTGGTGGCCATCAGCGCCATCGCGCGATGCACCATCTCCAGTTGCTGAACGAGGTAGCGGTTGTGGCTCGCGAGGTGGATCTGGCGGTGGAACCGCTTGTTGGCGCGGGCGAGCTGGTCGGGCCGGTCGACGAGGAGACGGTCCTTCGCCGCCATCTCACGAAGCACGCGCACCTCCTCGGGCGCCGCGTGCCAGGCGGCGAGCCGGGCGGCGAGGCCCTCGAGTTCGGCGCGCACCACGTAGAGCTCGCCGAGCTGGTCATGGTCGAGGGAGGCGACGACGAGGCTTCGGCCGTCGCGGGCCAGCACGCCCTGGGTCTCGAGCCGCTGCAACGCTTCGCGGACAGGCGTGCGCGACACGCCGAACCGCTCTGCGAGATCGGATTCCACCAGTCGGTCCCCCGGCCGGAATACACCGAGATCGATCGCGTCGAGCAGGAGCGCGTAGGCATCTTTCTGGCCAGCCGGGGCGGGAGACATGGGGTCGAGCTTAAAGGGTCCGCGCGCGCGAATCGAGAGCGCGCGATTCCGGTTCCAAATCCTGATCCGGCCGGTCGACAGCGCGGGTGCAGGCCCCCTGGAGATCACCGGTGTCTACGCGTGATATTACGCTAACATATTGATATAGCTAGAAGTAAAGGGCCAGAATTAGCGTTCTTTTTACCGGCCGACCAAGTGAGAGCACTGCATTCGGAGACGTGAAGGCTCTCCCCAAGCGACGGAGACAATGCGATGCGGCCGATATGCTCGGCCCTCGGGGGGCGCGGTATCCGGGTCGGCATCCACCGATTGCGCTGGCCTCGGAGACGGGAACCCGGAGGCTTGCCGGGCACCGGACGGGAGCGGTAGAAGGTGGCTATGGTCCGTCACCTCTTCGCTCACGTCGAGACCTGGGTTTTCGATCTCGACAACACGCTCTATCCGCCCGCCGCCCGGCTGTTCGACCAGATCGAGGCGCGGATGACCGGCTACGTGATGCGGACCCTCGGTGTGGAGGCGGCGGAGGCGGACGTGATCCGGAATCGTTACTGGCGCACCCACGGCACCACGCTCGCGGGGTTGATGCGCGAGCATGGCGCGGATCCGGAACCCTATCTCGTCGAGGTGCACGACATCGACCTCGGGCATCTGCTACCGGCGCCGGAGCTCTGCGCGGCGATCGGCCGGCTGCCGGGGCGGAAGGTGGTCTACACCAACGGCTCGCGGGAGCACGCGCGTCGGGTGACCCGATCGGTGGGGCTCGACGGCTGCTTCGACCGCCTCTACGGCTTCGAGGACGCAGGCTACCTGCCGAAACCCGAGGCGGCGGCCTTCGCGGCGATCTTCGCGCTCGACGGGCTCGCGCCGGAGCGCGGGGCGATGTTCGAGGACGACCCCCGCAACCTCGTGGTGCCGCACGGGCTCGGGATGCGCACCGTGCTGGTCGGGCCGGTGGCGGCGCATCGCCACGTCCATCACGCCACCGAGAATCTGGCGGGCTTTCTCGCGCAGCTTGCCTGATCTAGGATCGCGGGCATGGAGCGGATCTCGAGCGACGTTCTGGTGGCGGGTGGCGGGGTGGCGGGGCTGACCGCCGCCGCGGCGTTCGCGGCGTCCGGGTTCCGGGTGGTCTGCGTCGATCCGGTGCCGCCGGCGACCTCCGCCGAGGCGGAGGGGTCGGACCTGCGGAGCACCGCGTTCCTGACGCCCGCGGTCGAGCTTCTCCAGCGCGCCGGGCTCTGGGAGCGGCTGGCGCCGGAGGCGGCGGCGTTGCGGGTCATGCGGATCGCCGACGCGGGCGGCCCCGAGGGCACGATCCGCGAGATCGCGGATTTCGAGGCGCGCGAGCTCGGGGCCGAGGTGTTCGGGTGGAACCTGCCGAACTGGCTGCTGCGGCGCGAGATGGTGGCACGGCTCGACGAGCTGCCGCAGGCGCGGCTTCGTGGCGGCGTACGGGTGGACCGGGTGACGCCGCGGACCGATGCCAACCTGGTGGCGCTGTCGGATGCGACCCAGGTGCGGGCTGCGCTGGTGGTGGCGGCCGACGGCCGCGACAGCGCAGTGCGCGAGGCGCTCGGCATCGGGGTGAGGCGCTGGGGCTACGGTCAGAAGGCGGTGGTGTTCACCGTCACCCACGCGCTCCCCCACGACGGCGTCTCCACCGAGATCCATCGCTCCGGCGGGCCGTTCACGCTGGTGCCGTTGCCGGACAGCGACGGCGCGCACCGTTCGGCGGTGGTGTGGATGGAGGAGGGACCGCGGGCCGCTGCTCTGGCGTCGATGCCGGTGGACGACTTCGAGACGGCGCTGAACGTCCGGGGCTGCGGCGTTCTGGGAGCGCTGCGGCTGGCGAGCCCGCGACGGCTCTGGCCGATCGTGGCGCAGGTGGCGAGCCGGCTCGACGGGCCCCGCACGGCGCTGGTGGCCGAGGCGGCGCACGTGGTGCCGCCGATCGGGGCGCAGGGGCTGAACATGAGCCTGCGCGACATCGCGACCCTGCTCGACCTCTGCATTGCGGCGCGGGACGCGGGCGGCGACATCGGCGCGCCGGATCTTCTATCGCGCTACAATCGGCGGCGGCATCCCGACGTGCTGCTGCGGATGGCCGGGCTCGACGCGCTGAACCGGGCGGCGATGGCCGGCGCCCGGCCGCTGCGCGACCTGCGGCGGGCCGGGCTGAAGGCGCTGCACGGAACCCCGCCGCTCCGGCGGGCGGTGATGCGGCTCGGGCTCGCTGCAGGGCGCTGACGGGCGGCGGGCGGGCTGAGCGCATATCCCGGCACTGGGAGATGGGGCGGACTGCCCGAGCGCCGGGCGGGCGCTTTCCCGCAAGTCACTCCGGCAGGGCGTCGGCTCCCGATGTCTCCAGGTCCGCGGGCGGGTCCGTCGAAGCGTCCCTTGGTTCGGCGGCGCGGGGATCGGGGGCGGGTTCCGGCGCGGCCTTCAGGGCCCGGTCGATGTGGAGGCCGACCCGGCGATCCGGCGCGGTCACCAGCTTGATCACCTTGTTGTCCTGGTAGGCGCCGAGGCGGCCGAGCGCGAGCACCGCGGTCCGGCCGGCCGGCTGCGGGATGGTGAGCTGGATCTCCTTGACCGCCTGACGCGGGATCTCCAGCACCTGGCCGACCTGGAGGCCCTGCAACGCGGCGAGGCTCAGGGACTGGCGGTGCAGCACGGCGTCGACCAGGACCGGCGCGTTGGCGGCGGCCCGGCGCATCAGCGTCTTCCAGAGGTCGTTCGGCCGGTCGCGCGCGGCCTGCACGTTGCGGGCCTGGATCGAGGCGCGGATCACGTCGAGGGCCGACAGCGGCAGGATCAGCCGGAAGCGCCCGTGGCGACCGGCCTCGCCGAGCGTCAGGTCCATGCCGAACACCAGCACGTCGATGTAGTCGGGCGCCAGCCGGAGCTGTGACAGGTTTTGGCGCAGGTCGCGTACGGTCAGGCCCTTGGTCAGCGGCCGCCCGAGATTGGCGCCGATCGCGTGGGCGAAGGCGGCGAGGATCGCCTCGAGGTGCAGCCGGCAGACCGCCATGTCGATGGCGGTGAGCGGGCGCGTCTCGGGCTGCGGGGCTTGTACCGGGTCGCCGCCGAGCGTGAGATCGACGAGGTGGTAGGCGAGATCGGATTCGACCGCGATCAGGCCCGGGGTGTCGGCGTCCTCGACGTCGACGAGCCCGAGCACGGCGGGGCCGGTGAGTTCCGCCGTGGCGTCCGAGAGCTTGGCAACGCGCGCCGCGCCCACCGCGGTGCCGATCAGCGTCTTGACCAGCACCCGCATCCGGTCCTCGACGCCGCGCGCGAAGGTCTCGCCGAGAAGCTCGGTATCGGCGAGCGGCGACCGCGCGACGCCGCCGTGCCGCAGCTTCTGGGTGAGCACGTTGGCGGTGGGCGGCATGGGCGAACTCGCGCGGGGGACAGGGACGCGGGGGACAGCTAGCGGCGGGAATGGTTGCCAAAGTCTGAACGGCTTGCCTGCAATGCGGCAGACTTTGCCGGGTGCGCTGCAGCGGAGCGGTAACCGCGGGTTCAGATTTGAAGTCTACCACCGGGCTCGGGGAATGAGGGGGTAGGGGCATGGACCGCAAGGCGGGGAACATCATCATCGTCAGGCGCAAGACCGTGGTGGGCGGTGGCCACCATGGCGGCGCGTGGAAGGTCGCCTACGCCGACTTCGTGACGGCGATGATGGCGTTCTTCCTGCTGATGTGGCTCCTGAGCGTCACAGACGAGAAGACCCGGCTCGGGCTCGCCGACTATTTCAGCCCGACGATTCCGATCCATGAAAGCCGCGGCGGCGGCGACGGGCCGTTCGATGGCGACTCGATGTTCAGCCAGGACGTGCTCAACAAGGACGAGACCGGACAGAAGGGCGATCCCGAGAAGCTCGACGTGCCCGGCACGCCCGACGAGAGCCTCTACGAGGTCGAGCAGGAGTTGATGGGCGGCAGCGGCGACGCGATGGAAGCCGACCCCATGCTCGCGCACATCCGGACGCGCATCACCGACGAGGGTCTGATCATCGAGGTCTTCGACATCGAGGGATCGCCGCTGTTCGACGGACCGACCGCGGAGCCCCAGCCGATCTTCGAGGACCTCGTTCAGATGATCGGGCGCGTGCTGTCGCGCACGGTGAATCAGGTCGCGGTAACCGGGTATCTGGCGGCCGGGGACGTCGACCGCACCGGCCCGGATCCCTGGCGGCTGTCGGCGGATCGCGCCCAGCTTGCGCGGACCCTGCTCGATGCGGCGGGGGTGGCGGACGCGCGCATGTCGCGCGTCACCGGCAAGTCCGACCGCGGCGCGGTGACCGACGACCCGACCGATTCGCGCAACAGGCGGGTCGAGATCACCCTGCTCCGGCACTTCGAATCGTGAAAATCCGAGGCCCGGCCCCGTTAGCGGGATTTTAAGCCGCCGCACCGAAGGATGCCGCCAGATCCGATCGACCCCCTCACGGACAAAGGACCGAGCATGAGCATCTCTTCGTCGCTGAACGCTGGCGTCTCCGGCCTGAACGCCAATGCCAACAAGCTCGCGACCATCTCCGACAACATCGCGAACTCGCAGACCTACGGCTACAAGCGCTCCGACGTGGACTTCTCCTCGATGGCGGTGAGCGGCAGCGCCACGCAGAGCACGATCGGCGGCGGTCGCTGGTTCACCGCCGGCGGCGTGCGCACCAGCGCGATCTGGGACATCGAAGCCAAGGGCGCGCTGGCGACGACGGCGAACGCCACCGACCTCGCGCTGACCGGACGCGGCATGCTGCCGGTGACGGCCCTCGCCTCGGTCGGCCAGAACACCGCCGACCTGCCGCTGATGCTGACCACCACGGGGTCGTTCCTGCCCGACGCCAACGGCTATCTGCGCACGCCCTCGGGCCTGGTGCTGATGGGCTGGCCGGCCGATCTCGACGGCAACATCCCGCCCCAGCCGCGCGACAGCGCCGCCGGCCTGTCGCCGGTGCAGATCAACCGCGCCTCGGTCGCGGTCGAGCCGACCTCGACGATCGAGCTCAACGCCAACCTGCCGGCGACCGAGACCAAGGCGGGCGCGCTCGGCACGCCGCTGCCGGTGACGGTGGAGTACTTCGACAACCTCGGCGCCTCGCAGACGCTGGCGATGAGCTTCACGCCGACCGTCGCAGCACCCGGCGCGCCGCAGACCAACACCTGGACGATGGACATCACCGATCAGGCGACCGGACTGTCGGCGGGCACCTTCGAGATCGTGTTCGGCGACGTGCCGCCGAACGCCGGCGCGCCGGCCAGCGTCACCCAGACGGTGCCGGGCACCGCGCCGCTCTCGACCGCCTACAACGGGGCCACCGGCGAGATCACGCTGAACCTGCCGAACCAGGCGATCACCATCGGGATCGGCTCGACCACGCCCGGCGGCGAGCAGCACCTGAGCCAGCTCTCCTCGACGTTCTCGCCGGTCGGCGTGACCAAGGACGGCAACCCGGCGGGCACCTTCACCGGCGTCTCGGTCGACGAGAAGGGCATGATGTATGCCAGCTACTCGAGCGGCTTCTCCAAGGTGATCTACCAGATCCCCGTGGCGGACGTCCCGAACCCGAACGGGCTGAAGGTGCTCGACAACCAGGCGTTCTCGCTGTCGCGCGCGGCCGGTTCGATGTTCCTCTGGGACGCGGGCTCGGGACCGACCGGCGGCATCGAGGGGTTCGCCCGCGAGCAGTCGACCACCGACATCGCCAACGAGCTCACCCAGCTCATCCAGACCCAGCGGGCCTATTCGTCGAACGCCAAGATCATCCAGACCGTCGACGAGATGCTGCAGGAAACCACCAACCTGAAGCGCTGACGTCTCCTAGGCCCGAGCGGAGGATTACCCGATGAGCATTTCCGGCGCGCTGAACAACGCCGCTTCGGGCCTCGCGGCCTCCGCGCGGCTGGCCGACACCATCGCCAACAACGTGGCGAACGCCATGACGCCCGGCTTCGGCAAGCGCACGACCGAACTGTCGTCGCTGTCGCTCGGCGGCTACGGCTCGGGCGTGCGGGTGAGCGGCAACAGCCGGGCGGAGAACCCGTTCCTGACCGCCGAGCGCCGCGGCATGGACGCGGCTCTCGGCGCGGCCGGAACCCGATCGGACAGCTACGAGCGGATCATGGCCGCGGTCGGCGAGCCGGGAAGCGACAACGCGCTCTCGACGCTGGCGACCCGGCTCGAGACCGCGCTGATGTCGGCGACCGCCTCGCCGCAATCGACGACCAAGCTCACCGACACGGTCAACGCCGCGCGGGACCTGGCCGCCACGGTCAACCGCGTCGCCGACGAGAACGTGCGGCTCCGGACCGAGGCCGACGCGGAGATCAACCGGCAGGTCACTCAGGTCAACGACGCGCTGCAGGCGGTCGACGACATCAACAAGAAGATCGCGACGCTGGCGCCCAAGGGCGTCGACGTCACCGGCCTCCAGGACGAGCGCAGCCGGATCATCGACGGCATCTCCTCGATCATCCCGGTCCGCGCGGTCAAGCGCGACGGCGACCAGGTGGCGCTCTACGCGCAGAACGGCGGGCTGCTGCTCGACGGCCGGGTGTTTCCGCTGAAGTTCACGCCGGCGCCGAACGTGGTGACGCCGGAGATGACGGTCGGTGTGCAGCTCGGGCAGCTGATGCAGGACCAGGGCGCCGCCGGCGGCCCGGTCGCGGTGCCGGCAGGCAGCGGCAGCGGGCTGTTCGACGGCGGCTCGCTCGGGGCGCTGTTCGAGGTGCGCGACCAGATCGTGCCGGAGTTCGACGCCGAGATGGACCGCTACGCCAACGACCTGATCGAGCGCTTCCGCGATCTGATGCCGCCGGCGGCACTCGATGCCTCCGGCGAAGGGCTGTTTCTCGACGGCAATCCCGGCCCGCTGACCGGCCTCGCCGGGCGGCTCGAACTCAACACCGCGGTCGATCCCGGCGCGGGTGGCGCGGTGTGGCGGCTGCGGGACGGGCTGTCGGCCGCGGTCCCGGGCGCCGAGGGCAACGGCGTGACGTTGCAGGCACTCACGGACGCGATGTCGACGGCGCGCGATCCGATCGGCTTCGTGTCGCAGAACGCCAAGGCGAACGGCGCGACCATGGCCTCGGAGATCGGATCGTTCTTCGCCGGCCGCGGCGCGCGCAGCGACGACAACCGCGCCTATCTCACGGCCCGCCAGTCGACGCTGGCCGAGCAGGAGGGGCATGCGACCGGCGTCGATACCGACGCCGAACTCGAATCGCTGACGCTCGTCGAGCAGACCTACGCGGCCAACGCCCGCGTGCTGTCGGTGATCGACGAGCTGATGAAACTCTTGCTGGAGGCCTGAGCCAATGCGCCTGACCGGAGGATCGGACCTCACCCGTCTGCAGACGCTGCAAAAGCAGGCGTTCGCGACCCGCAACAAGCTCGACGTGTCGGCGCAGGAGCTGACCACCGGGCTCAAGGCGGATCGCTTCCAGGCGACCGGCGGCAATCTCACCCGCCTGTTCGCGCTGGAACGCTCGCTCGACCGCAACGCGGTCTTCACCCAGACGATCTCCCTGACCGAGCTGCGCCTCGACGTGATGCAGCAGAGCCTCGGCAGCATCCTGGCACCGGCCGAAGACCTGGCGATCGACCTCAGCGACACGGTCTACCGCGGCGACTACTCGACGGCGATGATGCATGCCAACGCGGCGCGCGGGGCGTTCAGCGATACCGTGGCCATGCTGAACACCACCGTGGCCGGCCAGTCGCTCTTCGCCGGCACCGCGACCGACAGCGCCGCGGTGGCGCCGGCCGCCGCGATCCTCGCCGATCTCGACACACTGGCGGGTGGTGCTGCGACCGCGGCCGACGCGATCACCGCCATCGACGCCTACTTCGCCAAGCCGGGCGGCGCGTTCTACACCAGCGGCTATGTCGGCTCGACCGATGACCTGACGCCGGTCGATATCGGCGAGGGCCAGCGGCTCGACTACGGCATGCGCGCCGACGACGACAGGCTGGTGGCGGTGCTGCGAGCGCAGGCAATGGCCGCGGTGGTCGCCGGCGGCGCCTTCACGGGCAATCAGACGGAGCAGATGGCGCTGCTCGGCGAGGCGGGCGCCCGGATGCTCGATGCCAAGGAGGGCATCCTCAAGCTGCGCGCCGGGGTCGGCAGCCTGCAGGAGGCGGTGGAGAAGGCGAAGGCCGGGCGAGTAGCGGAGCGCGACACGCTCGACCAGGCGCGGGTGAAGATCGTCGCCACCGATCCGCTCGAGGCGGCCTCGGCCTACCAGGCCCTGCAGGTGCAACTCGAGTCGATCTATACCGTCACCTCGCGGCTGGCCAACCTGCGCTTCGCCAACTTCATGCGATAAACCGATGAAAGTCCGCTCCCTCGTCCTCGTCCTGCCGCTGCTGGTGATCTGGCTCGCCGGGTTTCTGTCCCCGGCGCTTGCCTCGCCGGCCCGGATCAAGGATCTGGTCGAGGTCGACGGGGTGCGCGGCAACGACCTGCTCGGCTACGGCCTCGTCGTCGGGCTGAACAACACCGGCGACACGTTGCGCAACTCGCCCTTCACCGAAGACGCGATCATGAACCTGCTCGAACGGCTCGGGGTCAACGTCTCGGGCGAACAGATCCGCGCGCGCAACGTCGCCGCGGTGCTGGTCACCGCCACCCTGCCGCCGTTCGCGCGGGCCGGTGGCCAGATCGACGTCACGGTTTCGGCGATCGGCGACGCGAAGAGCCTGCTCGGCGGCACGCTGGTGATGACGCCGCTGAACGCCGCCGACGGCCAGATCTACGCTGTAGCCCAAGGGTCGGTCATCGCCGGTGGTGTCGTCGCCGCGGGCGATGCCGAAACCGTCACCCAGGGTGTGCCGACAGCCGGCCTGATCCCGGCCGGCGCCCGGGTCGAGCGCGAGGTGGCGTTCGATTTCACCCAGGTCCGCGACATGCGGCTGGCTCTGCGCAACCCCGACTTTACCACCGCCGCGCGGATCGAGGCGGCGATCAACCGCGATCTCGGCCGCCGGGTCGCCCGCATGCTCGATTCGGGCACGGTCCAGCTCGACCTCGCCGGTTTCGGCATCGACGAGCCGGCGCGGCTGATGGCGCAGATCGAGAACATCGAGGTGCAGACCTCGACCAAGGCCCGCGTCGTCGTCGACCAACGCTCCGGCACGATCATCCTTGGCGCCGACGTGCGGATCAGCCGGGTGGCCGTCACCCAGGGCAACCTGACGCTGCGGGTCGAGGAGACGCCGCTGGTGGTGCAGCCCAATCCCTTCGCCGACGGCCAGACCGTGGTGATCCCGCGCACCGACGCCTCGATCCAGGAGGATCCCGGGAAAGGGCTCGCGATGGTGGAGGATTCGGTCTCGCTGCCCGAGGTGGTGTCGGGCCTGAACGCACTCGGGGTTTCGGCCCATGACATGATCGACATCCTGAAGTCGATCAAGGCCGCCGGCGCCCTGCATGCCGAGTTCATCGTGCAGTAGCCGCCGCCTCCGACCACAGCCGTCCCGCCTCCAGTCGCACCTCCCAGATCTTCTCCGGGGCCATTCGTGCCCGGAGGCGAGCCATCCGCCAGCGCGGCACGCCATCGCGCGCCCAGCCCGGGGCGGCGAACAGATGCCAGCGGGTCTCAATCCCCGGCGCCTCGCCCGCGCCCGGGGTCAGCAGCAGGGCCAGGGGCGCCGGGCCCCGCGCCGCTCCTGCTTCGGCCGCCAGATGCAGCCGCCGCACCGCCGTCATGCCGGGCACCGCCGGAAGATCGGCCACCACCAGCGGAATCAGCCCGCTGCGCAGCGCCTCCTCGGCGGCCCAGAGGATTTCCGGCCCGCTCCGCGTGCGGCCGAACACCAGTCGTCCCGGGTCGAGGAACGCCCGCACGCCGTCCCCCATCAGCCGCTCCGCCGCCCGGTCCGATTGCAACCAGAGCACCGGCCCCTCCAGCCGTGCTGCCAGGCCGAGCGCGAAACTCACCCGTGCCGGTCCCGTCGCCTCGTGCGCCCGCGCTTGCGCCAGAGCAACCCCGGGAGCGAATTGGTCGGCGGCGAGCGTATGGCGGAGTTGGAGCATGAGTGATCGGGCACGATGTTCGCTTTAGGTTCTCATCGGTTCGGCGGGAAGGCAAGCGGATGTTGCTTGGCAGCGCTTCGACCCGGAGCCCTGTGCGGTATCGTTCCGCGGAAGCGCCGGCCTCGGGGACCACAAGGGCCCCGCTCGGCCGGCGCTTGACGCTTCGCCGCCGTTGCGGCTGCGCTGGGGCGGAACGGGCTTCGCCCGTGAGTCGATGCTTCCCCGCCCGTTGGCGGGGCCCCTGCACCTGCCCGATAGGGTTTCTGCCCGTATGGAAGCCATGCGGTGCGCGCGGGCGCCCTCGCTGGCCTGCGGGTCATCATCTGTCAGCCCGGCATGCCCCGCCGACGGGGCCGGTACGGCGATCAGACGATGGGCGCCGGTCCGACCGGGGCGGATTGCAAGGCGATGTTCCACTTGTTGAGGGTGCCCACGTCGGCGTGCGCCCGGTCGGAGACGTTGAGGATCCAGACGCCCTGCATCGGCTGTCCGACCATGGCCGCGAGCGCGCCGGTCCCGGCCGAATCGAAGGTGGTCACGAGGTCGTCGGCGGACCCGCCGAGGCGTGGGTGCAGCACGGTACTGCGGCCGCCGGGCGAGGTCAGGGTGATCCAGAGGTCGCCGATGTAGGTATGGCTGATGTCGAGGCCGACCCGGATCCCGGCGACGGTACCGGAGTCGGCGATCGGGATGGCGCTCGAGACGCCGGCTGCGGTCGCGTCGGGGATCGGAGCGTTCGGGGCGACCTCGCCTTCGGCGATCACCACCGGCGGGGTCGCGCCGATGCGGAAGCCGATCGTCGGGCCGGGAACGCCGATGTCGGAGATCACGAGGCCCGAGTCGCGGCCGTCCCATTCGCGGGTGCTCGGGTTGGAGGCGGCGGACAGCGCCACGCCCTGGACGGCCTGATAGAGATCGTCACCGTCGCCCCGGTTGACGTTGAGCTCGAGGTCGCGGCGGCCGTCGGCCTGGAGCAGCGCGCACTGGTAGTGCCGGGTCGGGGTGCCTTGCTGCCATTCGTTCGAGCCGAGGATGTCGCAGTGATAGACCGCGAGGCCGCTCGAGGGCAGGCCGCGGTCGAGGTCGATGCGGCTGCGGTTCTCGACGAGGAAGTACTCGTTGGGCCGGGAAGTGTGGAACTTCATCACCGTGTCGTAAGCGCCGTGCGGTGCGTCGAGCGCGCCGGGGGCGTTGAGGCTCACCTCGATGTCGCACCAGCCGGCGAGGTCGCGCAGGTAGGCGCAGACCGGCGAGGGGCTGCGGCCGAAGTCGTTGTGGTTGCCGGAGCCCATCAGGCAGTAGTTGCCGATGCCGGCGCTCGGGGACGCATCGCCGTCGCGTTCGCCGTAGTCGTACATGTCGGGGAAGCGGCAGAGCAGGTGGCCGTTCTCGTGGCAGAAGGTGCCGATGCTGAGATCGTCGGGCGTGCGGCCGAGACTGGTGAGCAGATAGAGATCGGTGCGCATCTGGCCGAAGGTCAGGTCGATGCTCCAGTTGTGCGGCCAGAGCTCGCCCCGGTACTGGGTCTGGCCGGCGTAGAGGATGTTGAGCGCGTCGACCGTGCGCGCGTTCTGCGAGTCGAACCGGGAGAGGTCGAGGCCGTCGGCCACGGCCAGCGTCAGGGCTTCCTCGACGAGCAGGGTGTCGACGTAGAACTCGCGGTTGCGGCTGAGGGTGTAGGGGCCGACGACCTCGTTGGTGTAGTCGAGCTTGCCCGTCGAGACGCGGTGGAAGTACTCCCGCGCCGAACAGACGTTGCCGTTCCGGGTGTAGTCGGCGCCGTTCAGCAGCGCGTCCACGTCGTCGCGGGTGACGGTGCTGGTGACATCCTGGAAGTTGACGAGGATCGTCAACCCGCGGACCGCGCCAACCGACAGCACCCGGCCTTCGAGCAGGCCCTGGTTCGGCCCGAGGGTGCGGACGACACGGGCCTCGCGCGTGTGGCCGGTGCTGGCCTGGCGTGCGGCCCGGCGCGCCACGGCGCGGGCGGCGATCGCCGCCGGGGTTTCCTGCAGGTGGCGCGGGATGCCGGCGGGGACCGGTTCGGACAGCGGGACGCCGGTGGAGCGGAAGCTGCCGGCGGCCAGGCGGGCGAAGCAGAACAGCCCGTGCTGGTCGTCGTAGACGGCGGAATAGCCGCGCAGGTCCTCGTAGCGGGCGTAGTGCTCGTCGCCGAAGACCCTCAGGGCGATGTCGGGGCCGCGGGCCTGGCCAAGGGTCAGGATCTCTCCGAAAATCGCACTCATGGGCTCAGAACTCCTCCTCGGGTTTCGAGCGCGCACGCGCCTGGAACGTGCGCTTGCGGGCCTCGATCTTGCGCGTCCTGACCGCGTCGGCTTCCCGGACGTGCGGCTCGGCCTGCGCCGGGGCCGCGTCGGTGACCGGAACGCCGGTGGAGCGGAATTCTCCCGAGACCAGCTCCGCATAGCAGAACAGGCCGTGGGCATCGTCGTAGACGGCGGGATAGCCGTCGGGGGTCTCGTAACTGGCGTAGAGTTCGGAGCCGCGGACGATCAGTTCGACATCCGGGCCGCTGGCCTGGCCGAGGAAGACCTTTTCGCCGAACACGCCGGTCATGGTTCAATCCCGCGCCCGAGGGCATTTGAAATATTGGCAGCAATAATAGCTAATAATGCCACGAATCGCCGCCGCGGTCAAAGCGGCGCGCGTGCCACGCAACTCGGACCGCCGGGGGAAGCGGTCGAAGGGTCACGGGGGGGGTTGAGTGAGCGCCGCGAGAAGGCAGTCGGCGTCCCGGCCGCGGGTCTTTCGTCGGACCTTGAGGCCGGCCTGGTCGGGCATCTCACCGACGATGTCGAGGGCAGCGTGGCGGATGGTGGTCATGTTGGCAGGCCCGGCTCCGGTCCTGAGCCAGAGCTCGGGAGGTTGACGCATGGTGACGTTCGAGATGCTGCGGGAGATGGTGCTGGCGCTACCCGACACGGCGGAAACCACGTCGTGGGACGCGCGCTCGTTCAAGGTGGGTGGCAGGGTCATCCTCTACTGGAACCCGACTCTGGGACTGCCCGGTGTTCAAGGTGCCGGTCGAGGAGCGGGACTTCCTGATCGAAGCCGATCCCGACACCTTTTTCACCACCGACCACCATCGGCCCCATGCGCTGGTGCTGGCGCGGCCCGACAGGCTTGACGCCGGGTGGGCGCGCGCCACCATCGAGCGCACTTGGCGCGCGCAGGCGAAGAAGCGCACGCTGAAGGCCTGGGACGCGGCACGGAAGGACCGAGATGACGGATGATCTGGCGCTGGAGGACCGGGCGAGGCTGCCGGACCCGTTGCGGGTGCTGGTCGAGATCTACCCGCGGCCGGGGTGGGAGACCCATCCGCATTTCACCGCGCTCACCCGGTTCTGGATGGACCGCCACATCGGCTTCCGGCGGATGCACGGGATGCTGACCGGCGAGACCCGCGCGTTCCTCGACAAGGCGCGCGATCCGGAGGCGTTCGCCGGTGGTCTGGCGCGGCTGGCGGGGATGTTCCTCAACGAGCTGCACGGACATCACATGATCGAGGACCACCAGTACTTCCCGCGGCTCAAGACCCTCGACGCACGGCTGGAGGCGGGCTTCGATCTGCTCGAGACCGATCACCACGCGCTCGACGCCGAGATCCACGCGATGGCCGAGGCGACGAACAAGGTGCTGGCCGCGGTCCGGCACGGCCGCCCGGCGGATACCGCGGCGGGCGGGCTCGATGCGCGGCTGGCGGGGTTCGGGCGGCTGCTCGACCGGCACCTCACCGACGAGGAGGAACTGGTGGTGCCGGTGATCCTCGACCATCCGGAGGCCGGGCTGTGACCCCGGGCTACTTGGGGTAGAGGTCGAAGGCGAAGCGGTAGCTGACGCCGAGGCCGAACGTGAACTGGTCCGCATCTCCTGCCTTGACGATCGGGCTGTCGCCGGCGTCGCCGACGAGGCGATCGTAGCGGGCGTTCGCCAGCAGGAAGACGTTGTCGGTCAGCGCATAGCTGGCGATCGACGCCAAACCGACCGAGCGCAGGCCGCCGCTGGCGGAATAGGCGGTGAGGCGTCCGCCCGAGGCGGCCGCTTCGGAGTTTGATACGCTGAAATAGGTCTGCATGTAGTTGTTGGCCGCCCAGGCGACGCGCGGACCGAGGCTGATCGAGAAGCGCGGGGCCGGAGCGGCGATCACGTCGGCGCCGACCTGGCCGCGGAACGCGGAATAGCCGTTGATGCCGTAGTCCACTTGGGCGAACACGCGCCACCAGTCGTAGCGGTAGCCGGCGCCGACGCCGAGGGCCAGCGCCCAGTCGACGTCCTTGGTACCACGAAGGTCAGGGCTGTCACCCTCACTGCGCGAGCCGATATAGTCGAAGGTCGGAAAGAAGAACACGCCGCGCTTGGCCGAAGGCCCGCCGAACTCGCCGAAGCCCGGCAGCGTCACGCGGCCGACTCCGATGATCGGCACCGGCTGAACCAAGTATTCGGAGGAGCCGTCGTAGCGCGGGCCGACGGAAGCGCCAAGACCGAGGTCGATGACGAACTGTCGCGACGAGACCGCGACGTCTTCGGATTCCGGCAGGCCAGGATCCTGCGCCGCGGCGGTCGTGGCAAGGGCCGCGGAGCAGATGGTGGCGAGCCCGAGCGCGCGCAACGCGTTTTTCATTTGAATGTCCCCTTGGGAAGCTTGTTTCCGCCCGAAAGCGTCGCGCACCCGTCCGACGCGCTTCATAGCAATAGGCTAGGTCGTTCGATCATGGCTTCCACCAATTGCGGGAGAAGAATGCGAGGGTGTGGCCCGGATGCGTCGCCACTGTGGCGCCGGTGTGACCCGCATCACCTCGAGGCTGCGGGCTGAGGCGTAGATTGGTTTCAGCGGCAGTCGGTCGCTGCAACCAGGAGCAGAATGCTATGACCCACCTGCAATCCTTTGCCGCCATTGCCGCCGCCCTCGGGATGGTCGTCGTTGCAGGGTCGAGCCTTCGGGTCGACAGGGCCGAACCGCAGGCGCCCTTCTGGACGCTGCAGGGCGCCAGCCCGACCATCGCGCAGGAACCGGCGGCCATCCGGGAGCTTCGGACCGCCCAGCGGAACTCCGAAGTCCCGACGATGACGGCGCAGGCGGACTGAGCCGTGACCGCGCGGGTCGGGCCGTGCCTTCTGTTGCGCGTTTCGGGCATCGACAATCCAAGTGGCAGGGGCTAGAGAGCCCGCTGATCCGACAAGGCCCCGGGAGCCGAAATGCAAGCCGTCGTCCTCACCATCCATCTTCTGCTGGCGCTCACGCTGATCCTCGTCGTGCTGATGCAGCGCTCCGAGGGCGGTGGCCTCGGCATGGGCGGGGGTGGCGGCGTGATGACCAGCCGCGGGGCGGCGACGGCGCTTTCGAAGGTGACCTGGGCTGTCGGCGTCGCCTTCGTGATCACCAGCCTGACGCTGACCGTTCTCGCCGCGCACGACAGCCGCGGTGGTTCGGTGATCGATGCTGGCGGCACGTCCACCGCGCCGGCGACGTCGCCGGCCGCGCCGGCGTCCACGCCGGGTCTCGAGGGCGATCTGCTGCCGCCGTCGCAGGACGCGGCGCCGGCCGCGCCGCCCGCGGAGGAAGGTCCCGCGGCCCCGCCGCCGGTTCAGTAGCCGGAGACGCTGGCCCGGCCACAACCCGGGGGCAACCTGTGGTTGCTCGGCGGATGGCAAACTACACGATGTTGCGGAAGCTCGCTTGCCCCGCCCGGCGGGTTCCCGTATAGATTGAGTCCCGTGAGGCTCGAGTCCTTCGCAGGCTCATCATCGACCAGCACGGGAGCACCGATGGCGCGCTACATCTTCATAACGGGCGGCGTGGTCTCGTCGCTCGGCAAGGGCCTTGCGTCGGCGGCGCTCGGGGCGCTGCTGCAGGCGCGCGGCTATTCGGTGCGGCTGCGCAAGCTCGACCCCTACCTCAACGTCGATCCGGGAACGATGTCGCCGTTCGAGCACGGCGAGGTGTTCGTCACCGACGACGGGGCGGAGACCGACCTCGACCTCGGGCACTACGAGCGGTTTACCGGGGTGCCGGCGCGGCGGACGGATTCGGTGTCGTCTGGGCGGATCTATTCGAACGTGCTGGAGAAGGAGCGGCGGGGGGACTACCTCGGCAAGACCATTCAGGTGATCCCGCACGTGACCAACGAAATCAAGGACTTCCTGAAGGTCGGCGCGGACGAGACCGACTTCATGCTGTGCGAGATCGGCGGCACGGTCGGCGACATCGAAGGCCTGCCGTTCTTCGAGGCGATCCGCCAGTTCGGCCAGGACCAGCCGCGCGGGCAGTGCATCTACGTGCATCTGACGCTTCTGCCCTACATGGCGGCGTCGGGCGAGCTGAAGACCAAGCCGACCCAGCACTCGGTGAAGGAACTGCGCGCCATCGGCATCGCGCCCGACGTGCTGGTCTGCCGCTCGGAGATGCCGATCCCGCCGAAGGAGCGGGAGAAGCTGGCGCTGTTCTGCAACGTGCGGCCGGAGGCTGTGATCGCGGCGCAGGACCTGCGCTCGATCTACGAGGCGCCGCTCTCCTATCACGCCGAGGGGCTCGACCAGGCGGTGCTCGACGCCTTCATGATCTCGCCGGCGCCGCGTCCGAATCTGGCGAAGTGGGAGGACGTGGTCGACCGCATCCACAACCCCGAGGGCGAGGTGAAGGTCGCGATCGTCGGCAAGTACACCCAGCTCGAGGACGCCTACAAGTCGATCGCCGAGGCGCTGACCCACGGCGGCATCGCCAACCGGGTGAAGGTGCGCTCCGAATGGCTCGACGCCGAGCGGTTCGAGCACGAGGACGAGATCGCGCCGATGCTCGAGGGCTATCACGCGATCCTGGTGCCGGGGGGGTTCGGCGAGCGCGGCACGATCGGCAAGATCCGGGCGGCCCAGTTCGCGCGGGAGCGCAAGGTGCCGTATCTCGGGATCTGCCTCGGGATGCAGATGGCGGTGGTCGAGGCGTCGCGCAACCTGCTGGGCCTGAGCGATGCCGGATCGGAGGAGTTCGACTACGAGGCGGGGCAGCGGCGCTATACCCACGTGGTCTATCACCTCAAGGAGTGGCTCGAGGGCAACCGCACGATCAAGCGCGAGGTGACCGACGACAAGGGCGGCACGATGCGGCTCGGCGCCTACGACGCGGTGCTGACCGAGGGCAGCCAGGCCGCCGCGATCTACCAGACGACGGCGATCTCGGAGCGGCACCGGCACCGCTACGAGGTGGACATCGCCTATCGCGACAAGCTCGAGGGCTGCGGCCTGAGGTTCTCCGGGCTGTCGCCGGACGGGCGGCTGCCGGAGATCGTCGAGATCCCCGGCCATCCGTGGTTCATCGGCGTGCAGTTCCACCCGGAGTTGAAGTCCAAACCCTTCGCGCCGCATCCGCTGTTCGCCGACTTCGTGCGGGCGGCGCTGGAGCAGTCGCGGCTGGTCTAGCGGTCCCAGGCGATCCGGTGAACCGTTCACTCCCGGTGGGAGAGGACGTTGGGCAGTTTCCCCACCGGATCGCGCACGAAGAAGCGCCGGACTCCCCAGGCTTCATCGATCGGTCCATAGACGATCTCGTGGCCGGACTGCCGCGCCCGCCGGCAGACCGCATCGACGTCGTCGACCTCGATCGAGAGGTCGGGCGCCGGCGTGCCTGAGCCGCCTTCGCTCGCGATGCTCACCTGGGCCACGGCGCTTTCGCCGAAGGCGAGGGTCACGATCCAGCCGTGGTCCATGACGATCTGAAGATCGAAGAGGTCGACGTAGAACGCGCGGACGAGCGCGATGCTGTCGGCGGGGATGTTCGAGACGATGCGTTTGACGACCATGGCCGCCCTCCTCTCGGCGCCCGCCGAGGTCCTATCGGCTGGCCGGTGCCATGTCCCGCCCTGTCCCGCTCTGGTCAGAGCCGCCACAGCGGCTATATTCCCCGCATGATCGGCGATCTGCTCCGCCGCCTGACGGCGGCTTCCGAAACCCAGGACCTGCCCACCGACCACGGCCGGCTGGCGCTGGCCGCGCTGATGGTTCGGGTTGCGCGCACCGACGGCAACTACACCGAAACCGAGCGTGCGCGCATCGATCGGGTGCTGGCGGCGCAGTATGGGCTCGACGCCGCACAGGCCCGTGATCTGCGCGCCGAGGCCGAGCGCGCCGAGGAAGGGGCCCCCGATACCGTGCGCTTCACCCGGCTGATCAAGGACGCGGTGCCCTACGGCGAGCGCGAGGGCGTGGTCGAGGCGCTGTGGCGCGTCGCGGCGGCGGACGGGATCAACGCCGACGAGCACGGGCTGATGCGGCTGGTGGCAAACCTGCTCGGGGTGGCGGACCGCGACAGCGGGCTGGCGCGGCAGCGGGCGCTGAAGGCGCTCCGCCGCGGGACCTAGGCGGCTCGGCATGATCGGGACCTGTGGATTTCGCGGCGCGGGCCGGGACTGGCCGCGCGCGGAAGTTGCGGTGCCCCGATGACCGACATGCAGACCGGAACACCCGTCTTCACGCCCCGGCGCCGCGCCGCCCTGCCTCCGATCGCGGTGGTCGGCGTTGCGGTGGCCTGGGCGGTCTCGGCGTTGCCGCTCGGGCCTCCGGGGGCGGCGCTCGCGCTCGGCTGCTATGCGCTGATCGCGGTGCTGGTCGTCGACGGGCTCGGCCGCGGCCACCCGCACCGCCGGTTCGGTCCCGGCAACGCCATCACCCTGGTCCGGGCCGGGGGCACGGCAGTCTTCGCCGGGCTGGCGGCTCAACCGGAGCTGGTCGCCGGCGCGGGCTGGATCGCACCTGCCGGGGTGGCGACGCTGCTGGCGCTCGATGGGGCCGACGGGTGGGCGGCACGGCGCTGGGGGCACGCCTCGGCGTTCGGGGCGCGCTTCGACATGGAGATCGACGCAGCGCTGATCCTGGCGCTGGCCGTACTGGCGCTCGGGCTGGGCCGGGCCGGACCGTGGGTGCTCGGTCTCGGGCTGATGCGCTACGCGTTCGTGCTGGCCGGACTGGTCTGGCCGGTGCTGGCGCGGCCGCTGCCGGTGTCGCGGCGGCGCAGCGGCGTCTGCGTGCTGCAGGTGGTGGTGCTCGGCCTGCTGCTGACGCCGCCGCTCGTGCCGCCGGCGTCCGGCGCGCTGGCCGCGATCGCTTTCGCAGCACTCGCCGGGTCGTTCGCCACCGACATCGCCTGGCTGACCCGGCGGCAGCGATGAGCGTCGACGTCCGGCGCTGGGCGGGGCTCGTGCGGTCGCTGGCGATCTATCGGGCGCGGCCCTGGAAGATTTCGCGGCTGGCGCAGTTCTACGCCGGCATCGTCGCGCCCGGCGATCTCGCTTTCGACATCGGCGCACATGCCGGCAACCGCACCCGCGCGTTGGTTCGCGCCAGGGCGCGGGTGGTGGCGCTGGAGCCGCAGCGGCTGTTCCATGCCCTCCTCGCCCGCGATCCCCTGCCCGGCGTCACCCTGCTGCCGCTGGCCGCCGGCCCGGCGCCGGGGTCGGGGCGGCTGGCGGTCTCGCGGCTGCATCCCACCGTGTCGTCCCTCGCCGCCGGCTACCCCGAGCGGATGCACACCGCGCCCGGCTTCGGCACCGTCCGCTGGGACGATTCCGAGACGGTCGAGGTGACGACGCTCGACGCGCTGATCGCCACCCACGGATACCCGCGCTTCGTCAAGCTCGACGTGGAGGGCTTCGAGGCTGACGTGCTCGCCGGGCTGACCGTGGCCGTCCCCTGGATCGCTCTCGAATACCTGCCCGGCGCGCCGGAGGTGGCCGCCGCCTGTGTCGCCCGGCTCGGGGCGCTGGGGCCATATGTCTTCAATTTCGTGCCCGGCGAGGCCGCGGCGTTCGCGCTCGACCGCTGGGTCGAGGCCGACGCGGTTCTCGCGCGGCTGGCCGGCATGGAGCGCTCCGGCGACCTGTACGCCAGGCTGCGTCATGTCTGAGAGGTCGAGGCTGCTGCAGGCGGCCGCCGCGACGCTCCTTCTCGCCGGGCTCCTGCTGCTGCCTGCCCGGCCGGCCGCGGTCGATCTCGCGGCCTTCGCGCGGATGCCGCTCGAACTGCCGCTGATCGGGCTTCTGCTGCTCGCCGCGCCGGGCCGGGCGATGCGCGCCCTCGTCACCGTGCTCCTGACCCTGCTCACCACGCTGAAACTCGTCGATCTCGCGACCGAGACGGCGTTCCTCCGGCCGTTCAATCCGGTGCTGGACGGCGACCTGATCGTGGCTGCGTGGCGGCTGAGCGAGGGTGCGCTCGGCCGGCCGCTGGCGCTCGCCGCGGCGCTGGCCGCGAGCGCGGTGCCGGTGCTCCTCGCGCTCGCGATCTGGTGGGCGACCGGCCGGATCGCCCGGATCGCGCCCCGGCGCCGGCTCTGGCCCGCGGCGCTCGCCCTGCCCGCGCTGGCGCTGGTCGTCGTCGGGATCGCGACCGCCGCGCCGCCGGACGGCGCCGCCACCAGCCGCCTCGCCTGGAGCCATCTGCGCGACGCGGTTCGCGCGCGGGCCGACCTCGCGCAGTTCCGGCTCCGGGCGGCCGAGGACCCATATGCCGCCCGGCCCGCGGCCGATATCCTGCCGGCGCTGCGCGGCACCGACGTGTTCGTGATCTTTGTCGAGTCCTACGGCCGCGCGGCGCTCGACAACCCGCTCTATGCCCCGACGGTGAAAGCCGCGCTCACCGACGCCCAGGGTCGGCTGGCCGCTCAGGGCCTTGCCATGCGCTCGGGATTTCTCACCGCGCCGATGGTCGGCGGGCAGAGCTGGTTTGCCCACTCGAGCGTGCTTTCGGGCCTCAGGATCGACAACCAGGGCCGCTACCGGGCGCTGATCGCCAGCAGCCGGCGCACGCTGCTGCACCTGGCCGCGCGCGCCGGCTGGCGGACCGTCGCGGTGATGCCGGCGATCACGCTTCCCTGGCCCGAGGCGCGCTACTTCGGCTACGATCGGGTGCTGGCGGCGGCGGATCTCGGCTACCGCGGCAAGCCGTTCAACTGGGTGACCATGCCCGATCAGTTCACGCTGGTCTCCTTCGAGCGGCAGGTGCTCGACCCCCTGCCCCGCCCGCCGGTGTTCGCGGAGATCGCGCTGATCTCCTCGCATGCGCCCTGGACGCCGATCCCGCCGCTGCTGCCGTGGGACGGGCTGGGCGACGGCGCGGTGTTCGATCCCTACGCCACCGCCGGCGATCCGCCGGAGGTGCTGTGGCGCGACCCCGACCGGGTGCGCGACCAGTACCGGCTGTCGCTCGACTACACGCTTCGGGTGGTGGCCGGCTTCGCCGCCCGCCGCGCCGCCGACCCGCCGCTGATGATCGTTCTCGGCGACCACCAGCCCGCGCCTTTCGTCTCCGGCGATCCCGTCGGGCGCGACGTGCCGATCCACGTGATCGGCAGCCCCGCCGCGTTGGCGCACCTCGACGCGTGGGGCTGGAGCGACGGGCTCATCCCCGACCCGGCGGTGCCCGCCTGGCCGATGGCGGCGTTCCGCGACCGGTTTCTCGAGGCGTTCGGGCCGGGCGCGGCAGGGTCCGGGCCGCGCGCCAGCCGTTGAAACGGCCTCAGGCGTAGAACACCCTGTGGCACACCGTTTCGGACGACTCGAGGATCGCGCCGTAGCCGGCCGCGAGGCGCTCGAACGCCGTCTCGCCGCTGATCAGCACGTCGAGGGCGGGATCGGCGAGGAGCGCGAGCGCCGCCTCGAGCCGGCGTCGATTGCTCCAGCGCGCGCGCCGGCCGGTCGGCACCTGCCGGGCCTGGCTCGACACCATCCGCAACCGCCGGCCGTGGAAAACGCCGCCGAGGCCGACCGGCGGCGGACGGTCGCCGTACCAGCTCGCGTCGACCACCGCCGCCTCGAGCCCCGCGGCCGCCAGCGCCGTCGCCAGCCCCTCGCCGCTCGCGCTCGCGTGGATGACGAGGTCGCACTCCTCGGGGGCCGCGTCGGGGGCCGCGAACCCGCAGCCGAGGGCCGCGGCGAGCGCCGCGCGGCCGGGGACGATGTCGACGAGCGTCACCTCGGTTCCCGGGAGCTTCGCGCAGAGCCAGCCGGCGAGCGCGCCGACGGCGCCGGCGCCGACCACGACGATCCGGTCGCAGGCCGCCGGCCCTGCGTCCCAGACGATGTTGAGCGCGGTCTCCATGTCGGCCGCCAGCACCGCGCGTCCGGCCGGAACGCCCCTGGGCAGCGGCACGACCGCCTCGGCAGGCGCGGCGAGCCGATCCTGATGCGGATGCGGCACGAACACGTCCCGTCCGATGAGCCCTGCCGGCCCGTCGGTCACGCGACCGACCGCGGCGAAGCCGTACTTGACCGGGAACGGGAAGGAGCCCGCCTGCATCGGCGCGCGCATCCGCGCCCGCTCGGCGCGCAGCACGCCGCCGCGAAACGCCAGCGCCTCGGTGCCGCGGCTGATCGCGCTGAACCGGGTCTCGACCACCAACTCGCCGGGGCTGGGTTCCACCTCCTCGTCGCGCAACTGCGCCCGGCCGGCGGCGGTGATCCACAGCGCTGTCGCTCTCATGCCGTAGCGGTCTCCATGCCCATGTCCGACATCCGCACGTCTCCTTCCGCAGCGCCCGGCCAGCTATCCCCGCCATCGCGGACTGGCGCAAGTCCGCTGCCAGAACCGGGACCGGGCCGGTCGCTCTGTGGCGCAACCGCCACAATCGCCGCACGCCGGCGTCATTCCCCCGACCATTGCACAACCGTCTTGCCCGCGCGCTATCAACAGCAGAACGCCGGAGCCGTGGGCTGGACCCGCCGCTGCATCGAGACGCGTCACAGCACAGGGGGATTGCCGATGGACCGTTTCGGACTGCCCGTTCACCGGGCCGCGGCGCTGGCGCTCGGCCTGCTGGCGCTTGCGGGCGTGGCGGCGGCGCGGGGGTCCCGCCGATCGAGCGTAAATTCTCCAACGGCGCACGGTTCTGTTCTACGGCCAGATCAACAAGGGGGTGCTCTCCTACGACGACGGACGCGATACCGAGAGCTATGCGCTGATCGACAACGACAACTCCGTCACACGTTTCGGGCTCAGCTACATCCTGCATATCGGCGACTGGACCTTCGCCAACCTCAACGAGCTCAGCGCGCGCCCTACTCGACCAAGAACACCAACATCGTCGATCGACTCCCCCGACCTTCGCCGCCTACGAGCGCAACAAGGCCAACATCCGCAAGCTCGAGTTGGCGCTCGCACACCCGCGCTAGGGCAAGTTCTGGCTGGGGCAGGGAAGCATGGCGACCGACGGCATCCAGCAGATCGACCTCTCGGGCACCAAGGTGGTCGCCTACTCCAGCGCGGGCGACATCGCCAGCGGCCAGATCATCCGCTATGCCGAACCCGGGCTGACGTTCGACGAGAGCCTCAGCGACATCCAGATCGGGGACGCCTTCAGCTAACTTCGACGGGGACCGGCGGGTGCGCGTGCGCTACGACACCCCGGAGATCCGCGGCGTCACGGTGGCGGCCGCCTTCGGGCGAAATCTGCTCAGCGACGACCGGGACACGCGGGAGAACAACCAGGGCGATCGCGCACTGAGCTATGCCGGGGTTCCCGGCGACTTCAAGGTGAAGGGCGGGTTCGGCTCTACTGGCAGCAGCACGGTGCCGCCCGCCGCGGCGGCTCGGTGTCGGCGCTTCACAATCCGAGCGGCGTCAACGCCACGGTGGCCGCCGGCGCCAGGACGTCAACGGCGGCAACGCGACCTACTGGTACACCAAGCTGGGCCTCATCCGGCAGGTCCTCGCATCCGGTCCGACGGCGATCTCCGCCGACTACTTCCGGGGCGACGACCTCTATACCGACGCGGCCGCGGGCATCACCGGCAGCACGAGCCGCTCCTGGGACCTGGCGCTGGTGCAGACCGTCGAGCGGGCCAACATCGACCTCTGGCTGACCTGGCGACGGTACGACTACGCCGACAACACCGCCAGCTACGAAGGCGGCCAGGCGATCTTCGGCGGCGCGCGTTTTCATTTCTGATGCATTTTCCTTGCGCTTTGCCCGCCGAGCCTCTATCTGCCGTCCTCGTCCCGGGGTGCGCGTGTCGCGCCACCGGGCGCCACAACGATGGCGCAAAGGGGCCTTGTCCCCGGCATCGAGTAGCAATTGTTTTCGTCACATGCGCCTGACGAGGGCGACATAACCGCGCAGAGGGCCTCGGGCCGGCGCGGAAAGGAATATCTGTGACGAACTCCACCTTCGCGGCCTTCGGCCTCGCCGAACCGCTGCTCCACGCGCTGACCGCCGCCGGCTTCGAGACGCCCACGCCGATCCAGGCCCAGGCGATCGCCCCGCAGCTCGCGGGCCGCGACATCCTCGGCATCGCCCAGACCGGCACCGGCAAGACCGCGGCCTTCGCGCTGCCGATCCTGCACCAGCTGTTCGGCCTGCCCGGCCGCGCGGCGCCGAAGACCTGCCGGGCGCTGGTGCTGGCGCCGACGCGCGAGCTCGCCGTGCAGATCGAGGCCGCGTTCCGCAGCTTCGCCGGCGGCGCGCGCCTCTCGACCCTGCTGGTGCTCGGCGGCATGTCGCGCAGCGCCCAGGTGCGCGCGCTCGGCCGCGGCGTCGACATCGTCGTCGCCACGCCGGGCCGGCTCACCGACCTGATGGACGACCGCGCGATCGTGCTCGACCAGACCCGGTTCGTGGTGCTCGACGAGGCCGACCGGATGCTCGACATGGGCTTCATCCAGCCGGTCCGCAAGATCGTCGCCAGGCTGCATCCGCGCCGCCAGTCCGCATTGTTCTCGGCCACCATGCCCGCCGAGGTCGCGGTTCTCGCGCAAGGGTTTCTGAAGGATCCGGTCCGCGTCGAGGTCGCGCCGCAGGCGACCACAGTCGAGCGTATCGAGCAGCGCGTCGAGCCGACCGAGACCGCCGCCAAGCGTGGCCGCCTGAAGGCGATCGTCGGCGCCTCCGAGGTTGGCCGCGCCATCGTCTTCGCCCGCACCAAGCGCGGCGCGGACCGGGTAGCGCAGAACCTCGTCAAGGATGGCGTGCCCGCCGAGGTGATCCACGGCAACAAGGCGCAGAACGCCCGCCAGCGCGCCCTGAACCTGTTCCGCAACGGCCAGGTCCGGGTGCTGGTCGCCACCGACATCGTCGCGCGGGGCATCGACGTGCCAGGCGTCACTCACATCGTCAACTACGACCTCCCCGACGAGCCCGAGGCCTACGTCCACCGCATCGGCCGCACCGCCCGCAACGGCGCGGACGGCATCGCGATCACGCTCTGCGCGCCGGACGAGATGAAGAAGCTGCGCGCGGTCGAGAAGCTGACCCGCACCACGCTGCTTGAGGGCCATGCCGCCCCCGTCGGCCGCGCGCCATCGACGAAGCCGGCGCGCAAGAAGCCCGCAGATCCGGCCGCCGGCGCCCGCGCACAGCGCGCCCGCAGCCGCCGCCCGCGCCGCACCCAGCGCGCGGCCTGACGGCCCGGCGGGGGTCTCTCAGGCCCCCGTCGCCTCGCGCAATTCCTCGAGTCGCAGCCATTCTTCCTCGGCTGCGGCCAGCGCCTCCTGCCGCTGGACGAGGGCCTCCGACGCTCGGACGAACTTCGCGGGCTCCCGCGAAAACATGTCCGGGTCGGCCAGCAGCGCCTCGAGCCGGCCGATCTCCGCCGTCAGCCGGCCGATCTCGTCCGGCAGCTTCTCCAGCCGATGCGCCTGGGTAAAGCTCAGCCGCGACCGGGCCGGGGCCGGCGCCCGCGCCGCCGTCGGCCGCTTCGCCGGCGCGCGCGCCGCCGGCGCCGGCGCGTCTGCCCCGCGCTGGGCGCGGTAGTCGCTCCAGCCACCGGCGTAGACGACCGCCCGCCCGTCGCCCTCCATCGCGATCGTCGTGGTCGCGGTCCGGTCGATGAAGTCGCGGTCGTGACTGACCAGCAGCACCGTGCCGTCGTAGTCCGCGACCAGTTCCTCGAGCAGGTCGAGCGTCTCGACGTCGAGGTCGTTGGTCGGCTCGTCGAGCACCAGGAGGTTCAACTCCCGCGCCATCAGCCGCGCCAACAGCAGCCGCGCCCGCTCGCCGCCCGACAGCGCCGAGACCGGCCCGCGCGCCTGCGCCTCAGCGAACAGGAACTCCTTGAGGTAGCCCACCACATGCCGCGGCCGCCCGCGCACCATCACATGGTCGTTGCCGCCCGGCGGATCGCCGGTCAGCGTCTCCCACAGGCTCACGTCGGGGTCGAGCGCCGCGCGGTTCTGGTCGAACACCACCGGCACGAGGTTCGCGCCCAGCCGCACCCGCCCTTCGTCGGGGGCCAGCGCGCCGGTCAGCAGGTTCAGAAGCGTCGTCTTGCCCACCCCGTTGGGACCGACCAGCGCCACCCGCTCGCCGCGCCCGATCCGCAGCGAGAAGTCCCGCACGATCGTCCGCTCGCCATAGGCCTTGGCGATCCCGACGGCCTCGATCACCAGCTTGCCCGACAGCGGGCCGGCCTCGAACTCGAGCTTCGCGGTGCCGGCGCGCGCGATGGCGTCGCGGCGTTCGGCGCGGAGATCGGCCAGCCGCCGCACCCGTCCCTGGTTGCGCCTGCGCCGCGCCGAGATGCCCTCGACCGCCCAGCGGCCCTCGGACTTGATCAGCCGGTCGAGCTTGTGACGCGCCGCGTCCTCGTCCTCGAACAGCTTGTCGCGCCATTCCTCGAAGGCAGCGAAGCCCCGGTCGAGCCGGCGGACCTCGCCCCGGTCGACCCACAGCATCCGGTCGGTCAGGTGCCGCAGGAACGCCCGGTCGTGGCTGACCGTCACGAACGCGGTGCGGGTCGCGGCCAGATGCGCCTCCAGCCAGCCGATGGCGGTGATGTCGAGATGGTTGGTCGGCTCGTCGAGCAGCATCAGATCCGGCGCCTCGGCGAGGATCTTCGCCAGCGCCGCCCGCCGCCGCTCGCCGCCCGAGGCGCGGGCCGGATCGAGCTCCGCATCGAGCGAAAGGCCCTCCATCGCCGCGGCCACCCGCCATTCCTCGCCCGGCGGCAGCGCCTGGCCCGCGAAGGCGCCGAGGCTGGCGAAGCCCTCGAACTGCGGGTCCTGCGCCATGTAGCCGACCGCGAGGCCGGGCTGCACGAACCGCGTTCCGCTGTCCGGCTCGACCAGCCCGGCCATCAGCTTCATCAGCGTCGACTTGCCCGAGCCGTTGCGCCCGACCAGCGCGATCCGCTCGCCCGGCTGCACCGCGAGCGTCACGCCCGCCAGCAACGGATCGCCGCCGAAGGTCAGGCCGATGTCGGCAAGGGTCAGGATCGGGGGAGCGGCCATGCGGCGCGGGGTAGGACGGACCGCCACGGCCGTCAAGCCGCGCCGTCAGGTCTGATGGCAGGCGGCCGCTACCCCAGGTCGGGCACCACTCTCCATCGCGGCAGGCCAGTCCGCCGTCCGACGTGCCCTCCGGCTGAGGATGCGACGGTTGATCATCCTGATTCGCGTGGCGGTCACCGCGGGGCTGCTGGTTGCGGGCGCGGCTCCGGCCCTGGCGGACTGCTACTTCAACGGCCAGCAGGTGGCCGGCGTCTGCCGTTTCGGTGTCCGCGCCCATCCCGACGCCCC
>CAVZCB010000041.1:0-30176 GCA_963773555.1 uncultured Alphaproteobacteria bacterium
CAAACTCCCGCCACTCCCCCGCGCTCATGCCGACGTCCTCGCGCGTCACCGTCTCGCCCTTCAGCATCCGCCGCAGCGCCTCCATCCCCTTCCCCGAGAACTGCACGGCGTTGAGGCGGTAGTCCTCGAAGGCCGAATACGCCGCCGGCACCCAGTCGCGGACCACCTCGCAGAGCGCCTCGGCATAGGCGCGGATCTCGTACTGGGCGTGGGGGTCGGCGCGCAGGCGCAGGAAGTGGAAGAGGTTGTGGAGGTCCACCTTCCAGTACCACTGGGTGTAGACGTTGGCGGGCAGGTTCATCCGGGCGAGCTCGCGGGCGAGGCCCTGCTGGCCGTCCTGGGACAGCATGGCCTGGTAGTGGTCGTAGGCGGTGTCGGCGTCGGCGCGCAGCATGGCGAGGACGCGGGCGGCCTCGGCGCCTTCCAGGGTCTCGCCGCGGCCCTGGTTGTTGACGCGGGACTGGGCGGCGAGGTGCTCGGGGGCGGGGATGTAGAACTCGCGGTCGAGGATCGAGTAGCGGGCGGAGTATTCGTTGACGTTGGCGGTGCGGTGGCGGATCCACTGGCGGGCGACGAACACCGGCAGCTTCACGTGCAGCTTGATCTCGCACATCTCGAACGGGGTCGAGTGCCAGTGGCGCATCAGGTAGCGGATCAGGCCGGCGTCGTCGCGGGCGGTTTTGGTGCCGGCGCCGTAGGAGACGCGGGCGGCCTGCACGATGGCGGCGTCGTCGCCCATGTAGTCGACGACGCGGATGAAGCCGTGGTCGAGGACCGCGATCGGCTCGGCCAGGCGGGCCTCGAGGCCGGGGGCCGTGGGGCGGCGCGTGGGGGTCTCCGCGGTGGCGGCGGCGATCTCGGCCTTCTGTTCCAGCGTGAGCGACATATAACTACCCTTGCAGAGCGGCCCGGAGGGATTCGGGCGGAAACCATATCTGGCATTATTCCTCAAGGGGGGCACAATATGAAGACGAAATATCTGCACACCATGGTGCGGGTGAAGGACCTCGACGCCTCGATGAAGTTCTACGGGATGCTGGGGCTGAAGGAGACGCGGCGGATCGAGAACGACAAGGCGCGGTTCACGCTGGTGTTCATGGCGCCGGAGGGCCAGGAGGAGGCGCCGGTGGAGCTGACCTACAACTGGGACGGCGACGAGGGGCTGCCGTCGGACAGCCGGCACTTCGGGCACCTCGCCTACGGGGTCGGCAACATCTACGAGATGTGCCAGCGGTTGCAGGACGCGGGCGTGACGATCAACCGGCCGCCGCGCGACGGGCACATGGCGTTCGTGCGCTCGCCCGACAACATCTCGATCGAGCTGCTGCAGATCGGCGACGCGCTGTCGCCGGCCGAGCCCTGGGCCAGCATGGAAAACACCGGGCATTGGTAGGCCCGCCTCGCCCGCGCCGGGTGCCTTGCCGCCGCGCTGGCCGCGGCGGGCGGGGCGGCGCGGGCGGAGTGCCGGCTGGCGCTGGCGCTGGGGCTCGACGTGTCGTCCTCGGTCGATGCGCGGGAGTACCAGTTGCAGACCGAGGGGCTGGCGGCGGCGCTGCTGGCGCCGGAGGTGCGCGACGCGTTCCTCGCAACGCCGGGCGAGCCGGTGGCGCTCCTCGTCTTCGAGTGGAGCGGCTGGCAGCAGCAGATGGTGCGGCAGGACTGGGTGACGGTCGAGACGGCGGGCGATCTCGACCGGGTGGCGGCGCGGCTTCTGGCGCAGGCGCGAAGCTTCGATCTCTACCCGACGGCGATCGGCTTCGCGCTGATCTTCGGCGGGCGGCTGCTCAGCCAGCGCACCGACTGCGATGAGCGCACGCTCGATCTGTCGGGCGACGGCACCAGCAACGACGGGGTGTCGCCGGAGGTGGCGCGGCGGGACTATCCGCTCGAGCGGACCACGGTGAACGGCCTGGTGATCGGGCGGCAGGCCGAGGCGCTCGGGCGCTACTACCGGCAGTTCGTGATCCAGGGGCCGGGGGCGTTCGTCGAGCGGGCGGACGGCTACGAGGACTTCGAGCGGGCGATGCGGCGCAAGCTGCTGCGCGAGCTCGGGGTGATGCAGGTGAGCCGGGGCGAGGCGCGGCTGCGCTGAGGCCGGGTCAGTGCTTGCGGAACTGGTCGAGGCTGACCACCTCGCCTTCGCCGGGCTTGACAGGCGCGGACCGGTTGACCATCTCCCGGGCCTCGTCGGCCTCGCTCGAACCGCGCTCCTCGTGGGCGTCGAACTTGAAGCCGAACTCGACGGAGGGATCGACGAAGGTCCGGACAGCGTCGAACGGGACGACGATCGGCTCGGGCACGTTGCCGAAGTTGAGGGTGACGGTGAAGCGGTCCTTCATCACCGCGAGATCGGCGAACCAGTCCTGCAGGACGATCATCATCTCGTCGGGATAGCGCTTCCTGAGCGCGGGCGACATGTCGACGCCGGGATGGGTGGTGTCGAAGTTGATGAAGAAGTGGTGCTTGCCGGGCAGGCCCTCGCGCGCAACCTGGGCGAGAACATCCACCATGACCTGGCGGAACGCCTTCTGCGTCAGCAGTCCGTAGTTGATCGACTTCGCCATTCTGCCCGGACCCGTTCGAGACCCCCCGACCTTAGCCAATTCTGCGGGGGAAGAAAGGTCGTTGTGGCGGGCGACGGCGCAGGCCGCGGGCGTCAGGCGCCGCCGCGGCGGAGGATACGCGACGGTGAGACGGGCGGGTTCGGGACGTGTGCGCCCATCGTCGAGTACAGCCGGGACTTCCAGGCGCCGGCGGCAGAGGAACTGGCGCTATTGCCGGATGGCTCTGCCATTTTCGAGATGCTGAGCGACCACGCCCTGATGCGCGACCAGGCAAGGGCGTGTGCATCCCGCATGCCGTCCAGTGAGCAGCTTGCGACGACCGGCCTGGGATTACCTATGGGTCACGATATTCGCGATCGCCAGTGTGCCCCTGCCCCCATCAGGTGGCCCGGGGCAAATCCAATGCATTGTCGGCCGAACCGCGACGGCTGGCGTTGCGGGTGAAGTGGGTTGGGGCCGTGTCGGCCGCCATATCAGATCGACTGGAGCCGGTGGTTTGCATCCCAGGGACGAGTGGGGACGCTGGGTGTTGCAGTGCAGACGCCAGCCCTCGATGACGATCCGCGCCCCGGCGAGTCTATAGAAAACTCGCCATTCAGCAGCTCGTCGCGGAGCTTTGAGTCTCGCAATAGCCGTTCTCCCAAGGTCTGCCAGGCTCGATGAACGCGGTCTTGGCCCCCACCGACGGTCGGCTCGTCGTCCGGTTCATGGCCTCGGGTTGGCTCGAGATGGCCTTGCATCTCTATCAGTGGCGGGACACCGCCGAGGTCCTGGCTCCCGAAGGGCTGCGCGCGACAGTCGGGCGCCATCGGCGCAGCGACTTCGAGGCGTTGCCATAGGGCCTGGCAACGTCCCGAAAACTCTCGGCCGGCCGGTTTCAACTCTGCCGCCATCTGGCGCCTGAACTGCCTCGGAAAGAGCAGAAACTTCGCCTGACCTGCTTCCCACTTTCACGCACGTCTTCTCGCGACCGGCCGAAAGGCTGGCGAGCGTGCCCCGATTCTGATAGCTCTTTTGCCACGGCAAAACCGGGGTTGGTCCGCGCGGGCGTCGGGGGAGGCGACCGTCCGGGTCTGGCATAGGAGCACGAAACCCATGAGCTTTGGCAGCATTCTCGGACAGATCATGCAGGACGGTCTCGGCAATCAGGGTCAGACCCGCGGGCGCCTGCAGACCACCGGCCGCAACCTTGACCAGGGCGGCGGGGGCGGCCTCGACTCGATCTTCGGCCAGCTCCAGAGTGCCCTCGGCGGCCTCGGGGGCGGGACCGGCGGCACCGGCCAGTCCGCGGGCGGCGGCTTCGCCGACAAGGCGCGCGATTTCATCAAGAAGGATCAGGTCGGCAGCCTCTCGGGCGCGCAGATCGGCGGCATCGGCGCGGCAGCCGGCGCGCTGCTCGGCGGCGGGCTCGGCGGTGCTGCGCGCGGCGGCGCAATGGCAATTCTCGGCACGCTGGCGCTCGGTGCGCTGAAGCGTGCCCAGGCGAGCCGCGCGGGCGCGCCGGACCCGACGGCCGCGGCCGCGCCCTCGACACCGAACCTGGAGCCGGTCGATCGGGAGGAGATCAACTCCGTGACCGGCCCCGACGCCGAGCGCATGGTGCTAAAGGCGATGATCAGCGCCGCCAAGGCGGACGGCGAGATCGACCAGGCCGAGATGCAGAAGATCATCGGCAAGATCAGCAAGGACGACGTGACGCCGGAGGAAAGGCAGTTCGTGCTCGACGAGATGGGTAGGCCGCTCGATGTCCAGGGCCTCGCCGCCGAGGCCCGCACCCCCGGCCAGGCGGCCCAGATCTACGCCGCCTCGCTGCTGGCGATCGACGTGGACAGCGATCAGGAGCGGCGCTACCTCGCAGACCTCGCCGGCGCCCTGCAGCTCGACCCCGAGACCGTGAGCCAGCTCCACGGCATGACCGGCACGCCCGCCGCGGCCTGACGGAAAAGGGCCGGCGCCAAGATGGCGCCGGCCCGTCCTCCAGCCCAATCCCGCGCAGTCGCGTTGGCCCGGTGTCTACTGGGCCATGATCTGCTCGATCCGGCCCCTCTTGATCTGGTCCGTGTCGCTCGATGACATCACGTTCTCGATCTGGCCGAGCTGCGACAGCGTCAGCATGTCCACCCCTTCCGTATCGACGCCGAGCGACGCGAGATCGGTGCTCACCGAATCCTGAAGCTGCGAAACGCCGATCCGGCCGGTCGCGGTCGCCTCGTTGCCCATGATCTCCTTGACGCGCGCCCGTTGCACGTCCTGGCTGTCACCGCCGCTCATCACGTTCTCGATCTCGGCGAGCTGGCCGACGGTGAGCATGTCGACGTTGTCGGCATCGACGCCGATGTCGGCGAGATCGGACTCGACCGAGTCGCGCAGCATGTTCACGTCGAGGCGACCGGTGGCTGTCGCCTGGTTTCCGAGGATCTGCTGGATACGCTGCCGCTTCGTCGTATCCATGTCCGTCGAGCTCAGCACGTTCTGGATCTGGCTCACCTGGTCGGTGGTCATGGTCGCCGGCGCGTCGACACCGAGGGCGGCCAGGCCGCTGGCGACCGCATCGTCGGTCCCCTGGGCCATCGCCGGCGCGCCCGTCACCAGCGCGAGCGACAGAGCAGCTGCAGAAGCGGCAGTGATAAGATTGCGTTTCATGACTCGTCCTTTTCTGTCGTTCCTAGACTGCAAAGGGCGGCCTCCCGCCGCCCAGCTACACGACCATCAAACGCCAGGTTTTCCCGAAAGGTTCCCGGGCGCTCCCCGACGGGTTGCACGAAGTCGTGACCGCATCATATCGAGCCCATGACCTGCACCGGCTTTCGTCCCGAACAGACCCACGCCCGGCTCGGCCCGGCCTTCTACGACCCCGTGCGTCCGGCCGATTTCCCGCAGACACGGCTGCGGTTCCGCAACGACCGGTGGGCCGTGCGCATCGGCCTCGACACGCTCTCCGACGCCGACTGGATCCGCCACTTCGGCCGCTTCGAGCCGCTGCCCGGCAGCTTCCCCGAGCCGCTGGCGCTGCGCTACCACGGCCATCAGTTCCGCGCCTGGAACCCGGACCTCGGCGACGGCAGGGGGTTCCTGTTCGCGCAAGGGCGCGACCTCGTGGACGGCCGCCTGCTCGATCTCGGCACAAAGGGCTCTGGCACCACGCCCTGGTCGCGCGGCGGCGACGGCCGGCTGACGCTGAAGGGCGGCGTGCGGGAGATCCTCGCCACCGAAATGCTCGAGGCGCTCGGGGTCTACACCTCCAAGACCCTGTCGCTGATCGAGACCGGCGAGGCGCTCCACCGCGGCGACGAGCCCTCGCCCACCCGCTCGGCCGTGCTGGTCCGCCTTTCGCACAGCCACATCCGCATCGGCAGCTTCCAGCGCCTCGCAGCCCTCGGCCAGACCGAGGAGCTGCTCCGCCTCGTCGAGCATTCGATCGCGCATTTCTGGCCGGACGCAGCCGCGGACCCCGATCCGGTCGCCGGGCTCTACGACCGCATCCTCGGCGCGGTCGCCACTTTGGCCGCCGAGTGGTTCGCCGCCGGCTTCGTCCACGGCGTCCTCAACACCGACAACATCAACATCACCGGCGAGAGCTTCGACTACGGCCCATGGCGGTTCCTCGACCGCTTCGACCCGGGCTTCACCGCCGCCTACTTCGACCACACCGGCCTCTACGCCTTCGCCCGCCAGCCCGAGGCGCTGAACTGGAACATCGCGCGGCTCGGCGAATGCCTGATGCCGCTCTGCGAGCCGCGAGGCGCTGGAGCCGGTGTTCGAGAGCTTCCCCGGGCGCTTCCAGACCGAGCTTGCCCGCCAGACCTTCGCCCGCCTCGGGCTGCTCCCCGGCGAGCCGGTCGCGGCGCTCGCCCTGATGCACCGGTTCTGGGGGGCGATGCAGGAGACTTCTCCGCCCTTCCAGCAGATCTTCCACGACCTGCTCGGCGGCGCCCGCCCGGAGCGGCTGCGCGAAAGCCCGCTGCTGCCGCTGTTCGAGACCGCGGCCTGGGCCGAGGTGATCGATGGCCTGCGCGGCCTGCCCCCGGCGCCCGGCCTCGAGCCGGCGCTCGCCCACCCGGCCTCAGCCGAGCCACCGCAGACCATGACCATCGACGAGGTCGAGGCGATCTGGTCCGCGATCGACCGCGACGACGACTGGACGCCTCTCGAGGCGAAGGTCGCGAGCGTCAGGCGCACGGGTGACTTCAACCGGGCGCTCGGCCTGCTCGCCGGCCCGAACGGACGCCCGGGCCACACGCCGTCCTGACACGGTTGACGCACCGCCGGAGCCACCGGCCCAAAAAGGGGCCGGGCTTGTGCCAGCCCGACCCCGATACTCGTTACTCCCTTACATGGCGCCCCGGGGCGGTACAATCCCCGGGGCACCCCACGCGAGCGCCCACCCACGCCGCGCCCCGGACCCCGCGAGAACACGCGGGCCTGATCCCTGGAACCGCGTTCAGGATGCCGGCAGCAGCACCTTGTCGATCACGTGGATCACGCCGTTCGACTGCTGGACGTCGGCGATCGTCACGTCGGCGACGTTGCCCTGACCGTCGCGGATCATCAGCTTGCCGCCCTCGACCATCGCGGTGAACGCGCAGCCGCCGACGGTCTTGAGGCCGACCGAGCCGCCGTACTGCATCGCCGCCTTCTCGATCGCCGCCGCCATCTCGTCGGCCGCCAGCACGTGGCAGGTCAGCACCTTGGTCAGCTGGTCCTTGTTCTCGGGCTTCAGCAGCGTCTCGACCGTGCCCGCGGGCAGCGCGTCGAACGCCGCGTTGGTCGGCGCGAACACCGTGAACGGGCCCTTGCCCTCCAGCGTGTCGACCAGGCCCGCCGCCTTGACGGCGGCAACCAGCGTGGTGTGATCGGCGGAATTGACCGCGTTCTCGACGATGTTCTTCGTCGGATACATCGCGGCACCCCCGACCATCGGGTTCTCGGCCTGTGCGGCGATCGCGCTGCCGGCCAGCAGGGCCGCACCAAGCGCAAGGCGAACATTAAAGCGTGTCATCGAGGCTCTCCATCCGTTCCCGGCCCGCTGGTTGCGGGACAGGACAAGCTACGGAGCATGTGGCCGACAAGTTTCAGCCGGCGGGAAATCAGGGCGGAAACCTTTGATTTGTGATGATTTATCTTCGAATGGCGGGTAACATTCCCGTGGGGATAAGGGGGAATCACCATGCCGAAGCACCGGAACCACCGGGCAGCCGCGTCCGCGGCGACCAATCATCGCGATACGCTCGACGCGATCGCCGACGGCAACGTCC
Source organism: uncultured Alphaproteobacteria bacterium (assembly GCA_963773555.1). Lineage (GTDB taxonomy): Bacteria > Pseudomonadota > Alphaproteobacteria > Rhodobacterales > Rhodobacteraceae > Amaricoccus. The sequence goes on from CAVZCB010000041.1 coordinate 7,820, forward strand.
TGCACGGACTGGGCGGGCGGGACCTGCTGCGCAGCGACTTCAACCACACCGAGCTCTTCGGTGACGGTGGCCGCGACCGGCTGGTGACGAAGCTGAATTTCGACGACATCGGGCCGGTCTCGGCCCGCCAGTTCGGAGGCGGGGGGCACGACGTTCTCAAGGCGTATGTCGGTGTTTCGGCATACTCCGAATTCACGTCGGAGATCGTTCAGGAGGGCGGGAGCGGCAATGACAAAATCGTCGCGAGCAATTTCGTCTTCGGAGAACTATTACGGCGACGACTGGAACGGCGGAAACGTCGAGGCGACGACCCGTGCCGATGGCGGATCCGGCAACGATCACATCGATTTGACCGCCGTCGCGGACGCCTATGGTTTCGGAGCCTTCGCGACGAACATCGCTTTCGGCGGAGACGGTAAAGATACCATAATTGCCTACGCGGGCACAATTTTCCCTGGCGCGGAAGGCAGCGGCGGAGACGAGACGGTCTGCAACGAACACCCTCGACGGGGGTTCGGGCAACGATCGGATCGTGGCGAAAGCATATGTCGGCGCGAATGGCGGCTATCACGCCCTGAACGATATCAAGGGAGGCGACGGCGACGACACGATCATCGCGACGGCTTCGTCCGGGTCGAACGATTCTCGGAACTCTCCGAAAACGTGATCGACGGCGGCGACGGGAACGACGATATCAGGTCAACACCTCCAGCAGTCTGGGGGTACGTGGAGGTCCGGGCCGACGTGACGGGCGGAGCCGGAGACGATAAGATCGTTGCCAACAGCACCGTCGGCAGCGGCGCATATCAGGCGAAGGGCGCCCTGAGCTTCGACGGCGGACTTGGGGATGACCGGATCGAATCGTCCGATCCGGCTGGGCGTTGGGCTTGCATGCGTGACCAACCGCGTCGACGGCTACGACGGCAACGATGTGCTCATCGCCCGGCTGGAAATGCCCTCGCCTGACGAAGACTTGATCCCGCAGGTCGCGTCCGTAAACCGCCTCGATGGCGGCTCCGGTGGCGATGACATGACCGGCATCGTGACGGGGCTGGGACGAAGCATCTTCAACGGTGGCAGCGGCTGGGACGTGCTGCATGTCGAGGGCGGGCAGAACAACCTGCTCTCGGGCGGCAGCGGCCGGGACCGGATGTTCGCGGGCGACGGCAGCGACAGGATGATCGGCGGCGCCGGCGCGGACGATTTCGTGTTCGACGTGACGAAGGATCAGGGCGCCAACCGCATCCTCGACTTCGAAGGCGACCGCGACCGTCTCTGCTTCATCGGCCTGAGCGACACCGGTGCGAAGGGCCTTGCCGACGATCTCGCCGGCATCGCGACCGTGGTCGATCAGGGGGCGGGCCTCGACGTGGTGGCGACGTTCGAGAGCGGCACCGTCATTACCTTCGAGGGCTGCGGCCTCGGCTCCGATTTCTGGACCGGCGAGCCGCTGATCGGCAGCCTCGCCGATCTCGTCGAGAACGCCCAGACCCAACTGGTGGTCGAAGCGCTCTGAGCAACCGGGGACGGGAGGCGGATGGGCACCCTTGCGCTCTGCCGCCGCGCCGGCCCTCCCGCCGCCGCGGTCAGGCCGACAGCGCCCGGCGGAGGTGGGCCATCGACTTGGTGATCGCGTCCTTGTCGCGCGAGAACCCCTGCCCGCCGTCGAGCAGCGTCTCGAGCCGGGCGCGCGCCCGGCTGACCCGGCTCTTCACCGTGCCGATGCGGGTGCCGAGCACCTCCGCCGCCGCCTCGTAGGAGAGACCGCTCGCGCCCACCAGCACCAGCGCCTCGCGCTGGTCCGCCGGCAGCTGCTGCAGCGCGCCAAGGAACTCCTGCATCTCGAGGTGGCTGTCGTGGCCCGGCGCCTGGGTCAGCCGCGCGGCATAGGTGCCCTCTGCGTCGGACACCTCGCGCCAGCGCCGGCGCCCCTCCGAATAATACTGGTTGCGCAGGATGGTCACCAGCCAGGCGTGCAGGTTGGTGCCTTCCCGGTACTTGTCGCGGTTGGCGATCGCCTTGGCCAGCGTCTCCTGCACCAGGTCGTCGGCCCGGTCGCGGTTGCCGCTCAGCGACCGTGCGAAGCCGCGCAGCATCGGAATCGCCTCGACCAGCCCGCGCTTGAAGCTCGCAGCGCTCAATCTTCCTGCTCCTCGGAGGAATCGAGTTGGTCGAGCAGCCGCAGCATGTCCTCCGGAATCAACTCCTGCAGCGCCTCGTCATAGACGCGGCGGAGCTGGTTGCCGATCCAGTCCTCCTTGCGACCTTTGCCCTGACCGGGGGGACCGGGTGGCTTTCCGCCGCCCTTGCCCGGTCCACTTTCGACCGACATCATACAGCTATCCCGTTTCAGCTTGCGTGGCTTGCCGTCCGCCGGCACTACTCGTCCCCTAAAATGCGTGGCCATCCGTCTAGTTCCGTTCTCGACGGAACTTTTCCGCTTCCCGGCGCTTGAGAGGCTGACCCGGAAAGCGCCCGGGTCGCCTCGCGCGACGAGTGGTTCTGTCGAAGGACAATTTCAGAATGCCGACCAGCCTTTCTCAAGAAATCGCCCCGCACCTGCCCTACCTGCGCCGTTACGCCCGCGCGCTGAGCGGGTCGCAGAGCAGCGGGGACGCCCACGTCAAAGCCTGTCTCGAGGCCATCCTCGCCGATCCGAAGATCTTCGATCGCGGCCATGGGGTCAAGGTGGGCCTCTACCGGTTATTCCAGCAGCTTGCGCGGGGTCTCGACATCGATATCGACGCGCCCGATACCGAGGGCTCGGCGCACGAGCGCACCACCCGCGAGCGCCTCTCCTCCATGACGCCCGAGAGTCGGCAGGTCCTGCTTCTGACCACGCTCGAGGGCTTTCGCACCGACCAGGCCGCGGTGATCGCCGGCCGCAGCGAAGCGGAGATCGTCGATCTCGTCGCGGCCGCGGTCCGCGAAATCGACCGCCAGATCGCCACCCGGGTGCTGATCATCGAGGACGAGCCGCTGATCTCCCTCGACCTCACCGAGATCGTCGAGGGCCTCGGGCATCAGGTCACCGGCATCGCCCGAACCGCGGCGCAGGCGGTCGCCGCCGCCAACGCCGACGAACCGGGACTGGTGCTCGCCGACATCCAGCTCGCCGACGGCTCGTCCGGCCTCGACGCGGTCCGCGATATCCTCGCCGAGCTGACCATGCCGGTGATCTTCATCACGTCGTTCCCCGAGCGCCTGCTGACCGGCAAGCGCCCCGAGCCGACCTTCCTGATCACCAAGCCCTACGATCCCAACGCGGTGAAGGCCGCGATCAGCCAGGCGCTGTTCTTCCGCACCACCGCCGCGCTCGAGGCGTGAGGCCGGCGCTGCGGTAGCCGTCCCCGTGGGTCCGTATCCGGCAAAGGGGCCTGCCGCGCGGTGGCGGCAGACCCCCCTCTTTCGCTGTAGATCGCACACCCGATCCGCGGGTGCGGTCACGGTGCAAGCGTCAGTTCCTGGCGAGCCAGCCGTCCACTTCCTTTTCGGCCTCCTCGCGCGACTTGCCGTACCGCTCCTGCACCACGCCGACAAATTCCTCGCGGCTGCCCTCGGCCTTGGCAAGGTCGTCGTCCGTGAGTTCACCCCACTGCTGCCGCGCCTTGCCCTTGACCTGCTGCCAGTTGCCTTTGACCTGATCCCAATTCATCCTGATCCTCTCTTGGCTTTGGACGTTACACAGCCAACAATGCGCCACCCGCTCGTCGGTTCCGGCGGGCGGCGCCCGCCGCTGGCCGGAACCACTCAAAATTCCGGGCGAAGCCGATGATCCACAGTCCAACGCTGGTGGCGCTCCACGGCGTCTCGGACCTGCTGGGCGGCATCGCCTTCCTGGTGATCGCGGCGGCGATGGCCACCGTGTTGTGGCGCCGCCGCGATCTGAGCCGCGAAGCCCGGCTGGTGGGCGGCCTCTTCGCCCTCTTTCTCGCCACCAGCGGCCTGTCGCACCTCAGCGCCCTGGTCCCGGCCTATGGCCTCCATGGTGTGCTGAAGGCGCTGTCCGCCCTCACCGCCGGAATGACCGCAATCATTGCCTGGCCGCAGATCCCGAAGCTCCTCGCCCTGCCCACGCCGCGCGACCTCGCGCACGCCAACCTGGCGCTCGTGCAGGCGAACGCGTCGCTGGAGACCACAATCGCCTGGCGCACCCACGAACTCGAGCGCGCCACCCAGCGCTTCGAGCAGGCGCTGTCGCGCTCCAACATCACCGTATTCACCCAGGACACCGATCTTCGCTACACATGGGTCTACAACCCGCGCATCGGCTTGAGCGAGGAGCAGCTTCTCGGCCACACCACCGAGGAGATCATGCCCGACGAGCTCCCCGACGCAGCGCTGGCCCTGAAGCGCGAGGCGCTGGAGACCGGCCGGACCGTCGGCGGCACCATAACGGTTCCTACCGGCAAGGAGGCGTGGATCCATCTCGACCTGACGATCAGCCCGACGCTCGACCGCCACGGGGAGATCGACGGCATCCTCTGCACCGGCGTCGACGTCACCGAGAAGCGGCTGTTCGAGATCCGCCTCGCGTCGATGGCGGCGCAGCTCTCCACCGCCTATCGCCGCTTCGAACTGGCGCTCGACAAGTCGGCGATCATCGTCTTCGAACAGGACCAGGACCTGCGCTTCAACTTCATCTACAACCCGCCCGATGGCATCACCGAGGACGACTTCCTCGGCCGCACCGACGCCGACATCCTGACCGGGCCCGAGCTTCGCAAGCTGGAGTCCGCCAAGCGCCGGGTGCTCGAGTCCGGCGCGCGGGAGATCCTCGAGATCGATGTCGAGCTGGCCGGAACCTCACGCTTCTACCAGATCACCCTCGAGCCGCATCGCGTGGAAGACCGTGTCGTCGGCATCGTCGGTACCGCCGTCGATCTCACCGACCGGCGCCGCAGCGAACAGCGCATGCAGCTGATGATGCGCGAGATCACCCACCGCTCGAAGAACCTGCTGGCGGTGATCCAGGCGATGGCGCGCAAAACCGCGACGCTCTCCACCGACATCGACAGCTTCGTCATCGACTTCTCCGCGCGGCTGCGGGCGATGGCCGCGGCGCACGATCTCCTGGTCTCGCAATCCTGGCAGGGCGCCGACCTCGAGGCCCTGATCCGCGCCTCCGTGGCGCAGACCATCGCTCCCGACGGCAAGCAGCTGCACCTCAGCGGCCCGGCGCTGACGCTCGCGCCCGATACGGCCCAGAACCTCGGACTGGCGTTTCACGAGCTCGCCACCAATGCCAGCAAGTACGGGGCGCTCGCCAGCGATTCCGGCGAGCTCTATGTCACCTGGGAGCGCTCCGGCGATGAGGTCCGCATCCGCTGGCAGGAGCGCGGCGGCCCGCCGGTGGTGCCGCCCGAGCACACCGGCTTCGGCCGCACCCTGCTCGAGCGCCTGGTCGGCGCCACGCTCAGCGGCTCGGTGTCGCTGGATTTTCGTCCCGATGGCCTCGTCTGCGAGATCGTCTTCCCGAGCGAGGGCCTCGCCACGGCCTGATCAGGTCGCCCGGAGTTCCCGCAGCACCCGGTCGATTTCCGCGATCACCCAGTCCGCGGTACGGCCCGGCACGCCGCGAACCGCGGCCTCGCGCCAGGTCTCGAGTCCGCTGATCTTCTGCTCGCGGGTCAGCAAGGGGTCTCCCGCCAGTTGCGCCGGGTAGGCATAGCCGGCGAATCGCGCTACGTTTCTCATCCCGGCTCTTCACGCCCGCTGCCTGCCGGACCGTCCGGGCGCGTGCCACCGCAAGCTGCTGGGCGTGTGTTCAGGCGCATGTTTCATGTCACACTTTCGCGAGGGGGCCGACGTCCGGATCGATTCTGCACTTTGATGGCGTCCCAAGAACAATTCTGAGGGCTGCGCAGCGTTCCAATCCGCCTCGCTTGACAAAAATTAATGCGCCGACCTCTCCTCCGTGCAATGAGCAGGCCAACGATCACGCTCGGAGCGCGCGCGCCGGTACGGGTGCCGCTCGGATGGCTGTCTTCCCCGGTCGGACCTTTGAAAATCGCCTGGATCGCCACGGATGGCGAAACATCCAATGGAGGCTCACTTGCAATCGACACTGCCCCTCCGCGATCTCTGCATTCTCCTGCTCGAGGACGATGCGCTGATCTCGATCGACAGTTCCGAGATGCTGCAATCGCTGGGCGCCGCGCAGGTTCTGGTCGCCTACACGCTCGCGGAGGCGGAGGAGATCCTCGCCCGCGAAAGGATCGACGCGGCGGTGCTCGACCTGGTGATCGGCCGCGAACGCGCCGAGGCCTTGGTGGCGAGCCTGCTGAACCGGCCGCTGCCGGTGGTCATCGCCAGCGGCGCGGCGGACAACGCGTCGCTGCCGCCCGGCCTGCGCGATGTCCCGATGGTGGACAAGCCCTACACATCACAGGCGCTTTGCATGGCCCTGACCGCCGCCCTCGGACCGAGCGAGCCGTTCGCAACCGCCATGTGATCGCTGCCGCCGGTCGCGCGCGCGGCGCCTCGCTGCGACGCGCCGTTGACGGACCGGCCTCGGTGGTCGATGAGTTCCCGATGCCCGTCCCGTGCCACATCCTCGAGACCGCGCTCTACGCACCCGATCTCGATGCTGCCGAGGGTTTTTACGGCGATCTGCTCGGCCTCGAGCGGGTGACCCGCGCCGCCGGCCGCCACGTCTTCTTCCGCTGCGGCCGGGCGATGCTGCTGATCTTCGATCCCGCCGCGACCGCCAAGGCGCCCGGCGACGCCGCGCTACCGGTGCCGCCCCACGGGGCGCGCGGCCCCGGCCATGTCGCCTTCGCCGCGCCGCCGGCCGATCTCGACCTCTGGCACGCCCGGCTCACCGCCGCGGGCGTGGCGATCGAGGCCGATTTCCGCTGGCCGAACGGCGCCCGCTCGATCTATGTCCGCGATCCGGCCGGGAATTCGGTGGAATTCGCCGAACCCGCGCTCTGGGGCTTCGACGGCTGATCCGCTCCCGCAGGCTCCTGATGCCGGCTGTACCGGCCAGATCGGGTCCTGGGGAATTGCCCGCGGCTGACAGGCAGCCGAATTCGACTCGAGGCCCGGTGGGACACGCGACTACCGGGTCCGTTGCGCGGTGGCTTCTGCACGGGTGTCCGCCGCGGCATGGCGGCGGGCGCGCTCGATCGCGTCCATGATGAGCGGCGCGACGAGGCTGGAGCCGGTGTTGTTCAGGTGGTCGCCGTCCAGGTAGAGCGGCTGGTCGCCGATGCTGTTGAGACAGCGGCCGGGCAGCGTGGTGTCGCAGAGCACGTCCGACGGACGGACCCGAAAAAGGTTGGGGCTGTCGATCGCGTCGAACGCGGCAAGCACCGGCGCCTGGCGGGCGCGGAACGCATCGGAGGATGTCGAGAGGTCGACGGGCTCGGGCGAGGCCCCGCGGCGGCGGGCGAGCTCCTCGATGACGTTCCAGCCGGCCTCGGGGATCGGATAGACGAGCACGACCTGGAGACCCTCGCCGATCAGCGCGCGGATGGTCTTCACGTATTCGGCGATCACCGCCGCTTCGCGCGCCGCCGGGTCCGAAATATCCTGGCCCATCGGCACGAGGAAGTCGGACGGCGGCAGATCGACCCCGCCCTCGCCGTTGTCGAAGGCATCGGGCGCCGCATTCTGCATCCAGCGGCCCGCGAGCACGACGACGTCGAACCCGGCCTTGCGCACGTAGTCCTCGACGCCGCGCACGAAGTTGTCGCAGGCGGGCGAGGACGCCTCGCCGGTGCGGTCGAGGCCGCGGATCGGGCGGCACGCGCTGCGGGTGACGGAGTAGAAGCGAAACCCGGCCGCCTCGGCCAGCGGCCAGACGCCGCCCTGCAGCGCGTCGGCGTGGCTGTCGCCGTAGAGCGCGACGGCGGGATCGTCGCCCGGCAGCAGGCACGCGGCGACCGGGTGGACCGGGTTGGCCTGGTCGAGGTTGGTCTTGCAGTCCTTGCGGTGGGGGTTGATGTCGGTGACGCTGGCAAGGATGCGCTGCACGGCCAGCGGTTTGAGGTCCATCAGGCCGTTGGTCGCGACGCCGAAGCCGCCGATGGCGAGCATCACCCCGAGCGCGGCGGACGCGACGACGAGGGGCCGGCGCGGCGAGCCGGTGCCGGGGCGTCGGAACGGGCGCTCGACGAAGGCCCAGGTCGGCCATGCGAGGACGAGCGCGAGGCCGCCGAGGGCAAGGATCGCCGTGGGGGGAAGCCCGTCGCCGAAGCGCAGGCGGGCGAAGGCGAGGATCGGCTGGTGCCAGAGGTAGGCCGAATAGCTGACGAGCCCGATGCCGACCAGCGGCGGGCTGGCCAGCAGGCTGCCGGCGGGGCCCGAGGCCGTGGCGTAGCGGATGACGAGGCCGGTGCCGGCGGCGGCGAGCACGATCGGCAGGACGTTCGGCAGCTGCGGCGCCGCGGCGATGGCGGCAAGGATCGCCACAAGGCCGGCGAGCGCGAGGGCCGGAGCCGCGCGGGTGACGGCGGCGGGGAGCATGGCCAACGCCGCGCCGAGCAGCAGCTCCCACGCCCGGAACGGCAGCAGGAAGAAGCCGGCCTGGGGGTGGAAGTGCTTCGCCCAGACGGCCAGCGCCAGACCGCCGGCGGCCATGGCCACGGTCGGGCCGAGCAGGCGGCGCCAGCGCCACAGCATGGCGAGCGCCAGCGGGAACAGCAGGTAGAACTGCTCCTCGATGCCGAGGCTCCAGGTGTGCAGCAGCGGCAGGTGCTCGGCGGCCGGGCCGAAGTAGTCGAGCTCCCTCCAGTAGAGCACGTTCGAGACCGAGAGCGTCGTCGCGACGAAGCCGCGCGAGAAGTCGCGCAGCTGGAGCGGCGAGAGCCAGCCGACGGCGAAGGGCACGCAAGCGAGCAGCACCGCGATCAGCGCCGGCAGGATGCGGCGGGCCCGGCGCTCGTAGAAGCGGGCGATGGAGAAGCGGCCGCTGGACGAGGTCGCGCAGCAGGATGCCGGTGATCAGGTAGCCGGAGATGACGAAGAACACGTCGACCCCGAGCCAGCCGCCGGCGAAGGCACTGAGCCCCGCGTGGTAGAGGATGACCGGCAGCACGGCGACCGCGCGCAGACCGTCGATCTCGCGCCGCCAGCCGCGCGCCGTCGGCGCGGCCGCGGCCACGCCCGGTTCGCTCAGAGTCGTCATGCCCCCTCGCGCGACAGCCCGGATACCGCAAGCACATTGCGCGACGGCGGGGTGGAGTGCAACCGGCGGCGGCCGTCGGGTTCCGCTCTCGATCCGCTCTCGCGCGGCGATTGACATGAGACGGCAGTCCAACCACAATCCGCGCAGCAACGGCGGGGAGAACCGTCCCGCTGAAAAAGATCGGCGCCGGCAATCGGCGCGATACCTGGGGAGGAAATCATGAAGACCATCCAAGGACTGACTGCGCTTGCCTTCGTCCTGTCGGCGACCACCGCCTTCGCCGGCCCGGAGACCGTATCGGGACCCGGCGCGGACCCGGAGTGCTTCGCTCCGGCGACCGCCGACACCAGCTACATGCAGTGGCCGGCAAAGGAGGGCCCCTACCGGGTCGCCGTGGTCAACGGCTTCGTCGGCAACACCTGGCGCATCCAGATGATCAAGACCGCCAAGGCCTACGCCGAGGATCCGGCGGTCAAGGACAAGATCAAGGAATTCAAGGTCGTCTCCACCGGCACCGACGCCCCGGCGCAGCTCGGCGCCATCGAGGACTTCATCAACCAGGGCTTCGACACCATCATCGTCAATGCCGTCTCGACCGAGGGCTTCGACCGGGTGATCCGGCTCGCCGACAAGCAGAACGTGGTCCTGGTGCCGTTCGACAACATCCTCGACACCGACAAGGTGATGCAGGTCACCGAGGACCAGACCCAGATGGGCCGCGACTGGGCGAACTTCGTGATCGACCAGCTCAAGGAGCAGGGAAAGACCGGCGGCAAGATCCTCGAGGTCCGCGGCCTGCCCGGAAACTCGGTCGACCGTGACCGCTCCATCGGCATTCACGAGGCGTTCGACAAGACCGGCGGCGACTGGGACATCGTCCAGGTCGTCGGCAACTGGGACACCGGCACCGGCCAGAAGGTCACCGCCGACGCGATCGCCAGCCAGGGCCAGTTCGACGCATTCATCGTCCAGGGCGGCACCGACGGCGTCGTGCAGGCGATGATGGACGCCGGCCACCCGTTCGTCCCGGTCGCCGGAGAATCGGAGAACGGCTTCCGCAAGCAGATGGCCGAGCACGCCGCCGACGGCCTGAAGGGCATCTCGATCGGCCAGTCCCCGGCGCTAGCCGCCATCGCGATCAAGGCGGCGATCTCGGCGCTGGAAGGCAACGCGATGCCTCAGCTGATCTCGGTCCCCCTGCCCGAAGTCACCGATTCCGAGCTCGAGGCCGGCGTGAACTACTGGCCGGACCTGCCCGACAACTTCTTCACGGTGAACGAGTTCCCGCCGTGCGGCGTGAACATCACCGCGCCGTCGATCATGGCGCAGAGTGAGGCCGACGTTAACTGACCCTACCCTTCCCGCCGGCGGCCGCGATTGCCGCCGCCGGCTTTACCCCCACATGAGGCCGCCTTGCCGAGCGACCAGTCCCGTGTTGCATCCTCGATGGAACCCCACGTCCACCTGACCGGCGTTTCCAAGCATTTCCAGGGCATCCGCGCGCTGGAGGGCGTGGACTTCTCCTGCCGTCGCGGCTCGATCCACGCCGTGCTCGGCGAGAACGGCGCCGGCAAATCCACCCTGATCAAGATCATGTCAGGCGTGCTGCAGCCCGACACCGGCGAGATGCGCCTCGACGGCCGCCCGGTGAGCTTCACCAACCCCTCGGAGGCCGCCCGCGCCGGCATCGTCTGCATCTTCCAGGAGCTGTCGCTGATCCCCGACCTCACGGTCGCCGACAACATCTCGCTCTCCGATCCCCCGAAGCGTTTCGGCCTGATCGACCGACGCGCCCAGCGGACCCGCGCCGAAGGCCTGCTCGCCCGCATCAAGTGCGAGGACGTCGACCCCCGGACGCTGGTGCGCGACCTCAGCCTCTCGCGCCGGCAGATGGTCGAGATCGCCAAGGCGATCGGCCGCGAGCCCTCGGTGCTGATCCTCGACGAGGCGACCTCGGCACTCACCTCGCGCGACGTCGAGACGGTCTATGGCCTCCTGCGCGACCTGCGGGACCGGGGCACCGCCTCGATCTTCATCTCCCACCGCATGAACGAGGTCGAGGCGCTGTGCGACACCCTCTCGGTGTTCCGCAACGGCCGCCACATCGAGACCTTCGCCAAGGGCACGCATCCCCCGCGCGAGATCGTCCGGCTGATGATCGGCCGCGACGTCGAGACCCAGTTCCCGCCCCGGCCCGAGCGCTCCGAGCGCCCGGCGCCGCTCCTCACCGCCTCGGGCCTCGCCTGGGAGAACCGGCTCAAGGGCGTCGATCTCACCGTCGGCCGCGGCGAGATCGTCGGTCTCGGCGGCCTCGACGGCCAGGGCCAGAAGGAGCTGCTGCTCGCGCTGTTCGGCGTGCTGCGCGGCGTCGAGGGCAAGGTCACCGTCGGCGAGCGGACCGGCATCCCGACCTCTCCGGCCGCCGCGAAATCCGGCAAGGCCCGGATCGCGCTGGTTCCCGAGGACCGCAAGACCGAAGGCCTGATGCTCGCCCGCCCGATCGCCGACAACCTGCTCGCCGCCTCCTACGCCGAGGTGTCGCGCGGCCCCTTCATCGACGAGACCCGGGCGCGGGCCGCCATCGACGACGGCCTCGCCAAGCTCCAGATCAAGATCGGCCGCCCCGAGGATCCGGTCTCCACCCTGTCGGGCGGCAACCAGCAGAAGGTGGTGATCGCCAAGTGGCTGATGATCCGCCCCGACCTGATCCTGCTCAACGACCCCACCCGCGGCATCGACGTCGGCACCAAGCAGGAGATCTACCGCCTGATGCGCGAGCTCGCGGACGAGGGCCGGGCGCTGCTGCTCTACTCCACCGACTACGCCGAGCTGATCGGCTGCTGCGACCGGGTCTCGGTGATGTACGACGGCGCCATCGTCTCCGAGCTCGAAGGCAACGCCATCACCGAGGAAGCGATCGTCGCGGCTTCGCTCAACCTCGGAACCGCCGCGTGACCCGCATCCGGCTGACCATCGCCCAGAACCGCGGCTTCGTCGGCGCCTGTCTGCTGCTCGCCGTGATCTGGATCGCCTACAACTTCCTCCACCCGCGCGGCTTCTCCGCCGCCGTCCTCGTCCAGAACACCAACGAGTCCGTCGCCATCGCCTTCGTCGCCATGGCCCAGACCGTGCCCGTCCTGCTCGGCGGCCTCGACCTCTCGGTCGGGGCGGTGATGACGCTCTCCAACTGCATCGCCTCCGAGCTCGTCAACGGCTCGCCGGCGCAGATCGCCTTCGGCATGATCGCCACCCTGGCCTGCGGCGCCGCCTTCGGCTTCATGAACGGCATGATCGTCGTCTACGGCCGGATCCAGCCGATCATCACCACGCTCGCCACCGGCGCCATCGCAATCGGCCTCGCGCTGATCATCCGCCCCCGCCCCGGCGGAAGCGTCGACGACGACCTCTCGTGGGCGCTCACCAACCAGCTCTCCGACTTCGCCGACACCTACGGCCTCGCCCAGAACGGCGATGCGGCGTGGTTCCAGCCCATCGCCTGGATCCCGGTCCCGCTGCTCATCATGCTGGTCATCGCCTTCGCGGTCTGGATCCCGTTCCGCCGTTCGGTCACCGGCCGCACCGTCTACGCCATCGGCTCCGCCGAAGGGGCGGCCTACATGTCAGGCCTGCCGATCGCCCGGGCCAAGATCGCGGCCTTCACGCTCGCGGGCTTCTTCGCGGCCTGCGGCGGGCTCTACCTCGCGATCCAGACCTCCTCGGGCAACGCCGACGTCACCCAGGCCGGCGCCTACACGCTAAACTCCATCGCCGCCGTGGTCCTCGGCGGCTCGTCGCTCTACGGCGGCATCGGCGGCGCCATCGCCTCGCTCGTCGGCGCGCTGATCCTGCGCGTGATTTCCTTCTACTTCCGGATCCTGTCGATCGACCCGCTGCTCCAGCCGCTGATCGAGGGCATGGTGCTGCTCGCCGCCGTCAGCCTCGGCGCCATCCGCACCCTGCGGGTCCGCAACCGTCTCGAGCTGTTCCGATGACCGCGTTCTTCGCCCGTCCCGAAAACCGCCCGATCGTCATCGCGCTCGGATTCGTCGCGCTGATCCTCGCCTTCGGCACGGTCTACACCGTGTCGACCCGAGGCACGGCCCCCCTGCTCTCGCCCGGCTACCTGCTCCAGCAGCTGCAGATCGGCTCGTTCCTCGGCATCGTCGCGGCCGGCATGATGATGGTGATCCTGCTCGGGCACATCGACCTTTCGGTCCCCTGGACGCTCGCCGCCGGCGCGATGATGGCGACCGCCGTGGGCGGCGACCTCGCCATCCCGACCGGCATCGCCGTGGGCGTCATCGTCGGGCTCTTCAACGGCTTCGGCGTCGCCTACCTGCGCATCCCGTCGATGATCTTCACCCTCGGGGTCGATTCGGTGATGCGCGGCCTGATGGTCGCCCAGACCGGCGGCTTCGCCCCGCGCACAGAGGCGACGCCGCTGATGCGGTTTCTCGCCGCGCACAAGCTCGCCGGCATCCCCGTCGCGATCTTCGTCTGGCTCGCGGTCTCGATCGTGATCGCCACCATCCTGGCGCGCACCGGCTTCGGCCGGGCGATCTACGCCACCGGCACCCGTGAGGGCGCGGCCTATCTCTCGGGCATCCGCACCCGCCTCGTGATCGTCGGCGCTTTCGTCACATCCGGTGTCTGCGCCGCGCTTGCCGGCGTGCTGCTGGCCGGCTACTCGACCCAGGCCTACCAGGGCATGGGCAACTCCTATCTGCTGCCCTCGATCGCCGCCGTGGTGCTCGGGGGCACCCGCATCCTCGGCGGCAGCGGCCGCTATATCGGCACCGTGGTCGGCGTGATCCTGATCGTACTCCTGAACTCGGTGCTCTCGATCATGCAGATGCCGGAGGCCGGCCGCCAGGTCATCTACGGCTCCGTCATCATCGTCATGCTGCTGGTCTACGGCCGCAGCGAGAAGATCACGTCCTGAAAAACGAGGGGGAAGCCTTGATGCCAGACTTCATCGACAGCCGCGACGACCGCTTCGGACGCCTGCTCCAGGGCAACGCCGGCCTCGACCGCATCTGGACCGGCGGCCGCTGGTGCGAGGGCCCGGCCTACCTTCCCGCCGGCCGCTACCTGATCTGGTCCGACATCCCCAACGACCGGGTGATGCGCTGGGACGAATGCTCCGGCGAGACCTCGGTATTCGAGGCGCAATGCCGCAACCAGAACGGCCACACCGTCGACGCGCCAGGGCCGCCTCGCTCGCCTGCGAGCACCGCGGCCGCTGCGTCAGCCGGATCGAGCCCGACGGCTCGCGCACCGTCCTCGCCGACAACTACGCCGGCAAGAAGCTGAACTCCCCCAACGACGTGGTGGTGAAGTCCGACGGCTCGGTCTGGTTCACCGATCCCACCTACGGCATCGACAGCGACTACGAAGGCGACGCCGCCGCGTCCGAGATCGGCTCGTCCAACGTCTACCGCATCGATCCGGGCGACGGCGCGGTTACGCTGGTGATCGACGACATGGTGAAGCCGAACGGCCTCGCCTTCTCCCCCGACGAGACCACGCTCTACGTCGCCGACACCGGCCGGACCCACGAGCCCGACTGCACGCCCAGGATCCGCGCCTACCCGGTCGCCGCCGACGGCCGCTCGGTCGAGCGTGGCGTCGATTTCGTCACCTGCGACAACGGCCTGTTCGACGGCTTCCGCTTCGACACCAAGGGCAACCTCTGGTCCTCGGCCGCCGACGGCGTCCACTGCTTCGCGCCCGACGGCACGCTGCTCGGCAAGATCCTGATCCCCGAGGTGGTCGCCAACGTCTGCTTCGGCGGCCCCAAGCGCAACCGCCTGTTCATCTGCGCCACCACCTCGATGTTCTCGCTCTACGTCAACGCCCGCGGCTGCGGGCTCTAGGGCTTTCGATCAAACGAGGTTGAGAACGCGTTGGAAGTGCTGGTGTTGACACTCTGCACCAGCCATATCGGCAACAGGCCCGGCCTGCACAACCTGTGCAGCGCCCGTGCGGACCGAAGGGAATGACAGCGATGCGACAGACCTGGCGCTGGTTCGGCCCGAGGGATTTCGTCTCGGTCGAGGACATGCTCCAGGCCGGCGTCGAGGGCGTGGTCTCCGCCCTCCACCACGTCCCGACCGGCGCGCTCTGGACACCGGAGGAGATCGCGAAACGCCAGGCCGAGATCGCTACCCGCGCCGACGGCAGCGCCTCGGGCCTCGCCTGGGAAGTGGTGGAAAGCCTGCCGGTCTCCGAGGACATCAAGAAGCAGAAGGGCGACTGGCGCGCGCACCTCGCCACCTACCGCGAGAGCCTGAAGAACCTGGCCGACGCCGGCGTCGAGGTGATCTGCTACAACTTCATGCCGGTGCTCGACTGGACCCGCACCGACCTCGCCTGGCGGGTCGCTCACGGCGGCACGGCCATGCGCTTCGACTGGCCCGACTTCGCCGCGTTCGACCTGCACATCCTCGCCCGTCCCGGCGCCATCGACGACTACGACGAGGCGACCCGCGAGATCGCCGCCGCCCGCTTCGCCGCGATGGACGAGGCGGCGCAGTCCGCGCTCACCCGCAACCTCGTCTTCGGCCTCCCCGGCTCCACCGAGGGCATGAGCCTCGACGACGTGCGCTCCCATCTCGCCGAGTACGGCCACATCTCGCCCGACACCCTGCGCACCCACTTCGCCGCCTTTCTCGAGGAGGTGATCCCGACCGCCGCCGACCTCGGCCTCCGGATGTGCTGCCACCCCGACGACCCGCCGTTCCCGCTGCTCGGCCTGCCGCGCATCGCCTCGACCGAGGCCGACTACCAGGCGCTCCTCGCCGCCGTCGACAGCCCGGCCAACGGCATCACCCTCTGCTCCGGCTCGCTCGGCGCGCGTCCCGACAACGACCTTCCCGGCATGATGCAGCGCCTCGGCCACCGCGTGCACTTCCTGCACCTGCGCAACGTCACCCGCGAGACCCCCGACATCCGCGGGTCGTTCCACGAGGCCGAGCACCTCGGCGGCGGCACCGACATGGTGGCGCTGATGGCCGCCGCGCTAACCGAGGAACGCCGCCGCGCCGCCGAGGGCCGCGCCGATCTCTCGATCCCGTTCCGCCCCGACCACGGCCAGGACATCCTCGACGACCTCGGCCGCCACGCCCAGCCCGGCTATCCCGCGATCGGTCGCCTCAAGGGCCTCGCCGAACTCCGCGGCATCCTTACGGCACTTGATCACCCGGGACTTGGCCTGCCCGCCTAACCAGACCCCCCGCCGGGTCAGGCCTGCGCCCGCTCCAGCGTGACCCCGGCTTCGGTGACGATCACGTCCATCGGGACGTCGTGGGGCTGCGGATAGATCGTCGGCACCGCCCCGACGGCGAGCCCGACACCGATCACCTTCGGACGCGGCGACAGCGCCGCGAGCGTCCGGTCATAGAACCCCCCGCCATAACCGAGCCGGAAGCAGCCGGGATCGAACCCGACCAGCGGCGAGATCACCACGTCCGGCACGACCGGCGCGCCCTCCGCCGGGACAGGGATGTTCCACACGCCACGCTCCATGGCGCAGCCGGGCCGCCAGTCGCGAAAGATCAGCGGCCGCGCCTTCTCCACCACCACCGGCAGCACGACCCGGGCGCCCGATCCGTGCGCGCGTTCCGCCCAGCCGCGCAGATCCAGCTCACCTCTGAACGGCCAGTAGACCCCGACGGTCACGCCCGGCCCGGGCGCCACCAGCCGGTCGAGGCTCACCGCCACGGCAAAAGCGGCCTCGCGCCTCTCGGCCGCAGACACCGCAAGCCGGGCGGCGATCAGCCGTGCCCGCTCGGCCTTGCGCCACCGGGCGACATCACGCGCGGCCACCGGATCGACGGCGACATAGCCCGCATCGGACAGCTCGAGCTCGTGCGCGAAGCACGGCGGGGACGCCACAGGCTCCGGGCCGTCCCCCGCCATCCTCACCCCAGCCCCAGCTTCGCCAGCCGGGCCGCGCGCAGCCGCTCGAAATCGGCGCCGGCGTGATAGCTCGACCGGGTGAGCGGCGTCGCCGACACCATCAGGAACCCCTTGCCGAACGCCGCCCTCTCGTAACCCGCGAACTCCTCCGGAGTCACGAAGCGCGCCACCGCGTGGTGCTTCGGCGTCGGCTGCAGGTACTGGCCGATGGTCAGGAAATCGACGTCCGCGGCGCGCATGTCCTCCATCACCTGCACCACCGCCTGCCGTTCCTCGCCGAGGCCCACCATGATCCCCGACTTGGTGAACATCGCCGGATCGAGCTCCTTCACCCGCTGCAGCAGCCGCAGCGAATGGAAATACCGCGCCCCGGGCCGCACCTCGGGATAGAGCCCCGGCACCGTCTCGAGGTTGTGGTTGAACACGTCCGGCTTCGCCGCCACCACCACCTCGAGCGCGTCCGGCCCGCAGCGCAGGAAGTCCGGCACCAGCACCTCGATCGTCGTCTCCGGGTTCTTGCGCCGCACCGCCCGGATCGTCTGGGCGATGTGCTCGGCCCCGCCGTCCGCGAGGTCGTCGCGGTCGACGCTGGTGATCACCACGTGGTTCAGCCCCAGCTTCTCCACCGCCACCGCGACCCGCCCCGGCTCGAACACGTCGAGCGCGTCCGGTCGCCCGGTCGCCACGTTGCAGAACGTGCAGCCGCGGGTGCAGATCTCGCCCATGATCATCATCGTGGCGTGGCCCTGGCTCCAGCACTCGCCGACGTTCGGACAGCCGGCCTCCTCGCAGACGGTGACGAGCTTGTTCTCGCGCAGGATGTCGCGGGTCTTGCGGTAGCCCTGCGAGGTCGGGGCCTTCACCCGGATCCAGTCCGGCTTGCGCAAGGCCGGCGCGTCGGCGCGATGCGCCTTCTCCGGGTGGCGCTGGGCCCGGTCCTGCAGGTCGCGCGGGGTCGTCGTCATGCGGATGTCCTCGTGGCGGTCGCGCCACAGGATAGGGCGGCGCTTCCCGAAAGTCAGGTGGCAAAACGATGAAAGCCGTTCCGAAAGCCTTGCCTGCGTCCGGCGCAGCCCCGAAATGGGAGAGGCAGCCACACGGGGACCGCGCGCGAATGAACCTCCTGCCGATCGTCGCCATCGCCGGCGGCCTCGCCGTTCTCGTCTGGAGCGCGGACCGTTTCGTCGCCGGCGCGGCCGGGCTGGCGCGCGCCTTCGGCATGCCGCCGCTTCTGATCGGCATGCTGGTGGTGGGCTTCGGCACCTCCGCGCCCGAGATGCTGATCTCGGCCCTCGCCGCGCTCGACGGCCGGCCGGCCCTCGCGCTCGGCAACGCCTACGGCTCGAACATCGCCAACATCGCGCTGATCCTCGGGCTGACGGCGCTGGTCGCGCCGATCTCGGTCAACTCGATGGTGCTGAAGCGTGAGGTGCCGGTGCTGCTGGCGGTCACGCTGCTGAGCTTCGGCCTGCTCCTCGATCGCGAACTGTCGCGGTTCGACGCGCTGATCCTGCTGGCGGTGTTCGCGGGGTATCTCGTCTGGTCGATCCGGCAGGCCGACCCGAAAGACAGCTTCGTCGAGGGGACCGCCCGCATGGGCGAAGGCGCGCTGCCCCCGGGCCGCGCCGCCGCCTGGACGGCGATAGGTCTCGTGGCCCTCGTCATCAGCTCGCGCGTCCTGATCTGGGGTGCCGTCGAGACCGCCGAGGCGCTGGGGGTCAGCGACCTCGTCATCGGCCTGACCGTGGTCGCGGTCGGCACGTCGCTGCCCGAACTCGCCTCGTCCTTGACCGCGATCCGCCGCAAGGAGCACGACATGGCGCTCGGCAACGTGATCGGCTCGAACCTTTTCAATACCCTCGCGGTCGTCGGCATCGCCGGCCTGATCCACGGCTTCCCGGTCCCGCCTCAGGTTCTCACCCGCGACATGCCGTTCATGCTGCTGCTGACCGTCGCGCTGGTCTTCGTCTGCGCCGGATTCGGCCGCCAGGGTCGGGTGAACCGCGTGGAAGGCGGCGCCCTGCTCGCGGCGTTCCTCGGCTACACCGGCTACCTCCTCGTCACCGCCGGGTGAGGACCGCCCGCCGGACTTCAAACTCGCCCGTCCATCTGCTAGACGAGAATCATTCCAAGTTTCGAAACCCGGAGGGGGAAATCGTCGATGACCAAGCGGCTCACCACCAGTTCCGGCGCACCAGTTGCGGACAACCAGAACTCGCTCACCGCCGGCCCCCGCGGCCCGGTGCTGATGCAGGATCACGAACTGCTCGAGAAGCTCGCCCACCAGAACCGCGAGCGCATCCCCGAGCGGGTGGTCCACGCCAAGGGCTGGGGCGCGTTCGGTACCCTGACGATCACCGGCGACATCTCGAAATACACCCGCGCCAAGGTGCTGCAGCCGGGTGCGCGGACCGACATGCTCGCCCGCTTCTCCACCGTTGCCGGCGAACTGGGCGCGGCCGACGCCGAGCGCGACGTGCGCGGCTTCGCGCTGAAGTTCTACACCGAGGACGGCAATTGGGATCTGGTCGGCAACAACACGCCAGTCTTCTTCGTGCGCGACCCGATGAAGTTCCCAGACTTCATCCATACCCAGAAGCGCCACCCCGCCACCAACATGCGCTCGCCGACCGCGATGTGGGATTTCTGGTCGCTCTCCCCCGAGAGCCTGCACCAGGTCACGATCCTGATGTCCGACCGCGGCATCCCGGTGGCGCCGATGTACATGAACGGCTACGGCAGCCACACCTATTCGCTCTGGAATGACGCGGGCGAGCGGTTCTGGGTCAAGTTCCACTTCAAGACCCGGCAGGGCCACCGCCACCATACCAACGCCGAGGCCGAAACCCTGATCGGCAAGACCCGCGAAAGCTACCAGGAAGAGCTCTACGGCGGCATCGCCGAGGGCCGCTTCCCGCAGTGGACCGTCCAGGTCCAGATCATGCCGGAGACCGATGCCGACAAGCACGCCTACAACCCGTTCGACCTGACCAAGGTGTGGCCGCACGCCGACTATCCGCCGATCGACATCGGGGTGATGGAACTCAACCGCAACGCCGAGAACTACTTCGCCGAGATCGAGAACGCTGCCTTCAGCCCCTCCAACGTGGTGCCGGGTATCGCCCACAGCCCGGACAAGATGCTGCAGGCCCGCGTGTTCTCCTACGCCGACGCCCACCGCTACCGCCTCGGCACCCACTACGAGGCGCTGCCGGTCAACGCGCCGAAGGTCGCGGTGAACCACTACAACAAGGACGGCGCGATGCGGTTCTTCCGCAACGACAGCGGCAACCCGGACGCCTACTACGAGCCGAACTCCTTCGACGGTCCGAAGGAGGATCCCAACGTGGCCGAGCCGCCGCTCCGCATCGACGGCAACGCCGCCCGCTACGACCACCGGATCGGCAACGACGACTTCGGCCAGCCCCGCGCGCTGTTCGAGCTGTTCGACGCCGGCGAGCGGTCGCGGCTGTTCTCAAACGTCGCCGCGGCGATGGGCGGGGTGCCCGACGAGATCACCGAGCGCCAGTGCCGGCTGTTCGACCAGGTTCACCCGGACTACGGCGCCGGTGTCCGCGAGGCGCTGGCCAGGGGCCGCGACGACGCCGCCAACGCGGTTCCGGTGACCGAGGAGACGCCGCAGCACGCCGCGCAGTAGGCGAAGGCGGAGCGCTCGCGCGGGCGCTCCGCTCTCCTGTTCGTGAGGAAACGACTGCCCGCCTCACCTGTTGGTCCTGCTGACCCTCCGCAGGAGAAGCCAATGGCAACGACCGTCCGCGCCGCCGCCCTCGCCATACTGCTGGTGCCATCTGCGGGCCTGGCCCAGACCGAGACCCCCGTTGCGCAAGGCCCGAAGAACGTGCCCGCCTTCGAGCCGGCCTTCCCCGAACAGGCCCGCGCTCCCGAGGCACGCTCCGGCGTCACGCTGGCCCGGGAAACCGTCGCGGACGGCCTGGTCCACCCGTGGGGCCTCGCCCTGACGCCTGCGGGCGACATGCTGGTCACCGAACGGCCGGGCCGCCTGCGACTGATCCGCGCCGATGGCCAGGTTTCCGACCCGATCGACGGCCTGCCCGAAGTCTACGCCAGCGGCCAGGGCGGCCTGCTCGACGTGGCCGTCTCCCCGGATTTTGCAAACGACCGGACGGTCTTCTGGACCTACGCCAAGCCGATGGGCGACGGCACCTCGGCGACCGCCGCCGCCCGGGGCACCCTCTCCGACGACCTCACGACCCTGACTGACGTCCGCGACATCTTCGTGCAGGAGCCCGCCTCGCCCACCCACAATCACTACGGCTCGCGCATCGTCCCCGACGGCAAGGGCCACCTCTTCATCACCACCGGCGAGCACTTCACGGTGCGCGAGCGCCAGTTCGCCCAGGACCTCGACAAGACCTACGGCAAGGTGATCCGCGTCAACCTCGACGGATCCACCCCCGACGACAATCCCTTTGCCGGCGAGCCGGACGCGATCGGCACGATCTGGTCCTACGGCCACCGCAACCTCCAGGCCGCCGCGCTCGACGCCGACGGCCAGCTCTGGACCATCGAGCACGGCCCCAAGGGCGGCGACGAACTCAACCGTATAGAGCCCGGCGCCAACTACGGCTGGCCGGTCATCAGCTATGGCGAGAACTACGACGGCTCGGCCGTGGGCGACGGCATCACCGCCCGCGACGGCATGGAGCAGCCGGTCTACTACTGGGACCCGGTGATCGCTCCGAGCGGCATGGTGTTCTACGACGGCCCGATGTTCCCCGACTGGCAGGGCGACATCCTCGCTGGCTCGCTCACCCCCGGCGCGCTGGTCCGCCTCGAGCTCACCGACGGCAAGGTGACCGGCGAGGAGCGCCTGTTGACCGACGCCGGCCGCATCCGCGACGTCGCCCTCGCCCCCGACGGCGCGATCCTGGTGCTGACCGACGCGGCCCCCGGCGCACTGCTGCGGCTCACCCCGCAGGACCCGCCGACGGACTGACGCGAGATCCGTTCGATCGCTTGGCGGTCGGGCACAGCGGCTCCGCGAGCACTTCTCGGATCTGTCCGTCGACAATCTGCGCGCGAAATCCGCGTGCGCCTGCCTGCCTGTCTGGGGAATTTGCGTCATTGTGAGCTTCCGGTGGTGAGCCCGTTGCCTGCCTGGGCTGTGTGGAGGTGGCCCGACAGCTTCTCACCATTGCCAAAGCGATCCTGCGCACCGGCGTCCCCTTCAAGGGCGCGCCCTCCGAGGCCTCTGACCGGAGACCCTCCCTCCACAGTTGTGACTGGCTGCGATCGAGCGCGAGATGCCACGAGCCGGCGAGT
>CAVZCB010000042.1:0-68287 GCA_963773555.1 uncultured Alphaproteobacteria bacterium
CGAGGACGACCTGCACCTGAAGCCCTACGTGATCCTCGCGCGCACCATCACCGACGGCGACGGCCAGCCGCACGCGATCAACGTCGGCCTGATCGGCTTCGTGCCGCCGCAGATCATGCTGTGGGACCGCGGGCATCTGGAGGGCCGGTTCCAGACCCGCGACATCCTCGAGGCCGCCCGGGCCTGGATCCCCGAGATGCGCGAGGCCGGCGCCGACGTCGTGGTGGCGCTCAGCCATTCCGGCATCGATCCGAACGCCGACGCGACGATGGCCGAGAACGCCTCGCTGCAACTCGCCGGGATCGAGGGCATCGACGCGGTGGTGACCGGCCACCAGCACCGGGTCTGGCCCTCCGAGGATTTTTCCGGCGAGGGGATCGACCTCGCCGAGGGCACGCTGATGGGCAAGCCCGCGACCCAGGGCGGCTTCTGGGGCTCGCACATGGGGCTGATCGACCTTTTGCTGCACGAGGACGGCGGCACCTGGCGCGTGGCGGCCGCGGAATCGAGCGTGCGGCCGATCTACCGCCGCAACGAGGACCGCAGCGTCACCGCCCTCGTCGAAGACTACGCGCCGGCGATCGAGGCGACCGAAGCGGTCCACCGCGCGACGCTCGACTACGTCCGCGCCGAGGTCGGCGAGTCCACCGCGCCGCTGCAATCCTATTCGCCGTGGTCAGCGACGATCCTTCGGTGCAGCTCGTCAGCCAGGCGCAGACCTGGTACGTGACCGACCTGATGACCGGCACCGAGCACGAGGGCCTGCCGGTGCTGTCGGCGGCGGCGCCGTTCAAGTCGGGCGGGCGCGGCGGACCGGACTACTACACCGACGTGCCGGCCGGGCCGATCGCGATCAAGAACGTCGCCGACGTCTATCTCTATCCCAACACGCTGCAGGCGGTGGCGGTGACCGGCGCGGAAGTGAAGGACTGGCTGGAGCGATCCGCCGGGATCTTCAACCGGATCACCCCCGGCGGCGCGGACCAGCCGCTGATCGATCCGGACTTCCCGGCCTACAACTTCGACACCATCGACGGCGTGACCTATGCCATCGACGTGACCCAGCCGTCGAAGTACGACGTGGACGGCAAGCTGATCAACCCGGACGCCAACCGCATCACCGATCTGAAGTTCGACGGCCAGCCCATCGATCCCGAAGCGAGATTCGTCGTGGCCACCAACAACTACCGCGCCGGTGGCGGCGGCAGCTTCCCCGGCGCCGACGGCAAGACGATGATCATGGCCGCGCCCGACACCAACCGCGACGTGATCGTCCGCTTCATCGTCGAGCAGGGCACCATCTCGCCCAGCGCCGACAACAACTGGACGCTGGCCCCGGCGGGCGGCGCGACGGTGCTCTACGACACCGGGCCGGGCTCGACCGCCTATCTCGACGACGTCCGCGCGCGCGGGTTGACCATCGATCCCGCGGGCGACGCCCCGGACGGTTTCCTGCGCTACCGGATCACGCTCTGATCGCCGGCGCGGTTGTAAGCGGACCGGATTGGCGCCAATTGACCGGCGCGGTCCGGTGGCTCGCGCTCCTTGACCCTTTCGCCAGAGGCAGGCCTTCCCCGTGTTCGTATCCTTCTTTCCCAATCCGCCGCGCCTGTTCTTCTGGTCCGCGGTGATCTGGGCCGCGATCTGCGTCGCCGGCTGGTACCTCGGCGGCTCCGGTCTCGGCGCCGCCTTCGGCCTCGCAACTCCCGAGGGCGGGCTGCCGGTCGGGGTGTCGCGGTTCTGGGCCGGGTCGTTCCTCTGGTTCTATCTCTACTACGCCGTGGCCGTCGCGATCTTCGCCACCGCCTGGCAGGTGGTCTCGCCCCATCCCTGGTGGCGCTGGTCGATCCTCGGCTCGGCGCTGATCCTGTTCACCACCTACTTCCAGGTGGAGGTGAGCGTTGCGATCAACGCCTGGTATGGGCCGTTCTACGATCTGATCCAGGTCGCGCTCGCCAAGTCGCGCCCGGTCACCATGGCCGAGTTCTACGGCTCGCTGCTCGATTTCCTCGGCATAGCGATGATTGCGGTGTTCGTCGGCGTGTTGTCGCTGTTCTTCGTCAGCCACTACGTGTTCCGCTGGCGCACCGCGATGAACGGCTACTACATGAGCCACTGGACGCAGTTGCGCGATATCGAGGGCGCCTCGCAGCGCGTGCAGGAGGACACCATGCGGTTCTCCTCCACCACCGAGAGCCTCGGCGTCAGCCTGCTCGACGCGATCATGACGCTGATCGCCTTCCTGCCGGTGCTGCTGCGGCTGTCGGCCGACATCACCCGGGTGCCGCTGCTCGGGGAGGTACCCTACCCGCTGGTGTTCGCGGCCCTGCTCTGGTCGGTTTTCGGCACGGTCTTCCTCGCGATGGTCGGCGTCAGGCTGCCCGGCCTCGAGTTCCGCAACCAGCGCGTCGAGGCCGCCTACCGCAAGGAACTGGTCTACGGCGAGGACGACTCGTCCCGCGCCCAGCCGCCGACCACGCGCCAGCTGTTCGCCAACGTCCGGCGTAACTACTTCCGGCTCTACTTCCACTACATGTACTTCAACGTGGCGCGAATCTTCTACCTGCAGCTCGACAACGTGTTCGGCTATGTCGTGCTCGCGCCCTCGATCGTCGCCGGCGCCATCACGCTCGGGCTGATGAACCAGATCCTGAACGCGCTCGGACAGGTCCGCAACTCGTTCCAGTATCTGGTCAATTCCTGGACCACGGTGGTCGAGCTCCTGTCGATCTACAAGCGGCTGCGCGCGTTCGAGGCGACGATCCACGGCGGCGACCTGCCCGAGCATCGACCGCGATTTCATCGCCGCCGGCCGCCAGCGCGGGGCGCCGCTGATCGACGGCTGAAGCAGGAAGATCGGTGTCGCGCCAAGGGGGCCAGGCCGGCGTTCGATCGACCTTTACCGGATTTTATTGAAGATTAATCCGATTTGATCCAGTGGCTTACCAGGAATTGCGCGCGCGCAAAGCCTGATTTCACGCCGCCTTGCCGCCTTGCGGAAAACCCTCTAGACCGCGTCCGACAGCGTCAGGGAGCCCCACGAATGACATCGCCGAAGAAGGTCGTGCTCGCCTATTCCGGTGGGCTCGACACCTCGATCATCCTGAAGTGGCTCGAGATCGAGTACGGCTGCGAGGTGGTCACCTTCACCGCCGACCTCGGGCAGGGCGAGGAGCTGGAGCCGGCTCGGAACAAGGCGGAGCTGCTGGGCGTGAAGCCCGGCAACATCTTCATCGAGGACCTGCGCGAGGCGTTCGTACACGACTTCGTGTTCCCGATGTTCCGCGCCAACGCCGAATACGAGGGGCTCTACCTGCTCGGCACCTCGATCGCCCGCCCGCTGATCGCCCGGCGGCTGGTGGAGATCGCCGCCGAGACCGGCGCCGACGCCATCGCCCACGGCGCCACCGGCAAGGGCAACGACCAGGTGCGCTTCGAGCTGTCCGCCTACGCGCTCGACCCGCTGATCCGGGTGATCGCGCCCTGGCGCGAGTGGACCCTGACCAGCCGCACCAGGCTCATCGAGTTCGCCGAAGCGCACCAGATCCCGATCGCGAAGGACAAGCGCGGCGAGGCGCCGTTCTCGGTCGATGCGAACCTGCTGCACACCTCCTCGGAGGGCAAGGTGCTGGAAGACCCGGCCGAGGAGGCGCCCGCCTACGTCTACCAGCGCACCACGGCGCCGGAGGACGCGCCCGACACGCCCGAGTACGTCGAGATCGGCTTCGAGCGCGGCGACGCGGTCTCGATCGACGGCGAGGCGCTCACGCCCGCCATGCTGCTCACCCGGCTCAACGAACTCGGCGGCCGGCACGGTGTCGGCCGGCTCGATCTCGTGGAGAACCGCTTCGTCGGCATGAAGTCGCGCGGCATTTACGAGACGCCCGGCGGCACGGTGCTGCTGGCCGCGCACCGGGGCATCGAGTCGATCACGCTCGACCGGGGGGCGGCGCACCTCAAGGACGAGCTGATGCCGCGCTACGCCGAGCTGATCTACAACGGCTTCTGGTTTTCCCCTGAGCGCGAGATGCTGCAGGCGCTGATCGACCGCAGCCAGGCGCACGTCACCGGCACGGTGCGGGTCAAGCTCTACAAGGGGTCCGCCACAGTGGTCGGCCGCCGCTCGCCCGCCTCGCTCTACTCCGAGGCCCACGTCACCTTCGAGGACGACGCCGGCGCCTACGACCAGAAGGACGCCGCGGGCTTCATCAAGATCAACGCGCTGCGGCTGAAGCTGCTGGCGATGCGCGACCATCGGGCAGATCAGAGGCGCCGCTAGGTTGCCGACGACATGTCGGCTCCTCCTGCCCCTGTGGCTAGTATCGACGGTCAACGTATCAGCGCCGCGGGGCGGCTACTCGGGCCCGCAGACCCTCGACCGCTGACCAATTCTCATATATAATTGCTCTCAATTCAGACAGGAGCATCGGACATGATCCGAACAGCGGCGTTGGCGGTGGCAGCCTGCCTTTGCGGGCTTCCTGCTGCAGCGGTCACGGTCACCGTGGAATTTGAGGCGACGGTCGATCGCATCCCCTTCGTACCGCTCGCCCGCCGGGCCTCCGCCAAGCTGATCTTCGTACCGCCACCCCTCGAGCCGGTCGGTCCATTCCTGGGGGATGTGGTGTCGGGCCGTGTCTCGTTTGACCTCGACGGGATGGACCGGGTGCAGAACGTCTCTGGCTCGGCGCCCATTGCCGGTTCGGACCCCAAGCTCGAGTCCGCGACGGTCTCGCCTGTCGAGCGCATCGAAGGATGCAAGGGTCCCTCCTGCTTTACGATCGCCCCGGAGCCAAAGCCGCTCGTTCCAGTTGCCGCGACGAAAGCTCGGGGAACTCTGACCGTGAACTATGGACCCAACGTGACGTTCACGGATCCGACCTTCGACAGCTCGGTCGAATGGGTCGATCTTTCCATCGAAGTCGCGGCAGCTCTCGACGGCGAGCCGTCGCCGGCGGACTTCCTGGACCTGCTCCAATTGCCCGGCGCGCTGCCGGTCGCGATCGAGTACACCCGCATAGGCCGCGGAAACCTTTTCATTCCCGGTGCCGACCCCTACGACTGTGCGATCTTCGGCTGCGCCACCTTCGGAGCGACGGTCACGTCCGGCGAGATCCGTGTCGGCAACCTCCCCGCTCCGATCCCGGTGCCTCCGACCATTGCGGCGCTCCTCACCGCGCTCGGAGCGTTCGGGGCCTTCGCAGCGCTGCGGCGCGCCAAAGCCTGACTGGGGATCGTCACGCCAGGTGTGTGCAAGGCTTTCCGGAGCAGCCGGTGGCGGGCCGAAATGACGCGATCGGGCCTGCAGCGGTGCCGGATCGACGGCTTGAGCCGCCTGCGCAACTTGCGCACGTGCAGCGCGATCACATCAAGGCGTAGGCGTTGCGTTGCAGCACGGTCTGGAGCGCGTAGAGGATGACGATCAGCACCAGCGGCGACAGGTCGAGCCCGCCCATGTTGGGCAGCACCCGCCGGATCGGGCCGTAGATCGGCTCGAGCAGGCGCTCGAGCCCGTTCCAGATCTGCCAGACCAGCGGCTGGTGGCGGTTCAGCACGTTGAAGCCGATCAGCCAGCTCATCACCACGTGCGCGATCACGATGAACCAGACGATATTGATCACGTAGAGCAGAATGATGATCAGCGAACCCATGGAATTGCCGTCCTCGTTCAATAATGCGCGCCCTAGGTAGACTGCCCGAGGTGCCGCCGCAAGACCGCGCAGGGCCGGTTCCGCCCACCGGTGGCCCTCGGCGCCCGGCGGCTGGCGCCGGCTGCCGCCTTCCGGCGGTGGCGGCGCGCCGCCTCGACCGCGGGCGCCCGGGGGTCGCCGTCTCGCTTCGCCCCGGGGTCGCGCGGGACGGCTTGCAACCCCGGAAGATCCGCGCCACAGAAAGGTCCGCTCGCAATCGGATCCGCGCGCCATGTATCCGTTCTTCCGCCTTGGCCTGGAGCTGCTTCTCTACCGGAACGCCGACCGGCTGCCGATCGACGGGATGCACGTGTCGCACCACCGATGCTGGCCGTGGGACATCGACCCCTGGCGGGAGCTCAACAACGGCCGCACCCTGACCCTCTACGATCTTGGCCGCCTGCCGCTGGTGAACCGGACCGGGCTTGCACAGACCCTGAAGGCGAACGGCTGGGGCCTGACGGTGGCCGGATCTTCGGTCCGCTATCGCCGGCGGGTGCGCGTCTTCCAGCCGATCGAGATGCGATCGGCCTTCATCGGCCGCGATCCGCGGTTTCTCTACCTCCAGCAGGCGATGTTCCGCGGCGGCGAGGCGTTGTCGGGAGCGCTCTACCGCGGGGCGGTGACCAGCGCCGCGGGCATCGTCGCCACCGACCGGGTGATGGCGGCAATGGGCGCGCCGGACTGGCCGATGGACCTGCCCGGGTGGGCCGCGGCCTGGAGCGCGGCCGAGGCCGAGCGCCCCTGGCCGCCCGCGCTGTGACCGCTCCGGCCTCCTCCGCCGCCGCCGGCCGGACCGAGCGAGGGGTCTTCGCCTGGATGCTGTTCGACTGGGCGAACCAGCCGTTCCAGACCCTGATCGTCACGTTCATCTTCGCCCCCTGGTTCGTCGCCGAGGTGATCGGCGACCCGGTGCGCGGCCAGGCGATCTGGGGAGCGGTGACGGCGGTCGGCGGTGCGGGCGTGGCGATCCTCGCGCCGTTCCTCGGGGCGATGGCGGACCGCAGCGGCGCGCGCAAGCCGTGGGTGCTCGGCTTTTCCGTGCCCTATGTGCTCGGCTGTCTCGGTCTCTGGCTCGCGGTTCCCGGAATGGCGAACCCAGCGCCAGTGCTGGCGCTCTACCTGCTCGGCTTCCTCGGCTCGGAATTCGGCCAGGTCTTTACCAACGCCATGCTGCCGGATCTGGGTCCGCGCCGCGAGATCGGCCGGATCTCCGGCTCCGGCTGGGCGCTCGGTTATGTCGGCGGTCTCGTCTCGCTCGTGCTGGTCCTGCTGCTTCTCGCCCCGGCGCCCGGCGGGACGCTGACGCTGCTCGGCATTCCGCCGCTGTTCGGGCTCGACGTCGCCGCAGGCGAGCCTGCCCGCGCCACCGGCCCGTTGGCGGCAGTCTGGTATATCGTCTTCGCCGCGCCGCTTTTCCTGTTTACTCCCGACGCGCCGCGCCGCCGACCGACGGGCCTGGTGCGCGCCTCCCTCGGTGACGTCGCCGCGACGTTCCGGCTGGCCGCCCGCAACCGCTCCTTCCTCGGGTTTCTCGTCGCCTCGATGATCTATCGCGACGCGCTGGTCGCGCTGTTCACCTTCGGGGGTATCTATGCCGCGGGCGTGCTCGGCTGGGGCCTGTTCCAGCTCGGCGTGTTCGGGATCGTTGCCGCCGGCGTCGGCGCCGTCGGCGCCTGGATCGGCGGCCGCGCCGACCGGACCTTCGGGCCGCGCCCGGTCGTCGTTGTCTCGATCTGGGCGCTGATCCTGGTTGCCACCGTGGCGCTGTTCACCACGCGGGCGAGCGTGCTCGGGGTGCCGGTCGCCGCCGGCTCCCGCCTGCCCGATCTCGTGTTCATGGTCGCGGGCGGCCTGCTCGGCGCCGCGGGCGGCGCGCTGCAGGCCGCCTCGCGGACCCTGGTCGTGCATCTCGCCGAAGGCCACGTCGCCCCGGCCCAGGCCTTCGGCCTGTTCGCGCTGTCGGGAAAGGCCACCGCGTTCATCGGCCCCACCCTGGTCGCCGTGGCCACCGCCGCCACCGGGTCGCAGCGCGCCGGCGTCACCCCGGTGATCGGGCTGTTCCTCATCGGCCTCGGACTGCTATACTGGGTGAAAACCGACACCGAGCAGCCCGGGATTACCTGATGATCGCACGCCTCTTCGCGGCCGGCCTCGCCTTCGCCATCCTCGCCCTGCCCGGCCATGCCCAGACCGCGCGCGCGCTCTTCGCCGCCAAGGCCACGCCGTCGCCGCACCAGCCCTACTCGGTCGGGGCCGCCTCGCGCGGCTGCCTCGCCGGCGGCGTGGCGTTACCCGAGTCCGGGCCGACCTGGCAGGCGATGCGGCTCGGCCGCAACCACTACTGGGGCAACCCGATGATGATCGGATTCATCGAGGAGTTGAGCCGCACCGCCGTCAAGGCCGGCTGGAAGGGGCTCTACGTCGGCGACATCGCTCAGGCGAGGGGCGGCCCGGTCAAGGGGCACGCCAGTCACCAGACCGGGCTCGACGCCGACATCTGGTTTACGCCGCCGAGCCGGCTGGACCTGACCCGCTCCGAGCGGGAGCGGGTGTCCGCGATCAGCGTCAGCGCCGACGGCCGCCACGTCAACGCCAACTGGACGCCGGCGCATGCCTATCTCCTCGAGGCCACCGCCCGCGATCCCCGGGTCAACCGCATCTTCGTTACGCCGCCGGTGAAGCTCGAGATGTGCGCCGGTGCCGGGCGGGGCGATGCGGCCTGGCTGCGCAAAATCCGGCCGTGGTGGGATCACGTCGATCACATGCACGTGCGGCTTAACTGCCCGAAGGGCGCCGTCGGCTGTGTCGACCAAGCGGCGATCCCGGCGGGCGACGGCTGCAAGGATGCGGTCTGGTGGGTGACCGAGGCGCTCGAGCCGCCCGACCCGAACGCGCCCAAGCCCAAGCCGAAGCCGCCCCTGACGATGGCCGACCTCCCGTCGCAATGCGCCCAGGTTCTGAACGACCGGTGAGAACCGCTTTGATGATCGCCCCGGCGCTGGCCGGCGCCGTGCTCGCCGGCACCGTTCTGGCCGGCGCCGTGTTGACCGGCGACGTGCCGGCCGCCACAGGCCCGCACCTCGTCCGCGACGCCATCGTCGTCTGGAGCGAATCCGACCCGGCATTCGGGGGCTTTTCCGGCCTCGCGCTGCAGGACGACGGCGCGCACTTTCTCACGATCTCCGACCACGGCGCCTGGGCGAAGGGTACGCTCGAGCGACGCGACGGACGGATCGTCGCCGCCCATCTCGAGGCGATCGGGCCGCTGCATGAGATCTCCGGCGCCGTGCTCGACGGCGAGGACGTCGACGCCGAGGGGCTTGCGGTCGATGCGGACGGCCACGCCTGGGTGTCGTTCGAGGCGTTCCACCGCGTGCGCCGCTACGACAGCATCGACGGACCGGCCGCCTCGGTGCCCGGCCATCGCGACTTCGCGAAGCTCCAGCTCAATTCGGGCCTCGAGACCCTCGCCTTCGACGCCAGAGGGACGCTCTACGCGATCCCCGAACGGTCCGGCGCGCGCAATCGGCCGTTCCCGGTCTACCGCTTCGGCAACGGCCGCTGGGACAAGGGCCTCAAGCTACGCCGCGACGGGAACTTCCTGGCCTCCGACGCGGATTTCGGACCGGACGGCAGGCTCTATCTGCTCGAACGCGACTTCGGCTGGCTGACCGGTTTCGCCACCCGCATCCGCCGGTTCACGCTCGGGGCCAACGGCTTCGGCGACGAGGTCACGCTGCTCGAGACGCCGTTCGGCGAACTCGACAACATGGAGGGAATCTCGGTGTGGCGCGACGACGCGGGACGCACCCGGATCACGCTGATCTCCGACGACAACTTCTTCCCGCTGCAGCGGACGATGTTCGTCGAGTATGTGCTGGCCGAGGATTGACGCGGGGGGTGTTGAAAAGCAAAACGGCCCGCCGATCGGCAGGCCGGTGCGCAGTCCGGCGTGCGACGGCCGAAGCCGCCGTCAGGCGATCACTTGATCTTGCCTTCCTTGTATTCGACGTGCTTGCGGGCGACCGGGTCGTATTTGCGCACGGTCATCTTGTCGGTCATGGTGCGCGAGTTCTTCTTGGTGACATAGAAATGCCCGGTGTCGGCCGTGGAG
Organism: uncultured Alphaproteobacteria bacterium; assembly: GCA_963773555.1. Taxonomy (GTDB): domain Bacteria; phylum Pseudomonadota; class Alphaproteobacteria; order Rhodobacterales; family Rhodobacteraceae; genus Amaricoccus. Next base: position 9,808 of record CAVZCB010000042.1, read on the forward strand.
TTCAGCCGGATCTTGATCGTGGTCGGCTTCGCCATCTTCCCAATCCTTCGATGCCTGGACGGCCCACGCCACGCGGCGGGCCGGGAATCTCAAGGGCGCCGTTCTACGCCCTTCGCCCCGCCTGTCAAGGGCCTCGGGGGCTCCGGCCGCCCAAGGCTCGGAACTGATGTGACAGGTGACATGGGCGGGTTCTTCTGAATCGATGCGGCGGCGCTGAATCGGAGCCGCACTATGATCCCCGCCGAAAGCCTGCCCCGCAAGTCGCGTCTGACCGCGCTGCTCGAGCACTTCGCCGAAGTGGAGGACCCGCGCGACGTGCGGCGGATCCTGCATCCGCTGCCGGAGGTTCTGCTGCTCGTCGTCTGCGGCACCATTGCCGACTGCGACGACTACGAGGACATCGCCGGGCTGGGGTGCCGCGCCTCTCGACTTCCTCCGCCGGCATCTGCCCTCGCCAACGGCGTGCCGGGCGAGCGCTGGCTGACCATCCTGATGAACCGGATTAAACCCGGGCTCCTCGCCAGCGCCTTCGCCGCCTGGGTGCGCGAGAGCTGGCCGGACAAGGCCGGTCTCATCGCCATCGACGGCAAGACCTCGCGCCGCAGCCACGACCGCAGCCAGGGCGCGGCGCCCCTCCACCTCGTCTCCGCCTTCGCCACCAGCGCCCGCCTGGTGCTGGCCGCGGAGGCCGTGCCCGACAAGGCGGGCGGACGCGCCGCCATCCCGCCGCTCCTCGAACGCCTCGGCGCCGACGATGGGCTGAAGGGCGCCCTCGTCTCCATCGACGCCGTCGCCACCAACGCCGAGGTCGCCCGCGTCATCGCCGCCCAGGGCGCCGACTGGCTGCTCGCGGTCAAGGCCAACCAGCCGAGCTTGCGCGCCGAGGTCGAGGCCGCCTTCGCCGAGGCCGGGGACGCGAACCGCGATCGCCCCGAAACCCACGCCGACCTCGACAAGAGCCACGGCCGGCCGCATCGAGCAAGGCCGCACCACCGTCCTCCGCGACACCGACTGGCTCGATGGCGACCGCCGTTTCCCGGGAGAACTGCGTCTGCCGGGCGCCGCCTGCCTCGTCCGCGCCGAGACCCGGGTCGAAGCGAAGGGAATCCTGCGCACCGAGGCCCGCTACTTCATCTCCTCCCGCGCTCTCTCCGCCGTGGACGCCGCCACCGCGATCGCGGCCACTGGGCGATCGAGAACCGGCTGCGACTTGGGTCCTCGACGTCACCTTCGCCGACGACCACTCGCGCCTCCGCAGGGGCCACGGCGCCCGCAACATGGCGACCGTCCGCCACTTCGCCCTCAACCTCGTCCGCACCGCCAGGGACAAGCGGTCCATCAAGTCCAGGCGCAAGATCGCAGGCCGGGATCCCCGACTGCCTCGACCTTATCCTCGCCTCACGGCCCGACTGAATTGGATTCGGAGCCCTGGGAGGCAGCCGAGGCCGCGCTCAGAGCATGCGGAAGCGCGGGCCGTCGGGCGTCTGCTCGAAGAACGGCACCGGACGGCGCGGATCGGGGTCGGCGAAGACCGCACCGATCTCGGCCAGCACCACCTCGGTGATGAACGGCAGCGGCAGCGCGCGCGCGGCCGCGAGGTCGAGCCATTGCAGGTGGCGCAGTTCCTGATCCGCGCCGGCGAAGTCGTCGTGCACCGCGCCGGCGAGCTCGGTCGCCTCGGCGAGGAAGAACCGCGCGTCGAACCGCCGCGGGCGTCCGGGCGGCGTGACGGCGCGGAACACGAACCGCAGCGTGTTCGTGTGCGGCACGAGCCCGGTGGCGAAGAATCCCTGCCACGGCGCCGGGACAGCCAGCGATGCCGCGTCGGCGTCGGCCACACCGAGCAGCAGTCCGGTCTCCTCCCAGAGCTCCCGCACCGCCGCCCGCGCCAGCGCCGCCTCGAGTTCCGGCGGGCTGTCGAGCGCCAGCCTGCGGGCGGTCTCCGGCTCCAGCGCCGCGTCGCCCGGCAGATCGGCGTCCGCGGGATCGACCGCGCCGCCGGGAAACACGAACTTGTCGGGCAGGAACGCCGCGCCCCCGCCGCGCTGGCCCATCAGGACCTGCGGCGGGTCGTCGCCGCTCCGGCGCACGAGGACGAGCGTCGCCGCGTCGCGGACCGGAGGGCCGGCCTCAGCCGGCGGCAACGTCGCCGCCCGCCGGACCGAAGCCGTGCATCCGCTTGGCCCACTGCAGCGCGACGAAGGCGCCCTTCAGCCGCGGCAGCAGCCACAGCGAAAGCCCGACGAAGAATACCGAGAAGCCGAGCGCCATCACCCAGCCCTCCGGCCTGAACGTCAGGGCGACGAACAGCATCGCCGGGGCCATCAGGTGCCCGGTGATCAGGATCGTCGCCCAGGCCGGTCCGTCGTCGGCGCGGTGGTGGTGGAGCTCGGTGCCGCAGGCCGGGCATTCGTGCCGCACCGTCAGATAGCCGTCCATCATCGGCCCCGTCCCGCAGGCCGGGCAGCGCCGTCGCCAGCCGCGTAGCAGCGCAGGGCGCAGCGCGCGCTCGGGCGGTTCGGCGGGCCTGATCTGATTCCCCTCGATCATGGCCGCGATCTATACGCCCTGCCCGCCCCGTCCGCCAGAGACCGGCGCCCGCGACGGAACCTCAGGCGCGGCGCGTTGAACCACACGAAGGCAGCAGACAAGGAGACCGAGAAGATGCGCCGAACCATCATGACCACCGCCACGATCCTGGCTCTCGGAGCCGGCGTCGCCAGCGCCCAGAACGGCCCGATGATGCCCGGCCAGACGGGCCCCGGACCGATGGGACCGCACGGCCACGCGATCGACTTCGCCGCGATCGACACCGACGGCAACGGCACGCTCAGCCGGAGCGAACTGCAGGCCCGCGCCACCGATCGCCTCGCCCGCTTCGACACCGATGGCGACGGCGCGCTCGATCGCGACGAACTGATCGCGGCGATGCCCGGCCCGCACGGCGGGCTGATGACCGTGTTCTCGGTCGATCCGGGCGAACGCTGGGCCGACCGCCTGCTGGCGATGATGGGCGCGACCGAGACCGGCCAGGTCGAGGTGTCGGCGCTGGCCGACCACCGGGTCAACATGCTGCTCGCCTTCGTCGATACCGATCGCGACGCGGCGATCTCACAGGCCGAGGTCGAGGCGATGCAGGCTCATGGCCGCGACTGGAAGAAGCGGGGCCACGATGGCATGCAGGACGGCCCGCGCCACGGCATGCGGGGCGACGAGGGGCCGGGCCGCGGCGGTGACGACCAGGGCCTCCCGCCGCCGCGCGGATGAACGTGGCGGCGTGCGCCCGCGCCGACGGGCGCGCACCGCGGCAAAGGCCGCAGACGGCGGCGCCCGGAAAGGCCATAGTCGCGCGGATGACAGCCGAGCCCGTAGCCGATGCGGACGCGCCCGACGCCGTCCTGCTCGCCCGCTTCGCCGGCGGCGATCAGGCGGCGGCGCGGGCGCTGACGACGCGCTATGCGCCACGCCTGCTCGGCCTGGCGCGGCGGATGCTCGCCGACGCGGCGGAGGCCGAGGACGTGACGCAGGAGGCGATGCTGCGGCTCTGGCGCATCGCGCCGGACTGGGAGCCCGAGCGCGGGTCGCCCGGCACCTGGCTCTACCGGGTGGCGAGCAACCTCTGCATCGACCGGCTGCGACGGCGGCGGACGCTCGGATCCGACGCGGTGCCCGACGTCGCCGACGAGGCGCCCGGGGCGCAGGCGGCGCTGGAAGCGGACGACCGGGCAGCGGCGCTCGACGCGGCGCTGGCCGGCCTGCCCGAGCGGCAGCGGCTGGCGATCGTGCTGCGCCATCTCGAGGAGCGGGCGAACCCCGAGATCGCCACGATCCTCGACACCAGCGTCGAGGCGGTGGAAAGCCTTCTGGCGCGCGGACGACGGGAACTGGCGGCACGTCTGGCGCCGCAACGGCAAGAACTGGGGTTCGGCGATGGCTGAGACGAGAAATCGGGACCATTCGACGGCCGGCGATGCGGACGAAGCCGCGCTCCGGCCCTTCTTCGTCGCCGCCCGCGCGGCCGAGGTGCCGCCGCGGACCGCGCTCCTGTCGGCGATCCTCGCCGACGCCGCAGACGTGGCCGCGGCGCAGCGGCTCGCCCCCGCGCCCGCGCCGGCCCGGTCGGCGGGTCTCGCTGCCCGCCTGCGGCGCTCGGTCGCGCCGCTCGGCGGCTGGCGCGGTCTGACCACGCTCGCGGCCAGCGCCGCGCTCGGGTTCTGGCTTGGCCTCGCCGGAAACCTGTCGATCGATGGCACCACCCTCAGCGTCGGACAGGCGGCGGCGGCCAGCGCCGACGATCCGGTGGCCGATTTCTTCGATCTCGCCTCGGCAGAGAACTGACATGGCCGCACCGCGACGCTGGATGACATGGGCGCTGGTCGCCTCGCTCGCCCTGAACCTGGCCGCGCTCGGGATGATCGGCGGGGCGTGGCTAAAGGGTCCGCCGCCGCCCAACGTCACCCTCTGGCACTACGCGCGCGCCCTGCCCGAGCCCTACCGCCGCGACCTTGGCCGGGCGCTGCGGGACAGCCGGGACGGCTGGCGCGGACCGCGTGACGCCCTGCACGACCAGCGGGACGCCTTCGCCGCCGCGCTGACCGCCGAACCTTACGAGTCCGGCAAGGTCGCCTCGATCCTCGAGCGACAAACCGCATTGACGGACGAGCTCTCCAGGCGCGCGACAGAAGTCCTGGTCTCCCAGATCGATCGCATGTCGCCGCAAGAGCGCGCCGCCTACGCGACGGCCCTGCAGGAGCCCCGAGGCCGCCCGACCGACCGGCACCGGGAGGGCGACGACCAAGGCAAAGACTGATTGCCGGGCCAGAAGGCAAGGGTTGCGGCGACGCGGACGCCAAGTGCGCCAATTTGCCTTCCAGGTTCCCCTTAAGACTGGCGTCCAGGATTTAACTTAGAGCCTGATTCAAAAGTTCATGCGACATGGCAGTATCTTGCGAGGCGTCGCGTCATGAGCCTGATGCTTGCGATCAAGGTCCATGCGGTGGCGCTCTCCAGGGATTGCTCCCAGTCCTTCGCCAACCTTCGGCAACGGCCCAGCCAGGCAAAGGTCCGTTCGACGACCCATCGACGCGGCAGCACTTCGAAGCCTTTGGCGTGTCGGATCGTTTGATGATCTCGACGGTCCAGTCGCCGTGGCCTCTGAGCGCGGATTTGAGTTTGCCACCCGCATAGCCGCCATCGGCGAAGACATGGCGCAGCCAGGGGAAGCGATGGCGGATGGCCCGGAAGACGTCCGGAGCGCCATCGCGATCCTGGACCCCGGCGGAATGGATGACGGCAAACAGCAGCAGGCCCAGCGTATCGGTCATGATGTGCCGCTTGCGCCCCTTGACCTTCTTGCCCGCGTCGATAGCCGCAAACCCCGCCGCTTTCGGTAGTTTTGACGCTCTGGCTGTCGATCACGCCAGCCGAAGGGCTGGCTTCGCGGCCTTCCAGTTCCCGCGCGCTCATCACCAGCAGGTGGTTGATGCCCTGCCACAAGCCGCTGTCGCGCCACGCGTAGAAATAGCCCTGAACCGTGGACACCGGCGGGAAGTCCTTCGGCAGCATCCGCCATTGGCAGCCGCTCGAAGCGATGTAGAGGATCGCATCGGTCACGGCGCGAAGGTCCGTCGTCCGCGGGCGGCCTCCCGGTTTTGCCGGCGGCAGCATTGGCGCGATCAAGGCCCATTCGCGCGCGGTCAGATCGCTTGGATAGCGCCGGCTGTCCCGTCTATGCTCACGGCGAGCGTGAGTTTTCCGCTCGGCGGATTCGCGAGGTATGGTCGATTATCGACAAGACGGCGATCAGGCAACAGCTCTCAGGTTTGCCGGAACCAGCCTGATCCGCTCTCGCCCCTACGCCGCCTGGGCGAAGCTGACCCGGTTGCGGCCGGATTCCTTGGACTGGTAGAGCGCGCAGTCGGCCCGCTTGATGATCGCCTCGGCGTCGGTGTCGGCGCTGGTGGCGATCGCGGCTCCGATCGAGACCGTCACCTCGACCTCTCCGGCCCCGTTCGGCAGCTGCACCGGAGCGCCCTCGATCGCGCGGCGGATCCGCTCGGCCGCCGCGGCCGCTGCGATCTGGTCGACGTCGGGCATGGCGACGAAGAACTCCTCGCCGCCGAAGCGCGCGACCAGATCGACGCCGCGGATGTTCTCCTGCAACCGCCGCGAAAACTCGCGCAGCACGGCGTCGCCGGCGTCGTGGCCGAAGCGGTCGTTGATCGACTTGAACTTGTCGAGGTCGATCATCATCACCGCGAAGACCCCGTCGGTCTCCTGCGCCCGCTCCATGACCCGGATCATGTGCTGGCTGGCGTAGCGGCGGTTGTAGATGCCGGTCAGCGGGTCGATCACCGCGAGCTTCAGCCCGTTGCGCAAGTTGGACCTCAGCCGGTCGGAATAGCGCTTGCGACGGAGTTGCGAGCGGATGCGCGCGATCAGCTCGCTCACGTCGAACGGCGACTCGATGTAGTCCGACGCCCCGAGATCGAGCCCCTTGGCCGCGGTCTGCACGTCGCCGTTCTCGACCACCAGGATCACCGCCGCCTGCCGCGTCTCCGGCCGCGATCGCAGCGCGGAGACCAGCCGCAGGCCATCACCGCCCTCGGCCAGCGACTGGTGCACCACGAAGCAGTCGGGCAGTTCCAGTCGCGCAAGGTTCAGCGCTTCCCGCTCGGAATGGGTCACGATCACGGGGATCGCAAGGCGGTCGCCCAGCTGCGCCGCCCAGAGCGCGCCCTGCGCGTCGCTCGGCGGCGCCAGCAGGATCGGACCGCTGCACTCGATCTCGCCGTCCGGTTCCGAGACCAGCTCGGCGATCCCGAGCTCGCGCGACGTCATGTCGCGCAGCCGCAGCTCGTCGAACATCATCTTCATCCGCAACAGGTTGCGGACGCGGGCGAACAGCGCCAGATCGTTGAACGGTTTCGACAGGAAGTCGTCGGCGCCCGCCTCCAGCCCGCGGATCCGCTCCTCGGGGGTGTCGAGCGCGGTCACCATGATCACGGGAATGTGCGAGGTCTCCTCGCTGGCCTTCAACGCGGCGCAGACGGCGAATCCGTCCATGTCGGGCATCATCACGTCGAGCATGACCATGTCTGGCTGCTCTCCGCGGGCCAGCTCGAGCGCCTGCACGCCGTTCTCCGCCACCACCACGTCGTAGTAGGCCGAGGACAGCTTGGCGCGCAGAAGAAGACGGTTGGTTGCCACGTCGTCTACAACCAAAACCCGTCCCGACATTCGGAATTCTCCCCTTGGAGCACGGTCCTCGCCTGTTAGAACCTCGAGCGGACACTAGGCTCGATTGTGTTAACGAATGGTTTAACGACCTTGCGGAGGGCAGTGGATGCAGGTGGAACGAGCGGCCGGAATCGGCCGGGACGCGTTGATCTGGCTGGCGGGCGAGCCCGAGGCGCTGGGCGGATTTCTCGCCGCGAGCGGCCTGTCGCCGTCGGACCTCCGGGGCCGCGCGGCGGATCCGGAGTTTCTCGGCTTCGTGCTGGATTTCCTGCTAGGAAGCGACGCGATGGTGCTCGACTTCGCCGCGAGCGCCGGCCTGCGGCCCGAGGATCCGGCCCGGGCACGCGCCGCACTCGGCGGCGGCGAGCTGCCGAACTGGACCTGAACCCGGCCAGGACGGCGATGCCGCCCTGCCCCCGTTGTCTCGCACCGCCGGCCTGCTCGCGGGGCTGGCCAAACCGGCGCCGCTCGTCGATGATCTCGACCGTCTGACGGCACCGGGCCGCGGCGCGCCCGCGGATCCCGTCGCCCGGACGATTTGCCCGGAGGCAGGATAATCGATGCAGCGCGTTACGCCCCTCTCAGCCGACCCGTCCGACAGCCGCTCTCCCGCTATCCGGGCGCTGATCTTCGACAAGGACGGCACCCTCTTCGACTTCCACGCCACCTGGTCGCTCTGGTGCGACGGGCTGATCCGCGACCTCTGCGGCCCCGATCCCGACCGACTGGCGACGCTGGCCGACCGGCTCGCCTTCGACCTCGACGACCGGCGGTTCGAGGCGACGAGCCCGATGATCGCGGGCACCATGGAAGTGATCGTCGAGGCGATCCGCGAGGCGCTGCCCGACATCGAGGAAGCCCCGCTCCGGGCACAGATCCTCTCGAGCACCGCCGCAACCCACCAGATCGCGGTCGCCCCCCTCGCCCCGCTCCTCGACCGGCTGATCGACGCCGGCCTCACGCTCGGGCTCGCCACCAACGACGCCGAGGCGCCGGCCCGCGCCCACCTCGAGCGCGCCGGCGTCCTCGACCGCTTCGCCTTCGTCGCCGGCTACGACAGCGGCCATGGCGCCAAGCCCGCCCCGGGCCAGCTCGCCGCATTCTGCGCGCTCACCGGCATCCCGGCCGCCGCCTGCGCGATGGTCGGCGACAGCACCCACGACCTCGACAGCGCCCGCGCCGCCGGCATGACCGCCGTCGCCGTGCTGACCGGCCTCGCCACCCGCGCCGACCTCGAACCGCACGCCGACGTGGTGCTTGACGACATCTCCGCCCTGCCCGACTGGCTCGGCCTCTGACAGGGCCGCGGCGCTTGAGGACCGATGAGCCCAAAACGACCCGGCCGGGTCGGATCTGGACAAGCCTCGGCGTCCCGCGACGTCTTCACTGCAACCGATGAGCGAACACCGGAGAAGCCGCGGCGGCGGACGCGCAGGACACGCCCGCAGCGCCGGAACCCACGCGATCGCGCAGATGGCGTGGCGGATCCCGCTGAACCCGGACAGCCCGACCGAACCCCTGCCACCCGAGGGCGTCGCCGCGATCCACCAGGCCGCGATGCGCGTGCTCGAGGAGATCGGGATCGACTTCCTCAACGCCGAGGCGCGCGACTACCTCGCCGACGCCGGCTGCCACGTCGACGGCGACACCGTGCGGATGGACCGCGCCTTCGTCATGGAGCAGGTGGCCAAGGCGCCGCCGCAGTTCGACATCACCCCGCGCAACCCGGAGCGGCGGGTGACGATGGGCGGCCGTCACATGTGCTTCGTCAACGTCTCCTCGCCGCCGAACTGCATGGACCTCGACCGCGGCCGCCGGGTCGGCGACTTCGCCGCGTTCCGCGATCTGATCAAGCTCTCGCAGTACTTCAACTGCATTCACGTCTGCGGCGGCTACCCGGTCGAGCCGGTCGACATCCACGCCGGCGTCCGCCATCTCGACTGCCTCTACGAGAAGCTCACCCTGACCGACAAGGTGGTCCACGCCTACAGCCTCGGGCCGGAACGGGTCGAGGACGTGATCGAGATGGCCCGGATCGCCAGCGGCCTCGGCCATAAAGACTTCGAGGCAAAGCCCCGTCTTTTCACCAACATAAACTCGTCCAGTCCGCTCAAGCACGACTGGCCGATGCTTGACGGCGCCATGCGCTTCGCCCGCCGGGGGCAGCCGGTGATCGTCACCCCGTTCACCCTCGCCGGCGCAATGGCGCCGGTGACGATGGCCGGCGCGGTGGTGCAGTCGATCGCCGAGGCGCTCGCCGCCGTCGCCCTGCTGCAGGTGGTCCGCCCCGGCGTCCCCTGCATGATCGGCAGCTTCACCTCAAACGTCGACATGAAGTCCGGGGCCCCGGCGTTCGGCACCCCCGAGTACATGCGCGCGACACAGATGACCGGTCAGATGGCCCGCTTCTACGGCCTGCCCTTGCGCGCCTCCAACGCCTGCGCCTCGAACGCTCCCGACGGGCAGGCGATGTGGGAAAGCATGAACTCGCTCTGGTCGGCGGTGCAGTCCGGGGTCAACCTCGTCTATCACGCGGCCGGCTGGCTCGAGGGCGGCCTGATCGCCTCCTACGAGAAGTTCGTGATGGACTGCGAGGTGCTCCAGCAGATCGAGCGCTACTTCGAGGCTGCCCTTGTCGACACCTCGCCCGACGCGCTCGCGGTCGATGCGATCGCAGCGGTCGGCCCGCACGGCCACTTCTTCGGCGCCGATCACACACAGAGCCGTTACACATCTGCGTTCTATGCGCCGTTCCTCAGCGACTGGCGTAACTACGAAGCGTGGGCCGAAGCCGGCGCCGCGACCACGGAACAGCGGGCGAACCGGGTGTGGAAGGCGATCCTCGCCGAATACGAGCCGCCACCGATGGACGATTCCGTTCGCGACGAACTCGCCGCCTTCGTCGCCCGCCGCAAGCGCGAGGGCGGCGCGCCGACCGACTACTAGCTGCGGACGTCAGAAACTGTAACTGACGCCGAGCCTGAAGACCGCCTCCTCCGGATCGAAACGGATCCTGTCCCCGGCCGGATCGGAGACGCTGAACGTGTCGTAGACCTGATATTTCGCCTCGAAACGCGCCGAGACGTTCGACCTGAAGAAGTATTCGGCGCCGAGGCCGGCGTGAAAGCCGTTCGTGCGCTCGTCATTGCTGAAGCTGACCCGCGCTTCGTCAGGAGTGCCCGGGAAGCTGACGAAAGACTGGGCCCCCTCGAACCGGGCGGACTGCACCCCTGCGATGACGTAGACCAGCGCTTTCGGCGTGACGCGTGCGCCCGCCTTCAGCGACAGGTACAGTTCATCTTTTTTGTCCAGGTTCACCCGCGGATCGAAGTCCGGTCCGCCAAAACCAAAGGCGTTCCCCGACGAGCCGTCGGCATTGACCCAGCTGCCCCCGATTTCGCCGCCCAGGAAGAAGTTATTTGGCAACACGTGGCGGTAACCGGCGAACACGCCCGCGTCCCAGCCCGCATAGTCGACGCTGTCGGCGTAGGTCCGGGGGTCGCCAGGGAGGCTCAGGTTGAGGTCCGCGTTCCCGGCCTCATAGCCGAACTGGAGGCCCGCATAGGGACCTGTGGATTGCGCGAACGCCGCCGGAGCCAGCGCAACCAGAAGCCCCGCCAGGAAAAAGTCTTTCATCTTGCCCCACCACTATTGCTCATTGAAGAATTGGTTCGATCAGCAGTTCCGAATGATGCACCAAGCCCCATAATCGTTCAACGATTTTGCCTGCGGCGCCGCTACGCGGCATCCGATTTTGGCGAATGTGCTTTCCGGATGACACACGCCCGGAAAACCGGACGCCACCCCGCCGCGACGTTGACTTTCCGCTTGGGTCGGCGGCCTAGTCGGCGCGAGCCATGGAGTTGCGACAATGCGGCAAGGCCTCTCGACTCTTTCCTTATTGGCTGCGGGCGGGATCGCGGCCGCGCTGGCGCTTCCCGCCCCGCTTCGGCTCAGGTGGCTGACTGGACCCAGGGCTGGTCCGGCCAGGCAACGCTTTATCTCTGGGTTCCGACCATCAACGGATCCCAGGAAGGCCCGGACGGCCAGCCGTTGATCGACCTCAGCAATGCCGACGTGCTCGCCGCCCTGGACATGGCCTTCATGGGCTCCGCGATCCTCCAGAAGGACAGGTTCGGCATCCTGCTCGACGCGGTCTATGCCGACCTCGGAACCAGTGGCGAGTGGCTGCAGAATCGGGTCCAGACCGACATCAACACCAAGCTCGGCTTCTACACCGCCGCGGCCATGTACCGCGTCTACGAGGTCGACCGCTCGTTCGTCGATCTCTACGGCGGCGTTCGCTACTTCAACACCAGCCTCGACTTCAAGCTCAGCACCGCCAACATCGGCGCCGCCGACCTCACGAAGAGCCTCGACTGGACCGACGGCATCATCGGCGTCCGGGGCGGCATGCCGCTCAGCGAGCGCTGGTCGGTCTCCGGCTTCGCCGACGTCGGCGGCTTCGACGGTAGCTCCGACCTGAGCTGGGAGCTCTACGGCGGCGCCAACTACGCCTTCGCCGACCGATGGCAGGGCACCATCGGCTACCGCTACGTCTCGATCCAGAAGCAGGTGACCGACCGCGCCGCCCTCGACATCAACATCCAGGGGCCGCTCCTCGGGATTACCTACAAGTTCTGAGCCCGATGAAGATCACTTTCGACATCGACTGCACGCCCGAGGAAGCCCGTGCCTTCCTCGGCCTCCCGGACGTGAGGCCGATGCAGGACCGCCTGATGCAGGACGTCCAGAATCGGCTGGCGGCAAACCTCAAGACGATGGACCCGGCGGAGATGCTGAAGCTCTGGCTGCCCTCCGACATGAAGGGCTTCGACAGGATGTTTCGGGCCTTCACCGGGAAGGGCGAGTAAAACGCCGGGCGCGCGCCCCGTGTGCCTTGACGAAGCGTTAATCATCTCCGAACGATCATTATCTCCGGATGCTTCGGGGAGACGGACGATGACCCGATTCTCGCTTTCGCCGCTGACAGTTCTCGGCGTCCTGGCCGCCTCGAGTGCCTGCGCCCAGGAGTGGCCCGCCATGCCCCTTCTGGCCAGCCTGTCGCCTCCGGCCTCCGACGCGCCCGCCCTCGCCAGCATGAGCACGCGTGACGGCGGCGCCACGCAAGCCGCGCTCGCCGAGACTCGCGCCCGGCGGGAGCGTCTGGCGTATGGTCCCTCCGGCCCGGGCGCTACGGCCTCTGCGGACCAGCTCCCGACGCTGCGCTTTGCGTCCGAAATGGCTCCGGTCCGGACGCTCTGGGCAGCACTTGCCGGGGCGCGCGGCGGCCTGCGATCCTTGCCACCGGCCGCGACTTTTTCCGCCGCGAAACCAACTCGTTCCGACGTGATCTTCACGAAACCGAATGCTCCCGCGGCCAAGTCGGTCGGGGAGGATGGACTGGCCGCCAGCGGCGGTCTCGAACTGGGCTCGCGCCTCACCTGGGTCTTCGAAAGCGGCTTCCGCTACGACTTCAGCGAAAATCTGACCGGCATGCTCGGCTACGGCGACGTCTCGACGGACGGCGGCGAAATTCATGCCAGTCTCGACGGCCCGTCGCTCGGCTTCACCTTCAGGTTCTGAAACCTCACGACGATTCTGGTGGGCGATGACGGGCTCGAACCGCCGACATCTTCGGTGTAAACGAAGCGCTCTACCAACTGAGCTAATCGCCCGCCGCCGCCTGTTACCCTGCCCCGCCGTCCGCTGGCAAGGCCCGCCGCCGCGCCCGCGTCACCCTCGGACCAGCGGATCGGTCAGCTTGCTGTGCTCCTGCAGCGCGAACCGGTCGGTCATCCCGGCGATATAGTCCGCCACCACCCGCGCCCGCGCCGTGGTGTCCAGGCTCGCGCAGGCGTTCCAGCCGTCGGGCATCAGTTCGGGTGCCTCGGCGAAGGTGACGAACAGCTCCTCCACCACCCGCCGCGCCTTGCGCCGCATCCGCTGCACCGCCCAGTAGCGATACATCCGCACGTAGAGAAAGCCGCGGATCTGCTTCAGTTCCGCGAAGGTCGGGTCGGAGAACCGGATCACCGGCGCCGCCAGCCCGCGCACGTCCTCGACGCTCCGCGGGTCCGCCGCCGCGATCCGGGCCCGGCTGGTCGCCAGCACGTCCTCAACCAGCAGGCCGAAGAACCGTCGCAGCGCCTCGTGCTCGCGCCGCCCCGCCTCGAGACCGGGCCAGCGCGCATCGACCGCCGCGATGCACGGGCCGACCAGCGGCAGCTGGCGCAGATCCTCCAGCGTGAACAGCCCCGCCCGCAGCCCGTCCGCCAGATCGTGGTTGTTGTAGGCAATATCGTCCGCAATCGCCGCCACCTGCGCCTCGGCGCTGGCGTGGGTGTCGAGCTCGAGATCGTGCACCGCGTTGTACTCCGCCAGCGCGAACGGCACCGCGCCGACAACCGGCCCGTTGTGCTTGGCGATCCCCTCGAGCGTCTCCCAGGTCAGGTTAAGCCCGTCGAACTCGGCGTAGTGTGCCTCGAGCGAGGTCACGATCTTCAGCGCCTGCGCATTGTGATCGAAGCCGCCGTAGGGCGCCATCAACCCGTGCAGCGCCTCCTCGCCGGTGTGCCCGAACGGCGGATGCCCCAGGTCGTGCGCCAGCGCCACCGCCTCGGCCAGCTCCTCGTTCAGCCCGAGCGTGCGGGCGAGCGTGCGCGCCACCTGCGCCACCTCGATCGAGTGGGTCAGCCGGGTGCGGTAGTAGTCGCCCTCGTGCTCGACGAACACCTGCGTCTTGTGCTTCAGCCGCCGGAACCCCGAAGAATGGATGATCCGGTCGCGGTCGCGCTGGAACTCCGAGCGGTGCGCCGAGGCCTCTTCAGGGAACCGACGCCCGCGGGTGGTCTCTGGCTGGGTGGCGAAGGCTGCAGTCATCGGAAACGTCACCTCGTCGGGCGGCCTTGCCGCGCTTCCCCCGCCCCTTACCGCATCGCGCCGGAGGTCTAAAGATGCCGCGCGCGCGCTCGACGCGCAGCCGCCGGACGCGATCGGGCGTCCGCGCGGTCAGCCGCAGGCGGCCGCGCGGCTCAGCAGGAACGCCTTCTCCCGCCCATTGCGCGACAGGTCCGCCGCGCGCTCGAAGGCGGTCCGCGCCTCGTCCCGTCGCCCCGCCCGCAGCAGGAAATCCCCCTTCGCCGCCGGCAGCGGCGCATAGCCTTGCAGCGCGTCCACCGCCTCGATCTCGGCCAGCAGCGCCAGCCCCGCCTCCGGCCCGAACGCCATGCTGCACGCCACCGCCCGGTTCAGCGCGACGACCGGCGTCGGCAGCGCCACGACCAGCGCATCGTAGAGCGCCGCGATCCGCCGCCAGTCGGTCTCGTCCGCGGTGCGCGCACGCGCGTGGCAGGCGGCGATTGCGGCCTGCAGCGCGTAGGGCCCCTCCGACCCGCCGAGCGCCTCGGCGCGCGCCAGCGCCGCCAGCCCGCGCCGGATCAGCAAGCGGTCCCAGCGGCCGCGGTCCTGCGCGGGCAACGGCACCGCCGCCCCGTCACGGCCGATCCGCGCCGCCAGCCGCGAGGCCTGGATCTCCATCAGTGCCAGCAGTCCGAAGACCTCGGGCTCGCCCGGCATCAGTCCGGCGAGCACCCGTCCGAGCCTCTGCGCCTCGGCGCAGAGGCTCGGACGGATCAGGTCCTCACCCGCGGTCGCGGCATAGCCTTCGTTGAAGATCAGGTAGACCACCTCCAGCACCGAGCCCAGCCGCTCGCGAAGCTCCTCCCCGCGCGGCACCGCGAACCCAAGGCCCGCCGCGCCCAGCGTCTTCTTCGCCCGCACGACGCGCTGGGCGATGGCCGCCTCGCCGGCGAGGAACGCGCGGGCGATCTCGGCGGTGGTCAGCCCGCCGATCAACCGCAGCGTCAGCGCCGCCCGGGCCTCGCGCGACAGCACCGGATGGCAGGCGACGAAGATCAGCGCCAGCAGTTCGTCGCCGACGTCGTCGTCGAGCGCCGCCTCGAGCGCCGCGATGCTCTCGTCCTGCGCGTCCGCGAGGTCGCGGACGATCTCGGCCTGCTTCTCGGCGCGCATCCGGTCGTGGCGGAACCCGTCGATCGCCCGCCGCTTCGCGGCCGCCATCAGCCAGGCGCCCGGATTTCGCGGCACGCCGCTCCGCGGCCAATCCCCGAGTGCTGCCACCAGCGCATCCTGCGCCAGTTCCTCGGCCCGCCCGACGTCGCGGACCATCCGGGCGAGACCCGCGACGAGTCTCGCCCGCTCGATCCGGAACACCGCCTCGATCGCCTCATGAGTCTCGGAGAGCGCCATGCCTGCCGAGATAGACCATCCGCCACGGGGCGTCGACGCGGTCGCGCGGCATGGCTAGGCGACAGGTCGAAACCCGCCGCCCGGCCGATCCGTCAGCGGCCGTCGAGCCGGTCGCGAATCCGGCCGGGCAACTCGCCCACTTCGGAGGTCAGAGTTCGGCGAAATCGGCCATTTCGTAGAACGGCCGGATCTCGAGCTCGCTCGGTCCCGGCATCGGGTTCGGGCAGCGCTTCGCCCATTCGACCGCCTCGGACATGTCCCGGACCTCCCAGACCCAGTAGCCCGCGACCAGTTCCCGCGTCTCGGCGAACGGCCCGTCGATCACCGAGCGCCCCGGCCCGTCGAAGGCAATCCGCTTGCCCTCCCTGGACGGCCGTAGCCCGTCGCCCGTCAGCATGATCCCCGCCTTCGTCAGCTCCTCGTTGAACTTGCCCATCGCCTCGAACAGCTCGGTCGTGGGCATGATCCCCTCCTCGCTGTCCTTCGTCGCCTTCACCATCACCATCACGCGCATCGGTCTCTCTCCTCAGGGTCCGGAGCCCACAACGGCCTCCATACCCCAGACGACGAACCAACCGTGCCCGGATCGACATCTCGCCCGATTTTTTTTCGCGGCGGCTTTCAGGCAGCGTCTGTCAATCGGTCTCCAGAGCCGCCGCGCGCCTGGCGAGGATGGCGTTGAAATGCTCGAGCGACAGCTGCGCCCCGTGGTGCGAGAGCTCGGTTGCCGCCGCTTCGGCGGCCCTGGGGCGCGGCCTCCCCGACCCGCCGGTCCCTCCTTGCCTGTCAGCAACACCGTCACGTATCCGGACGCGGGCTTGCCGGCAGGCGCCCGGAGACCTACCTTTCAGCCAAACTTATAGCGTACCGGGCCAGCCGATGCAGATTACCGTCCCTCCCCGCGTCACCGAACGTGCCTTCGCCCGCCTCGCCGAGATCGAGGCCGGGGCCAAATGCCTGCGCGTCGCCGTCGAGGGCGGCGGCTGTTCGGGTTTCCAGTACGACATCTCTCTCGAGGACGCGGCGGCGCCCGACGATCTGGTGCTGGAGAAGGACGGCGTGCGGGTCCTGATCGACCCCGTGTCACTGCCGTTCCTCGCCGACGCCGAGATCGACTTCGCCGACGAGCTGATCGGCGCCCGCTTCGTGGTCAACAACCCTAATGCCACCTCGTCCTGCGGCTGCGGCACGTCGTTCTCAATGTGAGGGCGCACGAGCCGGTCCGGCCTCCAGCGGCCGGAACAGCGTCGCGACGTCGGCCTCGGTCAGCGCAAGAGGTCCCTCGCCCGCGCCCTCGAACAGCGCGTCGGCCAGCGCCTGCTTGCGCGCCTGCAATGCGGTGATGGCTTCCTCGACCGATCCCTCGGCGAGGAAGCGGTAGATGAAGACGCCGCGTTCCTGGCCGATGCGGTGCACCCGGTCCATCGCCTGACGTTCGACGGCCGGATTCCACCACGGGTCGTAAAGGATGACGGTGTCGGCGGCCGTCAGCGTCAGGCCGGTTCCACCCGCCTTGAGGCTGATTAGAAACAGCGGCGCGGCGCCTGCCTGGAAACCCGCGACGAGGTCTTCGCGGTTTCGGGTCTTGCCGGTCAGCTTGGCGTAGGCCCAGCCGCGGGCCGCAACGTCGCGCTCGATCAGCTCGAGCATCGTCACGAACTGCGAGAACACCAGCACCCGCCGGCCCTCGGCGATCAGCGACTCGAGCATCTCCATCAGGCGAGCGCGCTTGGCGCTCTCGGTGATCGGCTTTTTCGCCGCCTGCTTCAGAAGACCCGGGTCGCAGCAGACCTGGCGCAGCTTCAGGAGCGCGTCGAGGATGGTGATGCGGCTGGCCGCGAGGCCCTTGGCGGCGATGGCGTCGCGTACCCGCGCGTCCATGCTGAGCCGGATGGTCTCGTAGAGCGCGCGCTGCTGGTCGCCGAGCGGCACGATCTCGTCGAACTCCGACTTGCCCGGCAGGTCCGCGGCCACCTCGGCCTTGGACCGGCGCAGCAGGAACGGGCGGACGCGGGCGTTGAGCACGGCCTGGGCCGCGGCATCGCCGTCGCGCTCGATCGGGTTGAGAAAGTGGGCACGGAACGCCTTGCGGTTGCCGAGAAGGCCGGGGATCAGCCAGTCGAACAGCGCCCAGAGATCGCCGAGGCTGTTTTCCATCGGCGTGCCGGTCAACGCGATGCGGGTCCGCGCCTCGATGCCGCGGATGTGTTTCGCGACGGCGGCGGCGGGGTTCTTGACCGCCTGCGCCTCGTCGAGGATCGCGATCTCCCAGTGGCGCGCGAACAGGAACGGGTGGTCGCGGTGGAGCAGCGGATAGGTGGTGATCACGACGTGATGATCCTCGACCGCATTCCACCGGTCGTGCCGGTCGCTTCCGTGCAGAACCAGCACCCTGAGGTCGGGAGCGAAACGCTCGGCCTCCCGCCGCCAGGTGCCGACGAGGCTCGTCGGCACGATCAGCAGGCTCGGACGATCGGCGCCGTCGCGAAGGTGGCGCGCGACCAGCAGGGCGAGCGCCTGCAGCGTCTTGCCCAGCCCCATGTCATCGGCGAGCACGCCGCCGAACCCGGTCTCTGTCAGGGCCGACAACCAGCCGTAGCCGGTCTTCTGGTAGGGACGGAGTTCGGCCTGCAACCCCTCCGGCGGCTCGACCATCGGCGCCGCCGCGAGCGCTCGGAGCTTGCGGCCGAGCGCGATGATCTCCTTCCCGCCGTCGAAGGGGATGCCGGAGCCCTCCAGCGCCTCAGCCAGATCGGGCAGCCGTCCGGACTCCGCGGGGTGGAACCCGCCGAGGAGGCCGGGCGCCGCGAGCACCGCGCGCACGAGCGGCGCCAGCTCCTCTCCTTGCAGCGGCGCGTGCGCGCCGTCGGCGAGGCGCTGGTAGAGCACGAGGTCCTCGAGAAACTCGTCGAGATCGAAACCGTCCGCGAGCGCACCCTCCGCATCCAGTGGCAGAACCCCGATGATCGAGCCGATCAGCGGCGCGAGGTCGATCGCCTCACTCCCGGCGGTCGCGGTAAAGCCGAGCGACAGCCGCCCATCCGCGCCGTTCTCCACGCCGGCGCGAATCGCCACCGGACCGTCATGGAGGCGGTAGGGCCAGCTCGGATCGATCTCGACCCGCCAGCCCTCGGCGCGCAGACGCGGCACCTCCTCGGCGGTGAAGGCGAGCGCGTCGTTCTGCACATCGTCGGCCACGGGGTCGAAGACCCGGTCGAACGGCAGGACACCGTCGTCCGGCGCAAGAAACTCCATCTCGTCGATCCACTCGGCGCCCGAGTTCTCGAGCCGCGCCTGCGCCAGATCCTCGGCGGCGCGATCGCGGGCCACGGTTACAACGCAATCCCCCTCCCGGAATTTCGGATCGCCGCCGGGAAAGACCTCGACGCGTCGCCCGTCATAGTTGAAGCCGAGCCGCAGGGCGGGCAGCGTGAGGGTTGCGACGGCGCCCCAGCCTCTGGAACTCCGGCGCAAGCTCACCGCGAAAAGCCGCAGGACCGGAACCGGCACGATGCCGGTGCGGGTCTCGGACCGGATCGGCTTCGGCACGGCAGGGCGGGCGTGGCGCAGCGCCGCCAGCGCCTCGGCCACGCGGGCCGCGGCATCGGGTGGAACTTCGGGAGCGGACAATAGGGCCTGCGCGATCCCGGACGGCATGTCGAGGGTCAGCGGTCCGATCCTGCCGGAGGCGGGTTCGGCATACGCCGGCGGCTCGATCGGGAGCAGCATGATCTCCCGGCCGTCGACGTCGCGCAGCCGCGGCCGCTGGCTTCCGTCGTCCCCGGTGAACCACTGGATGGCGCCACGGCGCGTCTCGCCGATGCCGAGAACCGGCCCGTGCGCTTCGCCCCAGAAACCGCGGCCGGTTCCCGCGACCATCTCCAGAAACGCCAGAATCGCCCCGGGCTCCGGCGCCGCCCGGGTGTGGTAGTAGGTCCCGAGGCCGAGGACGTCGATGCGGTGCAGGATACGCTGGTCCGTCGGGCGGATGAACTTCGGGGCGGCCTCCCATCCCAGCCGGGTTGCGTCGTAGCGGCGCACGGTCTTGCCGAGCGTTCCGTCCTTGCGCAACGTGCCCTTCATCGGGGTCACGATCAGGCGACCCGTGTGCCGCTCGAGGTCGAGGACGTAGAGCAGACGGTCTTGAACTGTCGGCGGATAGGCGTCGCCATCGCCGTCCGGCGCGACGGATTGCGCCGCGTCCGCCTCCCGGATCCGCTGCAGCCACTGTTGCACGGGCAGAGCCAGAGGATCGTGCGACCGCGTTGCTCGCGGACGGTCATCCGCCTTCTCCCGGGCAATCAATACCGCGGCGACATGCTTGCAGTTCCAGTTCACGGGACACGTGCAGTGACCCTCGATCCCGTTGAGAACACCCTTCCGGTCCCAGGTGAGCACGATGCTCTGGGTATAGGGCGAACGGCGGTTGCCCTGAACCTTCGCGGTGATCCGCCCATCCGCCTCGACCGCGATCGATCGCACGCGGCCTTGCCGGACATAGGACAGTCCGCGCGACACGGTCGTCTCCCCGAACAGGCGGTTCAGTTCCACGAGCGTCGTCACGATCCGGGGCTCCTTCAATTTCCCGACGGCTACCGCAGCCGAACCGGGGAAGGCAATGCGTCGCAGGCGCGTTCGCCTCGGCGGAGGTTGATCCCGCGCTTCATCGACATATCCTCACGTGCGGCGAATGAAAGGAACCCGCCTATGACGAGTGCCTGGGCCCTCGATCTCGCGAGACTGCAATTCGGCTTCACCGTCGCGTTCCACATCGTCTTCCCGGCGTTCTCGATCGGGCTCGCAAGCTATCTCGCGGTGCTGAACGCCCTCCACCTGCGCACCGGCGACGCGGTCTATCTCCGGCTCTTCGACTACTGGAAGACGATCTTCGCCGTCGGCTTCGGCATGGGCGTCGTATCGGGGATCGTGATGTCCTACCAGTTCGGCACCAACTGGGCGGTGTTCGCCGACAAGGTGGGGCCGGTCCTCGGGCCTATGATGGGCTACGAGGTGCTGAGCGCCTTCTTCCTCGAGGCGGGCTTTCTCGGGGTGATGCTGTTCGGCCGCACCAGGGTCGGTCCGGGCCTGCATTTCGTCGCCACGCTGATGGTCGCGATCGGCACCCTCGGCTCGGCCTTCTGGATCCTCAGCGTCAACTCGTGGATGCACACCCCGCAGGGCTACGGGATCAACGCCGACGGCCAGTTCGTCCCGGAGGACTGGTGGGCGGTGGTGTTCAACCCGTCCTTCCCCTACCGGCTGGTCCACATGGTGCTCGCCGCGTATCTCACCACCGCGCTGGTGGTCGGCGCCACCGGGGCGTGGCATCTGCTCAGAGCCTCCGGCGATCCGGCGTCGCGGCGGATGTTCGCGATGGCCATGGGCATGCTCGTGGTGGTGGCGCCGCTCCAGATCCTCGCCGGCGACCAGCACGGCCTGAACACGCTGAAGTACCAGCCGGCGAAGATCGCGGCGATGGAGGGCCACTACGAGACCGAGCGGGGCGCATCGCTGATCCTGTTCGGTCTGCCCGACGACGCGACCGAGACCACGCGCTTCGCGCTGGAGATCCCGAAGCTCGGCTCGCTGATCCTGACGCATTCGCTCGATGGCGAGATCCGTGGCCTCAAGTCCTTCCCCCCCGACCAGCGCCCGCCGGCGGCGCTGATCTTCTGGACCTTCCGGGTGATGGTGGCACTCGGCTTCTCCATGCTCGGCCTGGGACTCTGGGCGCTCTGGCGGCGCTGGCGGGGCCGTCCCTACGACGACCGCTGGCTGTTGCGCGCGGCCGTCTTCATGGGGCCGATGGGGTTCGTCGCCATCATCTGCGGCTGGATCACCACCGAGGTCGGACGCCAGCCCTGGACGGTCTACGGCGTGCTGCGCACCGTCGACAGCGTCTCGCCGATCCAGGCGTCGGCGGTGGCGACCTCGCTCGTTGCCTTCGCGGTGGTCTACTTCGTGATTTTCGGCGCCGGGGTCTTCTATCTGCTCCGGCTGATGAAGCAGCCGCCCGAGGCGCGGCCGCGGATCGAGGACATCGGCGTGACCCGTTCCGCCGGCATCACCCCCGGGCCGGCCGAAGGCCCGGTGCGGTCGCAATAGGGAGCGCGCCATGCCCTTCGATCTCGCCTTCGTCTGGGCCGGTCTGATCGCCTTCGCGATCCTCGCCTACGTGGTGCTGGACGGCTTCGATCTCGGCGTCGGCATCCTGTTTCCGCTGATCGAGGGCGAGGAGAACAAGGACCTCGCGATGAACAGCGTCGCGCCGGTGTGGGACGGCAACGAGACCTGGCTGGTGCTTGGCGGCGGCGGGCTCTTCGCGGTGTTCCCGCTCGCCTACGCGGTGGTGATGCCCGCGCTCTACGCGCCGATCATCGCCATGCTGCTGGCGCTGATCTTCCGCGGCGTCGCCTTCGAGTTTCGCTGGCGCACCCGCCGCGGCAAGTTCCTGTGGGACATCTCGTTCTTTGCCGGCTCGATCGTCGCGGCGTTCGCGCAAGGCGTGGCGCTCGGCGCGCTGGTGCAGGGGATCGCGATCGAGAACCGCGCCTATGCCGGGGGCAACTGGGACTGGCTGACGCCATTCTCGATCCTGACCGGCGTGGCGCTGGTCTCCGGCTACGCGCTGCTCGGCGCGACGTGGCTGGTGATGAAGACCGACGGCTACGTCCGGATGCGCGCCGCCCGGTTCGCCCGGATCGCCGGCGTCGCGACGCTGGCGCTGATCGGCCTCGTCAGCCTGATCACCCCGTTCCTCGAGCCTTCCTATCTCGATCGCTGGTTCGGTTTCCCCAACGTGCTGTTCACCATCTGGGTGCCGATGCTGCTGCTGGTCGCCGCCTGGGTCTTCGTCAGGGGCCTGCGCGAGGAGCGCGACCGCTGGCCGTTCCTCGCCACGCTCGCGATGTTCGTCCTCAGCTTCATCGGCATCGGCATCAGCTTCTATCCCCACATGGTGCCGCCGAACCTGACGATCTGGCAGGCGGCGGCGCCGGACGAGAGCCTCGCGTTCCTGCTGGTCGGCGCGGTGGTGCTGGTGCCGCTGATCCTCGCCTATTCCGCCTACGCCTATTGGGTGTTCCGCGGCAAGATCGACCCCTCGCACGGCTACCACTGATGCTGCGCCGACTGGCCTGGTTCGTGGCGCTGTGGGTCGCGGGCGTGGCGGCGGTGGCGCTCGTCGCCTATGCGATCCGCATCGTCTTGGTCGGCGCTGGATAGCAAAGGCAAGCCCGGAGCCTTTCTGCCGCCGAACGAGTATTGTTCTCCAGCAAGAATTTCCTGCCTGTCAACCAGCACTGAAACGGGACCCCCTATCGGCGCCGAAAAGGGACCCCCTCCCGATGGTTGGGGGAAACGCGCCTGACGCGCCGGCGCTTTTGAGGTGGCGCAGGCGTGTCAGGCGCGTTTCTGGGCGCCGAGGGTCGGGTCAGGCGCGGTTCTTGAAGCGCCAGCTCTCGTTGCCGGTCTCGACGATGTCACAGTGGTGGGTGAGCCGGTCGAGGAGCGCGGTCGTCATCTTGGCATCGCCGAAGACGCTCGGCCATTCGCCAAAGGCGAGGTTGGTGGTGACGATCACCGAGGTGCGTTCGTAGAGTCGGCTGATCAGGTGGAACAGCAGCTGTCCGCCGGACTGGGCGAAGGGCAGGTAGCCGAGTTCGTCGAGCACGACGAAGTCGAGGCGGGTGAGATGATCGGCGATGCGGCCCTGGCGGCCGGCGCGGGTCTCGGCCTCGAGCTTGTTGACGAGGTCGACGACGTTGAAAAAGCGACCGCGGGCGCCGCGGCGGATGCAGGCCCGAGCGATGGCGATGGCTGCGTGGCTCTTGCCGGTGCCGGTTCCGCCGATCAGCACGACGTTGCGCTGCTGCTCGATGAAGCCGCCGCCGGCGAGGTCGCGCACCAGTGTCTCGTTCACCGCAGCGGCGTCGAAGTCGAAGTCGTCGATGTCCTTGGCCAGCGGCAGCTTGGCGATCGTCATCTGGTACTTGATCGACCGCGCCTGCTTCTCGCTGATCTCGGCCCCCAGAAGATCGCCGACCACCTTCTGGGGTTCGTGCTGCCGCTTCACGGCCGTGGCGACGATCTCGTCGTATGCTCCGCGCATGCCGAAGAGCTTTAGTTCGCCCATGGCTTCGAGGATTTGCGAACGCTCCATCAGTTTGCCCTCCTGAGACTATCGTATCGGGTGCAGTCGGCGATCGGCGCGCAGGTCAGGTGCAGCGCCTCCGGGGTCATGATCGTGACCGGCGGTTCGGGATCGCGACTGCGGGCCAGGATGTTGAGAATGACGTCGGCGGAGTGGACGCCCTCGTTCAGCGCTTCGGTGCAGGCGGCCTCGACCGCGGGTATGCCGTCGGTCAGCACGGCGCCGAGGACCTCCACCATCTGCCGGTCGCCGTCCGGCGCTGCGTGCAGCTTGCGGCGCACCCGCTCAATGGCGGCCGGCAGCACCCAGTGCTTGAACGGCGCGCCGTTCCTCAGCGCTCCCGGTTTGCGGGCCAGCACCGGCACATAGTGCCACGGGTTGTAGACCGTCCGGCCCCGGCCGAAGGCGCGGGCATGCTCGCCGACGACACGGCCGTCCTGGCGCAGCTCGATCCGGTCGGCATAGGCGCGCACCTCCACCGGCCGGCCGACGGCGCTGGCCTGAACGGAGTATTTGTTGTTGTCGAATCGCACGAGGCAGGTCTTGGAGACCGAGGCCTGCACGGCGTGGAACCCGTCGAAGCGGCCGCGGTAGGGCACGAGGCTCGCCCTCTCGGCCTCGAACACCTCCCAGATCGTCTTGTCGGCAAGCTCGGGGTGGCGCTGGACCTTCGCCCGGGCAACGCACTGGTCGATTAGCCAGTCGTTGAGTTCCTCCATGCTCCTGGCCCGCACCCGCGGCGCGAACAGCCGCTCGCGGATCGTGCCCACCTGGTTCTCGACCTGGCCCTTCTCCCAACCGGACGCCGGCGTGCAGGCCACCGGATCGACGAGATAGTGGCTGCACATCTGCTGGAACCGGCGGTTGTAGGCCCGTTCCTTGCCCACGAAGATCGCGTCCACCGCCGTCTTCATGTTGTCGTAGATCCCGCGTGTGCAGGCGCCCTTGTAGAAGGCGAACGCCTGGTCGTGCGCGTCGAACACCATCTCCTGGCTCTCGCGCGGATAGGCCCGCACGAACGGCATCCGACTGTGGCAGAGCCGCATGTGGGCGACCTTGATCGTCACGGTGACGCCGTCGATCAGCACCACCTCGTGGCTCCAGTCGAACTGGTAGGCCTCGCCCGGTTCGAAGATCAGCGGCACGAACGCCGCCGCGGTCCCCGTGCTGCCCTGGCGCCGCCAGACCGCAGCGTAGCGCCGGACGGCATCATACCCGCCCTCGTAGCCGAGACCGCGGAGGTCCTCGAAGATCCGCAGCAGCGTCACCCGCTCCCGGCTGCCCCGAGCTGCGTTCGCGGCCAGCAGCCGGTCGAGCTCGTCCCGCCACGCCCCAAGCTTCGGCTGGGGCTGGACGCTGCGCTTGTACTCAAAGGCGGTCTCCTCCGAGCGCAGAACCTTCCGGACAACCTTCCGCGACAACTTCAGCTCGCGGCAGATCTGCTTGATCGGCTTGCCTTGAACAAAATGCGCTCGGCGGATCTTGGCGATCGTCTCCACAACCAGCATCCCAATCTCGGCTCCCAATTCCCTCGGGAGCACTGTGAACCCCGTTGCCAGAGGGGTCCCTTTTGGAAGCCGATCACCCCGGAAACGGGGTCCTTATTGCGCGCCTCTCCACAACGGAGGACAAGGCGGCGTTCATCCATCCGTTCGTGAAGGAGAACACCGCGAAAGGCTGCGAAGTCCACACCGACGGCAACAACTCCTATCTCAACATCCCGGATCGCAAGCATTTTCCAGTCGTCCTGGGCGGGAAGAATGCCATTCCAGCCCATATCCCGTTCGCGCGGATCCACCGGGTCTTCTCGAACCTCAAGCGCTGGGGTCTCGGCACCTTCCACGGCTTCCGCGCAAAGCATATGGACGCCTATCTCAACGAGTTCGTCTTCCGCTGGAACCGCAAGCGGTCGTTCCAGACCGCCATGGATGCGCTCCTCGGGATCGGGCAGAAGCTGAACCGCACGACCTATCGGGATATCGTCGGCGACACTTCGGAATGGCGCCGCGCGCACCAAGCGCAGATTCTAAGGATGGTCTCCCCACAGCGCCTCGCAGTCGCCAAGCACATCGCCGCTTTCGAAGGGATGCCGCTCATCGACGCACTCGAGGAGGCCGGGTGGTCCGTCGTGAAAAGACCGCGCAAGCCGACGCGGCGTCCGGTCCTGCCGCCGCGACGCCGCGGCGATCCGCGCCCCGGAGCTCGGCCCGGAAGGCAGCCGCGTCTGCCGCGCGAGGAGATCGATGCCGGATGGCTCCGCCATCTGCGCTCCGGAACGCCCATCACCCGCTAAACACCGACTATGCGACGCCGCTCGCTGTGCGACCGCGGCCGCGCTCGCTTCGGCGGGCCGGGATCGGCCGCCTCGTCATTCAAAAGCCGTCCTGATCGCGCCGCTGGCGAGCGATATTTCAGTTCAACATCTTGGGCCCACCTGAGCGAGCGGGATAAGCAGTTAAAGTTTCGTGGTAACCTACCTCCGTTGTCGGGTGGGGAGGCAATGCATGCCGAGGTTCGTGCTTCTGGTCGCGGCAGATTCCGGAATCGGTTCGGCGCATGATCTTGCGGGCTCGCTGATCCGCGTAAGTCCGGGCACGCCGGAGGCGGCCCGCTTCGACGAGTTCATGCGCCAGACGAACCAGAGCTACATCCCCTTCCCCTTCCCGCTGGGAGAGATTCTGCCCTCGCTGGACCACGGTGTGCTCGACGCCGCGCTGATCTCGGACGACGAGATTGACGCGCTCGGCGGCGTTCCGGACTGGGCAGTCACCCTCGACGATCTGGTGATCGACACTTCCGGGGGCGGAACGCCCGGCAACGATCACCTCGACTTCGCCGGTTCGCACGACGATCTGCAGGTTCTCGCGGACGACGGGAACGACCGCGTCACCACCGGGCACGGCAACGATACGGTGGACGGCGGCGCAGGCGCCGATGTCCTGAAGCTCGGCGACGGCAACGACACCGGCAAGGGCGGAAACGGCAACGACCACATTCTCGGCGGCGCTGGCAGGGACAGGCTCTCCGGCGGCGCGGGTGACGACGTTCTGATCGGCGGCGGCGGCAACGACCGGCTGTACGGCGGCGCCGGCGCGGACAACCTCAGCGGCGGCAACGGCCGCGACGTGCTCGACGGCGGCGCGGGCGACGACCGGCTCGACGGCGGCGGCGGCAACGACACCGCGGACTACCACGACGGCCGGGCCGTCCACGTCGACCTGTCGCTGACGGGGCGCCAGAACACCGGCGGCGCCGGCCACGACGTGCTGAAGGGGATCGAGAACCTGACCGGCAGCCTGTTCGCGGACCGGCTGACCGGTGACGGGCAGGCCAATCGCGTAAACGGCCTCGCCGGCGACGATCGGCTGAGCGGTGGCGGCGGCAACGACACGCTCGACGGCGGCGACGGCGACGACCGGCTGATCGGCGGCGCCGGCCGGGATCATCTCATCGGCGGCAATGGCGACGACACGCTGGTGGGAGGTCCGGGCCGGGACACGCTCGACGGCGGCGCCAACGGCAACGGCGCCGACATGGCGGATTATTCCGGGCGGGTGGCCATCCGGGTCGATCTCGGCGCCCGATGGCCCGCAGACCATCGCCGGCCACGGGCGCGACCTGCTGGTGGGCATCGAGGGCGTCATCGGCTCGGATCGTGGCGACACGCTGATCGGCAGCGACGCGGACAGTTCAACCAGCGTCCTGCGCGGCGGCAAGGGCAACGACCACCTGATCGGACGCGACGGCTGGAGAAACGGCAACGACATGTCCGGCGGCGCCGGCAACGACCATCTGACCAGCGCCAGCGCCGGCAACACCCTGTCCGGAGACGCAGGCAACGACACGCTGCGACTGAACGTGACCGGGCCAGGCCTGTCCGAACTGCGCGGCGGCGATGGCCGCGACCTGTTCGACGTGCGCTCCGCCGGTCAGGTCGTCTGCTGGGGCGATGTCGGAACCGATACCTTCCGGTTTCGCGGCACCGAGGGCGACCTGACGATCCGCGACTTCGACCTCGGGAGGGAAAAGATCGAGATCGTCGATGCGGCCGACCGGTTCGGCCAGATCGAAATCTCGCACGGCCCGTTGGTGGACGGCATTTCATTCGACGACTGCGACGCGATTATCCGGGTCATGCACGACTTCGGCGCGACGCTGTCGGCCTCGGACTTCACGTTCATCTGATCGCACGTCACAACCCCGGCGCCCGCAGGCCCCGCAACCGCGAAGCGTTCCTTTGGGGTTGCAAACCTCCGTAGCCAAGGCTAAGTCCCGGCGCACGGACTGGTAGCTCAGTTGGATAGAGTACTTGACTACGAATCAAGGGGTCCGGGGTTCGAATCCTCGCCAGTCCGCCACCCTATCCCTTTTCTGAGCTTCGGATGGCCTGTCGCTGGCGCGCGACCCGACGCAGGACCGGCCACCTTCGCTCCGAAAGCAGCACGACCGGGTTGGCCATGCCGGATCTCGACATCGACTACGTCCGGGCGCAGTTTCCGGCCTTCTCGGAACCTTCGCTGCAGGGCCAGGCGTTCTTCGAGAACGCCGGCGGCTCCTATGCCTGCGGACAGGCGATCGACCGGCTGACCCGCTACTACCGCGCCCGCAAGGTCCAGCCCTATGCCCCCTATCCAGCCAGCGAAGCCGCAGGCGCCGAGATGGACGAGGCCCGGACAAGGTTGGCGGCGCTGCTCGGGGTCGAGACCGACGAACTCGCCTTCGGGCCGTCGACCAGCCAGAACACCTACGTGCTCGCCCAGGCGTTTCGCGCCACCCTGAAGCCCGGCGACGCCATCGTCGTCACCGACCAGGACCACGAGGCGAATTCCGGCGTGTGGCGCCGCCTCGACGCGGACGGCGTCGAGATCCGCGAATGGCACATCGACCCGGCGACGGGCCTGCTCGATCCCGACGCGCTCGCCGACCTCATCGACGATCGGGTGCGGCTGGTCTGCTTCCCGCACTGCTCGAACGTCATTGGTCAGGTCAATGACGTCGCGCGGATTTCGAGAATGGCCCACGCAGCCAGTGCGGTGACCTGCGTCGACGGGGTGTCCTATGCGCCCCACGGGTTGCCGGACGTCGGCGCGCTCGGGGCCGACATCTATCTCTTCTCGACCTACAAGACCTACGGCCCGCATCAGGGCGCGATGGTGGTGCGCCGTGCGGTCGGGCAGGCGCTGCCCAACCAGGGGCATTTCTTCAACGCCGGCATGCCGGACAAGCGGCTGACGCCCGCCGGACCGGACCACGCGCAGATCGCCGCCTGCGCCGGGGTCGCCGACTACATCGATGCCCTGCACGTGCGTCACTTCGACGACGCGGTGCCGCCGGCAACCCGCGCCGCGAGGGTGCACGAGCTGCAACGGGCGCACGAGACGCGGCTCCTCGCGCCATTGCTGGACTGGCTGCGGGACCGCAACGACGTCCGCATCCTCGGCCCGGCGACGGCGGAGGGCCGGGTTCCGACCGTCGCCCTCCACCTCGGCCGGCCGGGAGAAGCGGTCGCCGCCGATCTTGCGCCGCTCGGCATCATGGCGGGTGGCGGAAGCTTCTACGCGGCCCGGCCGCTGCGGGCGCTCGGGCTCGACCCCGACCACGGCGTGCTTCGCCTCAGCTTCGTGCACTATACCCACCCCGACGAGATCGCCCGGCTGATCTCGGCGCTCGACGCGGTGCTCTGAGGGATGTCGGTGCCCCCTGCCCTCGTCTGGTTCCGCCGCGACCTGCGGCTGTCCGACCATCCGGCGCTCAGGGCCGCGCTCGACACCGGGGGACCGGTGATCCCGGTGTTCGTGCTCGACCCCGAGACCGAAGCGATCGGCGCGGCGGCGAAATGGCGGCTGGGCCTGTCGCTGGCCGACTTCGACAACCGCCTGAGACATCTCGGCAGCCGGCTGATCCTCCGCCGCGGCGATGCCCCGCAGGTTCTCGCGACACTCGCCGGGGAAACCGGCGCGGCCGAGGTCCACTGGTCCCGGCTCTACGCCCCGGAGACCGTGGCGCGCGACCGCGCCGTCAAGACGCGGCTGCGAGACGCCGCGCTGACCGCGAAGAGCCATCCGGGCTTCCTGCTGCACGAGCCCTGGGCGATCGAGACCAAAGCCGGCGATCCATTCAAGGTCTTCACCCCGTTCTGGAAGACCATCGGCCCTCTCGGCGCGCCCGAGCCCCTGCCCGCGCCGCGCCGCCTGCCGGCCCCCGACACATGGCCGGCATCCGAGGGCCTCGACGACTGGGATCTTGCGGCGGGAATGGACCGAGGTGCCGCGGTGGTGGCGCGCCACGTCTGCGTCGGCGAGACGGCCGCCCGCGCCCGGCTCGACGCCTTTCTCGACGGCCCGGTCGGCGGCTACCGGCGCGACCGCGACCGCCCGGATCTCGAGGCCACCTCGCGGCTTTCCGAGAATCTGACCTATGGCGAGATCTCGCCGCGGACGATCTGGCACGCAACGACCCGCGCGCGGGAGAACGGCGCGAAAGCCACAGACGCCTTCCTCCGCCAGCTCGCGTGGCGCGAGTTCGCCTGGCATCTTCACTGGCATGCGCCCGATTTCGCCACCCGGAACTGGCGCCGCGAGTGGGACGGCTTCCCGTGGCGCAACGACAACGCCCAGGCCGAGCGCTGGCGGCGCGGCCTGACCGGCGAGCCGATGGTCGACGCCGGCATGCGCGAGATGTTCGTGACCGGCACCATGCACAACCGGGTCCGCATGCTGGTGGCGAGCTACCTCACCAAGCACCTCCTGACCGACTGGCGGGTCGGCCGCGCCTGGTTCGAGCAGTGCCTGATCGACTGGGATCCCGCGTCGAACGCCCTCGGCTGGCAATGGACCGCCGGCTCCGGACCGGACGCCGCCCCGTTCTTCCGCATCTTCAACCCCGCCCTCCAGGCCGAACGCTTCGACCCCGACGGCGCCTACCGACAGCGGTTCCTGCCCGGAGAGGGTGCACCGCACCCCGACGCCGCCGCCTACTTCGACGCCGTCCCGCGATCGTGGCGCCTCGATCGGGACGCCCCCCGCCCCGGCCCCCTCGTCGACCTCGCCAGCGGCCGCCGCGAGGCTCTCGCCGCCTACGAGGACTTTCGCGGATAGGGCGAGCGCGCCCTGTCGCCGCCCGAACGGCGATGCTACGAAAGCCTCCGATCCCCGTCACGGAGCCTCGAGTGACCGCAATCTTCCTGCCCTCGCCGCTCGATGCCCCCGAGCTCCTCGCCGCCGTCCTCGGCACCGCCGGTCCCGCGCCGCGCGCCGCGGTGCTCCCGCGCCACCGGGTCTGGCGTGGCGCCGATGGCATCCGGATCGCACTGGTTCCCGCGCCGGACTCCACGGCATCCGGAAGCCTCCTGGACCCCAGGCCGTCGGACCGCGCGCGTCTCGACTTCGCGATGGCCGTGCTCGGCGCGGGTCCGGCACGCGCCACAGGCCCGCACGGCGAGGTCGGCATCTACCGTTTCTCGCAGGACGCCGTCCCGCCTGACGGTGAGGCGGTGGAGGACAGCACCCCGGAGGCCGACGCCCGCCTGCGGGAAACGCTTTACGAGGTGATGGGGCACTACGGTCAGCGCGCTGCCGACGACGTCACCGGCCTTCTGCACGGCATCGCCATCCGCGCTCTGGCGCGCAGCCGCGGCCCCGTCACATCCACCCCGGTCGAACTCGGAGCGGGACTCGGCGCCGGTGATGTCGCCGCCGTCGAACGCGCCTTCTCCTATGCCCGTTTCTTCGCAATGGAGGAGCACCGCCTGCGCCACCGACGCTTCGACGGCGCGATCTCGGACACGCTCGATCGCGCGGTCTTTACCAGCGGCGACGCTGTCACCGTCCTGCCGTTCGACCCGCGCACACGCAGCGTGCTCCTGATCGAACAGTTCCGCGCCGGGCCGCACGCCCGGCGCGATCCCAGGCCGTGGTGCCTGGAGACCGTCGCCGGCCGCTGCGACCGCCTCGAGGCGCCCGACGTCACCGCCCGCCGCGAAGCCCTCGAAGAGGCCGGGCTGAACCTCGGACGGCTGGAGCGCATCGCCGGCTTCTATCCCTCCCCGGCGATCATGGCGGAATACCTCGTCTCGTTCGTCGGCGAGGCAGACCTGTCGGACGCCGGCGGCACGCATGGCCTGGCCGAGGAGCACGAAGACATCCGCGCGCTTGTCGTCCCCCTCGACCGGGCGCTCGCCAGCGTGGCGAGCGGCGAGATCAACACCGCGCCGCTGATGATCTCGTTGCTCTGGCTCGACCGCCACGCCGACCGGCTATCCGAGGCCTGGCGCTGACGCGAATACGTCGTTTTACGCCGGTAACGCTGCGTCAACTCAACCTTTGCTTGTGTTTCCCCTCGAAGTGATTTCTTTACGTCACCGCTGTACCACGCCCGGACGACGCGGCGGAACGTGCCAGCAGCAGGCGGAAGAATCCGAGCGGCGGAGCGAGGTAGCGCGTGGCGCAAGGCGGCAAAGGCAGGGCATCGCGCGCGACGCCGGCGGCGACGTATCTGCCCGCCATCGTCGCGCTTGCCATCATCCTGTTCGCCGGCCTGTTCGCGGAACGACAGAACCGCTCGCTCGCGCTGCTGGAGCAGCGTGCCGCCGTCGACGCCCAGCTCGGGCTTCTCGGCAGCGGACTGCAGCGCGCACTCGAGGCCGAGGTCAGCCGTGGTCGATCGCCTCGCGGGAGCGCTGGCCGCCAACACCGTAGCCAGCGCGCGGCGTTCGAGGCCCTGGCAGCACCGCTCCTGCAGACCTTCGCGCGAACCCCACGTGCTGGCGGTCGCCGGTCGGAACGGTCCTGCTGCAGGTCCCCGACGACGCCGACGCGTCTGCCGCCATCCAGCGAGCGCTACGGACCGCCGAGAGGCACGGCGCGCGGCGCCGCGCGGGTGATCCACGTCGCGGACGAAGACTGGCTGGTGGTCTGGGTGCCGGTGATCCGCAGCGGCGAGGGCGCGCCGCACGAGATCGCCGCCTCGGCCTCACGCGCGGCCGCGATCCTGCCCGCCATCCTGCCCGCGGCAGGGCGCACCGAGCCCGGCCCGGGGCTCCGCCTGGCGGTGACAGACCGCGACGGCGCGGTCGTCTTCGGCGACCCCGCGGCGACGAAGGACGACCCCGTCGTCACGCCGATCACCCTGCCCGGCGGCGACTGGACGCTCGCGGCCACGCCCGCCGGTGGCTGGAGCGTCCGGTCGGGCGCGCTCTGGCCGATCCGCCTGCTGACCCTGCTATCAGCCGGGCTGATCGTCGGCCCGATGCTCCGCACCCGGCGGCTGGTCGGCGAGCGCCAGCGCAACATCCTCGATCTGCGCGACCGCGAGGCCGAACTGGAACAGCTGTCGCGCCGGCTCGGCCTCGCGCTCACCGCGTCGCGGGTCGGCGTCTGGGACTACCACTTCGGCACCGACAAGCTGGTCTGGGACGCGCGGATGGAGGAGCTCTACGGCTACCCGCCGTTCACGGAGCGCCACACCTACGCCGACTGGCGAGCACGCCTCTACCCCGACGACCGCACCCGCGCCGAAGACGACTTCGACGAAGCGATCAATACCACGGGCCGCTACGAGTTCGGACTACCGGCTGCTGTTGCCCGGCGGCGTGGTGCGGCACATCCGCGCGATCGGCCAGGTGTTTCATGAACCCGACGGCACGTCGAAGATCGTCGGCGTCAACTGGGACGTGACCGCCGACGTCCAGCGCAACGCCGAACTCGAGGCCAAGCGGCTGGAGGCCGAAGGCGTCTCCATCGCCAAATCCCAGTTCCTCGCCACCATGAGCCACGAGATCCGCACCCCGATGAACGGCGTGATCGGCATGCTCGACCTGATCCGGCGCACCGAAACCGATCCGGCGCAACGCGAACGCGCCGAGATCGCCAGCGCGTCGGCGCACCACCTCCTCGCGATCCTCAACGATATCCTCGATCTCTCCAAGCTGCAGTCCGACCGGATCACGCTCGAGCGCACTCCCGTCGACATCCGCCGGCTGGCGCGCGACGTCGTCGCCCTGATGGCGACCGGCACCGAGGAGCGCGCGGTCGAGATCACTGCGGAAATCGCCGAGGACGTGCCGGCCTTCGTGCTCTGCGATGTCACCCGGCTGCGGCAGGTGATGATGAACCTCGTCGGCAACGCCGTGAAGTTCACCGAGGCGGGCAGTGTCACGCTGCTGGTGTGCCACGGGCCGGAGGATCGGCTGGACGTCGCCGTGCGTGACACCGGAGTGGGCATACCCGAAGAGGCCCGGCACACGCTCTTCCAGCGGTTCAGCCAGGTCGATGCCTCGATCGCGCGCCTGCACGGCGGCACCGGGCTCGGGCTCGCCATCTCGCGGCAGATCGTCGAACTGATGGGCGGCGAGATCACCGTCGAGAGCGTCCTCGGGCTCGGCAGTACCTTCCGCTTCTGGCTGCCCGCCCCGTCAACGGAGAGCCCGGATCACGCCGATGCCGCAGGCCCGTCGGCCGAGAGCCCGGCACTCCCGCCCGCCCGCGTGCTCGTCGCTGAAGACAATCAGACCAATCGCCTGGTCCTCGCGGCCTACCTGGCGATGGGGGGCCACACGACGCAGATGGTCTCGAACGGGGTCGAGGCTCTCGAGGCCCTCGAGGCGGCCGACTTCGACCTGATCCTGATGGACGTCCAGATGCCGGTGATGGACGGCATCACCGCCGCCCGGCGGATCCGCGGGCTGCCGGGTCCGGCGGCGTCGGTGCCGATCATCGCCCTCACCGCCAACGCAATGCACGGCGACCGCGAGACGTGCATCAGCGCCGGCATGACCGAATACGTCGCGAAGCCCGTGTCGCTGGAGGCGCTCTACGGCGCGATCGCCCGCAGCCTCTCCTACGGCGACTCGGCGTCGGCCGGCGTCCAGCCCTCACCCGGATCGAACCTGGCGATCGCCTCCGCAACCGACAGGGTGTCCTCGCCAAGGTCGGCCTGATACACCACGCCGTTCTCGCCCACCATGAAGCTCATCACCCCGCTGTCGCCATAAGCCGCCGGAAACGCCAGCAGCGCGTGACCCGCCAGCATGTGCCCGTCCACCATGTAGTCGAACGCCCCGCCCGGCGCCGAGTCCCCCTGTGCGGTCAGCACCCGGAAATAGTAGCCGATGTAGGGCTCCGGCTCCTCGTCGGTGCCGTCGAAGCTGTAGCCGTCGGCGGCAGCGCGGGCCATGTAGTCGCCGATCGGGCTGACCGGCGCCCCCGGCGCGTCGGGCCAGTAGAGCCCGTCACGGGTGCCGGCGTCGCTGAGCACGCTCGAGGCGAAGGTGTGCAGGCCGTCCCCGTCGGGATCCTCGGCCCGATAGGCAGCCTGGGCCGCGACATATCCGTGCATCAGCTCGATCACGTCGAGCTCGTTCTGTCCGATCCGGCGCAACAGCACCTCGTCGCGCGCCGCCGCCGCGTCGAAGTGCCAGCGCCCGCCGTCCTCGACCAGCGGCGCCGGGAACGGCCAGAAGTCGCTGCCGATCTCGAGCGTCGCCGTGCCGTCGTCGGCCTGGGTGATCCGGTGCATTGCGCGATAGTTCCGCAGGAACTCGCTCCAGATCTGGCGGTCCTGAACCTCATCTCCGGTGAAGATCACGTCTTCGCTCTCGGGACCGAACACCGCGAGCAGCGCCTCCCGGTCCTTGGCCTCCAGGGCGGACACCACCGCCTGCGCCGCCTCCTCCGGGCTCGCGTAGCTCTCCGCATCGGCCAGCGCCGGCAGCGGCGCCGTGGTCGCCAGCAGCAGCGCCAGACCCGCGCCGCTGAACAGGTTCGTCAGATCGATCGGTCGCATGTGACCCACTCCTAGCGTCGCTTGGTCCTGTGGCTGCCGTGACTGCTGTGGCCGCGGCTTGAGGCCGCCCGCGTCTTGTTTCCGCTCGACGACTTGTTGAACGCCGAGGTCCGCGGCGGCGCCTTGCGAGGCGGGGCCTTTGGCTCGGAGACCTTCGGCCGGCTGACGGCCTTCGGATGGCTCGCGGCCGCCTTCTTCACCGCGGGTTTGTTCACTGCGGGCTTCTTTACCGCAGGCTTCGTCGCCGCCGGCAGCTTGGCTTTCGCGGCACTCCGCGATCCCCGGTCGGAGGCCGCCTTCAGCTGGTTGCCGCCAAGGTCGCCGGGCTTCAGCGCCGACGACTTGCTCAGCCCCTTGCCCGAATTGCCGATCTCCGGCTTGCCCTGTTTGACGCGATTCTTGTTCGCGGCCTCCAGCTTGCCCCGCGCCCCGCTGTCGTCGCTCCGCGCACTCAGCTTCTTCTGGAGATCGCCGTTGCCGCCGCCGTTCCTCTTGCGGTCGGCCAGCTTGTTGCGCGCGTCGTTCTGCCGGACCGGATCGGGCCGCCAGGCGCCGTCGCGGTCGATGCGCGTCCGGTCGTTGTCGCCGATCCGCACCCGGTTGCGGTCGATGTTGACATCGCCGTTCACGTTCACGCCGCCGCGCCCGGGGTAGAAGTCGCCGTTGTCCCAGTCGATGTGGCTCGGCCCGTGCCAGTAGTCCCAGTCGTTATCGTTGTCGTCGAAGATCTCGTTGATCAGCAACGCGCTGCCGAAGGCGATGGCGCCGGTGGTCAGCACCCCGCTCGTGGTCATGCCCTGCTGCTGCACCACCGGGGCGGCGGTCGGCGCCGTGGTGTAGGCGGCCGTCGAATCGTAGCTGGGCACATAGACCACGTCCGGATCGGCCGGCTGGATCGAGATGTTGTCGCCGTCGTCCTCGACCACCTGCGCCTCGTTGTCCGCCAGATAGCCGGTCGCCTGCGCCCGCGCCCGCATCCGCTGCACCGCGTCGAGCACGTCGTCGGTCTGCGCCAGCATCGCGTCGCCGAGTTCCTCGGTCCAGTCGATGTCCTCGGCCATCCGCTGGATCACTGTCGGAAAGCCGCCTGCAAGTGCGGCGATGCTTGGGTCCCAATCCTGCTCCCCGGCCCGGGCGTTGCGGTCCTTGTCGGAGAGATCGGGATTGTCGGCGATGAACCGGTCGGCCTTGACCACGTCGAGCGGATAGGTCGCCCCGACGAAGATTTGCGTCAGCAGCGCGTCGGGATAGAGCGCGATCGGCGCCACCAGGTCGTCGAGGGCGCCCTCGTCGAGCAGATCCTCGTCGGTGCTGATAACCGCCGCCGCGACCTCGTCCGCCGCGATCGTCTGGTCCGCGTCCTGAGCCGGCAGCGGCCCGGCGGTCCACATGACCAGCGGACAGGCCAGCGCTCCCGTCAACAGCCACCGCACCTTGTGCATCCGATCCTCCCGGCGTCTGCGCCTCGGACTTGCGCGCTTCGCGGGAATGCTAACGCCCGGACGGCGCCGCCGCATAGCATTATATTGGCGTAGTTTTCCCGCCGCGCCTCACGCCCGCGAATGGCCGCCGATCCGCCCGCCGAGTTCGTCCTCGACATGGGCGGCGATGATCTCGTCGAAAGAGCTTTCGGCCCTGAACCCGAGCGCCTCGGCCCGGCTCGCGTCGAGCCGCCGCGCCCATCCCGAGACGATCTTCACGATCACCGGGTCCGGCTCGTGCCGGATCAGCGCCACCGCCTCGTCGCCGGCGGCGCGCCGCAGCGCCTCGATCTGCTCGCCAACCGTCGCCGAGAGGCCCGGAAGCGAGATGCAGCGCCGCGCGCCGAGTTCGGCGGTATCGAGCGTCAGCGCGTGGCGCAGGAAGCCGACCGCGGCGCGCGGGCTCGCGTGCCAGTGCCGCACGTCCTCGGCCACCGGCAGCACTGCCTCCTTGCCCGCCAGCGGCTCGCGCAGGATGTTGGAGAAGAACCCCGACGCCGCCTTGTTCGGCCGGCCCGGCCGGATGCAGATCGTCGGCAGGCGCAGGCCGATGCCGTCGAAGAAGCCGCGCCGCGAGTAGTCGTTGAGCAGCAGCTCCCCCATCGCCTTCTGCGTGCCGTAGCTCGTCAGCGGCGTCAGGTGGAAGTCCTCGGGGATCGGGTCGGGAAACGGCGCCCCGAACACCGCGATCGACGAGGTGAAGATCACCCGCGGGAAATAGTCCGGCTGCGCCCGGATCGCCTCGAACAGATACCGCGTCCCGTCGAAGTTGACGGCATAGCCCTTCTCGAAGTCCGCTTCCGCCTCGCCCGAGACGATGGCCGCCAGGTGATAGATGACATCCGGCCGCTTCGCGATCCGCGCCGCCACCGCCGCCGCGTCGGTCAGGTCGAGCGTCGCAATCTCCACCGTCACCTTCGACGGCTCCGGCGCAACCGGCGCCACCACGTCAACAAGGTCGAGTCCGGTAAGCCCTGGCGCCGGATCGCTCGCCAGCGACTGCGCCAGACGACCGCCGACCATACCTGCGGCGCCGATGATCAGGATCTGCATGTGGTCTCTCCTCCCCCGGTTGCCGCTTGGCTAGCACGCCCGGACCACCTGCGGCAATCACCGGAACCTGCCGCCGGTCGGCGGGTTGTTTCCGGGACATCGGAAGAACCGGAAGGAGATCGACATGACCGAGCCAGATGCGACCAGGACGGTCACCGCGCTGTTCCACGAGCAGGACGAGGCCGACCGCGTGGTTGAGAAGCTGGTGGCGGCAGGAGTGACGCGCGATAGCATCGCGATGCGCGCGGCCCGGTCCGGCGACGTCGCCGAGGGGGGCCTCACCGCCGCGCTCGACGATTTCCTGATGCCCGAGACCACCGCCGACGCCTATGGCGAAAACGGCCGCATGGTCGTGGTCAGCGGTCTGTCCCCCGATCTGAGCGCGACGGTGCAGGACATCCTGCAGGGCGAGGCCGCCGACATCCACGAGTTGCGCGAGGAGACCTCCGGCGGGGAGAAGGGCGCGATCGGCACGCCCGGCGGCGAAGGCCGAGCAACCGGCGACACAGACCGGCTCACCGGCGAGCCCATCGGCGGCGACTGAAGTCCGCCGGCGGCCCTCAGCGCCGCCGCGCCGCTTGACCTTTGCAGCCGATCCAGCCTTCCCTGCCGTCGCGGGATGTTTTGGAGATGGCGCGCGCATGACAACTGCCGACTGGATCGCCGCCGACTGGGGCTCGTCGAACCTGCGCGTCTGGGCGATGTCCGACGACGGCGCGCCGCGCGCCGAGGCCTCCGCCGCGACCGGCGCCTCCACGCTGGCGCCAGACGCCTTCGAACCCGCGCTTCTCGCGCTGGTGGAGCCTTGGCTTCCCGACCGCCGCACCGATGTCATCGTCTGCGGCATGGCAGGCGCCCGCGGCGCCTGGGAGGAAGCGGCCTATGCCCGCGTCCCCTGTGCCCCGACGCCCGCCTCCTTCGCCAGGCCCGCAACCCGCGACGCGCATCTCGCCGTGCGCATCCTGCCGGGACTCTGTCAGGACGCCCCCGCCGACGTGATGCGCGGCGAGGAGACCCAGATCGCCGGCCTTCTCGCCGCCGAGCCGGAGTTCGACGGCGTCGCCTGCCTGCCGGGCACCCACACCAAATGGGTCCACGTGAGCGCTGGCGAGGTGGTCAGCTTCGCGAGCTTCATGACCGGCGAGATCTTCGCGCTCCTCGCCACGCAATCCGTCCTGCGCAAGACGATCGCGGCGGACGGCTGGTCCGACGCCGACTTTCTCGAAGCGGTCGACGACGGCCTCTCGCGCCCCGAGCGCATTGCCGCCCGGCTGTTCGGCCTGCGCGCCGAGGCGCTGCTGCATGATCTGGCGCCCGCGCGCGCCCGCGCCCGCCTGTCGGGGCTGCTGATCGGGGCCGAGCTCGCCGGCGCCCGGCCCTACTGGCTGGGCCGCGACGTGGTGCTGATCGGGGTCCCCGACCTGACCGAGGCCTACCGCGCCGCGCTCGCCTGGGGTGGCCTCGCTGCGCGCCCGCTCGACGCCACCGCCATGACCCGCGCCGGCCTCGCCGCCGCCCGTGCCCGGCTCCAGACCGAGAGGAATCGCCGATGACCCGCCCGCTGATCGCCATCCTGCGCGGCGTCGAGCCCGACCGCGCCGTCGACATCGGCGGTGCCATCGTCGAGGCCGGCATCACCTGGATCGAGGTGCCGCTGAACTCGCCCCGCCCGCTCGACAGCATCGCCGCGATGCAGGCGGCGCTGGGCGATCGCGCCGAGATCGGCGCCGGGACCGTGCTCAGCCCCGACGACGTGCGCGCCGTCGCCGCACGAGGCGGCCGCTTCATCGTCTCGCCGAACGCCGACACCACGGTGATCGCCCGCACCAAGGCGCTCGGCCTCGACTCCTTCCCCGGCGTCTTCACCGCAACCGAATGCTTCGCCGCGCTGGCCGCCGGCGCCGACGCGCTGAAGATCTTCCCCGCGAGCGTGCTGGGCCTCGAAGGCCTGAAGGCGATCCGCGCCGTGCTGCCGCCCACCACCCGCGTCTACGCCGTCGGCGGGGTCGGCCCGGCCGACTTCGCCGCCTGGACCGCCGCCGGCGCCGACGGCTTCGGCCTCGGCAGCGCGCTGTTCAAGCCGGGCTGGTCCCCTGATCGCGCCGGCGAGGCCGCCCGTGCCAGCGTCGAAGCCTGGGACGCAGCCCACGGTGTCCTGACCGCCTGACTGCCGGCACCGAGCGCGTCCGCAGCTCACCTGCCGCTTCAATGCGCCATCAGCACCGGCACCGTCGTCTCCTTCATCATGTTGGTGGTCGTTCCGCCGAAGATGCGCTGGCGCAGCCGCGAATGTCCGAAGCCGCCCATCACGATCAGGTCGGCGCCGAAATCGCCCGCCGAACGCCGCAGGATCTCGCCTGTCCCCCGTCCCTCCTTCGGCAACCGGTGGATCACCGCATCGATGCCGTGCCGCGCGAGGTAGGCGCCGAGATCGGCCCCCGGTTCCGGCCCGTGGCCATCGAACGACGGCACCGGGTCGAGCAGCACCGCGTGCACCTCGCTGGCCGCGCTCATCAGCCCGATCGCGTCCCGCACCGCCTTCGACGCCTCGACGCTCGCGTCCCAGGCGATCATCACCCGCTCGACCTTCGGAAAACCTGTCGGCCCGTTCGGCAGCAGGAGGATCGGCCGCCCGGATTCGAACAGCGCGCCGTTCATCACCCAGGTCTGCATCATCTCGAAGTCCGGCGCCTGCGGCGTGATCAGCGTCAGATCGGCATACCGCGCGAACCGGGCCGCCAGCGTCGCCACGGTGCCGCGGTCGATGTACTCGGCCTCGACCGCGCAGCCGATCCCGGCCGCCGAGAGCTTCGCCTCCACCGCCTCGGCCCGGGTCTTCGCCTCCTCCTGGCCTTCGCGCATCTCGCCGGCCCAGAGGTCGTTCGACACCACCCCGTAGGGCGAGGCCGGCGGCGGCGGCGCGATCCCCACCACCAGCACCTCCAGCCAGGCCCCGAGGCCCTGGCAGATCGTCACCGCCCGGTCGATCTCGGCGTCGTCCTGCGTGGCGCCGACCGCCACGAACACGGTCTTGAATGACATGCGCTATCCTCCTCTGGAGCCTGCAGGCCCGCCCGCGCCGCTGGACCCTTGGTGCGGCAATGCGCTAAACCTGCACGGCTGTCGCTGCCCGTGCTACTGTGACACGGCAACGGCGCGCGCGAAACCGGGAGGATGCAATGGCGTTCGAGCAGTTCAGGGTCCAGATCGCGATGCTGATGGACGAAATCGCCCGCAACCCGTCCGACGCGCACGAGTTGCAGGAATCGCTGCGCGAAAAGCTCCGGGAGATGCAGGCGTTCGGCCTGCCGCTGCCCCAGGATCTGGTTGGACTCGAGGAGTACCTCGAGGACGACCTCGACCGGAAGGAGCGCCGCAGGCGCGCCGCCGATCCCGACCCGGAAACCTGATCAGGCCGCTGCCCGCCCCGCGAAGGCGTTCGCCACGATCAGCATCGCCACCGCCGCCACGACGATCGACGGCCCGGCCGGCGTATCCCACCGCCACGAGCCGCTCAGCCCCGCGACCGCCGCCAGCGCGCCCACGCCGACCGCCCCGAACGCCATCGCCTCGGGCGTGCGGGCGAAGGCGCGCGCCGTCGCCGCCGGCACGATAAGCATCGCGGTCACCAGCAGCACGCCGACCACCTTCAGCGCCACCGCGACCAGCAGCGCCAGCGCCACCGTCAGGATCACCCGCTCGCGGGTGGCATCGACCCCGGCCGCCGCCGCCAGATCCTCGTTCAGCGTCGTGAGCAGCAGCCCGCGCCAGCGCCAGCCGAGCAGCGCCACCACCACCGCCGCCCCGCCCCAGATCACCGCGAGATCGCCACGCGTTACCGCCAGGATGTCACCGAACAGATAGCCGATCAGGTCGACCCTTACCCCGTGCAGGAAGCTCAGCGCGACCAGCCCCGTCGCCAGTGCCCCGTGCGATGCCACCCCGAGCAGCGTGTCGGCCCCGTAGCTGCGCCCCGCCGCCAGCGACACCGTCAGCGCCATCGCCAGCGCCGCCACCGCGACCCCGGCCACCACCGGGAGCGAGGTCGCCAGCGCCAGCGTCACCCCGAGTAGCGCCGCATGCGCCGTCGCGTCACCGAAATACGCCATCCGCCGCCAGACCACGAAACAGCCGAGCGGCCCGGCCGCCACCGCCACGCCCACGGCTGCAAGCACCGCACGCACCAGAAAGTCGTCGAGCAGGTTCACCCCCCCGCCCCCCGCTCGTCCGGATGCCCGTGCCCGTCATCTTGCCCATGGTCGTGCCCGTCGCCATGCGCGTGGTCGTGATCGTGCCGGTAGAGCGCCAGCGCCCCGTGGGTGCCGAACCCGAACAGCGCCCGGTACTCCGGCGCCGCCGACACCACCGTCGGCGTCCCCTCGCAACAGATATGCCCGTTGAGGCAGATCACCCGGTCCGACGCCGCCATCACCACGTGCAGGTCGTGGCTCACCATCAGCACCCCGCAGCCGATCTCGCGCCTGAGCTCGTCGATCAGGCGGTAGAACTGCGCCACGCCCGGCTGGTCAAGGCCCTGCGCCGCCTCGTCCAGCACCAGCAGCTGCGGCCGCCGGAGCACCGCTTCGGCCAGCAGCGCCCGCTGGAACTGCCCGCCCGACAGCGCGGCCAGCTGCCGCCCGCCCAGCCCCTCGATGCCGACCCGCGCCATCACCCCGTCGCGGTCGGCCGCCACGCCGCCTGCCAGCGTCAGGTAACGCGCCACGGTCAGCGGAAGCGTCCGGTCGATCGCGAGTTTCTGCGGCACGTAACCGATCCGCAGCCCCGGC
Source organism: uncultured Alphaproteobacteria bacterium (assembly GCA_963773555.1). Taxonomy (GTDB): domain Bacteria; phylum Pseudomonadota; class Alphaproteobacteria; order Rhodobacterales; family Rhodobacteraceae; genus Amaricoccus. The sequence continues at coordinate 52,572 of CAVZCB010000042.1, forward strand.
GCGCGCACCACCCGCCCCTCGCCCGGCCGCTCCGCCCCGATCAGGAGCCGGATCAGCGTGCTCTTCCCCGAGCCGTTCGGCCCGACGACCGTCACGATCTCGCCCGCGTGCAGTGCCAGGTTCACATCCTTCAGCACCCGGTGCCCGCCGAGGCTCACTCCGAGGCCCTGCGCCTCGATCAGCACCGTCACGCCGCCTGCTCCCGGCAGCGGGCGCACAACCCTTCGGCCTCGACCACGGTGCGCTCGATCGCGAACCCCGTCGCCCCTGCCTCGGCCGCCAGGCCGCGCGGCGGCCGCGCCAGCACGGTTTCCGCCACTCGCCGGCACCCCCGGCAGATCAGGAACCCGGCGACGTGGGCGCGACCGCCCTCGGTGCAGGCCGCGAAAGCGCCCAGCCGCTCGATCCGGTGCACGAAGCCGTTGGCCACCAGGAAATCCAGCGCCCGGTAGACCACCGGCGGCTGGCTTCCGAGTTCCGCCGCCGCCAGCCGGTCGAGCAGTTCATAGGCCGTCATCGCCCGATGCGACTCCAGCAGCGCATCGAGCACGCAGGCCCGCGCCGGCGTCAGCCGCAGCCGCCGGCCGGCGCACGCCGCCTCGACCGCCGCCCGGGCCCGGCCGCGACAACTGCGGTGATCGTGCGGCCGGAACGCGGACGGTTCGGAGGCGCTTGACGGGTTCATTGTTACTTTATAACACTCACGCCGTTGGTGGCGGCATCCTAGATGCGCCCTCCGGCTGCCACAAGGGGCATTCTCCCCACCGCTCCGACCAGAGGGAATCCGCCGCATGCCTTGCCTCCGCCGCCTCGTCGCCCTCCTGTCGCTCGCGCTCGCGCCCGCCGCCTCGGCAGCGCCGCGGGTGGCGGTCGACATCGCCCCGATCGAGTCGATCGCGGCGCACGTGATGGAGGGCGTCGGCACGCCCGACCTGATCCTGCCGCCGGGCGCCTCGCCGCACGCCTACGCGCTGCGCCCGTCCGAGGCCGGACGGCTGCAGGATGCCGATCTCGTCGTCTGGGTCGGCCCTGCCCTCACCCCATGGCTCGCGGATCCGATCACGGCCCTCGCGGCGGACGCCAGCCTTGTGACGCTCGCCGATCTGCCGGGCCTGACCATCCTGCCGGTCCGGGACGGCGGCGCCTTTGAGGCGGACGACGACGACCATGCCGGAGCCGTCGACCCCCACCTCTGGCTCGACCCCGGGAACGCCGCGGTGATCGCCCGCGCCCTTGCCACCGCGCTCACCGCCGCCGACCCGGAGAACGGCGCCGCCTACGCCGCCAACGCCGAGGACTTCGCCGCCGGGATGGACGCGCTCGTGGTCGCGATCGACAGCAAGCTCGCCCCGGTCCACGGCCGCCGCTTCATCGTCTTTCACGACGCCTACCAGTATTTCGAAGCTCGTTTCGACATGCCGGCCGCCGGCAGCGTCGCGTTGCAGGAAGGCGTTGCGCCGGGCGCCGCGCGGGTGCGGGAAATCCGCGACCTGCTTCGCGACGAGGATATCGCATGCGCCTTCGCCGAACCGCAGTTCGCGCCGCGTCTGCTGGCTACCCTGACAGAGGGTACCGGCGTGCGAACCTCATCGCTTGACCCGCTGGGCGCGGACCTCGCGCCGGGACCGTCGCTCTACACTGACCTCCTCACCGGCCTCGCCAGCAGCCTCGCGACCTGCCTTGAGGACTGACGAAGCGGTTGAAGCGAGGCCATGCAACACGCTGGCAAATAATTAGTACATATTAATCCGTTCTATATCAGAGCTTTATCCGGAATTGCGCGCGCGTTACGCACCCTATCACGCCTCCACCGGCTAGATTTCCGCCACCTCGCCGACCGCCACGACCTCGGTCGGCTGACCGGTGGGCGACCCGCCGGCCGGCTCGTTGCTGACCGCGAGCTGCGCCCCCGGCGTCAGCCGAGCCGCGAGATCACTCGAAACCGGCACCCGCGCCAGCGGCGTGTCCGGCAGCACCCCGAGCGAAACCGGCGGCTGGCCGCCCTCGATCAGCCACAGCTCGAACGAACGGCCGGCCGCCGGCGCCCCGGAGGTCCGGTTGATGTTGAGCACCGCCGCCTGCGGCTCGAACACCGCCAGCAGGCCCACGTCGCTGTTGACCGACGCCAGCGCCGACACCAGCATCGCCGGCGGCACGCCCGGCGGCGGCGCTGTCGGCCGCGGCGCCAGCGCGCCGAACCACACCGCCGCGACCACCGCCGCGGTCGCGACCGCCCGCCAGAGCCCGGCGCTCCGCCACAGCCGGCCGAACATCGAGGGCTGCGCCGCGAACAGCCGCGTCTCGATCCGCCCGAACAGCCCTGACGGCGGCGGCACCTCGGCATAGGCCTCGTCGAGCGCTTCGAGGTCGTCCCGCCACGCGGCCACCATCGCGGCGAAACCAGGATCGCGCGCCTCGCGCGCCGCACACTCCGCCGTCTCGTCCGGCGCCAGCAGCCGCAGCACGTACTCGCCGGCCAGCGCCATGTCGCGATCCTCGGGGGTGTCGAGCGGTTCGTCGATCATGATCCGAGGCACTCCCTCAGGCTGATCAGCGCCCGGCGCAGCCAGGTCCGCATGGTGTTGAGCGGCACGTCGAAATGCCGCGCCAGCTCGTCGTAGGTCCAGCCCTCCACATAGGCCGCCTGCACCGCCCGCGCCCGGTCCTGCGGCAGGTCCTCCATGCACCGCGCGATCCGGCGCCGGTCGTCGGTGCTCAGCGCCTCGGCTTCCGGCGTCGGACCCGGATCGGCCAGGTCGAACATCTCCGACACGTCGCGCGCCGGCGCGCGCCGCGCCCGGAGATGGTCGATCGACTGGTTTCGGGCGATCGACACCATCCAGCCGAGCGCGCTGCCCCGGTCGGCCCGGAAGCGCCCGGCACTGTGCCAGATCTTTACATATGCTTCCTGCACGGCTTCCTCGGCGTCACTGCGATTGCCAAGTATACGGAATGCTACACCGAAGAGTTTCCCGCCCGTCGCGCCGTAAAGCCGCGCGAAAGCCGCCCGATCTCCCAGGCCGCACCGTGCGAGCATTTCTCCGATGTCTTCGTCCACGCCGTCCCGTCGCCACCCGTTCGGAGGCCACTACACGACGGGAGCGCCACGATCGCAAGACCTGTCGCGCTCAAGCGCCCTCGCGAACGCTCCGCACCTGCCCGGCCGGTCGCGCAGCAACTTGAGAGGTCGGGAGCCCGCCCCTATATAGGCGGTCCAATGCAGGAGGCGCGCATGTCCGGGACCACTCACACGCGGTTGCTCATCATCGGCTCGGGGCCGGCGGGCTACACGGCCGCCGTCTACGGCGCACGCGCGATGCTCTCGCCGATCCTCATCCAGGGCATCCAGCCGGGCGGCCAGCTGACCATCACCACCGAGGTCGAAAACTGGCCCGGCGACGTCGAGGTTCAAGGCCCCGACCTGATGGAGCGCATGGAAGCCCATGCCCGCGCCACCGGAACCGAGATCATCTCGGACCACATCGCCCGGCTCGACCTCGGCAAGCGGCCGTTCACCGCCATCGGCGACGGCGGCGTCGTCTACACCGCCGACGCGGTGATCCTCGCCACGGGCGCACAGGCGAAGTGGCTGGGCCTGCCCTCCGAGGAGGCCTTCAAGGGCTTCGGGGTCTCGGCCTGCGCCACCTGCGACGGCTTCTTCTACCGCGGCCAGGAGGTGGTGGTGATCGGCGGCGGCAACTCGGCGGTCGAGGAGGCGCTGTTTCTCACCAACTTCGCCTCGAAGGTGACGCTGATCCACCGCCGCGACGAGTTGCGCGCCGAGAAGATCCTGCAGGACCGGCTGTTCAAGCATCCCAAGATCGAGACGGTCTGGTTCCACGCGCTCGACGAGGTCATCGGCGAGAACGATCCCAAGGGTGTCTCCGGCGTGCGGGTGCGCGACGTGCGGGACGGAACGGAGCGGGTGATCCCCTGCGCCGGGGTCTTCATCGCCATCGGGCACGCGCCGGCATCGGAGCTCGTGGCGGGGCAGCTCGAGCTGCACCACGGCGGCTATGTCGTGACCCAGCCCGAATTCGACCGCGACCTCGATTCCGGGGGTGTTCGCCGCCGGCGATATCACCGATCACGTCTTCCGCCAGGCGGTGACCAGCGCCGGCATGGGCTGCATGGCGGCACTCGAGGCGGAACGGTTCCTCGCCGCCGAGGACGCCGCCGGCCCGCCTGAACCGGCTGTCGCCGAGATCGCCGGGCGCTGACATAATCCGGACTGAAAGGTCTTCACGGTCAAATTTTGATTCCGTCTGGCCTCGGGCGTGTCCACGCGTGATATTCTGGTAAGTAGCTGATATTGCTGGATGTTAGGGTGCAGTTTTAACCGTCTGTCAACTGTTTCGGCCGCTCGTCCGGGCAAAGCCGACACCATGACGCGCCTGCCTCATGGGCGATACTACGGGTCAAGTTCGATCCACACCGGCGCATGATCGCTGGCATTCTCCCGCCCACGAACGGCCCGGTCGACGCCGGCGGCGGACAACCGGGCGGCAATCCGGGGCTGAGCAGCAGGTGATCGAGGCGCATGCCGCCGTCGCGATGCCAACGGTTCCGCCGATAGTCCCAGAACGTGTAGATCGGACCGTCGGGGACGACCGCGCGCAGGGCGTCGGTCCAACCCTGCCCGAGCAGCCGCCGGTAGGCCTGCCGGCTCTCGGGCTGGATAAGCGCGTTGCCGTCGTAGGAGGTCGTCTGATAGATGTCGCGCGGCTCGGGCACCACGTTGTAGTCGCCGGCCAGCACCACCGGCACCGCCTCGGCGAGCAGATCGGCGGCATGCGCCTCGAGCCGCCCGTGCCAGGCGAGCTTGTAGTCGAACTTCGGGCCGGGCCGCGGATTGCCGTTCGGCGCGTAGAGACAGCCGATCAGCACCCCGCCGACCGCGGCCTCGATGTAGCGGGCCTGGCCGTCGGCCGGATCGCCCGGCAGCGCGTCCCGCGTCAGCACCGGCCTTGCATCGCGCGCGAGGATCGCCACTCCGTTCCAGGCCCGCTGGCCGCGCCAGACCGCACCGTAGCCCGCGTCCGCCAGCGCATCGGCCGGGAACGCGTCGTGCGCTGTCTTCAGTTCCTGCAGGCAGACCACGTCGGGACTGGTCTCGGCCAGCCATTCGATCAGGTTCGAAAGCCGCCGCACCACGCCGTTGATGTTGAACGTCGCGATCCGCATCGGGCTTCAGTCAGCCGGGCAGTCCGGAGGCCCACTTCGCCACCTCGCGCGCGATCGTGGCAAGGTGGTCCGCGGCGGTCAGCCCCGTCACGGTCTTGCGCGGGCGCAGGTCGTGGTCGCCATCCTCGAGCCAGAGGACGCGGATGGCGTCCGACAGAGCGTATCCGGCCACCTCCTCGCGCGTCCCGAACGGGTCGCGGGTGCCCTGACAGATCAGAGTCGGCGTGGCGAGCGCTTCGAGATGGCCGGTGCGCGGCTTCTCGGGGCGACCCGGCGGATGGAACGGATAGCCGAGGCAGACGAGGCCGGCGATCGCACCTTCTGCAAGCAGATCGTCCGCCGCCATGCTCGCCACCCGCCCTCCCATCGACTTGCCGCCGATCACCAGGCGGCGGGGACGGGCCAGCCCGGCGATGGCGGCGCGGATATTCCGGGATCAGCCGCTCGGCCCGGGGCGGTGGCTTGCGCGACCCGCTCCGCCGCGCGGCCATGTAGCCGAACTCGAACCGGACGACCCGCAGGCCCGTCGCGGCGAATGCCCCGGCGAACGCGGCGAGTCGCGGGCGAATCCATCGGCGCGCCGGCACCGTGCGCGAGCAGCAGCGTCGTCGTCGCCGTGCCGGGGCCGTCGATGAGGAAGCCGTCCATCTCAGCCGGCCGATGCCCGCGCCTGAAGGGCGACAAACCGCACCCCCCGGGCGGCCGCCCTGCCCCAGTCGGAATCGGGATCGAGCTCGAGATAGCGCGCCCACCAGCGCCCCGCCTCCGCAAACTGCGCCCGCCTCGAACTCGAGGGACGCAAGGTTGAACACCGCATCGGAATAGATCGGATCGAGCGCGATCGCTTGTCGAAGATGCCCGCGGGCCGCGTCGACGCGGCCGCGGGCGCGCACGCAGGCCAGCAAGATTGAACCATGCCTCCACGAACCCGGGATCGAGCCGCAGGGCGCGGGCAAGTTCATGCTCGGCCTCCCGCCCCCGGTCCGACGCCGCGAGGCAGTTCGCCCGATTGAATGCCGCCACCGCGTCGCCGGGATCGATGGCGAGGCAGCGGGCATAGAGCGCGGCAGCGGAAATGGCGTCTCCCGCGTCCTCCGCCGCTTCGGCCGCCGCGAAGGCGTCGTCCGGATCCTCCGCCGCCCCGAGTTCCAGCAGCAGTTGTCCATCGAGCTCGGCCAGCGTCTCGTCGTGGCGCGCGTAGATCGCCTTCCCGCCACCAACCTGCCCGCCCCCGACCTGCAGCGACTTCGCGGTCAGCGAGACGGCCGGACCGAAGCGACCCACCGAACGGGCAATCGCGCCCCAGCCGGCGCCGCCGGCGACCAACCCCGCGTACTTGCCCGCGAGGATCAGGTCGCGAAACGAGAACGGCTCGACATCGTTCTCGAACGCGTCAAACAGTGCCAGATGGTCGAGGTCGAGCGGCGCGAGCCCTGACTGTTCGAGGACGGCCACCCGGGTCATGCCCTCGGCAGGGGCATTGCCAGCGAGTAGCCGCATAAAGCCGTTCTCGCTCCGCAAGCTCCGGCCCGGCCCACACGCCGCCGCCACCTGCGCCTCGATCTCCGTCTCGCCCAGCCGCGCCAGCAGCGACCGCCCGAACACCACCACCGTGGTGCGCCGGGTCGTGCCGCGATGCAGCTCACCGCCACGCGCCGCCACCTCCCGCGCGGCGATGCGCCGCGGCAGGGCGCCGAGCGCGCCGATCATGCCGACGCTGGCGCCGGCGAGGTGGCTCACGTCTTGGCCTTGGCCGACCGTCGCCCGCCCGTGCCCGTTGCCTTGGCGGGCTTCTCGTCCGCCTCCGAGGCCTTCGCCTTGCTCCGGCTCTTCGCGGGCGGCTTGCTCTGGGACAGGCTTTCCTTCAGCGCGTCCATCAGGTTCACCACGTTGCCGCGCGCGGGTTCCGCGGCGATGATCGGCTTGTGGCCCTTCAGCTTCTCCTTGATCATCGCCATCAGCGCCGTCTCGTAGCGATCCTCGTAGGTCTTCGGATCGAACTTGGTGGTCTTCTGTGCGATCAGCGCCTCGGCCATCTCCAGCATCTCCGGCTCCGGCTTGTCGTCGGGGATGTCGTCGAAATAGGCCGACGTCGCGCGCACCTCGTTCGGCGCGCGCAGCGTCGAGACGAACATGCCCTTGTCGCGCGCCCCGATCGTCACCACCCGCTCGCGGCTCGACAGCACCAGCCGGGCGATCGCCAGCTTGTTCGCCTCCCGCATCGCCTCGCGCAGCACGATGAACGTCTCCTCGGCCATCTTGCCGTCCGGCGCGAGGTAGTAGGGCGCGTCCTGATAGATCACGTCCACGTCGGCCGCATCGACGAACGCCTCGATGCTCATCGTATGGTTGGACTCGATCCTCACGGCGTCGAGATCCTCGTCGTCGATGATGATGTACTTCTTGTCCTCGTATTCGTAACCCTTCACCAGGTCCGAGCGCTCCACGAGGCCCAGCTCCGGATCCACCGGCTTCATGTTGATCCGGTTGTGGGTGTCCTTGTGAAGCTGGTTGAACCGCACGCGATCGCTCGTGCTTGTCGCCGGGTAGAGCCGCACCGGGCAGCTCACCAGGCTCAGCTTCAGATATCCCTTCCAACTCGCTCTGGGCGCCATCGTCCGTCTCCTGCGACCGTATCGGTCATGCCTCAACGCTTCCCGGGCGCCGGAAGATCCCCCGCGAAGTCGTCGATATCGACCCACGGATCCCCGGACGCAGCCATCAGGGCCGGCAGCGAAGCATAATTCAAATCCTGCGGAGCGTCGATATTCTCGAGATTTTCCCACGTCAGCGGCGCCGACGCCGGCAGATTGTTGCGCGCCCGCAACGAATACGGCGCCACGGCGGTCGCGCTCCGGGCGTTACGGTGGAAGTCGATGAAGATCCGCCGGTTGCGGTTGGCCGCCCCCATCACCGTGGTGAAGCTGTCCGGCGCCGTCGCCGCGATCTTCGCGGCGATCTCGCCCGTCGCCTGATGCACCACCTTCCAGTCAAGCTTCGGCGTCACCGGCACCACCACGTGCACGCCCTTGCCGCCGGTGGTCTTGGCGAAGCCGGTCAGGCCGAGGGCCTCCAGTTGCTCCCGCACATGCACCGCGGCCTCCACCACCTCGCGCCAGCCGATGCCCTCGCCCGGATCGAGATCGAACACCACCCGGTCGGGCTTCTCCAGCCGCTCGATCCGGCTGCCCCAAGTATGGAACTCGACGACCCCGAACTGCGCCAGCGCCAGATATCCCTTGGCGTTCTCGACGGTCAGATAGCTCTTCGCCTCCTCGCCGCCGTCCTTCTTCGCCTCGAAGCCCGCGATCCCGTCCGGCATGCCGAGGAAGGCGTGGCGCTGGAAGAAGCAGTCCTGCGGCTTGCCCGAAGGGCAGCGCACCAGGCTCACGGGACGCCCGAACAGGTGCGGCAGCATGAAGTCGCCGACGCCGGCGTAGTAGATGGCGGCGTCGAGCTTGGTCGGACCCGAGGCGCCGAACAGACGCCGCGTCGGGTTGGTGACCCAGACGTTCGCCAAGTCCGCGTCCGAAATCAGCCGCTTGCGGTCCACCGGCGCCTCCTGCGGCTCGAGCGCGACCTCGCGCAGTCCCGCGAACACCGCATGACGGACCGCATTGTCGCGCGTCAGGTTGGAATATTGGATCCGCGCCGCGTGAACCGGGCGAACCCAGTGAACATCGCGGGGGCCGCCCTCGATCGGGGCGGCCCCCGCCTGCAACGGGGCCAGCCGCTCGTGCAGGTCCGCGAGCGTGGCGGCATCGAAGCCGGTCCCGACCTTGCCGCGATACTGCAGCTCGCCGTCCACCCACTCCCCAAGCGCCAGCGCCGCCAGTCCCCCCGCGGCCTGCGAGGTGGTGAAGCCAGCGATCACGAAGTCCCCGGTCAGCTTCGCCTTCGACTTGGTCCAGGTCTTCGAGCGTCCCTGGTGATAGGCGGCGGAGGCCCGCTTGGAGACGACGCCCTCCAGCCCGAGGGCTCGAGGCCTGCTCGAAGAACGCCGGCCCGCCACCGACAACATGGTCGCTGAACTGGATCGCCGAGCGTCCGGTCGCGCCGGCGAGGAGCGTGCGCAGCAGCGCCTTGCGCTTGACAAGGGGCACCGCCGTCAGGTCCCACCCGTCGAGCCGCATCAGGTCGAACGCGTAGAAGACAAGCTCGCGGCGCGCCCCGCGCGACAGCGCATCCTGAAGCCGCGCGAAGCGGCTTACCCCCTTCTCGTCGAGGCACCACGATCTCCCCGTCGACGATCGCGTCCCGGCAGGGCAACGCCCGGAACGCCTCGTCGAGATCGCCGTAACGGTGCGTCCAGTCGAGACCGCCGCGGGTGACGAGCTTCACCGCACCGCCTTCGATCCAGGCGATCGTCCGGTAACCGTCGAGCTTGATCTCATGCAGCCAGTCGTCGCCGTCGGACGGACTGGCCACGGGCGTGGCCAGCTGAGGCTCCAGCCGTTCGGGCGGCGGCGCCTTCACCGCGCCCTTCAGCGACCCCGGCCGCGTCCTCGCCGGCTTGGCCGCGGGCTTTGACGCGGGATCCGGCGCGGGCGCTGCAGCCAGTTGCTCGATCCTCCGCCCGGTCTTCACGCTCTCGGGCCGCGCGACGAGGATGTCGGTATCGGGATCCGCCGCCCCGTCGCGCTCCTTGAACAGCAGCCAGTTGCGTCTGGTCTCGCCCGCCTTCGGCTTCAGCCGCGCCAGCATCCAGCCCCCATTCAGCTTCTCGCCGGCCAGCCGAAACTTGAACGCGCCGTCGGAGAGGCTCTTCTCCGTATCACCCATCGGTGCCCAGACCCCGGCGTCCCAGACGATCATCGGCCCTCCGCCATAGGCGCCCGCCGGAATCACGCCCTCGAAGTCGATGTACTCGAGCGGATGATCCTCCGTCTCGACCGCCAGCCGCTTCTCGGCGGGGTCGAGCGACGGTCCCTTCGGCACCGCCCAGCACTTCAGGACATCGCCGACCTGAAGCCGCAGGTCGTAATGGTCGGCTGTCGCGTGATGCTTGTGGACAACGAAGCGGTTGCCGCCGTCATCCGCCACCCCTCCGGCCGGCTCCGAGGTGCGGGAAAAGTCCCGCCTTCGGCGATAGTCCCCGAGCGGCTGCTTCTTCATCTTCCCGACCGGCCCCGACAAGACGGATCAGCCGCGCCGTGCCGCCTCGATCGCGGCCACGTCGATCTTTCTCATGTCCATCATCGCATCGAACGCGCGCTTCGCTTCCGCGCCGCCGGCAGCCAACGCCTCGGTCAACGCCCGCGGCGTGATCTGCCAGGAAACGCCCCACTTGTCCTTGCACCAGCCGCACGCGCTTTCCGCGCCGCCATTGCCGACGATGGCGTTCCAGTAACGGTCGGTCTCCTCCTGGTCGTCGGTGGCGATCTGGAACGAGAAGGCCTCGGTGTGCCTGAACCGCGGTCCGCCGTTCAATCCGAGACAGGGAATGCCGGCGACGGTGAACTGGACCGTCAGCACGTCCCCCTCCCTGCCGGACGGAAAATCGCCGGGGGCACGGTGAACGGCGCACACCGAGCTGTCGGGAAACGTCTCGGCATAGAAGCGGGCGGCCGCCTCGGCGTCCTTGTCATACCACACGCAGATGGTGTTCTTGACCGCTGCCATTGCTTGTCCTTTCGCTTGCCGACCCGGGTCCGGCTCCCGCGCCGCGAGTCACGCGCCAGACCGAACCATACACGACGGCGCTGGAACGCGCGCCTGCCACATGCCGTTCCCCCGCTGGTTCAGGGCCCCGTCCGAAGCCGCCTCCGCCACTGTCACAAACTTGTCGGAAAACTGCCATATATCGGTCAGGCGCGTTCCATATGGTGCGGTACGCGGGGGAGATGGCGGCACGGCCGGTCGGGCCTTGCGCATCGCGCCCGTTGACCGAAATTCTGAGGGATAAATCTCGATGAAACCGATCTTCCACGCAGGCATTGCCGCGGCAGCCGTTGCCGCGCTGACCGCGCCTGCCGCCTTCGCCCAGTCGCGCGACCAGATCCAGATCGCAGGCTCCTCGACCGTGCTGCCCTACGCTTCGATCGTCGCCGAGGCATTCGGCGAGAACTTCGACTTCCCGACCCCGGTCGTCGCCTCCGGCGGATCCTCGGCCGGTCTCCAGCAGTTCTGCGAAGGCGCAGGCCCCGACACCATCGACATCGCCAACGCCTCGCGGCCGATCCGCGACAGCGAGATCGAGACCTGCGCCGCCAACAGCGTCAAGGACATCATGCAGGTCCGCATCGGCTACGACGGCATCGTGTTCGCCTCCAAGACCGAGGGGCCCGCCTTCGACGCATTCACCCCGGCAGAGTGGTACCAGGCGCTCGCCGCCGAACTGCCGCAGGACGGCAAGATGGTGTCCAATCCCAACACCTCGTGGTCCGATGTCGACTCAAGCCTGCCCGACGCCCCGATCCTCGCCTTCGTGCCCGGCACCAAGCACGGCACCCGCGAGGTCTTCGAGGAGAAGGTGATCCTCCAGGGCTGCGAGGATTCGGGCGCCATGGAAGAAATCCTGTCGATCAACGGCGGCGACGAGGACGCGGCGCACGCCTCCTGCGTCAAGCTGCGCACCGACGGCGCCTCGGTCGACATCGACGGCGACTACACCGAGACCCTCGCCCGGATCGAGAGCGACCCGAACGGCATCGGCGTCTTCGGCCTGTCGTTCTACGAGAACAACATGAACACGCTCAAGGTCGCGACGATGAACGGCGTGACCCCCTCGACCGAGACCATCGCCTCGGGCGAATACCCGGTATCCCGGCCGCTGTTCTTCTACGTCAAGAAGGCGCACATCGGCGAGGTCCCGGGCCTGAAGGAGTACGCCGAGTTCTTCGTCTCCGACCAGGTCGCAGGCCCGGACGGCCCGCTCTCCGCCTACGGCCTCGTATCCGACCCGGAACTGGCGAAGACCCAGGAGCAGGTCGCCAACGAAGAGACCATGAACCCGGCGATGTGATCGCCGCTCTCGGCGCCTCCGCCGTCCGCGGCGGAGGCGCGCCTTTGTCTTCACATCAAGCCCGGTCGGGGGGAACATGTCTGCCAGCCTGCTCTTCCTCATCCTCGCGGCTCTGACACTTGCCGGCTACCTCGTCGGCCGCTGGCGGTCAGCGGTCTCGGCCGGAGGCAACACCACCAAACTGCATTCCCGCACCGGCTATCATGGGCTCGCGATCGCGATGGGCGCGTTGCTGGCCGGCCTCGCGACCTACATCCTGCTCAGTTTCCTCTCGACCCTCCTGCCGTTTCTCGGGAATTCCTGGATCGTCGGCCTCTCCTCGATCGCGCTGGCGATCGCGGCCTTCGCCACGGTTTTCGCCCGGATCACCCCGCAGTTCCGCGCCCGCAACCTCGTGGAAGCGATGACGCTCGGACTGCTGGCGTTCGCCTCCTCGATCGCCATCTTCACCACCGTCGCGATCGTCCTGTCGCTGCTCTTCGAGACCGCCCGGTTCTTCCGCCAGTACAGCTGGACCGAGTTCTTCTTCGGTACCGTCTGGTCGCCGACGTTCCAGGGCAACAGCGACCTCGGCGTGCTGCCGCTGCTCTGGGGCACGCTCTACGTCAGCTTCATCGCACTCGCCGTCGCCGTGCCGGTCGGCCTCTTCGCCGCGATCTACCTGACGCAGTACGCCTCGCCCCGCTTCCGCAAGGTGGCGAAGCCCGCGATCGAAGTCCTTGCCGGGATCCCCACCATCGTCTACGGCCTTTTCGCGCTGATCACCGTCGGTCCGATCCTGCGCGACTATTTCGCCCAGCCGACCGGCCTCGGTTCCTCGTCGGCCTCGGTGATGACCGCCGGCCTCGTGATGGCGATCATGCTCATCCCCTTCGTGTCGTCGCTGTCGGATGACATCATCACCGCCGTGCCCCGCTCGATGCGCGAGGGCTCCCTCGGCCTCGGCGCCACGCAGTCCGAGACCATCCGCCGCGTCATCGTGCCGGCCGCGCTGCCGGGGATCGTCGGCGCCATCCTGCTCGCGGCCTCCCGCGCCATCGGCGAGACGATGATCGTGGTGCTCGGCGCCGGCGCCGCCGCCCGGCTCTCGATGAACCCCTTCGAGGCGATGACCACGGTGACGGTCAAGATCGTCAGCCAGCTCACCGGCGACACCGACTTCAACTCGCCCGAGACGCTGGTCGCCTTCGCGCTCGGCATCACCCTGTTCGTCCTGACCCTCGGGATGAACGTCCTCGCCCTCTACATCGTCCGCCGCTACCGGGAGCAGTACCGAATGACGACCGAAGCGAGCCCGACCACACACGCCGGGCCGCTGGCGCCGGGCGACCGCGCGGCTCTGACCAGGCGCCGCTATGCCGCCGAGCGCCGCTTCCGTTTCTACGGCATGGCGGCTATCGGCTTCGCCATCGCCGCCCTCGTGCTGCTGCTATTCTCGGTGCTGGACCGTGGACTACCAGCGTTCACGCAAACCTTCATCAAGGCCGACATCTACCTCGATCCGTCGGTCCTCGACCCCTCCGGCAATCGCGACCCGGAAGAAATTTCCAAGGTCCTGACCTTCGCCTATGCCCCGATCATCAAGGGCTCGATGCAGAGCCTCGCGGACAAGCTGCAGGCCGGCAGCGCGCCCGGCATCACGCCGACGCTTCTCGCCGGGATGATCTCCGAGGCCGCGAACGTGGACCTGCGCAAGTACGCGATCGCCCACCCCGATGAGATCGGCCAGACCGTCGAGTTCGAATTCCTCGCCAGCAGCCGCATCGATCAGTACGTCAAGGGCAACATCACCCGCGAGAGTTCGGTGGGCGACAGCCGCGTCGATCCCGCGCAGCTTAGCGCAGCCGATCAGCTGCTGAAGCTCGGGGTGCTGGAGCGGCGGTTCAACTGGGCCTTCCTCACCAATCCCGACGCCTCGGAGAACCGCCCGGAGGCGGCGGGCCTCGGCGTCGCCCTGATCGGCTCGGCCTACATGATGCTGATCGTGCTGGTGCTCTCACTGCCGATCGGGGTCGCCGCGTCGATCTATCTCGAGGAGTTCGCGCCGAAGAACTGGCTGACCGACGTGATCGAGGTGAACATCTCGAACCTGGCGGCGGTGCCGTCCATCGTCTTCGGCATCCTCGGCCTCGCCTTCTTCATCAACTACATCCACCTGCCGATGTCCGCGCCGATCGTCGGCGGACTGGTGCTGGCGCTGATGACGCTGCCGACGATCATCATCGCCACCCGCGCGTCGCTGAAGTCGGTGCCGCCCTCGATAAAGGAGGCCGCCCTCGGGGTCGGCGCCTCGAAGATGCAGGCGATCTTCCATCACGTGCTGCCGCTGGCGATGCCCGGCATCCTGACCGGCACGATCATCGGCCTCGCGCAGGCGCTCGGCGAGACGGCGCCGCTACTCCTGATCGGCATGGTCGCCTTCGTCAAGGACTTCCCCGCCGGACTTCCCGAGGGTCTGTTCGACCCGGCGACCGCCCTGCCGGTGCAGGTCTACAACTTCACCCAGCGGGCGGATCCCGCGTTCGTCGAGCGTGCCTCGGGCGCGATCATCGTGCTGCTCGCGTTCCTGGTGGTGATGAACACCATCGCCATCGTCCTTCGCCAGCGTCTCGAGCGGACCTGGTAGCCCTCATGCGGAAGCTTGCATATGCTCACGACCATGGCTGATCCCACCGTTCTGAAGCCCGCCGCCGCGACCACCGAACCCAATATGAAGGTGACGGCGCGCGACGTGAGCGTGTTCTACGGCGAGAAGCAGGCGCTGTTCGACGTCAATATCGACATCCCGGCGAACCAGGTCATGTCGTTCATCGGCCCGTCCGGTTGCGGCAAGTCCACGTTCCTGCGCTGCATCAACCGGATGAACGACACCATCCCGATCGCGCGGGTCACAGGCGGGATCGCGCTCGACGACATGGACATCTACGACCCGCGCATCGACGTCGTCGAACTGCGTGCCCGGGTAGGCATGGTGTTCCAGAAGCCCAACCCGTTCCCCAAGTCGATCTTCGAGAACGTCGCCTACGGCCCGAAGATCCACGGCATGACCCGCACCAAGGCCGAGCTCGAGGAACTGGTGACAAGCTCGCTGCGCCGCGCCGGCCTCTGGAACGAGGTCAAGGACCGCCTGCAAGAGCCCGGCACCGGCCTCTCCGGCGGCCAGCAGCAGCGCCTGTGCATTGCCCGGGCCATCGCCACGAAGCCCGAAGTGCTCTTGATGGACGAGCCCGCGTCCGCACTCGACCCGATCGCCACCGCGATCATCGAGGAGCTGATCGACGAACTGCGCACCAACTACACCATCGTCATCGTCACCCACTCGATGCAGCAGGCCGCCCGCGTCAGCCAGATGACCGCCTTCTTCCACCTCGGCAAGCTGGTCGAGCACGGGGCGACCGAGGACATCTTCTCCAACCCGCGCGAGAAGCAGACCGAGGACTACATCAGCGGCAAGATCGGCTGACGCGCGGACCGCCGTCTCATACCATCTCCGTTCGATCGCCATGCTGCACTCGCTGGGCGTCGGGGCGCCACGCGGAAGCAGGCACTTCGCGGATTTGTCCGTCGA
>CAVZCB010000043.1:0-195868 GCA_963773555.1 uncultured Alphaproteobacteria bacterium
CGCGGATTTGTCCGTCGACAAATCCGCGCGCGCCTGCCTGCCGTCGTGCCGGAGGCACGCCTTCGGCGTGAGGGCAGGCGCGATTCCGCGCCAGCCAGGCAGGCGCGCGCGGATTGGAGAGGCACGGTCCAGGCCGCACCCCCCTCGGCTTCCGCGCTCACGCGCTCCAGCCGACGAACCGGCGCGACGCAATGCGTCGCCTCTGCCGGTTCGGGCCGCTGGCCGGCTCCCGACCGAGCATCCCTTGCGGCCCGGGCCCGTCGCGGCCATTGTCCCGGCCTCACGAACGACGGGAGACTGGCCGTGGCGATCCTGATCTATCTGGCGGCGGCCGTGGGGCTCGGCATCCTGGTCGCGTTCCAGCCGCTGATGAACGCGATCCTCTCCCGCGCGATCGGCAGCGCCTACGGGGCCGCGGGCATCTCGATCATGGTCGCCGCCCTCGGCGCGGTGCTGATGGTCGCGGTGGCGGGCCGCGGCGACCTCAGCCGCAGCACGCTCGCCTCGGTGCCGTGGTGGGTCTACTTCGCGGGCTTCATCGGCACCGCGTTCGTCGCCGGCGGCGTGGTCATCGCCCCGGTCACCGGCGCGCTGCTGTTCACCGCCTGCGTGATCGCCGGCCAGCTGCTGGGCGCCACCGTGGCGGACCACTTCGGCCTGTTCGGCCTCGCCCTCAGGCCGGTCTCGATCTGGCGGGGCTTGGGCGTGGTGCTGGTGCTCGGCGGGGTGCTGCTGGCGCAGCGGGGGTAGGGGTGTGGGTCAGCCGGTGGTGGCGCCCCGCATCAGCTCGATCGCCCGCGCGTGCAGACCCGCGCTTGCGGCGGCGACCACCGTGCCCCCGGCCATCGGCGGGCGGCCGTCGATGTCGGTGACCACGCCGCCCGCCGCCTCGACGATCGGCACCAGCGGCACGATGTCGTAGGCCTGCAGCCCGCTCTCGATCACCAGGTCGATCAGCCCGTGCGCCAGCAGGCAGTAGGAATAGCAGTCGCCGCCGAAACGGGTCATCCGCACCGCCGCCGACACGGCCTCGAATCCGGCGCGCTCGCCTGGACCTTCGAACATGCCCGGATGCGTGCAATAGAGGATCGCCTCGTCGAGCGCGGTCCTGCCCGATGCCCGAAGCCGCGTCTTCGATCCCGGCCTCAGCAGCCACGCCCCCGACGGGGCGCCGATGAAGGTCTCCGCCAGATACGGCTGGCGCATGATGCCGCCGACCGCCCTGCCGTCCCTGCAGAGCCCGAGCAGGATCCCCCAGGCCGGCACCCCCGAGATGAAGGCGCGGGTGCCGTCGATCGGGTCGATGATCCACGACCACCGGCTGGAGCCGGGCGTGAAGCCCTGTTCCTCGCCTTGCACCGGGCTGTCGGGGAACGCCTGCCCGAGGTGGCCGCGGATCAGCGCCTCGACGCCGCGATCCGCCTCGGTGACCGGATCGAAGGCGCCGGGTCCGAGCTTGTTCTCGACG
The DNA here is from genome assembly GCA_963773555.1 of uncultured Alphaproteobacteria bacterium. GTDB lineage: Bacteria > Pseudomonadota > Alphaproteobacteria > Rhodobacterales > Rhodobacteraceae > Amaricoccus. The sequence goes on from CAVZCB010000043.1 coordinate 1,469, forward strand.
TCGAGCGGCCGGCGGAAGTACTCCAGCGCCAGCCGGCCGGCCTCCTCGACGAACGGCAGCGCCAGGCGCAGCCGGTCGTCCACCTCGGTTTGCAGATCCATGACATCGCCTTCCGCCCTCGAACCGGCGCCAACCTGCACCGGATCGGCGGGCGCGACCAGCGTCAGAAGTCGTAGGAGATCCTCAGCGCCGCCGCCGTGGCGTGGTTGTCCTCGAAGCGGGCGACCTGCTGGTCTCCGGCGATGACGCCGGCGTCGCCGAACACCGTATAGGACGACCCCGCCGGTGAAGCTGAAGCCGTGGTCGGCCTTGTAGGTGCCGCCGAGCACGATCGCGGTCAGACCGTCCTTCGGATCGAAGATGGTCTGCGCCTCATGCTGAGCCGCTTCGTAGTTGACCTGCACCGCCGCGGAGAACCGCTCGGTGAGCTGCCGCCCGAGCCCGACCTTGTAGAGCCAGCCGTCGTGGCGGAACTCGACGAGCGGCTGGCCGGTTGCCGCCTGGAAGCCGTCGGGCGAGACGTCCCAGCCGCGCCAGTTCGACCAGCGCACGCCGCCGAACAGCAGGGTCTTGGCCGCCACGCCGGTCTGGAAATCGAGGTTGACCGACTGCGGCATGGTGATCTCGGTGGTGGAGTCGAGCACCATGCCGCCGATCGTCTCGGTTGCGTCGAGCTGGTGCCGGGTCTCCGAGCCGTAGGTCAGCGCCACGCGCAGCGCGATTTCCGGCACCTCGTAGGCGCCGCCGATCACATAGCCGTAGCCCCAGTCGCCACCGGATTTCCAGTCGTAGGCCGCGGCCGGCAGCACCACCTCGCCGCCGAACCGGGTGGCGCGCACGCCGCCGTGCACGCTCACCCGGTCGGTGAACTTGTAGCGGGCCAGCACCGTCACCCCGGTCGAATCCGGCACCGCGCCGGTGCCCGCGAACAGAAAATCGCTCGCGGGATAGGCGACGTCGATCCCGTAGGGCTGGTCGATGAGCAGCGCACCGGACCATTTCCGGTTGAACTGGAGCTTGATCGCGCCGGCGACGTCGGTGATCGGATCGTAGACCGTTCGGGTCCGCGCGCCGTTCGCCCAGACCCCGTCGAGCGAGGGAACCCAGCGGGTTATGCTGATCTCGGCATGGTTGCCGTCCTCGAACAGCGGCAGGACCGGCTGGCCCGACTGATCGATGCCGGCCGCCAGAGCACCCGTCGCGCAGATCGACACAGCGGAGAGCAGCAGCTTGTTCACGGGGCGGGCAGGTCCCTGGCCTTCCGAGTTGAATGGATAAAGAGCAAATCAACCTTAACGCGATATTTACCGATTATTGCGTGCAGGACCAGTCCGGTTTTAATCTCGGAGCGACGGTATCTCCGCGGCGCGTTCCGGCCGCTGGCGCGTGAGCCCCCCGGTCGGCGCGGCGGGCGGGTGGCCCATGCTCCACCGTTCACGCTCCCGCGCAGGCGATTGTGCCCCGATACGCGAGAAGATAGGGTCCGGCCGCGATCGAGAGGCGTTGTTCGGAAATGCAGGCTGACGTGCTGTTCTGGGGGGTCGCGGCGATCGCCATGATCGGCTGCCTCGGCGTTGTATGCGCGCCCCTGCTGCGTCGCAGCGGCGGCGGCGCACGGCGGGCCAGCTACGACATGCAGGTGCACCGCGACCAGTTGCGCGAGATCGAGGCCGATCTCGCCCGCGGCATCGTATCTCCCGCCGAGGCCGAGGCGACCCGCACCGAGATCGCCCGACGCCTGCTCGCCTCTGCCGACGCCGAGACCCGCGAAGCCGCGACCGCTCCCGCCCCCCGGAGCCTGACCGGGCTGGTGGCGCCCGCGCTCGTGCTGGTCACGGCGCTCGCCACCGTCGGTCTCTACGCCGCGCTCGGGGCCCCGGGCGCGCGCGACCAGCCGCTGGCGGCGCGGCAGGCGCGCGAGGCCGAGGCCCGCGCCGCGCGCCCCGGCCAGGCCGAGGCGGAGGCGATGGCGGCGGCGCAGACACCGCCACCGATGCCGGCCCCGGCGCCCGCCGGCGACCAGGCCGACCTGATCGCGCGCCTGCAAGCGGTGCTGAAGGATCGCCCGGACGATCTCGAGGGCCACAGGCTGCTCGCCCGGAGCCTCGGCGAGGTCGGCCGCTGGCGCGAGGCCCGCGCCGCGCAGGAGCAGGTGGTCCGGATCCTCGGCGACGACGCCACGGCCTCGGATCTCGTCGATCTCGCCGAGGCCCGGATCGTCGCCGCGGGCGGCTATGTCTCGCCGGAGGCCGAGACCACGCTGGCCCGTGCGCTGAAGCTCGACCCGCAGGATCCGGCCGGACGCTACTATTCCGGCCTGACGCTGCTGCAGGGCGGACGCCCCGATCTCGCCTACCGGATCTGGTCGCGGCTGCTCGACGAGATACCGCCGGACGCGCCCGAGGCCGCACCGCTGCGCGCGGGCGTCGCCGAGGCCGCGCGCCTCGCCGGGCTGCCGCCGCCGGCCGCGGCCCCGGGGCCAAGCGCGGCCGAGGTCGATGCGGCCGGGGAAATGGCGCCCGACGACCGCCAGGCGATGATCGAGGGCATGGTGGCCCGGCTCTCCGACCGGCTGGCGACCGAAGGCGGACCGCCCGCCGACTGGGCGCAGCTGATCCGGTCGCTCGGCGTGCTCGGGCGGCGCGACGAGGCGGCGACCGTGCTCGCCGAGGCGCGCGACGCCCACGAGGACGACCCCGCGGCGCTCGCCACCATCGAGGCGGCGGCCCGCGACGCAGGGCTCTCCCCGTGATCGCCTCCATCCTCCCCGAGACGGCGGACTTCGCGGCGGCGGTGCCGGCGCGCCGGGCGCTGATGGGCCTCGATCTCGGCACCAGGACCATCGGCATCGCCGTCTCCGACACCACCCGGCGCGTCGCCTCGCCGCTCCAGACCCTGCGCCGCACGAAGTTCGGCGCCGACGCGGCGGCGCTGGTGGCGCTGGCGGCGGCGCGGCAGATCGGCGGACTGGTGCTCGGCCTGCCGCGCAACATGGACGGCAGCGAGGGGCCGCGGGCGCAATCGACCCGCGCCTTCGCCCGCAACCTCGCAGGCATCACCCCGCTGCCGATCACCTTCTGGGACGAGCGGCTGTCGACCGTGGCGGCCGAGCGGGCGCTGCTCGAGGCCGATGCCTCGCGGCGGCGCCGCGGCGAGGTGATCGACCACGTGGCGGCGGGCTACATCCTGCAGGGCCTGCTCGACCGCCTCGCCTGGCTGGAGGCCCAGGATGGCTGACGAGGTCTGGCGGCGCGAGCCCATCCAGAGCCCGTGCATCAGGCTCTGCGTGGTCGATCCGGAGAGCGGCCTCTGCCTCGGCTGCCACCGCTCGACCGACGAGATCGCCGGCTGGACCGCGATGAGCCCCGAGGCGCGCCGGGCGGTGATGGCCGACCTGCCGGACCGGGCGGCGCAGCACCGCCGCGGGCGGCGCGGCGGCCGGGCGGGACGCCTCGGCCGGATCCCCGGAGAAGGCTCCGGGCGCGAGTAGGCGGAGCTTCACCACTCGCCATGCGTGAACTTTGCCGCGAACCGAAGCTGCGGTATGCTCGGCCTCCGCCGCCGGCCAGAGCGGTACGTATCCAAGGAAGGGAAAGTGATGAGCAAGCGCGACGACCTGATCGCCATCTACGCGAGCGACCTGCGGGACAAATGCGGCGTCACGCCCGACATGGACCTGCTGACCAAGGTCGCGATCGGCCTCGGACCGGCGATCTACAACAGCAACTCGTCGACCGTCGCCGGCTCGCAGGACTCCGAACTCGAAACCGTCCGCGCCAACTTTCTCGTCAAGAAACTCGGCCTCTCCGACGGTCCCGACCTGATGGCCGGGATCAACCACGCGCTCGATACCTATGGCCGGGGCAACCGCAACAAGCACCGCGCGGTGATCTACTACCTGCTGACCAAACACTTCGGGCGGGAATCCGTCTACGCCTGAAGCCGTTGCGATCGGCCGTCTCATACGAAATGGGCCCGACCACTCCACCGCACCCGCCTGGGCGTCGGGTGCAACAGTGCAGCAGGCACTTCGCGGAATTGTCCGTCGACAAATCCGCGCGCGCCTGCCTGCCCCCGGCAGGCGCAATTCCGCGCCAGCCCAGGCAGGCGCGCGCGGATTGGAGAAGTTCGGTCCGGGCGGCACTCCCCTCGGCCTCCGCGCTCACGCGCTGCAGCCGACGAACCGGCGCGAGGCAGTGCCTCGCTCCTGCCGGTTCGAAGGCGGCGCTCCCCGGCGCCCGCGCCTCGGGCCAGGCCCCCTTCAGCCCACCTGAACCTCCAGCGGGTCGTGAACCACGGCCGCTTCGGCCGCGAAGGCGATCCGCGCCAGACTGTCGGGCTTGAAGCGCACCGCCGCGAGCCCGGCGGCGTCGACCCAGCGCAGCCGGTTCACCACCCCGTCCGGGTCGCGAAGCGCGGCCGCGCCCGCGGGATCGAGCAGCCGGGCGGCGAACAGAAGCTCGACCTGATGGAAGCCGGTCTCCGGATTGTGGAACTCCGACAGCCCGAGCAGCCGGCCGGGCGCGATCCGCAGGCCGGTCTCCTCGCGCACCTCGCGCCGCAGGTTGTCCTCGAGGCTCTGCCCCCGTTCGACGCCGCCCCCGGGCGCGCACCAGAGATCGCTCTCCTCGCCCGGATAGGCGTTGACGAGCAGCAGTCGCCCCGCGTCGACGATCACCGCCCGCACCGCCAGCCGCGGACCGGTCATCGCGCGATCGGTGTCAGCCGGGTCAGATGGCCCATCTTGCGCCCCGGTCGCGCCTCGGCCTTCCCGTAGAGGTGGACGCGCGCATCCGTGATCGTCGATGCGACCTCGCACTCCTCGCCGATCAGGTTGAGCATCTCCGCGTCGGAATGCCGGCTCCCGTCGCCGAGCGGCCAGCCGCAGATCGCGCGGACGTGGTTCTCGAACTGATCGATCAGGCAGGCGGCCTCGGTCCAGTGGCCGGAGTTGTGGACGCGCGGGGCGATCTCGTTGACCACAAGGCCGGTTTCGGTCGCGAACAACTCGACGCCGATCACCCCGACGTAGTCGAGCGCGTTCAGGATCCGCCCGGCGATCAGCACCGCCTCCTGCGCCACCGCCGGCGCGACGCGCGCCGGCACCCGCGTGCGGTGGAGGATGCCGTCGCGGTGCTCGTTCTCGCCGGGATCGAACGCCGCGACCGACCCGTCGAGCCCGCGCGCCGCGATCACCGAGATCTCGCGCTCGAACCCGACCACCCCTTCGAGCACCGAAGGGGCGGCCCCGACCGCCGCCCAGGCCTCCGACGCTCCGTCGGGACCCGAGATCCGCACCTGGCCCTTGCCGTCGTAGCCGAACCGGCGGGTCTTCAGGATCGCGGGCACGCCGATCCGTGCGAGCGCCGGCCCGAGCGCGCCCGCCTCGTCCACCGCCGCGTAGGGCGCGGTGGCGAGCCCGATGCCGCGCAGGAAGTCCTTCTCCGCCACCCGGTCCTGCGCCACTTCGAGCGCGCGCCGGCCCGGCCGCACCGGCACCAGCGGCGCCACCGCGTCGATCGCCGCCAGCGGCACGTTCTCGAACTCGTAGGTCACCACATCGACCGCCGCTGCGAAGGCCTCGAGCGCCGCGCGGTCGTCGTAGCCGGCCGCGGTCAGCGCGTTCGCCACCTGCGCCGCGCAGGGATCGGGGCCCGGCTCGAAGACGTGCGTCCGCATGCCCATCCGCGCCGCGGCCATCGCCAGCATCCGCCCGAGCTGGCCGCCGCCGAGGATGCCGATGCGGCTGCCCGGCGGCAGGGCCTCAGAGGCCATCGGGCGTCTCCGCCACCGCCTCGGTCTGGGCGGCGCGCCAGGCCTCGAGCCGCGCCGCGAGCCGGGCGTCGCCGGTCGCGAGCATCGCCGCCGCCAGCAGGCCGGCGTTCGCCGCCCCGGCCGGGCCGATGGCGAGGGTTCCGACCGGCACGCCCTTCGGCATCTGCACGATCGACAGCAGCGAATCGAGCCCCGACAGCGCCTTCGACTGCACCGGCACCCCGAGCACCGGCAGCCGGGTCTTGGCCGCCAGCATCCCCGGCAGGTGCGCCGCGCCGCCGGCGCCGGCGATGATCGCCTTCAGGCCGCGCCCGGCGGCGGCCTCGGCATACCCGAACAGCCGGTCCGGCGTGCGGTGCGCCGAGACGATGCGGACCTCGTGCGCCACCTCGAGCGTCTCCAGCACCTCGGCGGCCGCACGCATGGTCTCCCAGTCGGACTGGCTGCCCATGACGATGCCGATCAGCGGGTCTGGCACTGGCGAACTCCGGTTCGTGCGAAGGCGGCGACTATAGCGACGCCCCCTTGCGACGCAAGACGGCCTCCGGCGATTGCGGCTGGCCGGGGGGTGCCCCTGCCTTGCGAACCGGCAAGAGCGACGCGCCGGTCCGTCGGCTGGAGCGCAAAGGCCGAGGGGGGTCAGCCGGGACCGTCGGCCTCCAACCCGCGAAGTGACTGCGGCACGGCTGCACCCCGCGCGAACGCCTCACGCCGGCGGCAGGCCGACCCGATAGACCCGCTCGGCGGTTCCGTGCGCCATCGCCTCGGCTTCCGTGTCGGAGTAGCCCTCGAGGATGGTCCGGAACGCCCGGATCCAGCCCGGCAGATCGCCGCGCGTGTTCACCACCGGCCAGTCGCTCCCCCAGAGACACCGCTCGGGACCGAACGCGGCGATGACGTGCTCGACGTACGGCCGGATGGTCTCGAGCGTGGCATCGCCCGGCGCGCAGTAGGCGAGCACGCCGGACAGCTTCGCCCAGACGTTCGGGATCGCCGCGAGGTCGGTGACATACCCCCGCCACGGGTCGAGCCCGCCCCCGGCGATGTCGGGAACCCCGCAGTGGTCGAGCACCAGCCGGGTGTTGTCGCACGCCCGCGCCAGCTCCAGCGCGATCGGCAGCTGCCGGGCCTGGAAGCACATGTCGAACGTCAGATCCCGCGCGCCCAGCTTCCGCACGTTGGCCCGGAACGTGTCGCTTTGCGAGACGTCGTCGGTGGTCTGGTGCAGGATCCGCCGGTAGCCGACCACCCCGAGGTCGGGCGCTTCCTCCAGCCACGCCTCGAACCCCGAAGCGGTCTCGGGCCGGGCCGAGGCGATCAGCCCGAGGATCCCGCTCTCCGGCTGCCGCGCCAGCCCGGCGATCCAGCGGGCCTCCGCGTGGTAGTCGGGATCGTCGACGGCGACCTCCATGAAGATCGTGCCGGCGACGCCTGCGTCCTTGGTCAGCTCCCGGTAGTCCTCGAGCGTGAACGCCCGGTCCTTCAGCGCCTCGGTGTCCTGCGCCCAGCCGTAGCGGAGCCGCTCCGGGTAGACCAGGTGCTGGTGGGTGTCGAGAAGCGGGATCATCGGCTCAGTCCGGATCGTCGATGCAGACCTGCCGCTGCTGACCGAGCCCATCGATGCCGAGCTCGATCACGTCGCCGGCCTTCAGGTAGACGGGCGGCTTCATCCCCATGCCGACGCCCGGCGGCGTGCCGGTCGAGATCACGTCCCCCGGCTCGAGGCTCATGAACTGGCTGAGGTAGCTGACGAGGTGCCCGACCCCGTAGACCATCGTCGTGGTCGAGCCGTCCTGCCGCTTCTCGCCGTTCACGCTCAGCCACATCGGCAGCGCCTGCGGATCGGCCACCTCGTCGCGGGTCACCAGCCACGGCCCGATCGGCCCGAAGTGGTCGCACGACTTGCCCTTGGTCCACTGCCCCTGCCGCTCGGCCTGGAAGGCCCGCTCCGACACGTCGTTGCTCACGCAGTAGCCGGCGACGTGGTCGAACGCATCGGCCTCGGAGACGTACTTCGCCCGCTTGCCGATCACCACGCCGAGCTCGACCTCCCAGTCGGTCTTCTCCGAGCCGCGCGGAATGATCACCGCGTCGTCCGGTCCGCAGATCGCGCTGGTCGCCTTCATGAAGATGATCGGCTCGGTCGGCACCGTCGCCCCGGTTTCCGCCGCATGGTCGGAATAGTTGAGACCGATGCAGATGAACTTGCCCACGCCCGCGACGCACGGCCCGAGACGTGCCGAGGCGTCGACCTCCGGCAGATGCGGCGGTATCGAGCCGCCGCAGCCGTTCCAGGCCCTCGTCCGACAGCGTGCTCCCGCCGATGTCGCCGACGACGCCCGACAGGTCCCGGATCTTCCCGTCCCCGTCGAGCAGGGCGGGTCTTTCGTGGCCCATCGGCCCGAAACGCAGCAGTTTCATCGCAGTTCTCCTGTCTCAGACGTTGGTCATGCCGCCGTCGGCGATATGCGCGACGCCGGTTGTGAAGGCGCTCTCGTCCGAGGCGAGATAGACCGCGAGCGCCGCGATCTCCTCGGGCCGGCCGATACGGCCCATCGGCTGGCGGGCGACGAACGCCTTGCGCGCCGCCTCGTAGTCGCCCTGCGCCCGCATCCGCGCCTCGAGCGACGGGCTGTCGACGGTCCCGGGGCAGATCGCGTTGCAGCGGATGCCGCGGGTGACGAAATCGGCGGCGACGGACTTGGTCATCCCGATCACCGCCGCCTTGGTCGCGCCGTAGACGAACCGGTTCGGGACGCCGACGATCGACGACGCGACCGAGGCGATGTTGACGATCGAGCCCTTCTCGCGCTCCAGCATCCCGGGCAGGAACGCGCGGATCATCCGGAACATCGCCGTCACGTTGATGTCGACGGAGAACGCGAACTTCTCGTCGTCGGTGTCGAGGATCGTGCCGCTCTCGACGTATCCGGCGCAGTTGAACAGCACGTCGACCGGTCCCACCCGGTCACGCAGCGCCGCGATCGCCGCGGGATCACGGACGTCGAGCGCGGCGGTCTCGATGCCGTCCTCGGCCAGGCCCTCGAGCTTGCCGGTATCGATGTCGGTGGCGATCACCCGGCCGCCCTCGCGCGCCATCGCCAGCGCGGTCGCGCGACCGATCCCCTGCCCCGCGGCTGTCGCGAGACACAGCTTGTTCTTAAGTCGGTCCATTGCGTCCCCCCGGGCGGTTTCCCGTCTTGTCTGACACATCCACCCGGATGTCCACCGCCCTGAACGGCGCACTCATCCGGAGCCATTGTCCCGTCGCGCATCGCGGCTATGATGAGCCCCGGGCCGCCCGGGACGGGTCGGAAATTCAAACTCGAGGACGTGCGCCGGACCATGCCGATCGGAGTCTTCGACAGCGGTCTTGGAGGCCTCACCATCCTGCGCGCGCTCACCCGCGCCCTGCCCGGGCAGGACTTCGTCTATTTCGGCGACAACGCCCACGCCCCCTACGGGCTGAAGCCGCCGGCCGAGGTCTACAACCTGACGATCGCCGGCATCGAGCGGCTGTTTGCCGAGGACTGCGGCCTCGTGATCCTCGCCTGCAACACCGCCTCCGCCGTCGCCCTGCACGACCTGCAGGTCAACTGGCTGAACCCGGCGACGCACCGCGTCCTCGGCGTTTTCGTGCCGGTGATCGAGCACCTGACGAAACGCGACTGGGGCGACGACACGCCGCCCACCCATACCGGCCTGCGCGACGTCGCGCTGTTCGCGACGCCCGCCACGGTCCGCAGCGGCGCCTTCCCCCGCGAACTGCGCTTTCGCGCCCGCGACGTGACCGTGGTGCCGCAGGCCTGCACCGGTCTCGTCGAGGCGATCGAGGCCGGCGATCTCGACCGGGCCGCCGGGATCGCCCGCGATCATGTCGCGGCCCTGCTCGCGCGGCTTCCGGCACCGCAATCGGCGGTGCTCGGCTGCACCCACTACCCGCTGGTCCACGGCGCCTTCCGCGACGCGCTGCCGCCGGCGACGACGCTGGTCTCGCAGCCCGACCTGATCGCCACGAGCCTCTCCGACTATCTGGCGCGCCACCCGGGTTTCCGCGGTGGTCGCGGCGAGGTCCGCTACCTCACTTCGGGCGACCCCGCGGATGTCGGTGCCCGGGCCACCGTCTTCACCGGCGAGCCGCTGCCTTTCCGGGGCTGCTGAGCGCCGAGAACGCTTCGCGTCGCGCCCCTCCGGCATGCTATACGGGAAACCTCGGCGGCTGCTTCACGGGCAAGGCACCGTCGGACGCCGCGATACCAGTGGGAGGGGTCTTCATGACGCGCGGCCGGATCGCGGCGGCTCTTCTGATCGCGACGCTCCCGGGCGCACCGGCCGCGGCCCTCGGGATTTGCGTCGAGGGCGCGTATCCGCCGTTCTCCGAAGTCACCGACGACGGCACGATCACAGGCTTCGACATCGACATCGCCGCAGCGCTCTGCGCCGAGATGGGCGAGACCTGCCAGCTGGTGCAGGTCAGCTGGGAGCGGATGATCCCGGCGCTGACCGGTGGCGACTGCGACGCCATCGTCGCCTCGATGTCCGACACGCCCGCGCGCCGGGAGACGATCGACTTCAGCGATCCCTACTACGTCGTGCCGGTGCGGTTCGTGGGGCCGGCCGGACGTCGCGCCCGGAGACACGCCGGACGACCTGGCCGGCAAGGTGGTGGGCGTCCAGCGCGGCACGATCAACCAGACCTACATGCGGGCGCACTATCCCGCCACGGCGCTCAAGCTCTACGGCAACCAGGAGCACGTCCTGCTCGACCTGACGCTCGGCCGGCTCGATGCCGTGCTCGGCGAGACATTGCAGCTCGAGGCGGGATTTCTCGACACCCCGGCCGGCGAGGGCTTCGCCTTCTTCGGCGCGCCGCACTTCGATCCGGCGATCCAGGGCGAGGGCGCCGCGATCGGCGTGCGGAAGACCGACGAGGCCCTGCGCGACCGGTTTTCCGCCGCAATCGCGGCGATCCGCTCGGACGGCAGCTACCAGGCGATCTCGGAGCACTGGTTCGGCGCCGACATCTACGGCAGCTATCGCCCGTAACAGGTTGCCCGGAACCGCTCGAAACCGGCCGGCAACCTCTTTGCTTGACGCGGAATGCGGCAGGCATAAGGCTGCGAGCAGAAAACACACAGGGAGCATAACCATGAAGCGCATCATCAGCGCGACGGTCGCCGCGGTCTGCCTCGCCGGGGCGGCGCCGGCGCTCGCCCTCAACATCTGCGTCGAGGGCGCCTACCCGCCGTTCTCCGAGACCTCGGCGGACGGCACGATCGTCGGCTTCGACATCGACATCGCCAACGCGCTCTGCGAGCAGATCGGCGAGACCTGCACCATGGTCAAGGTCGACTGGGACGGGATCATTCCGGCGCTGCTGGAGAAGAAGTGCGATGCCATCGTCGCCTCGATGTCGATCACGCCCGAACGCGAGCAGGTGATCGACTTCACCAAGAAGTACTACCAGACCCCGGCGCGGTTCGTCGCGCCCGAAGGCACCGATCTGGTGGCCACCCCGGAGGGAATGGCCGGCAAGCTGGTCGGGGTGCAGCGCGGCACCATCCATCAGGCCTACATGGAGGCGCACTTCCCCGACACCGAGCTTCGTCTCTACGGGACGCAGGACGAGGCGGTGCTCGACCTGACCGCCGGGCGGCTCGACGCGGTGATGGCCGACAGCATCGCGATCTCCGACGGGTTCCTGAAGACCGACGCCGGCAACGGCTACGCCTTCCTCGGCGAGCCGCAGTACGACCCGGCGATCCACGGCGAGGGCGCGGGCATCGGCGTGCGCAAGGGAGACACCGAGCTGCGCGACAAGCTGAGTGCCGCGATCGACGCGATCCGCGAGAACGGCACCTACGACGAGATCGTCGGCAAGTACTTCGACTTCGACATCTACGGCTCCACCAGCTGACGGCCGGGCGGCGCGGGGCGCGGGGCACGGGTGGACAACCTGATCCGATACGCGCCGCTCCTCGCCCGGGGGGCCGCGGTGACCATCGAACTGGCGGTGCTGGCGCTGGCGCTCGCCACAGTGCTCGGCGCGCTCGGCGCCATGGGGCGCCTTGGCGGCGGCCGGCTGGGGCAGGGTGCGGTGCTGGTCTATACGACGATCGTTCGCGGCGTCCCCGATCTCGTGCTGCTTCTGCTGTTCTATTTCGGCGGCCAGAGGCTGGTGAACCTCGTCGCCACGGCGCTGGGGTTCGGCCAGATCGAGGTCTCGCCCTTCGTTGCCGGCGTGCTGTCGATCGGCTTTCTCTACGGCGCATACCTCACGGAAACCTTCCGCGGCGCCTACCTGACCATCCCGACCGGGCAGGCCGAGGCCGGCCGCGCGCTCGGGATGCACGCCGGGGCGTTGCTCTGGACCATCACCATCCCGCAGCTCGTCCGCTTCGCCCTGCCGGGATACGCCAACGTCTGGCAGGTGCTGGTGAAATCGACCGCGGTCGTCTCGGTGATCGGCCTGCAGGATCTGGTCGGCCTGGCGAACGACGCGGGCAAGACCGTGCGCGAGCCGTTCGTCTTCTTCGCCGCCGTGCTCCTCGTCTATCTGTTCATCACCTGGGTCTCGACCACGATCTTCGAGCGCGTGGAACGTCGCTACGCGCGTGGGCTGATCGATGCGCGTTGATCTGGTCCTGCAGAACTGGCCGCTGTTCGCCAGGGGCGTCTGGATCACCCTCGAGCTGACCGCGATCGCGCTGGCCGTCGGCTTCTGCATCGCGCTGCCCGCGGGCATCGCCCGCGCGCGCCGCGTGCGCTGGGTGACGCCGCTGCTCGGCGGCTATGTCTACCTGTTCCGGGGCACGCCGCTGCTGGTGCAGACCTTCATCATCTACTACGGCCTCTCCCAGTTCGGCTGGATCCGCGACAGCTGGGCCTGGATCTTCCTGCGCGAACCCTGGTGGTGCGCGGTCATCGCCTTCTCCCTCAACTCCGGCGCCTACGCGACCGAGATCATCCGCGGCGCGATCGAGACGACGCCGAAGGGCGAGCTGGAAGCCGCCCGCGCGCTCGGGCTGTCGCCGCGGCAGGTCGACGCGCTGGTGCTGATCCCCTCGGCGCTGCGTCGCGCCCTGCCGCAGTACGGCAACGAGGTGGTGTTCATGCTGCACGGCTCGGCGATCGCCAGCGTCATCACCCTGCAGGATATCCTCGGGGCCGGCCGGACGCTCAACGCCAAGTTCTATCTGGCCTACGAGGGCTTCCTGACCGCCGCCATCCTCTACATGGCGATCACCTTCGCCATCGTCGCGATCTTTCGCGGGCTGGAGCGGCGCTACCTGCAGCACCTGACGATCCGGCGGTAGCCCATTGAGCGTCGAGAGAGATACGGGAGCGGACGCGCCGCTCCCGGATCGGTCGCTCAGCCGGCGAAGGCCGAAAGCCTCGCGAGGATGTCGTCGACCACCGGCTTGATGACGCCGGCGATGGCGCTGTCCGCGAGCAGTTCGTCAGCGCTCGACTGGATCGCCGGCAGCGCCGAGGAAACCATCGAGTTCAGCTCCGTCCTGCCCGCGTCCGGCAGTCCCGACAGGGTGCCTTCCAGCCCCGACAGCGTATCGCGCGCTTCGGTCAGGTCCGGCAGCGCCGCCTGGGCCGACTCCGCATCGGTGATTCCGCTGAGCGCCGAGGTGATGTTGTCGAGCGTGCCCTGAACCTGGGCGCCGACGTCGATCCCGCCGACCACGAGCGGGTTCTCCGGCGCCGCAGGCGCGGCCGCCTCGGTCGCCGGCTCCGCGGCGGGCGTCGTGGGCTCCGGAGCAGGCTCGGCGGCGGGCTCGGTGGCAGGCTCCGTCGCAGGCTCGGTCGGCTCGGGAGCAGGTTCCGCGGCAGGTTCGGGGGCCGGCGGCGGGGCAGGCTCGGCCGTTGTGGTGTCGGGCGGCGGCGGAGCGGTCTCGACCACGGGCTCGGGCTGCGGCGCAAGGAAACGCCACAGCAACCAGAGGATCACCACCGCCACGACGAGCCAGAGAAGCCAGCGGGTCCGGCCGCTGCGGGCCGGTGGCGGTGCGGGTGCCGGGCGCGGCGGCTCGGCCCGTGTCGTCGGCTTCGTCGCCGCCGGCTCGGCCGGGCGGGCCGGCTCGGCCGGGCGGGCCTGCGGCGCCGCTGCTGGCGCTGCCGCCGCCGCCGGCGCCGCTGCTGGCGCCTCCGCCGTCGCCGGCGCCGCTGCTGGCGCTTCCGCCGTCGCCGGCGCCGCGGGCCCGCCGAGATTTCCGAGGAGCCCGCTGCCCGCGAGCGCGCTGGCGAAGCCGGCCGGCAGTGCGCCGGAGATTTCGCTCCTGTGCTCTTCGAGCATCCCGACCACGCCCTGCGCGTCGAGCCCCTTTTCCCTCGCCTCGCCGCCGAGCGCCCCGAGGGCCATCGCTCCGGCGAGGCCGAGCAGCGAACCGCCTGCGGGCTTCGACATGCCGGCGTAGGACCCGAGCGCGCCCGAAAGCTCGCTCAGGGCGTCACCCCCGACGATCGACCCCAGGAGATCGGAGCCGGTGGAGGCCGCGGCGTTCGGGTCGCTGGCGAGCAGGCTGCCGGTCCCGGCGTCGCCGGTGGCGCGGGTCAGCGCCGATCCGAGCGCGTCGGTCGCGCCGGGACGGTTCGCCGCGCCGAGAAGACCTGCCAGCACGCCGGGAATTGCCGCGCCGAGACCTTTCTGAACCTCGCCCTGCGAGACCCCGAGCATGCTCGCGATCTGCCCCAGCACCGAGGGCGTTGCGAACTGCGAAACGAGTTTCACGATATCCATCGTTTCCTCCCTCCCCGGAAGCCTTCGCGGCCCTCGGGGTGTTGCCGGCGTCATCCGCCGAGGCCGCGATCATGCACGATCGGGGCGTCCCGGGCAAATCGCCAAGCGCGCGTCCGGAGCGCTCACACTGGAAGAGAAGAGGAATGCCCGGTCCGACGGGGTTGCGGCGGGTGCCTGGGGACGCAGGCCCTTTTCCCGTGCTAAGGAGCGGCAGAGCGGGAGGGGAGGACGCATGCGCACCCAGGTTGCGATCATCGGCTCGGGGCCCTCGGGGCTGTTGCTCGGCCAGTTGCTGCACGACGCCGGCATCGAGGCGGTGATCCTCGATCGTGTCGACCGCGACTACATCCTCGGCCGGGTCCGCGCCGGCGTGCTCGAGCAGGGGACCGTCGATCTGCTGCACCGGGTCGGCTGCGCGGCGCGGCTCGACGCCGAAGGGCTGCCGCACGAAGGGTTCGCGATCGCGCTCGCCGGGCGCACGCACCGGATCGACCTCGCGGGACTGACCGGCGGCAAGCGCGTCACGATCTACGGCCAGACCGAGATGACGCGCGACCTGATGGACGCCCGCGAGGCGGCGGGGGCGGTGTCGATCTACGACGCCGTCCACGTGACGCCGCGCGATTTCCGCGGCGAGACCCCGTGGCTCACCTACGAGAAGGACGGCGGGACCCACCGCATCGACGCCGACTTCATCATCGGCTGCGACGGCTATCACGGGGTGGCACGCAAGTCGGTGCCGCCCAGGGCGATGCGGCTGTTCGAGCGGGTCTATCCCTTCGGCTGGCTCGGGGTGCTGGCCGAGGTGCCGCCGGCCAGGGCCGAGCTGATCTACGGCAAGCATCCGCGCGGCTTCACCCTCTGCTCCATGCGCTCGACCACCCGCAGCCGCTACTACCTCCAGGTGCCGCTGACCGCGCAGGTCGACGACTGGTCCGACGACGCCTTCTGGACCGAGCTGCGCCGCCGGCTGCCCCCGGACGTGGCGGCCGACGTGGTCACGGGTCCGTCGTTCGAGAAGTCGATCGCGCCCCTGCGCTCGTTCGTCGCCGAACCGCTGCGCTACGGGCGCCTGTTCCTCGCCGGCGACGCGGCGCACATCGTGCCGCCGACCGGCGCCAAGGGGCTGAACCTCGCGGTCAGCGACGTCCACTATCTGTTCGAGGGCCTGCGCGAGCACTATCTCGACCGCTCCGGCGCGGCGCTCGACGCCTATTCGAGCCGCGCACTGGCACGAGTCTGGAAAGCCGAGCGCTTCTCCTGGTGGATGACGACGATGCTGCACACCTTCGCCGAGGACGACGCCTTCGGCCGCCGTATCCACGAGGCCGAACTCGACTACACGCTGCACTCGAAGGCCGCCCGCACCGCGCTGGCGGAGAACTACGTCGGGCTGCCCTATTGAGCGAGATACCCTGGCGCGGGACGTCTGGAGGGCGCCCGGCTCCTGTGCTACCGCCGGCCGGATCTGGAGGAATGGCGATGGACCTGTTCGCGGAAATAAAGGCGCTGGTGATCGACGGCGTCGGTCGGCTGGTCGCCGATGGGCGGCTTCCCGACGGGCTCGATCTCGGGCCGGTCACCGTCGAGCCGCCGCGCGATCCGGCGCACGGCGACGTGGCGAGCAACGCCGCGATGGTGCTGGCCCGCCCGGCCCGCATGGCGCCGCGCGACATCGCCACGGCCCTCGCGGAGACCCTGCGCACGGCGCCCGGCATCGTCGTCGGTCGAGGTCGCGGGGCCGGGCTTCCTCAACCTCCGCCTCGATCCCGGCCGCTGGTTCGGGGTGGTTCCGGCCGCGCTCGCCGCCGGCACCGACTTCGGCCGCTCCGATCTCGGCGCCGGCCGCCGGGTCAACGTCGAGTTCGTCTCGGCCAATCCCACCGGGCCGATGCACGTCGGCCACGTGCGCGGCGCGGTGTTCGGCGACGCGCTGGCCGGGCTCCTCGCCTTCGCCGGCCACGAGGTGACGCGCGAGTACTACATCAACGACGGCGGCGCCCAGGTCGACGTGCTCGCCCGTTCCGCCTACGAGCGCTACCGCGAGGCCTGCGGCCGCGAGCCCGCGATCGCCGAAGGCCTCTATCCCGGCGACTACCTGATCCCGGTCGGCGAGGCTCTGAAGGCGACCTACGGCGACAGTCTGCTCGACCGCCCCGAAGACGACTGGCTGGCCGATGTCCGCGCCTTCGCCACCGAGGCGATGATGACGATGATCCGCGAGGATCTGGCGCTGCTCCACGTCCACATGGACCACTTCTTCTCCGAGAAGTCGCTCTACGGCACCGGCCGGATCGAGGCCGCGCTCGCCTCGCTGAAGGCGAAGGGGCTGATCTACGAGGGCACGCTCGAGCCGCCCAAGGGCAAGCTGCCCGAGGACTGGGAGCCGCGCGAGCAGACCCTGTTCCGCTCCACCGCGTTCGGCGACGACACCGACCGCCCGGTGATGAAGTCCGACGGCGGCTGGACCTATTTCGCCCCCGACATCGCCTACCACTTCGACAAGATCGAGCGCGGCTTCGACGAACTGATCGACGTGCTCGGCGCCGACCACGGCGGCTACGTCAAGCGGATGAAGGCCGCCGTCGCCGCGCTGTCGGACAACCGGGTGCCGCTCGACGTCAAGCTCTGCCAGCTGGTCAGGCTCTACAAGGGCGGCGAGCCGTTCAAGATGTCGAAGCGCGCCGGCACCTTCGTCACCCTGCGCGAGGTCGTGGAGGAGGTCGGCGCCGACGTCACCCGCTTCGTCATGCTCACCCGCAAGAACGACGCGCCGCTCGACTTCGACTTCGACAAGGTGATGGAGCAGTCGAAGGACAACCCGGTGTTCTACGTCCAGTACGCCCACGCCCGCGCCAGCTCGGTGCTGGCCCGCGCCGCCGAGGCCGGCTTCGCCACCGACGACGGCGCGCTCGCCGCCGCCGACCTCGGGCCGCTCGGGGAACCGGGCGAGCTCAGGGTCGCGCGCAAGGCCGCCGAGTGGCCGCGCCAGGTCGAGATCGCCGCCGCCCACCACGAGCCGCACCGGATCGCCTTCTACCTCTACGACCTCGCGTCCGATTTCCACGCCCTGCAGCACCAGGGCAAGCTCGAGCCGGAGCTGCGGTTCATCCGCGAGGACGCGCCCGAGACCACCCACGCCCGCCTCGCGCTGGTCCGTGCGACCCAGGTCGTCATCGCCGCCGGCCTCGGCCTCCTCGGCGTCGAGCCGATGACCGAGATGCGGTAGGGGAGGAGCCCGGAGGCCGACCGCAACGCTTTCGGCGGATGACCGCTCCCGGCCCCGAGAACGGACGTGGGCCCCCTGTGTTCTACCGGCTCCGGATGATCGCCTCGTCCTCGGCATGCGCACCCCGAACCGACAAGGCAACGCATGCGTTGCCCGGTTCGGTCGCCCGGAGCGCGCGAGCGCGGAGGGCGAGGGGCGCGCGGCCTGGACCGCCGCGCCCAATCGGGACGCGACTGCCCGGCTGGCGCGTTGAAAACGCGCCTGCCCCCGCAGGGCAGTCGCGTCACGATTTTGCCGACGGTCAAAATCGTGAAGGGACCACCGCGACGCTTTCGGCGCGATGACGGCTCTCGGCCCGAAGCGGTCTAGTGGCCCCCCGGGCGCAAAAGTTCTGCTCGGTCTGCACGTTAACGGCGACGTCTAGAAAAGAGCGCGGTTAGAACTATCGCTCGATTACACTAACTAGACTCGCTCCTAAAGATCGAATTCGCGGCTCAAGTATGCGGCGATCAATCGCACGGCTTAGCCCAGTTACTAGAAAAATGCCGATTCCTTTCGGGTTGTGTTCCGACGGTACGTCCGATCTTAATTCCTCGAGAGTCGATCTAGCGCCGCCTGCCGCGTAATAGGCGGCCGCTGCCATGCGCTCTAATGACTTATATCAACTCGAACCACTCGCCTGCCCCGTTGCGGGCAATGCTGTAAACATCATAATGACCCGATCGTCGGTTGACGCCATACTCGCGAAGATCATTCAGGTCAGATTCGGTCTCTATCAGCGCGATGACTTGTCCGCCCGAGCGCACGACGAGATCGATCCGTCGCCGCGCCACCGTTGGGACGACGTCCTTGGTCTCCTTATCTCGCCAGGTTGGCTCGCCTGCTGGAAGAAAGATGCCAGTGTCTTCAGCATCAACTTCGAAGCCAGCACTGGACAAGCTGTCTCTGATTGCGGGCTTTAACACGGCTTCTCCGCTTTTTCCGTAAATCGAAAGCGATTGAGCGCAATTCCTAATAGCCATTTCTATTTCACTCTGCATAATAAATATTATTCCGCATTGAAATCTTATCTCGTGCTCTTGCCCTGCAAAGTTAGGTATAAATTAGACCGATTAAATCCACAAGCGGAGCTTTGTTCGAGTTCTGGTAGTCGTTGGGGAGCGACGAGAAGGCCGCTCCCGACCAACTCCCCCTGATGCCCCGCCGCAAGCTCTCCCCGCTGGCCGCGTCCTTCCAGGGTCGCTGGCGCTCGATCTCGTCGGCCCGGCCGTCCTGCGGACCGACGGCGCCGAGGGCGAGATGCGGGCGTCGCCGTCGCCGCCTGGCTCGACCTCCGCTGTGGCGCCCGCGCCGGCGCCGCGCACCGCGGTCTCCCTGGGCGGGCCGGGGCCGCCGCCCTGAGGTCCCGTCGACGGTCGTGCAAAACGGGTGCAGGCTTCGTGCATGCGATGTGCATGGATTGTGCGAGCAATTTCCGGGCTCTTCAGGCGGCTTTCGACCGATCCGCGGGCGGTTGTATTCGTCGCCGGTCTTGCTATTCTGTTCTTGGCCTCAAGGCCGAACCGTGAACAACGCGGTCGCAAACTTTGGGGTTGGAGCAGAGGCACCTACAGGATATAGTGTGTCAAAACAGGCAAGAACCCCATGCGCGATCTGTACAGCGACGACTACGAGTCCGTTGCGGGCGACGGCGCCGACCGTCTGATCCCCGACGGCCTGCGAAAACTCACCGGAGCCGCGGTCTTCCTCGGGCTCGTGGTGGCGATGGGCCTCTGGTCCTACCGCCTGGGCACCCGCGACGCCGCCGAGGTGCCGATCATCAGGGCGATGGAGGGCCCCAGCCGGATCGAGCCCGAAGACCCGGGCGGGCTTCAGGCGGCCCACCAGGGACTGGAGGTCAACGCGGTGCTGGCGGGCGAGCCGACCCCCGTGCCTCGCGATCTCGCCCCCGCCGCGCCGGAGCCGGTGGCCCTGGCGACGGAGGACGCCCCGCAGGGCGAGCTCGTGCTCGCGGCGCCGGCGGCGCTGACCGAACGGCTGCTGGGCGAAGGCGGCGATCTCCAGATGCCGACTCAGGAAGACGCCGACGAGCTTGCAACGCTGGAAGCCGCGCCGGTGCCCGAGGAGGAGGTGGCCGCCGACGCCACGCTGCCGGAGACCGCGGAGGGACCGCGCCCGCGCAATCGTCCGAGCAACCTCGTGATCGCGCGGGCCAAGACCGCCCCGGTCTCCTCCAGACCGACCGCGACGCCCGTGAAGCCAGCGGTCGTCGCCGCGGCCACGTCGCCGGCGCAGGAGGTGTCGAGCCTGCGGCCGGGAACGCGACTGGTCCAGCTCGGCGCGTTCGACAGCGAGGCGATCACCCGCAAGGCCTGGAATCAGCTCGTCGCGCGCAACGGCGACCTTCTCGGCTCCAAGAGCCTCTATGTCGAGCGGACCACCGCCAACGCCCGGGTGTTCTACCGCCTGCGGGTAGCAGGCTTCGACAGCGCCGAGCAGACCCGACAGATGTGCGAGGCGCTGCGCGGCCGCGGCGTCGACTGCATCCCGGTGACGCTGCAGTAGATGAGCGTCCGCGCCTGCATCCTCGGCTGCGCGGGGCCGGTGCTGGGAGCGGCGGAGAAGGCATTCTTCGCCGAGGCCCGGCCCTGGGGCTTCATCCTCTTTGCCCGCAACATCGAGGGACCCGAGCAGGTGCGTCGGCTGACCGGCGCCCTGCGCGAGAGCGTCGGCCGTGACGCGCCGGTGCTGATCGACCAGGAAGGCGGCCGGGTGGCGCGGCTGCGCGGGCCCGACTGGCGGGAATGGGCGCCGGCGCTCGAGGAGTGCGCGCGGCTGCCCTCGCGCGAGCAGCGGGCGCGAGCGATGTATCTGCGCTACCGCCTGATCGCCGGGGAACTGCGGCGCGTGGGGATCGACGTGAATTGCGCACCGGTGCTCGATCTGGCGCGCGCCGAGACCCACGCGGTGATCCGCAATCGCTGCTACGGCGACGATCCCGCCGAGGTGGCGGCGATCGGGCGCGCTGTTGCGGACGGGTTGCTGAAGGGCGGCGTCCTGCCGGTGATGAAGCATGTGCCGGGCCACGGGCGGGCGATGCACGACAGTCACCACCATCTGCCGGAGGTCTCGGCCGACCGCGCAGCGCTCGCGGCCGACTTCGCGCCGTTTCGCGCGCTCTCCGACCTGCCGATGGCGATGACCGCACACGTGGTCTACCGCGCGCTGGACCCCGACGCGCCGGCGACCCAGTCCGATCCGATCGTGCACCTGATCCGCGAGGAGATCGGCTTCGACGGGGTGCTGATGACCGACGATCTGTCGATGAAGGCGCTTTCCGGCCGCTTCGCAGACCGGGTGTCGCGGGCGCTGGGCGCGGGCTGCGACATGATCCTGCACTGCAACGGCGATGCCGCCGAGATGACCGAGGTGGCGGGCGCAACCCCGACGCTCGGCGGCGAGGCGGAACGGCGGGCGGCGCGCGCGCTGGCGCTGCGGCAGTCGGTGCCGGCCGACGAAACCGCACTGGAGGCGGAGTTCACGGCGCTCGGGGGGCGGGTCAATGCCTGAAGATTTCTTCGATGCCGAAGGCACGGCGGCGCGGATCGCGTCCGAGGCGATGGTGGTCGATGTCGACGGCTTCGAAGGGCCGCTCGACCTGCTGCTGACCCTGGCGCGGAGCCAGAAGGTCGATCTGCGCCGCATCTCGATCCTGCATCTGGCCGAGCAGTATCTGGGGTTCGTCGAGGCGGCGAAGCGGCTCCGGATCGAGCTTGCCGCCGATTATCTGGTGATGGCCGCTTGGCTCGCCTACCTGAAGTCGCGGCTGCTGCTGCCGCCCGACCCGACCGAGGACGGCCCGTCGGGCGACGAGCTGGCGGCGCACCTGGCGTTCCAGCTGCAGCGGCTCGAGGCGATGCGCGCGGCGGCGGCGCGGCTGATGGCGCGCGACCAGCTCGGCCGCGACGTGTTCGCCCGCGGCGAGGAGGAGCGGGCGACGCGCGAGGTCCGGGTGCGCTGGGAAGCCTCGCTGCTCGACCTGATGCGCGCCTACGCCCGGATCAAGACCCGCGACGACTTCACGCCGCTGCACCTGTCGCGCGGGCCGGTCTACACCATGGAGCAGGCGCTCGAGCGGATGCGTGGCCTCGTCGGCACCGCGATCGACTGGGTCCAGCTCTCGGCCTGGCTGCCGGACGACTGGCGCGGCGCTCCGGAGCGGCGGCGCTCCGCGACGGCGGCGAGCTTTGCCGCGGCGCTGGAACTGGTGAAGGCCGGGCGGCTCAACATGCGGCAGGACGGGGCGTTTCAGCCGATCTGGCTGCGCCAGCGAGAGGGGGAGGCGCGATGAACGACGCCGCGCGCGGGATGTTCGAGGCGGCCTTCGCGGTACCGCCGATGCCGGAACAGGAGCGGATGGTCGAGGCGGTGCTGTTCGCCAGCCGGGCGCCGCTCAGCACCCGCGAGATCGCGGAGCGGCTGCCGCAGGGGGCGGACGTGCCCGAGGCGCTGGCGGGGTTGCGGCGGCGCTACGAGGAACGCGGCGTCCGGCTGGTCCGGGTCGGCGAGGGCTGGGCGTTCCGGACGGCGGCGGACCTCGGCTTCCTGATGAGCCGCGAGGTGGTGGAGACCCGCAAGCTCAGCCGCGCCGCCATCGAGACGCTGGCGATCGTCGCCTATCATCAGCCGGTGACCCGGGCCGAGATCGAGGAGATCCGCGGCGTATCGGTGTCGGCCGGCACGCTCGATCTGCTGATCGAGCTCGATTGGGTGAAGACCGGCCGGCGGCGGATGACGCCGGGCCGGCCGATGACATTCGTGGTGACCGAGGGCTTCCTCGATCATTTCGGGCTCGAATCCGACCGCGACCTGCCCGGCGTCGCCGAGCTCAGGGCGAGCGGCCTTCTCGACAACCGGCCAGGCGCCGAGGGCGTTCCGGGGCCGGGAGTAACCGAGCCGGAGTCGGACGCGCCGGAGGTGGCGCAGGACGAGATGTTCGGCTGACAAACGCCCGTCGATCGGCCGCCCGAAGTGGGCCGATCAGCGACCGTAGGTTGCCGTGAACGACGCGGTGCCCAGGAGCGCGGGACCGACGCCCACGTTGAGCACGAACGAGTAGAGCGATGCCGTTCCGGTCCGGGGAATGCCGCCTGCCGCCTGGATATCGTCGACCGCCAGGGCATAGAGGGTGAAGACGTAGTGGTGCGGCGCATCGCCTTCGGGGGGACACGGGCCGCGCATAGTTGCCGTTCTCGCCGATGACCCCCGTGTCCATGAAGTCGGTGTTGCCGCCATACGCCGGGGCGGGCAGGGCCTCGGGCGCATTTCCCGCACCCTGCGCCAGGCCGTCGGCGGTCGGCGGGATGTTGTAGACGGCCCAGTGCCAGAAGCCGGCGCCGGTCGGCGCGTCGGGGTCGTGGACCTGAAGGGCCAGCGACTTGGTGCCCTCGGGCAGGTTCGACCATTCGAGCGCAGGCGAGACGTTGTCTCCGGTGCACCCGAAGCCGTCGAGCACGAATTGCTCGTCGAAGCTCCCCGACGCCAGATCCGGACTGTCGAGCGAGAAGCCCTGGGCGAGAGCCGCGCTACAGGAAAGCACGCTGACGACCGCCGCCATGCCTACCGCCTCGAACCCTGATCTTGAGCCCATCGAAATCCCTCCTTCGCCATTCCCAATCCGAAGCCAGGATAGCACGACGTTCCCGCGAACGCGATCACGGGGCGCGCGGCTGGCCTGTCGCCGGATCGGCTGGTCGTCTGACGTTTAGCGGCGCAAAAGCGCGTTTACGCAAAGTTATGCAAAATTAAATCGGTTGGATATCAATTACATATCCGTATATCGCGCGCGTTACGCCGCGTGACCGCGCGTTCCATGCCCCCTTCACGGCCTTCTTCTGCAAAGACTGTTTCCGCCGGTCGCGGCCATGCTAGACTGACCGACGGCACGGATCTCGGACGGATTGCATATGACTCTCACAGTGCTCGCGACCGGCGGGGCGGGTTACATCGGCTCCCACGTCGTCGCGGAACTGCTCGCGGCCGGACACCGGGCGGTCATTCTCGACGACTTCTCCAACGCCGACCCGGGCGCCGTCGACAGGATCGCCGCGATCGGCCTCGGCAGGCCGGAGTGCGTCCAGGGCGACATCCGCGACGCGGCCGGCCTCGACGCGCTGTTCCGGCGGTTCCCGATCGACGCCGTGGTCCATCTCGCCGGCCTCAAGGCGGTGGGCGAGTCGGTGGAAGACCCGCTGCGCTACCACGACGTGAACCTCGGCGGCGCGATCGCGCTGTTCCAGGCGATGCTGCGCCACGGCGTCCGCCGGCTGGTGTTCTCCTCTTCGGCGACGGTCTACGGCCTCGCCGAACGCAGTCCGGTTGACGAGAGCGCGCCGCTCGGCGCCACCAATCCCTACGGCCGGACCAAGCTCTACATCGAGGGTGTGCTCGACGATCTCGTGGTCGGCGAACCGGATTTCGCCGCCATCTCGCTGCGCTACTTCAACCCGGTCGGCGCCCACGCCTCCGGCCTGATCGGCGAGAATCCGAGGGGGGTGCCGAACAACCTCTTCCCCTTCATCGCCCAGACCGCCGCCGGCCTGCGCGACCGGCTCCGGATCTACGGCAACGACTATCCGACCCCGGACGGCACCGGCGTCCGCGACTACATCCACGTGGTCGATCTCGCCCGCGGCCACCTCGCCGCCCTCGACGTCCTGCTGGCGGGGGAAGGGCAGGGACGCAACCTGCCGATCAATCTCGGCTGCGGCCGCGGCTACAGCGTTCTCGAGTCGCTCGCGGCCTTCTCCGCCGCCGTCGGCAGCGACATCCCGCACGAGATCGTCGGCCGCCGCGCCGGCGACGTCGCCGAGCTGGTCGCCGATCCGCGCCGCGCCGCCGATCTGCTCGGCTGGCGCGCCGAGCGGGACCTCGCCGCGATGTGCGCCGACCACTGGGCCTTCCAGAGCCGCATGCTCGTGCCGTGACCCGTCCGCCGACGCCTTGCGCGCGCGTCGCCGCGTGGATTCGTCCTATACTTTGCAGGGCGGTCGTCGCTAGATTGGAGGCCGTATCGACCAAAGACATGCCGCAAACGCATGCAGACAGGGAGAATCGAATGTCATTCCTTCGCACCACCACCTTGGCAGCGGCCGTCGTCGCTTCACTCGCACCGGCCGCCTCGGCGACCGAGTTCATCAATATCCTGACCGGAGGCACCTCGGGCGTCTACTACCCGATCGGCGTCGGCCTGTCGCAGATCTACGCCGAGAACATTCCCGACACGAAGGTGCAGGTCCAGTCGACCAAGGCGTCGGTCGAGAACCTGAACCTGCTGCAGCAGGGCAAGGGCGAACTGGCGCTGGCGCTCGGGGATTCGGTCAAGCTCGCCTGGGAGGGCGACGCCGACGTCGGCTTCGACAAGCCGCTCGACAAGCTGCGCGGGGTGGCGGCGATCTATCCGAACTACATCCAGATCGTGGCCTCGAAGGACAGCGGCATCACCTCGCTCGCCGACCTGAAGGGCAAGAGCCTGTCGGTCGGGGCGCCGAAGTCCGGCACCGAGCTGAACGCGCGGGCGATCTTCGCCGCCGCCGGCATGAGCTACGACGATCTCGGCAAGGTCGAGTACCTGCCGTTCGCGGAGTCGGTCGAACTGATCAAGAACCGCCAGCTCGACGCCACGCTGCAGTCCGCCGGGCTGGGTGTCGCCTCGATCAAGGACCTGTCGACCTCGCTGCCCGTCAACATGGTGTCGGTGCCGCCGGAGGTGGTCGCCAAGCTCGGCGCGCCCTACATCACCGCGACGATTCCGGCCGGCACCTACGATGGCCAGGCGGAGGACGTGGCGACGACGGCCGTGGTCAACTTCCTCGTCACCCGCGAGGGCGTGTCCGACGAGACCGTCTACCAGATGACCAAGCTGCTGTTCGAGAACCTGCCCGCTCTCGAGGCGGCCCATGCGGCAGCCAAGCAGATCAAGCTCGAGAACGCGCTCGACGGCATGCCGCTGCCGCTGCATCCGGGCGCCGAGCGCTACTACAAGGAAGCGGGCCTGATGTGACCGGCTGGGATGACTGAAGTCACCGGCGCCATCGAGGCGCCGGAACCAGAGGGATTCCCGCCCGGGGCGGTCGGGCGGCTGCTGTTCTGGATCGCCGTCGCCTTCTCCACGTTCCAGATCGCGACAGCCGCGCACCTGATCGACCTTCCCAGCCAACTCGTCCGCTCGACACACGTCGGCTTCCTGATGCTGCTCGGCCTGCCGCTCGCCGCGGCGACCCGACGCGCCGGTCCCGCACTCCGCACTCTCGCCTGGGTGCTGGCGGCTCTGGGAGTCGCGGTGGCGGTCTACCAGTGGCACGAGTTCCACCCGCTGATCCTGCGGGCCGGCGATCCGCTGCCCCGCGACATCGCCATGGGGATCATCTCGCTGACTTGCGTGTTCGCCGCCGCCTGGGCGGTGATGGGGCCGGCGCTGCCGATCATCTCGGGCGTCTTTCTCGGCTACTGCCTCTGGGGGGAATACCTGCCGTCGCCGCTGGAGACCCGCGGCTACGATCTCGGACAGGTCATCGACCACATGGCCTACGGTACCGAGGGCATCTACGGCATTCCGATCTACGTCTCGTCGTCCTACATCTTCCTCTTCATTCTCTTCGGCAGCTTTCTCGAACGCGCCGGAATGATCCGGCTCTTCTCGGACGTGTCGCTCGGTCTGGTGGGCCATCGCGTCGGCGGCGCGGCCAAGGTCGCGGTGATCTCATCCGGGCTGATGGGCACGATCTCCGGCTCCGGGGTCGCCAACGTCGTCACCACGGGCCAGTTCACCATTCCGCTGATGAAGCGGTTCGGCTACCGCGCCGCGTTCGCGGGTGGCGTCGAATCCACCGCGTCGATGGGCGGGCAGATCATGCCCCCGGTGATGGGCGCGGTCGCCTTCATCATGGCCGAGACCCTCGGGGTCGAATACCACGAGGTGGTCAAGGCCGCCCTGATCCCCGCCGTGCTCTATTTCGCCGCCGCCTTCTGGATGGTTCACCTCGAGGCCGGACGTCACGATCTTCGCGGCCTCCCCCGGAGCGAGCTTCCCTCGGCCGTGGGCGCGATCCGGTCGAAGTGGCCGTTGCTGCTGCCGCTCGCCGCTCTGGTCTATCTCCTGTTCTCCGGCTACACGCCGCTGTTCGCCGGCACCATCGGCCTCGCCATGACCGCGCTGATCGTGCTCGGAGGACCGATCGCGCTCGGTCTGCCCGCGACCGCGATCCGCATCGGGTTCTGGATCGCGCTCGGCCTCGTCGCCGCCAGCTTCTTTCGCTACGGCATCTGGCCGATCATCGCCGCAACCCTCGCGCTCGTCGCCTGGAACGTGCTGAGTTCCGGCGGTCGCGCCACCCTCGGGCTCTGTCGCGACAGCCTCGCCGAAGGCGCGCGCACCGCCCTGCCTGTCGGGATCGCCTGCGCGCTCGTCGGCGTCATCGTCGGCACCATGACGCTGACCGGTGCGGCCAACACCTTCGGCCAGTTCATCGTCTCGGTCGGCCAGCAGAGCCTGTTCCTGAGCCTCGTGCTGACGATGCTGACCTGCATCCTCCTCGGCATGGGGATCCCGACGATCCCGAACTACATCATCACCTCCTCGATCGCCGGACCGGCGCTGCTCGCGCTCGGCGTGCCGCTGATCGTCAGCCACATGTTCGTCTTCTACTTCGGCATCCTCGCCGACCTGACGCCGCCCGTGGCGCTCGCCTGCTTCGCCGCCGCACCCATCGCCAAGGAGAGCGGTCTCAAGATCTCGTTCGAGGCGATCAAGGTGGCGGCGGCTGGTTTCGTGGTGCCGTTCATGGCCGTCTACACGCCGGCGCTGATGCTGCAGGATGGCGGACCGCTGGCAGCCGAGATCGGCTATCCGCTTGCCGTCGCCTACATCTTCTTCAAGGCCGCGCTGGCGATCGGTCTGTTCGGAGCCGCGGTCATCGGCTACCTCGGCGGTCGCCTGTCGGTGCCGCTGCGCCTGCTTGCGGCCGCGGCAGCTTTCACGCTGGTCGCGGCTCTGCCGCTGACCGACGAGATCGGCTTCGCGCTCGCCGCTGTGGTCGCCGGGTTCGTCTGGTATCGCCACCGTGCCGTTGTCCCGTGAGTATCTGCGTTCTCGCGGGGACCAAGTCGGCCGTCCTCGCGGTCAGCGTCTTCACGCTCACCTGGCAGCATTCGGTCGAGCATACCGCCTGGTCCGAACGCTGGCAGGTCGGTCGTGATAGGCTCACGCTGACCGAGGCACGGGTGAAGGGCTCCGGCGCCGGCATGGATCCCGGTCCGGGGGCACGCCTCCGGGACGGCTGGTGGATCTGGACCCCCACGCTCCCCCCCGTTCCGCGGATCACGCTTGCCGCATCGGGGGCGACCGGCGGGGGCTGGCGCCTCTGCCCCTCCGATGGCGCGTGCCTGACCCTGGGTGCGGAAGCGGGCGATCCCGTCGTGCTCGAGCCGTGCGGCTAGGGTATCGCCGCGGCCCTCACTGCCTGGCGCCGCCCGGCGCTCCCGAGACAATGGCTTCCAGCACTTCATGCTCGTTGGTTTCGGCAACCGCGAATTCGCCGACGTTCTCGCCGCGCTTGAGCACCATCACCCGGTCGCCGACCTCGAAGATGTCGGTCAGCCGGTGCGAGATGATCACCTGCGCCACGTTCTGGCGTTTCAGCTCGGCCATGGTCTCGAGCAGCCGGTTGGTCGCCATCACCGAGAGGTTGGCGGTCGGCTCGTCGAGGATGACGAGCTTGGGGCCGAACGAGATCGCCCGGGCGATCGCCACCGACTGCTGGCGGCCGCCCGACAGGCTCTCGACCTTCTGGTAGACCGAGTTCACGTCGACCTTCAGGCGGTTCAGCACGTCGCGGGATTCCGCGTACATCCGCTTGCGGTCGAGGAAGATGCCCCGGCGCGGCCAGCGGCCGAGAAAGATGTTCTGGCCGACGTCCATGTTCCCGCAGAGCGCGAAGTCCTGGTAGATCATCTCGATGCCGCGCGCGCGGCTGTCGTGCGGCGAGCGGAAGTTGGTCGGCTGGCCGTCGACCAGCACCTCGCCGCAGTCGCGGTGGTAGGCGCCGGAGAGGATCTTCATCAGCGTCGACTTGCCGGCCGAATTGTCGCCGACGAGCCCGAGGATCTCGCCCGGCGCCACCCGGAAGTCGACGTTGTGCAGCGCGCGGACCGCCCCGAACGACTTGCAGATCTTCTTCATGTCGATCAGCAGCCGCTCCGGGGCCCTTGCCGTGTCCGGTGCGCCGGTCGTCACGGTTTCATTCATTCTGCACCTCCACGGGCCGGCCCCTCGGGCGGAGCCGGTCCATCACGCCGGACAGGATCCGGTTCTGCCGCAGCCAGATGTCGCCGAGCACCGCGAGGATCAGGATCAGCCCGATGAACACGTTCACCCAGTGCTGCGGCATGACGAACGAGCGGCCGCTGCCGAGGATGATCTGCAGCGACAACAGCGCGCGGATCAGCGCGATCACCGCGGCGCCGGCCAGCGAGCCGATGATCGAGGCGTAGCCGCCGAAGATCGAGCCGCCGCCGATGATCACCGCGGCGATGGCGTCGAGTTCGCGCAGCTGCCCGGCCGACGGGTTGAAGCTGCGGAAGAACGCGATGTAGATCACCCCCGCCAGCGAGGCGCACATCGAGCAGAACACCAGCGCGCGGAACCGCACCCGGTTGGTGTTGATGCCGGCGTAGTCCGCCGCCCGGCGATTGCCCCCGACCGCCATCACCATCTGGCCGATCGGAGTGAAGGCGAGCACCAGGCTCGCGATCAGCGCGATCACCATCATGATCAGCGTCTGCAGGCTGAGAGCGGCGGCGATGTCGTAGCCGAGACCGGAGTCGGGCGCGACGCCCCAGTAGCGCAGCAGCTCGATGAGCTTGCGCCCGGTGAGATTGAAGCTCTCCGGAAACTGCGACAGCTGGCGTCCGGCGACCATCCACGCGCCGATGCCGCGGGCCATGTAGAACATGCCGAGCGTGGCGACGAACGCGGGCAGGCCGAACCGGGTGGTGAGCACGCCGTTGATCATGCCCGCCAGCGTGCCCGCTGCGAAGGCGACGAGGACGGCCACCACCGGATCGGCGCCGAGGTTCTTCATCATGAACGCGGCGGTGGCGCCGGAGAGAGCCAGCACCGAGCCGACGGACAGGTCGATGTCGCCGTTGGCGATGACGAAGGTGACGCCGATGGCGAGAATGCCGACCTCGGTGAAGGCGAGCATCAGGTTGAAGCTGTTGTCGATCGAGGCCCAGAAGTCCGGCCGGAGCCAGAGGCCGGTCAGCCACAGCAGCACCACCAGCACCATCGCGGCGGTGTCGCGGCGCACGAGCAGGCGGCCGAACAGGCCGGGCTCGAGCGAGCGGGCGGCGACGTGCGCGCCCCTGGTCTGCACGCCGGCGATCGCCACGCCGCCGAGGTCGGGGACCGGCGGCAGCGGCAGGCCCCGGAGCCGCGCCCACGCCCGGCCGAACAGGTTGCGGCGCAGCACCACCGGCTCGATCAGCACCGCGAGCAGCAGTATGAGGCCGAGGAAGGCCGGCACGGCACCCGGTGGCAGCTGTGCCATGGCGTTGATTTCCATTTCGACGCCGCCGACCGTCACCACCCGGGTGATCGGCACGCCCTCGCGCAGCACCTTGTCGATGATCACCACGAGGATGGCGCCGAGGCAGGCGCCGAACACCCGGCCCCGGCCGCCGAGGATCGAGGCGCCGCCGACGATCACCGCGGCGATCGCGACGAGCTCGGCGCCCTGGCCGTACTGCGAGGTGACGGTCTTGTCCTGCAGGACGTTGAGGATGCCGGCCAGCGTGGCGCAGAGCGAGGAGATCACGAAGGCGCGGATCCGGACCTGGTTGGTCGGGATGCCGGCATATTCGGCGGCCATGGCGTTGCCGCCGGTGGCGTAGGTCTCGTAGCCCCAGCGGGTCTTGGCGAGCACCAGCGCGCCGACCACCGCGACGATCGCGAACACCCAGATCTGGTTGTTGATGCCGAAGGCGCCGGTCTCGCCGAGGCGGAAGATCGCGAAGTCCCGCGCCTTGATCGCATAGCCGATGGTCTTGCCCCCGGTCAGCCCGAGCACGAAGCCGCGGCCGATGAACAGCATGGTCAGCGTGGCGATGAACGCCGGGACCTGCAGCCAGGTGACGAGCAGGCCGTTGATCAGCCCGATCACGACGCCGAGCGCCACGCAGACAGCGATCGCGGTCGCCGGCCCTGGTCGTAGACCGTCGGCGAGAACACCATCGAGAACACCACCGCCGACAGCCCGACGGTCGAGCCGACCGACAGGTCGAGGTCCTTGTTGACGATCACGAAGGTCATGCCGACCGCCATGATCCCGTAGCGGCTGGCGTCGCGCAGGATCGCCAGCGCCGCGTCGGTGCTGCCGAAGAACCGCGGGTTGATGTAGACCCCGGCGGCGTAGAGCAGCACCATGAAGACGATCAACCCGACCTCCCAGCTGCCGAACAGGGTGTTCGGCAGCCTCCCGTCAGGCACCATGGCCGGGCGGTCGGAGGAGGTCATGCGGGGCGGAACCGTTCGGTTTGCCCGGCCGGGCGGCGGGACGGCCCCGCCGCCCGGCCGGAGATCGCTGGGCTCAATTCTCGAATCGGTTGCCGACCTCGTCCACGTTTTCCTTGGTCACCAGCTGGGCGCGGGTGTCGAGGTTGGCGGCGGAGATGCCGCGGTCGATCTGCAGGTAGAGCTGCATCACCGGATAGAAGCCCTGGAGGAACGGCTGCTGGCCGAGCGCGCCATCGAGGTCGCCGGCGCGGATCTGTTCCTGCTGCGCCGGCCCGAGGTCGAAGCCGTAGGAGCAGATCGAGTCGCCGATGCCGAGCTGCGCAACCGCGTTGCCGAGCGCCGGCGTCACGAAGCCGTTGGCGCCGAAGGCGCCGACCACGTCGCCGCGGCTCTCGATCAGCGAGGTGATCGAGGCGACGATGTCGTTGGCGTCGACGTCGATGCCGATGTTCTCGGGGCCTGCGTCCACCACGAAGTCGCCGAGCTTGCCGGCGTCGTTCAGGGTCTTGACCGTCGCCTCGAAGGCCGCGGTGACGCGCCGGTTGACCTCGACGTTGCCGAGCGTCGTGGTGCTCGGGAAGATGATCGAGCCGCCGGTCGCGCCGGACTGGAGAACGCAATTCGCCAGCGCCTCGCCGCCGATCGCCGCCGCCGCGCTTTCCTGCCCGGTATGGCTGATCTGGTTGCGATCGTAGAGCGTCGGGTCGTAGGAGTTGGTCGTCGCCACCGGGATGCCCTTGTCGAGCAGGGTCTTGACGATGTCGTTGTAGGCGCCGGCCTGAGGTGTGGTGAGGATCAGCCCGTCGATGGTCGGATCCTGGATCACCTGGTTCAGGATCTCGATCTCGCGCGGGATGTCGTCGACCGGGGCTTCGGAGCCGAGCATCAGCAGGTTGATGCCGAGCATGTCAGCGGCAACCTTGGCGCCGGTATATGTCGGATCGAAGAAGCCGTTGCCGGCGGTGTGGGTGACGATCGCGAAGGTCAGGTGGCCGTCGGCGGAGTTGAAGTCCTTGGTGGCAGGGTCTTCCTTTGCCGCGTCCTCGAAGCTGTAGCCGCCGACCGAGTTGTCGAGCGCGCCGCTCTGCGCAAACGCCTGTCCCGCCAACAGCAATGCCGCGGCCGAGGTCAATGCAAGATTTCTTCCGTTCATGTCGGTGCTCTCCCTGAAGCAGTGGGCCATCTGATGTGCCCCGTGGCGACGAATAAAGGCCATTTTGGCAGACTCTTGCAAGCAATTACCGATCCGAGCGGCGAGTTCGGTTTGCCGCCTCCGGTCACCGGATCAGTCTCGGACCAGCGCGACGCCGCCATCGCGCAGGCCGATGCGGCTGCGGCGCCGCGCGCCGCTGCTTGACTCCCGGACGCCACCCCCCGATGCAGGAGCGCCCTTGCCGGAGCCACGATGCCTCTCGAGTTCCCCGACATAGACCCGACACTGTTCTCGTTCCGGCTGTTCGGGTTCGAGCTGGCGATCCGCTGGTATGCGCTTGCCTACATCGCCGGCCTGCTGATCGGCTGGCGCTACGTCGCCTGGCTCTGCCGCCGCCCGCGGCTCTGGGGCGGGGCCGCGCCGATGCCGCCGGAACGCAGCGACGATCTGCTGACCTGGATGATCCTCGGGGTGATCCTCGGCGGCCGGATCGGCTATGTCCTGTTCTATCAGCCCGCGTGGTTTCTCCAGAATCCGGGCGAGATCGTCGCGGTCTGGCAGGGGGGCATGTCGTTCCACGGCGGGCTCATCGGGGTCGCGGCCGGCGTGATCGGCTTCTCGCTGCGCAACGGCTACCGTATCCTCTCGGTCGGAGACGCGGTGTCCGCCGCCGCGCCGATCGGCCTGTTCTTCGGCCGGATCGCCAATTTCATCAACGGCGAGCTCTGGGGCCGCCCCTCGCACGCGCCGTGGGCGATCGTCTTTCCCGGCGAAGCGGCGCAGACCTGCCCGATCGACTGGGTCGGTCCCTGCGCCCGGCACCCGTCGCAGCTCTACGAGGCCGGCCTCGAAGGCATCCTGCTCTTCATCGTGCTCGCGCTCGCCATCCGCGCGGGCGCGCTCGCCCGGCCGGGCCGGATCTTCGGCCTGCTGCTGATCGGCTACAGTCTGGCCCGAATCTTCGTCGAGACCTTCCGTCAGGCCGACGCCCAGTTCGTCACCTCCGGCAACCCGCACGGCCACGTCCTGCGCCTCGGCGCCGAATGGGGCCTGACGATGGGCCAGCTGCTGTCGCTGCCGATGCTGGCCCTCGGCCTCGTCCTCCTCGCGCTTTCGATGCGGCGCGCGTGACCCCGCTCGCCGCGCTGATCGCCGGGCGCATCGCCGCCGAAGGCCCGATGCGGCTCGACACCTACATGGCGCTCTGTCTCGGTCATCCAGAGCACGGCTACTACATGGCCCGCGATCCGCTCGGCGCGGCCGGCGACTTCACGACCGCGCCCGAGATCAGCCAGATGTTCGGTGAGCTTCTCGGCGCCTGGGCCGCCCAGGTCTGGCAGGACCAGGGCGCGCCAGACCCCTTCGTGCTGGCCGAACTCGGCCCCGGTCGCGGCACGCTGATGGCCGACGCGCTGCGTGCCACCGCAGCGCTCCCCGCCTTCCGCGCCGCCGCCCGGCTCCGGCTGGTCGAGACCAGCCCCGTCCTGCGCGCCCGGCAGGCCGAGACACTGGAGGGGGCATCGCCGCGCTGGACGAACAGCGTTGCCGACCTTCCGCCCGGCCCGCTGATCGTCGTCGCCAACGAATTCTTCGACGCCCTGCCGGTGCGCCAGTTCCAGCGCACCGACGCGTTCTGGCGCGAGCGGCTGGTGGGCCTCGACGGCGACCGCCTCGCCTGGCGCTGGGCTCTCCCCCGGCCCGATGCCGAGCTCGACGTCCGCTTCCCGCAGCTCGCCGACGGCGCGGTGGCGGAGATATGCCCCGCGGGCGAAGCTGTCGCCGCGGCGCTCGGCGCCCGCATCGCCCGCGACGGCGGGGCGGCGCTGATCATCGACTACGGCGCTCCGGAGGGCGGCGGCGACACGCTGCAGGCGGTGGAGAGCCACGCGCCCGCCGATCCGCTGGCGGCCCCCGGCATGGCCGACCTGACCGCCCACGTCCGCTTCGCCGATCTCGCCCGCGCGGCGCGGCCGGCGCGGGCCAGCGGCACCGGTGCCGCAGGGGGTGTTTCTCGAGCGGCTCGGCATCACCGCCCGGGCCCGGGCGCTGGCCCGCGGCCGCCCCGATGCGGCGCTCGACGCGGTCGTCGCCGCGCATCGCCGCTTGACCCACCCTGACGAAATGGGAAACCTGTTCCAGGTTCTGGCGCTGACGCCGGGCACCGCACCGCCGCCGCCCGGATTGGATCGATGACGCTGGATATCCTGACCTCCGACTTGCTGGCCGGCACCCGGCACGGGTTCTTTACCCGCCGCGGCGGGGCCTCGTCCGGGATCTACGCCGGACTGAACTGCGGCTCCGGCTCGTCCGACCAGCGCGAGGCCGTGGCGATGAATCGCGCCCGTGTCGCCGCGGCGCTCGATCTGCCGCCGGAGCGGCTGCTGTCGCTCCACCAGATCCATTCGGCCGAGGTGGTGGTCGCCGGCCCGGAGGGCTGGACCGACCGGCCGCGGGCGGACGCGGCGGTGACCACCGCGCCGGACATCGCGCTCGGAATCCTGACCGCCGACTGTGCGCCCGTGCTGTTCCACGACCGCAGGGCCGGCGTGATCGGCGCGGCGCACGCCGGCTGGCGCGGGGCGCTCGACGGCGTGATCGAGGCGACGGTGCGGGCGATGGAGACGCTCGGCGCCAGTCCGGCGAGCATCCACGCCGCGGTCGGCCCGACGATCAGCCAGCGCGCCTACGAGGTCGGCCCGGAATTCCTCGATCGCTTCAGGGCGGAGGAAGCCGGCTACGACCGCTTCTTCGTGCCGGGCAGGAACGACCGGCTGCGATTCGATCTGCCGGGTTTCGTGGTGGAAAAGCTGCACGAAGCGGGGGTGGTGCAGGCGGCCTGGATCGGCGCCTGCACCCATTCCGAACCGGATCGGTTCTATTCCTACCGGCGAACCACCCAGGCCGGCGAGCCGGACTACGGGCGGCTGATCTCAGCGATCCGGCTCTGATCCGGTCACGCCGCCGAGCGGTCGTGCCGGCCCTCCTCCACCTCCTCGACGATCTTGTCGATGAACGCGGGCAGGTCCGACGGATTGCGCGACGTGATCAGGCCGTTGTCCACCACGACCTCCCGATCGTGCCAGTCGGCGCCGGCGTTGACCAGATCGGTGCGAAGCGAGGGCCATGAGGTGAGGTCGCGGCCCTTGGCGACGCCCGCCTCGACCAGCATCCACGGCCCGTGACAGATCGCCGCCAGCGGCTTGCCGCTCGCCGCGAAGTCCCGGACGAACCCCACGGCGGTCTCGTCGGTCCGCAGGATGTCGGGATTGATCTGGCCACCGGGCAGCACCAGCGCGTCGTAGTCCGCGACTCGGGCCTCGGCGACCTTGCGATCGACCGCGACGCTGTCACCCCAGTTCTTCTTGTCCCAGCTGCGGATCTCCCCGGGTTCGATCGACAGCACCTCGACGCTTGCGCCCCGGTCGCGCAGCTTCTCGAGCGGCTCGCGCAACTCCGAGCGTTCGTAGCCGTCGGTGGCGAGGATGGCGATGCGGGCGTTCCCGATCTTGGTCATGCGGATCTCCTTTTCCGGTCGCGCGAACGGCCCATCCGTCGCGCCTCGGCCCCACAACGCCCGGGCGCCGACGCTGTTCCCGGATCGGACGAAACGGCGGGGTCGAATGCCCGCAACCGTCCCTTTCGCTATCGGTCGCTCGCCCGGGCGCGGTCTTCGTAGACATCGAAGGGAACGGCCGGATCGTCCTTGGCGCAGCGGATAACCAGGCTCGTCCTGACGCTGGCGACGTTGGCGGCGGCGGTCAGTTCCTCGGTGAGGAAGCTCTGGAAGGTCGGCAGATCCGGGGCGATGCACTTCAGGATGAAGTCGATCTCGCCGTTCAGCATGTGGCATTCGCGCACCAGCGGCCAGGCGCGGCAGCGCGCCTCGAAGGCCGAAAGGTCGCGCTCGGCCTGGCTCGAGAGGCCGACCATCGCGAAGACCTGCACCTCGAAGCCGAGGTCGCGGGTGTTGATCCGGGCGTGATAGCCCTCGATCAGCCCGGCCTCCTCCAGCGTGCGCACTCGGCGCAGGCACGGCGGCGCCGAGATGCCGACCCGCCGCGACAGCTCGACATTGGTCATCCGGCCGTCGGCCTGAAGTTCCGCGAGGATCAGGCGGTCGATCGGATCGAGCTTGGCATGCGGCATCGGCGGTCCCGTATTCCTGTCGGCCGTCCGCTGGTTAGTCTGCCGGGCCGGCAAACGCAATAATCTTTCGCAGAAGCGAAGCCGCGCGCAATCCGCGTGACGACGACGCCCCCGAGACCCCGAAACGAAAACGGGGGGCCCTGAAGGCCCCCCGTTCCCGTCTCCGAACCTTTCGGTTCAGATCACATCATGCCGTCCATGCCGCCCATGCCGCCCATGCCGCCGCCGCCGCCGGCCTGGCCCTTGGGCTCCGGCTTGTCGGCAACCATCGCCTCGGTGGTGATGAGCAGGGCCGCCACCGAAGCGGCGTCCTGCAGCGCGTGACGCACGACCTTGGCCGGGTCGATGACACCGAACTTGTACATGTCACCGTACTCTTCGGTCTGGGCATTGAAGCCGAAGGCCGGGTCGTCCGACTCCACGATCTTGCCGGCAACCACCGAGCCGTCGACGCCCGCGTTCTCGGCGATCTGGCGCAGCGGCGCCTGGAGCGCCTTGCGGACGATCGCGATGCCCGCGGTCTGGTCGGAGTTCTCGCCGGTCAGGCCGTCGAGCTTCTTGCCGGCGCGCACGAGAGCGACGCCGCCACCGACGACCACGCCTTCCTGCACCGCGGCGCGGGTCGCGTTCAGCGCGTCCTCGACACGGTCCTTGCGCTCCTTCACCTCGATCTCGGAGGCGCCGCCGACGCGGATCACCGCAACACCGCCGGCGAGCTTCGCCAGACGCTCCTGCAGCTTCTCCTTGTCGTAGTCCGACGTGGTCTCCTCGATCTGGCTGCGGATCTGGGCGACGCGCGCCTCGATCTCGGCCTTCTCGCCATGACCTTCGACGATGGTGGTCTCGTCCTTGGTGATGGTGACCTTGCGGGCCTTGCCGAGCATGTCGATGCCGACATTCTCGAGCTTCATGCCCAGATCCTCGGAGATCACTTGGCCGCCGGTCAGCACCGCGATGTCCTGCAGCATGGCCTTGCGGCGGTCACCGAAGCCCGGCGCCTTGACGGCGGCGATCTTCAGGCCACCGCGCAGCTTGTTGACCACCAGGGTCGCCAGCGCCTCGCCGTCCACGTCCTCGGCGATGATCAGCAGCGGCTTGCCGGACTGGATCACCGATTCGAGCAGCGGCACCATCGGCTGCAGCGACGAGAGCTTCTTCTCGTGCAGCAGGATCAGCGCGTCCTCGAGGTCCGCGTTCATCTTGTCGGCGTTGGTGATGAAGTAGGGCGAGAGGTAGCCGCGGTCGAACTGCATGCCCTCGACGACCTCGGTCTCGGTCTCGAAGCCCTTGTTCTCCTCGACGGTGATGACACCCTCGTTGCCGACCTTCTGCATCGCATCGGCGATCTGGCGGCCGATCTCGCTCTCGCCGTTGGCGGAGATGGTGCCGACCTGGGCGACCTCGTCCGAACCGGAGACGGTGCGTGCCTGGGCCTTGATGTCCTCGACGACGACCGTAACGGCCTTCTCGATGCCACGCTTCAGATCCATCGGGTTCATGCCCGCGGCGACCGACTTCATGCCTTCCTTGACGATGGCCTGAGCCAGAACCGTCGCGGTCGTGGTGCCGTCGCCGGCCTCGTCATTGGTGCGGCTCGCGACTTCGCGGACCATCTGCGCACCCATGTTCTCGAACTTGTCCTCGAGCTCGATCTCCTTGGCGACGGTGACGCCGTCCTTGGTGATGCGCGGCGCGCCGAACGACTTGTCGAGGATCACGTTGCGGCCCTTGGGGCCGAGGGTGACGCGAACCGCGTCCGCCAGAAGGTCAACGCCCTTCAGCAGGCGGTTGCGCGCGTCGGTATCGAATTTGAGCTGCTTGGCGCTCATGTGAAATTCTCCTCAGACGTCGGTTGAAAGATCAGGCGGCCTTGGCCGAAGCCTTGCCTGCGGTGATGATGCCGAGAACGTCGCTTTCCTTCATGATCAGAAGGTCTTCGCCCTCGATGCGCACCTCGGTGCCCGACCACTTGCCGAACAGGATGCGGTCGCCGGCCTTGACGGTCATGGCGATCAGTTCGCCGGAATCCTTGCGCGCGCCTTCGCCGACGGCGATGACCTCGCCTTCGGAGGGCTTTTCTTTTGCGGTGTCGGGGATGATAAGACCGCCCTTGGTCTTCTCTTCGCCTTCGATGCGGCGGACGACCACGCGGTCGTGCAGCGGCGTGAATTGCATGGGGGATCGCTCCTTGAGTTGCGTTCCAAACCTGGTGGTGGCGTATGTCTCCCGTTAGCACTCGCCACCCATGAGTGCTAACGCGCCCGGTAGATATTGGGGCGCCGGCTACATGTCAAGGCCGCCGACGCGGCTTTGCCAACGGATTGCAAATCGGCTAGGGGCGGGCGCGAACCACGCCGCAGGACAGGGACAGCATGACCGAGATCATCCAGTCGCTCGACGAGATCGACTCCGGCTACCGCGTGCTGTTCTGCGACCTCTGGGGCTGTCTGCACGACGGGGTGCGGGCGTTTCCGGCGGCTGTGGCCGCGCTCGAGCGGTTCCGGTCGCGGGGTGGCCGGGTGGTGCTGCTCACCAACTCGCCGCGGCCGGCGGGCGACGTGACGCGGCAGCTCGACGGGCTCGGGGCCCCGCGATCTTGCTGGGACGTGGTCGTCTCGTCGGGCGACGCGGCGCAGGCGGCGATGGTGGCGGGGCAGTTCGGGCGGCGGGTCTATCACATCGGACCGGAGCGCGACCTCGGGTTCTTCCAGGACGCGGAGGGCCGGCCGTTCGACATCGAGCGGGTGCCGCTCGAGGAGGCGGAAGGCATCGTCTGCACCGGGCTGTTCGACGACCACAGCGAGACGCCCGACGACTATCGCGCGACGATCCTCTACGGCAAGACCAAGGGGCTGAAGCTGCTCTGCGCCAACCCCGACATCGAGGTCGACGTCGGCGAGACCCGGATCTACTGCGCTGGCGCGATCGCCCAAGCCTACAAGCAGGCAGGAGGTCGCAGCTACTACTTCGGCAAGCCGCACCCGCCGATCTACACCCTCGCCCGCCGGCGCATCGCGGAGGTGGCCGGGATCGAGCCGCGGGGAGACGAGATCCTGTGCCTCGGCGACGGGGTCGCCACCGACGTCCTCGGGGGCGCCGGGGAGGGACTCGACGTGCTGTTCATCTCCGGCGGCCTGGCGGCGGAAGAGACCGCTACCACGCCCGCGGCGGGCCGGACCCGCGTGCGGCTGGAGGCCTATCTCGACGACGCAAGGTGTCGCCCGCCCTGGCGATGGCGTTCCTGCGCTGATTGCGCGATGGTCTGGACAAAGGTGTTCCCCATCCCCTGGACATTCCAGAACGGAGCGAGCGGCTGGCTGTTGCCGTCGGCGTCGGTCGCCCGACACGACAGCACATGGCGTCCAGGCTTGGCCTGAGGTCGCGTCCAGGATCGCCACGCGCCAGGCGCCTGGTCCGGACCGAGTTCCGCCTGATGCCAGTGGTCGTCGATGCCAACCTCAACGCGCTGAAGCTCCGACAGCGCGGATCTCGCGTCTGCTGGCGGCATCAGAATCATTCGAAGGACATCAGTGCCCGGCCCGCCGCGATGAGGGATTCACCGGAAAGCCGGTTCGCCCGGACCTGTCTGTCGACTGGATGGGTAATCTACTTGCGCGCAGGTAAGGCTGACCTTGAAGCAAGATTGCGTGCGAGTCTTGCCGGCGGCTGGGAAATCGTGTAGTTGTGGTGCACTGCGGTATTATCCGGGGTCAGGCGATGCTGGACACGCGCGAACACAACTTGCCCGTCGGCACGGTCTGTATCGAGGATATTGAGATCGGGATGGTGCGGTCGGTGTCGAAGATGATCGGAGACCGGGAGATCGAACTGTTCGCCGAGCTCTCGACCGACCGCAACCCTGTACATCTGGACGACGACTATGCGCGAGACACCATCTTCGAGGGCCGGGTCGCGCACGGGATGCTGACGGCGGCGCTGATCTCGGCGGTGATCGGCGAGCAGTTGCCGGGGCACGGGACGGTCTACCTCGGGCAGACCCTGAAGTTCCGGGCGCCGGTGCGGCCGGGCGACCGGGTCGAGGCGACGGTGCGGGTGCGCGAGATCGATCATTCTCGACGGCGGGTCACGCTTGATTGCGCCGCCCGCGTGGGCGATACGGTCGTGCTCGAAGGCGAGGCGCTGGTGCTGGCCCCGAGCCGCAAGTTCGACTGACGCGGGACCATGGGGCCCGCCGAGGGGGCCCATGAAGCGCTTCCACGACTATCGCGGGATCGACGCCGCAGACCGCGGCGCGGCGGTGGCGATGGGCAATTTCGACGGGGTGCATCTCGGGCACCAGTCGGTGCTGGCGCTGGCGCATGCCGCCGCGGCGGAGATCGGCGCGGCCTTCGGGGTCGTTACTTTCGAGCCGCATCCGCGCAGCTTCTTCGCGCCCGACGCGCTGCCGTTCCGGCTGATGACGGCGGATGCGCGGGCGCGGCGGCTGGAGAAGCTCGGGGTCGAGGTTCTCTACGAACTGCCGTTCGGCGCGGCGCTGGCGGGGCTGTCGCCCGAAGAGTTCGCCGAGCGGGTGCTCGCGGACGGGCTCGGGGTCAGGCACGTGGTGGTGGGCGCGGACTTCCGCTTCGGCAAGGGGCGCGCCGGCGACGTGGCGGTGCTGGCGGAGTTGGGCCGCGCGCACGGGTTCGGGGTGACGTCTGCACCGCTGATCTCGGATGCGGGGGGCGGCGATCTGTCGTCCAGCGCGATCCGGGCGGCGCTCGAAGAGGGGCGGCCCGAGGAGGCGGCGCGCATTCTCGGCCACTGGCACCGGATCGAGGGGGAGGTGCGGCACGGTGAGAAGCGGGGCCGCGCGCTGGGGTTTCCAACCGCGAACCTGGTGCCGGAGGGGCTGCTGCTGCCGCGGTTCGGGATCTACGCGGTGCTGGTCGACGTGCTCGACGGGCCGCATGCCGGGCGGTATCGCGGGGCGGCGTCGATCGGGGTGCGGCCGACCTTCGGGGCGAGCGCGCCGAACCTGGAGGTCTACCTGCTGGACTTCGAGGGCGATCTCTACGGCGCCCAGGTCTCGGTGGCGCTGGTCGCCTGGCTTCGGCCGGAGCTGAAGTTCGACGTGATCGAGCCGCTGGTGGCGCAGATGCAGGCCGACGTGGCCGAGGTGCGGGCGCGGCTGGCGCGGGCCTGATGCTCGAGACCGAGCGGCTGCTGCTTCGGACGTGGAACCGAACGGATCGGGCGGACTTCGCGGAACTCAACGGCGATCGTGAGGTGATGCGGCACTTTCCGAAGCCGCTCACCCGGGTCGAGAGCGACGCCCTGGTGGCGCGGCTGCGGGATCGCTGGGCCTCGGACGGTGTCTGCTTCGGGGTCGCGGAACGCAAGGCGGACGGGGCGTTCCTGGGGATGGTGGGCCTGGCGCGGGTGCGCTTCACGACGATGGAGTCGCCGCTGAACGGGTCGGTGGAGATCGGGTGGCGGCTGGCGCGGGACTACTGGGGGCAGGGATATGCAACCGAGGCGGCCCGGGCGTGGCTGGCGCACGGCTTCGGGGCGATGGGTCTCGACGAGATCATCGCCTTCACCGCGTCGGCCAACCTGCCGTCGCAGGCGGTGATGCGGCGGCTGGGAATGAAGCCGGACCCGGCGCGCGACTTCGAGCATCCGGCGCTGCCGGAGGGGCACCGGCTGCGCCGGCATCTTCTCTACGCCATTAATCGGGCGGGCTGGGAGGCGGGGAGATGATCACGACGGAGCGGCTGCTGCTGCGGCCCTGGAAGCGGCGGGATCGGGCGCCGTTCGCGGCGATGAACGCCGATCCGGCGGTGATGGACTTTCCCCATCCGCTGACGCGACGGGAAAGCGATGCGGAGATCGACGGGTTCACCGAGCGGTGGCGGACGGAGGGGTTCTGCTTCGCGGCGGTCGAGCGCCGGAGCGACCGGGCGTTCGTCGGGATGGTGGGGCTGGCGCGCGGTCGGTTCGATCCGCCGCTGGGGGACTGCGTCGAGATCGGCTGGCGGCTGCCGGTCGCGCATCAAGGGCACGGCTACGCGACCGAGGCGGCCCGCGGCTGGCTCGGCCACGGCTTCGGGGCGCTGGGGCTGGCTGAGATCGTCGCCTTCACCGATGCCGGGCATGCGCGGTCGCTGGCGGTGATGCGGCGTCTGGGGATGCGCCCCGATCCGACGCGGGACTTCGACTGGCCGGACCTGCCGGACGGGGATCCGCTGCGCCGGCAAGTGGTCTTCGCGATCGGTGCGGCCGACTGGAGAGGGGGTGCGTTGCGCGCGTGATATGTCAGCAAGCCTATGATTTCGTTGTGAGTTATGAAATAAAGTTGACTGAGTCAACCTTTTTTCGGAGAGCCAGCGCTGTCGCATATGACGGATCGTGGGGCCGAGGTGCGCGGGTGAGTCGTCCGTCCGGCGCCCGGCGCCAGCGGCCGCCCGCCCCCCCGGGCGGCCGCTTTGGCGGCCCCCCGCGGGCGTGCCGCTGCCCTCATCGCGGGCGGCCGCGGCCGGGCCAGCAGCGACGCCCGGGCCGTGCGAGCTTCCGCCGCCGTGGGGGGCAAGGCCGGGACCGTTCAGTAGAGCCGGGTCTCGGCATCCTGCCGCACGATCTCGTCGACGTCCTTCACCCGGTCCGGCAGGTTGCCGTGGCGGACCATGGTCTGGGCGAGCGTGGGAAGATCGTCGGCCTCCGGCCACTTCTCCGGTTCCCAGAGGCCCGAGCGGATCATGCACTTGGCGCAGTGGAAGAAGGCGCGATCCACCGCGATCACCAGCGCGAGGTTCGGCGGCCGGCCGTTGCAGGCCAGCCGGTCGTTCAGGCCGGCGTCCCGGACGATCGCGGCGCGGCCGCTGATCCGCAGCGTCTCGCGCCGGCCCGGAACCAGGAAGATCGCGCCGACCCGGTCGTCCTCGACGAGGTTGCAAAGCGTATCCACCCGGTTGTTGCCGAGGCGCTCGGGGATGGCGAGGGTGCGGTCGTCCAGCACCTCGGCAAAGCCCGGCGGATCGCCCTTGGGCGACAGATCGACCGCCCCGGCGGCGCTGCGCGACGCCACCACGACGAAAGGCGACGCGGCGATGAAGCTGCGGCAGAAGCCGTCGAGGTGATCGATCACCTTGTGGGCTACCAGCCGCGACGGCTCCCTGACGATCTCGCGGAGGCGCTCGCGGCTGGCGACCACCTCCTCGAAGCGATTTGCGAAAAGCATGTCGGACACTTCCTCTCGTCCGGGCTCAGGCGATCCGGACGACGGCTTCGATCGGCACGCCGTGCTCGACGCTGTCCCGGATCGGCGAGGTGCCGATCCCCGCCGCGACGATCTCGCGCAGCCGCTCCGGCGCCGCGTCCGCGGCGATGTCGACCGTGACCGTGAGTCCCTGCACCCCGGGCCGCGCCCGCGGTTCGAGCCCGAAGATGCCGTGCAGGTCGACGCCGCCCTCGATCGTCAGATCGAGGCGGTCGAGCTTCACGCCCGCGAACGCGGCCCGGGCGTTGATCGTGGCGCCGATACAGCCTGCAAGCGCGTGCATCAGTTGCTCGACCGGCGCGGGGGCGGCATCGGTGCCGCTGAGCTCGGTCGGCTCGTCGCTCAGCAGCACGAACCGCCGCTCCTCCCCGTGCGCCTCGTCGCCGTCGATGCGGTAGCCCGCGAGCCGCGTCAGCACCCGCGCCCCGTCCTGCCAGCGGCTCTGCGCGGCAAAGCTGACGCGGCCGCCCTCGGGATGCTGCTTCAGCATGTCGACGAGGCCGCCGAGTGCGCCGGTGTCGAGTCCGTTGATGGTCGGTGATGTCGTGGTCATGGTCTGCTCCCGTCTCTGCGTGATCGTGGCCTCGAGGGTGACGGTTGCGCCGTCGCGATTCGAGTGCCAGACTCGCCAGCAGCGATCCATTTGCGACAGGGGGCGCGGGATGGACACTCCCGTTCAGGTCAGCATCGTCGCTACCGGGGATGCACAGGCGACGCCGCTCAGCGGCCTGTTCGAGACGCTGAACGCCTTCGAGCTTCTGGCGAAATTCGAGCCCGACGTGCCGAAGCGGCCGTTCGCGGTGGAGATCGTCGGAACCGATACCGCGCCGATGCGCGGGGCGAGCGGCCTGCCGATCGGCATCCATCGTGCCTGCGCCGACGTCGCGCGCACCGACATCGCCATCGTGCCGCTGATGATGGTCGACGGTCGCGACTGGATCACCGGCCGCGCGCCCGAGCTGGTCGACTGGCTGCGCGCCATGCACGGGCAGGGGGCGATGCTGTGCTCGGCCTGCACCGGCGTGCTGCTTCTCGCCGAAACCGGCGTCCTCGCCGGACAGGATGCGACGATCCACTGGGCCTTCGCCCCGATCTTCCGCCGCAGGTTCCCCGACGTGCGGCTGCGTCCCGACGAGGCGCTGG
Organism: uncultured Alphaproteobacteria bacterium; assembly: GCA_963773555.1. Taxonomy (GTDB): domain Bacteria; phylum Pseudomonadota; class Alphaproteobacteria; order Rhodobacterales; family Rhodobacteraceae; genus Amaricoccus. Next base: position 46,456 of record CAVZCB010000043.1, read on the forward strand.
TGACCGCGGGCGAGCGCGGCGAACTCGTCACCACCGGCGGCGTCGCCTCGTGGCACGATCTCGCGCTCCACCTGATCGCCCGGCACGTCGGCCCGACCGCCGCGCAGGGCATCGCGCGCCTCTTGATGCTGCAATGGCATGGCGAGGGCCAGGCGCCCTACGCCGGTTTCGCGCCGCCGCGCGGGCACGGCGATGCGCTGGTGCTCCGGCTGCAGGACTGGCTCGATGCGCACTACATGGTGGCGAGCCCGGTCGAGGAGATCGCGGGGGTCGCCGGACTGCCGGTGCGGACCATCGAGCGCCGGTTCCGGCGGGCGACCGGCCTGACGCCGATCGGCTATGTCCAGCGGCTGCGCATCGAGAAGGCGAAGCGGCGGCTGGAACGCACCGACGCCTCGATCGAGGCCATCGCCGCCGACGTGGGCTACGAGAACGGGGCGTTCTTCCGGGGCCTGTTCAAGCGCTCGACCCGGCTTACGCCGGGCGGCTACCGGCGCCGGTTCGCCCAGCGCGCCTTCGCCGCCCGCGCCGCGGCCCCCTGAACGGAACGCGGAATTCGGAGAACAGCGGATGCGGGTGATCGTCTATGGTGTGGGTGCGATCGGCGGCACGGTGGCGGCGGCGCTGGCGCTGGCGGGGCAGCCGGTGGTCGGGATCGCCCGGGGGGCGCAACTTGCGGCGATCCGCGACGGCGGCCTGCTGCTGCGCACGCCCGAGGCGACGCGGCGGGCGCGTTTCCCCTGTGTCGGCGATCCGGGCGAGATCGACTTCCGGCCCGGCGACGCGATCCTGCTGACGATGAAGTCGCAGGACACCGGCGCGGCGCTGGAGCGGCTCAGGGCGGCGGGCGTCGTCGGGCAGCCGGTGTTCTGCGTGCAGAACGGGGTCGCCAACGAGCGGATGGCGCTGCGGCTGTTTGCGAACGTCCACGCGGTCACGGTGATCCTGCCCGCCGGGTTCCTCGAGCCGGGCGAGGTGGCGGCGCACGGCGCGCCGCGGCACGGGATCCTCGACATCGGGCGGTATCCCGCCGGCAGCGATGCGGAGGACGAGGCGCTGGCGGCGATGCTGGGGGCGGCGAATATCGCCGGCTTCGTGATGCCGGACGTGATGGAAAGCAAGTACGGCAAGCTGTTGATGAATCTGGGCAACGTGGTGGAGGCGGCGTTGGGGCAGGATCCGGAGCATCGCCGGTTCCGGGGGGTGCTGCGGGCGGAGGCGGAAGCGGTGCTGGCGGCCGCGGGGATCGGCTGGCGCGACATCGCCGGCGATCCGCGGCGCGACTCGCTGATGAAGATCGCGCCGATCGAGGGGGTGACGCGGTCGGGCGGCTCGACCACCCAGAGCCTCGCGCGCGGGACCGGCTCGCTCGAGACCGACTGGCTGAACGGCGAGATCGTGCTGCTCGGGCGGTTGCATGGCGTGCCGGTGCCGGCGAACGCGTGGTTCCTCGGGCTGGCGGCGCGGATGGCGCGCGAGGGGATGCGGCCCGGCAGCGTTCCGGTGGCCGAGGTGGAGGCGGGGCTGGCGGCGGTCGGCGCCGCCGCTTGAGCCTTTCGTTCGGCCGCGGAACGCGCGAGAGTCGGGCGATGGAGAAGCCCCCCGATTCCGACGATGCCGATTCCGACGACGCGCTGCGCCCCGAGTTCTGGCGCCGCTACACGCTCGACGAGCTCAGCCGCGCCGAGTGGGAGGCGCTGTGCGACGGCTGCGCCAAGTGCTGCCTGATCAAGCTCGAGGACGAGGACACCGGCAAGGTCGCCTACACCAACGTCGCGTGCCGGTTGCTCGACCTCGGGACCTGCCGGTGCGGCAACTATGCGCTGCGCCGGCAGCTGGTGCGGGGCTGCGTGGTGCTGACCCGCGACAACGTCGACGAGGTGCTGCACTGGATGCCGAAGACCTGCGCCTACCGGCTGGTGCACGAGGGGCGGGCGCTGGCCGACTGGCATCCGCTGATCTCGGGCGATCCGGCGAGCGTGCATCGTTCCGGGGTGAGCCTGCGGGGGCGGATGGCGGCGGAGTACGACGTGGAGGAGGACGATCTGGAGGACCACGTGATCGAGGAGGACGTGTGATGTGGTTCACGTCCGACAACGCCAGCGGCGCCGCGCCGGAAGTGATGGAGGCGGTGGTGCGCGCGAACGCCGGGCATGCGATGTCCTACGGGGCGGACGACGGCATGGCGCGGGTGACGGCGCGGATCCGCGAGGTGTTCGAGGCGCCGGAAGCGGCGGTGTACCTGGTGGCGACCGGGACCGCGGCGAACGCGCTGGGGCTTGCCTGCCTGTGCCCGCCGTGGGCGACGGTCTACTGCCACCGCAACGCCCACGTCGAGGAGGACGAATGCGCGGCGCCGGAGTTCTATACCGGCGGCGCCAAGCTGACGCTGCTCGACGGGGCGCATGCGAAGATCGCGCCGGAGAGTTTCGAGCAGGCGCTGGCCGCGACCGCGCTGGTCGGCGTCCACAACGTCCAGCGCGGGGCGCTGAGCCTGACCAACGCCACCGAGGCGGGGGCAGTCTACCGGCCGGACGAGGTGGCGGCGCTGGCGGGGATGGCGAGGGCCGCAGGGCTGCCGGTGCACATGGACGGCGCGCGGTTCGCCAACGCGCTGGTGCATCTCGGCTGCACGCCGGCGGAGCTGACCTGGAAGGCGGGGGTGGACGTGCTGAGCTTCGGCGGCACCAAGAACGGCTGTCTGGGGGTCGAGGCGGTGGTGCTGTTCGATCCGGGCCGGGCGTGGGAGTTCGAGCTGCGGCGCAAGCGCGGCGGGCACCTGTTCTCGAAGCACCGGTTCCTGTCGGCGCAGATGGAGGCGTATCTGGCCGGCGGGCTGTGGCTGGAGCTGGCGCGGCGGGCGAACGCGCGGGCCGCCGAGCTGGCGCGCGGGCTGTCGCATCTGCCGGGGGCGCGGCTGGTGCATCCGGTCGAGGCGAACGCGGTGTTCGCGGCCTGGCCGCGGGCCGGGCACCGGGCGGCACAGGCGGCGGGGGCGCGGTATTACCTCTGGCCGGGCAACCAGGACCTCGAGGGGCCGGGCGACGTGCCGGTCTCGGCGCGGCTGGTCTGCAGCTGGTCGACGGCGGCGGCGGAGGTGGCGACGCTGCTGGGCGTGCTCCAGGGCGAGACGGCCGCCGAGAAATCCGCGGAGCGCGCCTGACGAGGCGTCGGGGCGGTTGATCGCGGCCACCATGCGGCCGGCTTCGCGCCGGAACCGGCGCCCCGTAGATGGTGGCGGAGCTCAGAGGGCGGCGAGATGGGCGTCGAGCAGGGGCAGGCGGTCCTGGCCCCAGAACACCTCGTCGCCGACGACGTAGCTGGGCGCGCCGAACACCATGCGGCGCAGCGCCTCGTCGGTGTTGCGCTCGAGGGTCTCGACGGCGGTCAGCAGGCCGCGGTCGGCGACAGTGGGATCGAAGCCCGCCTGGCTCAGGATGTCGCGCACCACCTCGTCCTCGGCGATGTCGCGGTCCTCGGCCCAGACCGCGCCGAGCAGACCGTGGACGAGCCGGCCCATGTCGCCGCCGCCCACTTCGCCGGCGGAGATGATCGCGGCGGAGGCGGGGACCGGGTTGGTGGGCCAGTGGCGCGGCTGGAGGTTGAGGGGGAGGCCGGTCGCGGCGGCCAGGCGTCTGAGGTCCTGCTCGCGATAGCGGCGGCGCGAGACGTGGCGGTCCTTGGGCGGCAGGGTCCCGGTCTCGGAGAAGATTCGCATCAGCTGCACGGGTTTGTAGGCGATCTCGGCGCCGTGGCGTGCGGCGACCTCCTCGAGCTTCAGGCCGGCGAGATAGGAAAACGGCGAGAGGGGAAACAGGTAGTAGTCGATGGTCGCCATGGCCGGGCCTCCTTCGGCGGTTGGGGTTCAGCATCGGCAGAATCCGGGGCTTTGCAAGGTCGGGTGGCGATGATAACCCCGACCCGAGGCCCGGGCCGCAGCCGCGAGAGGTTTTGCTTGCCGATGAATCCGCTCTTCAAGCCCAAGCTGATCGCGGGCAACTCCAACCAGCCGCTGGCCAAGTCGATCGCGCGGCGGATCTCGATGCACCGGGGCGAGGCGGTCGAACTGGTCGAGACCCGGGTCGAGCGGTTCAACGATGCGGAGATCTTCGTCGAGGTGTTCGAGAACGTCCGCGGCGAGGACATGTTCATCATCCAGTCGACCTCGAACCCGGCGAACGACAACCTGATGGAACTGCTGATCATGTGCGACGCGCTCCGGCGGTCGTCGGCGAACCGGATCACCGCGGTGATGCCGTATTTCGGCTACGCCCGGCAGGACCGGCGCTCGAAGGCGCGCACGCCGATCAGCGCCAAGCTGGTGGCGAACCTGCTGACGGTGGCCGGGATCGAGCGGGTGCTGACCTTGGATCTGCATGCCGCCCAGATCCAGGGGTTCTTCGACATTCCGGTGGACAACCTCTATGCCTCTCCGGTGTTCGCGCTCGATATCCGGCACAATTTCCACAACCTCCAGGAGATCACCGTGGTGTCGCCGGACGTGGGCGGCGTGTCGCGGGCGCGCGAGCTCGCCGAGCGGATCGGGGCGGAACTGGCGATCGTCGACAAGCGGCGGGCGGGGCCGGGGGAGGTGGCCTCGATGACGGTGATCGGCGACGTGGCCGAGCGGATCTGCGTGATCGTCGACGACATCGTCGATACCGCGGGGACGCTGGTGAAGGCCGCGGATCTGCTGATGAACCACGGCGCCAAGGAGGTGCACGCCTACATCACCCACGGCGTGCTGTCGGGGCCGGCGGTGGAGCGGATCGCGGCCTCGTCGATGAAGAGCCTGGTGGTGAGCGACTCGATCGAGCAGGGCGCGGCGGTGCGCAAGGCGCGTAACATCCGGACGGTGACGGTGGCGCCGCTCCTGGGGCAGGCGATCCTCAACATCGCCAACGGGACCAGCGTGTCCTCGCTGTTCGACGCGCACACGCTGGAGCCGATCTACGAGGCGTTCTACCCGACGGCCGCCTGAGCGGCCCGGTCCGGGCACGCCGGCCGGACGCAAGAGCCGTCTCCTACCGCACGGCGCCGAAGCAGGCCGCTCCATCGGTGTCGTCCTGAACCGGCATGCTCCACGGGCTCGTGGGACGCAGGCGTTCAGACGATCCGACTTAAGTCCATGTTCGCGATCGTTCGATTGGATTATGGGACCGGGGTTTCCGGCAGGCGGGAGGCCTGAGCATGAGTCCGATCGGTCGCTGGCGCGCGGCACCGCTCGTCGTCAAGTTCGTGGCGACGGGCGGGCTGGTCATGCTTGCGGCCATGCTGTCGATCGGCACCTGGACCACCGGCCGGATCCAGCAATCGGTGGTCGACAGCACTGCCTCGGCGGCGGCGCTCTACGTCGAGAGCTTCATCTCGCCGCTCAGTCAGGAACTCGCGGCCAACGACCGCCTGTCGGCACCGGCGGAGCGGGCGCTGACCGAAACCTTCGCCAACACGCCGATCGGCGACCGGATCGTATCGTTCAAGATCTGGAAGCCGGGCGGCGTCGTCGCCTATGCCTCCGATGCCGGGATCGTCGGCCAGCGCTTCGCCCCCACGGCCGAGCTGATCCGGGCGTGGGAGGGAGAGGTCAGCGGGACCTTCGCGGATCTCGACAATCCCGAGAGCGCCGGCGAAGCCGCCCTGGATCTGCCGCTGCTCGAGGTCTATTCCCCGGTCCGCGAGGTCTGGTCGGGAGAGGTGATCGCGGTCGCGGAGTTCTACGAGGTCGCGACCGCGCTCGCGGCCGATCTCGCCGACGCGCGCCGCAAGAGCTGGTTGCTGGTCGCGGGCGTCTTTCTGGTCAGCGCGCTGATGCTGACGGGCATCGTGCGTGCCGGCGGTCGCACCATCGAGCGCCAGAGGACGATGCTCGAGGCGCAGATCGCGGAAAGCGATCGCATCGCCGCCCAGAACGGTGCGCTCCGCCGACGCGCGATCGAGGCCTCCGCACGCGCAACCTCGGAGACCGACCGCATCCTGCGCCGCACGAGCGCTGACCTCCACGACGGTCCGGCCCAGTACATTGCGCTCGCCGCGATGCGTCTTGAGTCCGTGGTGCCGGATACCGACGCGGGGCGCGCCGAGGCTGCCACGATCCGCGAGGCCATGCGCTCGGCGCTGAGCGAGATTCGCTCGATTTCCAAGGGTTTGTCGTTGCCCGACCTCAGCGGCGTGCCGCTCGCCGAAGTCGTGCAGCGGTCCGTCGACGCCCATCTGCGTCCGGCCGGAGGCCCGGTGTCCGTCGCGTACGGAGGGCCGGACGATCCGGAGATCGACGATTCCTTCAGGATCTGCGTCTACCGCTTCCTGCAGGAGGGATTGTCGAATGCGGCGCGTCATGCGCCACAGGCGCAGGTGAACGTCGCGGTGACGGCCGGTAGCGAGGCGATCGTCGCGGTGGTGCGAGACGACGGTCCGGGTTTCAAGCCCGACCCCGCTGGATCCGGCAGAACCGAGAGGGGGCAGGGCCTGGCCGGGCTGCGCGACCGCGCCGAGAGCCTCGGCGGCGCTCTCGAGATCGCGAGCGGCGCCGCGGGAACGACGATTTCGCTGACACTTCCGATCGGCAAGGAGACGCAGACATGAGCGTGCGGGTTGTGGTTGCCGACGATCATCCGATCTTTCGCGACGGTCTGGTGCGGTCACTCGAGGAGACGGGCCGGTTCGAGGTGGTCGGCGCCGCCGGCAGCGCCGACGAGGCCGTGGGGATGGCCGGAGAGACCGCGCCCGATCTCGTGGTGCTCGACATCTCGATGCCAGGCGGCGGGATCGATGCGGCGAAGCGGATCGCCGCCATCGCACCCGGCATCAGGATCGCCATGCTCACGGTCTCGGAGGCCGAGGAGGACGTGGCCGGCGCCCTCCGGGCAGGCGCCATCGGCTACGTGCTGAAGGGCGTCTCGGCGCGCGAGCTGACCGAGATCCTCGAGGGCGTCGCCCGGGGGGAGGCCCACGTCTCCCCCGCCCTCGCCGCGCGTATCCTCGGGGACATGCAGGCGCCGCCGAAACGGCCCGGGCGGCGGCCGATCGACGAACTGACGCACCGCGAGGAGGAGATCCTGCGGCGTGTCGCGCTGGGCCACAGCAACCGGGAAGTCGCCGGGGACCTCGGCATCCAGGAGAAGACCGTCAAGCACTACATGACGTCGATTCTCGAGAAGCTGCACGCCCGCAACCGGGTAGAGGCGGCCCTGATCGCCCGTGAGGCTTGGGGCGAGCGCTGAGGCCTGGCGGAACGCCGGAGCCGCGGGGCGAAAGGCCCGCGGCTCCGAGCCTCCTCGACGACGAGCTTCAGCGGGCGAGCGCCATCAGGCGGTCGACATCCTCCTGCGTGGCGCGGCGCTCGACGACGGTGTTGTCGTTGGGGTCCTTGAGCTCGTAGCGGCTGCGCTCGACCTGCTCGCGCCAGCCCGTGCTGTAGCCGACCTCCACGCTCTGGTTGCCGATCTCGACCCGACGGACCTGCGAGCCGGCGGGCACGCGCGGGACCGGCCGGGCGCCTGCAGTCACGCCGCTGGTCGTCGCCACCCCGGAGTTCCGGACGTTGCCGTCCATGCGCGCCAGGTCGGCCGCGGTCGCCGTGCGCTCGATCACCGTCCGCCCGGCCGCGTTCTTGAGCTCGTAGCGCGAACCCTGCAGCTCCTCCCTGATGCCATTGGAGTAGAGGATCTCCAGGCCCGAGCCGGAGTCCTCGGCCTCGACGACGCGCAGGCCGCCGGAATTGGAGCCGGTGCTGACGCCGGTCGCGGTGCCGCCCGAGGTGCCGCCCGAGGTGCCGCCCGGGGGGCCGTCGTCCGAGCCGCGGCCGCGGCGGTCGTTGCCACCGTCGTCATACCCTCCGCCGCCAGTGCCGCCATTCCTGTCGTCACCGCCGCGCCCGCTCCGGTCGCTGCCGCTGTCATCGCCCCCGCGGCCGCTTCCGCCCCGATCGTCGCCCTGGCGGTCGTCGTGGCCTTGGCCGCCGCCGCCGCCGCCGTGGTCGTCGCCGTGGTCGCCGCCGCCGTGGTCGTCGCCGCCGTCCTTGGCGAGCGCCGAGCTCGCCCTGAGGCCGAGGAAGCCGCCATCGCCGGTGCTGAGATCGATGCTGACCGGCGTCGCGGCGATGCAGAGGCCGAGGGCAAGGGCGCTGACGCCGCTGCGGAGAAGTTTCGAAGAGGTCATCGCGTGAGCTCCGTTTCCTGGATTTGCAAGCAGTGGAGCGAGTTGACCATGACCGTTGACCGCACGCATCGGACGTTGGTCGGACGAAGATGTCGGACTTCCGGAGGCGGCCTGACGAGGCGGGTCTCGACTTTTCCCGAGCGCCGGGGCGGCCTTTGCCGCCAAAATGAGCGCGCAGGTGCGCGCACGGTTCCTGTTTTGCCACGCGCCGCGGCGCGTGGCGGACTGCTCTCCAGGTAAGCTTGCTGTATGAACTTCTGGAGAGGCCTGGTTCCGATCGTCAGGCGAGGATGCCGTCGGGGGTGATGCGGGTGCTCCCCGACAGGTAGGGGTGGAGCCCTTCGGGGAGGGTCACCGAGCCGTCGGCTTCCTGGCCGTTCTCGAGCACGGCGATCAGGGTGCGGCCGACGGCGAGGCCGGAGCCGTTGAGGGTGTGGACAAACTCCGGTTTCGCGCCTTCGCCGCGGCGGAAGCGGGCGTTCATCCGGCGGGCCTGGAAATCGCCGCAGAGCGAGACCGAGGAGATCTCGCGGTAGGTGTCCTGGCCGGGCAGCCAGACCTCGATGTCGTGGGTGCGGCGGACGCCGAAGCCCATGTCGCCGGTGGCGAGCACCAACGTGCGGTAGGGGAGGTTCAGGGCTTCGAGGATGGCCTGGGCGCAGCCGGTCATGCGGTCGAGTTCAGGCCGCGAGTCCTCCGGGCGGGCGATCGAGACCATCTCGACCTTCTCGAACTGGTGCTGGCGGAGCATGCCGGCGGTGTCTTTGCCGGCGGAGCCCGCCTCGGAGCGGAAGCACTGGGTGTGGGCGGTCATGCGGATCGGGAGTTGGGTCTCGTCGAGAATCTGGCCGGCGACGAGGTTGGTCAGCGTGACCTCCGCCGTCGGGATCAGCCACCAGCCGTTGGTGGTGCGGTAGCTGTCCTCGGCGAACTTCGGGAGTTGGCCGGTGCCGAGCATCGCCTCGTCGCGCACCAGCACCGGGGTCCAGACCTCGGTGAGGCCGTGGCGCCCGGTGTGGGTGTCGAGCATGAACTGGGCGAGGGCGCGGTGGAGGCGGGCGATCGCGCCCTTCATCACCACGAAGCGGGCGCCCGAGAGGCGGCCGGCGGCCTCGAAGTCGAGGCCGGGCTTCGCGGCCGGGATCTCGAAGTGCTCGCGCGGGGTCATCGGGAAGTTGCGCGGGGCGCCCCAGCGGTGGATCTCGACGTTGGCGGTCTCGTCCGGGCCGTCGGGGACGTCGTCCATCGGCAGGTTGGGGATGCCCATCAGCAGCTCGCGCAGGGCGGCGTCGGCCTCGGCCGCCTCGGCCTCGAGGCGGGCGATCTCGGTCTTCTTGTCGGCGACCAGCGCGCGGAGGCGCTCGAATTCGGCGGTGTCGCCGCGGCCCCTGGCGGCGCCGACCTCGCGGCTGGCGGCGTTGCGCTCGGCCAGCGCGGCTTCGGCGGCGGCGATGCGGGCGCGGCGGGTTTCGTCGACAGCGAGGATCTCCGGCGCGGCGGCGGCGAGGCCGCGGCGGGCGAGGGCGGCGTCGAAGGCGTGCGGGTCGTCGCGGATCTGGCGGATGTCGTGCATGGGTCGCAGTCCTAGCGGATGAGCAGGGCGGTGCCCCAGAGGCCGATGCCGAACGCGGTGTGGGCGAGGAGGCCGAGGGCGCGGGTCTTGGGCGGGTTGGCGGCGCGGGAGGCGGCCCAGCCGAGGCCCATGCCGGGCTGGAGCAGGAACCAGCCGGCGGCGATGGTCAGGATCGCGAAGATCCAGGCCGGGCGCAGGGTGGGCGAGGCCATCCAGCCGGCGCCGGCGATCAGCGCGAAGACGATGCCGTAGAGGATGCCGACGGCGTAGTGGCCGGTCCAGCCGAGGGTGCGTTCGTGGACCCAGGGTTCGGCGGCCGCGATGTCGTCGTGGAACACCTGGCCGTGGGCGAGATGGCGGAACCAGCGGCCCGGCAGCACCCAGTCGGGGGGCTTGTCGCCGAGGAGGCGGGCGACCAGCGCGTTCCACAGGTCCATGAGGATCGTCGCGCCGAGGCCGATGACGGCGCCCTGGTAGATGAGAATGAGCATGCGGCGCCTTGCGGGGTCGGAGGATCGGGTGCGCCCCGCTTAGCAGCGGTGCGGCGGCGTTGCCAAGCTCAGTGTGCCGGCTGCGCGGCGCGCCTGCGGGCGGAGATCTCTTCCCAGGCGGTGTTGATCTGGGCGAGGCGGGCGTTGGCGAGGTTGACGGTCTCGACCGGCAGGCCGCGGGCGATCATCTTGTCGGGGTGGTTGGCGCGCACCAGCGTCCGCCAGCGGGCGCGGACGGTGGCGAGATCGGCGTCGCGGGGCACGCCGAGCACCTGCCAGGGATCCCGGGCGCGGCCGGAGAGGTGGCGGGCCTCGATGCAGTCGAAGGCGAGCGGGGCGATGCCGAAGATCTCGGCCACCCGGCGCAGGAAGCCTTCCTCGCCCTCGTGGTAGCGGCCGTCGGCCAGCGCGATGTGGAACAGGCCCTCGAGGATGTCCTCGAGCACCTGCGGCGAGGCCGCGAACATCCGGGCGATCTGGCGGGCGTACGCATCGAAGCCGGCGACGTCCTGGCGGGCGAGGTCGAAGACGCGGGCGGCGGCGGCCTCGTCCTCGGGGGCGATCTGGAAAACCTGACGGAAAGCAGTGACTTCGGCGGGGCGGACCAGGCCGTCGGCCTTGGCCATCTTGGCGCCGAGGCTGATGACGGCGATGGTGAAGGCGACGCTGCGCTCGGGGGCGCGGCGGCGCTCGAAGACCGAGAGCAGGCCTTCGCCGCGGGCGAGAACGGCGGCGATCGCCTCGGTGATGCGGGTCCAGATCGACATGGGGTGAAGGGTAGCAGGGCAGGTGGCGGCGCACAAAAGCGAATCGTGGCCGGGGGCGTTAACGGCGGATCCGGGGGACATGGAAAGCGTATGGAAGGCATATGGGATGCGTATGTAGAGTGAAACGCTAGGGTTTGAGGGATCAACGGGGCAGTCATCGGGGATCATCGGGCCGGACACGTTCCTCTCAGACCGGTTCTCCCAACGCCTCCGCAGCGGAACATCGAGAGGTACCCGGTCCCGATCACGTGGAACTGCGAAAGGAGCGCCGAAATCACGTCCCAGGCGACCGCGAATGGGAGGCCGGCGGCAACCGTCGCCAGAAGCCCGATCGGCTTCGATGGTTGGCCTGTCAATCGCGGGTGATGGCGCTTGTTCGGCTCGATCATCCGCTTGACGCCGGGCGGTGCCGCGCGCCGCCGGGGTTGGGGCGCGGCTGTTGCCGCGATTTTGGGCGCGCGGTGCGCGCATTGTTTTTTGCTTGTTTTCCGCCTGTGGGCGGAAAACGACTGCTCTCCAGGTTTCAAGGCCGTATGAAGACCTGAAAGCATGACCGGGGGGCGGCGATGACGGCCTGGGATTTCTGGATCGATCGCGGGGGCACCTTTACCGACATCGTGGCGCGGGATCCCGAGGGGGGGCTGCATCGGGCGAAGCTGCTGTCGGAGAACGACGGGCAGTATGCCGACGCGGCGCTGCACGGGATCCGGGGGTTTCTCGGGCTGGAGGCGGAGGCGGCGATCCCGGCGGCGCGGGTCGCGGCGGTGCGGATGGGGACGACGGTGGCGACCAACGCGCTCCTGGAGCGCAAGGGCGAGCCGGTGGTGCTGGTGACGACGCAGGGGCTCGGGGAGCAGTTGCGGCTCGGCTATCAGAACCGGCCGCGGCTGTTCGACCGGCGGATCGTGCTGCCGGAGATGCTGCATGCGCGGACCATCGAGGCGCGCGAGCGGGTGCGGGCGGACGGGACCGTGGAGGTGCCGCTCGACGAGGCGCACCTGGCGGACGAACTGGCGGCGGCGCGCGCGGCGGGGTTTGGGGCCTGCGCCATCGTGTTCGTGCATGGCTACCGGCATCAGGCGCACGAGGCGCGGGCGGCGGCGCTGGCCGGGGCGGCGGGGTTCGCGCAGGTGTCGGTGAGCCACCGGGTCAGTCCGCTGATGAAGATGGTGAGCCGGGGCGACACCACGGTGGTCGACGCGTATCTCACGCCGATCCTGCGGCGCTACATCGACCGGGTGGCGGCGGCGTTCGACGGCGACATGACCGGGAAACTGATGTTCATGCAGTCGAGCGGCGGGCTGACCGGGGCCGGGCTGTTCCAGGGCAAGGACGCGATCCTGAGCGGGCCGGCGGGCGGCGTGGTGGGGGCGGTGAGGACCAGCCAGATCGCCGGGCAGGCGCGGATCATCGGCTTCGACATGGGCGGAACCTCGACCGACGTGTGCCACTTCGCCGGCGAGTTCGAGCGGGTGCTGAATACCGCGATCGCCGGGGTTCGGATCACGGCGCCGATGATGAACATCCATACCGTCGCCGCCGGGGGCGGGTCGGTGCTGTCGTTCGACGGTGCGCGGATGCGGGTGGGACCGGCGAGCGCCGGCGCCAGTCCGGGGCCGGCGGCCTACGGGCGGGGCGGGCCGCTGGCGGTGACGGACGCCAACGTGCTGACCGGGCGGCTGCGGCCGGAGTTCTTTCCGGCGATCTTCGGTCCGGACGGCGACCGGCCGCTGGACGTGGAGGCGACACGGGCGGGGTTCCAGGCCATCGCCGGCGAGATCGGCAAGCCGGCGGAGGAGGTGGCGGAGGGGTTCCTGCGTATCGCCGTCGAGAACATGGCGAACGCGATCAAGACCATCAGCGTGCAGCGGGGGTATGACGTTTCGGGGTATTGCCTGACGGTGTTCGGCGGGGCGGGGGCGCAACACGCCTGCGCCATCGCCGACACGCTGGGGATGGAGCGGTGCCTGATCCACCCGATGGCCTCGCTGCTGTCGGCCTACGGCATGGGGCTGGCCGATATCCGGGCGACGCGGACGCAAGCCGTGGAGGCGGATCTCGACGAGGGAAGCCGGCTGGCGGCGGCGGCGCTGCTCGACCGGCTCGGGAGCGACGCGCAGGGCGAGGTGGAGGCGCAGGGGGTTTCGGCGGGGCGGATCCGGCTGAAGCAGACGCTGCTCGTCAAGCTGAAGGGCACCGATACCGCGCTGCCGGTGGGGTTCGACGATCTCGGCGCGGTGAAGGCGGCGTTTCAGCAGGCACATCGGGCGCGGTTCGGGTTCGATCCGGGCGAGGCGGCGCTGGTGATCGAGGCGGCGCAGGCCGAGGCGATCGGTGCTGCGGCGGACCTGAGCGAGCGGGCGGAGGAGGAGCGGGAGCGGCCGGAGGCGGAGACCGGGACCGCGCTGGTGGCGCCGGTCTGGCTCGGGGCCAAGTGGGTCGATGCGCGCTTCGTGCGGCGCGAGGACGCTGCGGCCGGGGGATCGGCTGACCGGGCCGGCGGTGCTGGTGGAGGCGCATACCTCGGTGCTGGTCGAGGCCGGGGTGGCAGGCGCGGATCACCGGGCACGATCATGTGGAGCTGCGGCGGATCGAGGCGCGCCCGCGGTCGGGACGCGGTGGGGACGAGGGCCGATCCGGTGATGCTCGAGGTGTTCAACAACCTCTACATGTCGATCGCCGAGCAGATGGGGGCGGTGCTGGAGAACACCGCGGCCAGCGTGACGATCAAGGAGCGGCTGGATTTCTCCTGCGCGGTGTTCGACGCCGAGGGTGACCTGATCGCCAACGCGCCGCACATGCCGGTGCATCTCGGCAGCATGGGCGCGAGCGTGAAGGCGATCATCGCCCAGAACCCGGAGATGGCGGCGGGCGACGTCTATGTGCTGAACGCGCCCTACAACGGCGGGACGCACCTGCCGGACATCACCGTGGTGCGGCCGGTGTGGGACGAGGGCGGGGCGGAGGTGCTGTTCTACACGGCGGCGCGCGGGCACCACACCGACGTGGGCGGGCTGACGCCGGGGTCGATGCCGCCCGACAGCCGGACCATCCACGACGAGGGCGCCTACATCGACAACTGGAAGCTGGTGGACGCCGGGCGGATGCGCGAGGCGGAGACGCGGGCGCTGCTGCTCGCGGGGCCGCATCCGGTGCGGTCGGTGGAGATCAACCTCGCGGACCTCAGGGCGCAGGTGGCGGCGTGCGAGAAGGGGGCGCGGGAGCTGGATCGGATGGTGGGGCAGTTCGGGCTCGACGTGGTGCGGGCCTACATGGGGCACGTGCAGGACAACGCGGAGGAGTGCGTGCGGCGGGCGATCGAGGCGCTACGGGATGCGGAATACGTCTATCCGATGGATCCGGATTTCGACGGGGCGCCGCGCGAGATCCGGGTGCGGATCACGGTCGATCGGGAGGCGCGGATCGGCGACGGTGGATTTCACCGGGACGACGGGGCAGCTCGCGACCAACTACAACGCACCGGAGCCGGTGACGCGGGCGGCGGTGCTCTACGTGTTCCGCTGCCTGGTCGACGACGACATCCCGATGAACGAGGGGGTGATGAAGCCGCTGGACGTGGTGCTGCCGCAGGGGACCATGCTTTCGCCTCGGTATCCCGCGGCGGTGATCGCGGGGAACGTGGAGACCAGCCAGGCGGTGACGTCGGCGCTGTTCCTGGCCCTGGGCGTGCAGGCGGCGGCGCAGTCGACGATGAACAACACCACCTGGGGCGACGCGCGGCTGCAGTACTACGAGACGGTCTGCGGCGGCACCGGGGCGGGGGTGCTGTCGGACGGCTCGGGTTATGCCGGGACCAGCGGCGTGCATTCGCACATGACCAACTCGCGGCTGACCGATCCGGAGGTGCTGGAGTGGCGGTTTCCGGTGGTGCTCGACGAGTTCGCGATCCGGAAAGGCTCGGGCGGGGCGGGGCGGTTTCCGCGGCGGCGACGGGGTGACGCGGCGGATCCGGTTCCTCCAGCCGATGACCATCGCGATCCTGTCGGGGCACCGGGTGGTGCCGCCGCCGGGGCTGGACGGCGGGGGGGCGGCCGACTGCGGGCGGACGCGGATCGTGCGGGCGGACGGGCGCGTCGAGACGCTGGCCTCGGCCGACCGGCGGGAGATCGGGCCGGGGGACGTGTTCTGGCTGGAGACGCCGGGGGGCGGCGGTTACGGGCGGCCGTAGCGGGGGGTGAGGGGCGTATCCGCCGCTCCCGTCGAGAGCAGGTGCCCGTGAGTGATACTATGCTAAGTCGTTGGAACGCATGGAGCCAGAAGAATGAAGAGGCTCCGGTTCCGCCGTCCCGCCCGGGCTTCAGCCCGGGCAGCGGCCGACCCGCCCGCCGGGGGCGGCCGCTTTCGCGCCCACCCCCGCGGGCCGGCCGCTGCCCTTTGCGCGTGACGGTGCCGGTATCGCGGCAGGCAGAAGGGGCCGTCGGAGTCCGTGTCGTGGAAATCTCCCCCCGAGGGCGTCGGCGCCGGTGCGGCGCGGCCCATGGCCGACCCTCGCGGGGCGCGACAGTCGGCCGGCATCCGTCCCGGCGATCGGCCCCGCGACGCCGTCTTGACGCCGTCTGCCTCGGTTGACCTCGTGCGCAGCGGCAGATAAGCCTCGAAAGCGAGTTGCGCTGCGTCATATGAGCGTTGGCAAGGCAAAAGACGGAGGGCGGAGTTGACCGAACTGCTGCGCGATTACCTTCCGGTCCTGATCTTCCTCGGGCTCGCGATCGCGCTGGGGCTGGTGTTCCTGGCCTCGGCGGCGCTGGTCGCGGTGTCGAACCCGGATCCGGAGAAGATCTCGGCCTACGAGTGCGGATTCAATGCGTTCGACGACGCGCGGATGAAGTTCGACGTCCGGTTCTACCTGGTGTCGATCCTGTTCATCATCTTCGACCTGGAGGTGGCGTTCCTGTTCCCCTGGTCGGTGTCGTTCCAGTACATCGGCCACTTCGGGTTCTGGTCGATGATGGTGTTCCTGGCGGTGCTGACGATCGGCTTCGCCTACGAGTGGAAGAAGGGGGCGCTGGAATGGGAGTAGACACCAGCGACGACGTGGTCCGGACCGAGGCGATCACCGCGGCGGGCGGACAGAAGTTCATTCCGGCCGCAGAGGCGGGGAAGCCGCATACGGTGGCGCCGGTCGGCGCCTACGAGAACCTCTACGACGAGGAATCGGCGCGGCGGCTGATCTCCGACGAGCTGGCCGACAAGGGGTTCCTGCTGACCTCGACATCGGCGGCGATCAACTGGGCGCGCACCGGCAGCCTGCACTGGATGACCTTCGGGCTCGCCTGCTGCGCGATCGAGATGATGCAGGTGTCGATGCCGCGCTACGATCTCGAACGCTTCGGCACGGCGCCGCGGGCGAGCCCGCGGCAGTCGGACCTGATGATCGTCGCGGGCACCCTGACCAACAAGATGGCGCCGGCGCTGCGCAAGGTCTACGACCAGATGCCCGAGCCGCGCTACGTGATCTCGATGGGGTCGTGCGCCAACGGTGGCGGCTACTATCACTACAGCTATTCGGTGGTGCGGGGCTGCGACCGGATCGTGCCGGTGGACGTCTACGTGCCGGGGTGCCCGCCGACCGCCGAGGCGCTGCTCTACGGCATCTTGCAACTGCAGCGGAAGATCCGCCGCACCGGCACGATCGTGCGCTGAAAAGACGCCTGGGGGACGACATGGAGACCGCCTTCGACGACCTGAAGGAAGCGATCGCCCTGCGCCAGGAGGGCGCGCTGCTGGCGGCCGAGGTGTCGCGCGGCGAGCTGACGGTCACGGTGACGCCGAGCTCCATCCCCGAGTTCGTCAATTACCTGCGCACCGACCGGAGCTGCCGGTTCACGACGCTGATCGACATCACCGCGATCGACTGGCCGGCGCGGGAGAAGCGGTTCGACATGGTCTATCACTTCCTGTCGATGCACCTGAACCAGCGGATCCGGGTCAAGGCCCAGGTGCGAGAGGACGAGCTGGTGCCCTCGATCGTCGGCGAATATCCATCGGCCGACTGGTACGAGCGCGAGGTGTTCGACATGTACGGGATCCTGTTCGCGGGGCACCCGGACCTGCGACGGATCCTGACCGACTACGGGTTCCGCGGCTTTCCGCTGCGCAAGGATTTCCCCACCACCGGCTATGTGGAGCTGCGCTACGACGAGGAGCAGCGGCGGGTGGTCTACGAGCCGGTGAAGCTGAGCCAGGAATACCGGCAGTTCGATTTCATGTCGCCGTGGGAAGGGGCGGACTACATCCTTCCCGGCGACGAAAGGGCCGGCAAGCCATGATGGCGGCCGCGCTCGACATGGCGGGCGCGACCGTGCCGGGGCCGCTGGCCGACCGGCGGATGCTCTATTGCATCGGGACGCAACGGGCGGGCACCAGCTGGCTGCACGCGATGTTTCGCGGCAACCCGGCGCTGCACGTCCCGGCGCTGAAGGAAGTGCACTACTGGGACACCATCCGGTCGCCGCATGCCGGGTTCTACCGGCGCAAGGCCGGGCCGGATCTCGACTGGTATCGTCGGGCCTCGCTGGTGTCGCGGGTGCGCAAGTATCATTGGACGGCGCTGGTCGAGGGCGCCGCGGTCGAGCGGCTGCTGGCGGCGCGGGTGGACGTGCTGGGCGGCGACGGGACACGGCACGACGGCTATGCCGCGATGCTGCTCGACGGCAGCCGGCCGGGGCAGGTGGTGGTCGACAACACGCCCTGCTATGCCCGGCTCGGCCGGGAGACGTTCGCGGAGATGGCGGCGCTGGCCGGCGACGCGCGTTTCCTGTTCGTGATGCGCGATCCGGTGGCCCGGCTGTGGTCGGGGATTCAGCACCGCTGCAAGACGGCGGTCGCGGCCGGGACGATGGGCGCTGACGAGATGGTGGCGCGGTTCGGCGAGGCGGTGGCAAGGCCGCGCAGCCCCGACGTGGCCCGGTCCGACTACAGGCGCACGATCGAGGCGCTCGAGGCGGTGATCGCGCCGTCGCGGATCCACTACGCGTTTTTCGAGACGATGTTCTCGCAGGGCGAATACGACCGGATCTGCGGGTTTCTCGAGGTGCCCCGGCAGCGGGTCCGGACCTGGCGGCGGGTGAACCGGGCGACACGGCCCGCGCTCCGGCCGGACGCGGCGGCGCTGGCGGCGGCGCGGGAGCGGCTGGCGCCGGTCTACGATTTCGTGCGGTCCCGTTTCGGCGACGAGGTCCCGGCGGAGTGGCGGCCTTGAGCGGGGCGGGCCGGTTTTTTCTTCTGAGGGCGCGGGCGTTCGGCCGGCGGCCCGGCGAGGTGGCGTAAGCGATGGACGGCAACGGCAACGACGTTCTGGTCGGCGAACAGAAGATCCGGAACTTCAACATCAACTTCGGACCGCAACATCCGGCGGCGCATGGGGTTCTCCGGCTGGT
Source organism: uncultured Alphaproteobacteria bacterium (assembly GCA_963773555.1). GTDB lineage: Bacteria > Pseudomonadota > Alphaproteobacteria > Rhodobacterales > Rhodobacteraceae > Amaricoccus. Next base: position 64,844 of record CAVZCB010000043.1, read on the forward strand.
GCTCGAACTCGACGGCGAGATCGTCGAGCGGGTGGACCCGCACATCGGGCTGCTGCATCGCGGCACCGAGAAGCTGATGGAGAGCCGGACCTACCTGCAGAACCTGCCGTACCTGGACCGGCTCGACTACGTGGCGCCGATGAACCAGGAGCATGCCTGGTGCCTGGCGATCGAGCGGCTGACCGGGACCACGATCACCCGGCGGGCCTCGCATATCCGGGTGCTGTATTCCGAGATCGGCCGCATCCTGAACCACCTGCTGAACGTCACCACGCAGGCGATGGACGTGGGCGCGCTGACCCCGCCGCTCTGGGGGTTCGAGGAACGCGAGAAGCTGATGATCTTCTACGAGCGGGCCTCCGGGGCGCGGCTGCACGCGGCGTATTTCCGGCCCGGTGGCGTGCATCAGGACCTGCCGCAGGATCTGGTCGACGACATCGCGCTCTGGGCGCGGTCGTTTCCGCAGGTGCTCGACGACATCGAGGAGCTGATCACCGAGAACCGGGTGTTCAAGCAGCGCAACGTCGACATCGCGGTGGTGAGCGCCGAGGATGCGCAGGCGCTGGGCTTTTCCGGCCCGATGGTGCGCGGGTCGGGGATCGCCTGGGACCTGCGGCGGTCGCAGCCCTACGAGACCTATAACGAGTACGATTTCCAGATTCCGCTGGGCAAGAACGGCGACTGCTATGACCGGTACCTTGTGCGGATGCACGAGATGCGCGAGGCGACCAAGATCATCCTGCAGGCGGTGGAGAAGCTCGACGCCTGCCGGGGCGAGGACGTGCTGGTGCGCGGCAAGCTGGCGCCGCCGCCGCGGGCGGTGATGAAGTCGTCGATGGAGGCGCTGATCCACCACTTCAAGCTCTACACCGAGGGCTTCCACGTCCCGGCGGGCGAGATCTACGCCGCGGTGGAGGCGCCGAAGGGCGAGTTCGGGGTCTACATGGTGTCGGACGGCACCAACAAGCCCTACAAGATCAAGCTTCGGGCGCCGAGCTACCCGCACCTCGAGGCGATGCACACCATGAGTGTCGGGCACATGCTGGCGGATGTCTCGGCGATCCTCGGGTCGGCCGACGTGGTGTTCGGGGAGGTGGACCGGTGAGGGGCTGGCGGATCCCTTCGGCGGTCGGTCTCGTGGCGCTGGCGGGGCCGGTCGCGGCAGGGGAGACGGTCGACGTCACGCCGGTCGCGCAGATCTACGAGCAGATCGGCTGTCGCGGCAATGAGAAGGACATCTTCCCGCATCTCGGAAGCATCGGGGTGAGCGACTTCGTCGCGCAGATCAAGGCGCTCGGCGCCAGCGGCCATCTGGTGTCCGACGACAACGGCGAGACGATGCGACTCACGAACTGGGGGAGTTGTCCATAATGCTGCGCCGTCTCCATGCCGAACAGCCCGAGAGCTTTGCCTTCACCGAGGCCAACCGGGAATGGGCGCAGGGGCAGATCGCCAAGTATCCCGAGGGCCGGCAGGCGAGCGCGGTGGTGCCGCTGCTGTGGCGGGCGCAGGAGCAGGAGGGGTGGGTCACCAAGCCCGCGATCGAAGAGGTCGCGCGGATGCTGGACATGGCCTACATCCGGGTGCTCGAGGTCGCGACGTTCTACTTCATGTTCCAGCTGCAACCGACTGGCAGCGTTGCGCATGTGCAGGTGTGCGGCACCACGTCGTGCATGATCTGCGGCGCGGAGGAGCTGATGGCGGTGTGCCGCGAGAAGATCGCGCCGCACGCGCACCAGGTCTCGGCGGACGGCAAGTTCTCGTGGGAGGAGGTCGAGTGCCTCGGGGCCTGCGCCAACGCGCCGATGGTGCAGATCGGCAAGGACTACTACGAGGACCTGACGGCGGAGGGGTTCGGCGATCTGCTCGACGCGTTCGGCCGCGGCGAGGTGCCGCTGCCGGGGCCGCAGAACGGGCGGTTCGCGTCCGAGCCCGCGGGCGGGCTGACCTCGCTCGACGACGCGCCACGCGACCTGGAGGCGAACGTTTCGGTGACGCTGGCGGAGCGGCTGGGCGACACGGTGGCGCGGATCACCGGCGACGAGCAATCGCCGCGCCAGGCGGTCGCGGGGGTGCGGCGGCGCGCGAAGGCCGAGCGCGAGGAGGCCGAGCGGGAAGGGGCCGGGCGCGAAGAGACCGACCACGAAGGGGCCGGGCAGGATCGGGTCGAGCGCCGCAAGCCCGAGGGACTGGCGGAGGCCCGCAGCGGGGCGCCGGACGATCTGAAGCGGATCAAGGGCGTGGGGCCGGCGCTCGAGGCGCAGCTGCACGCGCTCGGGGTCTTTCACCTGGATCAGATCGCGGCATGGTCGCCCGAGGAGGTCGCCTGGGTCGACGAGAACCTCGAGGGGTTCCACGGCCGGGTCAGCCGTGACGGCTGGGTGGAGCAGGCGCGCCAGCTGACTGAGACGCTGGACGGGGCGAGGCAGTGAGGCGGAGGCTCGGGAGGAATGGCGATGTTTGAGCGGCAGGACGACCACGGCGGGATCTACTGGGCGACCATCGGGTGGGGCGCGGCGGTTGCGGCGGGGATCGTCGTCGGCCTGCTGGTCTACGCGGTCGACAACGCGGCGGCGGCGTTGATCTTCGCGGGGGTGGCCTTCGTCGCGGTGGGGCTCTACCTGTCCTACCATCTGGGTCCGAAGCCGTCCGACGACGAGGAACACGCCGCGGAGGCGCACAGCTACGTGGCACCGGAGCCGGTGGCGGAAACGCCGGTTGCCGAGCCGGAGCCGGTGGCCGAGCCGGAGCCGATCGTGGCGCCCGAGCCGGTCGAACCGGCAGCGCCGGTTGCGCCGGAGACGGCGGCGACCGGGACGGCGCCGGCGGTGGTGAGCGAGCCGGTGGCGCCGGGAACGCCCGAGCCGGCGCGTCGCGATTTCAGCGAGCGGGTCCGGGAAGCGGCGCGGGCGGCCGGCGAGGCGGCGCGGGCGGCGGCGGGCGACGACGGCGCGCGGGAGGCCGAAGGTCACGAGCGGCACGGCGGCGCCGCTGATGGATGGCGCCTCGGAGCCGGACGCGGGCCCGCCGGCGGAAACGGAGGGCACCCGGCCGCCGGGGATCGACGGGCCGCGCGAGAACCGGGGCGACGATCTGAAGAAGATCAAGGGCGTCGGGCCGAAGCTCGAGGCCTTGCTGCAGAGCTTCGGGTTCTGGCACTTCGACCAGATCGCGGCGTGGAACGACGACGAGGTCGCCTGGGTGGACGCGCATCTCGAGGGATTTCGGGGTCGGGCGACCCGCGACGAGTGGGTGAGCCAGGCGCGAATCCTCGCCGAGGGCGGCGAGACGGAGTTCTCGCAGCGGGTCGACAAGGGCGACGTTTACTGAAGGCCCGGGCGCGTGAGGCGCGACGACTGAAGCCTCACGACTGAAGCCCGGGACCGGGCGCGGAAGGATCGAGACGGATGCTGGCGGACAAGGATCGCATCTTCACCAACCTCTACGGCATGTTCGACCGCAGCCTCGACGGCGCGCGGTCGCGCGGGGCCTGGGACGGCACGGGCGACATACTGGCCCGCGGGCGCGACAAGGTGGTCGAGGAGGTCAAGGCGAGCGGGCTGCGCGGCCGGGGCGGCGCGGGGTTTCCGACCGGGCTGAAGTGGTCGTTCATGCCCAAGACCTCGGACGGGCGGCCGCACTATCTGATCGTCAACGCCGACGAATCCGAGCCGGGCACCTGCAAGGACCGCGAGATCATGCGCCACGACCCGCACACGCTGGTCGAGGGGTGCCTGATCGCCGGTTTCGCGATGGGGTCGCACGCGGGCTACATCTACATCCGGGGCGAGTACATCCGCGAGCGCGAGGCGCTGCAGATCGCGATCGACGAGGCCTATGAGGCCGGGCTGATCGGGGCGAACGCCTGCGGGTCGGGGTGGGACTTCGATCTCTACCTCACCCACGGCGCCGGGGCCTACATCTGCGGCGAGGAGACCGCGCTGCTCGAGAGCCTCGAGGGCAAGAAGGGGATGCCGCGGCTGAAGCCGCCGTTTCCGGCCAACGCCGGGCTCTACGGGGCGCCGTCCACGGTCAACAACGTCGAGTCGATCGCGGTGGTGCCGACGATCCTGCGGCGCGGGCCGGGGTGGTTCGCGAGCTTCGGGCGGCCGAACAACGCGGGCACCAAGGTGTACGCGATCTCCGGGCATGTCGAGAATCCTTGCGTGGTCGAGGACGCGATGTCGATCGGTCTGCGCGAGCTGATCGACAGGCACTGCGGCGGGGTGCGCGGCGGCTGGAACAACCTCAAGGCGGTGATCCCGGGCGGCGCGTCGGTGCCGCTTCTGCCGGCAAGCCTTTGCGATGACGCGATAATGGACTTCGACTGGCTGAGGGAGCAGAAGTCGGGGCTGGGGACGGCGGCGGTGATCGTGATGGATCAGTCGACCGACGTGATCAAGGCGATCTGGCGGCTGGCGAAGTTCTACAAGCACGAGAGCTGCGGCCAGTGCACGCCGTGCCGCGAGGGCACCGGCTGGATGATGCGGGTGATGGACCGGCTGGTGACGGGCGACGCCGAGCCGGCGGAGATCGACATGCTGCTCGACGTGACCAAGCAGGTCGAGGGGCACACGATCTGCGCGCTGGGCGATGCGGCGGCATGGCCGATCCAGGGACTGATCCGGCACTTCCGCGACGAGATCGAGGATCGGATCAAGGCAAAGCGCACCGGGCGGATCAGCGCGGTGGCGGCGGAGTAGGGAAAAGCGTGGGGGAACAGAGGTTAATCACGAGACGCTCGATCCGGAACGTGTCTGGAACGCGTCTGGAACTCGTATGTAGAGCGTTTCGCTCAGGGTTGGCGGGTTGATGCATCTGGCGCAACTCAACGTCGGGCGACTGGTGGCGGAGACCGACGATCCGCGGGTGGCGGAGTTCATGGCGGCGCTCGACCGGGTGAACGGGCTGGGGCGGCGGATGCCGGGGTTCGTCTGGATGATGGAGGGTTCGGGGGAGCCGGGGACCGGCAATACCGAGGCCAAGATCGAGGGGGATCCCCGGTTCGTGGCGAACCTGACGGTCTGGGAGAGTGTCGAGGCGCTGGAGACCTTCGTCTGGAACACGGTTCACCGGCAGTTCTACGAGCGGCGGGCGGAGTGGTTCGAGGTGCTGGGCGCCATGCACTTCGCGATGTGGTGGGTGCCGGAAGGGCATCGCCCGACGCTCGACGAGGCGCTGGCGCGGCTGGCGCATCTGCAGGCGAACGGCGACAGCGACCATGCCTTCGGCTGGGCGCATCTGAACGAGGCGCGGCTCTGGCGGGCGAAGGCCTGCACCGGGATCGCGGCGGAATAGGGGACGGACGATGGAACAGATCGACTCGGAGATGACGGGCTACGGCTTCGGCGGGCCGCTGGTGCTGGTGATCTATGTGGCGATCATCATCATTCCGTTCTGGAAGATCTGGACCCGGACCGGGCACAGCGGCTGGATGTCGCTGTTGATGCTGGTCCCGCTCCTCAACATCATCATGCTCTATGTCCTCGCCTTCAAGAACTGGCCGGCGGTGCCCGACCGCCCGGCCGTGGAGTAATTCATGCCCGACCTGCGCAAGATCATCATCGACGGCCTGGAGATCGAGGTCGATCCGCGGCTCACGCTGTTGCAGGCGTGCGAGCAGGCGGACGTCGAGATCCCGCGCTTCTGCTATCACGAGCGGCTGTCGATCGCCGGGAACTGCCGGATGTGCCTGATCGAGGTGGTCGGCGGGCCGCCGAAGCCGGCGGCGTCGTGCGCGATGCAGGTGAAGGACCTGCGGCCGGGGCCGGAAGGCGCGCCGCCGCAGATCAAGACCAACACGCCGATGGTGAAGAAGGCGCGCGAGGGGGTGATGGAGTTCCTGCTCATCAACCACCCGCTCGACTGCCCGATCTGCGACCAGGGCGGCGAGTGCGACCTGCAGGACCAGGCGATGGCCTACGGCGTCGACTTCTCGCGCTACCGCGAGCCGAAGCGGGCGCTGCCCGATCCCGATCTCGGGCCGCTGGTGGGCACCTGCATGACCCGGTGCATCTACTGCACCCGCTGCATCCGGTTCCTGACCGAGGTGGCGGGCGTGCCGGAGATGGGCATGACCGGGCGTGGCGAGGATGCGCAGGTCACGTCCTATCTCGGGCGGATGCTGGGCAGCGAGTTGCAGGGCAACGTGATCGACCTCTGCCCGGTCGGGGCACTGACATCGAAGCCCTATGCGTTCACCGCGCGGCCGTGGGAGCTGGGCAAGTTCGAGTCGATCGACGTGATGGACGCGCTCGGCTCCAACATCCGGGTGGACGTGAAGGGGCGCGAGGTGATGCGGATCATGCCGCGCAACCACGACGGGGTGAACGAGGAGTGGCTGGCCGACCGCTCGCGGTTCATCTGGGACGGACTGCGCCGGCAGCGGCTGGACCGGCCCTACGTGCGGGTCGACGGCAAGCTGAGGCCCACGACCTGGGGCGCGGCGTTCGCGGCGGTGGCGAAGGCGGTCGAGGGCCGCAAGGTGACGGGGCTGATCGGCGATCTGGCGCCGGTCGAGGCGGCGTATGCGCTGCGCGAGCTGGTGACGGGGCTGGGCGGGACGCTCGAGTGCCGGACCGACGGCGCGAAGCTGCCGGCGGGGAACCGGTCGGGCTACGTGGGCAACGCCGCGATCGCGGACATCGACGCCGCCGGCGAGGTCCTGCTCGTCGGCACCAACCCCCGGATCGAGGCGCCGGTGCTGAATGCGCGGCTTCGCGGCGCGTGGCTGCGGGGCGCCAAGGTCGGGCTGGTCGGCGAGGCGGTCGATCTCACCTTCGACTATCGCCACGTCGGGGCGGATCGCGCGGCGCTGAGGACGGAAGCGGACGCGCGGCGCGAAGGGCGAGGACGAGGTGGCGCGGGTCGTCATCCTCGGGCAGGGCGCGCTGACGGGAGACGACGGGGCGGAGGTGCTCGGGCATGCGATGGCCCATGCCGAGGCGGTCGGCGGGAAGCTGCTGATCCTGCATACCGCCGCCAGCCGGGTCGGGGCGATGGACCTCGGCTGCGTCACCGAGGGCGGGATCGCCGCGGCGCTCGACGGGGCGGAGGTGGTCTACAATCTCGGCGCCGACGAGATCGACGTGCCCGAGGGCGCGTTCGTGATCTATCAGGGCAGCCACGGCGACCGGGGCGCGCATCGGGCGGACGTGATCCTGCCGGCTGCGGCCTGGACCGAGGAGTCGGGGATCTTCGTCAACACCGAGGGCCGGCCGCAGATGGCGAACCGCGCCGGGTTCCCGCCGGGCGAGGCGCGGGAGAACTGGGCGATCCTGCGGGCGCTGTCGGCGGTGGTCGGGCAGGCGCTGCCGTTCGACTCGCTGGCCGAGCTCCGGCGGGCGATGGCGGCCGAGGTGCCGCATCTCGGGCGGATCGACGTGGTGCCGGAGAACGCGTGGACGGCGGTGCCGGCAGGGGATATGAGCGGTGGCGCGTTCGCCAGTTCGGTGCGGGCGCACTACCTCGCCAACCCGATCATGCGGGCGAGCGAGGTGATGGCGGAACTGGCGCGGCTGGCGGCCGAGCGCCAGGGCCAGGCGCTGGCGGCGGAGTAGGCCATGGAGTTTTTCGATTACGGCTTCGGCCTGTTCATCCTGATCCTGGCCCAGTGCCTGCTGGTGATGATCGTCGTGCTCGTCAGCCTGGCGTTCCTGATGTACGGGGACCGCAAGGTCTGGGCGGCGGTGCAGATGCGCAAGGGGCCGAACGTGGTCGGTCCCTTCGGGCTGCTGCAGAGCTTCGCGGATTTCCTGAAGTACATCGTCAAGGAGATCGTCGTGCCCGCCGGGGCCGACAAGGCGGTGTTCTTCCTCGCGCCGATGGTGAGCTTCGTGCTGCCGGTGATCGTCTGGGCGGTGATCCCGTGGGCGCCCGGCTGGGTGATCTCGGACATGAACGTCGGGATCCTGTTCATCCTCGCGATCTCGAGCCTGCACGTCTATGCGATCATCATGGGGGGATGGGCGTCGAACTCGAAGTATCCGTTCCTGGGCGGGCTGCGCTCGGCGGCGCAGATGATCTCCTACGAGGTGTCGATCGGCTTCATCATCGTCGGGGTGCTGATCTCGACCGGGTCGCTGAACCTCAGTCGGATCGTGCTGGCGCAGGACGGGGGATGGGGGCTGTTCAGCTGGTACTGGCTGCCGCACCTGCCGATGGTGGTACTGTTCTTCATCTCGTCGCTGGCCGAGACCAACCGGCCGCCGTTCGACCTGCCCGAGGCGGAGAGCGAGCTGGTGGCGGGCTATCAGGTCGAGTACCTCGTCGACGCCGTTCCTGCTGTTCATGATCGGCGAGCTGATGAGCGTGTTCTTCATGTGCGCGCTGATCTCGATCCTGTTCTTCGGCGGCTGGCTGTCGCCGATCCCGGGGATCCCGGACGGGGCCCTGTGGCTGTTCATCAAGATGCTGCTCTGGTTCTTCATGTTCGCGATGGTGAAGGCGATCACGCCGCGCTACCGCTACGACCAGCTGATGCGGATCGGGTGGAAGGTGTTCCTGCCGCTGTCGCTGGGCTGGGTGGTGCTGGTCGGGCTGTTTGCGCAGTACGGGTGGTTCTGGGGTGCCTATCAGCGCTGGATTGGAGGCTAGGTATGGCAATTCCTCTCGATCGTGCCGCGTGGTACTTCCTGCTGGGCGACTGGTTCGCCGGGTTTCGCGTGGGGTTCAAATACTTCTTCAGGCCCAAGGCGACGATCAACTATCCGCACGAGAAGGGGCCGCTCTCAGCCCCGGTTCCGGGGCGAGCATGCGCTGCGGCGCTACGCCAACGGCGAGGAGCGGTGCATCGCCTGCAAGCTCTGCGAGGCGATCTGTCCGGCGCAGGCGATCACCATCGACGCCGAGCCGCGCGAGGACGGCAGCCGGCGGACCACGCGCTACGACATCGACATGGTGAAGTGCATCTACTGCGGGTTCTGCCAGGAGGCCTGTCCGGTGGATGCGATCGTCGAGGGGCCGAACTTCGAGTTCTCCACCGAGACGCGGGAGGAGCTCTACTACGACAAGGCCAAGCTGCTCGCCAACGGCGACCGGTGGGAGCCGGAGATCGCCCGCAATCTCGAGCTCGACGCACCGTACCGCTGAGAGGGGACCGTCATGGCGTTCGCCGCCTTTGCCTTCTATCTGTTTTCCATCGTCGCGGTCGTTGCCGGCGCGCTGACCGTCTTCGCGCGGAACCCGGTGCATTCGGTGCTGTGGCTGATCCTGGCGTTCTTCTCGGCGGCGGGGCTGTTCGTGCTGCTGGGCGCCGAGTTCGTGGCGATGCTGATGCTGATCGTCTACGTCGGCGCGGTGATGGTGCTGTTCCTGTTCGTGGTGATGATGCTCGACGTCGATTTCGCGGCGCTGCGGGCGGAGCTGGTGCGGCTCCTGCCGGTCGGGCTCCTGATCGCGCTGGTGCTGCTGGTGCAGCTCGTCTTCGTGCTGGGCGGCTGGCAGTCGAGCGACACGGCGCTTGCCATGCGTCAGGCAGTGACGCCGCGGCCCGACCAGGTGGACAACACCACGGCGCTGGGGATGCTGCTCTACACCAAGTACGTGTTTCTGTTCCAGCTCGCGGGTCTGGTCCTCTTGACGGCGATGGTCGGGGCGATCGTCCTGACCCTGCGCAAGCGGGTCTCGGTCAAGCGGCAGAACGTGCTGGAGCAGATGTATCGCGACCCGCAGGCGGCGGTGGAACTCAGGGACATCAAACCGGGGCAGGGGGCTTGATCGGCCGATGATCGGACTGGGACATTATCTGACGGTCGCGGCGATCCTGTTCGTCACCGGCATCCTCGGGATCTTCATCAACCGCAAGAACGTCATCATCATCCTGATGTCGATCGAGCTGATGCTGCTGGCGGTGAACATCAACTTCGTCGCCTTCTCGGCCTATCTCGGCGATCTGGTCGGGCAGGTGTTCACGCTGTTCATCCTGACCGTCGCCGCGGCGGAGGCGGCGATCGGGCTCGCCGTCCTGGTGTGCTTCTTCCGGGCCAGCGGGACCATCGCGGTCGAGGACATCAACCGGATGCGGGGCTGAGGGCATGGTTTCAATCATCCTGTTCGCGCCGCTGATCGGGGCGGTGATCTGCGGCTTCGGCTGGCGCTTCCTCGGGGAGAAGGGGGCGACGGCGACGGCGACGGGGCTGCTGTTCCTCGGGTGCCTGCTGTCGTGGGTCGTGTTCTTCACCTTCGACGGGGTGACCCAGAGCCATCCGCTGTTCCGCTGGATCGTGTCGGGGACGCTGGCGGCGGACTGGGCGATCCGGCTCGACCGGATGACGGCGATCATGCTGGTGGTGGTCACCACGGTGTCGGCGCTCGTGCACCTCTACTCGATGGGATACATGGAGCACGACGAGAACTTCCGCGAGGGCGAGAGCTACCGGCCGCGGTTCTTCGCCTACCTGTCGTTCTTCACCTTCGCGATGCTGGCGCTGGTCACCGCCGACAACCTGTTGCAGCTGTTCTTCGGCTGGGAGGGGGTGGGCGTCGCCTCGTACCTGCTGATCGGGTTCTACTATCGCAAGCAGAGCGCCGGCGCGGCGGCGATGAAGGCGTTCATCGTCAACCGGGTCGGGGACTTCGCCTTCCTGCTCGGGATCTTCGCGCTCTACATGCTGGTCGACTCGATCGACTTCGACGTGATCTTCGCCGCCGGGCCGGAGCTGGCGCAGACGCAGATGAGCTTCCTCTGGCGGGAGTGGAACGCCGCCGAGGTGGTGGCCGTGCTGCTGTTCATCGGCGCGATGGGCAAGTCGGCGCAGCTGTTCCTGCACACCTGGCTTCCGGACGCGATGGAAGGCCCGACGCCGGTCTCGGCGCTGATCCATGCCGCGACCATGGTGACGGCGGGGGTGTTTCTGGTCTGCCGGATGTCGCCGATCATGGAGTTCGCGCCCTACGCGCTGACCTTCATCACCTTCATCGGTGCCGCGACCGCGTTCTTCGCGGCGACCGTCGGGCTGGTGCAGAACGACATCAAGCGGGTGATCGCGTATTCGACCTGCTCGCAGCTCGGCTACATGTTCGTGGCGGCGGGCGTCGGGGCCTATCCGGTGGCGATGTTCCACCTGTTCACCCACGCGGCGTTCAAGGCGCTGCTGTTCCTGTGCGCCGGCTCGGTGATCACCGCGATGCACCACGAGCAGGACATGCGCAACTACGGCGGCCTGCGCACCAAGATCCCGTTCACCTTCTGGACGATGGTGATCGGCACGCTGGCGATCACCGGCGTCGGCATTCCGCTGACCAACATCGGTTTCGCGGGCTTCCTGTCGAAGGACGCGATCATCGAGACGGCGTGGGCCGGGCAGAACGCGATGGCGGGGTTCGCGCTTCTGGTGCCTGGTGATCGCGGCGGCGTTCACCAGCTTCTATTCCTGGCGGCTGATCTTCATGACCTTCTTCGGCGAGCCGCGCGGCGATCATCACGCCCACGACCATGCGCACGAGAGCCCGAACACCATGCTGATCCCGCTGGGGGTGCTGGCCGCCGGCGCGATCCTCGCCGGGATGGTGTGGTACAACCCGTTCTTCGGCAATCACGAGCGGATGAACGCGTGGTTCGGGATCCCCGCGCACGAGGAGGCCGCCGTCGCCGTGCCGGAAGGTGCCGCGGCGACCGAGATCGCGCCTGCCGCGGAGCCGACGCACGAGGCGCTGCCGGCCGTCGAGGCGACGAACGAGCCTGCGGCGGACGAAGCGGCGGTGGCCGAGGGGCCGAGCGGCGGGCATGACCTTGGTGCCGCGCCGGCGGGCGCGGTGTTCTTCGGGCCGGACAATCACACCATCGAGCGGGCGCACGAGGCGCCGGCGCTGGTCAAGTTCTCGCCGTTCATCGCCATGCTGTTCGGGCTGGCGATCGCCTGGTGGTTCTACATCGTGAACCCGGAGATGCCGCGGGCGCTCGCCCGGCAGCAGCCGGTGCTCTACCGCTTCCTGCTCAACAAGTGGTACTTCGACGAGGTCTACGCGTTCGTGTTCGTCCGACCGGCGCGGTGGCTCGGGACGGTGCTCTGGAAGGACGGCGACGGCCGGGTGATCGACGGGACGCTGAACGGGATCGCCATGGGCATCGTGCCGTGGTTCACCCGGCTCGCGGGCCGGGCCCAGTCGGGGTATCTGTTCCACTACGCATTCGCCATGGTGCTGGGTCTGGTGATCCTGACGCTCTGGCTCGGCATCGGGAGTGCCGGGCGATGAACAGCCTGCTTTCGCTCATCACCTTCCTGCCGCTGATCGGCGCGGTCGTGCTGCTGGTGTTCCTGCGCGGAGAGGACGCGCTGGCGCAGCGCAACGCCAAGCTGCTCGCGCTGTTCACCACCACGGCGACCTTCCTGTTGTCGCTGTTCGTGCTGCTCGGGTTCAATCCGGCGGATACCGGCTTCCAGTTCGTGGAGGAGCGCAACTGGATCGGCGGGCTCACCTACAAGATGGGGGTCGACGGCATCTCGGTGCTGTTCGTGATGCTGACCACCTTCCTGATGCCGCTGACCATCGCGGCGAGCTGGAACGTCAAGGACCGCGTCAAGGAATACATGGTCGCGTTCCTGGTGCTCGAGACGCTGATGCTGGGCGTGTTCTGCGCGCTCGACCTGGTGCTGTTCTACATCTTCTTCGAGGGCAGCCTGATCCCGATGTTCCTGATCATCGGGGTCTGGGGCGGCGCGCAGCGGGTCTACGCCGCGTTCAAGTTCTTCCTCTACACCTTCTTCGGCTCGGTGCTGATGCTGGTGGCGCTGATCGCGATGTACTTCCAGGCCGGCACCACCGACATCCCGACCCTGCTGACCTTTCCGTTCGCGTCGGACACCATGCGGGTGATGGGCTTCACCATCGTCGGGGGGACGCAGACGCTGATGTGGCTGGCGTTCTTCGCGAGCTTCGCGGTGAAGATGCCGATGTGGCCGGTGCATACCTGGCTGCCGGACGCGCACGTGCAGGCGCCGACCGCGGGCTCGGTGATCCTGGCGGCGATCCTCCTGAAGATGGGCGGCTACGGGTTCCTGCGGTTCAGCCTGCCGATGTTCCCGGTGGCGTCGGACCTGATGGCGACCTTCGTCTTCACGCTGTCGGTGATCGCGATCGTCTACACCAGCCTGGTCGCGATGATGCAGGAGGACATGAAGAAGCTGATCGCCTACTCGTCGGTGGCGCACATGGGCTTCGTGACCATGGGGATCTTCGCGCTGAACCGGCAGGGGCTGGACGGGGCGATCTTCCAGATGCTGAGCCACGGGTTCGTGTCCGGCGCGCTGTTCCTCGTGGTCGGCGTGGTCTACGACCGGATGCACACCCGCGAGATCGCGGCCTATGGCGGGCTGATGACCCGGATGCCGGTGTTCGCGCTGGTGTTCATGCTGTTCACGCTGGCCAACGTCGGGCTGCCGGGGACCAGCGGCTTCGTCGGCGAGTTCCTGACGCTGGTCGGCGTGTTCCAGGTCTCGACGTGGGTCGCGTTCTTCGCGACGACCGGGGTGATCCTGTCGGCGTGCTATGCGCTGTGGCTCTACCGCAAGGTGGTGCTCGGGGACCTGATCAAGGAGAGCCTGAAGACCATCCAGGACATGGACCGGCGCGAGAAGCTGATCTTCGCGCCGCTGATCGCGGCGATGCTGCTGCTCGGGGTCTATCCGGCGCTGGTGCTCGACATCATCGGCCCGTCGGTGGCGGCGCTGGTCGACCACACCGAGACGGCGCTCGCGGCTTCGGCCACGATGCTGGCCGCGAACTGAAGGGGACGGGAATGCTCGCCGACAACATGAACGTCGTCCTGCCCGAGATGATCCTGGCGGTGTTCGCCATGGCGGCGCTGATGTGGGGCGCCTATGCCGGGCGCGAGGTCGGGCGGCTGGTGCTGTGGGCGTCGTGCGTGCTGCTGGTCGCCCTCGGGCTGTTCATCGGGTTCCAGCCGGAGGGCACCGAGACCGCGTTCGACGGCTCGTTCGTCAACGACGGCTTCGCGCGGTTCGTCAAGGTCATGGTGCTGTTCGGGGCGGCGGCGACGCTGGCGCTGAGCAAGGAGTATCTCGAGCGGCACGAGCTGATGAAGTTCGAGTTCCCGGTGCTGGTGGTGATCGCGGTGATCGGGATGATGACCATGGTCTCGGCCGGGGATCTGCTGGTGCTGTGGATGGGGCTCGAGCTGCAGAACCTGGCGCTCTACGTGATCGCCGCGTTCCGGCGCGATTCGCTGCGCTCGACCGAGGCGGGCTTGAAGTACTTCGTGCTGAGCTCGCTGTCCTCGGGGCTGCTGCTCTATGGCGCGAGCCTGACCTACGGGTTCGCCGGCACCACCTCGTTCGAGGGCATCGCCACGGTGATCGGGGTGGCGCCGTTGCCGCTGGGGCTGGTGTTCGGGCTGGTGTTCATGGCGGCCGGGATCGCGTTCAAGGTGTCGGCGGTGCCGTTCCACATGTGGACGCCCGACGTCTATCAGGGCTCGCCGACGCCGGTGACGGCGTTCTTCTCCACGGCGCCCAAGGTCGCGGCGGCGGCGATGTTCGCGCGGCTGCTGTTCGACGCGTTCGGCGGCGCGGTGGTGGACTGGCAGCAGATCCTGGCGCTGCTCTCGGTCGCCTCGATGTTCGTGGGCGCGGTCGGCGCGATCGGGCAGTGGGACTTCAAGCGGCTGATGGGCTATTCCTCGATCACCCACATGGGCTTCGCGCTGATGGGGCTGGCGTCGGGGACGGTCGAGGGGGCGCAGGCGCTGCTGATCTACCTGGCGATCTACATCACCATGAACATCGGCACCTTCGCGTTCATCCTCAACATGCAGCGCGACGGCAAGCCGGTGGTCGATATCCGCTCGCTGGGGCTCTACAGCCGGGTCGAGCCGGCGCGGGCGGCGGCGCTGGCGGTGCTGCTGTTCAGCCTGGCCGGCGTGCCGCCGCTGGTCGGCTTCTTCGGGAAGTTCTACGTGCTGAGGGCGGCGGTCGACGGCGGGCTGGTGTGGCTGGCCGTGGCCGGCGTGGTCGCCAGCGTGATCGGCGCGTTCTACTATCTGCGCATCGTCTACCTGATGTACTTCGGCGAGGCGGTGGAGCCGCTGGACGGGCGGATGCCGGCGCTGCACTGGGCGCTGCTCGCGGTCTGTTCGCTGGCGATGGTGGTCGGGGTCATCAATCTCTTCGGAGTCGAGACGCTGGCGGCCTCGGCCGCGGCCACGCTCGTCCAGTGACGTGACGCATTGGCCGGCGGGCGTGGGCCGCGAGGTCCTGCCCGAGATCGACAGCACCAACGCCGAGGCATTGCGGCGGGCCGCCGCACGGCGCGGTCGGGCCGGCGTGGATCATGGCGTTGCGCCAGACCGCGGCGCGCGGGCGGCGGGGGCGGCCGTGGGTGTCGGGAGCCGGGAACTTCGCCGCGAGCCTGCTGATGCGAGCGGGCGAGAACCCGGCGCAACGCTCGTTCGTCGCGGCGCTGGGGCTTTACGACGCGATGCTGGCGGTGACGGGGCGGGCGGAGCTGTTCGCGCTGAAGTGGCCGAACGACGTGCTGCTGTCGGGCCGCAAGCTCGCCGGGATCCTGCTCGAGACCGGGCCGGGCGGGACGCTGGTCATCGGCGTCGGTGTCAACCTCGCCAGCGCGCCGTCGGCCGCGGATCTGGACGCCGGGGCGGTGCGGCCTGTCAGCCTGCTGGAGGCGACCGGGATCGCGGTGCGGCCGGAGGAATTTCTCGATCTGCTCGCGCCGGCGGTGTGGGCGTGGGAGCAGCGGCTGCGGGCGGGAGGCTTCGAGGCGCTGCGGGCCGCCTGGCTGTCGCGGGCGGCGCGGCTCGGCGAGGAGATCACCGCCCGGCTGCCGGACCGGGTGATCGCCGGGCGGTTCGAAACGCTGGACGCGGCCGGCGCGCTGGTGCTCGCCACCGAAGAGGGCCGGGTGTCGGTGTCCGCCGCCGAGATCCAGTTCGCCGCGGAGGTCTGCGATGCTGCTCGCCATTGACGTCGGCAACACCAACGCGGTGTTCGCGGTCCACGACGGCCAGAAGGTGGTGGGCGAGTGGCGGTGCCGCACCGAACGGCAGCGCACGGCTGACGAGTACTTCGTCTGGCTGCGGCAGCTCATGGAGTTCGCCGGGGTCGACGGCCGGATCACTTCGGTGGTGGTCTCCTCGGTGGTGCCGCAGGTGCTGTTCAACCTGCGCGTCATGGCGGATCGCTACTTCAAGACCCGCGCCAAGGTGGTCGGCCGGCCGGACGTGCGGCTTCCCGTGGCGCCGCGGGTCGATCCGGCGGCGCAGGTGGGGGCGGACCGGCTGGTCAACACCGTCGGCGCGCATGACCGCTACGGCGGCAACCTGATCGTGGTGGACTTCGGCACCGCGACCACGTTCGACGTGGTCGACCACGACGGTGCCTATGTCGGCGGCGTCATCGCGCCGGGGGTCAACCTGTCGCTGAAGGCGCTGCACGACGCGGCCGCGGCGCTGCCGTTCATCGACGTGACGAGGCCCGAGCGGGTGGTCGGCACCAATACCGTCGCCTGCATGCAGTCCGGGGTGTTCTGGGGCTACATCGGGCTGGTCGAGGGGATATGCGCCCGCATCCGCGCCGAGCGCGGCGTGCCGATGACCGTGGTTGGAACCGGGGGACTGTCCACCCTATTCGCGCAAGGGACAGACGTGCTGGAGAAGATCGACACCGACCTGACGATTCACGGTCTGGTCCTGATCGATCGTCTGAACAGGGAGTGAACGCGACCCAAATGGCGAAACCTGACCGACTGATCTACCTCGCGCTTGGCGGCGCGGGCGAGATCGGCATGAACATGTACCTCTACGGCTACGGGCCGGAGGGGAAGGAACGCTTCATCCTCGTCGACATGGGCGTGTCGTTTCCGACGATGGAAACCACGCCGGGCGTCGATCTGATCATGGCCGATCCGGCCTGGATCCAGGCCCGGGCCGACCGGCTGGACGGGATCTTCATCACCCACGGCCACGAGGACCACGTCGGCGCGCTGGGGTTGCTGTGGCACCGGTTGCGCGCACCGGTTCACGCCCGCCGCTTCACCGCGGCGCTGGCCAAGAACAAGATGGAACGCTCGGGGCAGGACACGACGGCGGTGCACCAGGCGGACGCCTGGCCGCACACGGTGCACGCGGGGCCCTTCACCGTGGGGTTCCTGCCGATCGCGCACTCGATCCCCGAGGCGTCGGCGCTGGTGATCGACACGCCGGCGGGGCGCATCCTGCACAGCGGCGACTTCAAGGCCGATCCGACGCCGCTGGTCGGCGAGCCGTTCGATCCGGAGGCGTTCCGGGCGCTGGGCGATCAGGGCGTGAAGGTGCTGGTCTGCAATTCGACCAACGTCTTCAGCGTCCACCCTGGCCGCTCGGAGGCGACGCTGACCGAGCCGGTGGGGGCGCTGATGCGCGCGACCGAGGGGCTGGTGGTGGCAACCACCTTCGCCTCGAACGTGGCGCGGCTGAAGACGCTGGCGGAAGCCGGGCACGGCGGCGGGGCGGCACGTGGTGGTGCTCGGCCGGGCGATGAACACGATGCTGAAGACCGCGCATGCCGCCGAGGTGCTGGAGGGGTTTCCGCCGGTCCTCGACGTGCTCGACATCGACACGGTGCCCCGCGGCAGCCTGCTGGTGCTGGCGACCGGCAGCCAGGGCGAACGCCGGGCCGCCAGCGCGCAACTGGCGCAGGGCAAGTACATGGGGCTGGAGCTCAGGTCCGGGGACACCTTCCTGTTCTCGTCGAAGACCATTCCCGGCAACGAGGTCTCGGTCGCGCGCATCCTCAACCAGCTGAGCGAGAAGGGTGTCGCCGTCATCGACGACAGCGACGGGCGCTATCACGTCTCCGGGCACGCCAACCGGCCCGACCTGGTGACGCTGCAGGAGCTGGTGCGCCCGAAGATGCTGGTGCCGATGCACGGCGAGCATCGCCATCTGTCGGCGCATGCCGGGCTGGCGGCGGATCGCGGCATTCCGGCGGCGATCGCGCCGAACGGCACCCTGCTCGATCTGACCGGCGACGCGCCGCGGGTGGTGGAGCACATCGAGACCGGCCGGGTCTATCTCGACGGCACGGTGATGATCGGGGCGATGGACGGGGTGGTGCGCGAGCGGATCCGCATGGCGACCCGCGGGCATCTGGCGATCAGCGTGATCATCGACGAAAGCGGGAAACCGGTGGGGGGGGCCTGGGTGCAGGCGACCGGGCTCGCGGACAACCCGAAGATGCGCGACGGGCTGGAGGGTGCGGTGGAGGCCGAGCTCGGCCGGGCGCTGGCGCGGGCCAAGCGGGCAGAGCTCGACGACGACGAAAGGCTCGACGACCTGATCCAGCGCGCGGCGGTCCGGGTCTGCAACGACGCGGTGGGCAAGAAGCCGGTATGCACGGTGATGATCAGCCGGCTGGAGGATTGAGGCCGGGGCGACGGCGTGTCGCTTCGGTCGCGCCTTCGCCACAACGTGGAACGAGCACGATTCGCGTTTCCAATAATTGACGAAAGGCTCAAATAATCGTATAATAGGTGCGCTGGACGAAATTACTCGTCGGCGCGGGGGCCATATCTATGACAAGAGGAATGGGAGCACCCCTCATTGAGGGCGGTGCAGGTGACGATCTGTTGTCTGGTGATTGGAAGGACAACACGATTTACGGCCACGAAGGCAATGACATCATTGACGGTGGCCGCGGACGCGATCTCATGTTCGGTGGAGATGGGTCCGATACCTTCGCCTTCGAGGATCGCGATACCGGCGACGTTTCGTGGGGACTTGCCGACTCGATCGGTGACTTCGATTCCGAAGATATTCTCGACCTGTCGGCCACGCGTATTCTGTACTTTGCGGGATACGACGTGGTCGAACCGGAGCGCGGCGGCCTCAGCATCTGGCAGGCTGACGGCAACGCCTACGTGACATGGAACACCTTCGGCAGCTTCCATGACGTCGAACTCACCGGGTTCTCAGGCGACTACTACAACCTCTTGAACCAGATCCACTGGTACGAGGACGACTACGCTGCGTCGGTCTTCACGACCGGCGTGATCACGCCCGGCGATACCGTACAGGGCACGATCGAGAGGTCGGTCGACCAGGACTGGTTCCGGATCGACCTGCAGGCGGGCCAGCTCTACGACTTCGATCTTCAGGGGGTGGCGGATGGAGGCGGCACGCTTGTCGATCCCTATCTGGTGCTGCTGGATGAAGCGGGCGGCTATGTTGCGGATGGCTATGAGCGCCTCGTTCATCTGGCCGACTCCGACGGAACCTTCTTCATCGCGGCGCAATCGTTTGGAGACGTCGGGACCTACACCCTGACGGTGACGTCGCGCGCCTATGTCGATGACTTCGGCGACGATACAACTACGAACGGGCAGATCGCCGCGGGCGACAGTGTCACGGGGGAAATCGGGGTTCCATACGATGAGGACTGGTTCCGGATCGACCTGCAGGCGGGCCAGCTCTACGACTTCGATCTTCAGGGGGTGGCGGACGGTGGAGGTACGCTTGTCGATCCCTATCTGGTGCTGCTGGATGAAGCGGGCGGCTATGTTGCGGAGGGTTACGAAAGGCTCGTTCATCTGGCTGACTCCGACGGAACCTTCTTCATCGCGGCGCAATCGTTTGGCGACGTCGGCACCTACACTCTGACGGTGACGGCGGGAGCCTATGTCGACGACTTCGGCGGTGACATCGCCTCGGCCGGACGGATCGCGCCCGGCGAAACGCTGACGGGTCTGATCGGGGTTCCGAACGACGAGGACTGGTTTGCGATCGACCTCGATCAGGGCGAGACCTACGTGATCGACCTGCGCGGCCAGTCGTCCGGCGTCGGGTCGCTCCCGGACCCGCTTCTGCTGCTTCTGGACGGGGCGGGGAATGGTCGACGAGAACGACGACGCCGACGGGCTGGATTCGCGGATCGTCCACACTGCGGAAAGCGCCGGGACATACTTCATCGTGGCCCGCGAACTCGGCGAGGGCGTGGGTGACTACCAGATCAGCGTCAGCGACCCGGACGAGATCGCGCTGCCGGTCGATCTGCTGATGGCCGCATAGTCGCTGGGCAACGGCAGACGACCGGGCGTCTCGGCGCGCGCCCTTGGATCAGGCGGCGTCGGGTGCGGCCTCTGCGGTTTCCGCCGCGGGCTTGCGCGGGCGGCGGGCGCGGGGCTTCTTTGCCGGCGGGGTTTCGGCGGCAGCCGCGGGTTGCGGCGCGTCGGCTTCCGGCGCGTGCTCGGCTTCGGTGTCGCTGTCCGGTTCGATCCGCAGCTCGCGCATCAGGAAGGCCGGGACGTGGTCGCCCATGCCCGGCGTGCGATCGCCGCCGCGTCCGGATGACCGGCGGGTGTCGGGCCTGGCCTGCTGCGGCTCGGGGCGCGGCTCCGGTGCCGCCGCGACGGGCTGCGGCTCCGGGGCGGGGGCCGCCGGTTCGGTCGACTGCTCGGGACGGGGTTCCTGCCGGGGCTCCTGACGGCGGGTGCGCTCGGAGCGTTTCCGCGGCTCGCGCGGCGCAGGGGCCGGGAGCGGCTCGTCGGCGGTCAGCGGGCTGTCCATCGGCGGGATCGCCTTTTTCACCAGTTCCTCGATCTTGGCGAGGTACTTCTCCTCGAAGGGCAGGCAGAGGGTGATCGACTTGCCCGAGCGTCCCGCCCGGCCGGTGCGGCCGATGCGGTGGACGTAGTCCTCGGAGTGGATCGGCACGTCGAAGTTGAAGATGTGGCTGACGTTGGGGATGTCGAGGCCACGCGCCGCGACGTCGGAGGCGATCAAGAGCTTCAGCTCGCCGTCGCGGAACGCCTGCAGGATCTTCATCCGCAGCTTCTGGTCGAGGTCGCCGTGCATCGCCTGGGCGTCGAAGCCGTGGCGCTTCAGCGACTTCGCCACGATGTCGACGTCGACCTTGCGGTTGCAGAAGATGATGCCGTTGGTGAGCGCGGTCGCCCTCGGCGCGGATCACCCGGCGCAGCACCTCGCGCTTCTCCGAAGCGGCGGTGTCCTTGCGGCGCGGGGTGTGGTGGACGGCGAACTGGTCGATGGTCTCGGAGGTCGTCGCCTGGGCGGCGACCTCGACGCGGACCGGGTTGGTCAGGAACTCCTGGGTGATCCGGGTGATCTCCGGCGCCATGGTGGCGGAGAAGAACAGCGTCTGGCGGGTGAAGGGCACCAGCTTGAAGATGCGCTCGATGTCGGGGATGAAGCCCATGTCGAGCATGCGGTCGGCCTCGTCGACCACCATGATCTGCACGCCGGTCAGCATCAGCTTGCCGCGCTCGAAGTGGTCGAGCAGCCGGCCCGGGGTGGCGATCAGCACGTCGACGCCGCGGTCGATCAGCTTGTCCTGGTCCTTGAAGCTGACGCCGCCGATCAGGAGCGCCATCGAGAGCTTCAGGTGGGCGGAGTACTTCTCGAACTGCTCGGCCACCTGGGCGGCGAGCTCGCGGGTGGGCGCGAGCACCAGGCTGCGGGGCATCCGGGCGCGGGCGCGGCCCTTGGAGAGGTGGGTGAGCATCGGCAGGACGAAGCCCGCGGTCTTGCCGGTGCCGGTCTGGGCGATGCCGAGCACGTCGCGGCCTTCGAGCGCGTGCGGGATCGCCTGTTCCTGGATCGGGGTGGGGGTCGAGGTAGCCGGATTCGGTCACGGCCTGAAGGACCCGCGGGTCCAGCGAGAGTTCGGAAAAAGTTGTCATGGGACCTTGCGTTGCTGTGGTTTGCGGCATTCGGCTGGCCGCATTGCTCCACGCGGCCCGAGCCCCCGGATCGGGGCTCTTGTATGTTCGCTCGCGCAATATAGGGTTTCGACTGCGAAACGTCAATGTGAAGCGCGTTGTTGCATGCCGGGGGCGCCGATTGACGCTGGTCGAGCCGGCGGCGTAGGTAGTGCGGCAGCGTGACGGAGGGCTCGGGAGGGATGCGCGATGAACCGGGCCGCACGGCATTTTCCGGATGCGCGACGCCGTGGCGCCCGATGCCGGGGCCGCCTCGAGTGACGGGGTGCGGGCGATGAGGACGCGGCTTTCCTGGATCTGGGCGCAGATCGCCGGGCGGTTCTGGTTCCGGATCAGCATCTACGCCCTCGCGGCACTGATCACCGCGCTGATCGCGCGCTACGGCGCGGTGTTCGTGCCGCGCCAGGTGTCCGACCTGGTGGGCGAGGGCAGCGCATACAATCTCCTGAGCATCCTCGCGTCGAGCATGCTGGTGGTCGCGACCTTCTCGCTCGGCACGATGGTGCAGGCCTATGCGGCGGCGGCCAGCATCGCCACGCCGCGGGCGACGCGGGTGCTGATCGAGGATCCGTTCTCGCAGAACGTGCTGTCGACGTTCCTCGGCGCCTTCGTGTTCTCGATGGTCGGCATCTTCGCCCAGAGCTTCGGCTATTACGGCCAGGAGGGCGAGGTGGTGATGCTGGTCGCCTCCGGCGTCGTCATCGTGCTGGTGATCGCCGCGCTGTTCGCCTGCGTCGACCACCTCGCCAACATGGTGCGGCTGGGCGAGACCATCACCAAGATCGCCACCCGGGCCGAGGAAGCCATGCGCCTGCGCGCCGCCAACCCGTGGCTCGGCGGCGTCGAGCTGACCGCCGACGCGCAGCCGACCAACTGGGAGGTGGCGGCCCACGAGACGGGGTTCATCCGCCACATCGACATGCGCGCGCTGCAGAAGATCGCCGAGGACGCCGGCGGCGTGGTGAGGGTCGCCGGACTGCCCGGCGCGCTGGCCGACCCGATGCACGCGCTGGTGCAAACGAGCTGGGAGCCGTGCGACGAGGTGGAGGGGCTCCGCAATGCCTTCGTGCTCGGTCCCGAGCGGTCGCTGGCCGACGATCCGCGCTACTGCGTCCAGGTTCTGGCCGAGATCGGGTCGCGGGCGCTGTCGCCCGGCATCAACGATCCCGGCACCGCCATCATCATCATCGCCACGCTCCAGCGGTTGCTGACGATGTGGGTCCGCGACATGGCGCCGCCGGAGGAGTCGCCGCCCCACGACCGGGTGCTGGTGCCGGATCTGGAGACGGGGGATCTGTTCGAGGATGCGTTCGGGCCGCTGTTGCGCGACGCCTCAGGGATGCTCGAGGTCGGTCTGAGGCTGCAGAAGACGCTGGCGGTGCTGTCGGTGGCCGGTCCGGAGGATTACGCGCATCATGCGCGGCACCCTCTCGCAGAAGGCGCTGCGGCATGCCCGCGAGGCGCTGCAACTCGACGAGGACGGCGACCGGCTGGCGGAGATCGCGGCGACGGTGGCGGACCCGGAGCGATGACCCCGCTGCGCGCGATCGGCCTGAAGGTGGTTTCGGTAATGATCCTGACGCTGATGGCGGTCTGCATCAAGGCGGTCGCCCCGCACGTGCCGCCGGGCGAGCGGGTGTTCTTCCGCTCGTTCTTCGCCATTCCGGTGATCGTCGGCTGGCTCGCCTGGACCCGCGACCTGCGGCACGGCCTGCGGACCTCCCACCCGCTCGGCCACTTCTGGCGCGGCCTGATCGGGACCTCGGCGATGGCGCTGGGCTTCACCGCGCTCGGCCTCCTGCCGCTGCCGGAGGCGACCGCGCTCGGTTATGCAGCGCCGCTGCTGGTAGTGATCTTCGCGGCGATGTTTCTCGGCGAGCAGGTGCGCGTCTTCCGCCTGACGGCGGTGTTCGTCGGGCTCGCCGGCGTGGTCATCGTGCTGACGCCGCGCCTGACGGTGACCGCCGGCCTCGGGGACGCCTCGGCGGTGCTGGCGCTGGGGGCGATGGCCGCGATCTTCGGGGCGGTGTTCGCGGCGCTGGCGCAGGTGTTCATCCGCAAGCTGGTGCGGACCGAGGCGACGGCGGCGATCGTGTTCTACTTCTCCGTCACCGCCTCGGCGCTGTCGCTCCTGAGCCTGCCGTTCGGCTGGGTGGTGCCGACCGGGCGCGAGGCGGCTCTGCTGCTCGGGGCGGGGCTGCTCGGGGGGGTCGGGCAGATCCTGCTGACCGAGAGCTATCGCCACGCCGAGGCCGGGCTGATCGCGCCGTTCGAATACGTCTCGATGCTGTTCGCGCTGATCTTCGGCTACACGATCTTCGGCGAGGTGCCGACCGGGCCGATGCTGGCCGGCGCCGCGCTGATCGTCGCGGCGGGCCTGTTCATCATCTGGCGCGAGCGCCGGCTCGGGCTGCGACGCGGCGCCGCGCGCCGGGTGCTGACGCCGCAAGGCTGATGCAGGGATGAGCTTGCCGCGCGGGATTGCGGACCTAAGCTTGAGCCAACCATCGGACAAAAGGAGAAGCCCCATGCAGACCCGCCCCCTTGGCGCCACCGGATTCGACATCGCACCGCTGGTGCTGGGCGGCAACGTGTTCGGCTGGACAGCGGACGAGGCGGCGAGCTTCCGGCTGCTCGACGGCTTCGTGGACGCCGGGCTGAACGCGATCGACACCGCCGACGCCTATTCGCGGTGGGTGCCCGGCCACCGGGGCGGCGAGTCCGAGGCGATCATCGGCAACTGGCTGGCGCGGAATCCGGACAAGCGAGACAAGGTGGTGATCATCACCAAGGTCGGCTCGGACATGGGGCAGGGCAGGCGCGACCTGTCGGAGAAGTGGATCCTCGAGGAGGTCGAGGCCTCGCTGCGCCGGCTGCGGGTCGACGCGATCGACGTCTATCTCTCGCACTGGCCCGACCCGGACACGCCCCATGCCGAGACGCTGGGCGCCTACGCGAAGCTGATGGAGGCCGGCAAGGTCCGCTCGATCGGCTGCTCGAACCTCGACGCGACCCAGCTCGCCGACGCGCTGAAGGTTTCGAAGGACCGGGGGCTGCCGCGCTACGAGGTGCTGCAGCCGGGCTACAACCTCTACGACCGGGAGGAGCTCGACGGGCCGTTGCTCGACCTCTGCCGCGCCGAGGGGCTCGGGGTGATCACCTACTTCAGTCTCGCCAAGGGGTTCCTTTCGGGCAAGTACCGCTCGAAGGCCGACCTCGGCAAGAGCCCGCGCGGCGGCGGGGTCGAGGGCTATCTCAACCCGCGCGGCTTCGCCATCCTCGACGCGCTCGACGCGGTCGGCGGGCGCCACGACGCGAAGCCCGCCGAGGTGGCGCTGGCCTGGGTCATCGCCCGCCCAGGCGTCACCGCGCCGATCGCGAGCGCGACCGGGCCGGAACAGCTGGCGAGCCTGGTGCGCGCGACCGAGCTGGAGCTGAGCGCGGACGATATCGCCGCGCTGGACGCCGCCAGCGCCTGAGCGGTTCGACACCAGCATCGCCGGTTCGGAAGGCGGTGCGGCTCGACAGTCATGGCGGGGCGGCCTAAACCTCCGGCAGCATCGAAGAGGACATCATGACCCACCTTTCCCGCCCGGTTCACGACGCCCGCGATCCGGCGGCCGGGGAGAACCTCGGCCCGTTGCCCGAATGGGATCTCTCCGACCTCTATGCCGCGCCGGACGCGCCGGAGGTGGCGCGCGACACCGACTGGCTCGGGACCGAGTGCCGGAGCTTCGCCGCCGACTATGAGGGCAGGCTCGCCGGTCTCGACGCCGAGGGGCTGCTCGGGACGATCCGGCGCTGGGAGCGCATCCAGGCGATCTCCGGCCGGCTCGGCAGCTACGCGGGCCTGCGCTACTACCAGAACACCACCGACCAGAACCGCGCCAAGTTCTTCGGCGACATGCAGACGACGCTGACCGACCTCACCACGCCGCTGGTGTTCTTCACGCTGGAGCTGAACCGGGTCGAGGACGCGCGGCTCGACGGGCTGATGGCGGAGAACGCCGAGCTCGGGCGCTACCGGCCGGTGCTCGACCGGATCCGCAAGATGAAGCCCTATCAGCTGTCGGACGAGCTGGAGAAGTTCCTGCACGACCAGTCGGTGGTCGGCGCCGCGGCGTGGAACCGGCTGTTCGACGAGACGATGGCCGGGCTGGAATTCCGGGTGGGCGAGGAGACGCTGCCGCTCGAGGCGACGCTGAACCTGCTGTCCGACCAGGACCGCAGCCGGCGTCAGGCCGGCGCCGAGGCGCTGGCGGTGGTGTTCCAGGCCAGGCTGCCGCTGTTTGCGCGGATCACCAACACGCTCGCCAAGGAGAAGGAGATCGAGGATCGCTGGCGGCACCTGCCGACGCCGCAGACCGGCCGCCACCTCGCCAACGACGTCGAGCCCGAGGTGGTCGAGGCGCTGCGCGACGCGGTGGTCGCGGCCTACCCGAAGCTGTCGCATCGCTATTATGCGCTGAAGGCGGGGTGGCTCGGGCTCGACAAGCTGCAGATCTGGGACCGCAACGCGCCGTTGCCGCGCGAGGACGACCGCAAGATCGGCTGGGACGAGGCGAAGGCGACGGTGCTCGGCGCCTACGCCGGGTTCGACCCGCGGATGGCCGAGCTGGCCGCGCCGTTCTTCGACAAGGGCTGGATCGACGCGCCCGTGCGGGCCGGCAAGGCGCCGGGCGCGTTCGCGCATCCGACCGTCACGGAGGTGCATCCCTATGTGCTGCTGAACTACCTCGGCAAGAGCCGCGACGTGATGACGCTGGCGCACGAGCTGGGGCATGGCGTGCACCAGCGGCTGGCGGCGGGGCAGGGGGAGCTGCTGTCGTCGACGCCGCTGACGCTGGCCGAGACCGCGAGCGTGTTCGGGGAGATGCTGACGTTCCGCCGGCTGCTCGACGCGGCGCCCGACAAGGCCACGCGCAAGATCCTGCTCGCCGGCAAGGTCGAGGACATGATCAACACGGTGGTGCGCCAGATCGCGTTCTACGACTTCGAGTGCAAGCTGCACGACGCGCGGCGGCACGGGGGAGCTGACGCCCGACGACATCAACGCGCTCTGGATGTCGGTGCAGGCCGAGAGCCTCGGGCCGGTGTTCGAGTTCATGCCCGGCTACGAGACGTTCTGGACCTACATCCCGCACTTCATCCACTCGCCGTTCTACGTCTACGCCTATGCGTTCGGCGACGGCCTGGTGAACGCGCTCTACGCGGTCTACCAGGAGGGTGCTCCGGGCTTTCAGGAGAAGTACTTCGAGATGCTGCGCGCCGGCGGCTCGAAGCACCACAAGGCGCTGCTCGCGCCGTTCGGGCTCGATGCCAGCGACCCGACGTTCTGGGACAAGGGGCTGGGGCTGATCGCCTCGATGATCGACGAGCTGGAGGCGATGGAGGGCTGAGGTCGCCTCCGTCGAGGGGGTTCATCTCCGCACGATCTGAACCGAGCAGCGGGCGTGGCGGACGACGCGGGCGGCGTTCGGGCCGATCAGGTATTCGGCCAGCGACGGCCGGTTGGCGGCCATCACGATCTGGTCGACCTTCATTTCGTCGGCCACGTTGAGAATTTCCTCGTAGACCGTGCCGTAGCGCGCAATTACCTCGACGGCGTTGTCTGGCGCGTGCTCGCGCACGATCTGCTCGATGCGGGTCTCGGCGTCGCGCAGGATGCCCTTGATGTCGAGCTTCTCGGAGCCACCGGTCTCGCCACGGATGGCGTAGCGCCAGTCGAGACCGGCAGTGATTTCAGGAACGACCGTCATCACCACCAGTTCGTCGTCGGGGTCGCGCGCGAGGTCGATCGCGGCGGGGAGGGCGGCCTTCCAGGACGATTCGTGGACCAGATCGATCGGGACGAGGATCTTGCGGGACATGGGGATCACCTCCGTTCCGGGCGGGCGTAGAGCCAGATCAGCCAGCCGAACAGCGCGAACACCGCGAAGGTCATGGCCGAAACGGCGGCGGACGGGTTGACCGCCGCGGGCGGGGGCGGCAGGCGCGGCGACAGAATCGCGGCGGCCGGAATCGCCGGATCAAACCCGAGGCCGGTGCCGAGCGCGTCGCTGAGCTTGGTCACCGTCTCGTCGGCCAGCGCCGAGACCGGGGTGGGCGCGCTGGCGCCCGGTCCCTGCGGGCCGACCATGTCGGTGGTCTCGACCACCGGGCCGGCGAGGACCAGCTGGGCCGAGAGGGTCTCGACGGCGGCCGCCTGGCCCGGGTAGGTGCCCGCCGGGATCCGCGCCTGGCGCAGGTAGGGAAAGCGCACGAGGTTGTTGCTGGCTTTCCATCCGGCGACCGGCAGCAGGCGTCCGCCGCCGCTCATCAGCTCCGCCACCACCGGGCTGTCGAGGGGGGCGAGCAACAGTGCCGCGTCGGCGCCGCTGGCCCGGGCGGCGGCCGGAAAGCCGTCGGCCGCGAGCGGGTCGATGGTGAGGCCGTCGAGGCCGGCCGCGAGCATCCGGCCGGCGTCGTGGGAGGAGGATCCCTCCGGGCCGGTCGCGATCGTCGCCACGTCGGAGAAGCTTCGGACCTCGGGCTTGAGCGCGACGATCTGGACGTAGCTGGTGCCGACGACGCCCACGGCCTCGAATGGCCGGGTCTGCGGCGTGCCGGTGTCGTCGAGCGACGCGAAGTCCACGGTGTTGACGAGGCCGAGGCGGGCCGCGCCGGAGCCGACCGCGCCCAGCGGGTCGGCCACCGGGTCGAGGGTGACGCGGCGGCCGGGGAATGCCTCGCGCACGCCACGCAGCGCGATTATGCTCTCGGAGTTGCCAAGTCCGAGGGGGGACGCGGCGACCAGCAGCGGCTGGGCGATGTCGAGGCCCTCGCTCTTGATCAGGCCCATGTCGGCCAGCGCCGCGCGCGCCACCGCCGCCGGGGCGAGCGCGTCCTGGTCCACCTGGGAGTTGAGGTCGCGCATCGTCGCCTCGTCGATCTTGCCGGCAAGCTGGTCGAGAGCGCCGCGCAGGGCCGGGAAACGCACCAGCGCGTCGGAGCGGATCAGGGGGGCCGCCTGGTAGACCGGGAAGAAGTTCAGGTCGTCCTTCAGCACCGTCAGGCCGAGCTCATCGATCTGGCCGTCGGTGGTGAACACCTCGATGACGTCGGCGTCGCCATCGATCAGCTTGTCGTAGAGCTTCGGGCGGTCTTCGGCCGGGACACTCTGGACCGAGCCGAAGCTGAAACCGTAGCGGCCGGTGAAGGGCTGCATTCCGTCGAGCGGCCGAGCGGCGAACTCCTCCTCGATGCCGATGGTGAGCGTGTCCGCCTTGCCGATCAGATCCGAGATGGTCGCGACTCCGAGTTCCTCGGCGCGGTCCGCGCGCATGGCGATGCCGTAGGTGTTGTTGAACCCGAGGCGCTTGCCCCAGGCGAGGCCGAGCGGTTCGTAGAGCGCACGGACGCGGTCCATGGTCTCGTCGCCGTCGGTGAGCGCGGGCTGGCCGAGCATCAGGAGCCCGGTGCCGTTGTACTCGGTATAGACGTCGATCTCGCCGCGCTTGAGGCTTTCGAGGTTGACCAGCGTGCCGCCGAGACCGATGCGCCGGGTGACCGGGATGCCGGCGTTCTCGGCCAGGGCCGCGATCATCTCGCCGAGAATCTGGTTCTCGCTGAAGTCCTTGCCACCGACCTTGAGCGTGTCGTTGGACCGGTCGCAGGCAGCGAGACCGAAGGCGAGAAGGGCGAGGAGGGCGGGGACGAACCGGTTCATTGCACGTTCCCCGTCTTGCGCCGCGGCGCGATCCGGCCGCGGGCCTCCGGCGGGCGGGTGCGGTCCGGCCGTTCGGAGCGGATCTCGCGCATGAAGCCGACGATCTGCAGGAGCAGGATCACCGAGAACGGCAGGGCGCCGGTGATCGCCATCGCCTTGGCCACCGGGATCGAACCGGAGAGCAGCGTGCCGATGGTGAGGATCGCGATCAGGCTGCCCCAGACCATCTTGTGCAGCAGCGGCGGATTGAGATCGCCGTCCGAGGTCATCATCGACAAGACGAAGGTGCCGGAGTCCGCCGAGGTGACGAGGAAGATGAAGATCAGGAAGCAGGCGATCGCACCGAGCAGCGCACCGTAGGGGAAGTAGTCGAGGAAGATGAACAGCGCCGTTGTCACGTCGGCGAACACCTCTTCGGAGAGGCCGCCGCCGCCGAACATCTCGATGTAGATGCCGGTGCCGCCGAGCGCCGCGAACCACAACATCGAGAACAGCGTCGGCACGAGGATCACGCCGATGCAGAACTCGCGGATGGTGCGGCCCCGGCTGATGCGCGCGACGAAGATGCCGACGAACGGCCCCCAGGCCAGCCACCAGATCATGTAGGTGAGTGTCCAGCCGCTGGTCCAGGATTCGAGTTGCTCGTAGGGGAACATCCGGAAGGCCAACGACGGAAGTTGCCACAGATAGCCGCCGATCGAATCGACGAACACCTCGAGGATGAAGTTGGACGGGCCGAACACGATCACCACGATCATCAGCAGGATGGCGACCGCCATGTTGATGTTCGACAGGATCTTGATGCCCTTGTCGACGCCGGTGGTGGCCGAGAGCATGTAGGCGACGAACAGCGCCGCGATGATCGCCATCGAGACGGTGGTGGTGCTCGGGAGACCGAACACCTGGGTCAGCCCGCCGCGGACCTGCAGCGTGCCCATGGTGAGCGAGCCCGCGAGCCCGAAGACCACCGCGAGCACGCCGAGCACGTCGGCCAGCGTGCCGAGCGGGCCGCCCGCGCGGCCGGGGAACAGCACGCGGATCGGCGTGGAGATCATCGAGGGCTGGTTCTTGCGGAAGGTGAAGTAGGCGATCACCAGCGCGCAGATGCCATAGATCGACCAGGCGTGCAGGCCCCAGTGCAGGTTGGTGATGACCAGCGCCTGACGCGCGGCCGCCGGCGTGCCGCCCTCCATGCCCGGGGGCGAGGTGAAGTGGTAGATCGGCTCCGCCGCGCCCCAGAACAGCAGCCCCGCGCCCATGCCGCCGGCGAACAGCATGGCGATCCACGAGCCGGTGGAGAACTCGGGCCGCTCGTCGTCGGCACCGAGCCGGACCGAGCCGTAGGGACCGAAGGCGAGATAGCCCGCGAGAATGACGAACATCGTGGTGATCAGCAGCCAGTACCAACTGATGCTCAGCAGCATGTAGTTGGTGATGCCGAGGAAGGTTCCGGTCATGCCGTCGGGGTCGAACAGGCCCCAGGCGCCGATGCCGGCGACGAGCGCGAGGGATATGAAGAAGACCCGGTTGAAGCCGCTCGAGGTCCTGCCGTTCGGCTCGGTGTCGGTCATGGAGCGCTCCTCCCCTGAGGCATGGACACCCTAGCAGTTCTCACTCAGATGTGAAGGTTCCCCCCGGCCCAGTGAGGCGATTCAACTGACGATGGGGCGCGTGCTACCTCTCGTGGCCGCGGGCGGCGAGCCAGGGGAGCATGGCGGAGAAGTCGCGGCCGCGGCCCTCGCCTTCGACGAAGGTCGCGTAGAGGCGGGCGGCGTGGGCGCCGAGGGGGGTCGCGGCGTCGACGGCTTCGGCCGCCTGCTGGCTGAGGGTGAGGTCCTTCAGCATCAGCTCGGACGCGAAGCCGGGGGCGTAGTCGTGCTCGGCGGGGGAGGTGGGACCGACGCCGGGGACGGGGCAGTAGGTGGTGACGGACCAGCACTGGCCCGACGATGTGGAGACGACGTCGTAGAGGGCGTGCGGGTCGAGGCCGAGCTTGTGGGCGAGCGCGAAGGCCTCGCAGACGCCGATCATCGAGATGCCGAGGATCATGTTGTTGCAGATCTTCGCGGCCTGGCCGGCGCCGGGTGGGCCGCAGTGCACGGTGCGGGCGCCCATGATGTCGAACAGCGGTCGCGCGGCCTCGATGGCCTCCGGGCTGCCGCCGGCCATGAAGGTGAGAGTGCCGGCGTCGGCGCCGCCGGTGCCGCCGGACACCGGCGCGTCGGCGGGCAGGAGGTGAGCGCTAGCGGCCTGTTCGGCGACCGCGCGGGCGCTGTCGACGTCGACGGTGGAGCAGTCGAGGAAGAGGGCGCCCTCGCGACCGGCGGGGACGATCTCGGCGTAGACGGCGCGGAGGATCTCGCCGCTCGGGAGCATGGTGATGACCGCGTCGCGATCGGCGGCGGCCGCGGCCGCGGAGGGCGCGGGGGTGACGCCCTCGACGCTGACGGGGGCGGTGTCGAAGCCCGTGACCGTGTGGCCGGCGGCGGCGAGGTTGCGGGCCATTGGGGCGCCCATGTTGCCGAGGCCGATGAAACCGATCTGCATGGGCGTGCGCTCCTATAGCGTGAGGTCGTGGGGGCCGAGGGGGGCGAGCATGGCGGCGACGTCGTCGGGGCGGAGGCTGTCGAAGGTGTCGCGCCAGACCGGGGCGCGGTCCTTGTCGATGACGGCGGCGCGGATGCCTTCGAGCAGGTCGCCGTCGGTCTGGCTGCGCCAGGTGAAGCGGTATTCGCGCTGGAGCGCCTTCTCGACGCCGGGGTCGCGGCGGGCGGCGCGGACCAGTTCGAGGGTGCAGGCCATCGACAGCGGCGACTTGGCCCCAAGGGTCTTCAGGACGCCGTGGCCCCAGTCGGTGGCCTCGAGGCGGGCGGCGATCGCGGCGAGGTCGGGGGCGGCGAAGGCGTCGTCGACGGGATCGCGGAGCGCCGCGAGCGGGGCGTCGGGCGCGACGTGCGCGGGGATGGCGGGATCGCCGTCGGCAAGGGAGGCGACGAGGTCGGGCCAGTGCGGCGGCGGGGACGAAGGCGTCGGCGAAGCCTGCGAGGATGGCGTCGCCGGGGCCCATGCGGTGGCCGGAGAGGCCGAGGTATTCGCCGAGGCGGCCCGGGGCGGCGGCCAGCAGGTGGGTGCCGCCGACGTCGGGGATGAGGCCGATGCCGCATTCGGGCATGGCGACCTGGACCGACTCCGCGACGACGCGGTGGCTGGCGTGGCAGGCGAGCCCGACGCCGCCGCCCATGACGAAGCCGTGCATCAGGGCTGCGACCGGCTTGGGATAGCGGGCGATCCGGGCGTCGAGGCGGTATTCGTCGGCCCAGAACCGGCGGGCGGGCTCGAAGTCGCCGCGGCGGCCGGCGGCGTAGACCGCCGCGATGTCGCCGCCGGCGCAGAAGGCGCGCTCGCCCGTGGCGTCGAGGACGACGAGAGCGATGGCGTCGTCGTCGGCCCAGGCCTCGAGGGCGGCCGCGATGGCTGTCGCCATCGGGTGGGTGAGGGCGTTCAGCGCCTGCGGGCGGTTGAGCGTGATCCGGCCGGCCCGGCCTTCGGTGCGGATGATGACGTCTTCGGTCATGATGGGGTCATGAATTGCCGTGCTTTCCAGGCATCTTCGGTTTTGGCACTCTCGACACATCCCGGCTCCGGGCGTCCCGCGCGACTGGCGCGCCTCGGGGCCGGATCGTACCCGCCGGCGGATCGACTCCGATCGTTCCAGAAAGAAGGCCGAGATGAAAGTGCTGGTTGTCGCCGTCCTGGTCGGGATCGCGCTGGTCGTCGCAGGGCTTTGGATGTGGCGGCGGTCCGATCTGAGGGCGGATCTGCGGGTCCGCGCGGCGCTGGTCGCGACCCAGCCCGGCGATCCGGCGCGCTACGATCCGGGAATGGTCGCGGGCCTGCCCGAGCCGGCGCGGCGGTATTTCGGGTTCGCGATCCGACCGGGGACGCTGCTGCACACGGTCGCCGAGATCCGGATGACCGGCCGGTTCGGTCTCGGAAGCCGGGAGAAGCCGGACTACATGGCGATGAACGCGGTCCAGGTTCTCGCCGCGCCCGAGGGGTTCATCTGGAGCATGGCCGCGCGCAGGGGCGCGATGCGCCTGTCGGGATCCGATGCCGCGGCGGCGGGTGGGAGCTGGACGCGGTTCTGGCTGATGGGCCTGATCCCGGTGGCCCGGGCCGGCGGCACCTCCGATCACCGGCGGTCGGCCTTTGGCCGCTATGTCGCGGAGGCGGCGTTCTGGACGCCGGCCGCGCTGCTGCCGGGGCCGGGGGTGGCGTGGGAGGGGACGGGCACGGACGCCGCCCGTGTCACCGTCAGCCACGACGGGATGACGCAGCCGGTCGATGTCACCGTCGACGCGCAGGGCCGTCCGGTCAGCGTGGTGTTCCCCCGCTGGAGCGACGCGAATCCCGACAGGACCTACCGGCTGCAGCCGTTCGGCGGGGTCCTGTCCGGGTTCAGGGAGTTCGGCGGATTCCGTCTGCCGACCCATGTCGAGGCCGGCAACCAGTTCGGAACCGATGACTACTTCCCGTTCTTCGTCGCGGAGGTGACGGACATCGTCTTTCCGGTGGCCGAATGATCGCCGCTAGCGCGGCTCGCCAAGCAGGGCGCGGGCGATGATGACGCGCATGATCTCGTTGGTGCCCTCGAGGATTTGGTGCACGCGGAGGTCGCGGACGATCTTCTCGATGCCGTAGTCGGCGAGGTAGCCGTAGCCGCCGAGCAGCTGGAGCGCGTCGTTGGCGACCTTGAAGGCTGTGTCGGTGACGAGGCGCTTGGCCATCGCGCAGTGCCTGGTGGCGTCGGGGGCCTTCCGGTCGAGCTTCCAGGCGGCCTGGTAGAGGAAGATGCGGGCGGCCTGCAGCTCGGTCTCCATGTCGGCGAGGCGGAACTGCAGCGCCTGGAACCGGTTCAGCGGCTGGCCGAAGGCGCGGCGTTCGGCGGTGTAGCCGAGGGCGGTATCGAGCGCGGACTGTGCGCCTCCGAGCGCCGCGGCGGCGATGTTGAGGCGGCCGCCGTCGAGGCCCATCATGGCGTAGCGGAAGCCGTCGCCCTCCTGCCCCAGCAGGTTGTCGGCCGGGACGGGGCAGGCGTCGAACTGGACCTGGGCGGTGGGCTGGGACTTCCAGCCCATCTTGCGCTCCTGGGCGCCGAACGAGAGGCCGGGGGCGCCGTTCTCGACCAGCAGCGCCGAGATGCCCCTGGGGCCGTCGCCGCCGGTGCGGGCCATCACCACGTAGAGGTCCGCGAAGCCGCCGCCGGAGATGAACGCCTTGGTGCCGTCGAGGGTCCAGCCGTCGGCGGTCGCGGTGGCGCGGGTGCGCAAGCTGGCGGCGTCGGAGCCGGAGCCGGGCTCGGTGAGGCAGTAGGCGAGGACCCGCTTCAGGGCGATGGCGTCGGGGAGGTAGCGGGCGCGGGCGGCCTCGGTGCCCCACGAGGCGATCATCCAGGCGCACATGTTGTGGATCGAGATGAAGCTCGCCACCGAGGGGCAGGCGGCGGCCAGCGCCTCGAACACCAGCACCGCGTCGAGGCGGGAGAGACCGGCGCCGCCGAGATCCTCGGGCACGTACATCGCGGCGAGGCCGAGGGCGCCGGCCTCGGCCAGCGCGTCGCGGGGGATGCCGGTCGTCTCCCAGGCGAGGGCGTGGGGGGCGATGCGCTCGCGGCCGAAGTCGCGGGCCATGTCGCGGATCGCCGACTGCTCGTCGCTGAGGGCGAAGTCCATCAGTCTTCGAGTTCGGGGGGCTTGCGCGGTTTCGAGCGCAGGCGGTCGTAGTCGGCTTGCGCGATCACCACGACGGTATCGCTGCCGTCGGTGATCTTCTGCGGGCCGTCGCTCAGGGCGCGTCGGAAGATCCGCCCGAGCGTGGTTTCGGCGTCGTCCAGTGTCCACATCGCGCACGCTCTCCGGTTGGCTACTCCATGGTCGGGATCGAGAAGGCCGCGCCCTCCTTGATGCCCGAGGGCCAGCGGGCGGTGACGGTCTTGGTGCGGGTGTAGAAGCGGAAGGCGTCGGGGCCGTGCTGGTTGAGATCGCCGAAGCCGGACTTCTTCCAGCCGCCGAAGGTGTGGTAGGCGAGCGGCACCGGGATCGGCACGTTGACGCCGATCATGCCGACGTTGACCCGGGAGGCGAAGTCGCGGGCGGTGTCGCCGTCGCGGGTGAAGATCGCGGTGCCGTTGCCGTAGGGGTTGTTCATCGTCAGCTCGAGCGCGTCGTCGTAGGAGGCGGCGCGGACCGAGGAGAGGACGGGCCCGAAGATTTCCTCGCGGTAGATGTCCATGTCGGGGGTCACCCGGTCGAACAGGCAGGCGCCGACGAAGAAGCCGTCCTCGTAGCCCTGCATCCGGAAGCCGCGGCCGTCGACGCGGAGCTCGGCGCCCTGCTCGACGCCGCGGTCGACGAGGCCGAGGATGCGGTCCCGCGCGGCGCGGGTGACGACGGGGCCGAAATCGACGTCGTCGCCGGCGGTCCAGGGGCCGATCTTGAGCGATTCGACGCGGGGGATCAGCCGCTCGATCAGCGCGTCGGCGGTGGCCTCGCCCACCGGGACCGCGACCGAGATCGCCATGCAGCGCTCGCCCGCCGCGCCGTAGCCGGCGCCGACCAGCGCGTCGACCGCCTGGTCGAGGTCGGCGTCGGGCATGACGATCATGTGGTTCTTGGCGCCGCCGAAGCACTGCACGCGCTTGCCGTTGGAGCAGCCGCGGCCGTAGATGTATTCCGCGATCGGCGTCGAGCCGACGAAGCCGATCGCCATGATGTCGGGGTGGTCGAGGATGGCGTCGACCGCCTCCTTGTCGCCGTTGACCACCTGCAGGATGCCGTCGGGGAGGCCCGCCTCCTGCATCAGTTCGGCGAGCATCAGCGGCACGGAGGGGTCGCGCTCCGACGGCTTGAGGATGAAGGCGTTGCCGGCGGCGATCGCCGGGCAGAACTTCCACATCGGGATCATCGCCGGGAAGTTGAACGGGGTGATGCCGGCGACGACGCCGAGCGGCTGGCGCATCGAGTACATGTCGATGCCGGGGCCGGCGCCGTCGGTGTACTCGCCCTTCAGGAGGTGCGGGGCGCCGATGCAGAACTCTGCGACCTCGAGGCCGCGGACCACGTCGCCCTTGGCGTCGGGGAAGGTCTTGCCGTGCTCGCGCGACAGCGCCTCGGCGAGCTTGTCCATGTCGCGGTTGAGCAGCGCCACGAACTTCATCAGCACCCGGGCGCGGCGCTGCGGGTTGGTGGCGGCCCAGCCGGGTTGCGCGGCCTTCGCGCCGTCGACGGCGGCGGCGAGCTCGGCGGCGGAGGCGAGGGGGACGCGGGACTGCACCTCGCCGGTGGCGGGGTTGAAGACGTCGGCGAAGCGGCCGGAGGTGCCGGGCGTGCGCTTGCCGTCGATGAAGTGGCCGAGATCGTGCATGGTCTTTCCTCCCCCGAGTCGCGGTTTGTCCGGACCTTAGCGCCGGGGTGCGGCTGCAAACAGCGTCAACCGGCGGATTTGCAATTTTGCACGGGCAGGCGGTGTGATAGAAGGGTGCCATGCAAAAAGGCACGATGAAGTGGGACGATCTGCGGGTGTTCCTGGCGGTGGCGCGGCAGGGGCGGCTGCAGGCCGCGGGCCGGGATCTGGGGCTCGATCCGACGACGGCGGGGCGGCGGATCACGGCGCTCGAGGAGGCGCTCGGGACCCGGCTGTTCGACCGGTCGCCGGAGGGCTACGCGATGACCGAGGCGGGCGAGAACCTGCTGGTGCATGCGCAGGGCATGGAGAGACTGGCCCGGGCGGCGGCGGGCGGCGCATCGGACCGGCTGTCGGGAACGGTCAGGATCGGGGCGCCGGACGGGGCCTCCAACTATCTGCTGATCGACGCCTGCGACGAGCTGACCCGCGACAACCCGGATCTGCAGGTGCAGGTGGTGGCGCTGCCGCGGACGTCGCTGCTCAGCAAGCGCGAGGCGGATCTGGCGATCACCGTCTCGCCGCCCAGCGCCGGGCGGCTGACGGTGCGCAAGATCGCGGACTACCGGCTGAGGCTCTACGGGCGGAGGGACGTGGTCGCGGCGCTCGGGCCGGTGAAATCGATGGCGGACCTCAGGGGGCTGCGCGGCATCGGCTACATCTCCGACATGGTCTTCGACCGGGAGCTCGACTACTACGCGCTGCTCGGACGCGAGCGCGACCCGGCGCTGACCTCCAACAGTCTCAACATCCAGGTGCGCTGGTGCCTTCGCGGAATCGGCATCTGCATCCTGCCCGAATTCGTGGCGCGCGAGCATCCCGACCTGGTGGCGGTGCTGGCCGACGACATCCGGCTGACCCGGGCGTTCTATCTGGTGCGCCACGAGGACGACGCGCGGGTGGCGCGGATCAACCGCCTCGCCGAGGTGGTGGTCGACCGGATGCGCGCGGCGCTGGTGCCGTCTCCGGCGGCGTGACCCCAGGCCCACCGGCAGGTCCGGGGCCGCACGCGGGCGGCCCCGGCAACGGGTCAGGCGAACAGCGCGAGCGCGTTTCGCAGGGTCAGGACCAGTCCCCAGACGAGCGGGATGCCGACGAAGAGCCAGGCGAGCCAGAGCTGCGCCGACGAGGTGGTGTTCTGTTCAGCCATGGTGTGAGGTCTCCTCTCAGGCCGCGACCGGATCGGTGGCAAGGTGGTGGCGTTCGTCGACCGGCTTCATCATGAAGTTGAGCACGAAGCCGATCGCGAGCAGGCCGGCCATGATGTACATGGTGACCGTGTAGGCGTCGGCCTTGGCCACGCCGCTCTCGATCTGGTACTGGCGGATGTAGTTGACCAGCACCGGCCCGGCGATGCCCGCCGCCGACCAGGCGGTCAGCAGCCGGCCGTGGATGGCGCCGACGAAGCGGGTGCCGAACACGTCCTTCAGGTAGGCCGGGATGGTGGAGAAGCCGCCGCCGTACATCGACAGGATGATGCCGTAGAACAGCACGAACAGCGCGACGCTGCCCATCCTGCCGGTGGTCGGGATCGCGGCGTAGAGCACGATGCCGAGCAGGAAGAACACCATGTAGGTGTTGCGCCGGCCGATGTAGTCCGAGGTCGAGGCCCAGAAGAACCGCCCCAGCATGTTGAAGAGGCTGAGGACGCCGACGAACCCCGCGGCGGTGACGGCGGTGATGGTGCCCGGGAACATCTCCTGCGCCATCAGCGAGGCCTGGCCGAGCACGCCGATGCCGGCGGTCACGTTCAGGAACAGCACGCCCCAGAGCAGCCAGAACTGCCGGGTCTTCAGCGCCTGGTTGACGTGGACGTTGGCGCTGGTGACGAGGCCGACCGAGGCCTTGGGCGGCACGTAGCCTTCCGGCAGCCAGCCTTCGCGCGGGACGCGCACGATGGTGGCGCCGACCATCATGTAGATGAAGTAGACGATGCCGAGCCCGACGAAGGCGCCGGAGACGCCGAACGCGCCCATCAGCCACACCGAGAGCGGCGAGGCGATGAAGGCGCCGCCGCCGAAGCCCATGATCGCCATGCCGGTCGCCATGCCGGGGCGGTCGGGGAACCAGCTGATCAGCGTCTTGACCGGCGAGATGTAGCCAAGGCCGAGCCCGCAGCCGCCGAGCACGCCATAGCCGAAGTAGACCAGCCAGAGCTGGTGCCACTTGATGCCGAGCGCGGCCACGAGAAAGCCGCCGCCGAACAGCAGCGCCGCGGTCGCCATGGTCTTGCGCGGGCCGACCTTCTCGACCCAGGCGCCGCCGAAGGCGGCGGCAAGGCCGAGGAACAGGATGGCGATGGAGAAGATCCAGCCGAGGGTCGCGATCGACCAGTCGCCCGGCGCGGGCTCGGCGCCGCCGATCAGCAGCGACATCGGCTTGTTGAACACCGAGAAGGCGTAGACCTGGCCGATGCACAGGTGGACGCAGAGCGCCGCGGGCGGGACCATCCAGCGATTGAAGCCGGGCCTGGCCACCGTCCTCTCCCGTGAGAACCAGCCGCCGCTGTCCGGGGGCGTGGTCGATAGGGTCGTCATGCGTTTCTCCCGAAAAGGTTTTCTATAGGTCGGGATTGTCACGGTTCTCCGTGCGTTGACAACCTTTTTTCGGGTCAGCGGCAGTCCGTCCGGCGGGACGTGGAGGGGTCTGGATCCGCCTGGCGACTTCGCCTAGCTTCTGGCTATGTTTTGGTCGCTGGCCCGTGTCATTCTGGTATCGTGTGCTGATCGCGCCGTGCGCGCCGGCGGCGCGGGCCGCGCCGGCGCCCGACTCCGGCCAGTGCGTGGTGTTGCTGCACGGGCTCGGGCGCAGCGGGACGTCGCTTGTGGTGATGGAGGAGATGCTCGGGGCCGCCGGGTATCAGGTGGTGAACGACGGCTATCCGTCCACCGAGGCGACGGTGGAGGGGCTGCTGGGG
Source organism: uncultured Alphaproteobacteria bacterium (assembly GCA_963773555.1). Taxonomy (GTDB): domain Bacteria; phylum Pseudomonadota; class Alphaproteobacteria; order Rhodobacterales; family Rhodobacteraceae; genus Amaricoccus. The sequence goes on from CAVZCB010000043.1 coordinate 104,617, forward strand.
TTCGTGACCACGGCGGTCGAGGCGTGCGGCGAGAAGCGGGTCAACTTCGTCACCCATTCGATGGGCGGGATCCTGGCGCGCGGCTGGCTGAAGCTGCACCGGCCGGCGAACATGGGCCGGGTGGTGATGCTGGCGCCGCCGAACCAGGGGTCGGAGGTGGTCGATGCGTTCGAGGATCTGGGCGTGTTCCACTCGGCGACGGGGCCGGCGGGGCCGGAGCTCGGCACCGGTCCGGAGGGGATCGCGGCGCGGCTCGGGCCGGTGGATTTCGATCTCGGGGTGATCGCGGGCGATCTTTCGGTCAACCCGCTGTTTTCCGGGCTTATTCCCGGTCCGGACGACGGGGCGGTGTCGGTCGAGAGCACCCGGGTCGAGGGCATGGCCGATCACGTCGTGGTGCCGGCCACCCACACGTTCCTGATGAACAACCCGCTGGTGATCGCGCAGGTGGTGACGTTCCTCGACACCGGCCGGTTCGACCACGACCTGACGTATCGCGAGATGATGCGGCGGCTGGTCCCGCGTTGATCTTGACGGTCATGGTCGCGCGCCGCCGGCGGCCCTGAATCGCTCGCGCAGTCGTTCGAGGAGCGGCGGGATCCGGGCGGGGTAGTCGGCGAGGAAACGTCCAGTAGCGGGTGCCCGACGCGGCGATGCCCGGCTCGAGCCCGCGGTCGGCGGGCGGCTCGTCGAACAGCAGCGTCACCAGCACGTCGCTGCTGACCCAGGGGTCGTCGTACCAGAAGGTGTGCGACGAGGCTGCGAGGCCCTGCATCATCTCGGGATGGACCTGCACGATCTCGATCTCGCCATCTCTCGCCGCGTCGAGCAGCCACTGGCTCGCCTCGGGGCTGAGCTCGCCCAGATCGGGCCGGCCGGCGCGGGAGGCGCGGTTGACGGTGGCGGCGAGACGCAGGGCGCTGTCGCCGAGGTTGACGGCGGTGGTCACCCGCTCGGCCGCGGGGGCATAGACCGCGAGATCGTCGACGAAGGCGCGGGAGTCCGCGTCCGGCGCGGCGTGATAGACCTCGCCGAGATGGCTGGCGGCGTCGGGGTCGTCGCGGGCGAGAATGGCGAGGCCGTGGCTGCCGACGGTGGCGCCGGCGCTGTAGGTGAAGACGTCGATGTTGCGCGCCTCGGTGTGCGCGGCGAGGAGCTTGACGAGTTCGGCGAGGTGCGGGGCGCTGGCGAAGGCGTTGCCCACGTCGCGGGAGTAGCGCAGGAAATTCTCGGCGGTCGGCCAGGCGAAGAGGACGACCACCGCGTTCCGGCCGGAGAAGTGACGCAACTGCGAGGCCTGGCCGGCAGCGCGTTCGACCGTGGTGTTGGCGCCGTGGACGTAGATCAGGATGTCCTTGTCGGCGCTCTGCGCCAGGGAGGCGTCGATCTTCTCGAGCCAGGCGGCAGTGTCGGGGTCGGGAGCGCCGGCGGGCGGGACGGTCGCCGTCTCGTTCATCGACATCAGGTGGATGAACGGCCGGTCGCCGGTGTCCGGCCCCGTCGTCCACTCGCGGACCTGTTGCAGGGTCGAGCCCTCCTCGCCGATCCGCAGGGTCGCCTCGCCGAGATGCAGCCGGCGGTCGGGAACCACGGTGTAGACCCGATGGTCCTCGGGGCCGACCGGCAGGCGGTTGGTGGCGTAGAAGATGTCGAGGCGGCTGCCGTCCGCGAGCGCCGGGCCGATGTCGAAGTCCTGCGCGCCGGCGTCCTGGAAGATCAGCGGCGGCGGCATCAGCCGCATCGGCGGGTGGTGATAGACGAAGAACGCGGTGGCGCCCGCGGCGATCAGACCAACTGCGGCGGCGGCGCCCACCATTGCCTTTTTCCTGCCTGACATCGGGGAGTTTCCGCGACCACGATTGGCGGAGACAGATCAGGCGCTGCCGGTTCGGTCAAGACCTTACGCCGGCTTGACAGCTGGGGCGGGGCAGCGGACACTCGGGTCTCGACAGCCAGGGAGGGGCCCGGATGATCGTTCGCAACATCATCAGCGGCAAGGCGATCGCGCAGATCATCACGATGAAGCCGACCGACACGGTGCGCGGCGCGACCGAAGTGCTGGCCGAGAACCGGATTGGCGCGGTCATCGTCAGCCGCGACGGCGAGATCGTCGACGGGATCCTGTCGGAACGCGACATCGTGCGCGCGCTCGGGAAGCGTGGCGCCGAGGTGCTGGATCTGCAGATCCAGGATCTGATGACCTCCTCGGTGATCGGCTGCCTTCCGGAGGACACCGCGATGTCGGTGCTCGAGAGGATGACCGACGGCCGGTTCCGCCACATGCCGGTGATCGAGGACAACCGGATGATCGCGGTGATCTCGATCGGCGACGTGATCAAGGCGCGGATCACCGAGATCCAGTCGGAAAACGCGGCGCTGACCGACATGATCTCCAACAGCTGGTGACCTGAGGCCGGCGGGATCCTTGACCGGGCGCGCGTAATGTCGTTGCCTGCGCGGGCCGCGCACTCGTGCGCCGTCAGGGGGATCAGGCATGCGGACGGGGCTCTATCCCGGCACCTTCGACCCGATCACGCTCGGCCATGTCGACATCATCCGGCGGGCGGCGAGCCTGGTGGATCGGCTGGTGATCGGCATCGCGATCAACCGCGACAAGGGGCCGATGTTCGATCTCGAGGAACGGGTGGAGATGGTCGAGGCGGAATGCGCGCCGATCGCCGGGGCTGCCGGCATCAGGATCGACGTGCACCCGTTCGAGAACCTGCTGATCCAGTGCGCCGCGGACGTCGGCGCCAGCGTGATCGTCCGGGGCCTGCGCGCCGTGTCCGATTTCGAGTACGAGTTCCAGATGGTCGGCATGAACCGGGCGATGAACGACGACGTCGAGACGGTGTTCCTGATGGCCGACGCGCACTACCAGGCGATCGCCTCGCGGCTGGTCAAGGAGATCGCGCGGCTCGGCGGCGACGTGACCAACTTCGTGCCGCCGAGGGTCGCCCGCGCGCTCGCCGAAAAGTTCGAGCGCGCGCAGGTTTGAAGTCTTCGGCCCTTTCGGCCCGGCGCGCGAACGCCTAGGGTCCGGCCGGGAAATTTCCGAGGAGGACCGCATGGCCGAGATCAGGGATCCGGAAAACACGCTGGTGATCGAGAGTGAAGGACGGCGGCACCGTCGTCGTCGAGATGCTGCCCGACGTGGCGCCGAAGCACGTAGAACGGATCAAGGCGCTGGCGCGGGCCGGCGAGTATGACAACGTGGCGTTTCACCGGGTGATCGACGGCTTCATGGCCCAGACCGGCGACGTGGCGCACGGCGACATGGACGACAACTTCAACATCCGCCGCGCCGGCACCGGCGGATCGAAGCATCCGGACCTGCCGGCGGAGTTTTCCAAGCTGCCGTTCGACCGGGGTGCTGTCGGGATGGCGCGGTCGCAGAACCCGAACTCGGGCAATTCGCAGTTCTTCATCATGTTCAAGGACGGCCACTTCCTCAACGGTCAGTACACCGTCTGGGGGCGGGTCATCGACGGCATGGACCACGTCGACGCGATCACCAAGGGCGAGCCGCCGGCCTCGCCCGACCGGATGGTCTCGGTGCGCGTGGCGGCCGACGCATGATGGTGCGCAGGACATTCCTGGCGCTCGTCGCGGCACTCGGCCTCGCGGGAGGCGCGGTGGCGCAGGACGCGGACAACGTGCTGGTGATCGACGTCGACGGCTCGACCCAGGGCACGATCGAGATCGAGCTGCTGCCCGACGTGGCGCCGCAGCACGTCGAGCGGATCAAGACGCTGGCCCGCGACGGCGCCTATGACGGCGTGGTGTTCCACCGGGTGATCGACGGGTTCATGGCGCAGACCGGCGACGTGAAGTTCGGGACGAAGGCGGCGTTCGCGCAGGGCCGCGCCGGCACCGGCGGCTCCGACCTGCCCGACCTGCCGGCGGAGTTCTCCGACCTGCCGTTCGAGAAGGGCACGGTCGGGATGGCGCGCTCGTCGGACCCCGATTCGGCGAACAGCCAGTTCTTCATCATGTTCGCCCCGGCACCCAGTCTCGACGGCCAGTACACCGTGGTCGGGCGGGTGATCTCCGGGCAGGACGTGGTCGACGCGATCCGCCGCGGCGGCGGCGCGAACGGCGAGGTGGCCGATCCGGACTGGATGGCGGATGTGCGGGTGAAGGGGGACGGCTGAGGCCGTCTCCGAGGCGAACAGGAGGACGTCATGGCGGAACAACCCGAAGACCGGTTGGCGCGGCTGACCGGCGAGATCGCGGCGGCGCGCAAGGAACTCGAGGACCGGCGCGATTTCGAATGGGCCGAGGCAGGGGACGTGCTCGACGCGATGTCGCACGATCTGAACCAGGCCACCCACCTCTATCCCAACGACCACGCCGCGGTGCATGCCCACTACGACACGATCGAGCAGCGGCTCGGCGAGGTGAAGGCAAAGCTCGGGCGGACCTGAGGCGGCGGGCGCGGGCCCGGGAGGGCCCCCGCGGGCGGCCTTTGCCGCCGGGAATGAGCGCGCGGGTGCGCGCAAGTCTTTTGTTGGGCACGCGCGCGTTCGCGCGTGCCTGACTGCTCTCCAGGTTAGCAAACCTGTATGAAATCAGGTGGGTGGGGAGTGGGGCTCAACCGTCGAGGTGGACCAGGGCGTGGCGCTTGCGGCCGGCGGAGAGCTTGCGGGGGGCGGCCAGGGCGGCGGCGTCGAGGTGCAGGCCCGGGTCGGTGACGGCTTCGTCGTCGAGACGGGCGCCGCCCTCGGCGATCAGCCGCCGGGCGTCCTTGCCGGAATTGGCGAGGCGGGATCTCACCAGCAGTTGCAGGATCGAGATGCCGCCGTCCGGGACGTCGGCGGGGGCGAGCGCGAGCGTCGGCAATTCCTCGCCGGTGCCGCCTTGTTCGAAGACGGCGCGGGCGGTGGCCTCGGCGGCGGCCGCGGCGTCGGCGCCGTGGCAGAGCGCGGTGACCTCGTTGGCGAGCCGGATTTTCGCGGCGTTGATCTCCGAGCCGCCGAGGCGGCCGAGCCGGTCGCACTCCTCGACCGGAAGCTCGGTGTAGAGCTTGAGGAACCGGCCGACGTCGGCGTCGGTGGTGTTGCGCCAGAACTGCCAGAAGTCGTAGGGGCGAGCGCCTCGGCGTTGAGCCAGACCGCACCCCCGGCGGACTTGCCCATCTTGCGGCCGTCCGAGGTGGTCAGCAGCGGCGAGGTGAGGCCGAACACCTCCGCGCCGGCGACGCGGCGGGTGAGGTCGATGCCGTTCACGATGTTGCCCCACTGGTCGGAGCCGCCCATCTGCAGCGAACAGCCGGTCCGGCGGTGAAGCTCGAGGAAGTCGTAGGCCTGCAGGATCATGTAGTTGAATTCGAGGAACGACAGCGACTGGTCGCGGTCGAGGCGGGACCTCACGCTCTCGAAGCCGAGCATGCGGTTGACCGAGAAGTGGCGGCCGATGTCGCGCAGGAAGGTCGAGATAGTTGAGGCCGTCGAGCCATTCGGCGTTGTCGAGCATGATGGCGCCGGTCGGGGTCTCGCCGTAGTCGAGATACTTGGCGAAGACGCCGCGCATGGTGGCGATGTTGGCGGCGATCTCGTCCGGGCCGAGCAGCGGGCGCTCGTCGGAGCGGAACGACGGGTCGCCGACCTTGGTGGTGCCGCCGCCCATCAGGGTGATCGGCTTGTGGCCGGTCTTCTGCAGCCAGCGCAGCATCATGATGTTGAGCAGATGCCCCACGTGCAGCGACCGGGCGGTGGCGTCGTAGCCGATGTAGCTGGGGACGGGGCCGGCGCGGAGGCGCTGGTCGAGGCCTTCGAGGTCGGTGCAGTCCTGCAGGTAGCCGCGCGCGACCATCACCTCGAGGAAGTCGCTCCTGGGCTTGTAGCTCATGGCCTTCGATCCTTTCGCGCGGAACCGCGCCGTTCTATAGCGGAACCGGGCAGGACGAAAGGGCAGGCATGCGGGCGCTGGGGCTGATGTCGGGAACGTCGATGGACGGGGTGGACGCCGCGGTGATCGACACCGACGGCGAGACGATCGAGGCGTTCGGGCCGAGCGTCTTCGCGCCCTATCCGGCGGCGGATCGGGCGTTGTTGCGCGGCGGGCCTCGGGCGTTGGCCGGGCGAAGCGGGGCTCGAGGCGATCGAACGGCGGGTGAGGGAAGCGCATCTGGCCGCCGTCGCGGGGTTCGACGGGATCGAGGTGGCGGGATTTCACGGCCAGACGCTGGCGCACGAGCCGCGCGGGCGCGGGACGCACCAGATCGGACGCGGCGACTGGCTGGCGCGCGACGCCGGGCTGCCGGTGGTGTGGGACTTTCGCACCGCCGATGTGGCGAGCGGCGGCGAGGGGGCGCCGCTGGTGCCGTTCTTTCATTTCGCCTGTGCGCGGTGGATCGGCGCGGCGGCGCCGGTTGCGTTCCTGAACCTCGGGGGGGTTGGCAACGTCACCTGGGTCGATCCGCGGGCGCGCGCGCCGGAGGCGCCGGGGGCGCTGGTCGCCTTCGACACCGGACCGGGAAACGCGCTGATCGACGATTTCCTGGCCGCGCGGCTCGGGCGGGCGTTCGATGCGGACGGAGAGGTCGCGGCGGAAGGTCGGGTGGACGAGGCCGTGCTGGCAGGTCTGGCCGGCGCATCCGTATCTGAAAAGGAGGCCGCCGAAGTCTCTGGACCGGCAGGACTTCCACGGCTTCCTGGACAGGGTGTCCGGTCTTTCGACGGAGGATGGCGCGGCGACGCTGGCGGCGCTGACGGTGGCCTGCGTGGCCGAGGCGGCGCGGCATTTTCCGGAGCCCGCGACGCGGTGGCTGGTCTGCGGCGGCGGGCGGCGGAATCGGACGGTGATGCAAATGCTGGCGGCGCGGTCGAACGCGCCGGTCGAGGGGGTGGAGATGGTGGGACTGGACGGCGACATGCTGGAGGCGCAGGCCTTCGCCTATCTGGCGGTGCGGGTGCTGCGCGGCCTGCCGACCTCGGCGCCGGCCACCACCGGGGTGCGATTGCCGGTGTCGGGCGGGCGGATCAGCCGGCCGGAGGGCGCGTGATGGCGGCGGTGGCAGGATTCGTTGCGCTGGTGCTGACCGCGGGGATCGCGGCGGTGACGCTGCTGCCGTTGTGGCACAGCAAGCGCTGGTGGGTGCGGATGTGGGATTTTCCGCGGCTGCAGATCGCCGCGGCGACGTTGCCAACGGCGGCGCTGGCGCTGGCGGGGCCCGGGAGCGGCTGGCTGATCGGCGTGCTGGCGCTGTGCCTCGTCTATCAGGCGTGGCGGATCCGACCCTACACGCCGCTGGTCCGGACCGAGATGCGTTTCGCGGAGGGGGCGAAGGACACGCGCGACGTGACGCTGATGGCCGCGAACGTGCTGATGGAGAACGCAGCGCACGGGCGGATCGCCGACCTGATCGACGAGGTGGACCCGGACGTTCTGTTCCTGATGGAGACCGACGCGGGCTGGATCGCGGACCTGGAGCCGGTGCTGGCGCGCTATTCGACGGTGGTGCGCGAGCCGCGGGACGATCACTACGGGCTGGTGTTCGCGACGCGGCTGAAGGCCGGCGTGGCGAAGACGCTCCGGCTGAGCGTCGACGATACGCTGTCGGTCTATGCCGAGATGACGGCGCCGGACGGGAAGACGGCGTTCCGGTTCGTCGGCCTGCATCCCCGACCGCCGGTGCCGGGCGAGAACACCGACGAGCGCGACGCGCAGGTGCTCTACGCCGCGCGTTTCGCCGGCGGGTCGGGCAAGCCGGTGGTGACGATGGGCGACTTCAACGACGTGGCCTGGTCGGACACCTCGCAGCGGTTCAAGCGGGTCGGCGGCTATCTCGACCCGCGGATCGGGCGTGGGCTCTACGCGAGCTTCAAGGCCACGTCCTGGGTGCTCCGGTGTCCGATCGACCAGATCTTCGTGACGCCCGACGTGGCGATCGCGGCATTGCGCCGCGGGCCGCACGTCGGATCGGATCATTTCCCGATGATCGCCACCGTGCGCCTCGACGCCGAGGCGGCGGCGCGGCTGAACCGGGCGCCGCTGCCGCTGAGCGGCGCTGAGCGCAAGGACGCGGAGGCGGGGGTCGCGGCGCACCGGGAGCGGCTGGAAGCCGTCCACGGGCGGCAGGACTAGCGGGCGCGGCCGAGCAGCAGGTGGGCGGCGAAGCCCGCGAACACGCTGGCGCAGAGCCAGTCGAGGGCGCGCGCCATGCGGGGGCGGCTGCGAAACGCCGCCGCGACGCGGTCGGCGGCGAGGATCATCGGGATGGTGATCGCGCCGGCGATCACGATGAAGAGCAGGCCGAGGGTCGCGAGCTTCGCCGCGGCGTCCGGGTCGCCCGGGCGGACGAACTGCGGCAGGAAGGTCATGAAGAACAGCACGATCTTCGGGTTCAGGAGGTTGATCGCGAGGCCGGAGGCCCAGGTGGCGGCGAGGGTGGCCCGCGCCGGCGGGCGGTCGGGCAGGGTCAGGGCGGAGCCGTGGCGGATCGCCTGGACCGCGAGCCAGGCGAGGTAGAGGGCGCCGGCGAGCTTCAGGGCGAGAAAGGCGGTCGGCGCGGCGACGATCAGCGCCGAGAGGCCGAGGGCGACCAGCGTGGTGTGGACGACGATGCCGGTCGAGGCGCCGGCCATCGCGGCGAGCCCGGCGGCGCGGCCCTGCGACAGTGCGCGGCCGAGGAAGAAGGTCATGTCGGGGCCGGGCGTCAGGGAGATGACGACGACCGCGAGCGCGAACGGCAGCAGGACGGCCGTGTCGGGGAGCATCTAGCGGCTGTTCTCGGTGATGCGCTGGCGCACGTAGGCATCGACGGTGGCGATCATCTCCTCCATGCCGGGGTCGAAGAAGTGGCCGGCGCCCTCGATGGACTTGTGGGTGATGGTGATGCCCTTCTGCTGCTTCAGCTTCTCGGCGAGGCCGGCGACGTCGGCCGGCGGCACCACCCGGTCGGCCGAGCCGTTGATGATCAGGCCGGAGGACGGGCAGGGGGCGAGGAACGAGAAGTCGTACTGGTTCGCGGGCGGGGCGACGGAGACGAAGCCCGCGATCTCCGGGCGGCGCATCAGCAGCTGCATGCCGATCCACGCGCCGAAGCCGAAGCCGCCGACCCAGCAGAACTTGGCGTTGGCGCTCAACGACTGCAGGTAGTCGAGCGCCGCGGCGGCGTCGGAGAGCTCGCCGATGCCCTGATCATACTCGCCCTGGCTGCGGCCGACGCCCCGGAAGTTGAAGCGCAGGCAGGTGAAGCCGATCTTGTGAAAGGCGTAGTGCAGATTGTAGGCGACCTTGTTGTTCATCGTGCCCCCGTAGAGCGGGTGGGGGTGCAGGATGATCGCGATCGGCGCGTCCTTGGCCTTCTGCGGATGGTAGCGTCCTTCCAGCCGCCCGTCGGGGCCGGGGAAAATCACTTCGGGCATGGTTGGAGCGACCTCCTCGGGCGACTGCGTACGCGACACGAACTTGACGGAATCTCTCAACCAATCTAGAAGGATTCTAAAGTTGCGATCCCGGAGCCTCACGCAGTTAAGCGGTGAAGGGGGTTGCGTCAACACCGGCGGCGGGTTGCCGTGGAGGCGGGCGATGAAACTGAGCACCAAGGGCCGCTACGCGATGATCGCGCTGACCGACCTGGCGGCGCAGGGGCCGGACCGGCTGGTGAGCCTGAGCGAAGTCGCGGAGCGCCAGGACATCAGTCTCGCGTATCTCGAGCAGCTGTTCGTCAAGCTGCGGCGCGCGGAGATCGTCGATTCGGTGCGGGGGCCGGGCGGCGGCTACCGGCTGGCGCGGCCGGTGGGCGAGATCCGCATCTCCGAGATTCTCGCCGCCGTCGACGAGACGATGGACGCGCTTGCTCGCGGGGCCGGCGCGAGCGGCGGGCATGGCGGAACCCGCGAGCAGCAGCTTGCGGACAAGCTTTGGGAGCAGTTGTCGGCCAACGTCTACGTGATGCTGCACCAGACCCGGCTCGGCGACGTGGTGCACGACCAGATGGCGCCGTGTCCGGCGGTCCCGGCGTTCGTGGCGGTGGTCGACGAGGCCGACAGGACGGAGGCGGGCGCACAGGCATGAGCCGGGTCTATCTCGACTGGAACGCCACCGCGCCGCTTCGGCCCGAGGCTCGCGCGGCGATGGCGGCGGCGATGGACGTGACCGGCAATCCCTCCTCGGTGCATGCCGAGGGACGGGCGGCGCGGGGCATCGTCGAGCGGGCGCGGGCGCAGGTCGCGGAGGCGACCGGATGCGCGGCCGGCGACGTGGTGTTCACCTCGGGCGCGACCGAGGCGGCGGCGCTGGCGCTGGCCGGGCGAGGCCTGCGGGGCGCGGCGGTCGAGCACGACTGCGTGGCGGCATGGGTCGCGCCGGAATTGCCGGTCGATGGCGCGGGCCGGGTCCGGGTCGAGGATCGCGGGCGCGAGCGTGTTGCAGGCGGCGAACTCCGAGACCGGCGTAGTGCAGGACCTGCCGGAGGGGCTGGCGTGCGTCGACGCTGTGCAGGCGCTGGGCAAGGTCGCGTTCGCCTTCGACTGGACCGGGGCTCGGGCGGCGCTGGTGTCGGGCCACAAGCTCGGCGGGCCGAAGGGCGTGGGCGCGCTGCTGCTGGCGCCGGGCGTCGAGATGGCGCCGGGACTGCGCGGCGGCGGTCAGGAGATGGGACGGCGGGCCGGGACGGAGAACGTGATCGGCATCGCGGGCTTCGGTGCTGCGGCGGAAGCGGCGGCGGCGGAGGTCGCGGCCGGCGTCTGGGAGGCGGTCTCGGAGGTGCGAGATATTCTGGAGGAGGCTCTGGCATCCGCGGCGCCGGACCTTACCTTGGTGGGGAAGGACACGCGCCGGTTGCCGAACACCAGTTGCCTTGCGGTCGCCGGCTGGAAGGGCGAGACGCAGGTGATGCAGATGGATCTGGCGGGGTTCGCGGTTTCCGCCGGCTCGGCCTGCTCCAGCGGCAAGGTGCGGACCAGCCGGGTGCTGACGGCGATGGGGCTGGGGCCGGAGGTCGCGGGCAGCGCGATCCGGGTCTCGATCGGGCCGGGCACCACGCGGGACGATGTCCTGGCGTTCGCCGGGGCCTGGGAACGACAGTATCGCCGGTTTTGCACAAGAGCCGCCTGAGGGCGGGCGCGGGACCGGGCAGACGGAAGGAAACGACATGGCCGCATTCGACGAGATCACGGCACGCGAAGGCACCGCGCGCGAGGGCGTCGACCAGCAGACGGTCGATACCGTCCGCTCGGTCGGCGAACGCTACAAGTACGGGTTCTCCAGCGACATCGACACCGAGTTCGCGCCGAAGGGGCTGAACGAGGACATCGTCCGGCTGATCTCGGAGAAGAACGGCGAGCCGGAGTGGATGCTGGAGTGGCGGCTGAAGGCCTACCGCCGCTGGCTGCAGCTCGACGGGCAGCCGGACTGGCCGATGCTGAAGCTGCCGGAGATCGACTTCCAGGACCAGTACTACTACGCGCGGCCGAGGAGCATGTCGGTGCGGCCGAAGTCGCTCGACGAGGTCGATCCGGCGCTGCTCGCGACCTACGAGAAGCTCGGGATCCCGCTCAACGAACAGAAGATCCTCGCGGGCGTCGAGGGCGCCGACGCGGCGCCGGCCGAAGGGCGGCGGGTGGCGGTCGACGCGGTGTTCGACAGCGTGTCACTCGGGACCACGTTCAAGGACGAGCTGGCGAAGGCCGGGGTGATCTTCTGCCCGATCTCCGAGGCGATCCGCGAGCACCCGGAGCTCGTGCAGAAATATCTCGGCAGCGTAGTGCCTTACAGCGACAACTTCTATGCGACGCTGAATTCGGCGGTGTTCTCGGATGGCTCGTTCGTCTATGTGCCGCCGGGGGTGCGCTGCCCGATGGAGCTGTCGACCTACTTCCGGATCAACGCCGAGAACACCGGGCAGTTCGAGCGCACGCTGATCATCGCCGACAAGGGCAGCTACGTGAGCTACCTCGAGGGCTGCACCGCGCCCAAGCGCGACATCAGCCAGCTGCATGCGGCGGTGGTGGAGATCGTGGCGCTCGAGGACGCCGAGGTGAAGTACTCGACGGTGCAGAACTGGTATCCGGGCGACGAGAACGGCCTCGGCGGCGTCTTCAACTTCGTCACCAAGCGGGCGGACTGCCGCGAGGCGCGGGCGAAGGTGATGTGGACGCAGGTCGAGACCGGCTCGGCGATCACCTGGAAGTATCCCTCCTGCATCCTGCGCGGCGAGGGCTCGCAGGGCGAGTTCTATTCGATCGCCATCGCCAACAACCACCAGCAGGCCGACACCGGCACCAAGATGCAGCATCTGGGCAAGAACACCCGGAGCCGGATCGTCTCGAAGGGGATCAGCGCGGGCGTCGCGCAGAACACCTATCGGGGCCTGGTGTCGGTGCATCCGAAGGCGACGGGCAGCCGCAACTTCACCCAGTGCGACAGCCTGCTGATCGGCAGCGGGTGCGGGGCGCATACGGTGCCCTACATCGAGTGCAAGAACAACTCGAGCCGGGTGGAGCACGAGGCGACCACCTCGAAGGTGGACGAGGATCAGCTGTTCTATTGCCGCTCGCGCGGCATGGACGAGGAGGAGGCGGTGGCGCTGGTGGTGAACGGCTTCTGCCGCGAGGTGCTGCAGGCGCTGCCGATGGAGTTCGCCATGGAGGCGCAGAAGCTGGTGGCGATCAGTCTGGAAGGGAGCGTCGGATGACCGGAGGAATACTGCTGATCGCCGGGGTGCTGGCCGCGTCGCTCGGGCTGGCGGCGCGACCGAAGCCGAAGCCGAAGCCGGTGCGGGTGAAGGTGCGGACCCGGCGGTGATCCAGACCACAACGCATTCGGTCGAGGGCCACCGGGTCGCGGCCTACCACGGCATCGTGGTCGGCGAGGCGATCCTCGGGGCCAACATCGTGCGCGATCTGTTCGCCGGGGTGCGCGACATCGTCGGCGGGCGGTCGGCGGCCTACGAGGCGAGCCTGCAGGAGGCGCGGGAAACCGCGCTGCGCGAGCTCGGGGAGCGGGCGGAGCGGGCTGGCGGCAACGCGGTGATCGGGGTCGATCTCGACTATGAGGTGGTCGGTCAGTCGATGCTGATGGTCTCGGCCTCGGGCACCGCGGTGACACTGGAGGGACGCTGATGGACTGGACCGACATCCGGGCGAACGCGGCGGGCGACCTCAGGCGCGGCTGGCGGGTCTCGTTCGAGGACATGATGATCGCGGCGCTGGTGATGCTGCCGTTCACCTTCGCCGTGACGCTGCTCCTGAACGCGATCGTCTGGTTGCCGAGCGCTGTGCTGATCGTGCTGGCCGCGATCGTGCAGGGGTTCGGCATGTTCTGGAACGCCGGCTGGCGGGCGCGCACCGCGCCGGGCGGCGACGAGTAGCGGGTCGCAAGACTGGTCTTGCAGACAATCGGGGCCGCCTGTGCGGGGCCGGCCGAAGGAGATGGCATATGTTGAAAGTCAATAACCTGCACGTCAAGCTTGAGGAAGAGGACAAGGTGATCCTCAAGGGCGTCGACCTCGAGGTGAAGGCAGGCGAGGTCCATGCGGTGATGGGGCCGAACGGCTCGGGCAAATCCACGCTCAGCTACGTGCTGGCCGGGCGCGACGGCTACGCGGTCACCGACGGGACCGCGACGCTCGACGGCGCCGATCTGCTCGACATCGAGCCCGAGGAGCGCGCCGCGCTGGGGCTGTTCCTGGCGTTCCAGTATCCGGTGGAGATCCCCGGTGTCGGCAACATGACCTTCCTGCGCACCGCGCTGAACGCGCAGCGCAAGGCGCGGGGCGACGCGGAGCTGAACGCGGCGGAGTTCCTGAAGCTGGTGCGCGAGAAGGCGCGCGCCCTCGACATCGACGCCGAGATGCTGAAGCGCCCCGTCAACGTCGGGTTCTCGGGCGGCGAGAAGAAGCGCAACGAGATTTTGCAGATGGCGGTGCTGGAGCCGCGCATGTGCATTCTCGACGAGACCAACTCCGGCCTCGACGTGGACGCGATGAAGCTGGTGGCCGAAGGGGTCAACGGCCTGCGCTCGCCTCGCCGTGCGTTCCTCGTCATCACCCACTACCAGCGGCTGCTCGACCACATCACGCCGGACGTGGTGCACATCATGGCCGACGGACGGATCGTGCAGACCGGCGGCCCGGAACTGGCGCTCGAGGTCGAGCGCAACGGCTACGCCGACATCCTGCGGGCGGTGGCGTGATGGCGGCGCCGGCCCTGAAGATCGACGGAGCGCAGGCGCTGCTGTCGGCCTGGCCCGAGCCGGCCGGCGAGGCGTCGTGGGCACGGGCGGCGCGCGGCCGGGCGGCGGCGTGGCTGGCCGAGCGCGGGGCGCCGGTCCGGCGCGACGAATACTGGAAGTTCACCAACCCCGCCGGGCTGACGACCGAGCCGGCGCCGGCAGCGGCGCTGCTCGACGACGAGGCGCCAGTCTACGGCGGCATCGAGGCGCTGCGGCTGGTGTTCGTCGACGGGGTGTTCGCGCCCGACCGCTCGGACGAGGGCGCGGTCGATGGCGTGGAAATCCTGCCGCTCTCCAAGGCCCTGACGGCCGACATCCACTGGGCGCGCGAGGTGTTCGGGACGCTCGAGGCGCGCGGGCAGGTGCCGGTGGACCGGCCGCTCGCCGCCCTCAACACTGCGCGGGCGGGTCAGGGCCTGGCGATCCGGGTGGCCGGCCGGGCGTCGCGTCCGGTGAGCGTGGTCTACGAGCGGAGCGCCGAAGGCGCCGAGGCTTTGGTGCATCACGTGATCCGGCTGGAACGGGACGCGGACTTCACCCTGCTCGAGAGCGGGCCGGGGGCGGCGCGTCTCAACACCGTGGCCGAGGTCGAGGTTGCGGACGGCGCCTCGTTCCACCACGTCCGCACCCAGGGCCGCGACCACGAGCGGCAGGCCGCGACGGCGATATTCGCCCGGCTCGGGGCGGCAAGCCGGTTCAAGTCGTTCACGCTGACCGTCAACGGCCGGCTGACCCGCAACGAGAGCATCGTCGAGTTCACCGGCGACGACGCGGTGGCGCACATCGCCGGCGCCTGCGTCGGCGACGGCGACTTCCACCACGACGACACGGTGTTCGTGACCCACGACGCCCAAGGCTGCGAGAGCCGGCAGGTGTTCAAGAAGGTGCTGCGCGGCGCGGCGGTGGGGGTGTTTCAGGGCAAGATCCTGGTGAAGCCCGGGGCGCAGAAGACCGACGGCTACCAGATCAGCCAGGGCCTGCTGCTCGACGAGCGCAGCCAGTTCCTGGCCAAGCCCGAGCTCGAGATCTACGCCGACGACGTGGTGTGCAGCCACGGCTCGACCAGTGGCGCGGTGGACGACGACGCGCGGTTCTACCTGACGTCGCGCGGCATTCCACGGCGGACGGCGGAGGAGCTGCTGGTGCTCGCGTTCCTCGACGAGGCGATCGCCGAGATCGATGACGCGGGCCTGGCGGACGAGTTGCGCGAGCGGCTGGCGGCGTGGCTCGCGCGGCGGCGCTGAGCCCGTGGCGCGGCGCGGTCTCGTCGACCGGATCGCTCACGCGTGGGCCGACCCGCGCGGCGCGATGGCCGAGGAGGTAGCGGCGGGTCTGAGCGAGAGCCGGGCGCTGGTGCATCTGGTGCTGGCCTGCGGGCTGTTCTTTCTCGCGAGCCTGCCGGCGGCGCTGCGCGAGGCGCCCGCGCTCGACATCGACGATCCGGTGACGGGCGCGGTCGCGGCGCACCTGTTCGCCTGGGCGGCGGTGGCGCCGATGGCGGCCTACGGACTGGCGGCGCTGGTGCATCTGGTGGCGCGGGCCTTCGGCGGCCGCGGCGGCTATCTGGGCGCCCGGGCGGCGCTGTTCTGGTCTGGGCTGGTGGTGGCGCCGGCGGCGGTGATCCTGGCGCTGGTCGGGGTCGGCGTTCAGCTTGCCTTCGGCCGACTGTTGCCCTGGCTCGGGTGGCTGGACTATGCAGGCCTGGTGCTGTGGCTCTGGGTGTTTTCGGCGAGCCTGGCGGTGGCCGAAGGCTTCGCGGGCGCGGGCCGGGTGGCGGCGGTGACGGCCGCGGCGTTCGCAGGCGTGGCGGGGCTTCTCGCGCTGGCGGTCGGCGGCGGGGCGGTATGACGACGGGACGACGACGGGACGGGGGCAGGGGGGCTCGGGCGACATGTGGGCTCAGTTGGTGATCGACAGCCTGCTGCGACCGCGGTCGGCGGCGCGGCAGGTGCTTGACGCCCGGTTGGGGTTGACCGAGTTGCTGCAGGGTGCGGTGGCGGTGACATGCGCGGGCATGGTGCTCGGCTACGTGGCGCTCCGGGTCAGTCCGGGCGCGGTGGACGTGATCTCGGCCGCGGTGATCGGCAATCCGCTGGTCGGGACGGCGCTTCAGCTCTCGATCATGGCGGTCGTGGTGATCCTGACCGCGCGGATCGGCCGGCTGTTCGGCGGGACGGGCGAAGCCTGGGGCGCGCTGGCGCTCATCGTCTGGCTGAACGCCGTGCTGGTGCTGCTGCAGGCCGGGCAACTGGTGCTGCTGGCGCTGGTGCCGCCGCTGGCCGCGCTCGTCGCCATCGCAACGCTGATCTGGGCGCTCTGGGCGTTCGCGAATTTCGTCGCCGAACTTCACGGGTTCAAGAACCCCTTCATCGTGATGGGCGCCGTGGTGCTGACCGGGATCGTGCTGTTCTTCGGAACCGCGATGATCCTCGCGATCCTCGGCATCACGCCGCAGGAGGCTGCCTGATGTATGACGTCCACGCGGTGCGCCGCGACTTTCCGATCCTGTCGCGCCAGGTGCACGGCCGGCCGCTGGTCTATCTCGACAACGGCGCCTCGGCGCAGAAGCCGCAGGCGGTGATCGACGCGGTGACCGAGGCCTACGCGCAGGACTACGCCAACGTCCACCGCGGCCTGCACTACCTGTCGACGGTCGCCACCGAGAAGTACGAGGCGACCCGCGGCATCGTGCAGCGCTTCCTCGGCGCCCGCCGCGAGGAGGAGATCGTCTTCACCACCGGCGCGACCATGGGGATCAACATGGTCAGCTACGCCTGGGCCGCGCCGCGCCTCGAGCCGGGCGACGAGATCGTGCTCTCGGTGATGGAGCATCACGCCAACATCGTCCCCTGGCACTTCCTGCGCGAGCGGCAGGGCGTGGTGCTGAAGTGGGTGGACATCGAACCCGACGGCTCGCTCGACCCGGGCCGGGTGCTCGAGGCGGTCGGGCCGAGGACGAAACTGATCGCGCTCACCCACATGTCGAACGTGCTCGGCACCATGGTCGACGTGCGCACCATCTGCACCGCGGCGCGGGGGATGGGGGTGCCGGTGCTGGTCGACGGCAGCCAGGCGGCGGTGCATCGGCCGGTGGACGTCGCCGAGATCGGCTGCGATTTCTACGTCATCACCGGGCACAAGCTCTACGGTCCGACCGGATCGGGCGCGCTCTATGCCCGGGCCGAGCGGCTCGAGGAAATGCGGCCGTTCCACGGCGGCGGTGACATGATCCGCGAGGTGACGCAGGACACGGTGACCTACGCCGATCCGCCGCTCCGGATGGAAGCGGGCACTCCCGGGATCGTCCAGATCATCGGGCTCGGCGCGGCGCTCGACTACATGACGGGCCTCGGAATGGACAACATCGCCACCCACGAAGGCCGGTTGCGCGACTACGCGAGCGCGCGGCTCTCGGGTCTCAACTGGCTGAACATCCAGGGCAAGGCGCGCGACAAGGGAGCGATCTTCTCGTTCACGTTGCAGGGACCGGCCCACGCCCACGACATCTCGACGGTGGTCGATCGCAAGGGGGTCGCGGTGCGGGCCGGGCACCACTGCGCCCAGCCGCTGATGGCGCACCTCGGGGTGACGGCGACCTGCCGCGCATCGTTCGGGCTCTACAACACCGCCGACGAGGTCGACGTGCTGGTCGACGCCCTCGAGACCTGCCACGAGCTGTTCGCCTGAACGACGCGCGGACGGGCGGCTCGATCGCTCTCCAGGCGCGTCGGTGACGCAGACGCACCGCGGAATGGAAGTTCCGGCGGCCGGTTCGAGGCGCTAGACGAGCGGTTCAGCCGGATCCGGTATCAGTTCTCCACCTCGGAAATGAAGATCGTCACGCCGCCGGTGGCGAAGTTTTCCAGATCCCCCACCACGGCCTGACCTTCGGGCGAGCCCAAAGCCGCGCGCAGGGCTTCCTCGCTCTCGAACCAGCCCTCGAACATCCGGTGGTAGGGCGGGGCCTCGCCGCCGGGCGTGGCGACGACGAGCGACTTCTCGTGGCGCAGCACACCGGACATCTTCGCCACCAGCGGCATGTGCGTGTCCGCATAATAGGCTTCGAAGGCTTTCGCGTCCTTCGGATGACCGTAGAGCGCCGTGAGCTTGACCATTCTTCTTCCTCCCCGTTCGGCGGCTCGTCCGGTCGTCCATGCGATGACCGGCCCCGCCCGTGGCGACGGTATTTCGGGCGGATGGCCAAGGCCAGCGAGACGAAGGGACAATCGGCTTTCCCCCCACCGCTGCGGCAACTACCGTGCGGCGAAGCGCCGGCTACAGCCGTTGGGGGGAAGAGAGCGATGACCGACCGGATTCTTGTCACCGGCGCGATGGGGTGCATCGGGGCATGGGTGCTGCGGCACCTGCTCGACGAGGGCGCCGTGCCGATCGCGACCGACCTCGCGACCGATCCGGTCCGGCCGCGCCTGCTGATGTCCGCGGACGAGATCGCCGCGATCGCCTGGCGGACGCTCGACGTGACCGATACCGCGGCGGTTCGGGCCGCCGTCGCGGAGAGCGGCGCCAGCCATATCATCCATCTCGCCGGCCTGCAGGTTCCGCTCTGCAAGGCCAGTCCCCCGCTCGGCGCGGCGGTGAATGTCGTCGGAACCGTCAACATTCTCGAGGCGGCGCGGCACAACGAAATCCGCGGCCTGTCCTACGCAAGCTCGCTCGGCGCGCTGGGACCGCGGGAACTCTATCCCGACCGGCCGATCGCGGACGATGTTCGTCCGATGCCGGCCACGCTCTACGGGGTCTACAAGCACGCCAACGAGGAGTGCGCCCGGATCTACTGGCAGGACCATCGGCTGGGCAGCGTCGGCGTGCGGCCCTACAACGTGTTCGGCGTCGGGCGGGACGTCGGCCTCACCGCCGACATCGCCAAGGCGATTCTCGCGACCGCCGCCGGCCGGCCGTTCCACGTCCGCTACGACGGCGAGATCGCGTTGCAGCACGCGAGCGACGTCGCGCGCGTGTTCATCCGGTGCGCCCGCGCCGAGATCGAGGGCGCGAAGGTCTGCAATCTCCGCAACGACGTGATCGAGGTGTCCGATTTCGTGGCGACGCTCACGCGGATGTATCCCGCGGCGCGGATCACCTTCGAGGCAGGGGCGCCGCTGCCCTTCCCCTCGGACCTCGACGACAGTGGTGTGCGCTCGATCATCGGCGATGTGCCGCACATTCCGCTGGAGGAGGCGATCAGGCAGGACCACGACCACTACCTGAGCCTGATCCGCGACGGCCGCATCGATCTGGGCCAGCTCGAGCGCTAGCGGCCGGCGTCGGGTTCGCCGTGGACGGCTCTCCGAATTCCTGCCACGGTCCCTGCCCACGGAACGAAAAGGAAGGCCCGTCATGGCCAAGACACACCGCCTCCGCCCGTCGGCGTGGGCGAACGTGCTGGCGGAAATGCCCCCCGTGCTGCGCATCGCCAGCGGCGATTGCCTGGAGACCGAGACACTGGACGCCGCCGGAGTCGACGCGCGGGGAAACTCGCAGGCCGGCCCGCCGAACCCGATGAACGGGCCGGTGTTCGTCGAGAGCGCCGCGCCCGGCGACGCACTGCGGGTCGACATCCTGAAGATCGATCCGGTGCGCGGCACCGGCTGGACACGCGCGGCGCTCGCGGCGAACGTCGTCGATCCCGAGGACGCCCGCGACCTGCCGCCGCGCGACCGGGCCGAGTGGCTGATCGACCGCGAGGCGGGGACGGTGCGCCTTGAGACGCCGGAGCCGGCGCTTCGGGATCTGCTGCTGCCGCTGTCGCCGATGATCGGCTGCTTCGGGGTGGCGCCGGGGGGCGGACAGGCGATCTCCACCGCCACCAGCGACCGCAACGGCGGCAACATGGACTACCGCGGCTTCGCGGTCGGCTGCAGCGTAAGTTTTCCGGTGTTCGTGCCCGGAGGGCTGTTCTTTCTCGGAGACTGCCACGCGATACAGGGCGACGGCGAGATCGTCGGAACCGGCGTCGAGACCTGCTGCGACGTGGAAGTGCGCCTCAGCGTCGAGAAGGGCCGCCGGATCGGCTGGCCGCGCGGCGAGACCGGCGATCGCATCTTCACGGTCGGCAACGCCCGGCCGCTGGACCAGGCGCTCCAGCACGCGACGAGCGAGATGGCGACGTGGCTCGGGACCGACTACGGCCTCTCGGCCGCCGGCGTCGCGCACCTGCTCGGGCAGGTCGTCCGCTACGAGGTCGGCAACGTGTTCGACCCCGCCTACACCATGGTCTGCAGCGTCGAGAAGAAGTGGCTGCCGCCGCGCGCCTGAGCCTGATGCCCGGTCAGTGAAACACCATCACCGGCACCTTGCAGCCGCGCACCAGGGCGGCGGAGGTGGAGCCGATGATCAGGTGGCGCACCCGGCTGTGGCCGTAGGCGCCAAGGACGAGCAGCGGATTGCCCTCCGCCTCGACGGCGGCCGCCACCACGTCCTCGGGGTCACCCGGGCGGATGTCGATGCTGACCTCCGACGCGGCGGGCTTCAGCAGGGCGGCGGCGCCTTCGAGGCGGGCGCGGATGTCGGGGCGGTCCTCGCCCGCGTGCAGCAGCCGGCAGGAGAGGCCGGCGAGCAGGCCGCCGCGGGCGATCTCCTCCACGGCGCGCACGATGCTGCGACCGCCGTCGAATGCGATCACCGCCCGCTCGATCGGCCGGAAGGCGCGGCTGGCGACCAGCACCGGCTTCGTCGCGCTGCGCAGGACCCGTTCCAGATTGGAGCCGAGGTGGTCGAGTGCGTAGCCGTGCGCCTCGCCGCGCTTGCCGACGACGATGGCGGCCGCGTCGGGCTCGAAGTCGCGGACCGTGTTCACCAGATCGTCGTTGCGCAGGCGGGTCTCGACCGAAGCGACGCCGGCGGCCTGCAGGCGCTGGGCCGCGTCGTCGAGGATCAGCCGGCCGCGCGCGTTGGCGAGGCGGGCGCGCTCGGTGTCGGAGCGGGCGAGCTCGTCGAGCAGCCTGGAACGCGCACCGAGGCGGAGGTTGCCGCTGAGATCGGCCGGGGCGCTCGGGCGCTCGCGGCGGCCGAGCATGTGGAACACCTCGATCCCGGCGTCGAGCCGTCCGGCGGCCCAGGCGGCGTGGTCGCAGACGCTGGCGGAATAGGGCGAGCCGTCGACGAGGGCGATGAGCTTCATGGGGCTGTCCTCCCTAGTGGCCGAGCATCTGTTCCATCGCGCCCGGCTTGTCATGGATGCCGAGCCGGTCGACGATGGTCTCCGATGCGTCGTTCATGCCGACGAGCTCGACCTCGGTGCCCTCGCGGCGGAACTTCAGCACTGCCATGTCGACGGCGGCGACGCTGGAGATGTCCCAGATGTGGGCGCGGCTGACGTCGATGCGGACCCGGTCGAGCGCCTCCTTGAAGTCGAATGCCGCGGAGAAATCCTCGGCACTGGCGAAGAACAGCTGGCCTTCGATGCGGTAGGTGCGTTCGCGCCCGTCGGCGGACGGCTCGGAGGTGACACGGAAGATCTGGGCGATCTTGCCGGCGAAGAAGATGCCCGAGAGCAGCACGCCGGCCAGCACCCCGATCGCGAGGTTGTGGGTATAGACCACCAGCACCACCACCGAGAGCATGACGATGGTGGACGAGCGGGGATGGGTGCGCAGCGTTCCGATCGACGACCAGCTGAACGTGCCGATCGAGACCATGATCATGATCGCGACCAGCGCCGCCATCGGGATCTGCTTCACCCACGGCCCGAGCACGATCAGCATGAACAGCAGGCCCACCCCGGCGCTGAGCGTCGAGAGCCGGCCGCGGCCGCCGGATTTCACGTTGATCATCGACTGGCCGATCATCGCGCAGCCGGCCATGCCGCCGAGAAACCCGGTGACGGCGTTGGCGATGCCCTGCCCGACGCACTCGCGGTTCTTGTCCGAAGGCGTGTCGGTGAGCTCGTCGACGATCTGGGCGGTCATCAGCGATTCCAGCAGCCCCACCGCGGCGACGCCGACAGAATAGGGCAGGATGATCTGCAGGGTCGCGAGGTTCAGCGGGATGTCGGGCAGCAGGAACACAGGCAGCGCATCGGGCAGCTCGCCGAGATCGCCGACGGTGCGAAGGTCGAGGTGGAAGATCACGGTGACGATGGTCAGCACGATGATGCAGATCAGCGGCGAGGGAACGGCACGGAACACCAGCGGCACGAGGTAGATGATGGCGAGACCGGCGGCGACCATGAGGTAGGTGAGCGGCGGCACACCGGTCAGCTCGGGCAGCTGCGCCATGAAGATCAGGATCGCCAGCGCGTTGACGAACCCCGTCATCACCGAACGCGACACGAACCGCATCAGCCGCGCCAGCCCGACGACACCGGCAAGGATCTGCAGAAGACCCGCCAGCACCGTGGCGGCGAGCAGGTACTGCAACCCGTGGTCGCGCACCAGCGTCACCATCAGCACCGCGGTCGCGGCGGTGGCGGCGGAGATCATGCCGGGGCGGCCCCCGGTGAAGGCGATCAGCACGGCGATGGAGAACGACGCGTAGAGTGCCACCTTGGGATCGACGCCGGCGATGATCGAGAAGGCGATGGCCTCGGGGATCAGCGCCAGCGCCACGACGATGCCCGCCAGCACGTCGGCGCGCGGGTTGCCAAACCACTCGTGGCGGAGCCGGGACAGATCCATCGGTCAGGTGCCTCGCTGTGACGGGGAGCGCGGGGTCGCGCGCGGGCCGCGCCCTTCTGGGCGGCACGGGTCCGGGTGTCAACCGCGACCGCCTGGTTCGTCGGAGGAGTCGAATTTCAGACGTTGCCCGATGCTGGTCGCCTGCCGGTCTCGCTCGCCGTGAACCGTTGTCCGCGCGGGATATTATACTAACGCATTGAATTATAGAGAAGCACGGGATCCGATTTAACTCTGTCTTTACCGTCTGCCCAAGGACGAGGACCACATTCGCGAGACATGATACCTCTCCCTCGGGCGCTGGCGATCGTTCGACGCGGCCCCTGGCTGACCCTCGCGGCTCACGGTATCGGGTCGGCATCTGTCACATGCGATTGCCCCGCCCTGTTCGCGGGCTATCCGCAAACGCGTCGCCCCGGTTCTCTTGCTATAGTGACACTCGCCCTTTTTCTCGAGTCCCTCAACGATTTGAACCTTGTACAGATCGGGGACGCGCAGGTCAGGATCCGGGATCTTCGGTGGAAGACGGAGGCGACCACGGAGATCAAGGCGTGGACAAGCGGGCGGAGACTCGAGAGGTCTGCTTCGAGCCCATAGCAACGCATGTTGTAGTGCAGCGAAGTTCTCCTCATCGAAATCAGCCGCATGTACGCAGCTGCTGGACATCATGCTTGTGTGAAAGCCGAACCGCTACGTGATTTGAGCAAGTGCGGCGCCAGCGCCAATGCATCCGACGATGACGAGGCTCAGCGCCCAGACCACATCGAGGTTGAACCAGGCGCGAGACAGAAACCTGAGCCCGAGCCAGAAGTAGATCCCCGCCGCAAGTGCGCTTCCGGCAATGGTCATGGCGGCGGTGTGAAGGGTTGCGACCAGAAGTGCGGTCCAAAGGTTGCCCGCCATCAATGTGCCCGCCGCCTGATGGCCCGCACTCAGCGTGGCCGGATCGCCGCACAGCCCGAGATAGATCGGGACCAGCATCAGTCCGGCTCCATGCGCCATCGCCGCGAGAAACGACCAGAGCGCAAGCCGGCCCGGCGGCACGCGCATGAGAAAGCGGGGATGGCGGCGACTGATCAGGAGATACAGCCCCATCGCGATGACGAGCAGCCCGGCCCCGATGCGCAGTTCGCGTTCCCAGACCAGCAGCGTCGTCATCAGCGAGAACGGCAGCAGGATCGCCGTCATCGCCAGAAAATGCCCTGCCGCCAGCGCCACAAGCGCTTTCGGCATCGCGGCGGGCCGCCGTTCCATCAGCGCGGCGGACACCGCCAACGGCCACCCCATCCCCGGGTTCACGCCGTGATAGAGGCCCGACACGATGACGGCCCCCCAGAGGGCCGCCGCCGACAGTGGGTCACTCAAGGCTCAGACGTTCGGATAGCAGAAGCTGTCGGTCGAACAGTCACCGCCTTCCAGCCGGATCTGGTGGCTGCGATAGCCCTTGGGGAACTCCACCCAGAAATCTTTGTTCAAGGTCAGGCCGCCCTCCGCACCGACATCCGCACATACCATCGCCGCCCCGCGCTCGCCGGGGTAGAACTGGTCGTCCCATGTCGAGTAAAGCGAATTGGTCCAGTAGACACGCTTGCCGTCGCGGCTGATTTCAACCATCTGCGGGCCATAGCCGAAGGTCTTGCCATTGGGATGCTTGGCCTTGGCCACGATGCCGCCGATCTGCACTTTCCCAGTCAGTTTCGGATTCATCGGGTCGGACACATCATATTGATGCATCTCGCCCAGACCCCAGCATGCGACATAGAGATACTTGTCATCAAGGCTGAGGTCGATGTCGGTAACCAGAGGCGGCACCGCGTTAAAGCCCTTGAGCAGGTCTGGAAGGTCGCCTGCATTGGCGGGCACCGGGTCGATCGTGATTACCTTTTTGACGTCGAAGCTGCCGTCATCCTTCCGCCACCAAGTGAAGATAGACCCTTGCAGGTTTGTCGTGTCGACGACGACACCGCAAAAACCGTACTGCTTCGCCGGGTCATGCGCGGGACGAATTTCCAGCGCCATCTGGTGGTTCGCCCCGAGGTCGATCGACTGCACGCATTTGCGCGCCCGCAGGTCCCAGAAGTGGATCGTATGCCCATACTTGTTGGCGAGCAGGTCTTCGGCGACGATGCCGTTCTCGAACTGCGGCGGCAGACCCCATTCCGAGCTGACCATGTAGTCGCGCGGCAGGTTCCACCAGAAGTCATAGTGCTTGTCCTGCGTCCCCCGGTCCATCTCGTAGCGGCCGAGTATCTCGAAGGTCTGGCAATCCATGATGAAGATGCCCGGAGGACCGTCGGTCCCGTCCTTGCCGCCGCCGCCAAGGGTCGAGACGTAGATGCCCTCAGGCCCGCAATGGATGGTGTGGGGCCGAGAATAGCCGGTCCTTGCGAACAGCTCTTCCGGCTCGATGATCTTGTGGATCCTGGCCTTGAGCGGCTCCTTGACGTCGATGACGTAGATCCGGCTCGAGCGGATGCCCGGAATGATCAGGTACCGCCGCTCCAGGAAGGTGTGCCCGGTCAGCGGCGACAGTGCAGACGAACAGGCGTTCCAGCCGAAATGGTGAAACTCGTCGCCCTTGTTCGGCATGAACAGGCTGTGCACGACCTGCCCGTAGGTCCGGGACTTCGGGTCGACGTCGACCACCGCCAGGCCATCGGGCTGACTTCCATCGGGGCTCAGCAGCAACGTGAAGGCCAGCGTCTCGACCGGGGCCTGCATGGCCATGGCCGCGGTGGGGTGGAATGTCGGATCCGGTCTCAGGTTCATGGTCCATCCTCCCAGGATTTCGAGAAATTCTGCCGGAAGCTTCTTGTTGGCGCTCAGCTGCGCTGACGTCAGTTCGAGCTGGCCACATTTACACCGGCAAAGCGTCAGTTTATCGCATCAACCATACCACAGTATCTGTTCGTTCGACATATATGTGCCGATACAAGACAAAGGCGGTTGCGGACAGCCGCGCCTTACCACGACGCCGCGCCGCAGGCACGCGCGTCTGCTGGGGTTGTAATCTCCGATTCGAACACCCCTTTCCAGCGTGCGGGGATGCAGAATTGGCAATGTGGCAATCGCCAGCAAAGTCTCGTTAGACCGACGTCCGCAAAAACTTATCAAACGGCAGCTTCGCCCGCACAGGAGACCGATACGGCCCTGCGGACGCAACCTTACTCTCGCCCGGCGTTCTCCTCGGACGCCGCCGCGCGGATCGCCGCGATATTGCCCTCGTAGCTGCCGCCGTTGAAGATCGCCGAGCCGGCCACCAGCACGTTCGCGCCGGCCTTCGCGACCAGCGGAGCGGTCTCGGGCGCGATGCCGCCGTCCACCTCGAGGTAGATCGGACGGTCGCCGATCATCTCGCGGATCGTCCGGATCTTCGGCAGTTGCGACTGCAGGAACGACTGGCCGCCGAAGCCTGGGTTGACCGTCATCACCAGGATCAGGTCGCAGCGGTCGAGCACGTATTCGACCGCCTGCGGCGGGGTCGAGGGAGTGAGCGAGACGCCGGCGCGGGCGCCGAGCTCGCGGATGCGCGCGAGGCTGCGGTCGAGGTGCGGCCCGGCCTCGGCGTGAATCGTCACGATGTCGGCGCCCGCATCGACGAACGCCTCGAGGAACGGATCGCAGGGCGCGATCATCAGGTGGACGTCCATCACGGTCGAAACATGTGGGCGGATCGCCTTGGCGACGCTCGGGCCGATCGTCAGGTTCGGGACGAAATGGCCGTCCATCACGTCGACATGCACCCAGTCCGCGCCGGCCGCCTCGACCGCGCGCACCTCCTCCCCGAGCCGCGCGAAGTCGGCCGACAGGATCGACGGCGCGATCTTCACCTCGGGCGCGAAGCTCATCGCAGGCGCCGGATCAGGCTCGAGGTGTCCCAGCGGCCGCCGCCGAGACCCTGGACGTCCTTGTAGAACTGGTCGACCAGCGCCGTGACAGGCAGGGAGGCGCCGTTGCGCTCGGCCTCGTCGAGGCAGATGGAGAGGTCCTTGCGCATCCAGTTGACGGCAAAGCCGAACTCGAACTCGTCGTCGAGCATCGTCGGGCCGCGGTTGTCCATCTGCCACGACCCGGCGGCGCCCTTGCCGATCACCTCGAGCACCGCCTTGCCGTCGAGCCCGGCCTTCTGGGCGAACGCCAGCGCTTCCGACAGGCCCTGCAGCAGGCCGGCGATGGAGATCTGGTTGACCATCTTGGTAAGCTGCCCGGAGCCGGCCGGTCCCATCAGCCGGCAGGAGCGGGCATAGGCGTCGATCACCGGCTCGACACGGGCGTAGGCGTCGGGCTCGCCGCCGCACATCACCGTCAGGACGCCGTTCTCCGCGCCGGCCTGGCCGCCGGAGACCGGCGCGTCGATGAAGCCCGCGCCGCGCTCGGCGGCGGCCGCGGCAAGTTCGCGGGCCACGGCGGCCGAGGCGGTGGTGTGATCGACGAACACCGCACCCGAGGCGAGCCCCGCGAAGGCGCCTTGTTCGGCGGTGGTGACGGAGCGCAGGTCCGCGTCGTTGCCGACGCAGGCGAAGACGATCTCCGCACCCTCTGCCGCGGCCGCCGGCGTCTTCGCCGAGGTGTGGCCGTGCTGCTTCACCCATTCGTCCGCCCGGCTCGCCGTGCGGTTGTAGACAGTCACCTCGTGGCCCTTGGCCGCAAGATGCCCCGCCATTGGATAGCCCATCACCCCGAGCCCGATGAATGCCACGCGCGCCATGTCGCCCCCCCGTTAACCCTTCGTAAGTTGTATCGCTTCTAGTGGCCTGCTATCCGGGCGGGGTCAAGGCGACGCGAAAGGCTAGGGTCCCCGCATGGCGTTTCTGTTCCGGTGGCTGATGCGCGCCCTGTTCGCGCTGGCCGCCCTCTGCGTCGGCGGCGTCGCCCTGGCGTACTATCTCGCGGATCAATCGGTCCCCGATTATAACTGGGACCTGACGCTGGACGGGCCGGAGCAGGAGCTGGAGATCGTCCGCGACCGCTACGCGGTGCCGCACATCCTGTCGAAGACCGATCACGACGCCTTCTTCGGCCTCGGGGTCGTCCACGCGCAGGACCGGTTGTGGCAGATGATGATGCTCCGGCGCGCGGTGCAGGGACGCCTGAGCGAGATCTTCGGGCCCGACTGGCTCGACTCCGACAAGCTGATGCGCGCGCTCGATCTCTACGGCCTGTCGCGGCAGGCGGCGAACGATCAGACTGCGGAGACTACGGCGGCGCTCGAGGCCTACTCGGACGGGGTCAACGCCTGGCTCAAGGTGGTGCAGGCACAGGCGCTCGGACGTGGCGCGCCGGAGTTCCTGCTGTTCTCGCCGGACATCGCGCCGTGGATCCCGGCGGACTCGATCGCCGTCCAGAAGCTGTTCGCGCTCCAGTTGACCGACAAGGCCGCGATGGAGACGCTCCGGGCGCGGCTGTCGCTGGCGCTGTCTCCCGAGCGGCTGCGCGACATCCTGCCGGATTCGCCGAACGCGCCGGTGATGGGCCTGCCCGAGTTCTCGCAGCTCTTCCCCGATCTTCCCCGCCCGCCGGCGACCGCCGCGGTCGCGCGCAGCCCCTTCGATCCGGTGCCACCGCCCGGGTTCGGCGGCGCGTCGAACGCCTTCGCGGCGCAGGGCCGGCGCACCGTTGGCGGCGCGCCGCTGCTCGCCACCGATCCGCACTTGCCGCTGACCGCGCCCTCGATCTTCATGCTCGCGCGCATGGACATTGCCGAGGGGCCGGTGATGGGCGGCACCATCCCGGGGCTGCCCTCGATCATCATCGGCCGCAACGCGGATTTCGGCTGGGGCCTGACCACCAGCTATCTCGACGATCAGGACATCTATATCGAGAAGCTCAACCCGGACGATGCGGACGAATACCTCACGCCCGGACGGCTACGCCCGCTTCGAGACCCGCGACGCGGTGATCGAGGTGAAGGGCGCCGAGCCGGTGCACTTCGAGCTGCGCTGGACCCGGCACGGGCCGGTGATCCCCGGCAACGAGTTCGGTGCAGCCGAGGTCACGCCGCCGGGCCACGTCGCGGCGCTGGCCTGGACGGCGCTGACGCCGCACGACCGCTCGGTGGGGGCGGCGATCGCGCTGATGCGCGCCCACACCGTCGAGGAGGGTCGCACGGCGACCCGCGATCTGGTGGCGCCGTCGCAGAACGTGACGATGGCCGACCACGACAACGTCGCGCTGCAGACGGCGGGCGCGGCGCCGAAGCGGCTCGGCGCGCAAGCACCAGCCAGGGACGGATCCCGTCGCTGGGGTGGGTCGCGGTCAACGACTGGCAGGGG
This sequence comes from uncultured Alphaproteobacteria bacterium, assembly GCA_963773555.1. Taxonomy (GTDB): domain Bacteria; phylum Pseudomonadota; class Alphaproteobacteria; order Rhodobacterales; family Rhodobacteraceae; genus Amaricoccus. The sequence goes on from CAVZCB010000043.1 coordinate 133,703, forward strand.
ATGCGCGGCTTCGACGAGAACCCGTGGGTCGAGAACCCGCCGAGCGGCATCGTCGTCAACACCAACAACAAGATCACCGACGCGGAGTTTCCCGACAACCTCAGCTTCGACTGGGGCGACACCTACCGGGTGATCCGCGCCGGCAAGCTGCTCGGCGACCGGCGCTATCACACCCGCGACAGCTTCGTCGAGATCCAGACCGATACCGTTTCGGAGGCGGCGCGGGTGCTGCTGCCGCTGGTGGCGCGCGATCTGTGGTACTCGGGCGAGCCCGCGGCCGCCGACACCGCCGAGCGGCGGCGGCAGGACGCGCTGGCGCGGCTGGCGAACTGGAACGGCGAGATGAGCGAGCACACGCCCGAGCCGCTGATCTACGCCGCCTGGATGCGGGCGCTGAAGAAACGGTTGGCGCAGGACGAACTCGGGCCCGCTGGTCGCCAAGGTGCCGGGCTTCGAGCCGGTGTTCCTCGAGCGGGTGTTCCGCAACGTCGACGGGGCGGGGGCCTGGTGCGACGTGAAGCAGACGACCGCCGTGGAGACCTGCCCGCAAATGGCCCGGCTGGCGCTCGACGATGCGCTGCTCGAGCTCGAGGAAACCTACGGGTCGCGGCTGGAGAGCTGGCGCTGGGGCGACGCGCACCAGGCGCTGCACCTCAACCAGACCCTCGGGACGCTGCCGGTGCTGAAGCTCTTGGTCAACATCCGCCAGAGCACCTCGGGCGGCGACAACACGCTGTTGCGCGGCCAGTATCCCGGGAACGGGCCGGAGCCCTACCTCAACATCCACGCGTCCGCTCTTCGCGCGGTCTACGACTTCTCCGACCCGGACTCGAGCGTCTTCATCATCTCCACCGGCGAGAGCGGCCATCCGTTGTCGCGGCACTACGACGATCTCGCCGCACTCTGGCGGCGCTCGGAGTATATCCCGATGTCGCTCGACCCCGATCTCGCCCGAGCCGGGGCTGTCGGGGTGACCCACCTGCATCCAAAAAGCGCGGCTGGCGGCTGATCGCTACCGCTGCTCGTTCTCAACGACCGCCAACACCAATCTTGTTGGCGAAATCCGCCACATCCGTCGCCAGACGATCCCATTCGGCGGAATTCTCCTCGGTTGGGCGGCCGTCGATCGCGTCCTGGGCCGCGGCGACCAGATCGCGCGGCTCCGGGGACCCCTCCGGCGTCCCGCCAAGAGCGGCGGCCTTGTCCAGCGCTGTGGCCTGCGCCAGCGTACCACGGACATAGAGCTGAAGCTGGTCAGACGCCTCGGCTGTGGATCGCGCCGCGGAATAGGCGTCCGCGGCGGCGAGATAGTCGTCGGCGCGGGAGGACATCGCCGCCGCCGCCTGACGGATGTCGCCGAGCTGCAGTTGCGCGGTCACGCGCTGCCTGGCGGCCGTTTCGGGATCGTAGATTTCGACGGCGTCGCCCATCAGTTGAGCGGCTGTCGCGTACGCATCCGGGTCCTTCGTCTGATACCCGAGTTCCCACCATGCTTGGGCCAGCTTCTCGATCGTGTACGCGCTGGCCAGGTCCGGCTCGCCCTCGGCCTCGAAGGCTCGCAGTTCCTCGAGAGCGCTGATCAACTCGCGGATGGGAGCCTCAAATCCCTCCCAGCCTCCGAGCGTGTTCAGCGCGCTTGCCATGTTGCGCGTGTAGTGTGCCCACGATTCGGGTTGCTTGTCCTGGTCCATCCTCGCCGCAATCCTGCGGTAGGTGGCCGCGGCCTGGGAGAGCGCGGCGGTATCGCGATCCATGGCAGCTTTGTCGGACTGGACGACCGCCACGTTGTTCTGTGCCGAGGCCCATGTGGCCAGGTCTTGATCCGCATCCTGCGAGCCGGCGACACGTTTGAAAGCATCGAGAGCTCTGTCGAGATAGCTTGGGTCGCCGGACCACCGTCCCAGATAGAGTTGCACGCTTGCCCACGTTGTGAGGTGGGAGAGAACCTCCTCCTCGCCCAGCGCTTCAGCGGCGTCGATCGCTGCGTCAGCTGCGCTCTCGGCTCGACGCAGGGTCTCCCAGTCACCGCTGCGCTGGGCGTTCTCGAGCTGGAGCGAGGCGAGGGCCGTGTTCAGCGCGACGTACCGCTTCGGGTCCTGCTCGCGGGCGATCAGCGGTTCGACACTCACCAACACGTCCGCCGCCTCCTGCAGCAAGGCATCGTCGACCGCCCATTTGCCCTGCCGGACAATCCGGTCGGCGGCGGCGAGGCCGAGATCGAGCGCTCGGCCGCGCTGCCTCTGGGCGATCTCCAGCCAGATGCCGACCGCCGGATCCCCGGCGCCGCCGAAGGTTTCACGCACCGCCGGCCCCGCCCGGTCGTTGGCCAGCAGTTCAGCCGCAGCCATCTCGTAGGCCTCCGCCACCACGGGCCAGGTGTCTCGAATCTGCTCCATAGCCGCCACATATCCTCTGATTGCGGCAACGGGGTCGCTGGCGGCGGCGTCCCTGGCCTCCTGCGCCGACCGGGACGCGGCGACCAGCGGCGGAAGCACTTCGGGTGCCAGGTCGTCGGCGAGCGGGCGCAGCATTTCTCCGGTGTCCCGCAGCAGCCGTTCTGCCTCGGGCGCGTCACCGTTCACCACCGCTTGCGCGATTTCCCCCTGTCGCGCCTTCAGGGTATCACCGGTCGTTCCGATCTTGAGCAACGTCAGCGCTTGCTGCAGCTGCGCGCGCATTGCGCGATCGAGCGCGCCGGCCGCCTCACTGTCGGATAGGTCCGCGGCTTCGAGGTTCGCCACCAGCGCCTCTACCAGCCCGTCCTCCAGACCGAACGAGGCGCTGAGCTGGTCGATCAGTTCCTGCCGCGCCGCCCGGTCGCCCGCAAGGGCCGACTGCAGGCTGTCGGCGCCGCTTCGCCTGACGAAGTCATCGATCAACTTCTCGACCTCGTCGGGCCCGGGTCCACAGGCGATCTCGATGACCGATCCCGCGATCTGCTCGCCAACAGCCGCCCCGCACTTCGCGCGAATTCCCGCCAGCAGCTGTGTTTCGGCTTCACTTTCCTCCTTGCCGACCTTCAGGGACTCCGGCGGGAACCGTACCGGAAGTGGCCCCCCGGCATCTGAAGCGCCGTCGGAGTCGGTCATTGACGCCGGTACGACGGCGACATCGATGGCCCAGTCCACCGGAGCCGGGTCGGCACCTCCTCGATCCAGGAGGCCGCTCACCAGCGCCTTGACGGCGTCCACGGTCAGCCCGAGTCGCTTGGCGGCGTCCTCGATCTGTTGTCGGGTGGGTTCGCCGCCGGCCTCTTTGCCGTCGAGCCCGAACTCTGCGAAGGCTGCAGCGAACATGGCCTCGATCTCGGCCTGCTCCAATCCGCACCGCAGGCGCAGGGTGCTGTCGCGGATCGACTCGCTGGCAGCGAATCCACATTCGGCCTGCACCGACAGCGGGTCCTGGGACGCTCGCCCCTGATAGAGCGTCGCGCCGAACCATCCCGCGCCGACAGCTGCTGCGACCGATCCGATCCAGATGGGGTAATAACTCATGATCCACCCAATTCGAGATAGTAAAAGAAATTCGTACGTGGCGATGCCCGCCCGTTTGGAGCATCAGCAGTCGTTGGAAATATTACTGTTGGTGATCCCGCCGCCGCCAACGGCCGTGCCGCATTTGGCAGTGACGTTCATCGTCTGCGGCCCCAAGAGAAGCGACCACCCAACCAGGATCACGCCCACGAATACGAGAAACACTCCGGCCAGCGGCAACCATGATCCGTTGACGCGCGGCGCATCTGGCGGTGGGTTAGCCGGCGCCGCGGATCGCTTCTTGTCGAAGTAGACAAAAACCGTCCACACTCCACCTATCACGGAGGCCGCCAGTCCGAAGATCAATTTCCAGTTCTGCAAATCCATTGGTTCGCTTCCGGTCGCAGAGCGAATATTCAATAATCGGTTTGAGTGTAGCATGTTTGCGCACGGATGTCTCCCGAACTTGCTCACCGGTTCGGAATCACCAGCACCTTGACCTCGCCCGGCCGGGCCGGGCCGGAAATGGCCTCGGCCGCCTCGGAGAGAGGGATTGTCCGCGAGATCAGCGGCTCCACCGCGATCCGGCCGCTGGCGATCAGGTGGGCGGCGCGGGTGTGGGTGAACGGGTTGATGAAGGCGAAGTGCAGCTGGATCTCGCGAAACAGCAGGTCGAACGGCTCGATCGGCACCTGCGCGCCCTTGGGCAGCACGCCGAGCACCACGATCCGCCCCCCGGCGCGGGTGAGCGCGGCCGCGCCGGTGACCGTCTCCGGCACGCCGGCGCATTCGACCGTCAGGTCGGCCCCCTCGGGCCAGATCCGCAGCGCCTCCTCCGGCGTCGCCGCCGTCTCCGCGGCGCCCAGCGACACGCCAAGCGCGCGCTTGGCGGGGTGTCGGGTGAGCAGCATCACCTCGGCGCCTGCCAGCCGCGCGAGTTGCAGCGCCAGCAGCCCGATCACCCCGCCGCCGAGGATCAGCACCCGCTCGCCGGGCCTCGGCGCGCCGATGTCGATGCCGTGCAGCGTGCAGGCGAGCGGCTCGCAGAACGCGGCGTGCCGCGGGTCGAGCGTCTCGGGCAGCACGACCGCCTTGCGTGCCGGAAAGGCGACGAACTCGGCAAAGCCGCCGTCGCGATGGATCCCGGTCGCGACGTTGTTGGCGCAGAGATTGACCCGCCCGCGCAGGCAGGCGTCGCAGTGCCCGCACCAGTCGTTCGGATCGCAGGTGACGCGCGCGCCCTCGGCCAGGGTGACACCGGCGCCGAGACCGACGACGACCCCGGCGATCTCGTGGCCGAGCGTCACCGGCGGCTTGCAGGGAAACTCGCCGTTGGTCAGGTGGCGGTCGGTGCCGCAGATGCCCGCGGCCTCGACCCGCACCAGGATCTCGCCCGCCGCGGGCGCGGGAACCGGCACCTCGACGGTGCGCAGATCCCGCACGGCGTGAAGTCTCGTCGCCTGCATGCTTGCCCCTTTCATACCGGCTCCGTCCGATCGGTTTCGTCGTCGAAGGGTATCCGGGAGCGGCGCGTCAAGAGGCGTGTCCGCACGTGATATTATGGTAAGTGATTGAAATCATGGAGATCCAATTTCCGGAATTAACCGGATGGCAAGAAAGTCCGCGCCCCGACGGGCACGAGCCAACGCCGATCAGGGGCGCCGCCCAGACCCGATCGGACGGCGCATCAGGCGGCAAGCTTGCCCCGCGCGCGCCGCGAGGTCAGCGGATGATCCGGCTGTACTTCGCGCCGGCGAGGCTCGCGTCGGCGATCAGGCCGCGCTGGCCGAATACCACCTCCTGGATCGGGCGGTTGATCTGCGTCGAGGTGAGGCCGGCGGCGGCGCCGTTCTTCTGGACCACCACCGCGGCGTCGGCCCCGAGCTCCCAGCCGTCGGCGACGCGGAAGTCCTGCAGCGCCTGGTCGGTGAGGAAGAACAGCGCCTGGTTGAATTCGGTCGCCCCGAAGGTCAGCCCGAAGCCCACGGCCGACAGCGAGTAGTAGTCGACCTTCGCCGGCCCGATCAGCAGCGCGCCCTCGCCGTAGGCGCCCGACGCGAAGAACCCGGCCTTGCGGATGTTCGGGATCACCAGGATACCCTTGGCACGCGAGGCGAGATCGGTGGCGCCGGGAACGTTCTGGTAGAGCTCGGTCAGCGCGGTATCGACCTGCCGGTCGATGGTCTGGCGCGCGGTCTCGCCGCCGTTCGGCGGGGTCGAGGTGCAGGCGGCAAGTCCGCAGCCGGCCGCGGCCAGGAAACTGCGTCGGGTCCAGGGGGTCATGGACGGCTCCTTCAAGCTCGGGTTTTCTTCTGCCTGTTGGCCGATCGCGATGCCGGCTTCAAGCGGATACTTAGCATATCCGCTCGTGGCGAGGAAAGCGGGCGCGAAGACGTCGGATCGCGAGCGGCGGCGACCGTCAGTTCTCCGGGATCTGATAGAGCTCGAACAGCATCTGGAGCATCGCCGATTTTCGCCGGTCGCCGAAGTGCGCGGCGAACGAACGCTCGGCGGCGCCGCTGCGGAAGAACCGGTATATGCCGAGCGAGATCTTTCGATCCAGATCCGGCAGCCGGTCGCCGACGATCAGCGCGTAGGGCTCCGGCCGGAGCGTCGCGGGCTCGAAGCTGACCGGGCAGGGCAGGCCCTCGGCGCGCATCGCCTCGACCTGGGCCGAGAGGATGTCGGCGTCGCCGACGTAGAGGCTCAGGGTCGCGGCGTCCGAGCAGATGTCGCGCACGCCGTCGCTGTGCAATCGAAACGGCTGGGGGCACAGCGCCTGCCCGCGCTGCAACGGAGCCGCACGGTCGTCGAGCGCCGCGACGGTCCGGCCCGAGGTGGTCCCGTCGAGCCAGCCGACGAGCAGATAGTCGCGCGCCGTGCCGGTGTCGCAACCCTGGGGCGCCGAGGCCGCGGGCAGCGGAACGGCCGGCATCCGGCGCAGCGTCGTGGAGTTCGCGAAGAACACGATCGGCGTGAACCGCCAGCGCGCCGCCCGCTCCATCGTCACCGTCGTCGGGTCGCACAGGAGGTCGAGCGATCCCGCCGCCTCGAAGCGGGTGGCAGCGGTGACCGGCACGAGCTCGACCTCCGCCGCGTCGAACCCGGCCTCGGCCGCCGCCGCCCGGCACATATCGTAAAGAAAGCCGCCGTAGCCGCCGTCCTCCGCGAAGACGAACGGCGGCGCGTCGATCCGCACCCCCATCCGGAGGGTCTCCGCCTCGGCCGTGACGGCCCCGCCGAGGGCCAGGGCCAGCACCAGGGCAGCCGCCCGTCTCACACGCCCGCTCCGTCGAGCGCCGGTTCGGCGGCCCTCCGCTCGGTCGTCTTCGACAGCGCCGTGATCATCACCAGGCCGATCGTCAGGCCCATCAGTCCGGAGATCGGCACCCGCAGGGCGAAATCCGCCGGGGCCGGCGCCCGTATTCCGGAGGGCGTGGCCGAGACGATCAGCTGCGTCGCGACCACGGAGAGCACGACCAGGGTCATCACGTTGAGCGCGAGCAGCATCCACTTGCGCTTCGTGCCCTCGGGTCTGGCATGGTCGAGGTAGAGGAGCACGAAGATGCCCTGCACCGCGCCGAGGGCTGCCATCGGCGCCTCGCGGCGGAAGCCCCAGTAGGCGACGCTTGCGAACTGCGCGCGGGTGAAGCCCGGGTTGATCGCGGTCGCCGCGATGTTCTGCGCCAGCAGGAACAGCAGCGAGGCGACGCCGCAGATCGCGAAGGTCCAGAGCGCCTGCCGGGTGGAGAAGCGGTCCTGGCCGGCGTGGCCATGCCACCAGACGGCGGCCATCAGCGCGGGTGCGTAGAGAAACAGCGCGCTCAGGCCCGTGGTCACCGCGGACTCGGCGGGGTTGCCGCTCCCCGGCAGGCCGAACATCGGCCCGAGAATCGCGCTCGCATAGCCCCAGCCCGCGGCGATCAGCGCGGCCCAGACGATCGAGTTGATCAGGATGTCGAGTTCCGGCGCCGTCGACTTGCCGCCGTTGGCGCGGTCGAAGAACGCGGAGATGCTTTCGCGCACCGGCGTGACGCCGCTCCGCGTCGCCGGATCCTCCTTCTCGGAGTAGATGAACAGCAGCGCGCAGATCTCGCCGCAGAGATCCTCGGTGACCTTGAGCCGGTCGTTCCAGCGCTTGCGCAGCGTGTCGCGCTCGGCCGAGGTCATGCCCGCCTGCGAGACGCTGGAGATGTCGTCGAGATCGGCGAGATGGGCGTTCACCTCGGTGGTGAACTCGGTCTCGATGTCGTCATAGGGCTCGCGGATGGTCGGCGCCGGCCAGATGCCGTCGAGCACCCACACCTTGTAGGCGATCAGCTTGACCAGCCGCCGCTCCAGCAGCTTGACCTTGACCGCATCCTTGCCGAACACCTCCCGCGCGGCCTTCAGATGCCGCTCCAGCCGGTCGATGTCGTCGCGGACCACGTTCTCCCGGCCGATCTGCTGCAGGGTCAGATCGGTGTCGGCGATGGTCTGCCCGGCGCTGAACAGCCCGCGCGGCAGGCCCATCATCTCGTGCGCGGCCACCCGGATCCGCTGTTCGAGCCGGGTCAGGATCTCGACCCGCGGGGCAATCCCGACCATCGCCAGGCTGACCGTCAGCGGCACCGAGGCGCCCGGAAGCACCAGGTCGGGCGCCGCGGCCGCGCCTCCGGCCACCTGGTCGGGCGACGGCGTCGCGTCGCCGAGCGCCACGACGCCCACCGACACCAGGAATACGAACGACCGCGTAGACGCAGATCAGCAGCAGCAGGTAGACCACCAGCGCCCGCTTGCGCACCCGCTCGCCGCGCAGGTGCGGCACGCTCAGGATGCGCGTCAGACGCCGGTCGTCCTTCCAGGACGGGTGGTTGAACTGATCGCGGGCAAACAGCCAGAGCACGACGGCGCCGACCGCGAAGGCGACCCAGAAATCCATGCGAACCTCGCTGTGAGGTCTGAAAGGCGGCTAGACCCGAAAAGGTCTCAGCAGCTCTGGACGGCAGGATTGCACGACGACTGCTGCGCGCGGCTCTCCGACGCTCCGGCCAAGACGACCGCAACACCGAGCAAAAGCGCGAAAACACCTGCAATAGCCATACGCATTCGAAAATCCCCCCCGGGCAAAAATAATCTCGGGAGTATACCTTAACGAGAGGTTAATTCATACCGATTTGTGATCGCATCACGAATGGGATAGGCCTTGGGGGTATCGTAACCCGATCTACACGGTCTGGTAGGTGCGCCCGGTTCGGCGCGAGTCCCACGGGCTTGCGGCGTCGACTCATCTGGCCTAAATCCCGTGCCCATGTCGCTCTGGAGATACGCCAATCCGTCCGAGTTCATGCGGATCAGCGCGCCGGTCCTGCCGGTGCTCTGGACGCTGACCGCGGTGACGCTCGGCGGCGGCCTCGTCTGGGGCTTCTTCCTGACGCCCGACGACTACCAGCAGGGCGCGACGGTCAAGGTCCTGTTCGTCCACGTGCCCGCGGCGCTGATGGCGATCAACGCCTGGCTGATGATGCTGGTCGCCTCGCTGATCTGGTTCATCCGCCGCCACCACGTCTCGGCGCTGGCGGCGCGGGCTGCGGCACCCGTGGGCGCGACGATGACGGTGATCGCGCTGGTGACCGGGGCGATCTGGGGCGAGCCGATGTGGGGCACCTGGTGGGCGTGGGACCCGCGGCTGACCTCGTTCTTCATCCTGTTCCTGTTCTACGTCGGCTACATCGCGCTCTGGCAGGCGGTGGACGAGCCGGACCGCGCCGCGGATCTGACCGCGATCCTCTGCCTCGTCGGCTCGGTCTTCGCGCTCTTGTCGCGCTACGCGGTGTTCTTCTGGAGCCAGGGCCTGCATCAGGGACCGTCGCTGTCGCTCGACACCCGCCAGCACGTGGCCAACGTGTTCTGGTGGCCGCTGGTGCTGTCGATCGCGGGGTTCGTGCTGCTGTTCCTGAGCCTCGTCCTGGTCCGTACCCGCACCGAGATCCGGCTGCGTCGCCTGCGCGCGCTCGAGGCGCTCGAGGCGCGCGGATGATGCCCGATTTCGGCCACTACGCCGGCACGGTGCTCGGGGCCTACGGCGTGACGCTGGCGCTGATCGCGATGATCGTGGCGGCGAGCCTGGTGCGGGCGGTGCGGGTGCGCCGGCGGCTCGCGGCGATCGAGGCGCGGAGGAGAACCGATGGCTAGACCCCGCAACCTGCTGCTGATCCTGCCGCCGCTGGTGTTCCTGGTGTTCGCGGCGATCGCCTACGTCGGACTGCGGCGCGAGAACCCCGACGAGCTGCCGAGCGCGCTGGTCGGCCGGGAGGCGCCGGAGATCGATCGCACCGTGGCGCTGCGCGACGACCCGCCGCCGACCGACGCCGATCTGCGCGCGCCCGGGGTGAAGCTGGTGAACTTCTGGGCCAGCTGGTGCGGGCCGTGCCGCGCCGAGCACCCGCTGATCGAGGAGCTGGCCGGGCAGGGGGTGAAGGTGATCGGCATCAACTACAAGGACGACCCGAAGAACGCGCTCGACTACCTCGCGGGCCTCGGCGATCCCTACGCCAAGATCGGGGCCGACGTCACCGGCCGGACCGGCATCGACTGGGGCATCTACGGCGTGCCGGAGACGTTCGTGGTCGATTCGTCGGGCAGGATCCTCCTGCGCTTCCCCGGACCGCTCAGCCCCGACGTGGTCGAGAAACGCATCCGGCCCGCGCTCGACGCGGGCGGGTGAGGCCCGGCCGAACGCCACCGGGGCTCAGGAGCCCTTGTCGTCACGCTCCTCTTGCCGCAGGCGCGGCTGGCGGTTCGCGACGTGGTCCTGCCGCTGCTCGGTCTCGATGTGCTTGCTGTCCAGACCCCGCTCGTCGGTGTGCTGCTGCTTGTCCCGGTTGTCGAGCACGGCGTGCTCGGGCAGGTCGGCCGGCAGGTCGGTCATCGCGCCGCCGCCGTCGCCCTTGCCCTTGACGCCCTTGCCGTGGTGCTTGTGATCGGCGTTCGCCATCTGCTCCTCCTTCGTCTGTTGCATCAACCACTGGCCGCGACATGCGTTCCGGCGGAACCCGGCTTCCGAAGGCGCGTTCCGGTCACGAGAACGAAAGCGAGAGGCCGCGCGATGATCGACACTCCGAAGGACACGGTTCCGAGCCGCACCGGCAGCCCCGACCCGGCCGAATATTCCAACACCTCCAAGGATCCTCATGACTGGGTGACCGGCGAGGAGCCGATGACCGGCGCCCAGGCCTCGTACCTCCGCACGCTCTGCGAGGAGGCGGGCGTCGAGTTCGACTCCACGCTGAGCAAGGCCGCCGCGTCCGAGCGCATCGATCAGCTCAAGGCCGAAATCCCGCGCCTCGCCGGTGATGCCGGTCCGCCGCCGCAGGCTTGAGCCGACTTCTTTCCTGGATATCTCGGCTTTCGCTCCGGGATTCGACGGCTCAGGCCGCGATCCAGGCCTTGGCATCCGCCAGCTCGGCGTCGGCGAACACCTGCACCTCGCCCGGGATCATCGGCGCGAACAGGCGGGTCGCCTGCGCGATCCAGCCGACGTCGGTCACCAGCGCGATCTTCCTGAACGACGTCAGGTGCGTCAGCCCCAGCCGCGCGTCGCTCCACGCCGCGCCCGCGGTGAAGCTCTCGAACTCCGGGCCGATCCGGTAGAGGCACTTGATCCTGTCGTGGGTCTTCAGCTTCGCCTCGATCAGCGGCTCGATGGTCTCGGCGTAGTCGCGTGCCCGTACCGTGCCGCCCACCGATATCCCCACCACGTCGTCGGGTAGCCCCTCGATCAGCGTCACCGAGGGCGCCGTTCGGCTCGCTGCTTCGCCACCCAGGTCCAGCGCCGCGGCCATCTCGTCGGCCGGAAACCGGCGCACCTCGGCCGAGATGAACTGGCGCGCGATCCGCGGCCCGATCTCCAGCACCGCCGAATCGGAGACCAGCGCGATCTTGGCCACCCGATCCTCGTGCGCCCGCACGAAGCGGAAATGCTCGGTCATCGCCCCGAAATCCGCCCAGCCCGGAAACCCCTTGGCATGGATCACGAGGTTCGGTGTCTCGCCGGCCGCGGCCCGGGCGTCGAACCGCCGCGCGGCTTCCTCGAAATCGCCCCGGGTCAATGCGCCCGAAGGCTCGAGCACCAGCGCGTTGTGCGCGGCATCGTCGGTGATCTTCAGCATCGCTCGTGTCCTCGAAGCGGGATGGCCGCGCCGGGCAACGGCGCGGCCGGGGTTCGCGGTCAGGCGCTCTGCGCCGCCGGCGCGGTCTTCAGCCGGCGCACCAGCAGCTTGTTGAGCGCGTTGACGTAGGCCTTGGTCGAGGCGACCACCGTGTCGGTGTCGGCCGACTGGCCGGCGACGATCTTGCCGTCCTCCTCCATGCGCACGCTGACCGTCGCCTGGGCGTCGGTGCCTTCGGTGACCGCGTGCACCTGATAGAGCGCGAGCCGCGCGGTGTGCGGCACCAGGCTCTTGACCGCGTTGAACGCCGCGTCTACCGGGCCGTCACCGGTCGAATGCACCGCGTGGTCCGTCCCGTCGATCGTCAGCACCAGATCGGCGGTCTGCGGGCCGTCGGTGCCGCAGATCACCTTCAGCGACTTCACCTGAATGCGGTCGTTGGCGGCGTTGGTGCCGGTGTCCTGCATCAGCGCGATCAGGTCGTCGTCGTAGACCTCCTTCTTGCGATCGGCGAGTTCCTTGAACCGCACGAACACGTCGCCCAGCTGGTTGTCCCCGAGCTTGTAGCCCAGCTCCTCGAGCTTGGAGCGCAGCGCCGCGCGGCCCGAATGCTTGCCCATCACCAGCGAGGTGGCGTTCAGGCCGACGTCCTCGGGCCGCATGATCTCGAAGGTGCCGGCGTGCTTCAGCATCCCGTCCTGGTGGATGCCGCTCTCGTGGGCGAAGGCGTTCTTGCCGACGATCGCCTTGTTGAACTGCACCGGGAAGCCCGAGACCGTGGCCACCAGCCGGCTCGCCTGCATGATCTTCGTGGTGTCGATCCCGGTCGCGTACGGCATGATGTCGTTGCGCACCCGCATCGCCATCACCACCTCCTCGAGCGAGGTGTTGCCGGCACGCTCGCCGAGGCCGTTGATCGTGCACTCGATCTGCCGCGCGCCCGCCTCGACCGCGGCCAGCGCGTTCGCCGTCGCCATGCCGAGGTCGTTGTGGCAGTGGGTGGCGACGACGATCTCGTCCATCCCCGGCACCCGCTCGATCAGGTCGCGGATGATGTCCGCGCTCTCGCGCGGCGCGGTGTAGCCGACGGTGTCGGGGATGTTGATCGTGGTCGCGCCCGCCTTGATCGCGATCTCGCAGACCCGCGCCAGATAGTCCGGCTCGGTCCGCGTCGCGTCCATCGGCGACCACTGCACGTTGTCGCAGAGGTTTCGCGCGTAACTCACCGTGTCGTGGATCCTTTCCGCCATCGCCTCCTTGTCGAGCCGCACCTGGAACTCGCGGTGCAGCGGCGAGGTGCCGATGAAGGTGTGGATCCGCGGCCGCTTCGCGTGCTTCACCGCCTCCCAGCAGCGGTCGATGTCGGTGCGGTTGGCCCGCGCCAGCCCGCAGATCACCGCGGTCCGGGCGAGCGAGGCGATCCGGCTGACCGCCTCGAAATCGCCGTCGGAGGCGATGGGAAACCCGGCCTCGATGATGTCGACGCCCATGTCGTCGAGCAGGGTCGCGATCTGCAGCTTCTCCTCGAGGGTCATGGTGGCGCCGGGCGACTGCTCGCCATCGCGCAAGGTGGTGTCGAAGATCAGGACGCGGTCCTGCGGTTTCGGGTCGGTCATGGCGTATAGGTCCTTGAAACTTTGAGAGGCTTCTTGCGGCGCGTCGTGCTCCCCCTGAGCGCGCGCGCCGGACCCGGGCACGCTCAGAGGCGGCTAAGAAGCCGTAGTCCGGCACGCCGGCCGATGGCCGTCGCCGTCCAGATCGCGTCGCTTTGCGCCTCGCCGTTCATGGGCGGCAGTATAGCCCCCGCGACGCGAAGTTAAAGCGCGAACTGGACGTCGCGCTGGTTCCGCGCCATCTGCCAGCCCTCGTAGCGGAGGGGGAAATGCGCGCGGCGATCATCGGAGACACCGGCGGCATCGGCGCGGCACTCCGCCATGCGCTTGGCGAAAGGGGCGTGGAAGTCACCGGCCTTTCCCGCAGCAGGGACGGTCTCGACCTGACCGACGAGGCCAGCATCGCGGCGGCCGCCGCGCGACTGCAACGGTCCGTTCGACCTGATCTTCGACGCCACCGGCGCGCTCGAAGTGGACGGGCATGGTCCGGAGAAGACCATCGACGCGATCGATCCCGCGGCGATGGCGGCGCAGTTCGCCGTCAACGCGATCGGACCGGCGCTGCTTCTCAAGCACTTCCACCGGCATCTCGCCGCCCGAGGGCCGGGCGGTGTTCGCGACCCTCTCCGCGCGGGTCGGCTCGATCGGGGACAATCGGCTGGGCGGCTGGATCGGCTATCGCTCCGCCAAGGCCGCGCTGAACCAGATCGTGCGCACCGCCGCCATCGAGATCGCCCGCAAGCGCCCCGACGCCATCGTCGTCGCCCTGCACCCCGGCACCGTCCGTACGCCGCTGACGCAGGCCTATGTCGGCCGCCACCCCGCCGTCGCTCCGTCCGAGGCGGCGGGAAATCTCCTCATGGTCCTCGACGGACTGACCCCGGCCGACACCGGCGGCTTCTTCGCCTGGGACGGAAAGCCGGTGCCGTGGTAGCGCGCCGGTCCGCGCGTTAATGCATCGGAAACCAATCGCGAAGGTGAATAAAATAAGCAGGTTGCCGTCATTCCCTCAGAACCTTTCGCGCGCGAAACGTCACAGCCGCGACGAAATCATCCCAGTGTTGAAGCCGCCCATCCGGAGTTCCCCGTGCAGCCGCTGGTACTCGATCTTCGGGCAGCGGTCCATGATCACCGTGACGCCCTTTGCCTCGGCCCTTGCCGCCGCCGCCTCGTCGACCACGCCGATCTGCATCCAGATCGTGCTGAGGCCCCGGTCCAGCAGATGCGCCAGCGCCTGGTCGACCACCGCCCCCGCCTGATCGGAGCGGCGGAACACGTCGACCATGTCGACGGTCCCGAGATCCGCCGGCAGGCTCGCGAGATCGGGGTAGACCTTCTCGCCGAGCAGGGTTTCACCGGCGTATCCCGGATTGACCGGGATCACCCGGAATCCCTTCAGTCCCAGGTAGCGGGCGACGTAGAACGACGGCCGGATCTGGTTCTTCGACACGCCCACGCAGGCGATGGTCCGGGTGCGGGAGAGAACCTCGCGCAGCATCGCGTCCGAATAGGCCATCATGCGGAATGTCCAAGAAAAAGGCGCCCGGAGAACCGGGCGCCAAGTTGGAACGAGGGACAGTGAGATGAAGCAGGGCAGTTCCGTGCCAGCTGCTTCCCCCCTGATATGGTGCGATCACCGCAACCCGGAAAGCCCCGTAAGAAAAATGTGATCGCCATTGCTACCCTGTCCTTGCCCGCCGCCGCGGCATAGAGCGCCACCGCCGCCGCGTTCGAGACGTTGAGCGAGCCGAAGGCCCCCGCCGCCGCGATCCGCGCCATGCGGTCGCAGAGTTTGCCGGTCAGTTCCCGCAAGCCCGGCCCCTCGGCCCCGAGCGCCAGCGCCAGCGGCCGGTTCGCGAACCCCGCCGCCACCGGCCCGATCGCGTCTTCGGCCGTCCCGTCCAGCCCGACGATCGCATAGCCCATCTCGCGCAGGCTGCCGATCGCGTTGGCGAGGTTCGGCACGCGCAGGTAGGGCTGGCGCTCCAGCGCCCCCGACGCGGCCTTGGCGAGCGCCCCCGTCTCCGGCGCCGCGTGCCGCCGCGGCGCGATCACCGCGCGGGCGCCGAACACCTCGGCCGAGCGCAGCACCGCGCCGACGTTGTGCGGATCGGTCACCCGGTCGAGCAGCAGCACCAGCGGCGGCACGCCTTCCTTCGGCGCGCAGACCTCCGACACCGAGCCCCAGTCGAGCGGCTCCACCTCGAGCGCCGCGCCCTGGTGTACCGACTGCGGGTCGAGCGGCGCATCGAACCGGCGCGCGTCGGCGATCTCCGGCGTCATCCCGCTCGCGCCGATCGCCTCGCCCAGCCGCTCGACGGCGTTGCGCGTCACGATCAGCCGCCGCCGCGTCCGCGCCGGGTTCACGAGCGCGTCGCGGACCGCGTGCAGGCCGAACAGCCAGACCGTCCCGGCCTCCTCCCGCCGGGTCCGTTCCCGTTCGATCGCCCACGCCGGTTTCCTGCCCACGCCGCCCCCAGTCTCTCCGCGCGGCGTCATGACACGCACGCCGCGAGGTTTGCAAGCCGCCTACCGGCAGGCGTCGAGCGCCCCGCGGATCGCCCTGGTCGAGCCGGAGAGCGACAGCGTGCCCTGCGACGTTCCGTCGACGCTGACCACCACCTCGCTGTCGTGACCGCCGAGGCGGTCGGCGAGCGGGCCGTCGGCCAGATCGACCACGTAGGCGCCGTCCGCCGTCGCCTCGTAGCCCGCGCGGGCTTCGAGCTTGCCCTCGCTGAACGCGAAGTCGAGCGCCACCCGGTCCGCGGCGGGGCGCTTCAGGAAGGCCACGGCCAGGAACGGCTGGCCCTCGAGGCAGAACGCGGAGAGCGACGCGATATCGCCGACGCCGCCGCCGAGCGCGACCGGGCTGCCGCCTGGCACGCGGCGCAGCGTCCAGCCAGGCGCGACCGGCTGGACGGGTGCGGCTCCGGAGGCGTCATCGGAGGCGGTGGCCCGTTCTGGCGGCGCGTCGATCGGCGGCTGTTCCGGGGCGTTGTCGGCGAAGCTCCAGGTGCGGGTGCAGCCGTCGGGATGGGCGTCGTCGCAATAGCCGGCGTCGTAGCTGGCGACCACCTCGGGCAGGGCGCCCGCGTCGCCCTCGCGGATGACGAAGCCGCGCAGCCGGCCGAAAGTCGAAGCGGTCCCAGGCGTCGCCGGGGGCCGACAGCCAGGCCGAGGCCGGGCAGCCGCTGGTGCCGCAGAACGCGCCCCAGGCGCCTTCGCATTCGAGCTTGCCGAGGTCGGTGACGAAGTCAGCCCGGCCGTCGCCGTTCAGATCGCGGCTGGTCGCGTAGTCGTCGAGGATCTTCGGCGTGCCGCCGAGGTCGCGGCAGAGTGCGGACGCCTCCTCGGTCGCCTCGACCAGGGCGGGTGGCGGCTCCTGCGCGGCGGCGGGGAGCGCGGCGCACAGCATCACGAGAAGGGCACGGCGCAACGGCATCAGTAGGAAGGTCCGCCATAGTAGGAGCCGCCGCCGAGGTGCCCGCCGATCTGGGCATAGGCGATCAGCCCGGCGATGATCAGGGCGATGGCGATGGCGATGGCGATCTTGACCGCCGAATACGGCCGCTCGCCTTCGACCGCGCCGGTGCGGCCGTTGACCACGAAGCGGAAGCTGCGGCCCCGGTAGCGGTAGGCGGCGAGCCAGAGCGGCAGCAGGACATGCTTGAAGGTCAGCGCGCCTACGTCGGTCTTGATCTGGCCTATCTGCTGCTGGTCGCCGCCGATGTCATGTCGCACGTCCTGCTCGATCACCGCGTTCATGATCTGCCGCGCCTCGCCGTAGCCCTGTTCCACGGGAACGGTGTAGCCTTCGGCGCGGAAGCCTGCGAGGTATTTCGGCTCGTAGGCGGTGAGTGTCGACAGGTCCCACGGTGCGATCGCGTCGGTGAAGTGCTTGGGCAGGCTGGTCGAGCCGAGCACCAGCACGTCGTCGAACGCGCGCGCCACCCGGCCGCGGGCCGGGGTCCAGCGGACGCGGGCGACCTGCTGCATCCGCGTCTGCCGGCGGCCGTTGACGACGACGCTCACCGGGCGGGTCTCGTAGTAGACGGTGCCGCGCTTGCCGGTGTAGTCGCTGCGGGTCTCGGCGTCATAGGTCCAGTAGGGGGCGTAGATGCCCTGCATCGCCCGGTTGGCGCGAGCGTATTGGCGCAGGTCATTGGGGGCGAACCAGAGCCGGCCGAGCCAGCGGTTCATCGCCGTGCGCGCGTCCTCCTCGCTCAGCAGGAACGGCAGCTGCGCCTGCGGCTTGATCTGGCGGTCGAGCCCGGTGTCGGTGACGATCGGCGAGGCGCAGAACGGGCACTCGCGGGCGTGCTCGTCGGTGCCGAGCTCCACCTGGGCGCCGCAGCTCGGACAGCGGGCGTAGCGCACCTGCTGCAGCTCCGCCGGTGGCAGCGTGTTCTGCTCTACCGCGCGCAGGTCCAGTTCGGAAATGCCGCCGCGGCGCTCGGGGATCGCCTCCTCGTGGCCGCAGTGCTGGCACTTCAGCCCTCCGCTCGGCGGATCGAAGCGCAGGTCCGCGCCGCAGGTCGGGCAGGGGAAGCGGTGGTTCGCGGTATCGGCCGCCGCGGCGGCCGGGTCTTGCAGCATCGGATTCCTCAGGCGGTGGGCGGGGGCGGCGGCACCTGGTCGAACAGCGCCGCCAGTTCCGGCACCTCGGCGGCGTGGACCCAGCCGGCACTGCCCGGCCGCCAGACGTAGCTGTCGCGGACGAAGGCGCCGGTGCCGGCCATCGCCTGAAGTGCCGCGAGGCCGTAGGGGCCGTCGGCCTTGCCGTCGACCGCGAGGTGCCAGGCCGGCGCGGTCTGCGGCGGTGGCGGGGGCGCCGCGGGCTCCGGCGCGCTGCCCCAGGGTCCGCTGCGGGCCATCCGCTCGGCCATCGCCATGCCCATCCCCATGCCCATCCCGGCGCCGATGCCGCCGCCGCCCGACGGGTTGCCGGCGGCCTTGGTCATCGCCTCGGCGGCGCTGAAGTCGGTGTAGCGCTTGAGATCGCCGGCGACCGCCGACGAGGTGCGCTTGTCGAGCGCGGCCTCGACCTCGGTCGGCAGCGAGATGTTCTCGATGTAGAACGCCGGCAGTTCCAGCCCGTAGACCGCGACCATCGGCGCGATGCGCTCGTGCACCAGCTTGGCGAGTTCGATGGTGTTGCCAGCCATGTCGAGCACCGGAATGCCGCTCGTCGCGATGATCTGGCTGAAGTGGGTAATGATGATGTTGCGGATCTGGAACTCGATCTCGCTCGTGGTGAACTCGCCGTCGGTGCCGACGATCTCGACCATGAACTTCGCCGGATCCGCCACCCGCATGGTGTAGGTGCCGTAGGCGCGCAGCCGCACCATGCCGAACTCCGGGTCGCGGCAGGTGATCGGATTGCGGGTGCCCCACTTCAGGTCGGTGAAGCGGCGGGTGTTGACGAAGTAGATCTCCGACTTGAACGGGCTCTGGAAGCCGTGGTCCCAGTGCTGCAGCGTGGTCAGCACCGGCATGTTGTTGGTCTCGAGCTGGTAGAGCCCGGGCCCGAAGGTGTCGGCGAGCTGGCCCTCGTGCACGAACACCGCCGCCTGCCCCTCGCGCACCGTCAGCTTGGCGCCGTACTTGATCGCGTGGCCCTCGCGCTCGAAGCGCCAGACGATGGTGTCGCGGGTGTCGTCGGTCCAGTGGATGACGTCGATGAACTCGCCGCGCAGGAAATCGAAGATCGACATCAGGGCAGTCTCCCTAGTTGTTGCTGGCGACCGTCGGGCGCTCGTCATTGGCCTGGGCCGCCTCGGCGTCCCGGGCGATGGCGGGCAGCAGCGGTCGCACTTCCGCCGCGGTCATGCCCGGGTGAAGCCGCTTGTCGTAGAGCATCCTGAGCAGCACCGCGTCGTGCTCGGTCAGCAGCGCGAACTCCAGGTCGTCGTTGAACAGCGACGGCCGCGCCTCCGGGCTGTCGTTCGGCAGCCCCATCGCCTGGGCCATCTCCTCGTGCACGCAGGAAAGCCGGGTCAGCGGCGGATGCTCGGCGCGGATCAGCACGATGACCGCGGCGTAGCTCGACGGGTTCGCCGGCTCCGAGAAGGCGTAGGCCGTGCAGAAGGTGTCGAGCGGGGTGTCCTGCAGCGCCGACATCACCGCCGGCGCGAAGTCGGGATAGAGCGCGCGCACCTGGTCGGCGAAGGCGGTCCGCTCGGCGCTGGTCATGAACAGCACGAGGAAGTTCACGTCCGGACCCTCGCCGAGCCCCATGTCGACCCCGGTCAGGCGCGCCAGTCGGCGGGTGAAGGCGGCGACGTTGGCCCGGTCCCGCGCGGCGTCCTCCGCCGGCGTCGAGGCGCCGGTCATCACCGCGACGCGCACCGGCTGTTCCCAGCGGCGCAGCAGCGCGGGCGCCTCGGAGTGCACGAAGCGGTCGCCGAGATCGACGTATTCGTCGTGCAGCGCGATACGCTCGAAATCGCGCACCAGATCGTCGGTGGTGTAGGGCGCGTCGGCCGGCGCGATGTCGCGGCGCATCCGGCCGCTGGCGGTCAGGTCGCCCTCGATCGAGGCGTAGAACTCGCGCAGGCTCTCGCCGCCCGGCGGAGTCTCGTCGAGGTGGCGCGGCGCCGGCGGCGCGGCGGTCTCCAGCGCCATCGACGGGCCGGTTTCGGGGGATCCGACGGTGCCGAGGGTGTCGCAGCCGCCCAGCACCGCGAGCGCAGCGACCATCGCCAGCGACACCTGCGACCACGGGCGCAACGGCGCGGCAAGCGTGCGATTTGCGATGCTGGCCGCCATGCCGCCTCTCAGACGCTGCCGCCGACGGTGTCGCCGGTGCCGGTCTGCTTTGCCCTTGCGGAACTGAGCGCGTCCTTCAGCTCGCCCTCCATGCGCACGAGGCTCTGCTCGGCCTGCGCCCGCTTCGCCTTGCCCTCGTCGGCGATGCGCAAGCTATCCTCGATCGTGGCGATCAGGTCGCTGTTGGCCTTTTCCACCGCCTCGATGTCGAACACGCCGCGCTCCATCTCGGTGCGGATCTCGCGGTTGGCGGTGCGCAGGTTCTCGGCGTTCTTCTTCAGGAGATCGTTGGTCAGATCGTTGGCCTCCTTGACCACGCCCGCCGCTTCACGGCCGCGGTGGATCGTCACCGCCTGGGCGAGCTGGGTCTCCCAGAGTGGCACGGTATTGACCAGGGTCGAATTGATCTTGGTCACGAGGCTCTTGTCATTTTCCTGCACCAGCCGGATGGACGGCAGCGACTGCATCGTCACCTGCCGCGTCAGCTTCAGGTCGTGCACCCGGCGCTCGAGATCGTCGCGGGCGGCGCGCACGTCGCGCAGCTCCTGGGCCTTCATCACCCCCTGCTCCTCTGGGGCGGCGTCGACCTCGGCCTGCTTGGCGGGGATGGTATCGGCGTCGAGATCCTTCAGCTTGGCCTCGCCGGCGGCGATGTAGAGCCCGAGCTCGTCGTAGAAGTCGAGGGTCTTCTCGTAGAGCTTGTCGAGCGACTTCACGTCCTTCATCAGCGTGTGCTCATGGATCAGCAATTCGCCGGTGACCTTGTCGATCTGGCCCTGCACCGTCTCGTAGCGCGCCATGAACTCGGCCATCGGCGACGCCTTGCCGATCAGCCGCTCCCACCACGACAGCTTGCGGTTCGGATCGAGCTCCTTGACCGAGAAGCCGCGCAGGCTCGACACCATCTCGCGCAGGGAACTGCCGGCGGGACCGACGTCCTTGTTGCGCACGCCCGACAGCATCTGCTGGCTGATCGCCTGCAGCTCGGACTGCGCCGCGGACCCGAAGCGGATGATCGACTGGGTGTCGCCGATGTCGATCTCGGCCTTGCGCTTCTCGATCTTCGCCCTGGTGGCGGGATCGGCGGCGTCGACGACGATCAACTCGCCCTTCGGCTCGGGCAGGAGCTTCGCGGTGATCTCCTCGACCTCCTTGAGCGCGGCCTGGGCCTGGGCGCGGGTTTGCTCCGCCATGGCGTCGTCTCCTGTCATTGGCGGGCGACGAGCCCGTCCTGTTGCAGCCGTTCGCGCAGCACCTCGATCTCGACGTCGAGATCGCTGCGGTCGTCCTCGAGCAGGTGGGTGCGCTGGGCGGTGAAGCTGGACTCCAGATCGCCGAGCAACGCTTCGTATTTCGTCAACGCTTCCGGGTCGCGCCCCCGGCTCCAGAGATCCGCGAACTTCACCGTCGCGTCGCGCAGGCCGAGCAGGTAGACGCTCAGGAACACCCGCGCCCGGCTGAGATCGCGCGGGTCCTGCTCGACCACCCGGAACACCGCGCGCGCCTGGTCGCAGAGCCGATCGACCCGTCCCTCGATCCGCCTGTCGCCGATGCGCCTGGCGGCGTCGGTGATCTGGCGCACCAGCGCCTCGGCCTGGTCGATGGCGCGCGCCACCCGTTCGGTCTCGAACTCGTCGACGCCCTCGAGCCCCTTCTTGCGCATCGGGTCGAGCCCGAAGGCGACGAGATGCGCCCCGCCCGCGACGATGCCGAACGCGAGCGCGCCGAACAGGCCCTGCCCGAGACTGAGCGATCCTGCGAGAAACACGCTCGCCCCGGTCAGCACGGCGGCGAACAGCTTGCGCGGGATCGGCGGGCGGGCGATGGCGCGGTCGGCATAGGCCGCCTCGGCCCGCAGGCCCTCGTTGAGCAGCCAGGCCGCCAGCATCAGTCCGGCGAAGCTGCCGAGTTCGCCCACCATCTCGGCGGCGCTGCCGCGAAAGGCCGAGCCCAGACCGGCGAAAAGCAGCGGCAGCGGCAGCACGAACATCAGCCGGGCGCGCAGGCTCACCTTGTGGACCCGGCCGTTGCGGAACGGAGGCGGCGCGGTGACGGGCGCCTTCGTCGTGGTGCCGTCGGGAGAATACCTGCCGCCGAAGCGTTCTGCGGCCATCAGAACGCTCCGGCGAGCGTCGCCGGGGCGCCGAGCGCGCCTATTCCGGTGCCGAGCACGATGACCGCCAGCACGACGAATCCGATCACCTGCCAGAGCGACTGGTTCATCCCGGACCTGCTTCCCGTATTGCACCGCGTCAGCCGGCAACATAATGGCGCGGCGACCGCGTTGCCAGACCTGATCGCCGGGCCGGCCTGAATCGGCGGACAAGCGGCGGTCGAAAGCCACATCCGACTTTTTTTACGGGCCGAATCGCGGTAAAATAAGCCCACGAATTCGTGTCCTGATGCTGCTGCCCAGCCTCAAATGCGCGGTTGCGAGGGCGTGACGTCGCATACTGCCCGGGCATCGGGCCCGGGAGACCTGACCGAAGGGCATGGCGCAATGGCTAAAGGCACCGTCAAGTGGTTCAACACCGAGAAGGGGTATGGCTTCATCCAGCCCGCTGACGGCGGCAAGGACATCTTCGTCCACATCACCGCGGTGCAGGCGGCCGGGCTGCAGTCGCTGGAGGACAACCAGCCGATCGAGTACGAGCTGATCGACGGCCGCGACGGCCGCAAGAGCGCGGGCGCGCTCAAGGTCTGAGCCCGGCTCCGGCTCGAATCCACCGTCGAGCAGCGCTGCCTTCCGAACCGGGCGAAATCGAGGCATCGCGTCGCGCCGGTTCGTAAGCCGGAGCGCGCGAGCGCGAAGGCCAAGGGGTGTGCCGCCGGCACGATACAGAAAATGAGCCAGACGCTCCGCTCTTCCCGCAGCAACAACGGCACCGTCGGTCGCGAAGGGCAGCGGCCGGACCGCGGGGCGGGCGCGAAAGCGGCCGCCCCGGGGGGGCGGTTCGGCCGCTGCCCGGGCTGAAGCCCGGGCGGGACGGCTCGGCCGGCGCGCCCTGATTCATACCGTCGCGCAGTGTGCAAACGCGGCCGTTTACGAAGGTAACTCATAAGAATCAGGAAGTTAGGCCTACTTAACGCGTTCGCACCCCGCCGCTAACGGGGCCGCCTGGCCGCCCGCCCCGGCGTCGGCTGGAGGCCGAGCTGGTCGCGCAGTACCTTTGCGCGCACCTCCTCGACCCCGCCCGGCGCCAGCTCGCCGAGCTGGAACGGGCCGTAGGAGACCCGGATCAGCCGGTTGACCTTGAGCCCGACGGTTTCCAGAGCCCGGCGGACCTCCCGGTTGCGCCCCTCGCGGATTGCTACCGTCAGCCAGACGTTCGCGCCCTGCTGGCGGTTCACCGCGACCTGCATCGGCTGGAAGCGCTCGCCGTCGACGGTGATCCCGCGGCGCAGCGGCGCGAACACGGCGTCATCGGGTTCGCCGTGCGCGCGGACCCGGTACTTGCGCAGCCAGCCGGTCGACGGCAGCTCCAGCCGCCGCTTCAGCGCCCCGTCGTTGGTCAGGAGCAGCAGTCCCTCTGAATTGAGGTCGAGCCGCCCGATCGAGACCACCCGCGGCATCTCCGGCGGCAGGTGGGCGAAGACCGTGTCGCGGCCCTTCTCGTCGCGCTCCGAGGTCACGAGGCCGATCGGCTTGTAGTAGCGCCAGAGCCGGGACGGCTCGGCGGCCGCCAGCGGCTGGCCGTCCACCGTCACCCGGTCGGCGGCCGTGACGTTGAGCGCCGGGCTGTCGATCACCCTGCCGTTCACCGCCACCCGCCCGGCGGCGATGATCGTCTCGGCCACCCGACGCGACGCGACGCCGGCGCGGGCGAGCCGTCTGGCGATGCGTTCGGGGGCCTCCTCGTCCATCGCCCGCTCCTACTGCCGGGCACCGTGAGCGCGCAACGCGAAACGGCTTGCCGCCGCACTCCGGCCGCGCCAGAAGGTGCCATGCCGCGTTTCGCCCCGCACATGCAGGACGCCATCACCGAGGCTCGTGCCGCCTTCGCCCGGGCCGAGACGCCGGTCGGCGCGGTGATCGTCGATCCCTCCGACGGCCGCGTCGTCGCCCGCGCCGGCAACCGGACCCGCGAGCTGCGCGACCCGACGGCCCACGCCGAGATGCTGGCGATCCGCGCCGCCTGCGCCGCGCTCGGGACCGAGCGGCTGGATGGGCTCGATCTTTACGTGACGCTCGAGCCCTGCGCGATGTGCGCCGGGGCGATTTCCGCGGCGCGGCTCGGCCGGCTGCTCTACGGCGCCTCCGATCCGAAATCCGGCGGCGTCGAGCACGGCGCCTGCGTGTTCATGCACCGGCAGGCGCACCACAAGCCCGACGTCTTCGGCGGCATCGCCGAGCGTGAGGCCGCGGCGCTGATGCGGGCGTTCTTCAACGAGCGGCGCTGAGGCTCAGAATCTCGAACGGCTCCATCACCTCGGGGGTGAGCACGGCCACCCCGGGCAGGCCGGCCTTCAGCGCGGCGGCGGACTGCTCGAGCAGCGGAAACGTGCGGTAGTGGCAGGGGATCACCGTCTCGAAGTTGAAGAAGCGCTTCGCGGCATAGGCGGCGCGGGCCATGTCCATGGTGAAGTGGCCGCCGGCGCAGAGAATGCCGATCTGCGGGTGATGCAGGTCCTCGAAGACACCCATGTCTGCCATAACGTCGGTGTCGCCGGAGACGTAGATCGTCCTGCCTTCGCCCGAGATCATGTAGCCCGACTCCGTGCCGGCGTAGACCGGCCCGTCGTCGCCCCCGATCGACGAGGAGTGCGTCGCGTTCACCATCGTGACGGCGACGTCGCCGAGCTTCACCGTGCCGCCCTTGTTGAAGCCGACGGTGGCGACGCCGTGCCTCGTCTCCCAGAAGCTCATCAGGTCGAAGATTCCGACCAGGGGCGCGTCGAGTTCCTTCGCGATCGCGATGGCGTCGCCGGTGTGGTCGCCGTGCCCGTGGGTGAGCAGGACGTGGGTGCCGCCGGCGATTGCCTCCTGCCGGCGGTCGGCGTCGAACATCGGGTTGCCGGTGAGCCAGGGATCGAGCAGCAGCACCTGATCCTCGATCTCGATGCGGAAGCCGGCGTGGCCGAGCCAGGTCAGTTTCATTCGTGGTCCTCCCCTCGCAGGCTATATGTGGCCCGTCCGCGGGCGGGCCAGGGAGAATGTCGATGGACTGGTTTCGTGCCGTCAACGGCTATTGCGAACGTACCGACGCGAGCTACTGGTCGGAGCCGCTGAACGCGGTCTCGAACGCGAGCTTCCTGATCGCCGCCTGGCTGGCCTGGTGGCTGGCGCGCCGGCAGGGCGACACCGCGGGTCGGGTGCTGGCGCTGATGGTCGGGGTGATCGGCGTCGGGTCGTTCCTGTTCCACACCCACGCGCAGGTCTGGGCGGCCGTGGCCGACGTGGTGCCGATCCAGGCGTTCATCCTGGTCTATCTCGGGATCGCGACGGTGCGGCTGTTCGGCGTGCCCTGGTGGGGCGGGGCGCTGGCCGCGATCGCCTTCGTGCCGGCGAGCGCGGCCGTGGCGGCCGGTTTGGGCGCGGTCTTCGGATCGCTGAACGGGTCGACGGGCTACCTGCCGGTGCCGATCCTGATCGCGCTCTACGCCTGGCTGTTGCGCGACCGGGCGCCGGACGCGGCGCGGGGGTTTGCGATCGGGGCGGGGGTCCTGGCGGTGTCGCTGTTCTTTCGCACGATCGACGAGCGTGTCTGCGGGGCGTTTCCGGCGGGCACGCATTTCCTCTGGCACATCCTGAACGGGGCGATGCTCGGCTGGATGATCCGGGTGCTGGTGCTTGCACGGGATAGACGGGCGCGATAAAGGCGCGGCTGATTGTCCAGAACCCCGGAGACTTCGGCCCATGTCGATCGACAAGGACACCGCGCGCCGCGTCGCCCACCTCGCCCGGATCGAGGTGGCCGAGGCCGATCTCGCGCCGCTCGCAGGCGAGCTGTCGGCGATCCTCGGGTTCATGGAGCAGCTCGGCGAGGTCGACGTCGACGGGGTCGAGCCGATGACTTCGGTGACGCCGATGCGCGCGCCCTGGCGCGAGGACACGGTCACCGACGGCGGGTATCGCGACCGGGTGCTGGCGAACGCCCCGGCCGCGCGCGACGGGTTCTTCACCGTGCCGAAGGTCGTCGAGTAGATGGCGGACCTGGCGGGGCTGACGATCGCCGAGGCGCGGGCCGGCCTGCGGTCGGCTGAGATCGGCGCGGTGGAGCTCGCCGAGGCGAGCCTCGGCGCCGCGGAGGCGGCCGACGGCCTGAACGCGTTTTCGGCGCTGACCGTGGATCTGGCGCGCGGGCAGGCGACGGCGGCAGCGGCGCGACTGAAGGACGGCGACGCGCCCGATCTCTGCGGCATCCCGCTCGGGATCAAGGATCTGTTCTGTGTCGAGGGGGCGCCGGCGCAGGCGGCGTCGCGCATCCTCGAAGGCTTCCGGCCCGGCTACGAGAGCACGGTGACGCGGAACCTGTGGGAGGCGGGCGCGGTCTGCGTCGGCAAGCTCAACATGGACGAGTTCGCTATGGGCAGTTCGAACGAGCATTCGGTCTACGGCCCGGCGGTCAGCCCGTGGCGGCGGGCGGGGGACGCGCGCGCCCTGACCCCCGGCGGTTCGTCGGGCGGCTCGGCGGCGGCGGTTGCGGCGGATCTGGTGCTCGGCGCGACCGGCACCGACACCGGCGGGTCGATCCGCCAGCCGGCGGCGTTCACCGGGATCGTCGGCGTGAAGCCGACCTACGGGCGTTGCTCGCGCTGGGGGATCGTCGCCTTCGCCTCTTCGCTCGACCAGGCGGGCCCGCTGGCGAAGTCGGTGCGGGACGCGGCGATCCTGCTGAAGGCGATGGCCGGGCACGACCCGAAGGATTCGACCTCCGCCGACCGGCCGGTGCCGGATTACGAGGCCGGGCTACAAGGCGACGTGCGCGGCAAGCGGATCGGCATCCCCCGGGAATACCGGGTCGACGGGATGCCGGCGGAGATCGAGGCGCTCTGGGCCAAGGGCGCGGACATGCTTCGCGACGCAGGCGCCGAGATCGTCGACATATCGCTGCCGCATACGAAATACGCGCTGCCGGCCTACTACGTGATCGCACCGGCGGAGGCGTCGTCGAACCTCGCGCGCTACGACGGCGTGCGCTACGGGCGGCGGGCGAAGATCGGTGCGAACGAAGGCATCACCGCGATGTACGAGCGCACCCGGGCCGAGGGGTTCGGAGCGGAGGTCAAGCGCCGGGTGATGATCGGCACCTACGTGCTGTCGGCGGGATACTACGACGCCTACTACCTGCGGGCGCAGAAGGTTCGGACGCTGATCCGGCGGGATTTCGAGACGGCGTTCGGCGACGGGATCGATGCGATCCTGACGCCTGCAACGCCCTCGGCGGCGTTCGGTATCGGCGAGATGGCCGAGGCCGATCCGGTGCGGATGTATCTCAACGACGTCTTCACCGTGACGGTGAATCTGGCCGGACTGCCGGGTGCGACGGTGCCGGCGGGGCTTGATGCGGGCGGCCTGCCGCTCGGGTTGCAGGTGATCGGACGGCCTTGGGACGAGGCGGGAATGCTCGATGTCGCCTACGCGCTGGAGGCGGCGAGCGGATTTGCTGCAAAACCGGAAAAATGGTGGTAGAAGCGGACGTGGCGGGCGCGCGAGGCGAAAGGCTGATGTCCATGCGAATACTGACAGTTCTGGTTTGCGGAGGTCTGGCGGCCTGCACCAGCGGGGCGGTGACCGTCCCGAACGACAACGTGATCGTAGAGGTTCCGCAGGGCGGCTACGCCTCAACCGCCGGAGGAGACTCCTTCACCAGCACCATCGAGTCGTCGCTGAACGACGACGGCAGCACGGGCGGCGAGACCGCGTTTGCGGGGGGGACCGCGATCGCGCCGTCGCCGGACGGGACCGGCCCGGCGCTCGACGACGACAAGATCAACCTGATGCAGTGGACGCTCGCGCAGCAGAAGGTCGACGCCGCCAAGGCCGAGCGGGATCTGGAGGCGGCGCGCAACCAGCTCGTGGTGGTGCAGCCGGGATCGGTGCCGACCGAGACGTCCGGCGTCAACGTCGCGCTCTATGCCAAGCAGGCGTCCAATGCAGTGGGCCAGTCGGTCTACCGGCGGTCGGCGGGCGCGCGCGTCACCGGCATCGGCGGGTGCGGCCGGTATGGCAGCGCGGACGCGGCGCAGCGGGCGTTCCTCGCCGCCGGGGGACCGACGAGCGATCCCAACGGACTTGATCCCGACGGCGATGGGTTTGCCTGCCAATTCGACCCCGCTCCCTACCGCGCGCTCAACTGACCGGCGGACGGGTGCGGCCGGGCGGCATAGCCCGCGGCGAGCGCCCTGCGGGTGGCGGGCGGCGTGATCGCGCGGACGGTTTCGGCCGGCGCGAAGGCGGGGCCGGGGCGGTAGCCGGCAAAGCTCCACGCCAGAGCGCCGGCGCCGGTGCGCAGGAAGAACCCGCCGTCGCTCATGAACATTGCCCCGGCCGGCAGCGCGGAGAACGAGGTCGTCTCCGGCGGCGCGAGGCGCTCGACGTGCAGCACGCGGTCGATGTCCCCGGCGGTCGGGGGCGGGGTGCCGGCGGCGCGTCCCCAGGCGGCGGCGAAGGCGCGGGCGTCCGCCCTGCGGCACTCGTAGCAGGGGCGGTGGCCGGCGGCGAGCGCGGTCGGCTCGTCGAGGAAGAACAGCTCGGTGTAGCCCTCGCCCATCACCAAGCGGTGCCGCCCGTGGAACGCGGTGACGCAGGCGATCCAGGCGCGGCTGCGCCAGCGGGCCAGGCCGAGGGTCCGGTCCGGGCGATGCAGCCGGCCGCCGCGGTTGCCCATGAGCGTGCCGCGCTCCGGCACGGCGTGAAGGCTGCCATCCGGGGCGACGCGGTTTTGCAGCGGCGAGGGTCTCGACAGCGGCGGCGGGCTTCCCGTTGAGTGCGGATCCGGAGGACACCATGGAAATCCTCGAGCGGTCCAGCCCGAACTTCGGGCCCCGGCGCGACGGGCTCGCACCCTCGCTGGTGGTGCTGCACCACACGGCGATGCGGACGGCGGAGGCGGCGCTGGCGCGGTTGTGCGACCCGGCGGCGGAGGTGTCGGCGCACTACCTGATCGCCGAGGACGGGCGGGTCTGGCGGCTGGTGGACGAGGCCCGGCGCGCCTGGCACGCCGGGGCGGGGTCGTGGGCCGGGGCGGACGACGTGAACTCGCGCTCGATCGGGATCGAGCTTGCCAACGCCGGGCCGCTGGCCGGGTTTCCGCCGTTTCCGGAGCCCCAGATGGCGGCGCTCGAGACGCTGCTCGATGCGGTGATGGCCCGGTGGTCGGTCCCGGCGGCCGGGGTGATCGCGCATTCCGACATGGCGCCGGGACGAAAGGCCGACCCGGGGCCGAAGTTCGACTGGCGGCGGCTGGCCCGCGGCGGGCGGGCGGCGTGGCCCGAGGCGCGCGCGCCGGCGGCGGCCGACTGGGACGGGTTCTGCGCGGCGGCGCGGGCGGCCGGCTATGCGGTGCCGATTGGTGCGCGCGAGGCGGTGCTGGCCGCGGTGCGGCTGCGGTTCCGGCCGTGGGCGGCCGGCGATCTGGCGGAAGCGGACGTGGCGGTCCTGCGTGGGCTCGAAATGGTGCCGGACAGGGTCTGATCGGATTCCCTCCAGGGATGCCGGAGCGCGTGACGTCACGGGCATTTCCACGCGCGATATTACGCTAAAATATTGAAATTGTTTAGGACAATCCCTGGGAATACCCGAATGGCAAGGAAGTCCACGTCCTTCGGCAAAGCCAACGCCGGTCTGGGACGCCGCCGTTGGGAGCGGAGCCGCGGATTGCCGCGCCCCGCAAAAGGCCCGGGCGAAAGCCGGAGCGGTCGCCCGGGGTGTCGCCTCACGCATGGATGTTGACGGCGCATGACGCCCCTCCCGGACCTGACCAATCGGACGCCCGCCGCGCCAGACTGCCGGGCTCGTTTGCCGAAGATTAAGCCGCAAAATCATCATCTTGCCTGTGGTTTGCGCGTTGGAACCCCTCTCGAGCGGGCTGGACAGCCGCCCGGAATTGCCCGAACCTGCGCCTCCGAACGGAGCCGTCCTCGTGAACGACAACGCAGCCTTCGACCGGCGATGCCGGGCCCTCGTCGAGGCCATCGGCCTCGGCCGGGCCTCCGACGTGACCGCCGTCGAACCCCTCACCGGCGGCGTCGCCTCCGACATCGCCCGCGTCGATCTGAACGGCCGGTTCTGCTGCGTGAAGTTCGCCCTCGAAAAGCTCAAGGTCGCCGAAGACTGGCGCGCCCCGGTCCACCGCAACGCCGCGGAATACGCCTGGCTGACCGTCGTCTCCGCCATCGCCCCCGCCTCGGTCCCGAAGCTCCACGGCCGCTCCGATCGCCTGAACGGCTTCGCCATGGAATACCTCGACGCATCCCAAACCGAGCTCTGGAAGACCAGGCTCCTGACCGGCACCCCCGACCCCCGCGACGCCGCCGTCGTCGGCGCCCTCCTCGGCCGCATCCACGCCGCCACCAGCCGTCCCGACTTCGACCGCGGCCCTTTCCACAACCAACACGACTTTTGGGCCCTGCGCCTCGACCCCTACCTGATCTTCACCGCCGCCCGCCACCCGTCGCTGGCCGCCCCCCTCACCGCGCTCGCCGACCGGCTCCACGCCGCGGATATCGCGCTGATCCATGGCGACGTCAGCCCCAAGAACATCTTCCTGCGCGACGCCACCCCGATCCTCCTCGACGCCGAGTGCGCCACCATGGGCGACCCCTGCTTCGACGTCGCCTTCTGCCTCAACCACCTCGTCCTCAAGGCGGTGCACCGGCCCGGGCACGCCCCGCTCCTGCGGACCTCGCTCGCCGCCCTCTGGACCGCCTACGCCCCGCAGGTGAGCTGGGAAGCGCCGGCGGCGCTCGAGGCGCGGGTCGCGGCCCTCCTCCCCGCGCTGATGCTGGCCCGGGTCGACGGCAAGTCCCCGGTCGAGTATCTCGACCCCGCGGCGCGGCAGCGGGTCCGCGATCTCGCCATCCCGGCGATCGCCGCGCCCGTCCCGCGGCTCGACGACCTCGTATCGGGCTTCGGCGCAGGATTTTCGGCATGACGACACCCGCGATCTCCAGGATCGACGCCCGCCGGGTCTGGGACTCCCGCGGCAACCCCACCGTCGAGGCGGACGTGACCCTGTCGGACGGCGCCTTCGGCCGCGCCATCGCCCCGGCCGGCGCCTCGCGCGGGTCCCGCGAGGCGGTGGACCTGCGCGATCCCGGCGGCCCGCTTGGCGGGCGCGACGTGATGCAGGCCGTGGAGAACGTGCGCGGCCCGATCGCGCGGGCGCTGGCCGGGCTGGATGCGACCGACCAGGCGGCGATCGACGCGCGGCTGATCGCGCTCGACGGCACCAGGCTGAAATCGGCGCTCGGAGGCAACGCCCTGGTCGCGACGTCGCTGGCCGTCCTCCATGCCGCGGCCGCATCCGCGGGCAGGCCGCTCTGGAAGCACGTGGCGGAGAGCTACGGGCGCGCACCGGCGATCCCCTTGCCGGAGATCCAGATCTTCGGGGGTGGCGCGCATGCCGGGCGGCGGGTCGATATCCAGGACTTCATGATCATGGTGCCCGGCGCGAGCGACTTCGACGAGGTGATGGAGATCACCGCGCGGGTCTACTTCGCCGCCGGCGAGATCATGGCGGGACGGGGGCATCTGGCGGGCGTGGCGGACGAAGGCGGGTGGTGGCCGGTGTTCGACAGCAACGAGCAGGCGCTCGAGACGCTGGTCGCAGCCATCGAGGCGGCGGGCGAGGTGCCCGGCGAGCGGGTGGTGATCTCGCTCGACGTCGCGGCCTCGGAATTCGGCAGGGCAGGGCGGTATCGCCTGGCGCTGGAGGATCGCGAGTTCGCTACCGGGGAGATGATCGACCTGCTGGGCCGCTGGCTCGACCGCTATCCGATCGTGTCGATCGAGGATCCGCTGGCCGAGGACGATCCGGAGGGGATGGTCGCGTTCAGCCGGGCCTGTGGGGACCGGGTGCAGATCATCGGCGACGACTATCTGGTGACGAATGCCGGGCTGGTGGACGCCGCCGCCGCCGCGGGGGCCTGCAACGCGGTGCTCCTGAAGGTCAATCAGGCGGGCACGGTGAGCGAGACGATCGCGGCGGCGGACGCGGCGGCCCGGCACGGGTTCGGGGCCATCGTCTCGGCCCGGTCGGGCGAGACCGAGGACGTGTCGATCAGCCACCTCGCCGCGGGGCTCGGCACCGGGCAGCTGAAGGTCGGCTCGTTCACCCGGTCCGAGCGGATGGCGAAATGGAACGAATGCCTGCGCATGCAGGAGATGCCGGGAATGGGCCGGTTCGTGGGCGGCGCGCCGCTCGGCGGAACCTGGTGGGGGGCGAAGGCGCGGACCTGACACCAGCGGCCGCGCCACCTGACCCGCGCCGCAAAAAACGCCCATACGGAGTCCATACGCGTTCCATACGGAGTCCATACGCAGAAAATCCCGGCATTTCAGCGTCTTGCGGCCGGATTCACTCCGGATCGGGGCTGCAGCGCATCAAACGCTGGTGCAGGATGAAGTTCTCGACGGTCAGCTTCACCACGGTGGCAAGCGCGATCACCATCTGCCGGTCGCGGGCAACGCCGCGGGTCTCGTAGCCGCCGAAGGTCTCGGCGATCTGCGAGGCGATCAGCTCGTAGACCGCCTCGCGGTCCATCTCGACGCCGTCCCAGGCGATCGGGTCACCGGCCTCGACCTCGCGGGCGAGCGACGCCAGCATCCGGTGGTCGAGGGTCAGCCCGGGGGTGGGATCGGTCATTGTGTGGCGCACACTGCGATTCCTGACCGGCGAGGGCAAGCCCGGACGCGGCGGGGGTGGGCGCGGTACGACAGGAGCGTGTCCGGCGTCCACGCCCCGCGCGGCACCGCCGAGGCCAGTCCGGTTACGCGATGCGGTCAGGCGAAGGGATTGTGTCTGCCCGCCTAGTCCGCCGATGGATCGCGCCGAAAGGCGATGGCCAGCGACAACAGAGCGTGGAGGGCGACGGCCGGCCAGAGAAGGGTCCCGGACGCAGCGCCCGTGACGCCGAGATAGCCGAGATAGACCGTGACGGCGGCGCTGTAGGTGAGCATGCCGGTCCGCGGCGGGCCGGGCCAGCAGGCGAGCCCGAGGCCGACGAGGGCGATGCCGGCCACGCGGGCGACCGGCCCGGCGACCCCGGCGAGGTCCGCGCCAAGCAGGAGCCGGACGACGGGCGCCGGCGCGACGAGAAGCACGAGCCCGGTCGCCGCCTCGGCGATCGCAGCGAAGACCAGCACGCCGCGCGCCGAAGGCATCGCGCGCGGCGTCATTTCAGGGCGATCGTCAACTTATCTAGCGTGCCGGTGAACCGGAACGGCACGTCGTAGCGGTATTCCAGCAGCGACAGCCCAGTGCGGGTGTCGAGGCCCACGTCGAAGGTCTCGTCCTCGGGAAAGGTGATCGGGGTGGTGTGGTCGAGCGTGTTGCGTCGCCACCTCCTTGCCGTCCACCGAAAGGACGCCGGTGCCGCCCTTGCCGAGGCCGGGCTCGGCGGACTTGAAGTCGAAGACGATGGTGTGCTTGCCGGGGTCGAGCTCCGGGCCCTCCCAGCGGTGCGCTTGAGGTCGAGAAGGTTGTAGAGGAATACCGGCCGGCCGCGGCCGACGCCGAACTCGCCCTTGCTCAGGAACAGGCCGTAGCCGCCGAAGCGGCCGCCCTCGGTGACGATCATGCCTTCGGCGCCGCCGTCGGGGATCTCGACCTCGGCGGTGATGGAGTAGGAGTTGTTGAGGATGTTCGGGGCGGCGCTGGCCGGCACCCCGCTCAGCTCGCCGGAATACTCGAACTCGGTGCGTCCGGCGGTGAGGTTCGGGCGCGGCGCGTTCCAGCGCGAAAGCGTCGAGTTGTCGAGCGGCAGCACGTCGTACTTCTTCGCCTCGGCGTAGAAGAGGTCCTGCATCTCCTTGAGCTTGTCGGGCATCGCCTTGGCGAGGTCGTCGGCCTCGGTCCGGTCCTTATCGACGTTGTAGAGCTCCCAGTTGTAGCCGGTGATCACGTCCGGCGGCGCCTTGGTGCTGAGTTCCCACGGCAGCGTCGCCGGGGTCGTCGCCGCCACCCAGCCGTCGTGATAGATCGAGCGGTTGCCGAGCATCTCGAAATACTGCGTGGCGTGCCGGGTCGGGGCGTCGGCGTTGGCCTTGTCCCAGGTGTAGACCATGCTGGTGCCTTCGATCGGCTCCTGCGGGATGCCGTTGACCTCCTTCGGGCGCGGGATGCCGGTGGCCTCGAGGATGGTCGGCACGATGTCGATGACGTGGCTGAACTGGTGGCGGATGCCGCCTTTGTCATTGATGTGGCCCGGCCAGGACATCGCCACGCCCTGGGCGGTGCCGCCGAAGTGCGAGGGCACCTGCTTCACCCACTTGAACGGCGTGTCCATCGCCCAGGCCCAGCCGGCGGCGAAGTGCGGGAAGGTGCGCTCCGAGCCCCAGAACGGATACCAGAGGAACTGGTCCTTCACCGGGACCTCGATGCCGTTGAAGGTGGTGAACTCGTTCGGCGTGCCGTTCAGCATGCCCTCGGCGCTCGCGCCGTTGTCGCCGCCGATGTAGATGATCAGCGTGTTGTCGAGCTCGCCCAGGTCGTCGACGGCCTGGATCACCCGGCCGATCTCGTTGTCGGCGTAGGCGAGATAGGCCCCGTAGACGTCGGCCTGGCGGATGAAGAGCTTCTTCTCCTCCAGCTCAGGCTGTCCCAGGTCGGCAGTGTCGTCCGGCCACGGCGTCAGCTTGGCGTCCTCGGGCATGATGCCCGAGCCGCTGCTGGTTGGCGAAGATCGTCTCGCGCAGCTTGTTCCACCCCTCGTCGAACAGGTGCATGTCGCTGATCTTCTCGATCCATTCCGGGGTCGGGTGGTGCGGCGCGTGGGTCGCGCCCGGCACGTAGTAGACGAACCAGGGCTTCTCGGGCGCGATCTCCTTGAGCTGCTTCATATACCCGATGGCTTCGTCGGCCATCGCGGTCTCGAGGTTCCAGCCGGGGTTGCCCTCGAACGGGTAGATCGCGGTGGTGTTGCGGAACAGGTTCGGCTGCCACTGGCTCGCGTCGCCGCCGACGAAGCCGTAGAAATAGTCGAAGCCCATGCCGTTCGGCCACTGGTTGAACGGGCCCGGCCTGGCTCGACTGGTAGGAGGGCGTGTTGTGGTCCTTGCCGAACCAGGCGGTGGCGTAGCCGTTGTCCTTGAGGATCGCGCCGACCGTGCCCTTGTCGAGCGGGATGATCGAGTCGTATCCCGGGAAGCCGGTCGCGACCTCGCCCACCACGCCGAAGCCGACCGAGTGGTGGTTGCGCCCGGTGATCAGCGCCGCCCGGGTCGGCGAGCAGAGCGAGGTGGAGTGGAAGTTGGTGAAGCGCAGGCCGTCCGCGGCGAGGCGGTCCATGGCCGGCGTCGGGATGACGCCGCCGAAGGTGCTCGGCGCGCCGAAGCCCTGGTCGTCGGTCATGATCAGCAGGACGTTCGGCGCGCTCTTCGGGCGGAACCACGCGCGGCGCCCACCACGGTGTCGACTCGGTGGCCCTCTCCTTGATGACGCCGCCGAACGGAGGGTTGGGGGGTGGTATCTGCGCGCCTGGGATGGTGGTCGTGGCGGTCGGAGAGCCCAGGGTGCCGGTAACTTGCTGGGCACCGGACTCGCCGCCGAACGCCAGAGAGATCAGGGCAAGAGAAAGAACACGCACCGCCGGACGGGCGCTCGACATCAGATGGTTACTCATGGCGGGCTACTCCAGATCGGCTTCGGCGATCATAGACCTGCCAAAAGACGGTCGCGGCGGCATTGATGCAGGTCAATATGGATCCGCAGGGTCGCGTGCTTGCACTCGGGCCGATATCACAGGATGGTGATGTGACGGGCGCGCCCGAAATGGAACAAAGGTCCCCGGACGAAGTTCGAGAGAATGGTGCCGCACGGGTGGTGTCATACCGTGGAGGCCTTTTTTGTCCCATGCCTACATGAACGGGATCGCGGCGTGCGTTCCCGACAACGAAATTCACGGCTTCTTTCGACGCTTCGCCGCTTCCAGCTTGGTCAGCACGCCAAGGGAACAGCGGTTGTTCATCAGGATGAGCGAAAAGTCAGGGATCGAGCGCCGCTTCTCCTGCATCGAGACCGCGGATGATCCGGAAGGCGATGTGATCGACAAGGCTGGCCATTTTCGGCGCGGAGCCTTTCCCGGCACCGCCTACAGGATGAACTTCTTCGAGGCCAACGCCGCGGACCTTTCTATGCGAGCCATCGAGCGGCTCGGGCTCCGGAACCCGGCGGAGATCACCCACCTGGTCGTCGCGAGCTGCACCGGCATGTCAGCGCCCGGCCTCGATCTGCAGATCGTCCGGCGTCTGGGGCTGTCGCCCTCGGTCGAGCGGACGCTGATCGGCTTCATGGGCTGCTACGCCGCGATCAGCGCGTTGAAGGTGGCGCACCATATCGTGCGCTCCGAGCCGGACGCGCAGGTGCTGGTGGTGAACTGCGAGCTCTGCACGCTGCATCTGAAGGAGACCCAGGATCTCGAGCAACTGCTGACGTTTTCGCTGTGGGGCGACGGCGCCTCGGCGGCACTGGTCTCGGCCGAGCCGCGCGGGATCCGCATCGACGGCTTCAAGGCGCTGCTGGCGGGCAACGCGGACGAGCTGATGTCGTGGCGGGTGCGCGACGACGGGTTCGACATGGTGCTGTCGGGACGGGTTCCGGCCACGATCCAGGAGATCCTGAGCGGCCGCGTCGAAACGGTGCTGAACGGTCGAGCGGTCGACGAGTTCGCGCTCTGGGCGATCCACCCCGGCGGGCGTTCGGTGCTCGACGCGGTGCAGCGGACGCTGAACCTGTCGCCCGATGCGCTCGCCGCGTCGCGGGAGGTGTTGCGCGACCATGGCAACATGTCCTCGGCCACCGTGATGTTCGTCCTGGAGAAGCTTCTGGCCAGCGGCACGCCGGGCGAGAACGGCTGCGGCATGGCGTTCGGTCCCGGGCTGACGGCGGAGACGATGACCTTCCAGATTGCCGCGTGACCGGGGCTCTCGTCGAGCGACGACTCGTGCCGGAACTGCTCGATGGCCTTCCGCCGGAGGATCCGCGCGCCCGCAGGTCGCGGGCCGATCTGCGGCGGATCAACGGCCTGATGCTGAATGCCCGCGCGTCGGTCGCGCTGATCCGGAGGCATGTCGCGGACCCGCTCGGGCATGTGGTCGATCTCGGCTGCGGCGACGGGGCCGAGATGCTCCGGGTCGCGCGCCGGCTCGGACCGGCGACCGGACGCCCCCGGCTCACCCTGCTCGACCTCCGGCCGGTGGTGGGCCAGGGAACCATCGCGTCGCTCGAGGCGCTGGGGTGGGCCGTGGAGATCGTCGCCGCGGACATATTTCGCTGGCTTGAGGCGGTGGATTCCGACGTCGATCTGATGCTGGCAAATCTGTTCCTGCATCATTTCGAGAAGCCCGCGCTGCCCCGACTGCTCTCGGCGGCCTCGGAGCGAAGCCGTTATCTCGTCGCGACCGAGCCGTTGCGGACGGGCTTCGCGCTGATCGGAGCCCGCTCGATCGGCGCCATCGGCGCCAACGCGGTGACGCGCCACGACGCGCCGGCGAGCGTTCGCGCCGGATTCCGCGACCGCGAGCTTACTGGTCTCTGGCCGGGGCGCGTGGCCTTCGAGGGCCGCAGGGGGCCGTTCACCCATGCCTTCGTCGGCGCGGGACGGTGGGCATGACGCACGATGCCATCGTCATCGGCGGCGGTCCCTCGGGATCCGCGGCGGCGATCGGCTTGGCCCGGGCCGGGCTCCGGGTCGCGCTGGTCGAGAAGGCCGCGTTTCCACGCCGCAAGGTCTGCGGCGAGTTCATGTCGGCGACCAGCCTTCCGGTTCTCGAGACGCTGGGTGTCGCGGATGCCTGGACCCGGAGCGCGGGGCCGGAGATACGCCGGCTGGCGCTCTGTTGCGGCGAGAGGTCGATCCCCGCGGCGATGCCCGCCGGTGCCGGATACGGACGCGGCCTGGGGCGCGACATTCTCGACACGCTGCTGGTCGATCAGGCGCGCAGGCGGGGCGTCGAGATCCACCAGCCGTGCCGCGCCGTCCGACACACGGCGGGAGCGGCGCGACACGCGGTGGAGATCACGTCAGGCGGCGGCACGGTGACGCTGCGGGCGCCGGTGCTTGTCGCCGCCCACGGCACTTGGGAGCGGGGCCCGCTCCCGACGCAGCCGTTCAGGGCGAACCTTCCGGCCGACCTTCTCGCCTTCAAGGCGCATTTTCTCGGCGGACGCCTCGACGCGGATCTGATGCCGCTCCTGTCGTTCCCGGGGGGCTACGGGGGCATGGTTCGGGTCGATAGGGGCCTTCTGTCCCTGTCGTGCTGCGTGCGGCGCGATGTTCTCGCCGGTATCCGCAACCCGCGAGAGTCCGCTGCGCAGGCGCTGCACCGCCACCTTGTCGGGTCGTGTCGCGGCGTTCGCGAGGCGCTCGAGGGGGCCGAGCTTCACGGGCCGTGGCTTGCCGCTGGACCGATCCGGCCGGGGGCGCATGCGCAGTACGAAAACGACATCTTCCGCGTCGGCACGCTTGCGGGCGAGGCGCATCCGATCGTCGCTGAAGGCATCTCGATGGCGATCCAGTCGGGCTGGCTGCTCGCCCGGGAACTGGCGGGCGTCGATTTCGCGACGGAGGACGGGCGGCGTCAGGCCGGCGCGCGCTACGCCGCGGCCTGGCGCCGGCATTTCTCGACGCGCATTCGCGCCGCGAACGTGTTCGCCCAGGTCGCGATGCGGCCGGCGACCTTTTCGGGGCTCGTCGGCGTGATCGCAGCGGTGCCCGCGACGCTTACGCTCGGGGCCTTCCTGAGCGGCAAGAGCAGGACGGTTTGCTGAGCTTGGCTTTGCGCAAAATGGGAGGTGGATGCGAGGGGTGGCAGTGGCGTCGAGCGCTTGTCTCGCGTGCGGCCGGCCGCCATCAGTTCATGGCGACCACCGGCAGCATGGGTGAAATCAATTCGTCGCAGGCTGCCCGTGTTGTGCGGAGTCCGGCGAGAGATTCGAAGCATGGGATGGAGCACCGTCCAATTCGATCCCCCGCGAGCGGCGATGCCGTCCCCCAAGTTCTTCGCGTATGGCTGCGGCGTTTCGCCCGCATGTCACCGGCCCGACCTGGCAGAACCTGCTCGTTCTGGTCATGGGTGTGCTGCTCGCGCCGGGCAAGCGGACGGTGAGCGCCTGCCTGCGCGGGCCGCCGCGACAACTTTACCAATCTATCAGCAGGTGTTGAACCGCGGGCGCTGGAAAGGCCGTGCGCTGGCCCGGACCCTGCTCGATCTGGTTGTCGCCGCCCTGGTGCCGGAGGGCCCGGTGATCATCGGCGTCGACGACACCATCGAGCGGCGCTGGGGCGCACGCATCGCCTCGCGCGGCATCTATCGCGATCCGGTGCGCTCCAGCCACGGGCATTTCATCAAGACCAGCGTAAGCGTCTGGCGTGACTGCCCTGCCGGGTTTGAGGAGGTTTGATAGTGTCCACCACGGATAGTGGACACTACAGGGCTTTCGATGGCGCGTCGCGCGAAGCGGCTTTGGACGGAGGAGGAGAAGGGGTCGATCTGTTTTCAGACGACCGCGCCCGACGTCTCGGTTGCGCAGGTGGCGCGTCGGTATGCGATGAACGCGAACCTGATCTTCAAATGGTAGCGCGACCCGCGCTTCGCGCCGAAAACGCGAGTCGGAATCTGAGCCCAGTTTTCTGCCGGTCGAGTTCATGCATGAGGCCCGTGGCGAAGACGGGCCTTTGTCCGGCGCTTCCGGCAATCCCGACGGCGTGATCGAGATCGACTTGTCGGGTGGGCACCGGTTTCGGGTCAGCGGCCCTTATGATCCCGAGGCGCTCATCCGGCTGATCCGCGGCCTGTCGGGATGATCCCGGTTCCGGCGGACACGCGGGTCTGGCTGGCGGTCGGGGTGACGGACACGCGACGGGGGTTCGCGACGCTGGCTGCCCAGGCCGAGAAGACGATGAGCCAGAACCCGTTCGGGGGCCATATGTTCGTCTTTCGCGGACGGCGCGGCGATCTGATCAAGGTGATCTGGTGGGACGGCCAGGGCGCGTGTCTATTCTCGAAGCGCCTCGAGGGCGGCAGGTTGGTGTCCTATGGTCTTTGTCAACCACTTCAGGCGTGCGCTCATCGATCGCCCCTTCTTGGAGCGTCACTTCACATGTGAA
Source organism: uncultured Alphaproteobacteria bacterium (assembly GCA_963773555.1). Taxonomy (GTDB): domain Bacteria; phylum Pseudomonadota; class Alphaproteobacteria; order Rhodobacterales; family Rhodobacteraceae; genus Amaricoccus. The sequence continues at coordinate 173,978 of CAVZCB010000043.1, forward strand.
GCGATCCGCATAGGTGAGGACGCCGGGGAATGTCGACGGTCGCTCAGGCTCCTGTTCGGGGGGTTGGCTACCCCATGATGACGGTGCGTCGGAGGGCTCTCTCGCTCTGGCCGCGGACGTGGGCTTGTTCGCCTGTCCATCATGATTCGCCTGTCCATCATGAATTCGAGGATTCCCTCTACCGCGTCCGACGTCCTCGCTGATACGGATCACGAAGTTTGCGTGGCTCAGGCGCCGAGCGGCACGCGCTGCCCGATGTCCCAGACGAAGCCGAGAAGTTCGCGTGCGACGGCCGCAGTGACGACGACCGACCACTTCCCGCGCGCGCTGAGCCGGCGGTGGGTCTTGTGCAGGCGGAGCTGCGCCTTCCAGGCAAGCGCCACGATCTCCTGCGGCACCGGCGGACAGTGCTGCTTCATCCACTGCCCGACTTTGGGCGTGGTCCGGTAGTTCCACGCCGCCTCGCACAGCACCGCCCTCGCGATGCAGCTGCCCGCCTTGGTAATGCCGCGCGGATTGATGGTGCCGCCGCTGCCGTGCTCCCCGGGAGCCAGGCCGAAATAGGCGACGAGCTGGCGCGGGTGGGCGAAGCGGGAAAAGTCGCCAACCTCGGCGAGGATCGTTGCCGCGACGATCGGACCGACGCCCTTGAGCGCCTGCAAAGCCCGCATCTGTGCCGAAGGCGAGTCCGCCAGCGTCTCCGGATCTGCCCTTCAATCTCTGTCTTGCGCACCTCGTTGTGCTCGAGCGCGTCAAGATAGGTCTGGAACGCGATCTGTTGGGCCGGATGCGCGAACTGCCGGCAGCGCAACCATAGGCGATGCCGGGTGCTCCAGGACTTGCCTTCGATCCGCAGATCGCAGCGCAGCAGGAATGCCTGTATTCGGATGCGGTCCCGGCGCACGTCCTTTCCGGCCGCGTGGCGAGCGCGACCAAGTCGCGCAAGGCTTGGTGCAGCGCATCCGGCACCCATACGTATGTCAACTCGCTTGCGCGTAGAAGTCGCGCCAACGCGATGGCGTCGCGTCGATCATTCTTGATGCGCTCCCCCGGCTCGCGTGGCGTCAACGAGGGGGCGCAGACACGACAGGTCATTCCCATCGATGCACGCTGGCGCTGTACATTGTAGCCGCACCCCCCGGCTTCACAGACAAACTCGACTGACCCGTGCCGACGCGCGAGCTTGCGCGCCAGCTTTGCGATCGCGACAGGGGTGTTCTCGAACGTGGCGACGACCCTGACCTCACCTTGGTCGTGTCTCGGAGTTGGTGGAAATTGTCGAACGGCGCGCTCCGAGCATGGTGATGTCGGCCTGATCAGGCGGCCTGGTCAAGGCATGTTCGTGGCCTTCCTGTCCAGCCGCGTGCGGATCACCGTGCCGTCGAGGATCAGACGGGCGATGTCCTCCCCGGCGAGGCTGCGGCCGCACCACGCATCCCGGTCGACCTTCACCTTGCGCCACGCCCGGCTGACGACGTCCTTGCCGACCTCGCTCTGGAACAGGCCGAACAGCGCGCGCTTCACCGAGCCCGCGTGCTGGTCCCGGCCAGGCAGACCGCGGCGATCAGGGCCTCGGCCCGCTTCGTGAGCCGCTGATACTGCGGCAGCGTGTGGACAGGCGCGCAATAAGGACCCCGTTTTCCGGGGTGATCGGCTTCCAAAAGGGATCCCTCTGGCGACGGGGTTCACAGTGCTCCCGATGGAATTGGGAGCCGAGATTGGGATGCTGGTTGTGGAGACGATCGCCAAGATCCGCCGGGCGCATTTCGTCCAGGGGAAGCCGATCAAGCAGATTTGCCGTGAGCTGAAGCTGTCGCGGAAGGTTGTCCGGAAGGTTCTGCGGTCCGAGGAGACCGCGTTCGAGTACAAGCGCAGCGTTCAGCCTCATCCGAAGCTCGGGGCGTGGCGCGAGGATCTCGAGCGTCTCCTCGCCGCGAATGCTGCGCGCGGCCGGCGCGAGCGGGTGACGCTGCTGCGGATATTCGAGGACCTGCGCGGTCTCGGCTATGAAGGTGGCTATGACGCTGTCTGGCGCTACGCCGCGGCCTGGCGGCGCGAGGGCGGCACGGGAACGGCGGCGGCCTTCTTGCCGCTGAGCTTCGATCCTGGCGAGGCCTACCAGTTCGACTGGAGCCACGAGATCGTGCTGATCGACGGCGTCACAGTGACGATCAAGGTCGCTCACATGCGGCTCTGCCACAGCCGGATGCCCTTCGTGCGGGCCTATCCCCGTGAGACCCAGGAGATGGTGTTCGACGCGCACGACCGCGCGTTCGCCTTCTACAAGGGCGCCTGCACCCGCGGCATCTACGACAACATGAAGACGGCGGTGGACGCGATCTTTCTGGGCAAGGAGCGGGCTTACAATCGCCGCTTCCAGCAGATGTGCAGCCACTATCTCGTCGATCCGCCGGAGTCCGGCTGGGAGAAGGGCCAGGTCGAGAACCAGGTCGGCACGATCCGCGAGCGGCTGTTCTCGCCCCGAGTGCGGGTCAGGAGCATGGAGGAACTCAACGACTGGCTCGCCTCGAGGAAGCCGGGGAGCGGCTGTTCGCCTTCACCCGCCTCGATCCGTCGCAATGGAAATCGGCCCGCACCACCAACGCCATCGAGCGGCTGAACGAGGAATTCCGCCGGCGCATCGAGACCCAGACCGTGCTGCCCTGCGCCGAGACCGTGCCCATGCTGCTCTGGGCCCTGCTCGCCTCCGGCCAGATCGCCATGCGCAAGGTCGACGGATGGGAGACCCTCTCCCAGCCCATCGAGCCCTTCGCCCTTGACCAGGCCGACATCACCATGCTCGCAGCGCGCCGTTCGACAATTTCCACCAACTCCGAGACACGACCCTGCCAGCTGCAGATCTACGGTAAAAAGCAGCACTTAGTTTGGTGCACCTCTGCTGCGAGGCCTGGAACAACCTCATCGAGCGTCCGTGGAAAATCATTTCGATCGGAATGCGGGAATGGGTCCGTGGGGGATGGTCACTGCAGGCTGATATCAGAGCGCTCAGTGGCCACCATCTGAGAGAAGTCACCCGTCGCGCGGGTGAAGCAGATGAGGTTCATCTGCGTTGAAAGAGCGGACGTGGCAATCAGAAGATCGCGCTTCGGATCCGGCGCCTCGAAGCATACACTCTATGCGTCCGTCAAAATTCCTCCGAGCCGCAAGGAACTATGGTGTCCGCAAGGCGCTTGAGATCACGACAGACCGCAAAATAACGCAGGAACGAAGGGAGTCCGGATGAGCATCGGCAGGTATCTCGGGGCGGCGGCAGTGGGGCTCGCGGTGACGGCGGCGGCGTCGTCCGCACAGGTGGTCGTCTCCTCCAAGATCGACACTGAGGGGGGGGTCCTGGGCAACATGATCCTGCAGGCGCTGACGGCGGGGGGCGTCGAGACCGAGAACCGCCTGCAGCTCGGAGGCACCCCGATCGTACGCGAGGCGATCACCGCGGGCGAGATCGACATCTATCCCGAGTACACCGGCAACGCGGCCTTCTTCTTCAACGAGGCCGACAGCGACGTCTGGAAGGACCCGCAGAAAGCCTACGCGCGCGCCGCCGAACTGGACCTGAAGGCCAACGACATCGTCTGGCTGGAGCCCGCGCCCGCCAACAACACCTGGGCAATCGCCGTCCGTTCCGACCTCGCCGACTCGAACGGCCTGAAGACCATGAGCGACTTCGGCGCGTTCGTGGAGGGCGGCGGCGACATCAAGCTTGCGGCCTCGTCCGAATTCGTGAACTCGGCCGCGGCGTTGCCTGCGTTCCAGACGGCCTACGGCTTTGAGATGTCCCCGGAACAGCTAGTGATACTCTCGGGCGGCGACACCGCCGCGACCATCGCCGCCGCCGCCCGCCAGACCAGCGGCGTCAACGCCGCCATGGTCTACGGCACCGACGGCGGCATCGCACCCTCCGGCCTTGTGGTCATGGAGGACGACAAGCACGTCCAGCCGGTCTATCAGCCCGCGCCGATCGTGCGCGGCCCGGTGCTCGAGGAGCATCCCGAGATCCGCGAACTGCTCGCGCCGGTATTCGCAAAACTCGACCTCCCGACGCTGCAGGAGCTCAACGGCCGCGTTCAGGTCGGCGGTGAGCCGGCCGATGCGGTGGCGAAGGACTTCCTGACCAGCCAAGGCCTGCTGAAGTGAGCCGGTCGCGGACCTGACGCGGGTGCCCGCCGCAGCCGTAGCCCAGACCACCACCCGCCCGCGGGTCGACAAGCTCGGTGTGCTGATCGCCGTGCTTGCAGTGGCGGGCGTGCTGCTGCCCTTCGCCACCTTCGCCGCCAATCGCATCGTGCTCGGCGCGCCACGCGCGCTCTGGGCCTCGCTCCCCCCGGCCGAGGCGGCGCTGCTCCTCGCGGTCGTCGCCGGAGCGGCGATCGTGGCGCTGCTGCGCTCGCCCCGCGGCTTGCGCCTCGCCGCCAGCCTCGCCGCGCTCGCGGCTCTGCTCGTGGGCGTTGGCCGCGCCGGCAGCGCGCTGACACCGCCGGACGACACGCTGGCGCGCGTCTCGCCGGCGAGTGGCTTCTGGCTCCTGCTTTTCACCTTCGCACTCTTCGCCGCCGACGCGCTAACCCGCCTTCGCCTGCCGCCTGTCTGGCGGATCGCGGGCGTGCTGATCGCCGCAGCCGCGCTCGCGCTCCTGCTCGGCTCCGGCGCGTGGGACGATCTCTCGATCCTCAAGGAGTACACCACCCGCGCGGCGGCCTTCTGGCGCGAGGGGCGGCGGCACGTCATGCTCGCCTTCGGCTCGCTCGCCATCGCGACCATGACCGGCATCCCGCTCGGCGTGCTCTGCTACCGCGCGCCCCGGGTGCGTTCGGTTATCCTCAACGTGCTAAACATCGTCCAGACCATCCCGTCGATCGCGCTCTTCGGCCTGTTGATCGCGCCGCTCGCCTGGATCGCGGCGACCGTCCCCGGCGCTGCGCGGCTCGGCGTCTCGGGAATCGGGGCGGCGCCGGCGCTGGTCGCCCTCTACGCCTATTCGCTGCTGCCGGTCGTCTCCAACACCGTTATCGGGCTCGACAGCGTGCCGCGCCAGGCCCGCGACGCCGCGCTCGGCATGGGCATGACCGAACGCCAGAAGCTGCTGCAGATCGAGGCGCCGCTGGCATTTCCGGTCATCCTGACCGGCATCCGGATTGTGCTGGTGCAGAACATCGGGCTCGCCACCATCGCGGCGCTGATCGGCGGCGGCGGCTTCGGGGTCTTCGTGTTCCAAGGCATGGGCCAGACCGCCACCGACCTCATCCTGCTTGGAGCGTTGCCTACGGTGCTGCTTGCCTTCGCCGCCGCCGTGCTGCTAGACGCGGCCGTCGAGTTCAGCGAACGTCCCGGCGCGAGATCTCCACGACCATGATCGAACTCGAGGCCCTCACCAAGACCTACGGCGCCACCACCGTCGTCGACGCCGTCTCGCTCACCATTCGCTCGGGCGCGATTGCCACCATCGTCGGCACCTCCGGCTCGGGCAAGACCACGCTGCTGCGCATGATCAACCGCCTCGTCGAGCCGAGTGCGGGCCGTGTGCTCATCGACGGCCTCGACACCCGCGAGCTGGCGCCGCACGAACTGCGCCGGCACATCGGCTACGCGATCCAGGGCCACGGACTGTTTCCGCACCGCACCGTGGGCCAGAACATCGCCACAGTCCCGACGCTGCTCGACTGGGGCAAGAAGCGCATCGCCGCCCGCGTCGACGAGCTGCTCGATCTCTTCGCGCTTGATCCCGCCGCGTTCCGCGACCGGATGCCGCACGAGCTCTCGGGCGGCCAGCAGCAGCGCGTCGGCGTCGCTCGCGCGCTCGCCGCCGAGCCGAACATCCTCTTGATGGACGAGCCCTTCGGCGCGCTCGACCCGATCATCCGCGCCAAGGCGCAGGAGGATCTGCTCGCCATACAGGACCGCTTCGGCACCACCATCGTGCTTGTGACCCACGACATGAACGAGGCGGTCGCCCTCGGCCAGGCCATCGCGGTGATGGACGAGGGAAAGCTGCTGCAATACGCAGCGCCCGAGGAGATCATCACTCGGCCCGCCACACCGTTCGTCGAGGCACTGATCGGCCCGGACGAGCGCCCCTTCCGCCTGCTCGCCCTCGCCCGAAGCGGGGATTTGGTCGAACCGGGCGAGGCTCGGGGTCCCGCGATTGCGGCGGGAACCTCGGCGCGCGACGCGTGCGCGGAGCTGCTCTGGTCGGGCCGCGACGCCGCTCCGGTCGAGCGCGACGGCGCGTCCATCGGGCGGATCACCCTCAACGCCCTCATCGGCCGCGCCGCGAGACCCCGATGAGAATCCGGCTTTCTCGCACGCGCGGTCGTGCTGGCGATGCTCGTCGGGTTCCTCGTAGCTCCCCAGGCCTTCACCTTCGTCTTCGCACCCTTCACCAGCCAAGGCGCGCCGGCGATCTATACCCAAGCGAGCCTCGTTGGCCTTGCGCTCAACCACATCGCCCTCGTCGTCGCCGCCATCGCGGCGGCGACGGTGGTGTCGGTCGGGCTCGCGATCCTGGTGACCCGCCCATTCGGCGCGGAGTTCCTGCCCCTGTCGCGCTCGATCGCCAATATCGGCCAGACGTTCCCGCCGATCGCGGTGCTCGCGCTTGCGGTAGCGCCCCTTGGCTTCGGCAACGCGCCGACCTTCGTCGCGCTTTTTCTCTACGGCCTTCTGCCGATCTTCGAGAACGCTCTGACCGGCCTTTCGACCCTGCCGCCGGCGGTGCAGGACGCGGCCCGCGGCATGGGCATGACCGACCGCCAGCGGCTTGTACGGGTCGAGCTGCCGCTGGCGCTGCCGGTGATCCTCGGCGGGATCCGGCTGTCGGCGGTGATCGCCATCGCCACCGCCACCATCGGCTCGACGGTCGGCGCGCGCACCCTCGGCGAGGTGATCATAGCGGGCCTCTTGTCGAACAACGTCGCCTTCGTCCTGCAGGGCGGTCTCGCCGTCGCGGCGCTCGCGGTTCTCACCTATGACGCCTTCCTCGCACTCGAGCGCCAGCTCGTCCGCCGTTCCGGATCCTTGTCGCTCAAGATATCTTAGAGCCCGATTCAAAAGTTTATGTGACGTGGCAGTATCTTGCGAGGCGTCTGGTCATGAGCCTGATGCTTGCGATCAATGTCCAGGCAGTCGAGCTTTCCAGCGATTTCTCCCAATCCTTCGCGAGGCGACGGCATCTGCGGAGCCATGCGAAGGTGTGCTCGACGACCCAGCGACGGGGCAGAACCTCGAACCCGCTTGCGGTGTCGGATCGTTTGATGATCTCGATGGTCCAGTCGCCGTGGCCCCTGAGGGCGGTCCTCAGTTTGTCTCCCGCATCGCCGCCGTCGGCGAACACGTGGCGCAGCCAGGGGAACCGATACCGGATCGCCCGGAAGACGCCGGGCGCACCGTCCCGGTCCTGCACGCCGGCCGAATGGATGACGGCAAACAGCAGCAAGCCGAGCGTGTCGGTCATGATGTGACGATTGCGTCCCTTGGACTTCTTGCCCGCGTCATAGCCGCAAACCCCTCCGCTCTCGGTGGTCTTGAGCCCGAAGAACAGCGCCTCAACCGGCCCGACGTTGCCATAGAGCGCATAGATCGAGCTGAGCGCCATGATCGCCACGACGCCCGGCAGTACGAACAGAATGCCCGCGATGATGCCGCCCAAGGTGCGGTGCATGAGCCAGCCGATACAAACCGCGAGCTGCATCGCCTCGGGCCCGGGCAGCAGCATGCAGTAGTTCAGCGCATGCAGGAACCGCCCTTCGCCGAGCCACCGCTGCTTCTCGACGAGGATACGGTGCATGAGCGCGATCTGCCCTGCCGGGCCACCGAAGCTAAGCAGTCCGATGCGGGCCCAGATGCGGGTGGCTTCGGCCAGCGTGGGGTAACGCCGGTCATGCATCATCCGGCCTTCGGCTTGTCCGTCGCCCAGTTGTAGGTCTCGTCGGTCGCGTCCCACGCCCAGCGATAGAAGGCGTCGTAGAGCAGCATTCCGGCATCGAGCTGTTCCAGATCGTCGGTATGCGTCCAGGACAATCCGAGAGAGCCGCGAGCAGACCGGCCGCCTCGGGTGCGAGGTCGAGCCGGGCGGTATCGGCGCCGCGAACGATGGCCGCGAGCCGGTCAAGCGGGGGAATGCTCAGGCCAAACTCGGACTCCATAACGTCAAAGGTTCAATGCTCGCCCCGGTGGCTCCAGAACACGTCCTCGGTGTCGAAGGGGGCGGCATTGTAGCGCTCGGCCACGCCCGTCACTTCGGCGGGGGCCACGAACAAAATCACCGCGCGCGGATCTAGGAAGCGGCGGATCAGCTAGGGACAGACGATTCGATCGATCTTCGGACGCGACCGCGTGACCCAGACGGGACGATCCTGCGCATCCCGCGCGGGCAGCGGCCCTCTGCTCGACCTAGCTTTTCATGAACTCTCGAAGGACCTGGGCCGCATGCTTGTCATCCTTGCGATGCCGATCACGACAGCAGCGCCGATCATCTCTGACGATGTCATTCGTTTCTTATCTGCCTCAAATTCCGACGCATGCGAACGGAAGCGAGGCCGATTGGCAAGAGGCTCGATCGTCTCCTGATCGACCAGGGTTCGGTGATTGCCGCTGCGACGGCTTCCTTGTCCGCCTCGACGCCCGCGACGAAGCTTGCGAGCTTGCCTTCCCTGGCGGAAGCGATCCACGGCTCGAGACGGGCGACGTCGTTGGACCGCATTATCGCGTGGAAGCGATCCATCAGGTCGCGCGCAGCGATCAACTCAGGGGACGGCGGTCTCGATGGTGGCATTGATCAGAGCGATCCGGGCTGACCCGGAGCCGCGTTCAACGGTCAGACCGCGGGCGATGGTCCGGGCGCTTGGCGACGGTCCGGCCGACTGACCGAGCCTGTCGTCGCGGCGGCGACGGGTGGTGCATTCGCCGACGACGCGCAGCGAGCCGGCGAAGCCCGACGCCCGCAGTCGTCGCCACAACTCCGCGCCAACGCGGCATCCACCATTCCATTCCGCTTCGAGCCGGACGCGCCACGGGTCGAGCGAGCTCTGGCGGGTGCGGAAAACATCATGGCGCTGACCACGCACGATCTTGCGGATGGTCTGCCGCGAGAGACCGGTCGTGCGCGCCATCGCCTTGAGGGAAACGCCCTGCGCCGCCAAAGCCAGAATTTCGCCGTTGACAGCCTCGCGGATCACGGCGGCCTCCCACTGAATCTGTTCCGCCTTGCTCAAAGTCTCTGGGTCAACAGGCCTTTCGGGCGAGAGCGCCTTGCGTAGCCGGGGGAGTTCGGACCGAACCGCGGCCAGGAAGGCGGCGGAGGCGTTTTCGAACAGATGCCAGCGATCCGCCACTTGCCGGGCCTGGGGCGCCGCCTCCGCCGCAGCGGCGCCATAGCCGGGACCACGGTCGCGGCAGATGATCCGAACCTGCGGGTTCTTCCTCATACCAGCCGCCGGTGACGCAGACTCACGCGGGGGATTCCCAAAGCGGTGAAAGTCTGAATCGATGGTGCGAGCCAGAGGAGGTTCGCCATGGCCGCTGCGATTTCGCTTCGGGACGATTTTGACGGAGCCGCTCTGCGGCGGCTCGGGAAGCTGACGAAGGACGCGGCGCAGGCGCGGCGGCTTCTGGCGCTTGCGGCGATCTATGACGGGGGGTCGCGCACCGACGCGGCGCGGATCGGGGATGTCGGTCTGCAGACCGTCCGCGACTGGGTGCTGCGCCTCAACGCCCGCGGGCCGGCCGGACTGATCGACGGCAAGGCGCCGGGCAATGCGTCCAAGCTTGACGATGCCCAGCGTCAGGCCTTGGCCGCCATCGTCGAGCGCGGGCCGATCCCGGCGATCCACGAGGTGGTGCGCTGGCGGCTGGCGGATCTCGCGCAGTGGATATGGGAAGAGTTCGGGCATCTCGCTCAGCGAGACCACGGGGGGGGGAGGGGGGGGAGAGAGGGGGGGGCCATCACCCGCCGCTGGGCGAAACGCGGCACCCGGCCCCGCGCTCCTCACGACCAGCGCACCAAGTGGGCGTATGTCTTCGGAGCCATCTGCCCGAAGAAGGGCAAGGGCGCCGGGCTGGTCATGCCCTGGTGCGACACGCCGGCGATGGCCGCCCATCTGGTCGAGATCAGCCAGGCCGTCGATCCGGGCGCCCACGCCGTGCTGATCCTCGATCAGGCAGGATGGCACATGTCTTCCAGGCTCGCCGTCCCGACAACATCACCCTGCTGCCGCTGCCGCCTCGATCGCCAGAGTTGAACCCGGTCGAGAACATCTGGCAGTTCATCCGCGACAACTGGCTCTCGAACCGCGTCTTCAAATCCTATGAGGACATCGTCGCGCTCTGCTGCGACGCCTGGAACAACCTCATCGACCGACCCAGGGAAATCATGTCCATCGGCATGCGGGAATGAGCCCATGGGTGAGGCTCAGTGCGGACTGGTATCAGCCAGGCAATGATCGTATCGCGTTGCCGATCCGGCAGGATGTCGATGACCGTCCGCCGCTCCAGATCGACGACGATGCTGCCGTAGCTGTGGCCACGCCGCCACGCGAAGTCGTCGATGCCGATCACCGTCGCCGCGGGAGCCCGGCCGGCAGCGGCAGCTTCGCGGCGGACGGTGCGCAGCAGCGTGTCCTTCGACCAAGGCACTACAAGCCGCACCATCATCCGGGATCCGGGCCGCCCGCCGAGGGCCAGCCCGACGGCGTGCACCAGGCCATCACAGCGTGCGACGCGCCGACCGTGACGACGCCCGAGGGTCGGCGCCAGGGCTTCGCTGAACGTCTTGCGCCGGCAGGAGCGCAGCTTGCATCGGAACCGACGCACGCTCAGGCGCAACTTCACCACCGCGCCGCTGATCGGAAGGTCCGACAACGTCCGCACGTAGCGACTGTGGCACGACGATGACGATGTCCCGCAATCCGGGCAGCGCCCGATCGCCACCGCAACACGACCCGAAACCTCCACCACGCCGTCGACGATACACCGGCGCTCGACAATCAACCCCGGCGGGTTCAAACCCGCCTTTCCACACGCTCCTGCCCACCCGCACTGTCTCCTGGCCCAAAGCACCTAGTCTAAATCGCATCGCCAGCCGACACCTTCCCGTCAAACCTGCACGGAATGTGAGTCACACCCACAGTTCGATGCTTGTTCACCGTCTGACGGTGTCCGCGACGGAGCGGCTACAAGCGCGATCGATAGCCGGCCAGCTTCGCGAGCCACCGCTCGTTGGAGGCGATGTCGCGGTTGACGATCCCTTCCGGAACGCGCCCCTCGATCATGGCCTCGACGGCGCGGATGTCGGCGGTACCGATGTCCGCGAAGCACTGGTCCGTCCAGCACAGCGAATGCGGCGTGACGATGACGTTCTGCAGGCCGAACAGCGGGTCGGCGGCATCGGATGGCTCCGCTTCGAAGACATCGAGACCGGCACCGGCAATGCGGCCCGCCTTCAGCGCCTCGGTCAAGGCCGCCTGATCGACAATGGGACCCCGCGCCGTGTTGATCAGGAAGGCGGTCGGTTTCATCAGCGCGAGCCGCTCCGCATCGACGAGCCCGCGCGTCTCCTCCGAAAGCGGGCAGTTGACGCAAACGAAGTCGGCGCGGCGGAAAACGTCGTCCAGCGGGACGAGTTCGACGCCGAGGTCCCGCGCCACCACCGGATCGGCGAACGGATCGTGCGCGACGAAGGACATTCCGAAGGGCGCCGCCAGGCGAAACAGCTCCGCCCCGATGTTGCCCATTCCGATCGATCCCAGAGTCTTGCCGATCAGGCCCATGCCCATGTGCGCGCCACGCCCGGCCCATCCATCGGCGCCGGCACGCGTCAGCCGGTCCTTGATCAGAAGCCTGCCCGAGAGGGCCAGCACGAAGGTCATGATCGCGACCGCCACCGGCCGCCTTACGCCGCTCGGGGTGATGACCACAGCGATGTCGCTGGCACTGCATGCCGCCACGTCGACGTTGTCGTAGCCTACCCCGAACCGCGCGACGACGGCGAGGCGATCATCCTCCGGAATGCTCTCGGCATCGAACCGCCCGGCGAGCAGGATCAGCGCGTCGAACCCGGCCATGTCCTCGGCGGCGATTCGGCCGTCGATGACCGGCACATAGGACCACTCGATGCGCGGATCGGCATCGAGCGGGGCGAGATCGAAGGACGGGAAGGCGGGCGTGCCATCCGGACGCACGAAGTCGGAACTCAGCGCAACGCGCAGCTTGTCCATGGCTCAACGTCCTCCGGCGATCGCATCGCCGATCCGATCGCGGACCGCCGTGACGCCCTGGGTCAGCGCGCCGGTGTAGAGCCAGACATCGCCTGAATAGCAGATGAAATCACAGCCCTGAGCGAAGAGGTTTGCGGCCTCGTCGGGCGATCCGCACAGCCGGCCAACGCTCCTTCCATTGGCAGTGCCCGCATCCATGATCGCACTGACGGCGTCCTTGAAGGTATCGTCCTCGAACCCGCCGGGAATTCCGAGAGAGTTGCTCAGGTCGAAGTGGCCGATCCAGAGGCACTCGATGCCGTCCACCGTGGCGATGGCGCCTGCGTTGCGCGCACCGTCGGCGGTTTCGATCAGCGCCACGGCGGAGGTCTTCGCATTCGCATGCGCGATCACGTCGGCCACCGAACGCGGCAGGTAATCGTCGTGGGCAATCCCGAACGCCGCGCCGCGCGAGCCGGTCGGCGGATACTTGATCTGCCGGGCGAGCGTTTTCGCCTGCGCTTCGGTCTCCAGCATCGGCGGAATCAGCCCCTGGGCGCCGACATCGCAGGCGCGGGCGATGTGATGGTCGGCCTTCGACGGTGGCCGCAGGACGGTGGCGATCCCGGCGTCGTGCAGATGTCGCAGCAGCGCCTTGACGGTCTCGAAGCCGAAGCCCGAGTGTTCCATATCCACGAAGGCGAACTCGCAGCCCGCGACCTTGAGCATCTGGCCAATTCCGGGCGTGGCGAACTCGCCGATGTAGGTTCCGACCTTGAGCCGCTTCGATCCCAGCAGTTCCGCGAAAGTCGCCATGGCAGTTCCTCCCCGATTTTGTTTGTTTTGAATGGCCGGGGCTACGTGCCCCGACCTGACTCGTCATTATACCAGTCCGGATCGCGCGGCGAGGTCAAGAATTCGCCACGCGCGGCGCGGCGATGGTCGTTGTGATAGAGCCGGTTCGCCCGGTAGAGGTGGTCGCTCATCGCCTTCGCGGCGGCATCGGCATCGCCGGACCCGATCGCGGCGAGGATGTCGCGGTGCTCCGAAAGGCTCAGCGTTTCCAGGCCCGGCCGGCTGACCATGTCGATGTGGAAATGCGCCAGCCAGTCGAACAGCGCCTCGCAGAGCGACACGAAGATCGGGTTGCCGCTGATGCGCGCGATCGCGACGTGGAACTCCCCGTCATGCGCTAGGAAGCGCCGGTGGTCCGCGATCGCCTCGCCCTGCTTGCGCAGCACGGCTTCCATCATTGCGATGTCCGGCGCGGTTCGCCGTCGGGCGGCGATGCGCGCCATTTCCATCTCGAAGGTCGCGCGCGCCTGGGTGAGATGTTTCAGGCCAGTTTCCGAGTGAGAGAGCATGTGCGGCACGGCCTTGCCGAGCTGGCCGATGATTGCATCCATCGACGGCGTCGCGACGCGCGGGCGGCCGCCATGCCTGATCTCGACCAGCCCCATCCGCTCCAGGTTCTGCAGCGCCTCGCGGATCGCCGGCCGCCCCACGCCGTAGGCCTCCATGAGCTGGCGCTCCGACGGAAGGGTGTCGCCGGGCTTCAGGTTGCCGCCTTCGACCATGGCGAGCAGCCGTTCCTCGACGTCTTGGGAGAGCTTGCGTCGCTGGATGGGGACGTGGGCTTCGGGCATGTGAACCGGCCTCCCCGCTGGCCTTGGCTTGGGGATCGTCTTCGTTGCGAGTGTTATACTGACATGCTAACTTGAATTCAAAATATACTCACGTCGCTCGGTGTCGAACCCGGGGCCGAGGGGCGGAGAAACCCAGGGAGGATACCAGAATGAACGACAGAGAGAGGCACGATTTCCAGGCCGGGCTCGCCGCCGAGGTCGATGCGTGGCTCAGGGGTGAGCCCACGCGCCGCGACTTCATCAGGAAGTTCGGACAGGCCGCCGGCATGCTGGCGCTGTCCGGCGCGGTGCTCCCGTCCTTCGTGAGCGAGGCGCTGGCGCAGGCGACGATGCAGCTCGAGGATCCGTCGACGCCGCTCGGCAAGGCGCAGGCCGCGGCGCTGGCGGCCTCCACCGAAGGCCCGAAGGACGGCTCGGCCTTCCGCGCCGCCGAGGCCGCCAAGCAGTTCAGCGGCGTCAATCTGAACATGACCTACGAGGCCGGCCTGCAGGCGCTCGATCCGCGCAACTTCTCCGGCCCGCTCTGGGAACAGCTTACGGGCATCCAGTCGACCGTGGTCGAGCTGCCGCCGCCGGACATGTATTCCAAGCCGATCGCCGAGCACATCGCCGGTTCCGGCGCCTATGACATCCTCGACCTCCAGCCGCAGTGGACGCCGGCCCTGGCCGATGGCGGGGTAATCGCACCGCTCGACGACCTGATCGCCAAGTACATGAATCCGGCGGATTTCGACGACTACCATCCGCTTTACAAGGCGCTGCCGACCTACAAGGGCAAGGTCTGGGGGTTCTTCGACGACGGAGACATGTTCGCCCTCTACTATCGCAAGGACATCTTCGAGGATCCGAAACTCAACGAAGCCTACCAGGCCAAGTTCGGCAAGACGCTCGAGGTGCCGAAGACCTGGAAGGACTACGCCCAGGTCGCGCAGTTCATCACCGACCAGATGGCGCCGGCGGTCTACGGCGCAGGTCACTTCCGCAAGGCCAATTCGCCGGGCAACCAGTTCGATTTCATGCAGCAATTCCGCAGCAATGGCGGCGTCTTCTTCGACGAGAACATGAAGGCGCAGCTCGTCGGCAACGCCGGCGTGCTCACGCTGGAGAACATGAAGGCGGCGAACGCGGCCTCCATTCCCGGCAACGAGGAGCTCGACGCCGTGTCGCTCTGGGCGGCGTGGCTCCAGGGCAAGGTCGCGATGATCTACTCGTGGCCGCCGACGGGACGCATGAGCGCCGGCTACTCGCAGAGCGACAAGGCGATCAGCTTCATCCCGCAATCCTCGGTCGCCGGCAAGGTCGGCTACGCCATCGTGCCGGGCGGCCACCCCGAACATGCCTTCGGCTTTAACAAGGCGCTCGCGGCGGACTCGGCGAACCCGGAGGCGGCCTATCTCTTCATGCAGTGGGCGTGTTCGCCGCCGGTGTCGCTGGCGCGCTGCATGCTGCCCTACGCGCTGCGGGATCCGTACCGCATCTCGCACTTCAAGTCGGAGCTCTACGGCGAGTTGTTCCCGAGTGCGCCGGAGTACCTGCGCAACCTCAACAATTCGGCCAACGTCGGGCTGCTCGACCCGATCATGCCGGGCGCGCAGGACTACGCGCTGTCGCTCGACCGCATGTGCACGTCCGTCTGGGCGGGCACGGATCCGACCGCGGCACTCCAGACCGCAGCGGCGGAGTGGGACGCGACCACCGAGAACCTCGGCGTCGAGTCGCAGAAGGCCTTCTACGCGGAGTTCCTCAAGCTGCCAGGCTCCACTGTCGACCATACGGTCGAGGCGCTCGGCATGGCGGTGAAGCTCTAGGCCATCGCGACGGGCCGCCGCGCGGCAGCCCGTTTCCTGAAAATGCAGATCGGCTCCCCTCGGAGCCGATCACGACAGCAACCCCATTGTCGAGGCCGACCGAGCGAATATGGCGAACGGCGCTGGAACTACCGCGGCAATGTCCGCTCGCGCGGGCGCGGCCGTATCGGCCCGCCGCAGCGACACATGGTTCAAGTGGCTTCTGGTAACGCCGGCGGCGCTGCTGATCCTGGCGCTTTCGATCTATCCGCTGATTTTCTCGATCTGGGTCCTGTTCGTGAACTACGACTTCCAGATCCCCGGCCACGCCTTCGTCGGCCTCAAGAATTTCCGGCAGGTGATCTCGGACCCTGTGGCCCGCTACTCGCTCTGGGTCACGGTCGGGCTGACGGTCACCAGTGTCGCGACCGAATTTCTGCTCGGCCTCGCTCTGGCGATGGCCATGGTCGCAACCTTTCGCGGCCGGGGGCTCCTGATCTCGATCCTGATCGTGCCGCTGTTCATCAGCCCGGTGATCGTCGGCCAGGCCTGGGCGCTGATCCTGCAGCGGCCTTTCGGTCCGACCAACTACCTGCTCGGTCTGGTCCTCGGGCACGAGGTCACGATCAACTGGCTTACGCAGTGGCCGTACAACTTCCTGGCGCTGATCCTCGCCGACGTGTGGCAGTGGACGCCGTTCATGTTCGTGATCCTGCTGGCGGGCCTCACGTCGGTTCCCGCGCACGTCTACGAGGCGGCGGAAATCGACGGCGTCGGGCGCTGGCAGGTGTTCTGGTACATCACCGTCCCGTACATCGCGCCGATGATGCTGCTCGCACTGACGTTCCGGCTGCTCGACTCGATCCGGCTGTTCGACACGATCTTCATCATGACCGGCGGTGGCCCGGGCACGCAGACCTACAGTGCGTCTTACTACCTCTACACCATCGGCTTCACCCAGTTTCACCTGTCGCGGGCCACGGCCGGCGCCTGGATCTTCCTGGTGCTGACACTTCTCGCGGTGGTCCTGCTGGTGCGGCGCCTGCTGAAGCCGGAGGCGCAGTGATGCCCGCCGGGAACGCGGCCCGTCGGACGCACCGGCGCCGGCCGCCCATCGGCCGCATCCTCTTTCTCGGGCTCTACCTGCTCTTCGTGCTCGCGCCGCTCTACTGGGTGTTCGTGACCTCGATCAAGCCGAGCGACGACTACCTGGCGGTGCCGCCGGTCTGGTTCCCGAGCGCGCCGACGACGGTTCACTACACCGCCGCGCTGTTTGCCTATCACGGCCTCACCGGTCTGGTGAACAGCGTCATCATCTCGGTGTGCGCGACAATCCTGTCGTGTCTTGTCGGCACGCTGATGGCCTACAGCCTGGCGCGCTTCAACACCGGCGGCCCGCACTTGTCCTTCTGGGTGCTGTCCCAGCGCTTCCTGCCACCGATCGCGATCATCCTGCCGCTGTTTCTCAACTATCGGCTGTTCGGCCTGCAGGACACCCATCTCGGCCTCATTCTCGCCTACACGGTGTTCACGCTGCCGGTGTCGGTCTGGATGATGTTCGCCTATTTCCGCCAGATGCCGCGCTCGCTCGAGGAGGCGGCGCTGGTCGATGGCTGCACGCGCTGGACCGCGTTCTGGCGCGTGGGGGTGCCGCTGGCGGCGCCCGGCATCGTCGCTGCGGCGGTCTTCGTGTTCATCGCCTGCTGGACCGAGTTCTTCTTCGCCATCGTCCTGACCAGCCGCAACGCCTTCACGCTGCCGACGGTGTTCCGCGCGTTCCTCAGCTTCCAGGGAGCGCAATACGGCGAGGCGAGCGCCCTTGCGATCGTCTCGCTGGTGCCGTCGATCATCCTCGGCGTGCTCGTGCAGAAGCATCTCGTGCGCGGGCTGACGCTCGGGGCGATCCGGGGCTGACAAGAGTGTTTTGGGGGCAGGCCTGAATGGCGGACGTAAGGATAACCGGACTGCACAAACGCTACGCCGGCAGTGTCCATGCGGTGCGGGGTATCGACCTCATCATCCCCGACAAGCAGTTCACCGTGCTGGTCGGACCGTCGGGGTGCGGCAAGAGCACGCTCCTGCGCATGATCGCCGGCCTCGAGGCGGTCGACGAAGGGACCATCGAGATCAATGGCGAGGTGGTCAACGACATGCGCCCGCGCGACCGTGACGTCGCCATGGTGTTCCAGGACTATGCGCTCTACCCGCACATGACGGTCCGCAACAACATCGGCTTCGGCCTCAAGGCACGGAAATTCTCCCCCGACGAGATCGGGCGGCGGGTGGCGGACGCGGCCGGGATGCTGTCGATCACGCCGCTCCTGGACCGGCTTCCCCGGCAGCTTTCCGGCGGCCAGCGCCAGCGCGTCGCCATCGGGCGCGCCATCGTGCGCAATCCGCAGATCTTCCTCTTCGACGAACCGCTGTCGAACCTCGACGCCCAGTTGCGCGACGAGATGCGGGTCGAGATCAAGCGGCTGCACCAGGAGATCGCCACCACCATCATCTACGTCACCCACGACCAGATCGAGGCGATGACGCTCGCGGACCAGATCGTGCTTCTGCGCGACGGACAGATCGAGCAGCAGGGCTCGCCGCTCGATCTCTTCGAGCGCCCGGCGACGCGCTTCGTGGCCGGATTCCTCGGCTCGCCACGGATGAATCTGGTCGCCACCCGACTGGAGCGCATCGACGGCATCCCGACGCTGGCGTTCGACGACAATCGCAGGCTCCCCCTCGACCCGGCACGGGCGGCCGCCTTCGAGGAGTGGTGCGGACGCGAGGTCATCTTCGGTGTGCGACCCGAACACATGAGCCGGTCCGACGACGGAATTGCTCGCAAACCCGCCGAGGCGCCGATCACGGTGCTGGTCGATCTGATCCAGCCGACCGGCTCGCGAACCCACGCCCAGTTCCGCCTCAACGAGACCGAGATGACCGTCGAACTGCCGTCGTACGCGGTGGAGCGGCCGGGAACGACCATGGAACTCCTCGTGGACATGAGCCGCATCATCCTGATCGACCCCGAGACCGAGAAGACCATCCCCGGATGACGCCGCTGCGGCCGGCGGCGGGGAACGCAGATACGGGAGAAGCGCATGACTCCGTCACGATCCATCAGGCTGTTCGGCACCGAAGAGCCGGTGAGCGAACCGGTCGCTCTCAAGGCCGGGCCGCTGGAGGCGAGCCTCGACGCCGGCAATCTCCGCTACATCAGGGTCGGCGGCAACGAGGCACTTCGCGCCATCGCCTTTCTCGTCCGGGACCGGAACTGGGGCACCTACAGCGCCGAGATCTCGGACCTGAGGGTGGAGCAGGCCGCGGACCGCTTCTTCGTAACCTATGACGCGGTCTGCCGCGACGCCGCCCAGTCCCTCCGCTATCGGGCGCGGATCGAGGGACGGGCCGACGGCAGCCTGACATTCGAGGCGGACTGCGAGGCGCTCGGCGACTTCGTCACCAATCGCACCGGCTTCGTCGTGCTGCACCCGCTCGACGGCGTGGTCGGCCGTCCCGTCAGCGTCGAGCACACCGACGGCTCGATCGTCGAGAGCACCTTTCCCGAACTGATCGACCCCGCCTGTCCCTTCCACGACGTTCGCGCCCTCAGCCACACCATCGCATCCGGCGTGAGGGTCACGTGCCGCATGGAAGGCGACGCCTACGAGATGGAGGACCACCGCAACTGGATGGATGCCTCCTACAAGACCTACATCCGCCCGCTGGCGCGCCCCTGGCCCTACCAGTTCGCGAAGGGCGAGGCGTTCTCGCAGCGGGTGGCCATGACCGTGACCGGCGAGACCGCCGCCGTAGAAGCCTCGGACAGCCCGGACATCACCGTGACGGTCGGCGGACCCACCGGCCACACCATGCCGCGCATCGGTCTCGCGGCGCCGTCCGGGCACCTCGACGCGGCGCTCCGGCACGCGGACAAGTTGAAGGCGGCCGAGGTCGGCTTCCTGGTCTGCCACTTCGATCCGCGCAAGGGCGACGACGCGGCCGTCATGCAGGCCCACGGCAGGCTCGGCGCGGCGCTCGGCGCGGAGCTCGTGCTCGAGGCCATCGTCCCCTGCCTCGACGCCGACGGCAAGCCGACCGCCGATCCGTCTATCCTCAAGCGCGACATGGCGGCGGTCCGCGAAGCCGCAGGCGACGTCCCGTTCGCCAGCGTCGCCGTCTCCCCGGCAACCGACCTCGGCTGCACGCTGCCGGGTTCGATCTTTCCCCCCGCCCCGACCTGGAAAGAACTCTTCGCCGCGGCGCGCGAGTCCTTCCCTTCGGCGTTGGTGGGCGGCGGCATGTTCAGCTACTTCACCGAACTGAACCGCAAGCGCCCGCCCGCCGACGCGCTCGACTTCATCTGCCACACCGGCCTGCCGATCGTGCACGCCGGCGACGACATCTCCTTCATCGAGACCCTCGAAGCGCTCCCGTCGATCTTCAACTCGGTGCGCGCCTTCGCCGGCGGCAAGCCCTACTGGATATTCCCCACCGCAATCTCCATGCGCGACAATCCCTACGGCGCGGCGCCCGCGGAGAACCCGGACAACATCCGGCAGGCCATGAACCGGGTCGACCCTCGCGAGCGCGGCCTGATCGGCGCGGCCTGGTATGCCGGCTACCTCGCCCGCGCCGCGCGCGCTGGCCTCGACGCCGTCACCCTCGCCGCGGTCGCCGGTCCGTCGGGGATCGTCTGCACGCGGCAGGATCACCAGCAACCCTGGTTCGACGACAGCGACGCGCAGGTTTACCCGCCCTACCACGTCATCGCCGGCCACGCGGCCGCCCAAGGCTGCGAGGTCCACGCGGTCGACGTCAGCGCCCCCGGCTCCATTCAGGCACTGGCGGTCTCGGGTCCCGACGGAGCCCGTCTCTGGATCACCAACCTCACGGCTTCGCCCCGGACGGTGCGCCTGTCCGGGGTAGAGGGCGCATCCGACATCCTCAGCCTCGACGAGGACAGCTTCAAGGCCGCCTGCCGCGACGCCGACTGGCGCAACACCGCTCCGCTCAGCAGCGTCAGCGCCGACACCGTGACCCTCGGAGCCTACGCCGTCGCCGAGATCCGCTGCGGAGGTTTCTGACCGCCGCAGCCGACCGGACCCCGTCACGCAGCTTGCTCCCTCTCGCGGACTGGGGTTTACTGGTATGATGACCGCGCGTCGTCAAAAGCTCTCGGAGGAGGTGCGCAGGCAACTCCTCGACCTGATCAGCAGTGGAACCGTCGGGCTCGGCCAGCAACTGCCGTCCGAACGCGAACTGATGGAGAGCCTCGGCGTCGGCCGCCCGGCGATCCGCGAGGCCATGCAGTCGCTCGAGACCATCGGCCTGATCGAAATCCGCCACGGCGGGCGGGCGCGCGTCGCCGAACCCTCGGTCGGGCGCATGGTCGACCAGGTGAGCGAGACCATGAAGCATCTGCTCGTGCACTCCCCCGCCTCGCTGGAGAATCTCAAGGAGGCCCGCGCCACCTTCGAACGTGAAATGGCCCGGACCGCCGCCCGACGCCGCTCGGAAGCCGACCTCGAAAGGCTGGTGGAGATCATCTCGGAACAGACTGAGGCGGCCGCGGATCCGCCCAGGTTCCGCACCCTGGACGGAAGGTTCCATCGCGAGATCGCGGCGATCAACGGCAATCCGATCTTCACCGCTCTCATCGATGCCCTGTTCCGCTGGCTCAACGACTTTCACGTCGACCTGGTGTCGGTGCCCGGCCTCGAACAACTCACCCTTGCCGAGCACGGGGAAATTCTTGCGGCGATCACCCGCGGCGACTTCGACGCAGCGGGGATGGCGATGGGAGACCATCTGATGCGAGCGAACGATCTCTACCGCCAGTCCCATCTGACCCGCAGCGGATCGTGACCCTCAAGATCGTTGCCCGACGACGGCAACTGGTATAATGAGTAACGAAACGGGGAGGTAACATGCCGATCGAACCGGCGGCCATAGCGACGTCCTTTCGCGGCGCCCTGATCGGCTGCGGCTTCTTCGCCCGCAATCACATGCACGGCTGGGCGGACGCGCATGGCGCCGACATCGTCGCAGTCTGCGACCTCGACCGGACGAAGGCGGAGGACTTCGCCCGCACCTTCGACGTGCCCGCCGTCTTCATCGATGCGGCGGCGATGCTCGCCGAGGTGAAGCCCGATTTCGTAGACGTCGCCACCACCGTCGCCAGCCACCGCCCGCTGGTGGAGCTGGCGCTGGCGAGCGGCGCGCTCACGGTCTGCCAGAAGCCCTTCGCCGAGAGCT
>CAVZCB010000044.1:0-124261 GCA_963773555.1 uncultured Alphaproteobacteria bacterium
GCGCGGTCTTGCGGCGGCACCTCGGGCAGTCTACCTAGGGCGCGCGTTATTGAACGAGGACGGCAATCCCATGGGTTCGCTGATCATCATTCTGCTCTACGTGATCAATATCGTCTGGTTCATCGTGATCGCGCATGTGGTGATGAGCTGGCTGATCGGCTTCAACGTGCTGAACCGCCACCAGCCGCTGGTCTGGCAGATCTGGAACGGGCTCGAGCGCCTGCTCGAGCCGATCTACGGCCCGATCCGGCGGGTGCTGCCCAACATGGGCGGGCTCGACCTGTCGCCGCTGGTGCTGATCGTCATCCTCTACGCGCTCCAGACCGTGCTGCAACGCAACGCCTACGCCTTGATGTGATCGCGCTGCACGTGCGCAAGTTGCGCAGGCGGCTCAAGCCGTCGATCCGGCACCGCTGCAGGCCCGATCGCGTCATTTCGGCCCGCCACCGGCTGCTCCGGAAAGCCTTGCACACACCTAGCGTGACGATCCCCAGTCAGGCTTTGGCGCGCCGCAGCGCTGCGAAGGCCCCGAACGCTCCGAGCGCGGTGAGGAGCGCCGCAATGGTCGGAGGCACCGGGATCGGAGCGGGGAGGTTGCCGACACGGATCTCGCCGGACGTGACCGTCGCTCCGAAGGTGGCGCAGCCGAAGATCGCACAGTCGTAGGGGTCGGCACCGGGAATGAAAAGGTTTCCGCGGCCTATGCGGGTGTACTCGATCGCGACCGGCAGCGCGCCGGGCAATTGGAGCAGGTCCAGGAAGTCCGCCGGCGACGGCTCGCCGTCGAGAGCTGCCGCGACTTCGATGGAAAGATCGACCCATTCGACCGAGCTGTCGAAGGTCGGATCCGTGAACGTCACGTTGGGTCCATAGTTCACGGTCAGAGTTCCCCGAGCTTTCGTCGCGGCAACTGGAACGAGCGGCTTTGGCTCCGGGGCGATCGCAAAGCAGGAGGGGCCCTTGCATCCTTCGATGCGCTCGACAGGCGAGACCGTCGCGGACTCGAGCTTGGGGTCCGAACCGGCAATGGGCGCCGAGCCAGAGACGTTCTGCACCCGGTCCATCCCGTCGAGGTCAAACGAGACGCGGCCCGACACCACATCCCCCAGGAATGGACCGACCGGCTCGAGGGGTGGCGGTACGAAGATCAGCTTGGCGGAGGCCCGGCGGGCGAGCGGTACGAAGGGGATGCGATCGACCGTCGCCTCAAATTCCACGGTGACCGTGACCGCTGCAGCAGGAAGCCCGCAAAGGCAGGCTGCCACCGCCAACGCCGCTGTTCGGATCATGTCCGATGCTCCTGTCTGAATTAAGAGCAATTATATATGAGAATTGGTCAGCGGTCGAGGGCCTGCGGGCCTGAGTAGCCGCCCCCGCGGCGCTGATACGTTGACCGTCGATACTAGCCACAGGGGCAGGAGGAGCCGACATGTCGTCGGCAAACTAGCGGCGCCTCTGTTCTGCCCGATGGTCGCGCATCGCCAGCAGCTTCAGCCGCAGCGCGTTGATCTTGATGAAGCCCGCGGCGTCCTTCTGGTCGTAGGCGCCGGCGTCGTCCTCGAAGGTGACGTGGGCCTCGGAGTAGAGCGAGGCGGGCGAGCGGCGGCCGACCACTGTGGCGGACCCCTTGTAGAGCTTGACCCGCACCGTGCCGGTGACGTGCGCCTGGCTGCGGTCGATCAGCGCCTGCAGCATCTCGCGCTCAGGGGAAAACCAGAAGCCGTTGTAGATCAGCTCGGCGTAGCGCGGCATCAGCTCGTCCTTGAGGTGCGCCGCCCCCCGGTCGAGCGTGATCGACTCGATGCCCCGGTGCGCGGCCAGCAGCACCGTGCCGCCGGGCGTCTCGTAAATGCCGCGCGACTTCATGCCGACGAAGCGGTTCTCCACGAGATCGAGCCGGCCGACACCGTGCCGGCCGCCGAGATCGTTGAGGCGGGTGAGCAGGCTGGCGGGCGTGAGCGTCTCGCCGTCGATCGAGACCGCGTCGCCGCGCTCGAAGCCGATCTCGACATACTCGGGCGTGTCCGGCGCGTCCTCCGGCGCGGTGGTGCGCTGGTAGACGTAGGCGGGCGCCTCCTCGGCCGGGTCTTCCAGCACCTTGCCCTCCGAGGAGGTGTGCAGCAGGTTCGCATCGACCGAGAACGGCGCCTCGCCGCGCTTGTCCTTCGCGATCGGGATCTGGTGCGCTTCGGCGAACTCGATGAGCCTGGTGCGGCTGGTCAGGGTCCACTCGCGCCAGGGCGCGATCACCCGGATCAGCGGGTCGAGCGCGTAGGCGGACAGCTCGAAGCGCACCTGGTCGTTGCCCTTGCCGGTGGCGCCGTGGGCGATGGCGTCGGCGCCGGTCTCGGCGGCGATCTCCACCAGCCGCCGGGCGATCAGCGGGCGGGCGATCGAGGTGCCGAGCAGGTAGAGCCCCTCGTATTCGGCGTTGGCGCGGAACATCGGGAACACGAAGTCGCGCACGAACGCCTCGCGCAGGTCCTCGATGAAGATGTTGCCGGGCTTCACGCCCAGCAGCTCCGCCTTGGTCCGCGCCGGCTCCAGCTCCTCGCCCTGCCCGAGGTCGGCGGTGAAGGTGACCACCTCGCAGCCGTACTCGATCTCGAGCCACTTCAGGATGATCGAGGTGTCGAGCCCACCGGAATAGGCGAGCACGACCTTCTTCGGCGATGTCATTCGTGGGGCTCCCTGACGCTGTCGGACGCGGTCTAGAGGGTTTTCCGCAAGGCGGCAAGGCGGCGTGAAATCAGGCTTTGCGCGCGCGCAATTCCTGGTAAGCCACTGGATCAAATCGGATTAATCTTCAATAAAATCCGGTAAAGGCCAATCGAACCCCGGCCTGGCCCCCTTGGCGCGACACCGATCTTCCTGCTTCAGCCGTCGATCAGCGGCGCCCCGCGCTGGCGGCCGGCGGCGATGAAATCGCGGTCGATCCGGGCAGGTCGCCGCCGTGGATCGTCGCCTCGAAGGCGCGCAGGCGCTTGTAGATCGACAGGAGCTCGACCACCGTGGTCCAGGAATTGACCAGATACTGGAACGAGTTGCGGACCTGTCCGAGCGCGTTCAGGATCTGGTTCATCAGCCCGAGCGTGATCGCGCCGGCGACGATCGAGGGCGCGAGCACCACATAGCCGAACACGTTGTCGAGCTGCAGGTAGAAGATCCGCGCCACGTTGAAGTACATGTAGTGGAAGTAGAGCCGGAAGTAGTTGCGCCGCACGTTGGCGAACAGCTGGCGCGCGGTCGGCGGCTGGGCGCGGGACGGGTCGTCCTCGCCGTAGACCAGCTCCTTGCGGTAGGCGGCCTCGACGCGCTGGTTGCGGAACTCGAGGCCGGGCAGCCTGACGCCGACCAGCGCGAGGAAGACCGTGCCGAACACCGACCAGAGCAGGGCCGCGAACACCAGCGGGTAGGGTACCTCCCCGAGCAGCGGCACCTCGGTGATGTCGGCCGACAGCCGCAGCAGCACCGGCAGGAAGGCGATCAGCGTCATGATCGCGTCGAGCAGGCTGACGCCGAGGCTCTCGGTGGTGGAGGAGAACCGCATGGTGTCCTCCTGCACGCGCTGCGAGGCGCCCTCGATGGTGCGCAGCTGCGTCCAGTGGCTCATGTAGTAGCCGTTCATCGCCGTGCGCCAGCGGAACACGTAGTGGCTGACGAAGAACAGCGACAGCACGCCGACGAGGACGGCGATCATGGCGATGCCGAGGAAATCGACCAGCGAGCCGTAGAACTCGGCCATGGTCACCGGGCGCGACTTGGCGAGCGCGACCTGGATCAGGTCGTAGAATGGTCCGTACCAGGCGTTGATCGCAACGCTCACCTCCACCTGAAAGTAGGTGGTGAACAGGATCAGCGCCGAGCCGAGGATCGACCAGCGCCACCAGGGATGCGGCGAGACCACCTGCCAGGCGGTGGCGAAGATCGCGACGGCTACGCCGTAGTAGACATAGAACCACAGGAACGACCCCGCCCAGAACCGCGACACCCCGACCGGCAGCCCGCCCTCGGGAGTTGCGAGGCCGATGGCGGCGCCGAGACCGGAGCCACCGACGTACCAGCCGGCGACGCAGATCGCGGCCCAGATCACCGCGGACCAGAAGAACAGGCGCGGCGGGTTGGGAAAGAAGGATACGAACACGGGGAGGGCCTGCCTCTGGCGAAACGAGGATCAAGGAGCGCGAGACCACCGGGCCGCGCAGGTCTATTGGCGCGAATCCGGCCCGCCCGCAATCGCGCCGGCGGTCAGAGCGTGATCCGGTAGCGCAGGAAACCGTCCGGGGCGTCGCCCGCGGGATCGATGGTCAACCCGCGGGCGCGGACGTCGTCGAGATAGGCGGTCGAACCCGGGCCGGTGTCGTAGAGCACCGTCGCGCCGCCCGCCGGGGCCAGCGTCCAGTTGTTGTCGGCGCTGGGCGAGATGGTGCCCTGCTCGACGATGAAGCGGACGATCACGTCGCGGTTGGTGTCGGGCGCGGCCATGATCATCGTCTTGCCGTCGGCGCCGGGGAAGCTGCCACCGCCGCCGGCGCGGTAGTTGTTGGTGGCTATGACGAACTTCGCATCCGGATCGATGGGTTGGCCGTCGAACTTCAGATCGGTGATGCGGTTGGCGTCCGGGTTGACCAGCTTGCCGTCCACGTCGTACTTCGACGGCTGGGTCACGTCGATCGCGTAGGTGACGCCGTCGATGGTGTCGAAGTTGTAGGCCGGGAAGTCCGGGTCGATCAGCGGCTGGTCCGCGCCGCCGGGGGTGATCTGGTTGAAGATCCCGGCGGATCGCTCCAGCCAGTCCTTCACTTCCGCCCCGGTCACCGCCACCGCCTGCAGCGTGTTGGGATAGAGATAGACGTCGGCGACGTTCTTGATCGCGATCGGCCCCGCGGGCACGTCGGTGTAGTAGTCCGGTCCGCCGCGCCCGCCCGACTTGAACGGCGCCGCCGCCGACAGCACCGGCAGGCCCTCGTGCTCGGTGCCGGTCATCAGGTCGGTCACGTACCAGGTCTGGGCCTGGCTGACGAGCTGCACCGAGGGATCGTCGCTGACCACGGCGAAATAGGATTGCAGCGGAGCGGTGGACTCGCCGACCTCGGCGCGGACGTAGTCGAGCGTCGCGCGGTGGACCGCCTCGGTCGCCTCGATCGCCGGGGCGTAGTCTTCGACGAGGGCGGTGACGCTGCGGTCCTCGTTGCGCCGGTAGATCGGCCGCACGCTCGATTCCGCGGCCGCCACGCGCCAGGTGCCGCCGTCCTCGTGCAGCAACAGGTCGATCAGCCCCATGTGCGAGCCCCAGAAGCCGCCCTGGGTCGCGGGCTTGCCCATCAGCGTTCCGGCCGCAAGATCGATCCCCTCGCCGGAAAAATCATCGGATGGCCAGACCCGGTGCTGGTGGCCGGTCACCACCGCGTCGATGCCCTCGATCCCGGCGAGTTGCAGCGAGGCGTTCTCGGCCATCGTCGCGTCGGCGTTCGGATCGATGCCGGAATGGCTGAGCGCCACCACGACGTCGGCGCCGGCCTCGCGCATCTCGGGGATCCAGGCCCGGGCGGCCTCGAGGATGTCGCGGGTCTGGAACCGGCCCTCCAGATGCCCGCGGTCCCACAGCATGATCTGCGGCGGCACGAAGCCGATCAGGCCGACGTTGATCGCATGCGGCTGGCCGTCGCCGTCGGTGATGGTGCGCGCGAGGATCACGTAGGGCTTCAGGTGCAGGTCGTCCTCGCGCGGGGTAGGCCCGAGGGACTTGGCGAAGTTGGCGCAGACGATCGGGAAGGCCGCGCCGGCGTTCACCAGGTCGAGGAATTCGACGCCGTAGTTGAACTCGTGGTTGCCGAGCGTACCGGCCTCGTAGGCGAGCGTGTTCATGCCGGCGATCACCGGATGGATGTCGCCGGGCTTCATGCCCTTCTCGTAGGCGATGTAGTCGCCCATCGGGTTGCCCTGCAGGTAGTCGCCGTTGTCGACGAGCAGCGTGTTGGTCGCCTCGGCCCGGATGCCCTCGATGATCGTCGCGGTGCGGGCGAGGCCGACGGTGTCGCTGGGCTTGTCGGCATAGTAGTCGTAGGGCTGGACGTGGCAGTGCAGGTCGGTGGTCGAGATGATGCGCAGGTGGGCCTGATCGGCTTGCGCCCGGGCCGAGAACGGGTGCAGCATCACCAGGCCGCCGAGCGCCGTGCCGCTGGCGACAAAGCTGCGCCGGGTGAGGGGAAAGGGAGGTGTCATGGGCTCGATCCTCGGAGTCGCTCGGGGGCTTTGCGCGGAGCATGGCATATCGCTCCGGTCGAGGCGAGCGTCCTCGATCCGCGCAACTTTTACAAATCATCCACGCATGGAAATGTTCAGTATCAATGACTTGATCGGTATTTCGCGCGCGAAACGCGCCTGCCGCGTGTCCGGCCTGACAGAAACCGGCGCGCGGTCGGGCGGTTGAGCGGCCTCGACATCGAGGGCGCGCGCGCCGCCGAGGCCGCGTTGCGCACGCTGTTCGGGCCGACGCCGCTGCAGCGCAACGACTACCTCTCGGCGAAGCACGCCGCCGACGTCTGGCTGAAGCGCGAGGACCTGAGCCCGGTCCGCTCCTACAAGTTGCGCGGCGCCTTCAACGCCATGCGCAAGGCGCTGGCGGCCCGGCCCGGGCCCGTCCGCTTCGTCTGCGCCTCGGCCGGCAACCATGCGCAGGGCGTTGCCTACGCCTGCCGGCACTTCGAGGTCGAGGGCGTGGTGTTCATGCCGGTGACCACCCCGCAGCAGAAGATCGACAAGACCCGGCAGTTCGGCGGGGGCGGGGTCGAGATCCGGCTGGTCGGCGACTACTTCGACGCGACGCTCGCCGCCGCCGAGGCCTTCGCGCGCGAGACCGGCGCGCTGTTCCTGCCGCCGTTCGACGACGCCGACGTGATCGAGGGCCAGGCGACGGTCGCGCTCGAGATCCTCGACCAGCTCGCGACGCCGCCGGATCTGGTGATCGTGCCGGTCGGCGGCGGCGGCCTGTCGTCGGGCCTGGTGCAGGTCCTCGACGCCCTCGCGCCCCGCACCGCGACGGCCTTCGTCGAGCCCGCCGGCGCCCCGAGCCTGCGCCGCGCGCTGGAGGAGGGCCGCCTCGTCACCCTGGCGGAGGTCGACAACTTCGTCGACGGCGCCGCGGTCGCCCGCATCGGCGACCGCAACTTCGCGGTGCTCGCACGCTTCGCGCCCGCCGACGTGCTGCTCGCGCCCGAGGACCGGATCTGCGCCACCATGATCGAGATGCTGAGCGTCGAGGGGCTGGTGCTCGAACCCGCCGGCGCGCTCGCGATCGACGCCCTGCGCGATCTGCCGGTCGCCGGCCGCACCGTCGTCGCCGTGGTGTCGGGCGGCAACTTCGACTTCGAGCGCCTGCCCGACGTCAAGGAGCGCGCCCTGCGCTGGGAGGGCCGCAAGAAATACTACATCCTGCGCCTGCCGCAGCGTCCCGGCGCGCTGCGCGACTTCCTCGCCGTGCTCGGTCCCGACGACGACATCGCCCGCTTCGAGTACCTCAAGAAGTCGGCCCGCAACTTCGGCTCGGTGCTGCTCGGCATCGAGACCCGGCGGCCCGGGCGACTTCGCCGGTCTCGAGGCGCGGATGTCCGCCGCCGGGTTCACCTGGCTCGACATCACCGACGACGCCGTCATCAACAGCCTGGTGATCTGACATGCGCCTCGCCGCCACCACCTACGGATCCGCCACCGACCGCCCGCCGCTCGTGATCGCCCACGGCCTGTTCGGGTCCGCCCGCAACTGGAGCGCCATCGGCAAGCGCCTCGCCGCCGACCGCCAGGTGATCGCCGTCGACATGCGCAACCACGGCGACAGTCCGCGCAGCCCGGACCATAGCTATCCGGCGATGGCCGGCGACCTGGCGGAGACGATCGCCGAACACGGCGGCCGGGCCGACGTGCTCGGCCACTCGATGGGCGGCAAGGCGGCGATGGTGCTGGCGCTGACACGGGCCGACGCGGTCAACCGGCTGATCGTCGTCGACATGGCCCCGGTCGCCTATTCCCACAGCCAGATCGACTATGTCGACGCGATGCGCGGCGTCGACCTCGCGTCCGTCTCGCGCCGCTCGGACGCCGACGCGGCCCTCGCCGACGCGGTGCCCGAGCCGCCGCTGCGCGCGTTCCTCCTGCAGAGCCTGTCGATCGATCCCTCCGGCGCCGCGTGGAAGCTGAACCTCGACGCCCTCGCCGACCAGATGCCCGCGATCATGGATTTTCCCGATCTGCCGGGCACCACCTTCGACGGCCCGACGCTGTTCCTGTCAGGCGGCGCTTCGGACTACGTGCGCCCGGACCACTGGCCCCGGATCCGCGCGCTGTTCCCCGCCGCGGAAGCCCGCGAAATCCCCGAAGCCGGCCACTGGCTGCACGCGGAGGCGCCCCGAGCGTTCATCGAGGCCGTCAACGGCTTTCTCGGTGCCTGAAACACTGGACGCCCGACCCGGCCATTGCTAAGGGGAGCGCGCGCCGCAGTAGCTCAGCTGGTAGAGCACGTCATTCGTAATGATGGGGTCGGGGGTTCGAGTCCCTTCTGCGGCACCACAATTCTGTTCGCGGACATCCGCGGGTAATGGCGTTGTTGCATGGAATGGGGTCCGCTCGGACCGCCCCTTTTCCCGCTTTCTTCAAGCGATCCTGATGCTTCTGGGCATGCCAAGGGCGGTGAAGCGGTTTATGCAGCGCACGGCGACGGCGGCTTCGACCTTTTGACGGTCGAAGGTGCGCGAGCGGAGGCTCGGGCCGATCAGCGTCTTGTAGCGCAGCATCGCGGTCTCGGCCAGGGAGCGGCGGTGGTAGCCGGTCTCCGCCTTCCAGGCTTCGCGCCCGACCTCGGCGATGCGGGCCACCGCCACGCCGCGGGTTGGGGGCACGTCCTTGCGTCCCGGTGGCGGATGGATCGCCGCGCCCTTGCGCGGCGGGATCACCGGCTGCGCGTCGCGGGCGAGGATGGCGGCATGGCAGTCGAAGCTGTCGTAGGCCTTGTCGGCGCAGACCGCGGCGATCGGCGCGTCGGTGCGGGCGAGCAGGCCCTCGAGTTCGGCGCCGTCGTGGACCTCGTTCGCGGTCAGGGCGTGGGCGACGATCGCGCCGGTTCGGGTGTCCACCGCCAGGTGCAGCTTGCGCCAGACCCGGCGCCGGTCCGGCCCATGCACGCGGACCTTCCACTCGCCCTCGCCGTAAACCTTGAGCCCGGTGGCGTCGACGGCGAGGTGCAAGGGACCACCGGAGGGGCGCGCGAGCTTCGGGACGGTGAGCGTGGCCGCGCGCCGAGAGAAGGTGGAATAGTGCGGCACGGTGATCTCCAGCCCGAGCAGCCGCGTCAGATCGTGCAGGAAGCCCTGGGTCTGGCGCAGCGTCAGCCCGAATACCGCCCGCAGACCCAGCGCGCAGAGGATCGCCATGTCGCTGTAGCGCCACCCTTGCCGCCAGCTGCCCCCCAGCCGGCGACAACCGCCTCGTCGATCCAGAGCGTGATCGCACCTCGCGCGACCAGCGCGCGGTTGTAGTCGCGCCAGTTCGTGACCCGGTAGCGGGGCTTCGGCTTCGGCTTCGGCTTCGGGACGGGGAGCTTACGGATGCGCTGGGCCATCCCAAGCGTGAATCACTTTCGCCGCAAAAGAGGAATCTGGAGGGTTCTGTGAGGCGCGGCGTGACGTTGACCGCCCTCGCGACGGTGGGTGGCGCGTCATAGAAGCCGGATTGAACGAAGCCGCGGTGGGGGTCGCACTATGGGCGGAGTAGCTCGCGGCGTCGGGTGCGACGGTGATCGCAGAGGGTGGTCTGAAATGCCTTGGCGCTCCGGGTGACGGCGGGCCCGGTTGCGCCGGGGCAGGAAGCGGCGCGGGGAGACCAGCCAACATGATCGAGATGGCCTTGAGCGGTGGCTGAAGGTCGTGCTGGCACCTCACGGCCCACGACCTTCCGGGCGCGCGTCGCGGGTGCGGGCGCCGCCAGTATGCCGGAGATGGACGGCTGGAGCGTCATCGGCGGGCTGGAGCAGGATCGGGCGGCGCGCGGGGCAGCGTCGAAAGGATCAACGAGAGGCTGCCACAGCCGGGGCAGATACCGGGATCCGGGATGCGGTATGGCTGGGCGCAGCGGTGGTCGCCGGGCGAGGCGTTGCGCCCGCCCCCGTGATCGGAGTCTGGCCGGGCGAGCAGCCGGCGGCAAAGCGCGAGCCGGGCCGCGCGGTGGCTGTTGGCGAGGAAGCCGAAGTGGCGGATGCGATGGAAGCCGGAGGGCAGGACGTGCAGGAGGAACCGGCGCATGAACTCGCCCGCATCGAGCGTCATGACCTTGCGGCGACCATCCTGGCGGTAGTCCTTCCAGAGGAAGCTGACGGCGTCGTCGGTCATGGCGACGAGCCGGCTGTTGGCGATGGCGACGCGATGGGTGTAGCGCCCGAGATAGGCCAGTACCTGCTCGGGGCCGCCGAAGGGTGGCTTGGCGTAGACCACCCAGTCGATCCGGCGCAGCGCCGCGCAGTGGGCAGCGAAGGCGCGGGGCTCGGCGAGCGGAGCGAGATCGCCGAAGAAGCACAGCCCGCCGCTGGCGAAGGCTGCGGCGAGACGTTCGAGGAAGAGCCGCCGGAACAGCCGGCCGAGAACCTTGACCGACAGGAAGAACCCGGGCGGGCAGGCGATCCAGCGCGTGCGGTCGGGCGAGAGGCCGCCGCCCGGCACGATGCAGTGGACATGGGGATGGTGCTGCATCGCCTGGCCCCAGGTATGCAGCACGGCGACGCCGCCGATCTCGGCGCCGAGGTGGCGCGGGTCGGCCGCGATGAGGCGCAGCGTCTCGGCGGCGGCACGAAAGAGGATGGCGTAGACCGCCGCCTTGTTCTGGAACGCGATAGCCGCCACGGGAGCCGGCAGCGTGAAGACGACGTGGAAGTAGGGAACCGGAAGCAATTCCGCACACCGCGCCGCCACCCAGGCCGCCCGCGCCGCCCCCTGGCACTTCGGGCAGTGGCGGTTGCGACAGGAGTTGTAGGCGATCTCGACGTGGCCGCAGTCAACGCAACGGCGGACATGCCCGCCGAGGGCGGCGGTGCGGCAGGCCTCGATCGCGCCCATCACCCGTCGCTGGTCGCGGTCGAGGTGCTCGCAGCGCGTGGCGCGGAACGCGGGGCCGTGGCGGCGGAAGACGTCCGCCACCTCGATGCCGCCAGACATGACGCCGCCGCCTCAGGCCGGCGGGACCACCTCGAGCTTCAGCTTCTCCAGCGGGCTCGCCGTCCGGCCGATGAGACCCTGCGAGACATGGGTGTAGCGCGCGGTGGTCGACAGGTGCGCGTGGCCCAGCAGCACCTGGATCACCCGGATGTCGACGCCGCTCTCCAGCAGATGGGTGGCGAAGCTGTGCCGCAGGATATGGACGGTCACCTTCTTGCCGATCCCCGCCGCCGCCCGCGCCGACCGGCAGGCCGCGTGCAGCGTCGTCGGTTCGATCGGGCGGGTCGCGTCGCGCCCGGGAAACAGCCAGTGCTCGGGACGCGACAGCCGCCAGTAGGTGCGCAGGATCGCCAGGAGCTGCGCGGACAGCATCACGTAGCGCTCCTTGCCGCCCTTGCCGTGCTCGATGCGGATCATCATCCGGCCGCTGTCGATATCGGCGACCCTCAGGCCTGTGACCTCCGAGACCCGCAGCCCGGCGGCGTAGGCGGTCGTCAGCGCAGCGCGGGCCTTCAGGCTGGGCACGGCCTCGAGGAACCGCACCACCTCGTCGGCGCTCAGCACCACCGGCAGACGCCGCGGCTCCCGGGCATAGGCGATCCGCTCGGGTATCTCCGCCATCCCGAGCGTGACACCGTAGAAGAACCGCAGCGCCGCCACCGTCTGGTTGAGGCTCGCCCACGCCACGCCCTTCGAGGCGAGGTGGACCTGAAAGGTGCGCACGTCCTCCAGCGTCAGAGTCTCCGGGGACCGGCCGAAAAACCGGCTGAACTTCGCCACCGCATGCACGTAGGATCGTTGCGTCGCCGGCGAGAGATTGCGGACCGTCATGTCCTCGATCATGCGGCGACGAAGAGGGCTGGTCTCGGCCATCGAAAAGCTCCTGTCTGGAAAGGGGTCTCAGCAACCCACACCTTCCAGTCAGGAGCACCGCCCGCGAAGCCGCACACTTGCCGCGCAGCGGCTTCGTTCAATCCCCTAATTTCAGCCGCTTCTATGCAACAACGCCGCGGGTAATTGATAAAGCCCCGAAAACCTGCGATAATCTGATCCGGTTTGATCGCTGGCGCCCGCCGGCGTCCGCCAGCAGCCGGACCAAAGCGGGGGCCTTCTTAGGGGCCTTTCGATTGGCCTCAGAATGAAAGGCCCCCAAAATGCCGCTTACCGATTCCGCCATCCGCGCTCTCAAGCCGCGAGACACCGCCTACAAGGTCGGTGATGAGAAGGGCCTCTACCTGCAGGTAACGCCTTCCGGTGGCCGCTTGTGGCGGGTGAAATTTCGCGCGGGAGGCGGCGTTGAGAAGAAGCTCTCCCTGGGTTCGTATCCCGAACTGAGCTTGAAGGATGCACGGGCCGCGCGCGACAAGGCGCGAAACATGCTGGCGAACGGCGTCGACCCGGCTCAGCAGAAGCGCCGCGACAAGCACATTGCGAGGATCAATACCGCGAACACGTTCAGCAAGGTCGCCGAAGCATATATCGAGAGAAGCCGGCGGGACGGCTTGGCCGAGGCAACCATCAGCAAGCGCCGGTGGTTCCTGCGGCTGGTGGCTCGACATCTTGGCCATCGCCCCATTAGCGAGATTGCCCCCTACGAGATACTTGAGGCGGTTCGCCCCTACGAGGCGGCTAGTGGATAGAACCTGACGAAGGATTCCCAATGCGGTCGGCCTGTGCGAGTCTCGGCGGATGCGCAAAGGTATCATCGTCGAGGTAAGCGCCGCGGACCGTGCCCGATTGGAAGCGGTCGTCGCGGACCGGAACAGCCCGCAGAAGCACGTGTGGCGGGCTGGCATCATTCTGGCGACGGCTGACGGCTTCGGGACGGCCGGGATCATGCGGCGGACCGGCAAGTCGAAGCCCTGCGTCTGGCGCTGGCAGGCGCGGTTCATGAGCGACGGGGTGGACGGGCTCCTGCGTGACAAGACCCGGCCGTCGCGCGTCCCGCCGCTCGGCCCCGAGGTGGCGGAACGCGTGGTCGCGCTGACGCTGACCGATCCGCCGGCGGAGACCACCCACTGGACCGCCGCGATGATGGCGAAGTCGGCCGGCATCAGCGTCAGTTCGGTCCAGCGCATCTGGCGCGCCCACGGCTTGCAGCCGCACCGGGTCCGGCAGTTCAAGCTCTCGAACGATCCGCGGTTCGTCGAGAAGCTGCGCGACGTGGTCGGGCTCTATCTCGACCCGCCGGCGCACGCCATCGTGCTCTCGGTCGACGAGAAGAGCCAGATCCAGGCGCTCGACCGCACACAGCCCGGCCTGCCTATGAAGAAGGGGCGGCTCGGCACCATGACCCACGACTACAAGCGCCACGGCACCACCACGCTGTTCGCCGCGCTCAACGTGCTCGACGGCACGGTCATCGGCCGCAACATGGCCCGCCATCGCCACCAGGAGTTCATCCGCTTCCTCAACGCCGTCGAGCGCACGGTGCCGGCCGACCGCCACGTCCACGCCATCCTCGACAACTACGCCGCCCACAAGCACCCGAAGGTCCGCGCATGGCTCGACCGCCATCCCCGCTGGACCTTCCACTTCGTGCCGACATCCTGCTCCTGGCTGAATGCCGTCGAAGGCTTCTTCGCCAAGCTCTCAAGCGGCGGCTCAGGCGCGGCGTCTTCCACTCCATCGTCGACCTCCAGGCCGCCATCAACCGCTTCGTCCACGAGCACAACGCAGAACCCTGCCCCTTCACCTGGACCGCCGATCCCGACACCATCATCGCAGCCGTCAGGCGAGGGCACCAAGTGTTGGATTCGATCCACTAGGAACGACGAGAAGGCGCACCGGACGCTGCAGTTTGTCGGACAGGTGTTTCGCTACGCTGTTGCCAATCAGTTCGCTCCCTCAGACCCAACGCGCGACCTTCGTGGTGCGTTGGCGAGCCGACGGCCAAAGCACCTTTCTGCAATCCTTGACGCGAAGCAGGCAGGCGAGTTGTTGCGGGCAATCGATGGATACGAGGGGGGAGTTCTGACACGGGCAGCCCTGCAATTGTCGGCTCTGCTCTTCGTTCGCCCGGGCGAACTGCGTAGGGCTGAATGGACAGAACTTGATCTGGAAGCCGGTGTCTGGCGCATCCCTGCAGAGCGCATGAAGGGACGGATCGAGCACTTGGTGCCGCTCTCTGGGCAGGCGGCAGAGTTGTTCCGGCACGCCGAAGGACTGACCGGTGACGGCCGCTATGTCTTTCCCTCGGTCCGGTCGCGGGCTCGCCCCATGTCGGAGAACACCGTCAACGCGGCCCTCCGCCGCCTCGGCTTTGGTGGCGACGAGATGACGGCGCATGGATTCCGTGCAATGGCGAGCATTCTGTTGAATGAGTCCGGTAAATGGTCTGCGGACGCGATCGAGCGCGCTTTGGCGCATAAGGACAGAGACGCCGTCCGTGCCGCGTACCACCGCGGCGCGCATTGGGCGGAGCGAGTGGACATGGCGCAATGGTGGGCGGACCATTTGGACCACTTGCGTCGAGGAGGCGCTGTTCTTCCGTTCAGGCTTGGCATCGGCGCCTAAATCTCGTGAGCTAGCCGGAGATTTCCCACCGCAACGAATCACTAGCCGCGACCCGGTCCGCCTGTGAGCCATGAGGGATTTTCAGGTTCTGCTTGCAGTGCCGCCACTAATACTAGGCGCCGGTTTCACTGACTCGAACGTGAGTTGCGGGGATCGTCCGGGTGTGAATCTCTGCTCCCGGAGCAGGGGGATCGGTGATGACGATTGCGATCACGCGGACGGGTCTGGACGCCGCAGGTTTTCGGAGGGCGGCCGCGCGGGAGAAGGATGCGGCTGCGTCGCGGCGGATGCTTGCGCTGGCTTTGGTGCTGGAAGGCCGGACGCGGACGGAGGCGGCGCAGGCGGCGGGGATGGACCGGCAGACCTTACGCGACTGGGTGCATCGCTACAACGAGGCCGGGCTTGCAGGCCTGACGAACCGGGCCGGCGCCCGTGGCCGCCGGCGCAAGCTGACCGCGGCGCAGGAGGCCACGTTCGCGGCGTGGGTCCGTGAGGGGCCGAAACCGGATGTGCATAAGGTGGTGCGCTGGCGGTGCCGGGATCTGCAGGGCGAGATCGCCCGGCACTTCGGGGTGGAGATGCACGAGCGCACCGTGGGCAAGCTGCTGGCGCGGCTGAACTTCTCGCGGGTCTCGGTGCGTCCGCGCCACCCCGAGCAGGACATCGCCGCCCAGGAGGCGCATAAAAAAAACTGCTTATCCCGCTCGCTCAGCCACTAACCATATGTGGTGGCGGCGAATGACGGATCCGGTGCGGTCTGGTATGTTCGCGGAATGTCCCAGGCGTTGTTCCCGACCCGCTGGAAGCGCGACCGACCGCCGTCGCTCGAGCGGTTTATGGCCGACTTCCCGGACGACTATGCCTGCGCCGAGCATCTCGCAAGGAAGAGATGGCCGGGCGGCTTCGTCTGCCCGTGCTGTAAGTCGACCAAGGGGTGGCGGCTCGAGGCGCGGCCGTGGGTCTTCCAGTGCGGCGGTCGGAGTGGCGTGAAGCCCTGCCGGAAGCAGACCTCGGTAATCGCCGGAACGGTGATGCACGGCACCCATCTGCCGCTTCGCACCTGGTTCATCGCCGCATACCTCGTCGCAACGCACTCGAACGCGATCTCCGCACTCCAGTTCCAGTCCAAGCTCGGCCTCGGCTCCTACAAGACCGCCTGGCTGCTGCTCCACAAGCTGCGACGGGCGATGGTCAACCCGGACCGAACGCCCCTCGCCGGAGAGGTCGAGGTCGATGAGACCTCGATCCCGTTCCGCAAGAAGACGGACCCGATCACCGGTGGGCAGGGAAAGAGCACCGTCGGCAAGGTCTTCGTCATCGGCGCGGTCGAGCGGTTGCCCGGCAACAAATCGGGCCGGATCCGTCTCCAGACGATTGCGGAGGACAAGGCGGCGTTCATCCATCCGTTCGTGAAGGAGAACACCGCGAAAGGCTGCGAAGTCCACACCGACGGCAACAACTCCTATCTCAACATCCCGGATCGCAAGCATTTTCCAGTCGTCCTGGGCGGGAAGAATGCCATTCCAGCCCATATCCCGTTCGCGCGGATCCACCGGGTCTTCTCGAACCTCAAGCGCTGGGGTCTCGGCACCTTCCACGGCTTCCGCGCAAAGCATATGGACGCCTATCTCAACGAGTTCGTCTTCCGCTGGAACCGCAAGCGGTCGTTCCAGACCGCCATGGATGCGCTCCTCGGGATCGGGCAGAAGCTGAACCGCACGACCTATCGGGATATCGTCGGCGACACTTCGGAATGGCGCCGCGCGCACCAAGCGCAGATTCTAAGGATGGTCTCCCCACAGCGCCTCGCAGTCGCCAAGCACATCGCCGCTTTCGAAGGGATGCGGTTGTGTCTCGAACGTGGTGGAAAATGGTTGGCGGCGTAATCTCCGGGTGCCCCGAAGCACCGACGGGCGGCTGCTACCGCCAAGGAGATCACGCCATGAAGGAAGATACTGAGACTTCGACATTCGCGCTACTGGCCAGCGACAACGCCTTTGATCCTGTGGAGGACGGGGTCCGTCAGCGGGTGCGCCGTTTCATCGAGACGATCCTCGAGGAGGAGTTGCAGGCCGCGCTCGGCCGCGGCCGATACGAACGCTCTGTCGAGGGTTCGAAAGGCCATCGCAACGGCCATCGCGAGCGGCAAGTCATCGGCACGTTCGGCGCCGAGGCCGTGATGGTGCCCCGGGCGCGTCTGGTCGACGGTGATGGCCGGGCGATCGAATGGCGATCGCAGGGGCTGCGCCGCTACCAGCGGCTCACGAAGAAGGCGGAGGCGCTGATCGCCTCGGTCTATCTGGCCGGGACCAACACGCGGCGGGTCAAACGGGCGTTGTTCGGCCTGTTCGAAGGCGCGGTGAGCAAGGACGTGGTCAGCCGGGCCTGGCGCAAGATCAGGACCGACTGGGAAGCGTGGTGCGCCCGGAGCCTGGCCACCGAAGACATCGTGCGGCTGATCCTCGACGGCACCGTGGTGAAGGCGCGGATCGACCGGAAGGCGACGGCGATCTCGGTGCTCGCCGCCATCGGCGTGCGCCGGGACGGCCAGAAGGTCCTGTTGGCGATCAGGAACATGGGCGGCGAGAGCAAGGCGGCCTGGCGAGCGTTCCTCGACGACCTCGACGCCCGCGGCCTCGCGATGCCGACGTTCATCATTGTCGATGGCGCCTCGGGTCTCGAGGCGGCGCTGGCCGAGCTGTGGCCGGATGTGCCGGTCCAGCGCTGCACGGTCCATAAGCACCGCAACCTTCTCGGCCATGCGCCCAGGCGCCTGCACGATGAGTTGACCGAGGACTACCGCGACATGGTCTACGCGGAGACCAAGGCGGAGATCGAGCAGCGCCGCGCGGCATTCCTGCGGAAATGGCGGCTGAAGTGCAAGGCGGTCGCCGACAGCCTCGAGGAAGCTGGAGATCGGCTGTTCACCTTCACTCGCCTCGATCCGTCGCAATGGAAGTCCGCGCGGACGACAAATGCCATCGAGCGGTTGCATGAGGAGTTCCGGCGCCGGATCAAGACCCAGGCCGTGCTGCCCGATGCCGAGACGGCACCGATGCTGTTCTGGGCCCTGATGGCCTCCGGCCAAACCGTGATGCGCAAGGTCGACGGATGGGAGACACTTTCCCAGCCTCTCGATCCGGATACGCTTGACCACGCCGCCTAACGCGGCCAACTCTCAACCCGCCCGGAGAACCGCCGATCCGGAATTTCCACCACCTACGCGACGCCACCAGGGATGCCGCTCATCGACGCACTCGAGGAGGCCGGGTGGTCCGTCGTGAAAAGACCGCGCAGAGCCGACGCGGCGTCCGGTCCTGCCGCCGCGACGCCGCGGCGATCCGCGCCCCGGAGCTCCACCCCCGCGTCCGAGGCTGCATCGCGAGCCTCTGCTCCGCGATCGTCCCCGAGCCGAGGAGGTACCCGAGAATGTCCGTCAGGCTCCCAGAGGAGACGCTATCGGTCAGGCTGTCAAAGGCGGCCGTTGCCTCCTCCGAGACCCAAACGGCTGACGGCTCCTGAGCGGGCTCCTGAAAGCCGTCTTCGGCTGTCGCCTGCTGAGCGGCCTCTTCGGCTTCCCGGCGGCTACACTACCGCCCGTCTGGTGTCAAAAGGGGCGCTGGCGGCCCGTCCTGCGGCCGCTGCGGAGGTGTCCGAGAGGACACCCATGCGGCGGGCCTCTTTCACGCAGACGGACATTCCTTCGATCGGTCACCACGTCGGTATCCCGAAGCTCCCGGCCGCCGACCGGCGCCCCCGTCTGAGAGACTGGACCGGCTTCCTTGCCGGCCTGCAAGAGGTCCTGCTCCGCTTACCCGAACGGCGCCGGGGGCGTTGCCGCGAGAGGCGGCGAGGTCTTCGGCCGTGGCGAGGTTCGAGATCCCCGCGGAGGTCCCGGAGAGGGCGTCGGTTACGTCGTGGCCGCCGGTGGCGGGGCTGAAAGTCCGATCTGATACCAATCGCCCTATGCGTTGACCGCTTTGGCCCAGTCGCGTGTGGCGATTGAGGTGATCGTGGCGGGTCTTGCAACGAGGGCCTTCCAGGCGTCGCAACAAGCGTCGACGATGGCGGTGTAGGTGTCGAAGACCCGATTGGCGAGATGGTTCTGGCGCAGATACGGCCAGATATTCTCGACCGGGTTCAGTTCGGGTGAGTAGGACGGCAAGCGCAGCAGGCTGATGTTGGCCGGCATGTCGAGTTTGCCGCCAGGCCGATGCCAGCCGGCGCCGTCGAGGATGAGGACGGCGTGCGCGCCGGGGGTGATCTGGGTGCTGATCTCCGCCAGGTGCAGGTTCATCGCCTTGATGTTGACGCACGGCAGCACCAGTGCGGCGCCGACGCCGCGCGCCGGACAGACGGCGCCGAACAGATAGGCCGAGGCGTAGCGTTGATCGCGCGGCGCACGCGGGCGGCTGCCCTTGTCGGCCCAGACGTAGGTCAGGCTTCCTTGCTGGCCGACGCGTGCTTCATCCTGCCACCACAGCTCGACCGGCTTGCCCCGAGCATGCTCGGGAAGGGCCGCGGCGACCAGCTCGGCGAAGTTTTTTTATGCGCCTCCTGGGCGGCGATGTCCTGCTCGGGGTGGCGCGGACGCACCGAGACCCGCGAGAAGTTCAGCCGCGCCAGCAGCTTGCCCACGGTGCGCTCGTGCATCTCCACCCCGAAGTGCCGGGCGATCTCGCCCTGCAGATCCCGGCACCGCCAGCGCACCACCTTATGCACATCCGGTTTCGGCCCCTCACGGACCCACGCCGCGAACGTGGCCTCCTGCGCCGCGGTCAGCTTGCGCCGGCGGCCACGGGCGCCGGCCCGGTTCGTCAGGCCTGCAAGCCCGGCCTCGTTGTAGCGATGCACCCAGTCGCGTAAGGTCTGCCGGTCCATCCCCGCCGCCTGCGCCGCCTCCGTCCGGGTCCGGCCTTCCAGCACCAGAGCCAGCGCAAGCATCCGCCGCGACGCAGCCGCATCCTTCTCCCGCGCGGCCGCCCTCCGAAAACCTGCGGCGTCCAGACCCGTCCGCGTGATCGCAATCGTCATCACCGATCCCCCTGCTCCGGGAGCAGAGATTCAGACCCGGACGATCCCCGCAACTCACGTTCGAGTCAGTGAAACCGGCGCCTGGTATGAAAGTCGATCTGATGGCGGACATGGGTCCACCGGCGCCGAGTTCGATCGCGCTTGCGCGGTCGTCGCCGGTGGGGCACTCTTACCGCGGTTGAAGTTCAGGAACTTGCCGGAGGCCCATTGGCGAACAGCGCCCCTTTCCCCGCCTCGAGCCTGGAGGCCGGATCCGAGACCGTCCTCGAATTTCCAGACAACCGGCTGTTGATCGATCTCTGCGGAGAACTCGACCGCAATATCGTTCAGGTCGAAGCACGCCTCGGGGTGGCGATCCACCGGCGCGGGAATCACCTGGCGCTGCACGGCGAGCTCGCCGAACGCGAGGCGGCGGAGAAGGTGCTGCGCGCGCTCTACGGGCGCCTGGAGCAGGGGCGGCCGGTCGGCCCCGGCGACATCGACGCGGCGATCCGGCTGGTGCCCGGGGCGGGTGCGCCGGTGCCGGAGGCGCGGGTGAGCCAGCTCGACATGTTCTCCGGCGAGCCGCTGGAGATCCGCACCCGGCGCAAGCTGGTCGAGCCGCGCACCGCGGCGCAGAAGGCCTACGTGCGCAACCTGTTCCGCAACGAGCTGGTGTTCGGGCTGGGGCCGGCGGGCACCGGCAAGACCTATCTGGCGGTGGCCGCGGCGGTGTCGATGTTCATCGAGGGCCATGTCGACCGGATCATCCTGAGCCGGCCGGCGGTGGAGGCGGGCGAGCGGCTGGGATTCCTGCCCGGCGACATGAAGGACAAGGTCGATCCCTACATGCAGCCGCTCTACGACGCGCTGAACGACTTCTTTCCGTCGAAGCAGGTGGCGAAGCTGATCGAGGACAAGCAGATCGAGATCGCCCCGCTGGCGTTCATGCGCGGCCGGACGCTGGCGAACGCCGCCGTGGTGCT
The DNA here is from genome assembly GCA_963773555.1 of uncultured Alphaproteobacteria bacterium. Taxonomy (GTDB): domain Bacteria; phylum Pseudomonadota; class Alphaproteobacteria; order Rhodobacterales; family Rhodobacteraceae; genus Amaricoccus. The sequence continues at coordinate 20,714 of CAVZCB010000044.1, forward strand.
CGACGAGGCGCAGAACGCGACGACGATGCAGATGAAGATGTTCCTGACCCGCCTCGGCGAGGGCAGCCGGATGGCGGTGACCGGCGACACGACGCAGATAGACCTGCCGCGCGGGGTAACCTCGGGGCTGGTCGAGGCGGAGCGGATCCTGCAGGACGTGCCCGGCGTCGGGTTCACGCGGTTCACTGCCGAGGACGTGGTGCGTCATCCGCTGGTGGCGCGGATCATCCGGGCCTACGAGAACGCGCCGCTGCCAGGCGATGCCTGAGCCCGGCGATGGCTGAGCCCGCAAATGCCTGAAAACGCCAATGCTTGAAACCTCTGATGCCTGAAACCGTCGAGGCGGCGATCGAGGACGACCGCTGGGCGGAGGCGGGGATCGCGGCGCTGGCGGAGCGGGCGGCGCGGGCGGCGCTCGAGGCGGTCGAGCGCGATCCCGATCAGCACGAGATCGGGCTTCTCGCCTGCGACGACGCGCGGATCGCCGAGCTGAACCGGGAGTTCAGGGGCAAGGCCGTTCCCACCAACGTGTTGAGTTGGCCGGCGTTTGCCGGGACGGTGCCGAGCCCGCCGGGGCTTCCGGGGGAGGGACCGCTGTTTCTCGGGGACGTGGCGCTCGGCTACGACACCTGCGCGCGGGAAGCCGGGGAGGGGGGCATTTCGCTGGCGGATCATGCGGCGCATCTCGTGGTGCACGGGGTCCTGCACCTTCTCGGGCACGACCACGCGGTCGATGCGGAGGCCGAATCGATGGAATCGCTGGAGACGAAAGTCCTTGCCACCCTGGGGGTGGCGAACCCATATTCGCCGCAGGAGCGCCCCTTCGGCGCATGAATTGGTCGGGAGATATGGGCGAGACAACGGACGGGCACCCGGCAAGCGGGCCGGAATTGTCCGAAGACGGAGACCCGGACAGTCCGGCCAGAAGCTCCTTCTTCTCGCGGCTGTTCCGCCGGGACGAACCCGAAGAAGAGGCGGCCGGACGGACACCGAGCCCGGAGGACCGCGAGGCGATCTCCGGCGCGCGCGAGATGCTCCTGAACCTGCGGAACCTGCGGCGGATGCGCGTCGAGGACGTCAGCGTGCCGCGCGCCGACATCGTCAGCGCGCCGGAACATGCGAGCCTCGATGAACTGGTGGCGGTGTTCCAGTCGAGCACGGTGTCGCGGTTGCCGGTCTACAGCGAGACACTGGACCAGCCGGTCGGGCTGGTGCACCTGAAGGATCTGGCGCTGAAGTACGGGTTCGGCGCCGAGAGCGACACTTTCGACATGAGCGGGCTGCTCCGGCCGCTGCTCTATGCGCCGCCGTCGATGCCGATCGGGGTGCTGCTGCAGAAGATGCAGGCAGCGCGCATCCACATGGCGCTGGTGATCGACGAGTACGGCGGCGTCGACGGGCTGGTGACGATCGAGGATCTGCTGGAGCAGATCGTCGGCGACATCGCCGACGAGCACGACGAGGACGAGGGGCCGCTGTGGACTCGCGAGACGCCGGGGGTGTTCCTCGCGCAGGCGCGGATGGATCTCGAGGAATTCGAGGCGGCGGCCGGGGTGCGGCTGATCGACGGGGAAGACGCCGAGGAGGTGGACACGCTGGGCGGGCTGGTGATCCTGCTCGCCGGGCGGCTGCCGGAGCGCGGCGAGGTGGTGCAGCATCCCGCCGGCCACGAGTTCGAGGTGGTCGACGCCGACGCGCGTCGGATCAAGCGGCTGCGGGTTCGGCTCGCCGCCGACGCCGACTCCGACGCACCGGCCGAGGCGGCGGAATAGGCCGGCCGGCCCTGGCGGTCGGGGTCGAGGGCCGGGTCGCCGGGCTGACCGGCATCCGCAGGCTGGCGCTGGCCGCCATCGCCGGAGCGGCGACGGCGCTGGCGCAGCCGCCGGTGAGCTGGCCGGTGGTGCTGTTTCTGGCCTTGCCGGTGCTGTTGTGGCTGCTCGACGGCGTACGGCCGCGCGGCGCCTTCGCGCTCGGATGGGTGGCGGGATGCGCGCATTTCGCCGCCGCGCTGTTCTGGATCGTCGATCCGTTCCTGGTGGAGCCCGACGTCTACGGCTGGATGGCGCCGTTCGCGGTGGCCGGGACAGCGGCCGGCATGGCGCTCTTCTGGGCGGTGCCGTTCGCGCTGGCGCGGGCGTGGTGGCCTCCCGGGGTGTGGCGGGTGCTGGTGCTGGCGGCGCTCTGGACGCTGGCGGACTATGCGCGCGGGCACCTGCTGACCGGGTTTCCCTGGGGACTTTTCGCCTATGCGTGGGTCGAGACGCCGGTGATGCAGGCCTCGGCGCTGGTCGGGCCCTACGGGCTCGGGCTGCTCACTCTGATCGCGGCGCTGCTGCCGGGGCTGGCGGCGTGGCGGCCGGTGGCGCTGGCGGCGGCGCTGGTGGCGGCGGGCTGGGGCTTCGGCGCTTGGCGGCTGTCGCAGCCGGTGCCGGTGCGGGCCGAACCGCTGACCGTGCGGTTGGTGCAGCCGAACGCCACGCAGGCGCTGAAGTGGCAGCCGGGAATGGAGCAGAAGTTCTACGAGCGGCACCTGGCGCTGAGCGCGGCGCCGGCCGAGCCGCGGCCCGACGTGACGATCTGGTCGGAGACCGCGGTGCCGTTTGTGCTCGGCCAGGCGCCGGCGTTGCAGGCGGAAGCCGCGAACGCCGCGGCGCCGGGACGGCTGATGCTCGGAATCCGGCGGGTCGACGGCGAGCGGTGGTACAACTCGCTGGCGGTGCTGAACCCCGACGGCAGCGCGGCGGCGGTCTACGACAAGCATCACCTGGTGCCGTTCGGGGAATACATCCCGCTGGCGAAGATCTTGGGGCGGCTCGGCATTCCGGCGCTGGCGACGCTGACGCAGAGCGGATTCAGCGCCGGGGACGGGCCGCACCTGATCGCGGCGAACGGCGTGCCGCCCTTCGTGCCGCTGATCTGCTACGAGGCGATCTTTCCCGGCGCGCTCGCCGCGCCGGAGGGGCGGGCCGAATGGCTGGTGCAGGTCACCAACGACGCCTGGTTCGGCGACGCGTCGGGGCCCTACCAGCATCTGGCTCAGGCGCGCGCGCGGGCGATCGAGCAGGGGCTGCCGCTGGCGCGGGCCGCGAACACCGGCATCTCGGCGATGATCGACCCGTTCGGCCGGGTGACCGGCAGCCTGCCGCTCGACGAAGCGGGGCATCTCGATGCGGTTCTGCCCGGGCCGCTGCCGCCCACGCCCTACGTCCGTCTCGGCGATTGGCCCGCATTGCTTGCGATCGCCGCAATTCTCGGATTAACTGCTTCAAATTTTTACAATAGCATTTTGCGCAGGCGGCGTCGATAAGATGAAGTCAATACGACAGGCCCGGCAGCGACTTGCGAGACGCGCAGAAGCCGCATTCAAGGGCAGGTCAATGTTGTAGCGTACTTGGTGGGGTGGCTCAGTGTCTATGTCAGCACGCGAAATCGATGCGCATGTCGGATTGCGCATGCGAATGAGACGGGAGTATCTCGGGGTCAGTCAGGGCCGGTTGGGGCGGCATCTGGGCCTGACCTTCTCGCAGGTCCAGAAATACGAGAAGGGGACCAACCGGATCGGCGCCGGGAGGTTGTATCAGATCTCCGATTTCCTCGGCGTTGCGCCCGCTTATTTCTTCGAGGGCATCCGGGAGGGGGGCGGCGAGGCGACCACGCCTTCGAATGGGGGTCTGAGCCGCGACGAGCTGCGCGCGCTCAACGAGGCGTTCGCGGCGATCGGCGATCCGGAGACCCGCAAATCGGTGATGGCGCTGGTGCGCTCGCTTGCCGCGGATTCGGCGCAGCGCGATCCGCGTCGCTAGGCGCGTCCGCCGGTGGCGCACGAAGTCGAGCGGCGCGTCCGCCGGTGGCTCCTGACGACGCAAAGGCGGAGTTGACCAGACGGGCCGGTCTCCTTACGGATGGCGCGGTTAAATCTTGAGGGGTGTCTGATGAGCAACCGCAGTGACTACTTCTTCACGTCCGAGTCCGTGTCCGAGGGGCATCCCGACAAGGTCTGCGACCGCATCTCGGACGCAGTGCTCGACGCGTTCCTGACCGAGCATTCGGAATCGCGCGTGGCCTGCGAGACGTTCGCGACGACCGACCGGGTGGTGGTCGGCGGCGAGGTCCGCGGACCGGAGGGCGTTCTGGGGCGGATCGAGGAGATCGTGCGCGATGTCGTGCGCGACATCGGCTACGCGCAGAAGGGCTTCAACTGGGAGACCCTGCGGGTTCACAACTACATCCACGGCCAGTCCGAGCACATCGCCCAGGGCGTCGACGGGTCCGACGACAAGGAAGAGGGCGCGGGCGACCAGGGGATCATGTTCGGCTATGCGGTCGACGACACGCCCGAGCTGATGCCCGCGCCGATCCACTATTCCCACGCGGTGCTGCACCGGCTGGCGGACGCCCGCAAGAGCGGGGCCGAGCCGCGGCTGGGGCCGGACGCCAAGGCGCAGCTGTCGCTGCGCTATGCCGGCGGCAAGCCGGTCGAGGTGTCGTGCTTCGTGCTCTCGACCCAGCATCTGGACGAGGACATGGATTCGGCGGCCGTCCGCGAGATGGTCGAGCCCTATGTCCGCGAGGTGATCCCCGACGGCTGGCTGACCGACAACACGATCTGGCACGTCAACCCGACCGGCAAGTTCGTGATCGGCGGTCCGGACGGCGACGCGGGGCTCACCGGGCGCAAGATCATCGTCGACACCTATGGTGGTGCTGCGCCGCACGGCGGCGGGGCGTTCTCCGGCAAGGATCCGACCAAGGTCGACCGTTCGGCGGCCTATGCCGCGCGTTACCTCGCCAAGAACGTGGTGGCCTCGGGGCTCGCGACGCGCTGCGTGCTGCAGCTCTCCTATGCCATTGGCGTGGCGCGGCCGCTGTCGATCTATGCCGATACCTTCGGGACCGGCGAGGTTTCCGAGGCGGCGATCGAGAAGGCGGTGGCCGAGGTGATGGACCTGACGCCGAAGGGCATCCGCACCCATCTCGGTCTGAACCGGCCGATCTATCAGCGCACCTCGGCTTACGGTCATTTCGGACGCGCGCCGGACAATGAGGGCGGTTTCTCCTGGGAGACGCACCGACCTGGCCGAGGCCCTCAAAAAGGCGGTGTGAGCGGCGGGCCGGTGACGGCCCGCGACACCCGCCCTCCCGACCGCGGGGAGGGCGCGGCGCGGCCGTGGCGCAACCTCTATGGCCGGCGGCGCGGCAAGAAGCTCCGGGCGTCGCAGGTGCGGCTGCTCGAGGAGTTGCTGCCGCGGCTGCGGATCGCCGGGGTGACGCCTGCCGACAATCCGGAGCGCCGCCCGCTCGATCGGCGGGCGCTGTTCGGGGACGCTCGGGCGCCTCTGGCTCGAGGTCGGCTTCGGCGGGGGCGAGCACCTGGCCGCGCAGGCGGAAGCGCACCCGCAGATCGGGCTGATCGGCTGCGAGCCTTACGTCAACGGCGTGGCGATGGCGCTGGCCCGGCTCGATGCGGCGGGCGTCGGCAACGTGCGGCTGCATCCGGGCGATGCGCGCGATCTGATCGAATTGCTGCCGGACGAGGCGCTCGATCGGGCGTTCCTGCTCTATCCCGACCCTTGGCCGAAGGCGCGGCATCACCGGCGGCGGTTCGCCAGCCCAGACAACCTCGGGCTTCTCTACCGAGCTATGGCACCGGGGGCGGAGCTGCGTCTTGCGACGGATATTCCGGACTACGCCGAGCACGCCCGGGAGGCGGTGGCTGCGACGCCGGGGTTCCGGCTGGAGGCGGACGGCGCCGCGCCGTGGTCCGGCTGGCCGGGCACCCGTTACGAGGCGAAGGCGCTCGTCGCCGGCCGGCATCCGCAGTATCTGACGATCGTTCGCGCCTAACCTTCGGGTCTCGCTGCAGTCGAGCGGCATGGACCGGCTCGCGGTGATCTCGTAAGACGTGCTCTCAGAACCCGAACGCGAGGAGGTCCCGATGGCGGGACATGGCGAGGCGAAGCCGATGCGGGCCGAGACATCGGGGCCGCTGAGCGGCCGCGCGGAGGTGCCCGGAGACAAGTCGGTGTCGCACCGGGCGCTGATCCTCGGGGCGCTGGCGGTCGGCGAGACGCGGATCACCGGGTTGCTCGAGGGGCAGGACGTGCTCGACACCGGCCGGGCGATGCGGGCGTTCGGGGCCACGGTCGAGCGGGTCGGCACCGGGGCGTGGCGGGTCGAGGGCGTGGGCGTCGGCGGGTTCCAGGAGCCCGACGACGTGATCGACCACGGCAATTCCGGCACCGGGGTGCGGCTGGTGATGGGGGCGATGGCGACCAGCGACATCACCGCGACCTTCACCGGGGACGCGAGCCTGCGCGGCCGGCCGATGGGGCGGATCACCGAGCCGCTGGCGCTGTTCGGGGCGGAGGCGCGGGGCCGGCGCGGCGGCCGGCTGCCGATCACGCTGACCGGGGCGACGAACCCGATGCCGGTTCAGTACACCACGCCGGTCGCCTCGGCGCAGGTGAAGTCGGCGGTGCTGCTCGCCGGGCTGAACGCGCCGGGCGAGACGGTGGTGATCGAGAAGGAGGCGACGCGGGACCATACCGAGCGGATGCTGCGCGGGTTCGGGGCGAGCGTGCGGACCGAGGCGACGGCGGAGGGGCGGGTCATCACCCTGCGCGGCCAGCCGGAGCTGCGGCCGCAGACGATCGCGGTGCCGCGCGATCCGAGCTCGGCGGCGTTTCCGGTGGCGGCGGCGCTGATGGTGGAAGGGTCGGAGGTGATGGTGCCGGGGATCGGGCTGAACCCGACGCGGGCCGGGATCTACACGACGCTGGTGGAGATGGGCGCGGACCTCGGGCTGGAGCGGCGGCGCGAGGAGGGCGGCGAGCCGGTGGCCGACCTCAGGGTGCGCTTCGGGGCCTTGAAGGGGATCGAGGTGCCGCCGGAGCGGGCGGCGTCGATGATCGACGAGTATCCGATCCTGGCGGCGCTGGCGGCGACTGCCGACGGGGTGACGGTGATGCGCGGGATCCGCGAGCTGCGCGTCAAGGAGAGCGACCGGATCGACGCGATGGCCCGCGGCCTCGAGGCCTGCGGCGTCAAGGTCGACGAAGGCACCGACTACCTGATCGTGCACGGCCGAGGCCCGGGCGGGGTGCCGGGCGGCGCGACGGTGGAAAGCCGGCTCGACCACCGGATTGCCATGGCCTTTCTCTGCCTCGGGCTGGCGGCGAAGGCGCCGATCGCCGTGGACGACGCCGGCACCATCGCCACCAGCTTTCCGGCGTTCGTCGAGCTGATGCGGGGCCTCGGGGCGCGGCTGGTCGAGGGGACCGCATGAGCGCCTTCACCGTAGCGATCGACGGCCCGGCGGCGGCGGGCAAGGGCACGATCGGGCGGGCGGTGGCGGCGGCGTTCGGGTTCGGGCATCTCGACACCGGGCTGCTCTACCGGGCGGTGGGCGTTCAGGCGCTGGCCGACGGGCGGGGGGTGATCGACCCGCACTGGGCGGCGGAGCTGGCGCGGCGGCTGACCCCTGCGGATCTGGAGCGCGACGACCTGCGCTCGGCCCGGGCCGGTCAGGCGGCGTCGAAGGTGGCGGCGCTGCCGGAGGTGCGGGCGGCGCTGCTGGCCTTCCAGAAGAAGTTCGCGCGGCGCGAGGGCGGGGCGGTGCTCGACGGGCGCGACATCGGAACGGTAATCTGCCCGGAGGCGGAGGCGAAGCTCTATGTCACCGCGTCCGACGAGGTGCGGGCGGAGCGGCGGCACGCGGAGCTCGGCACCGCGAGCCTCGAGTCGATACTGGCGGATCTGCGGGCGCGGGATGCCCGCGACGCGGGCCGGGACGCGGCGCCGATGGTGGCGGCGACGGATGCGCTCTTGCTCGACACCACGGATTTGTCTATAGACGCGGCCGTCGCCGAGGCAGTGGCCTATGTGAGAAGCCGATTCCGTCCGGGAGGGGCCTGAGCCCTTCGCGAGGCTTTCGGCATTTCGGGCGGCGGGGGAGTTGAAAGACCGGCGGAGCCAACCGCGCGGCCGGAAACAACGGATATCTTGGAGAACTGAATGCCAGCTGCGGCAACCATGGATGACTTCGAGGCGCTTCTGAAGGAGAGCTTCGAGCTGGAGACCCCCGAGGAGGGGACGGTCGTAAAGGGCACCGTGCTCGCGATCGAGGCCGGACAGGCCATCATCGACATCGGCTACAAGATGGAAGGCCGGGTCGACCTCAAGGAATTCACGCCCCCGGGCAAGGCGCCGGAGATAGCGCCGGGCGACGTGGTCGAGGTCTATCTCGACCGGGTCGAGAACGCCCGTGGCGAGGCGGTGCTGTCGCGCGACAAGGCGCGGCGCGAGGAGGCGTGGGATCGCCTCGAGAAGGCCTACGACAAGGAAGACCGGGTCGAGGGCGCGATCTTCGGCCGCGTCAAGGGCGGGTTCACCGTCGATCTCGGCGGCGCGGTCGCGTTCCTGCCGGGTAGCCAGGTCGATGTGCGCCCGGTTCGTGACGCCGGGCCGCTGATGCACATGCCGCAGCCGTTCCAGATCCTGAAGATGGATCGCCGGCGGGGCAACATCGTGGTGTCGCGCCGCGCCGTGCTCGAGGAGAGCCGGGCCGAGCAGCGCGCCGAGATCGTCGCGCGCCTGACCGAGGGCGACGTGATCGACGGCGTGGTCAAGAACATCACCGAGTACGGCGCGTTCGTCGATCTCGGCGGCGTGGACGGGCTGCTGCACGTCACCGACATGGCGTGGCGCCGGGTCAACCATCCGAGCGAAATCCTCGCCATCGGCGAGACCGTCAAGGTCCAGGTGATCAAGATCAACAAGGAGACCCAGCGCATCAGCCTCGGCATGAAGCAGCTGCAGGCCGATCCCTGGGACACCGTCGAGGACAAGTTCGCCATCGGATCGCGCCATACCGGCCGCGTCACCAACATCACCGACTACGGCGCCTTCGTCGAGCTGGAGCCGGGGATCGAGGGGCTGGTGCACGTCTCCGAGATGTCCTGGACCAAGAAGAACGTCCATCCCGGCAAGATCGTCTCCACCTCCCAGGAGGTCGAGGTGGTGGTGCTCGAGATCGACAGTCAGAAGCGGCGGGTGTCGCTCGGCCTCAAGCAGACCCAGGGCAATCCGTGGGAGACCTTCGCGGCGACCCATCCGAACGGCACCGAGGTCGAGGGCGAGATCAAGAACATCACCGAGTTCGGTCTGTTCGTCGGCCTTGAGGGCGATATCGACGGCATGGTGCACCTGAGTGATCTCGACTGGGACCGCTCGGGCGAGGACGCGATCCAGGACTACCACAAGGGCGAGGTGGTCAAGGCCATCGTCACCGACGTGGACACCGAGAAGGAGCGCATCTCGCTGTCGATCAAGGCGGTGGGCGGCGACAAGTTCGCCGACGCGGTCGCGGGCGTGAAGCGGGGCGACATCGTCACCGTGACCGTCACCTCGATCGAGGACGGCGGCATCGAGGTCGAGCACGAAGGGATGAAGAGCTTCATCCGCCGGTCCGACCTCAGCCGCGATCGCGGCGAGCAGCGTCCCGAGCGCTTCACCAAGGGCGATCACGTCGATGCGCGCGTCACCAACATCGACGCGAAGACCCGCCGGCTCGGGCTCTCGATCAAGGCGCGCGAGATCGCCGAGGAGAAGGAGGCGGTCGAGCAGTACGGATCGTCTGACTCCGGCGCCTCGCTCGGCGATATCCTGGGCGCTGCGCTGAAGCGCAAGGACGATGCCTGAGCGCATGGACGCGCTCGAACGCGACTTCTACGAGGAGCGGCGCCGCAAGTGGCGCCGCTCCGCGTTCTGGCGCGGTTTTCTCGTGGCAGCGGTGCTGGCCGCCGTGATCGCTGCCTGGGTCGGCTCCGGGGTGGTGAGCGAAAGCCGGCAGCAGATCGCGCGCTATGCCGTGACCGGCGTCATCAGCGACGATCCCGAGCGGGACCGGATGCTCGATGAACTGGCCGAGGCCGACAACGTGCGGGCGCTGGTGCTGCGGGTGAACTCGCCGGGCGGCACCACGGCCGGATCGGAGGCGCTGTTCGCCGCGCTGCGGCGGGTCGCCGAGCGCAAGCCCGTGGTGGCGGTGCTGGGCGAGCTTGCCGCTTCGGGAGGCTATGTCGCGGCGATCGCGGCGGACCACATCGTCGGCCGGGGCAATACCCTGACCGGGTCGATCGGCGTGATCATGGAGTATCCCGACGTGACCAAGGTGATGGACCGGCTCGGGATCTCGCTCGAGACGGTGCGCTCGTCCGAGCTCAAGGCCGAGCCGTCGCCGTTCCGGCCGACCAACCCGGCCGCGCGGGCCCGCGACGAGGCGCTGGTGGCGGAAAGCTATCGCTGGTTCAGGGGGCTGGTCGGCGAGCGGCGCGGGCTCGAGGGGGCAGCACTCGACGCAGTCGCCAACGGCGGCGTGTTCACCGGGCGGCTGGCGCTCGACAACGGGCTGATCGACGAAATCGGCGGCGAGCCGGAGGCGGTGGCCTGGCTCGAATCGCGCGATTCCTCGCTCGGCAGCCTGCCGGTGCGCGATTGGGCGGTCGAGCGGGAGGAGCCGCTCGCGATGCGCTTCCTGGGGAAAATAGCGCCAACCGGCGGGATTCTCGGAGAAATATCGCTCAGAGGTGGCCCGAAGCTCTATTCCATCGGGCCGTAATTCCTGCCACTATGGCAGCCGCGAGGGGTTGTCGCGAACCGGTTGATCGCGGCGGAGCGGCCAAGGATCAGCGCAGCAGGGTGTCGCCGATGATAAAATCAGAACTGATTCAGAAGATCGCCGAAGAGAACCCGCACCTGTTCCAGCGGGACGTCGAGCGGATCGTCGGCACGGTGTTCGACGAGATCATCGAGGCGATGGCGGCGGGCCACCGGGTCGAGCTGCGCGGCTTCGGCGCCTTTTCGGTCAAGCGACGCGAGGCGCGGCAGGGCCGCAACCCGCGCACCGGCGACGCGGTCACGGTCGAGGAGAAGTTCGTGCCGTTCTTCAAGACCGGCAAGCTGCTTCGCGATCGCCTGAACGAAGACGGCTGAGGCGCGGGGAGAAGACAATGCGGACGCTGAAATACCTGCTGCTGGCGCTGATCCTGATCATCGTCGTGGTGCTGGCGCTGGCGAACCGGGAGATGGTGACGCTGCATCTGCTGCCGGAGGGCATGGCGCGGGTGCTGCCGGTCTCGATCGATCTGCCGTTGTTCGTGGTCATTCTCGTGTCGGCCATCGTCGGCATGCTGATTGGCTACCTGTTCGAGTGGCTGCGCGAGCACAAGCACCGCCGCCGGGCGTCGCAGAAGGCGCGCGAGGCCGAGCAGCTGAACTCCGAAGTGGACCGGTTGCGGCGCCGGTCCGGCAAGGGCGACGACGTTCTCGCGCTGCTCGGCAGCTGAGGCCCGCGATGCACGTGAAAATCTGCGGCCTGCGCTCCCGCGCCGAGGCCGTGGCCGCGGCGCAGGCGGGCGCCTCCTACATCGGGCTGACGATCTTTCCGCGGTCGCCGCGGGGTGTGTCGCTGTCGGACGCGCGCTGGGTGGCCGAGGGCGTCCCGGAAGGGGTGCTGCGGGTGGCGCTGACGGTCGACGCGGACGACGCCGCACTCGAGGAATTGATCGGGACGGTGCCGATCGACATGCTCCAGCTGCACGGTCGGGAGAGCCCGGAGCGGGTCGCCGAGATCCGGGCGCGGTTCGGCCGGCCGGTGATCAAGGCGGTGGGTATCTCCGGAGAGGAGGATCTCGACGCGATCGACGTCTATGCGCGGATCGCCGACCAGATCATGGTCGACGCGCGCGCGCCGCGTGGCGCCGGCCGGCCCGGCGGCAATGGCGAGGTGTTTGACTGGCGGCTGCTTGCCGGCCGCCGGTGGACGCGGCCCTGGATGCTGGCGGGCGGCCTGACGCCGGAGAACGTGGCGGAGGCGGTGCGGCTGACCGGCGCGGAACAGGTCGATGTGGCCTCGGGGGTGGAGAGCCGGCCGGGGTACAAGGATCTCGACCGGGTGGCGTCTTTCATCCGTGCGGCGATGGAGGCGGAGCGTCTCGAGGCGTGAGACTCGACGCTGGCCGCGCGCGCGGGTAGGAACGCGGGCACGAACCCGAGGGGGACCCCGCGATGAACCTGCAGCAGCCCAATTCCTATCGCACCGGCCCGGACGAGCGCGGCCGGTTCGGCGATTTCGGCGGTCGTTTCGTGTCCGAGACGCTGATGCCGCTGATCCTCGATCTTGAGGCGGAGTACGAGAGGGCCAAGACCGACGCGGACTTCTGGGCGGAGATGGACGATCTCTGGACCCACTACGTCGGCAGGCCGAGCCCGCTCTATTTCGCCGGGCGGCTGACCGAGCGGCTCGGGGGCGCGAAGGTCTACTTCAAGCGCGACGAGCTGAACCACACCGGCGCGCACAAGATCAACAACGTGCTGGGACAGATCCTGCTCGCGCGGCGGATGGGCAAGCAGCGCATCATCGCCGAGACAGGGGCGGGGCAGCACGGGGTGGCCACGGCGACGGTCTGCGCGAAGTTCGGGCTGAAATGCGTGGTGTTCATGGGCGCGACCGACGTGGAGCGGCAGAAGCCCAACGTGTTCCGCATGAAGCTGCTTGGGGCCGAGGTGGTGCCGGTGACCAGCGGCCGCGGCACGCTGAAGGACGCGATGAACGAGGCGCTGCGCGACTGGGTGACCAACGTGGGCGACACGTTCTACTGCATCGGTACGGTGGCCGGGCCGCATCCCTATCCGGCGATGGTGCGCGATTTCCAGTCGATCATCGGCAAGGAGGTTCGCGAGCAGATGCAGGCCGCCGAGGGGCGGCTGCCGGACAGCCTGGTCGCCTGCATCGGCGGCGGGTCGAACGCGATGGGGCTGTTCCATCCGTTTCTCGACGATGCCGACGTGCGGATCATCGGGGTCGAGGCCGGCGGACACGGGGTGGACGAGCGGATGGAGCACGCGGCGAGCCTGACCGGCGGGCGCCCCGGCGTTCTGCATGGCAACCGGACCTATCTGCTGCAGGACGCGGATGGACAGATCATCGAGGGCCATTCGATCTCGGCCGGGCTCGACTATCCCGGCATCGGGCCGGAGCACGCCTGGCTGCACGACATGGGCCGGGTCGAATACGTGAGCGTCACCGACAAGGAGGCGCTGGAGGCGTTCCGGCTGTCGTGCGAGACCGAGGGGATCATCCCGGCGCTGGAGCCGGCGCACGCGCTGGCGCACGTGACGAAGATCGCGCCGGAGCTGCCACGGGATCACCTGTTGGTGATGAACATGTGCGGCCGGGGCGACAAGGACATTTTCACCGTGGCCGATCACCTCGGCGTGGCGCTCTGATCCTTGATGCCGGCGCGGCCAGGGCTTATGGCAGGCGTTCGAGTCGGCGGAAGGTCCGCCCCTCCTGGAGCACGTTACGTTATGGATACGGTAGAGTTGAAGATCGGGGATCTGGTGGTTCTCACGTCCGGGTCGATGCGGATGGCGGTCGAGGGCGTCGAGGACGCGCAGGTGACCTGCGTCTGGTGCCACGAAGGCAGGATCGGGCGCGATGCGTTCGACTCGCGCCTCTTGAAGAAGTGGGAGTTCCGCGAGGAGGACTCCAAGCCGCGCGCAAAGCCGTATGGCGGGGACCGTGAGGGCGGCGGCAAGCCCTACAATCGGGGGGCCGGCGACCGCGAGGAGCGTCCGCGCGGCAAGCCCGGCTGGGACGGCAAGCCTCGCGAGAAGAAGTTCTTCCGCAAGGACGGCTGACGCGAGCGAATGAGCGCTGACGGGACACCGGCGCTGCCGCCGGTTCGCGGCACGCTGACCGCGGACCGGCCGATGGCCGAGCTGACGTGGCTCAGGGTCGGCGGTCCGGCGGACTGGCTGTTCCAGCCGGCGGACGAGGCCGACCTCTCCACATTCCTGCGCGACCTGCCGGCGGACATGCCGGTTCTGCCGGTGGGCGTGGGGTCCAATCTCATCGTGCGCGATGGCGGGGTCGCCGGCGTGGTGATCCGGCTCGGGCGCGGCTTCAACGGCATCAGGATCGAGGACGGACGGGTGGTGGCCGGCGCCGCCGCGCTCGACGCGCATGTGGCGCGGCGAGCGGCGGAGGCGGGAATCGACCTGACGTTCCTGCGCACCATCCCCGGGTCGATCGGCGGGGCGGTGCGAATGAATGCCGGTTGCTACGGCAGCTATACCGCCGACGCCTTCGAGGGCGCGCGGGCGGTGACGCGGGGCGGCGAGACGGTGGAGCTCGGCCCCGCCGACATGGGCTTCGCCTATCGCTCGACGGCGCTGCCCGACGGGATGGTCGTCACCGAAGTGACGCTGGCCGGGCCCGCGGGGAATCCGGACGAGCTGACGGCGCGGATGACGGCGCAGCTGGCGCGGCGGGATGCGAGCCAGCCGACGAAGGAGCGCTCGGCCGGATCGACCTTCCGCAATCCGGCCGGGTTTTCCTCGACCGGGCGCGAGGACGACGTGCACGACCTGAAGGCCTGGAAGCTGATCGAGGACGCCGGAATGAGGGGCGCAACCCTGGGTGGAGCCCAGATGTCGCCCATGCACGCGAACTTCCTGATCAACGCCGGAGGGGCGAAAGCCGCCGATCTGGAAAATTTGGGCGAATTGGTGCGAAAAAAGGTTTTCGATTCAAGCGGAGTGACGCTAGAGTGGGAGATCATGCGGGTCGGGCGACCGTGACCGCAGGAGAATAACCCGACAAGGCCGGCAAACGGTCGCGGGGACAGAATTGAGGCGGGCATGTCGAGCAGGACACCAGCCCGCATCGCAGTGCTTATGGGCGGCCGTTCGGCCGAGCGCGACGTGTCGCTCGTGTCGGGTCGCGAGTGCGCGGCTGCGTTGCGGCAGGAGGGATTCGAGGTCGTCGGGATCGACGCCGGCGACGATCTCGTCGCGGCGCTGACCGACGCGAAGCCCGACGTGGTGTTCAACGCGCTGCACGGCCGCTGGGGCGAGGACGGCTGCGTCCAGGGCATTCTCGAGTGGCTGCGGCTTCCCTACACCCATTCCGGCGTGCTGGCCTCGGCGCTGGCGATGGACAAGGCGCGGGCGAAGCACATGTTCGAAGCCGCCGGGCTGCCGGTGGTCAAGGGCATGATCGTCTGCCGCGAGCAGGCGCGGGCGTCCCACCCGATGACCCCGCCCTACGTGGTCAAGCCGAACAACGAGGGATCGTCGGTCGGGGTCTACCTAGTGCGCGACGGCGCGAACGGCCCGGCGCGGCTCGGCGACGAGATGCCGGAGCGGGTGCTCGTCGAGGAATACGTCGCGGGGCGCGAGCTGACCACCGCGGTGATGGGCGACCGGCCGCTGGGCGTCACCGATATCATCGCCGAGGGCTGGTACGACTACCACGCCAAGTATGCCCCCGGCGGGTCGCGGCACGTGGTGCCGGCCGACCTGCCGGCGGAGATCACCGACGCCTGCCTCGAGTATGCGCTGAAGGCGCACGAGGCGCTCGGCTGCCGCGGGGTCAGCCGGACCGACTTCCGCTGGGACGAGGCGCGCGGGCTCGCCGGGCTCTATCTGCTCGAGACCAACACCCAGCCTGGGATGACGCCGACCTCGCTCGCGCCGGAGCAGGCGGCGCATTGCGGCGTGTCGTTCGGGGCGCTGGTGCGCTGGATGGTGGAGGACGCGTCATGCTCCCGGTGAGGGTGCGCCGCGATCCGGCGCCGTCGCGGCTGCGCTACAAGATGACGCGGCTTTGGCTCCGGCCGAGGTTCCGGCGGGCGGTCAACTTCGGGCTGCCGATGCTGGCGGGCATCGCCGCGGCCTGGACGGTCTCGGCGGAATACGATGTGCGCGGGCGGGCGGTGGCGCTGGTCGACGCGGCGCGCGAGGCGATCGTCGACCGGCCGCAGTTCACCATCACCGAGATCGCGGTGCCGGACGTGAGCCGGGACCTGACCGAGGCGATCAAGGTCGCGGCCTTCGTGCACTTGCCGACCTCGAGTCTCGCGCTCGACGTGGGTGCGGTGCGCGACCGGGTGGAGGCGCTCGACGCGGTAGAGCGGGCGCGGGTGCGGGCGCTGCCGAGCGGCGTCTTGGAGATCCGGGCGATCGAGCGGGTGCCGGTGGTGGTGTGGCGCTCGGCGGCCGCGCTCGAGCTGCTGGACCAGAACGGCGTGCGGGTCGCCGAGGTCGACAGCCGCCTGCGCCGGCCCGACCTGCCGCTGATCGCGGGCGACGGGGCCAATACGCATGTGCCGGAGGCCCTGGCGCTGCTGGCCGCGGCGCGGCCGGTGTCAGAGCGGGTGCGCGGGCTGGTGCGGATGGGCGAGCGCCGCTGGAACCTCGTGCTTGATCGCGACGAGGTGGTGAAGCTGCCCGAAGAGGATCCGGTCGGGGCGCTCGGGTACGCGATGACGCTCGACGCGTCGGATCAGTTGATGAAGCGGGACCTGACGGTGGTCGATCTGCGCGATCCGAGGCGGCCGATGCTGCGGCTGACACCTGAGGCGTTGAAGGAATTGGCCCGGCTGAAGGCGAAGATTGCAGGAGAGGATGCATGAAGCGGCAGCTTTACGAGGTGCAACGGGGGATGCGGGCGCGGCGGGAGACCGCGCTGCGCCGCGGCGTGATCGCGGTGCTCGACATCGGCACCTCGAAGGTGGCGTGCCTGGTGCTGCAGTTCGTGCCGGACGAGATCGGCGAGGGCGTCGATAGTCGCCCGGTGCTGACGCAAGGCGCGTTCAGGGTGATCGGTGCGGCCAACACCCGCTCGCGCGGCATGGCCTTTGGCGAGATCGCCTCGATGGAGGAATGCGAGCGCGCGGTCAGGACCGCGATCCAGGGCGCGCAGAAGATGGCGGGGCTGCGGGTCGACCACGTGATCGTCAGCTTCTCCGGCGGGCGCCCGCGATCCTATGGCTGCTCCGGCGAGGTGGAGGTCGAGAACGGCGCGGTGGCGGAGCGCGACATCGGCTACGTGCTCGCCGCGTGCGAGATCCCGGACTATGGGCACGACCGCGAGGCGCTGCACGCGCTGCCGGTGAACTTCGCGCTCGACCACCGGACCGGGCTGACCGATCCGCGGGGGCAGATCGGCAAGGACCTCGCCGTCGACATGCACCTGGTGACGGTGGGAACGACGCCGCTTCGCAACATCCTGCACTGCATCCGCCGCTGCGACCTCGAGCTCGGCGGCATCGTGGTGTCGTCCTACGCCAGCGGGCTTGCGAGTCTGATCGAGGACGAGCAGGAGCTGGGGGCGGCGTGCGTCGACATCGGCGCGGGCGCGACCGGCGTCTCGATCTTCGTGCGGCGACAGATGATCTACGCCGACGCGGTGCGGATGGGCGGGGTGCACATCACCTCGGACATCTGCCAGGGGCTCCAGGTCTCGACCCAGGACGCCGAGCGGCTGAAGACCATGCACGGCGGTCTGGTGGCGACCGGGCTCGACGATCGCGACATGATCGAGCTGCCGTCGATCCTCGGCGACTGGGAGCACGACCGGCGGCAGATCTCGCGCTCGGAGCTGATCGGGGTGATGCGGCCGAGGGTCGAGGAGATCCTCGAGGAGGTGCGGGAGCGTCTCGACGCCTCGGGCTTCGAGTATCTGCCGAGCCAGCGGATCGTGCTGACCGGCGGCAGCGCGCAGATACCCGGGCTCGAGTCGGTGGCGAGCCACATCCTGGGTCGGCAGTGCCGGATCGGCAAGCCGCTGCGGGTGCAGGGCCTGCCGCAATCCGCGACCGGCACGTCGTTCGCCACCGCAGTGGGGTTGGCGATGCAGGTGTCCCATCCGCAGGACGAATGCTGGGACTTCGAAATGCCGGCGGACCGTCACGGGGCCCGCCGGGTGGCCCGCGCAATGCGCTGGTTCAAGGAAAACTGGTAACTAGTGGAGGGGACCGCAAAAATGGGTTTATCTAGTGTTAAACCTCAACATATTGTGGAGGTTAGCGCGAAAATGCGTGACCCTAGCGGTGTTTTGGGCTAATCTCCGAATCGAAGAAACGAAGAAATCCGCGCGGGGGCGCGGAGGCAGCGGCCAACAGAAACAGGCGGATCCATCATGGCACTCACACTCAGCATACCGGTAACCCAGGACCTCAGCCCCCGGATCACCGTGATCGGCGTCGGGGGCGCGGGCGGCAACGCGGTCAACAACATGATCGAGAAGCAGCTTGAGGGCTGCGAGTTCGTCGTCGCCAACACCGACGCCCAGGCGCTCCAGCAGAACCAGGCCGGCAACAAGCTCCAGCTCGGCGCGCGCGTCACCGAGGGCCTCGGTGCCGGCGCCCGGCCCGAGGTCGGGGCTGCGGCGGCGGAAGAGTCGATCGAGGACATCGTCGAGCGGCTGAGCGGCTGCCACATGTGCTTCATCACCGCCGGCATGGGCGGCGGCACCGGCACGGGTGCGGCGCCGATCATCGCCAAGGCGGCGCGCGAGATGGGCATCCTCACCGTCGGCGTCGTCACCAAGCCGTTCCAGTTCGAGGGCTCGCGGCGGATGAAGCAGGCCGAGGGCGGGGTGGACGAGCTGCAGCAGCACGTCGACACGCTGATCATAATCCCGAACCAGAACCTGTTCCGGCTCGCCAACGAGAAGACCACCTTCACCGAGGCCTTCGCGCTGGCCGACGACGTGCTCTACCAGGGCGTCAAGGGCGTCACCGACCTGATGGTGCGGCCCGGCATCATCAACCTCGACTTCGCCGACGTGCGCTCGGTGATGAACGAGATGGGCAAGGCGATGATGGGCACCGGCGAGGCCGACGGCGAGGATCGCGCGGTGCAGGCCGCCGAGAAGGCGATCGCCAACCCGCTGCTCGACGAGATCAGCCTCAAGGGCGCGCGCGGCGTGCTCATCAACATCACCGCCGGCCCCGACCTGACGCTGTTCGAGCTCGACGAGGCGGCCAACCGCATCCGCGCCGAGGTCGACCCGGAGGCCAACATCATGGTCGGCTCGACGCTCGACCCGGAGATGGCCGGGCAGATGCGGGTGTCGGTCGTCGCGACCGGCATCGACGCGGTGGCGAAGTCCGAGGCGATGCCGCTGCCGCGCAAGGCCGCCGAGCCGGTGGCCGAAGCCGCGCCCGCCGCTGCGCCGGCACAGCCGGAACCGCGCCCCGAGCTGGAGCCGGCGGTCGCGCGGGCGCCGAGCTTTGCCGACGCCCGGGTCGCCGAGGTCGAGCGCGAGACGCTGTTCGCCGAACCGGAGGCGGCCCCCGCGGTGCCGCAGCCCGCGTCCTCGCTTCAGCGCACCGCCCCCTTCGGCCAGCCGAAGTTCGAGGGTGACGGCAAGCGGGGCGAGCCTTCGGCCGACGCGCTGCGCCGCCTGCAGACGGCGGTCCAGAACGTGCCCAAGGCCCAGCCAATGGTGCGGTCGGTCGCCTCGCCGCCGCGCGACGCGGACCGTGCCGGGCGGCTGACCATCAACAGCCTGATCCACAAGATGACCGGCCAGGTCGGACGCGAGCAGACGGCGCTGCGGCCGCGGCCCGAGGTCGAGGCACGGCCAGAGACTACCGAGCAGAATTACGAGGATACCGAACGCGAACGCGTCGACATTCCCGCCTTCCTGAGACGGCAGGCCAACTGACGGGGCCCTCAACCTCCCCCCGATGACCCTTGGGCCCTTCCGGGCACCCGGCTCCCCCCGCCGGGTGCCTTTTTGTTTGAGAGTGCCGGAAGGTGCGGCGCGAAGTATCGGCGACCGTTGTTACAATCGGTCATAAACCTTGATTTGTCGCAGATCCGTCAAATCCCTACATTGCGTCGCAACAGGGGCTCGAAGTGCGTTCGGAGCCTTGGGGATAGGGGCGAGCGATGCAGACGACACTGAAACGCGAGATCACGCTTGTCGGAACGGGACTCCATTCCGGGCGGCCGGCGCGCATGGTGTTGAGGCCGGCGACGACGGGCGGCATCCGCTTCCGGCGGGTGGACGTCACCGACCGCGACAATCTCATCCCCGCGCGCTGGGACCGTGTGACCGACACCCGGCTCTGCACGCTTCTGTCGAACGAGGCCGGCGTGTCGATCGGCACGGTCGAGCACATCATGGCGGCACTGGCCGGTACCGGCGTGTCCCATGCGGTGATCGAGGTCGACGGGCCGGAAGTGCCGATCATGGACGGCAGCTCGCGCCGGTTCGTGCAGGCGATCCTGCGCACCGGGCTGGCCGCGCTGCCGGGACCACTTCGGGCGATCCGGGTGCTGAAGCCGGTGCGTGAAGTCGAGGGCGACGTGGTGGCCGAGCTGGCGCCGGCGGAGGGGCTGTCGATCGAATTCGCCATCGACTTTCCCGACGCGGCGATCGGCCATCAGGCCCGCCGGCTCGAGATGGAGAACGGCGCCTTCGTGCACGAGCTCGCCGACTGCCGGACGTTCTGCCGGCGCGGCGACGTCGAGACGATGCAGGCAAACGGCCTCGCGCTCGGCGGCTCGCTCGACAACGCGATCGTGGTCGAGGGCGACACCGTGCTGAACCCCGGCGGCTTCCGGCGCAAGGACGAGTGCGTGCGGCACAAGATGCTCGACGCGCTCGGCGACCTCGCGCTGGCGGGCGCGCCGATCCTCGGCGCCTATCGCGGCGTGCGGGCCGGGCACGGGGCGACGAACCGGCTGCTGCGGCGGCTGTTCGCCACTCCCGGCGCCTGGGAGTTGGTCACGCTCGATGCCGACGCGGCGCAGCATCTGCCCGGCGCGGGCGTCGGGACGGCGGACCTTCGCCGCGCCGGCTGAGGCTGGCCCGAGGCCCCATCCCGACCACCGGAGCGCAGCCCCCCCGAGGGCTGCGCTTTTCGTTTCAACCCCTCCGCAAGCTGTGCTAACCGGGTCCGGCCGGCGGGGACGGAAGTTCCCCGGCGGGACGGAATTTCTGAGGTTACGCATGGGAGTGGCGCGGGTGGCAGGTCGTGGTTGGGCACTTGCCGCCTTGCTCGGGCTCGCCGTCGCGATGGGCGGATGCAGTCGGCTGCCGTCCTGGGTGCCGGGCGGCGGCCCGCGCGAGATTCCGATCGAGGACCGCACCGCGCAGCAGATCTATCTCGGCGCCGAGCAGCTGCTCGCCGACGGCAAGCCGCGCGAGGCCGGGCAGCAGTTCTCTGAAGTGGAGCGGCTCTATCCGTATTCCGAATGGGCCAAGCGCGCGATGCTGATGTCGGCCTTCGCCTACCACGAGGGGGCGCAGTATGCCGAAAGCCGGGCGGCCGCCGAGCGCTACCTCGAGTTCTTCCCGGCGGACGTCGACGCCCCCTACGCGCAGTTCCTGATCGCGCTTTCCTACTATGACCAGATCGTCGACATCGGCCGCGACCAGACCAACGCCTTCGAGGCGCTGCAGGAGATGCGCGACATCATCGAGCGCTATCCCGACAGCGAATACGCCAAGTCGGCGCAGCTGAAGTTCGAGCTGGCGCTCGACCATCTCGCCGGCAAGGAGATGGAGATCGGTCGGTATTATCTCAGCCGTGGCTTCTACACCGCCGCGATCAACCGCTTTCGGGTGGTGGTCGAGGACTACCAGACCACCACCCAAACCCCCGAGGCGCTGCACCGGCTGGTCGAGGCCTACCTGTCGCTGGGGCTGACCCAGGAGGCGCAGACCGCGGCGGCGATCCTCGGCTACAACTTCCAGGGCACGACCTGGTATCGCGACAGCTACGCGCTGCTGACCAGCCGCGGTTTGCAGCCGGGCAACGTCGGGGACAGCTGGCTGAACCAGACCTACCGCCAGGTCGTGCAGGGGAAATGGCGCTGAGCGCGCAGGGACCGGCCTGAACCCATGCTGCAGGCGCTGTCGATCCGCGACATGACCCTGATCGAGGCGGCGGACCTGCGGTTCCGCCCTGGCCTGAACGTGCTGACCGGCGAGACCGGCGCCGGCAAGTCGATCCTGCTCGACTGCCTCGGGTTCGTGCTCGGCTGGCGCGGCCGCGGCGGCGGGGTGCGCGCAGGCGCCGCGCAGGGCGAGGTGACGGCGGAATTCCGGCTCAGGGCCGATCATCCGGCGCTGGTGTTGCTCGAGGCGGCGGGGCTGCCCGGCGGTGACGAGCTGATCCTTCGCCGCACCGCCAATGCTGACGGGCGGCGGCAGGCCTATGTCAACGACCGGCGGGTGACGGCGGAGACGGTGCGGGCGCTGGCCGACGCGCTGGTGGAGCTGCACGGCCAGCAGGACGACCGCGGACTGCTCGACGCGCGGGGGCACCGGGCGCTGCTCGATGCCTTCGCGGGCAACGAGGCGTGCCTCGCCGACGTGCGCGCGGCGTGGACCGCCCGCGCCGCCGCGGGTCGGGCGCTCGACGAGGCGCGGACGCGGCTGGAGGCGGCGGAACGCGACCGCGACTGGCTCGTCCACGCCAGCGGCGAGCTGGCGTCGCTGGCGCCGGAGCCCGGCGAGGAGCCGGCGCTCGACGCGCGTCGCCAGCAACTGCGCGCCGCCGAGCGGATTCGCGAGGACGTGGCGCGCGCCGTCGAGGCGCTGGGGACCGACGGCGCCGAGACGCCGCTGCTGCAGGCGGTGCGCTGGCTGGAGCATGCAGCGCCGCAGGCCGGCGGCGCGCTCGACCCGGCGCTCGACGGTCTCGGGCGGGTGCTGGCCGAGCTCGGCGAGGTCGGGCGCGAGGTCGAGGCCGCGCTAAACGATCTCGGCGGCGACCCCGGCGAGCTCGAGCGGGTGGAGGAGCGGCTGTTCGCGCTGCGCGGGCTTGCCCGCAAGCATCAGGTGCCGCCGGAGGCGCTGCCCGAACTGTCGGCGGACCTGGCCCGGCGGGTCGCGGCGCTCGACGCGGGCGCCGAGGACATCGGCCGGCTGACGGGGGCGCTCGGCGCGGCCGAGGCGGCCCGCGCCGAGGCGGCGGGGCGGCTGTCGGCGGCGCGGCGCGCGGCGGCGGAGAGGCTCGACGCACTGATGGCGGGGGAGCTGGCGCCGCTGAAGCTCGAGCGAGCGCGGTTCGAGACGGCGATCGAGGCGGCCGAGCCGGGGCCAGACGGCGCCGACCGGGTGCGCTTCACCGTCGCGACCAATCCGGGCGCGCCGCCGGGGCCGATCGACCGGATCGCCTCGGGGGGCGAGCTGTCGCGCTTCCTGCTGGCGCTCAAGGTCTGCCTCGCCGCCCGGGCGCCGGGCCTCACCCTGATCTTCGACGAGATCGACCGCGGCGTCGGGGGCGCCACCGCCGACGCGGTCGGCCGCCGACTGCAGGCGCTGGGGCAGGGGGCGCAGGTGCTGGTCGTCACCCACTCGCCGCAGGTCGCCGCGCGCGGGGCCTATCACTGGCAGGTCGGCAAGCGGCTGGATCGGGGCGCGACCCGCACCGAGATCGCCGGCCTCGGCACGGACGCGCGGGTCGAGGAGATCGCCCGAATGCTCGCCGGCGACGTGATCACCGAGGAGGCCCGCGCCGCCGCCCGCGCCCTGCTCGACGGCTGAAGCGGGGGAGCGGCGCGTCGATGTCGCGTATCCGCGACCGGTACGCCCGCGCCGCCTGTCACCGGCAGCGCCCTGGCGTGACGTCTCGTGGGGCTGGCGCGCGGCGGAAACCCGGCCGCCGGCGAAGACCGCTAACGGCTGCGTGCGCGACCGCGGGTCAGCCAGAAGCCGGCGGCGAGCGCCGCCAGCAGCAGGACGAGCGGAATCGCCATCACCAGCGCGCCCACCGGGCTCCAGGCGAAGGGGACGCCGCTGCGCTGCAGGCTCTCGACCAGATGCGCGTAGTTGTCGGGCCAGTGTTGCGAGACCACGCTGCCGATCGTGGCGAACCGATAGGCGTTGCCCTGGCCGATGGTGGCCTGCCAGTCGATTCCGGCCCGCAGGAGTGCGGCGGCGAGAAGCACGATTGCGAGGATTGCGCGCATGGTCTCCTCACTACGTGCGAGGGGTTAACGGGTGTTGAACGCCCGTTGAACGCCCGTTGAACGCTTGGGCGACATTGACCCCGTGCGCCGAGCGCCGGTAACACCGTTGCCGGAGACGCCGCTTCAGGGGAGCCGGATCATGCTGCAGGACTTTCGTCGCCGGACCACGCCCGCGACCGGGGCCGAGCGGCTGGCAGCACTCAGGGGGGCCATGGCGGCAGCCGGCGTGGACGCGTTTCTCGTGCCGCGCGCCGACGCCCACCAAGGCGAGAACGTGGCGCCGCACGATGAACGGCTGGCCTGGCTCACCGGCTTCACGGGGTCGGCCGGCCTTGCCGCGATCGCCGCGGATCGGGCGGCGATCTTCGTCGACGGCCGCTACCGGCTGCAGGTTCGGGGGCAGGTCGACCTCGACCGGTTCGAGGTGATGCGGCATCCGGAAGACAGCCTTGCCGACTGGCTTGCGGGGGCGCTGCCACGCGGCGGGCGGATCGGCTTCGATCCGTGGCTGCATACGGCGAAGGACCTCGAGGCGCTGGACGAGGCACTGGGGCCGGGGCAGATCGCGCTGGTGCGGGTAACAAACCTTGTCGACGAGGTCTGGCCGGACCAGCCGCTGCCGCCGGCGGCGCCGATCGTGGCGCACCCCGTGGAGCTTGCCGGCCGCGACAGTGGCGACAAGCGGACGGCGCTGGCGCGCGGGCTGGTCGAGCGCGACCTGGCGGCGGTCGTGCTGACGCTGCCGGATTCGATCGCGTGGCTGTTGAACGTGCGCGGCGCGGACATCGCGCGGACGCCGGTGCCGCTGGCCTTCGCGGTCCTGCATGCGGACGCGCGGGTCGCTTGGTTCATCGATCCCGGCCGCGCCGATGCGGGCCTCCGGGCGCATCTCGGGCCGGAGGTGGTGCTGGAGCCGCCGCAGGCCTTCGGCGCGGCGCTTGACAGCTTGAGAGGCCGGGTGGCCGTTGACCGGGCGAGCGCACCGGCCTGGGTGTCGGACCGGCTTGCCGCCGGCGGCGCCGAGGTGGTGTGGGAACGCGATCCCTGCATCCTGCCGAAGGCGTGCAAGACCGAGGCGGAGATCGCCGGGTCGCGGGCGGCGCATCTGCGCGACGGGGCGGCGATGGCCGAGTTCCTCGCGTGGCTCGACCTTGCGGCGCCGGAGGGGGGCCTGACCGAGATCGACGTGGTTCGGCGGCTGGAGGCGATCCGCGCCGCCACCGGCGCCTTGCGCGATATCTCGTTCGAGACGATCTGCGGCGCCGGGCCGGACGGCGCGATTGTGCATTACCGGGTCACGGAAGAGTCGAACCGGCCGGTGCGTCCGGGCGATCTGCTTTTGGTCGACAGCGGCGGGCAGTATGCCGACGGCACCACCGACATCACCCGGACGGTGGCGGTCGGGCCGGTGCCGCCCGACGCCGTCAAGCCGTTCACGCTGGTCTTGAAGGGGCTGATCGGCATCAGCCGGCTCGCCTGGCCGCCGGGGCTCGCCGGGCGCGACATCGACGCGGTGGCGCGGACGGCACTCTGGCGCGCCGGGATGGACTACGACCACGGCACGGGGCACGGTGTCGGGGCGTATCTCGGGGTGCACGAGGGGCCGCAGAGCCTGTCGCGGCGCGGGATCGAGCCGTTGCTGCCGGGGATGATCGTGTCGATCGAGCCCGGCTACTACCGCGAGGGGGCGTTCGGCATCCGGAGCGAGAACCTCGGGGTGGTGCGCGCGCCGGAGATACCCGAAGGGGGCGAGCGCGAGATGCTCGGCTTCGAGACCCTGACGCTGGCGCCGATCGACCGGCGGCTGGTCGACGCGGGTCTGCTCGATCCGGCGGAACGCGCCTGGCTCGACGCCTATCACGCTCGCGTCGTCGACACCCTAGCGCCGCTCGTGGACCCCGGGATCGCACGCTGGCTGCGGGCCGCCTGCCAACCGATCTAGGGCATTTCCAACAGGCTGCGGTCAGTGCCCCCCAGCCATGTGAAATAGAGGAGAACACGCCGATGCCGATGCGAAGATCTGACCGTGGTGGCTGCCGAAGGAACCTGGGTGGTGCGCGCCGAAGGCGCGGTCATCGGCGAGAGCACGCGCGCGATGGAAATGGTGCAGGACGGAGACGTCCGGGTGATCTACTTCCCCCGCGACGATCTCGGGATGGCGTTCCTCGAAGAACTGGAGGGGGCGGAGGCCCTCGGCGGCCTCGGCGACGCGCGCTTCTTCGACGTCCTGACCTCGAGCGACGCCATCCCCCGTGCCGCCTGGTCCTACACCGCGCCGCCCGAGGGCGCGGAGCGGATCGCCGGCATGATCGCCTTCGACGACAGCCGGGTTGCGGTCGAGCAACTCTGACGCCCGCGCGCGCCCCAGTCGGGCGGCCGAGCCCGTTCGCTGCCCTGGCCGCGCACGATCATACCACGGCCCCGGCGACCAACCTTGGGTCGCTTGTCCGGTCGAAGCCACATGCTGGCTGCCAGTCCGGGTGAGAATTGCGCAAGCCTCTGAAATGCCGCAATCTTATGCGTATGGACCGCGTATGGAACGCATATGGAATACGTATGGGCGTTTTCGGCTTTGCGGCGCGGGTCAGGTCGCACGGCCGCTGGTGTTCTACCAACGGCCCCATTGGGCTAGTAGTGTCCAGCTTCTCTGCAATTTGGCGTCATAGCCGCTGGGCTTTGGCGGGGGCGCGCGCCGCGCATGCGGGACGCAGGCGCGCGCCCCCGCCGGCCGCCGTCAGGCGGCCTGGTCGATCTTGCGTAGCGTCTCCTTCTTGTGCTCGGCCAGATGGGCCATGTTGAGGTAGCGGATGGCCTCGAGCCAGTTCTCGTGGGTCTCGACCGCCAGCGCCCGCACCAGGCGCAGGCAGCTCTCGGCGTTGGGGAAGATGCGCACCACGTGGGTGCGGCGCTTCAACTCCTGGTTCAGGCGCTCGAGCATGTTGGTGGACTTCATGTGCTTGTGGTGCGGCTGCGGCAGGCAGAAGTAGGTGAGCGTCTCCTCGATGTTCGCCTCGACCCAGTCGCAGAGCTTGGGGTGCTTCGCCTGCCACTTGCCGAGCCAGCGGGCGAGGTCCTGGCGCGCCTCGGCGAGTTCGCGCCGGTCGTAGAGCCAGCGGAGCTCCTGCAGGCAATCGACGCCGGCCCTGCGCGGCAGGTGGTCGAGCGCGTTGCGGAGGAAATGCACGTAGCAACGCTGCCACGCCGCTGCCGGCAGGGTCTCGCGGATCGCCCGCTTCAGACCTTCGTGGTCGTCCGACACCACGAACTCCACCCCGTCCAGCCCGCGTGCCTTCAGCGCGACGAGGAAGTCCTTCCAGCTGGTGACGCTCTCCCGGTTGGCCAGCTCCACGCCGAGCACGTTGCGCCGGCCTTCCCAGTCGACACCGATCGCCACCTGCACCGCGCGGGAGCGGATCACGCCGCCCTCCCGCACCTTCTCGTAGCGCGCGTCGAGGATCAGGTAGGGATAGGCTTCCTCCAGCCGGCGCTCCGCGAAGGCCGCGAGTTCCGCGTCCAGCGTCTTGTTGACCGCGCCGATCGCCGAGGCCGAGAAGGCGTGCCCGCACAATTCCTCGGTGATCGCCTTCACCTTCCGCGTCGACACCCCTTGGACGTACATCTCCGCCAGCGCCGCCACCAACGCCTTCTCCGACCGCTGGTAACGCTCGAAAAGCCGCGTCGAGAACCGCCCGTCCCGGTCCTGCGGCACCCGAAGCTCCAGCGTCCCCACCCGCGTCACCAGCGTCCGGCCATAGCTGCCGGACCGGTAGCCGAGCCGCCCCTCGCTCCGCTCGCCCTTCTCGGCACCGAGCGCGGCGGTCATCTCCGCCTCAAGCGTCGCCTCGACCACCGCCCGCACCATCGCCCACAGATAGTCCCCATCCCCCTCCAGCAGCGCTTTCACGTCGATCATGCTGGTCGTACCCTGCTTCACGGTCATGGCACTCGCCCCTCCTATGGGCCCGGTGACGTCAACAATCACCAGCGTGCCATGACCGCCTCGCGCGCGCCGCGCTTTTGCAGAACCTTCAGTACATCACCCGTTCGCCGGAGCCCCTGCGGAGGCGAAGGGGAGCGCGGCCTGGACCGTCGTTCTCGATCCGGGCGCGGGCGCCCCGGGGTGGCCGGCTATCGCGGCCGCCCGGCGGCCGGATTTGCCGACGGTCAAATCCGGCAGGCTTCACCGTCGCGCGAAAGATCAAGCCAAGGTGCAGGTGTCGAGCGCAAGAAGTCAGGCCGGAGGGCCGCTGGTATCACCCCGTGCCGCGCACCAGCGCGTGGATGAAGCGCAGCTTCTCGATGGTGCCGGGGGTCAGCGCGAAGGGATAGAGATCGGGCTGGCCCATGCTGCGGTTCAGGCTGTTGACCGCGACCGTGATCGGCAGCCACGCCGCCACCAGCCGGTCGAAGTTGCGGGTGCGATAGGGATCGAAGCCGATCTCGGTCTCCATCGCCGGATCCGTGGTCACTTCCGGATCGACCACCATGCCGAAGCTCGCCGCGGTGTCGAGCGTGTCGACCATGTGCAGGTAGTGGGTCCAGGTCTCGGCGAAGTCCTCCCAGGGGTGCATGGTGGCGTAGCTGCTGACGAAGGTCTCCTCCCAGCCGGCCGGCGGGCCGTTCTGGTAGTGGCGGGTAAGCGCCTCCTGGTAGTCCTCGGTCTCGTCGCCGAACACCGCGCGCGCCGCCTCGAGCCTGCCGCCGTCGCGCACCAGCACGTCCCAGTAGTAGTGCCCGACCTCGTGGCGCAGATGGCCGAGCAGCGTGCGGTAGGGCTCGCCCAGCTCCAGCCGCCGCCGCTCCCGCTCGGCGCTGTCGGCCTCGGCGATGTTGATGGTGATCAGGCCGTCGTCGTGCCCGGTCATCACCGGCTCGCCGCCCGCGGCGTCCGACAGGAAGTCGAAGGCAAGCCCGTGGTGCTTGTCCTCCTTCTGGCTGGTCAGCGGGAGATCGAGCCGCTTCAGGGCATAGATCAGCCGGCGCTTGGCCGCCTCGAGCGCGCGCCAGCGCTCGGGGTTCCCCGGGACC
Organism: uncultured Alphaproteobacteria bacterium; assembly: GCA_963773555.1. Taxonomy (GTDB): domain Bacteria; phylum Pseudomonadota; class Alphaproteobacteria; order Rhodobacterales; family Rhodobacteraceae; genus Amaricoccus. The sequence goes on from CAVZCB010000044.1 coordinate 49,523, forward strand.
GACAGGTCGGGGATGGTGTGGTTGAGATCGCACGCCGGGCAGAACTCGTGGGTGTCGCCGGCCGGAACCAGCCAGTTGCAGGCGCCTTCCGAGGCATTGGCGCAGAGGCGCCAGGCGCCGTCCCCCGCCAGCGCCCGGAAGCCGTCGCCCTCGGGCGTCAGCGCCGAAAGCGCGAGGTCGTCGGGCAGGAAGCCGAGCGCCATGCCGCAGCGCATGCAGACGGTGTTCTCGAAATGCAGGAGCTGCCCGCAGTTCTGACAGGTGAAGATCTTCATGGACGATGCCCCTCGGCGGTCAGGTGTGCGAGGCCCGCGGGCCCAGGAACAGCCAGGCGAGGAAGCCGACCAGCGGCAGGATCAGGATCACCAGCACCCAGATCACCTTCTTGCCCGTGGTGGCGTTCGAGCCGATCACCGCGATCAGCGCCCAGATGTCGAGGGCGAGCAGGATCAGGCCGCCGATGCCGGTAATGTCGAGATGCATTCCCCTTGTCCCTTTCGTTTCTGCAGGGGCGCAACGCCGCGCCCCTAAGGCCGTTCCGTCAGGCCCGCACGCGCTCGCCACCGGTGCGCGCGGCGCGCACCGGGTCGTTGTCGAACAGCGCCGCCAGCTGCTCGGTCATGGTGCCGGCGAGCTGCTCGACGTCGGTGATGGTCACGGCGCGGCCGTAGTAGCGGGTGACGTCGTGGCCGATGCCGATGGCGATGAGCTCGACCTGGCGCCGGCGCTCGATCATCGTGATCACGTCGCGCAGGTGCTTCTCGAGGTAGTTCGCCGGGTTCACCGACAGGGTCGAGTCATCGACCGGGGCGCCGTCGGAGATCACCATCAGGATGCGCCGCGCCTCGGGGCGGCCGGTCAGGCGGCGGTGCGCCCATTCCAGCGCCTCGCCGTCGATGTTCTCCTTCAGGAGCCCCTCCTTCATCATCAGCCCGAGGTTGGGCCTTGCCCGCCGCCAGGGCGCGTCGGCGGACTTGTAGATGATGTGGCGCAGGTCGTTCAGTCGGCCCGGCAGGGCCGGGCGCCCGGCGGCGAGCCAGCCCTCGCGGCTCTGGCCGCCCTTCCAGGCGCGGGTGGTGAAGCCGAGGATCTCGACCTTGACCTGGCAGCGCTCCAGCGTCCGGGCCAGCACGTCGGCCGAGATCGCGGCGATCGAGATCGGGCGGCCGCGCATCGAGCCGGAATTGTCGAGCAGGAGCGTGACGACAGTGTCGCGGAAGTCGGTGTCGCGCTCCATCTTGAACGAGAGCGGCGTCATCGGGTTGGCGACGACGCGGGCGAGGCGGCCGGCATCGAGCGTGCCTTCCTCGAGATCGAAGTCCCAGGCGCGGTTCTGCTGCGCCTGCAGCCGGCGCTGCAGCCGGTTGGCGAGACGGGCGACGGCGCCCCGGAGCGGCTCGAGCTGCTGGTCGAGGTAGGCCCGCAGCCGCTCGAGTTCGACCGGGTCGGCGAGATCCTCCGCGGCGATCTCCTCGTCGAACCTGGTGACGTAGACCCTGTAGGCGGGATCGGCGTCGGAATGCGGCGGGGGCGGGCGCAGTTCCGGCGCCTCGCTCTCCTCGACGTCCATCTCCTCGGCGAGGTCGGTGTCGTCGGCGGCTTCCATCGCCGCCTGCAGATCCTCGGGGTCGGCGCGATCGTCGGCGGGGGCGTCCTCGCCGCTGGCGTCCTGCTCGGTCTGGTCCTCGGGCTCGCCGCCGCTCTCCTGTGGCTGCTCCTCGGCCTCGTCGCCGGCTTCCTCCTCGGTCTCGTCGGTGTCGGGATCCTCGCCGAGCTGGTCGCCGTAGCCAAGCTCGTCGATGACCTTGCGCGCGAAGCGGGCGAAGGCCTGCTGGTCGCCGAGCACCCCGTCAACGCCTTCGAGCGTCGCGCCCGCGTGGCTGTCGAGAAACCCGCGCCAGAGATCGAGCACGTTCTGCGCGCCCGCCGGCAGCGTCCGGCCGGTGGCGATCTGGCGCACCATGTAGCCCGCCGCCTGCGCCAGCGGCGCCTGGGCAGGGTCGGTGATCTCGCCGTAGCCGCCGCGGCGCGCCTCCTCGGCGATCTTGGCGTCGATGTTGCCGGCCGTGCCCGGCATCGCCCGCGCCCCCATCGCCTCGCAACGCGCGGTCTCCATCGCCTCGAAAAGCTCCGAGGCGATCTCGCCGGGCGGTGCGTAGCGGCGGTGGGTGGTGTCGTTGTGGTAGCGCAGCCGGAGCGCGAAGGCGTCGGCGGTGCCGCGGGCCAGCATCACCTCGTCGCGGGTCAGCCGGCGCGTCACCTGCGGCAGCCGCATCGTCCCGGCCGAGACGCCGGAGGGATCGACCGAATAGGCGACCGTCAGCTCCGGCTCGCCCGCCATGGCGCGGGTCGCCTCGGTGAGCGCCTTCTTGAACGGCTCGGAGGGGTTGTCGGCGGGTTTGGTCATTTGCCGGAGAAACCATGCGTCGGGGCGCTGCGCAAGGGCTGCTCCGCGGCGGTCGTGCGGACGGCGTAGGCGCGCCGGGCCGCTTCGATCCGGTCGGCGTTCGCCACCGTCCATTCCGCCAGCGCCCGGACCGGCTCGAGCAGGCCGCTGCCGAGGTCGGTCAGGGCATACTCCACCTGCGGCGGCGTCGTCGGCGTGACCGTGCGGGTGACGAACCCGTCGCGCTCGAGGTTGCGCAGGGTGGTGGCGAGCATCTTCTGCGAGATGTCGCCAACGGTCCGGCGCAGGGCGTTGAACCGCATCGGCCCGGCCCCGAGGATCCGGACGACCAGCACGGTCCACTTGTCGCCAACACGCGAGAGAAGCGCGCTGATCTGCTCGCACTGCGAGGTATCTTCGAACTCACCTGGGCACATGACGGTGCCTCCTTGTCATCCACGGCAGGAACGATAAGTCACATGGTGTCGATTAGATACCAGTTTCAACAGGAGACCTAGAGTGACCACGAAACCCCGCATCGCCGTCATCATCGGCTCGACCCGTGATAGCCGATTTGCCGACAAGCCGGCAGCCTGGATCTTCGATCTCGCCAGCCAGCGCAAGGACTGGGAGGTCGAGTTGCTCGACTTGCGCGACTTCGACCTGCCGCTCTTCAACGAGGTCAGCTCGAACCTCTGGGCGCCGACCCGGGATCCGCACGCGATCGCCTGGCAGCAGAAGCTCGCGACTTTCGACGGCTTCATCTTCGTCACCGCCGAATACAACCGCTCGGTGCCCGGTGCGCTGAAGAACGCGCTCGACCAGGCCTACAAGGAATGGGTGCACAAGCCCGCCGCGGTGATGGCCTACGGCTCGACCGGCGGCAGCCGCGCCGCCGAGCACCTGCGCTCCATCGCCATCGAGCTGCAGATGGTCCCGGTCCGCTCGGGCGTCCACATCATGGGAGGGGATTTCATGAAGGTGCACCCGATGGGCGAGAACGGCCCGATCTCCGGCATCGAGGATCACATCATGCCGAGCGCCAGGGCGATGCTCGCCGACCTCGACTGGTGGACCCGGGCGACGATGGCGGCGCGCGACGAAAGCGAGCGCGCGGCGGCCTGAGCAAACCTTTCGCTCCGGTTAATTCAGCAACCGAAATTCTGTTGAATCAATGGCTTGATGGAGTGGGCACGCGTGCCCACTCCGCGCTCATCCAAGGCTGACGCTCGCAGCGCTTTCCGGCAGTTCCTTGTCGAAGCAGCGCTGGTAGAACTCCGCCACCGTCTGCCGCTCCAGCTCGTCGCACTTGTTGAGGAACGTCAGCCGGAACGCGAAGCCGATGTCGCCGAAGATCCGGGCGTTCTCGGCCCAGGCGAGCACCGTCCGCGGGCTCATCACCGTCGAGAGATCGCCGTTCATGAACGCCGCCCGCGTCAGGTCCGCCACCGTCACCATGCGGCTGACGGTCTTGCGGCCCTCCGGCGTGTCGTAGTCGGCGTTCTTGGCCAGCACGATGTCCTGCTCGGCGTCGTGGGCGAGGTAGTTCAGAGTCACCACCACCGACCAGCGGTCCATCTGGCCCTGGTTGATCTGCTGGGTGCCGTGGTAGAGCCCGGTGGTGTCGCCGAGACCGACGGTGTTCGACGTCGAGAACAGCCGGAAATACGGATGCGGCCGGATCACCTTGTTCTGGTCCAGGAGCGTCAGCTTGCCGTCGACCTCCAGCACCCGCTGGATCACGAACATCACGTCCGGCCGGCCGGCGTCGTACTCGTCGAAGCAGATCGCCACCGGGTTGCGCAGGCACCACGGCAGGATGCCCTCCTGGAACTCGGTCACCTGCAGCCCGTCGCGGATCTTGATCGCGTCCTTGCCGATCAGGTCGATCCGGCTGATGTGGCTGTCGAGGTTGACCCGCACGCACGGCCAGTTGAGCCGCGCCGCCACCTGCTCGATGTGGGTCGACTTCCCCGTGCCGTGGTAGCCCTGGATCATCACCCGCCGGTTGTGGGCGAAGCCCGCGAGGATGGCGAGCGTGGTGTCGCGGTCGAAGCGGTAGGTCGGATCGCGGTCGGGCACCCGGTCGGTGGGCTCGGCGAAGCCCTTGATGGTCATGTCGGTGTCGATCCCGAACAGATCGCGCACGCTCAGGTCTTCCGTCGGTTCCGTCTGCATCTCCAGCCCGCCGTCCGCCATCGTCTCATCCTCTCCGGACGGCGCCCGCGCGCCGTCGCCGTTCCCGGGGGTATGTGTCGCAATTGCCGCCCCGATGCAAGGCGCGGCCCGCCGGTTCGCAGCCGGAGACGTCGCGGGCTTGACAGCAGGCGGCGGATCGCCGGAGGCTCGGGTGCCGCGCCATACCGCGCATGTCCGCAAGGAGGCCGATCGATGCCTGCTCCCGCCCGCCCCTGGGCCATCCTGCTCCTTCTCGCCGTCGTCGCGGCCTGCTCGCCGCCGCCACCCTCCGGCGACGCCACCCCGCCGGGACCGGACGCGGTCGAAGGCGACTACTGAGCGGTCAGTCGCGGAAGCTGCGGCTCGCCTTGATCTGCTCCCAGGCCCAGACCACTTCCGACAGCCGCGCCTCATCGTCGCGGCGGCCGCCGTTCATGTCGGGGTGCAGGTCCTTGACCAGCGCCTTGTACTGCTTGCGGATCTCGGTCTTGGTCTGGCCGTCCTGCGCGTCGAGGATCTCGAGCGCCCGGCGCTCGGTCGGCGGCAGCCGGCGCTGCGGCCGTGCCGCCGCTCGGTCGGCGCCCGGGTTCAGCGTGCCCTTCTCGCCGAGCAGTTCCATCGGATCGTCGAAGCCGAACCGCTGCCAGGCGCGGCCGTCGGCGTGCGGCTGAGTGCCGTTGCGGCCCGGCGTCTCGGGAAAGGGCCGGGTGGCGCGGCCCCAGACCCGGTCCGCGGCGAACTGGTGCTTGAGGTCGGCGTCGGAATGGGTCTCGAAGAAGTTCCAGCGCAGGTTGTATTCCCGCACGTGATCGAGGCAGAACCAGTGGAAGTCGTCGAGCGTGTCGGGTGACTTCGGGGCCCGGTATTTGCCGGGCTTGGTGCAGCCGGCGCGTTCGCAGACCCGCCCGGAGGTCTCGACGGCGCCGGACTGGCTGCGTCCGCGCGAGCGCCGCTTCTTGTCGGCGCTCACGGAAATGTCGAAGTCGAAAGGCGTGCGACGATTGATAGGCAAGGCCGTTCCTCGGAAGCTTGGGCGACTCGGGCGGTAGAGTTTAGACTTTTGCCGGGGCGGGCCAAGGCCCGTGTCCGGAAGCGAGGCAAATATGACGACGGGCGACACGATGGCCGAGACGCTGCGCAGCCGGCTGACGGAGACGTTTCATCCCGACCACCTCGAGGTGATCGACGAGAGCGAGCAGCATCGCGGCCACGGCGGCTGGCGCGAGGGCGGCGGGACGCACTTCCGCGTGGTGATGCGTTCGGCACGGCTCGACGGGCTCACCCGTGTCGAACGCAGCCGTGCGGTTCATCGGGCACTGGCAGCCGAACTCGAGGGAGGCGTGCATGCGCTCGCCCTCGATCTGTCGGGCAGCGGCCGCTGATCAGGTCTTGTCGGCGGGGCCGAGCTTCGGAGCCGGGCGAAGCGGCGTCAGCTCGTCCGCCCCGCCGGGAAGCGGTTCGAGCCTGAGGGCGGGTTCCCGGCGCATCCGGTGCTGCAGCCGGTCGACCACCGCCTGCTCGCCCGGCGAGGGCTGATGCGGTGCGTCGGGAGCGGACCGCTCGCCGGGCGCGGGCTCGGGCCGCGTCGCCGAGGCCACCAGCCGCGGCCCGGCCAATTCGCGCGCCCGCCGGAAGACGAGAACCGATTGCTCCCCGGCGGAGCGGGCGCCGAACCAGCCGCGCGGCGCCTCGGCCGGCAGATGCTCGGCCCGGACGTACTCCCAGCCCTCCCGGGCGATCTCGTTGATCGACTCGGTCAGGGTCAGCGCGAACAGCTCCTCGGTGCCATGCACGCCCTTGACCCGTTTCGCGCGCTTCGGCGCCGGGATCACCCTGTAATCGTAGTGTATCATCGTTTCCCTCCCCGCGCGCACGCCGCGCCCGTCAGTCCGTCCCGAGCTTCGCGCGCACCAACGCGTTGACCGCCTGCGGGTTCGCCTTGCCGCCGGTCGCCTTCATCACCTGGCCGACGAACCAGCCCGCCAGCGACGGCTTCTCCCGCGCCTGCGCTACCTTGTCCGGGTTAGCCGCCATCACCTCGTCCACCGCAGCCTCGATGGCACCGGTGTCCGTCACCTGCCGAAGGCCCCGCTCGGCAACGATTGTCGCCGGATCGCCGCCTTCGGTCCAGAGAATCTCGAAAACGTCCTTAGCGATCTTGCCCGAGATCTCGCCCGAACCCACGAGGTCGATCAGCCCGCCGAGCTGGCGCGCGTCGACCGGGCTCTCCTCGATGCCGTGGCCCTGCTTGTTGAGGCGGCCGAACAACTCGTTGATGACCCAGTTCGCGGCCTGCTTGCCGTCGCGCCCCTTCGCCACCGCCTCGAAGTAGCTGGCGCTGGCGGTCTCGGCGGTCAAGACCCCGGCGTCGTACTCGGTCATGCCGTAGTCGGTGACGAAGCGGGCCTTCTTCGCGTCCGGCAGCTCGGGCAGGGTCGCGGCGATCGCCTCGATCCAGGCGTCGTCCAGCTCGATCGGCAGCAGGTCCGGATCGGGGAAGTAGCGGTAGTCGTGCGCCTCCTCCTTGGACCGCATCGAGCGGGTCTCGCCGCCGAGTCGGGTCGTAGAGCCGGGTTTCCTGCTCGATCGCGCCGCCGTCCTCGAGGATCGCGATCTGGCGCTTCGCCTCGAAGTCGATCGCGGCCATGATGAAGCGCATCGAGTTCATGTTCTTGATCTCGCAGCGGGTACCGAGCCCGGTCGAGCCCTTCGGCCGCACCGAGACGTTGACGTCGGCGCGCAGGCTCCCTTCCTGCATGTTGCCGTCGCAAGTGCCGAGATAGCGCAGGATCTGGCGCAGCTTGCGGACGTATTCCGCCGCCTCCTCCGGCCCCCGGATGTCGGGGCGCGAGACGATCTCCATCAGCGCGACGCCGGTGCGGTTGAGATCGACGCAGGTGACGTCGGGGGCGAGGTCGTGCACCGACTTGCCGGCGTCCTGCTCGAGGTGAATGCGCTCGACCCGTACCCGGCGGGCGACGCCGGGACCGAGATCGACCAGCACCTCGCCCTCGCCGACGATGGGGTGATAGAGCTGGCTGATCTGGTAGCCCTGCGGCAGGTCGGGGTAGAAGTAGTTCTTGCGGTCGAAGCGCGAGAAGCGGTTGATTGCGGCCTTCAGCCCGAGGCCGGTGCGCACCGCCTGTTCGAGGCAGAAGCCGTTGACCACCGGCAGCATGCCCGGCATCGCCGCGTCCACCAGGCTGACGTTTGTGTTGGGCGCAGCGCCGAAGGTGGTGGAGGCGCCGGAAAAAAGCTTGGCGTTGGACGAGACCTGAGCGTGAACCTCGAGGCCGATCACCATCTCCCAGTCGCCCCTGGCGCCGGCGATGATCTTCGGGTCCGGCTCCTTGTAGGCAAGCTCGGCCATGGTCGCTGTTCCGCTTGGTGTGAGTTCGGGCGCCCTTCTACCGCCGCGCGGGCATCGGGGCAAGGCGGTCGCGCCTGGAGGAAAACGGCGGCGCCTACCAAGTTTGACCTATCAATATCATAGACTTGATCCTGTTTAACGCGCCAGCACCCCTCCGCGAACGGCTTGATCCGGCGCTTTACCCGCGCTTGATCCGGCTCGGCGTCTCGGCTAAGGGCCCACGGATCGTCGTCTCCCGGCGGACAAGTGTCCGCAACCTTGTCAAAACGGAACCCGATCCATGTCCCGCGCCCTCCTTCCGGGCATCGCCGCGATGGCGGCGGTCGTCGTCGCCTCGAACATCCTCGTGCAGTTCCTGTTCGGGAACTGGCTGACCTGGGGCGCCTTCACCTATCCCTTCGCGTTTCTCGTCACCGACCTGATGAACCGGCTGCACGGGCCGCGCGCTGCGCGGCGGGTGGTGCTGGCCGGCTTTGCTGGTCGGGATCGCTTGCAGCCTGATCGGCACCCAGATCACCGGGCCGCTCGGGCCGCTGGTCAGCCCGCGGGTGGCGCTCGGCTCGGGGCTCGCGTTCCTGTCGGCGCAGATGCTCGACGTGGCGATCTTCGACCGGCTGCGCGGCGGCGCTTGGTGGCGGGCGCCGCTGGTATCGAGCCTGTTCGGCAGCGCGCTCGACACGGCAATCTTCTTCTCGGTGGCGTTCTCGGCCGGGCTCGGGTGGATCGCCCCGCAGGTCGACGTGGCCTGGGCGAATGAGGCGGTGCCGCTGCTCGGTCGCGGACCGGTCGCGCCGCTGTGGGTCAGCCTCGGGACGGCCGACTTCCTGGTGAAGCTGACGCTCGCCGCCATCGCGTTGCTGCCGTTCCGTGCGGCGGTGCGTCGGCTGGCGCCGGCGCGCTGAAAAAATCCTTGCGTTTTGTCGGGAGGCTGGCAAACATCGAAGCAACCGAAACCAGCGAAAGGAGGTGATCCAATGTCGAGTGAGGCTTTGGAGCGTGAGGCCGGGTTTACGCGTGGAGGTTCCGCCTGAGGGGCAGCCCCCCGGGGACAGGGACCGACACGACGGGCCAGGCTCTTGCCGGCCAACCTCCAAGCTCATGAAAATCCGAGGGGCCGCAGTCGCTGCGGCCCCTCTCCTTTTGCGTCCCTCTCCTTTTATGATTGCCGGACCATGCTGCGGATCAACGACGACATCGTCATCGAGGACTGGGAACTGACCGAGACGTTCCAGCGCGCCTCCGGGCCGGGCGGGCAGAACGTAAACAAGGTCTCGACGGCGGTGGCGCTGCGGTTCGAGGCGGCGCGCTCGCCCGGCCTCGCGCCGGACGTGAAGGCGCGGCTGAAGCGGCTGGCCGGCTGGCGCTGGACCGGCGAGGGGGCGCTGATCGTCACCGCGGAGCGGCACCGCAGCCAGGCGATGAACCGGGAGGAGGCGCGGGAGAAGCTGCGCGCGATGATCCTCGCGGCGCTGGAGCGGCCGAAACGGCGACGGCCGACCCGGCCGACCAAGGGATCGGTGCGGCGGCGGCTCGACGCGAAGACCCGGCGCGGCGCCCTCAAGGCAAACCGGAGCACGCCCGCCGAGGAGACCTGAAGGCCGGCGCTGCCGGAGAACCCGAAGGCCCTCCGGCGGACCGGCTCAGAGCGAGTAGTACATCTGGTATTCGACCGGATGGGGCGTGTGCTCCATCATGTAGACCTCGGGCCACTTCAGCGCGGTGTAGCCTTCGATCTGACCCTTGGTGAACACGTCGCCGTGCAGCAGGAAGTCGTGGTCGTTGGTCAGCGCCTCGAGCGCCTCGCGCAGGCTGCCGCAGACAGTCGGGATCTCGGCCAGTTCCTCGGGCGGCAGGTCGTAGAGATCCTTGTCCGAGGCAGGACCCGGCTCGATCTTGTTGCGGATGCCGTCGATGCCGGCCATCAGCAGCGCGGCGAAGCCGAGATAGGGGTTGGCGGCGGGGTCGGGGAAGCGGGCCTCGACGCGCTTGGCCTTGGGGCTCTCGGTCCACGGGATGCGGATCGAGGCGGAGCGGTTGCGGGCGGAGTAGGCCAGCAGCACCGGCGCCTCGAAGCCCGGGATCAGCCGCTTGTAGCTGTTGGTGGTCGGATTGGTGAACGCGTTGATGGTCTTGGCGTGCTTGAGCAGTCCACCGATGAACCAGAGCGCCTCCGACGAGAGATCGGCATACTTGTCGCCGGCGAAGATCGGCTTGTTGCCCTTCCAGACCGACATGTTGACGTGCATGCCCGAGCCGTTGTCGCCGTAGTAGGGCTTCGGCATGAAGGTCGCCGATTTTCCATAGGCATGCGCGACGTTCTGGATCACATACTTGTACTTCAGCAGGTTGTCGGCCTGCTCGGTCAGCGACCCGAAGATCATGCCGAGCTCGTGCTGCGGCGAGGCGACTTCATGGTGATGCTTGTCGACCTTCATGCCGATCCGCTTCATCGTCGAGAGCATCTCGGAGCGGATGTCCTGGGCGGCGTCGACCGGCGGCACCGGAAAGTAGCCGCCCTTGACGCCCGCGCGATGCCCCATGTTCCCCATCTCGTAGGCGGTGTCGGTGTTCCAGGCGGCATCGACCGCATCGATCTGGAAGCCGACCTTGTTCGGGAGGTTGGAGAAGCGGACGTCGTCGAACAGGAAGAACTCGGCCTCTGGGCCGAAGTAGGAGGCATCGCCGATGCCGGTCTGCTTGAGGAAAGCCTCGGCCTTCTGTGCGGTGCCGCGAGGGTCGCGGTCATAGGGCTCGTTGGTGTCGGGCTCGAGCACCGTGCAATGCAGGCACAGGGTCTTCTCGGCGTAGAACGGATCGACGTAGGCCGAGGCGGGGTCGGCCATCAGCTTCATGTCGGATTTCTCGATCGACTTCCAGCCGGCGATCGAGGAGCCGTCGAACATGAAGCCCTCGTCGAGGAAGTCCTCGTCGACCTGGTCCTGCATGACCGTGACGTGCTGCAGCTTGCCCCGCGGATCGCAGAAGCGCAGGTCCACGTAAGCGATGTCGTCGTCCTTGAGGGACTTCAGAACCGAATTCTTGTCGCTCATCTCGTTTCCTTGGTTGTATGGCTTTGGCACGCGACAAAGCTCAGAGGGCTTCGTTGCCCTCTTCGCCGGTGCGGATCCGGATCGCCTGCTCGACGGGCATGACGAAGATCTTTCCATCGCCGATCTTGCCGGTCTTCGCGGCATTGACGATCGCCTCGATCGCCTGGTCCACCTGCTCGTCGGCCAGGACCACCTCGATCTTCACCTTGGGCAGGAAGTCCACGACGTACTCGGCGCCGCGGTAAAGCTCGGTATGGCCCTTCTGCCGCCCGAAGCCCTTGGCCTCCGTCACGCTGAGGCCCTGGATGCCCACTTCCTGCAGGGCCTCCTTCACTTCATCAAGCTTGAACGGCTTGATGACCGCTTCGATCTTTTTCATGGTCCGGGGCTCCCGCTCGTTCCCTGGCGATCCGGTCGCCAGATCGAAGCCTGACAAATCAGCTTGCCCGCGGGGTTTCAATGCGACGGCGGCGCGGAGACGCCGAGGCGGCGGGGAAATCCGGACGGCATGCCAGTGAAATGGGCAGGTTGCCCAAATGTTGGGCGGAATTGAAGCGGATGCCGGGCTCGGGGTCGGGACACGGAAGGCCCATATCCCGAGGATTTTTCGCTCGCGCGGGTCGGACGGCTCTGGTAGGAAGCGCGGCGATCCGGCCCGGCGGGGGCCGCGACCCCGCGGGCGTGGCGGAACTGGCAGACGCACCAGATTTAGGTTCTGGCGCCGCAAGGCGTGGGGGTTCAAGTCCCTCCGCCCGCACCAGACGAGAGATGACGAGGTAATTCAACGATGCAGGTCACCGAAACCCTGAACGAAGGCCTGAAGCGGGGCTACGCGATCACGGTCCCCGCTCCGGAACTCGAGGCCAAGGTCAACGAAAAGCTCGATGAAGCCCGCAAGGACTTCCAGATGAAGGGCTTCCGCAAGGGCAAGGCGCCGGCGGCGCTGATGAAGAAGATGTTCGGCAAGTCGGTTCTGGGCGAGGCGATGCAGGAGAGCATCGACCAGGCGATGCGGGACCACTTCGAGGCGTCGGGCGACCGGCCGGCGCTGCAGCCCGAGGTCAAGATGACCAACGAGGACTGGCAGGAGGGCCAGGACGTCGAGGTGTCGATGACCTACGAGACGCTGCCACAGGTGCCCGAGGTGGCGCTGGCCGAGGTGACGCTCGAGAAGCTGGTGGCGGAGATCGACGACAAGTCGGTCGACGAGGCGCTGGAAAATCTCGCGTCCTCGGCGAAGGATTACGAGGACCGCAAGAAGGGCACCAAGGCGAAGGACGAAGACCAGGTCGTCATCGACTTCAAGGGCTCGGTCGATGGCGAGCCGTTCGAGGGCGGCGCGGCGGAGGACTATCCGCTGGTGCTCGGAGCGGGCAGCTTCATTCCCGGCTTCGAGGAGCAGCTGGTCGGCGTGAAGGTCGGCGACGAGACCGAGGTCAAGGTCACGTTCCCGGAGCAGTACGGCGCGCCGAACCTTGCCGGCAAGGAGGCGTCGTTCGCGGTGACGGTCAAGGCCGTCAAGGCGCCGAAGTCCGCGAAGGTCGACGACGAGCTGGCGAAGCGATTCGGCGCGGACTCGCTCGACGCGCTGAAGGAACAGATCCGCACGCGGCTCGGGGACGAGTATGCGCAGGCGAGCCGGGCGATCCTGAAGCGGCGGCTGATGGACGCGCTGGACGAGAAGGTGAGCTTCGAGTTGCCGCCGACGCTGGTGGACGTGGAGGCCAAGCAGATCGCCCATCAGCTCTGGCACGAGGAGCATGAGGACCACCACGGCCACGACCACGAGGAGATCGAGGCGACCGACGAGCACAAGCGGCTGGCGGAGCGCCGGGTGCGTCTGGGGCTGCTGCTGGCCGAGCTTGGCAACAAGCACGACATCACCGTGACCGACCAGCAGCTGCAGCAGGCGCTGTTCGCGCAGGCGCGGCAGTATCCCGGCCAGGAGCGGCAGTTCCTCGAGTTCGTGCAGAAGAACCCGCAGGCGCTGCAGCAGATCCGCGCGCCGCTGTTCGAGGACAAGGTGGTCGACTTCATCCTGGAGCTTGCCAAGGTGACCGAGAAGCCGGTCAGCAAGGACGAGCTGCAGAAGGCGATCGAGGCGCTCGACGACGAGGCGCCGGCGACGCTGCCGGCGTCGGGCGAGGTGGCGACGACCTAGCCGGGCTGCGACGGCGGCGCGATCCGCGCCGGCTGGGCCCGCCAGGCCATCAGATCGCGAATGGCCGCCCGCACACGCGCGGTGAGGGGCGTCGCGTGCGGCAGATTTCGACCGCGTGGGCGGACTGCCCGCTCGATGTCGGCGAGGTGGAACTGGTGGGCAATCGGGTTGACGTCGGCCACGGGCTTGGGCGCTTTCAAGATCTGAGGCCGCCGGCCGATCCGGCGACGCGCCGAGTATCACCGGCATTTGCAAACGGACGGTTTACGAAGCCTGGGTGTTTCGAGCGGACGGCGCGGTCGGGGTGCGCCCCTTGCGGTGGCCGGGTCGGATGATTATTCCTCTCATCAACCAGGACGCGCATGTCAGGATGTCCCGGGCAGCGAAAGGCAAGTTTCCCCATGAAAGACCCGGTTGAGACCTACATGAACCTCGTGCCGATGGTGGTCGAACAGACCGCCCGTGGCGAGCGCGCCTACGACATCTTCTCGCGGCTGCTGAAGGAGCGGATCATCTTCGTGTCGGGACCGATCCATGACGGCATGTCGACGCTGATCATCGCGCAGTTGCTGTTTCTCGAGGCGGAGAACCCGAAGAAGGAAATCTCGATGTACATCAACAGCCCCGGCGGTGTGGTGACGTCGGGGCTGTCGATGTACGACACGATGCAGTACGTTCGCCCGCCGGTCTCGACGCTCTGCGTCGGTCAGGCGGCGTCGGCGGGTTCGCTGTTGCTGATCGCGGGCGAGAAGGGCATGCGGTTCTCGCTGCCCAACGCGTCGATCATGGTCCACCAGCCCTCGGGCGGGCTTCCAGGGGCAGGCAACCGACATCATGATCCACGCCGAGCAGACGCTGAAGATCAAGCGGCGGTTGAACGAGATCTATGTCAAGCACTCCGGTCAGAGCCTTGAGGCGGTGGAGAGCGCGCTGGAGCGCGACCGCTTCATGACGGCCGAGGAGGCCAAGGACTGGGGTCATATCGACGAGATCGTGACCCGGCGGGCCGAAGAGGTGAAGCCGGCGTGAGCTCGGCGTCAACCGCGCCCTTTGCGCTTGTAATTCTCGGCTCAAGCATGTTCCATTGGGATGGGTTGCCGCGGGCTCTGCGCGGACGATATATTTGATGCACGAAAGAGTGGCGAAAGCCGGAGGCGCGAGATGAGCAAGACGAGCGGCGGCGACGCGAAGAACACGCTTTATTGCTCGTTCTGCGGCAAGAGCCAGCATGAGGTCCGCAAGCTGATCGCGGGTCCGACCGTGTTCATCTGCGACGAGTGCGTCGAGCTCTGCATGGACATCATCCGCGAGGAGACCAAGAGCAATCTGGTCAAGTCGTCGGACGGCGTGCCGACGCCGCACGAGATCTGCAAGGTGCTCGACGACTACGTGATCGGCCAGCAGGTCGCCAAGCGGGTGCTGTCGGTGGCGGTGCACAACCACTACAAGCGGCTGAACCACGCGGCGAAGAATGCCGACGTGGAGTTGCAGAAGTCCAACATCATGCTGATCGGCCCGACGGGCTGCGGCAAGACGCTGCTGGCGCAGACACTGGCGCGGATCCTCGACGTGCCGTTCACCATGGCCGACGCCACCACGCTGACCGAGGCGGGGTATGTCGGCGAGGACGTCGAGAACATCATCCTGAAGCTGTTGCAGTCGGCGGAGTACAACGTCGAGCGGGCGCAGCGCGGGCATCGTCTACATCGACGAGGTCGACAAGATCAGCCGCAAGTCGGACAACCCCTCGATCACCCGCGACGTGTCGGGCGAGGGCGTGCAGCAGGCGCTCCTGAAGATCATGGAGGGGACCGTCGCCAGCGTCCCGCCGCAGGGCGGGCGCAAGCATCCGCAGCAGGAGTTCCTGCAGGTCGACACCACCAACATCCTGTTCATCTGCGGCGGCGCGTTCGCCGGCCTCGACAAGATCATCGCCCAGCGCGGGCGCGGTTCGGCAATGGGGTTCGGCGCGGATGTGAAGGACACCGACGATCGCCGGGTAGGTGAGCTGTTCCAGGAGCTGGAGCCGGAAGATTTGCTGAAGTTCGGGCTGATCCCCGAATTCGTCGGGCGCCTGCCGGTGCTGGCGACGCTGACCGATCTGGACGAGGATGCGCTGATCACCATCCTTTCGGAGCCGAAGAACGCGCTGGTCAAGCAGTACCAGCGGCTGTTCGAGATGGAGGACGTGCAACTCACGTTCACCGAGGACGCGCTCCGCTCGGTGGCCAAGCGCGCGATCAATCGCAAGACCGGCGCCCGGGGCCTTCGCTCGATCCTCGAGGAGGTGCTGCTCGACACCATGTTCGAGCTGCCCTCGATGCAGGGGGTCGAGGAGGTGGTGGTCAACGACGAGTGCATCAACCGCAAGGGCGAGCCGCTGCTGATCTACGCCGACCGCAAGGAAGGCTCGGCCTCGGCATCCTGAGCGCGCGGGCGTTCCCTGCAGCGTGGGGACGTTGCGCGCGCGCAATTCCGGGTATCCCGTTGATTTAAAAGGGATTAAGGAAGATTAATCGTGTTGGCAAATGAAGCCGGGCGGTCTGATCGGTCCCAATCCTGACTGCTAGTTGCGCTGCAACAGAACGATCCGGTTGGTGTTGGTGCCTTTCGACCCGTTCGTGACACCCCAGCAGTTCGCGGTCTTGGTGAATTGCTGTTGGTTGATCACCACGCCCAACCTGTCGAACGGCAGACCGTCGGCGGCTTCCCAGACGAGCCGCTCGAGCAGCACATTGCCACTCCGAACCTCTCCCACTTCGAACGCCAGATAGCCGCCCCGGCGCAGGATGCGGGCCTGCTCGGTCAGCACGCGATGCACCATTGCGGTCCACGCGGCTTCGGTGCGGTGCATGTCGATGGCGACGGAAGTCGGGTCGATGCCCGCGAACCAGCAGCGCAGCCAGTTGTCGGCGGCGTAGTGCACGATGTCGAGAAACGGCGGTGAGGTGACCGTGAGATCGATCGAAGACGCCGGGATGCCAGGAACGCTCCACGCCGGGCCGGTGTGCAGGCCGACCCGTCCCTGATCCGGCGCCGAGCCGTCCTTGAGCAGGGTCTTCGACTTCTTCAGGATCACCTGCGCAACATCGCGTTCGGGCGGCGCGACGCCCAGCCTCTGGTTGATGCGGCGCTGCGCCTTCACCGACACCGCCTGGTTCGGCGGCATCGAGCGGCCCGAGAAGAAGCCGGGGGAATGGCCTGACAGGCGGTTGATCGCCACCATCCGGATCCAGTCGGCCACCGGGTCGACGTCGTCGGCTGCGAGCGGCGCGCGGTCCGCGAGCCAGCAGCGCAGGGCCTCGAGCTTCCGGAGCGTCGCCGGATGGTAGAAGGCGAGCAGGTCGTCGCGTTCGATCTCACCTCGCGACCAGTCGACGGTTGCCAGCGCGGCCGCCACCTCCCGCAGATCGATCGGGCGCAGTCGCGGACGGGTCAGCAGGACCGAGAGCGGGCTGATGTCGTTGCCATGAGCCTGCCGCTGCATCAGCGCGGCCTGAACCGGGGTGGTGCCGCGCCCCATGAACGGGTCGAACACCGCGTCTCCGGGGCCGGTCAGCCGGGAGATGAAGAATGCGGGCAGCTGGGCCTTGAAGCAGGCCCGATACGAGACCTCATGGATCGAATGCGCCTGACGCTGCCCCGCCGTCCAGAACGCGTTGATCAGGTATGGGATGCCGTGGACGGTCTCGGTGACGGTTGCCCGGCCGAAGTCGTCGAATGCCGCAAGATCCCCGATGAAGGCGGTCGCGGTGGGGGCGGATCCGGTCGGGTCCAAGCTGGAGAACTGGTTCATGGGCGATCCTCGTCTGCCGCGTTGCTATCCGGTCCGCAGCGAAAGTACAAGATCCGATCGGCGGCAGCGCTTTGGTTCCGCCCCTCACCGCTGGACCCTCCGCTCCGGTTGCGCCATAACGGGGGTGACTTCGAAAGCGCGAGGACAGGATGAGCTTTCTGGCGAAGGTCTTCACCTGGTGGAACGGCCAGACGTTCGGGACTCAATTGCTGACGTGGCGCCGCGGCCAGCGGGTCGGCGAGGACGCGCAGGGCAACGTCTACTACCAGACCGCGGATGGCGCCCGTCGGTGGGTGATCTATAATGGCGAGGTGGACGGGAGCCGGGTGTCGCCCGAGTGGCACGGCTGGCTACATCACACCTGGCAGGAGCCGCCGACGGCCGCGCCGCTGCCGCGAAAGCCCTGGGAGAAGCCGCACGTGCCGAACCTGACCGGCAGCGCGCTGGCCTACCGGCCGCCAGGCAGCATCCTGTCGCCCGGGCCGCAGGCAAAGGCCGATTACGAGGCCTGGGCGCCGGAATAGGGAGCGGGCAGTGGCGAACAGCGTTGCGGAGACCGTGATCGGGGCGGCGGTTCTGGCCGTGGCGGCGGGTTTCGTGGTCTATGCCGGACAGACGCGCGGGGTGCAGCTCGGCGGCGGAAGCTATCCGCTGACCGCGAGCTTTCGCAGCGCGGACGGGATTTCGGTCGGGACCGACGTGCGGGTCGCCGGGATCAACGTGGGCTCGGTGACCGGGCTCGAGCTCGACCCGAAGAGCTTCCAGGCCAAGGCGGTCTTCACTGTCGAGGACGGCCTCGAGATCCCGGAGGATTCGGACGTGAAGATCGCGTCGGAAAGCCTGCTCGGCGGCAACTTCGTCGAGATCACGCCCGGCGCCTCGGAGTTCATGCTCAAGGACGGCGACGAGATCGTGAACACGCAAGGCTCGGTCAGCCTGCTGAACCTGCTGATGCGCTTCGGGACCGGGAAATGAGGCGGGTCGTGCTCGGGGTCGGCCTGGCGCTGGTGGCCGGCGCCGCGGTCGCGGCGCAGTCGGTGCAGATCAACGGCACCGACGCGACGGTCGATGAACCGGTGGTGCATCTGCGTGGGCTCGACACGCTGGACGGCACCGCGGAGGACATCGACATGCGCGTGGGCGACAGCGTGCGGTTCGGGTATCTGGAGATTGCCGCGGAAACCTGCCGGGTGCCGCGTGGCGACGAGACCGGCGACGCCTACGCGTTCCTGCAGATCCGCGACGTTCGCGAGGCCAACCCGCGGTTTTCGGGGTGGATGTTCGCCTCGTCGCCGGCGCTGTCGGCGCTGGACCATCCACGTTACGACGTCTGGGTGGTGAGCTGCAGCAAGTCCTGACGGCTGGCGTCGGCCGGAAGCGCGCGGAACCGGGCGGGGCGGGTCACGGCGGCTTCGAGCTGGCGATGATACGCGGCGCGGCTGATCTCGACGGCGCCGAGCCGCATCAGGTGATCGGTGACGAACTGGGTATCGAGCAGCCGGAAGCCGCCGGCGTTGAGCCGGGCGACCAGCGCGATCAGCGCGAGCTTCGAGGCGTCGCGGCGGCGCGAGAACATGCTTTCGCCGAAGAAGGCGGCCCCCAGAGCGACGCCGTAGAGACCGCCGGCGAGTTCGCCGTCCTGCCATATCTCCACCGAATGAGCGTGGCCGAGCCGGTGCAGGTCGAGGTAGAGCCGGGCGATACGGCCATTGATCCAGGTTTCCGGCCGCTCGGCGCAGGCGGCGATGACGGTGGCGAAGTCGTGGTCGACGCGGATCTCGAAGGCGTCCTTCAGGAAGCTGCGGGCGAGGCGGCGGGAGACGTGGAGGCCATCGAGCGGCATGACGCCGCGACGCTGGGGGTCCACCCAGAAGATCTCGTCGTCCTCGGCGGTCTCGGCCATCGGGAAGACCCCCGAGGCATAGGCCTGCAGCAGCAGGGTCGGGGTGATCTCGGGCAGGGCGTCGTCGCGCATGGGAGCGTCGTGCGGACTCAGACGCTCTCGCGCTCGAGCCACTTTTCCAGCCAGTGGATGTTGTAGTTGCCGTTCTGGATGTCGGGTTCCTCGAGCAGGGCGTGGAACAGCGGCGTGGTGGTGTCGATGCCGTCGACGATCAGCTCGGAGAGGGCGCGGCGCAGGCGGGCGAGCGCGAGTTCGCGGGTGCGGGCGTGGACGATCAGCTTGCCGATCAGGCTGTCGTAGTAGGGCGGGATGGTGTAGCCGTCGAAGATCGCGCTGTCCATGCGCACGCCGAGGCCGCCGGGCGCGTAGTAGGTGCGGATGCGGCCGGGCGAGGGCTGGAAGTTGGGCAGGCGCTCGGCGTTGATCCGGCACTCGATGGCGTGGCCGTTGGCCTCGAGGTCGGCCTGGGTGAACGACATCTTCTGGCCGGCGGCGACGCGGATCTGCTCCTGCACCAGATCAACGTCGAAGATCGCCTCGGTGACCGGGTGCTCGACCTGCAGGCGGGTGTTCATCTCGATGAAGTAGAATTCGCCGTTCTCGTAGAGAAACTCGATGGTGCCGGCGCCGGCATAGGCGATCTTCGCCACCGCGTCGGCGCAGGTCCGGCCGATCCTGGCGCGGGTACGGGCGTCGATCACCGGCGAGGGGGCTTCCTCGAGCACCTTCTGGTGGCGGCGCTGCAGCGAGCAGTCGCGCTCGCCGAGGTGGACCGCGCCGCCCTTGCCATCGCCGAACACCTGAATCTCGATGTGGCGCGGGGTGGTGAGGTATTTCTCGAGGTAGACCTCGTCGTTGCCGAAGGCGGCCTTGGCCTCGGAGCGGGCGGTCTGGAAGGCGGTCTCGAGCTCGACCTCGGATTTCGCGAGCTTCATGCCGCGGCCGCCGCCGCCGGCTGTCGCCTTGACGATCAGCGGGTAGCCGATGTCGCGGCCGACCCTGCGGGCCTCCTCGAGCGTCGGCACGCCGCCGTCGGAGCCGGGCACGCACGGGACGCCGAGCTTCTTCATCGTCTCCTTGGCGGTGATCTTGTCGCCCATCAGGCGGATGTGCTCGGAGGTCGGACCGATGAACGTCAGGCCGTGGTCCTCGCAGATCTGCA
Organism: uncultured Alphaproteobacteria bacterium; assembly: GCA_963773555.1. Taxonomy (GTDB): domain Bacteria; phylum Pseudomonadota; class Alphaproteobacteria; order Rhodobacterales; family Rhodobacteraceae; genus Amaricoccus. Next base: position 69,529 of record CAVZCB010000044.1, read on the forward strand.
CGAAGGTGGCGTTTTCGGAGAGAAAGCCGTAGCCGGGGTGGATCGCCTCGGCGCCGGTGATCTCGCAGGCGGCGATCACGTTCGGCATGGCGAGATAGCTCTGGCTCGCGGGCGGCGGGCCGACGCAGACGCTCTCGTCGGCCATGCGGACGTGCATGGCGTTGGAATCGGCCGTCGAGTGGATGGCGACGGTCTGGATGCCCATTTCCTTGCAGGCGCGGTGGATGCGCAGCGCAATCTCGCCGCGGTTGGCGATCAGGACCTTGTTGAACATGCGCCTCTCCGGCCCTGCGTCATTCCAGGATCATCAGCGGCGCGCCGAACTCCACGGGCTGGCCGTCCTCGACGAGGATGCGCTTGATCCGGCCGGCGCGCGGCGCGGCGATCTGGTTCATCGTCTTCATCGCCTCGATGATGAGGATGGTCTGGCCTTCGCCGACCGTATCGCCCACCTTGACGAAGGCCGGCGTCCCCGGCTCGGCCTGAAGGTAGGCGGTGCCGACCATCGGCGACGGCACGACCCCAGGATCGTCGGAGGGATCGGCCATCGGCGGAGGGGCGGAAGGGCCCACCGAGGCGGGTGCAGCCGCGATCTGGAGCGGCGCGGGGGCGGAGTTCGGGGCGTGCATCACGGCGGCTTGCCGGGCGACCCGAACGGTCAGGGCGTCATCGTTTCCGTAGTCCCGGCTGACCTCGATCTCGCTCAGGTCGTTCTCTCGCAGGAGTTCTGCCAGCGCCTTGATGAATTCGACGTCGGACTCCTGCGGTCTCTTGCTCATGGTGCGCCCTGTTCTGGTGCAGCGGGCTTCGCCGCTTGCCCTCGCTCCCGTTAACGTTCTGTATATTCGGGGCGGTGCTGGGTTGGAAGGGCGGAATTGGCCGCAGGGCGCGCGCGGTCAGTTGCGTGGTGCGCGCCGCCTCGACCAGGCTGCGCATCTGCGCCAGCGGGAGGTAGCCGCGCACCATCTGGTCGTCGAAGACGAAGGTGGGGGTGCCGGCGATGGCCAAGGTCTGGGCGAGATCTCGGGTCGTGGCGATGCGACGGTCGACTTCCGGGTCCTTCATCGCTTCGTGAATGGCGGCGGGATCGAGGCCGGTCGCCTTCAGCGTGGCGTCGAGGATCGGTTCGGTGATCTGGCCCGGCGTCGCCATCAGGCGGTCGTGCAGCTTGGCGTAGGTTTCGGGGCCTTCGGTGATCAGGGTGGCGATGGCGGCGTGGGCGGCGAGGTCGGAGCCGGGGCCGAGGATCGGAAACTCCTTGACGATCAGTCGGATGTCGCCGTCCGACGCGAGCAGTTCGTGCACGTCGGGCTGAGCCTTGCGGCAGAAGCCGCACTGGTAGTCGAGGAACTCGACGATGGTGAAGCTGCCCTGCGGGTTGCCGCCGACCCAGGAGAAGCCGTCGTCGAAGATCGCGTCGGCGTGGGCCGCGACAAGGGTCTGGTCGGTTTCGGCGGTGGCGGCCTGCTTCTTCTCCTCGAGGAGCTGGACCATCTCCATCAGCAGGTCGGGGTTGGCCAGCAGGTAGCTGCGGATCTCGGCGTGGATCGCGGCGCGCTCGGCGTCGGTGAACGGCGAGGACTGGGCCGGCGCGGCGGGCGCGTCCTGGGCCGCGGCGGGAAGTGCGGCGAACAGGAGCCCGAGGGCGAGGAGAATCGGTCGCATGGACACCTTCAGTTGAGCGCGCGTCGGGTGATGGTAATCATATCCTGCGCCTGCCGCCAGCCCGGCGAGCCTTCACGAAGCAGTGCGGCGGCGCGGGTCGCGTTGCGGTTGGCGTCGCGAAAGCGGCCTTCGAGGGTGAAGCGCTCGGCGGTGGCCAAGGCCGCGGCGCCGTCGTTGCCGAGGCGCGCCTCGGCAAGCGCGAGGTCGCGCAGCACCGGGCCGTTGGCGTCGTCCAGCTCCGCCGAGCGGGCCAGCGCGTCGCGGGCCTCCTGCGTCACGCTGTCGTCGTTCATGTTGAGCAGCGCCCGCCCGAGGCCGCCGAGGATCAGCGGCTCCTTCGGCGCCAGCTCGACGGCGCGGCGGTAGGCCTCGGCGGCAGCCGCCGCGTGGCCGGATTCGAGCAGGATCTGGCCCTTCAGCTCGTGGTAGTAGGGATCGTCGGGGCGGTCGGCGAGCAGGCCGTCGACGCCGGCGACGGCGCGGGCGGGGTCGGGACGGCGGTGCCAGGCGACGGTGCGGGCGAGGCGGGCGGCCTCGGAGCCGTTGCCGTCGGGATACCTGCGCAGGGTCTGGGCCGGGCTGTCGATGAAGGCGTCGAGTTTCGCCACCATGCGCGCGTGCCAGTAGGTGTCATCGGCCGAAGGGCCGTCCCCGTGCGGCATCCTGGCGACACGGTCCTCCAGCATGGCAATGCGATCGGACCACATCGGGTGGTTCTGGGCGTAGGGATCGACGTAGAGGCTCAGCATCGCGTCCTGGCCCCGGAAGTGGTCCAGCACGTCGATCATCGCGTGCGGATCACTGCCCGAAGCGGCGAGGTAGCGCAGGCCCGCCTGGTCGGCGCTCGCCTCCTCGGCGCGGCTGTGGCCGAGCGCGTTGCGGCTCGCCGCCGCGCCGGCGCCGGCGGCGATGGCGACGCCGGCCCCGGGCGCGCCGCCGACCGCCGCCGCAGCGGCGCCGAGCATTCCGATGGCGGCGATGCCGCGCGCGCCCTGGAGCATCTGGTCGCGGCGGGTCTGGTGGCCGCCGGTGATGTGGCCGAGCTCGTGGGCGATCACCGCGCGGACCTGGTCGATCGTGTCGAGCTCGGTCAGGAGGCCGGTGTGGACGAAGATGTTCTGGCCGCCGGCGACGAAGGCGTTGGGGTCGCGGTCCTCGACGATGTAGATGCTGACGCTCGCCGGGTTGAGGCCGGCGGCGCGGAAGAGCGGCCAGGCGGTGCGCTGCAGAGTGTGCTCGATCTCGGCGTCGCGGATCAGCGTCAGCGCCGAGGCCGGCCCGGCGGCGAGCAGCAGGGCCAGAAGCGGGGCCGCGAGGCGGATCAGCGGGCGCAAGCGAGGCTCCATCGGTTGCGCGGGCGGCGCGTTTCGTGGCTGATGGCGAGACCGGAACAGTAGGAGAGGCACGGTGCGCACATCAACCCGGGGCGATGTCGATCCCTTCATCGTGATGGACGTGATGGAGGCGGCGCGGGCCGAGGAGGCGCGGGGGCGGCACGTCATCCACATGGAGGTCGGCCAGCCGGGGACGCCGGCGCCGGGGCTGGCGCGGGCGGCGCTGGGGCGGGCGATGGCGGCGGGGCCGCTCGGCTACACCGTGGCGCTGGGCCTGCCGGAACTGCGGGCGCGGATCGCGCGGCTCTATCGCGACTGGTACGGGGTCGATCTGGATCCGGGGCGGGTGGTGGTGACGGCGGGGTCGTCGGCGGGGTTCATCCTGGCGTTCACCAGTCTGTTCGAGCGCGGCGAGAAGGTGGCGATCGGCGATCCGGGGTATCCGAGCTATCGCAACATCCTGCGGGCGCTGGATCTGGTGCCGGTCGGGATCGCGACCGGGCCGGAGGAGCGGTTCCAGCCGGTGCCGCGGGATCTGACGCCGGATCTCGCCGGGGTGCTGGTGGCGAGCCCGGCCAACCCGACGGGCACGATGCTGGCGCGTTCCGAGCTCGCAGCGCTGATCGGACGGGCGGCGGAGCTCGGGATCGGGTTCGTGTCGGACGAGATCTACCATGGCATCCAGTACGGCGGGCGGGCGGTTTCGGCGCTGGAGATCTCGGACGAAGTCTACGTGATCAACTCGTTCTCGAAATACTTCTCGATGACCGGGTGGCGGATCGGCTGGATGGTGGTGCCGGAGGCGCACGTGCGGCGCATCGAGCGGCTGGTGCAGAACCTGTTCATCTGCGCGCCGCACGCGAGCCAGGTGGCGGCGCTGGCGGCGCTCGATGCGGGAGAGGAACTGGAGGCGAACCTGGCGGTCTATCGGGCAAACCGGGCGCTGATGCTCGAGGGACTGCCCAAGGCGGGGTTCGGACGCATCGCGCCGCCGGACGGGGCATTCTACATCTACGCGGACGTGTCGGAGATGACCGGGGACAGCCGGGAGCTTTGCGCGCGGATCCTGCGGGAGGCGGGGGTGGCGGTGACCCCCGGCCTCGATTTCGATCCGCGCCGGGGCGGGGGGACGCTGCGGTTCTCCTATGCCGGATCGACGGCGGAGATCGCCGAGGGGCTGCGCCGGCTGGAGGCGTGGGCCGGCGCCGCGCGGGCGCCGGCCCGGGTCGTCAAGAGCCGCTGAGGGCGCGCGACCACCAGCCGCGGCGCTTTGGGCCTTCCTCGACCGGCTCCTCCGACCCGGTGTCGTCGCTATCCCCGACGTCCTCGGGGACCGGCGCCCCTGCCGAACCGGTTTCGGCGGTTGCCGCTTCGGCCGGCTCGGGCTGCGGGGCCTCAGGGGCGGGTTCTTCGGGGGCGGCGGCTTCCGGTGCGGCAGCCGGTTCTTCCGCCCCAGGCTCGACCGCCGTTGCGGAGGCGACCTCGGAGAGCACCGCGGCCACCGGCTTGCGGACCCGTTCGCGCGTGCGCCGCTGCGGCGCATCGGTCTCGGGCACGTCGACGATCTCGGAAGCCCCGTCCTCGCCGAGGTCGATCACCTCGCCCAGGGGCGACGGCTTCGAGGCAATGGGTTCGGGCGCGCTTTCGGCGGCGGCTTCGGCCGGCGTCTCGTCCGGGGCCGTCGTCTTCCTGCCGCGCGAGCGGCGGCGGGACTTCGGCTTCGCCTCGGCCTCGGCCTCGACGGCGGGGGCGGCCTCGTCGTCGGCCTCGGGCTCCCGCTCCTGCGGGGCCGGCTCGGCTGCCGTCGCGTCGTCGCCCGAGGCATCGGCCGACGCGCCCTGATCCTGACCGGAGCGGCCGCCGCGGCGGCGACGGCGACGCTTGCGCTTGCCGGAGGGCTTGTCCTCGGCGGATTCCTCCTGCGCGACCGGGGCCTCCGGGGCCTCGACGGGGGCCTCGTCCTCCTCGACCTCGTCGGCTTCGGGATAGGCCACGGACGGAAGGTTCAGGCTCTCGGGCGTGGGGATCACCCGCGACGCGGTCTTGAAGCGCTCGACGCGGTAGTCCGGGCTGATCAGGCTCGAGTCGCCCTCGACGCGGACCGACAGGCCGAAGCGGGCCTCGATCATCGCGATGTGCTCGCGCTTGTGGTTCAGGAGGTAGTTGGCGATCTCGACCGGGGCGACGATCAGCACCTCCTTGGAGCGCTGGCGCACGCCTTCCTCCTCGATCTCGCGCAGCAGCGCCAGCGCCATCGAGTTGTCGGAGCGGACCCGGCCGGTGCCGTGGCAATGCGGGCAGCCCTTGGTGGTCGCCTCGATCATGCCGGGGCGCAGGCGCTGGCGGGACATCTCCAGGAGGCCGAAGCCGGAGATGCGGCCGACCTGGATGCGGGCGCGGTCGGTCTTGAGCTTGTCCTTGAGCTTCTTCTCCACGGCGGCGTTGTTGCGCCGGTCCTCCATGTCGATGAAGTCGATCACGATGAGCCCGGCGAGGTCGCGCAGCCGCATCTGGCGGGCGGCCTCCTCGGCGGCTTCCATGTTGGTCTTGAGCGCGGTGTCCTCGATCGAGGCCTCGCGAGTGGCGCGGCCGGAGTTCACGTCGATGGCGACCAGCGCCTCGGTCACGTCGATGACGATGTAGCCGCCGGACTTCAGCTGGACCGTGGGGTTGAACATCGCCGAGAGGTAGCTCTCGACCTGGAAGCGGGAGAACAGCGGCAGGGCCTCGGCGTAGGGCTTCACGTTCTTCGCGTGCGAAGGCATGAGCATCTTCATGTAGTCCTTGGCCTCGCGGTAGCCGCGCTCGCCGTCGATCAGGATCTCGTCCATCTCGCGGGTGTAGAGGTCGCGGATCACCCGCTTGATCAGGCTGCCTTCCTCGTAGATCGGTGCCGGGGCGATCGACTTCAGCGTCAGGTCGCGGATCACCTCCCACTGGCGCAGCAGGTATTCGTAGTCGCGCTTGATCTCGGTCTTGGTGCGGCTCGCGCCGGCGGTGCGGATGATCAGGCCGGCGCCCTGCGGCACGGTGATCGAGGAGGAGATTTCCTTGAGCTTCTTGCGGTCGGCGGCGTTGGTGATCTTGCGGCTGATCCCGCCGCCGCGGGCGGTGTTGGGCATCAGCACGCAGTAGCGGCCGGCGAGCGAGAGGTAGGTGGTGAGCGCCGCACCCTTGTTGCCGCGCTCTTCCTTGACGACCTGGACCAGCAGGATCTGGCGGACCTTGATGACTTCCTGAATCTTGTAGCGGCGGGCCCGCGAAGTGCGGCGCGGCGCGGCGCGCTCCTCGTGGGTGTCGTCGCCGCCGACCGCCTCGTAGTCACCATCGGCGTGGGGCTCGCCGTTGCTGTCCTGGTCGTCGTCGGACGCGCCGTTGTCTGGCTCGTCGGGGACGTCGATGTCGATGTCGCCGGCCGCCGCCGAGGGCGGCGGGACGTCCTCGAGTCCTTCGGTGTCGGATACCTGCGTCTCGACCGGCTCGACGAGAACGGCGTCCTCGACGCTCGCGGCACCGTCCGTCGCGGGCTGGGCGCGCTTGCGGCTGCGCGACCGGCCGCGGGGCTTGGGTTTCTCGCGGGATTCCTCTTCTTCGGCCTCGCGGGCGAGGGCGGCTTCCTCGGCGAGCAGCGCCTCGCGGTCGGCCTTGGGGATCTGGTAGTAGTCGGGGTGGATTTCCGAGAACGCGAGGAACCCGTGCCGGTTGCCGCCGTAGTCGACGAACGCCGCCTGCAGCGACGGCTCGACCCGGGTGACCTTGGCGAGATAGATGTTTCCGGCGAGTTGCCGCTTGTTCAGCGACTCGAAGTCGAATTCCTCAACCCGGTTTCCGTCCACCACCACGACGCGGGTTTCCTCCGCGTGGGTGGCATCGATCAGCATTTTCTTTGTCATGATGTCTTTCGCGAACGCGTGGGACACCCGGCGGCGCCATCGGCCCGTCGGTGTCCTGCGTTCCAGGGGGTGATCGGTGAGCGTCGCCACAAGCCGATGGTCGAACGCCCCATGACAGGGCGCTGAAGACAATCTGCTCTGATCCTGCGCGCTTCACCGCGGTTTTTCTCCGGCCCGGGGCACGCGACGACATCAACTCGCGTGCGCGCGCCCGAAGCCCAGTCTGGCCGGACCGACGGCCCGGGTGGATACCTTGACGGCGCGAACGCCGGTGTCGCAACGGTGTCGGGATCATCCAAGACGACTGCAGCGGTCTTGCAATGCCGCGAACATGCGACGAATACGAGCGGAATGGATTGCGGATGCAACCGTTCCAGCGCTCCACCTTATGCACGGGCGCGACAAAATGACAATGGCCTTTCCGTTGGGGCAGCTCCGGCGGGGCGGGACGGGCAGGACGGGCCGGGTGGCGGGAACACGATCGAATCGTTCGCATCTTGGCCGTCGTTGGCGGTGGCTCGCGGTTCTGGCGGTCGTCACATCGGTATCGGTCGGCCCGGCACACGCGGCCGAACGGCCGTTGGAACGGCCGGCGGAACCGGTGCGGGCAGACGCGGCGCGGTCCGCGCTTCGGGAAGGCTGGTTCGGCAGGAGCCTCGCGCTCGACCTGCAGCTTGCGCGCGCAGTGCCGTTCCGGGTGTTCACGCTCGACGCGCCCCGGCGGCTGGTCGTCGATCTCGCCGGGGCGGACTGGAGCGGCTTCGCGGCGTCGACCCTGGCCCCGGCGGGAGAGCTGCGGGTCGGGCGGATCGGCCCGGGCTGGTCGCGCCTGGTGCTCGACCTCGACGGGCCGCTCGGCGTGGCGACGGCGGAGCTGGTGCCGGACCGCCCGGGGGTGCGGCTGGAGGTGCGGCTGCGGCGGACCTCGGCCGAGGCCTTCGCCACCGCGTCCGGGGCGCCGCCCGGGGTCTGGCCGGACGGGGCGGCGGCGCGTGAAGCCGCGGTGCGGGGCGAGGGAGGCGTCACGGTGGCGATCGATCCCGGCCACGGCGGCATCGACCCGGGCGCGTCGCGCGCCGGGGTGATGGAAAAGGACGTGGTGCTCGGCTTCGCCGAGGCGCTGCGCCAGCAGTTGCTGGTCGATGGGTTCCGGGTGGTGATGACCCGTGCGGACGATGACTTCGTGGCGCTGGACCAGCGCGTTGCGGTGGCCCGCGCCGCCGGGGCGGATGTGTTTCTCTCGATCCACAGCAACGTGGTCGACGATCCGCGGGTCTCCGGCGCGATCGTCTTCACCCGGTCGGCGCGCGGCTCGAGCCGGTCAGCCGCCGACCGGGCGGCGGAGGAGAACCGGGTCGACGCCCTGGCCGGCCTCGCGACGCTCCCGGCGGCGGATCCGGTGCGCGCCGCGCTGGGCGAGATGGCGCGGAAGGGCACCGACGCGCGATCGCGGCGGCTGGCGGACGCGCTGGTGGCGGCGCTGGCGCCCGCGACCGGGGTGTCGGGAGGCCAGCCGCGGCAGTCGGCGGACTTCGAGGTGCTGCGCGCGCCGGACATGCCCTCGGTGCTGATCGAGCTCGGCTTCCTGTCGAACCCGGCCGAGCGGGCCGATCTGGGGTCGCGCGGCTGGCGGGCGCGGGCTGCCGCGGCGTTGGGCAAGGGCATCGAGGCCTGGCTGGACCAGGACCCGGATCTGGCCCGCCGCGCGCGGTAACGATCCCGCCAACTGGTTTTGACCTTCCATGGTGCCTCCGATACTGTGCGCGAGCATTGGTCAGGACCCGAATCGTGCTGCGGATCGTTCTCCGGTTTTTTGGTTTCTTGTTCAGCTGGTTGGCGATCGGCTCGATCATGGCGTTGGCGGGTCTCGCCGCGGTGTTCACCATCTACGGCAAGGACTTGCCGGACTATGCCCAGCTCGCGACCTACGAGCCGCCGACGCTGAGCCGGATTTACTCCGGCCGGGGGCGGCTGATGGACGAGTTCGCCCGCGAGCGGCGCATCTTCACGCCGATCGACGAGATCCCCGACCAGGTGAAGCAGGCGTTCATCTCGGCCGAGGACAAGAACTTCTACGAGCATCACGGGTTCGATCCGCGCGGCATCGTCGCGGCGGTCTACGACTCGGCGGTGAACGGCGGCCGACTGCGCGGCGCCTCGACGATCACCCAGCAGGTGATGAAGAACTTCCTCCTGACCGGCGACCGCTCGGGCGAGCGCAAGATCAAGGAGATCATCCTCGCGACGCGGCTGGAAAACACCCTGTCGAAGGACGAGATCCTCCAGCTCTACCTCAACGAAATCTTTCTCGGGCAGAACTCCTACGGCGTCACCGCGGCGGCGCAGGTCTATTTCGGCAAGTCGCTCGACGATCTGACGCTGGCGGAGACCGCCTATCTCGCGGCGCTGCCCAAGGAGCCGAGCAACCTCCACCCGGTGCGCGACAAGAAGCGGGCGATCGCCCGGCGCAACTACGTGCTCGATCAGATGGCGCTGAACGGCTACGTCACGCGGGCCGACGCGACGGCGGCCAAGGCCGAGGATCTCGCGACGGTCCAGGCCGGCGATCTGGTTTCGGCCCGAGCCGACATGCCGCCGCGGGACTACTTCACCGACGAGATCCGCCGGCAGCTTTCGGAGAAGTTCGGCGACGACGAGCTGTTCACCGGCGGTTTGACGATCCGGGCCACCGTCGACCCGGACCTGCAGGACGTGGCGGCGCGGGCGTTGCGCGACGGCCTGGAGCAATACGACCGGGGCCTGCGGATCTATCGCGGGCCGGTGGCGCAGATCGATCCGGCAAGCTTCGATCCCGACGACGAGGCAAGCTGGCGCAAGGCGCTCTCGGGGACGCGAGTGCCGCGCGACATCGCCGGCTGGCACGCGGCGGTGATCCTGTCGATCGGCGAGAGTTCGGCGCGGATCGGCGTCGAGGGTGTGCCGGACGGCGACGGGCAGTACCTGAGCTTCGCCAACGCGAGCTGGGCGCGGGTCCGCGCGGAGAACGGGCGGCTGCGTGAGGCGCAGGGTCCCGACGACATGTGGGACGTGGGCGACGTGGTGTTCGTCAAGGCGGAGGACAAGGACGGGGCCTTCGATCACTGGTCCTACCGGCAGATCCCGGCGATCCAGGGCGGCTTCATGGCGATGGACACCCAGACCGGCCGGGTGCTCGCCATGCAGGGCGGGTTCTCCTACCAGTCGAGCGTGTTCAACCGCGCGACCCAGGCGCTGCGCCAGCCGGGTTCATCGTTCAAGCCGTTCGTCTATGCGGCGGCCCTCGACAGCGGCTACTCGCCCGCGACGATCGTGCTCGACGCGCCGATCGAGGTGGCGACCGGGGCGGGGATCTGGAAGCCGGAGAATTCGGGCAACACCTACTACGGGCCGACGCCGATGCGGACCGGCATCGAGCAGTCGCGCAACCTGATGACGGTGCGGATCGCCCAGGACGTGGGCATGGACACGGTGGCGAAGTATGGCGAGCGGTTCGGCATCTATCACAACATGCCGCATCTGCTGAGCTATTCGCTCGGGGCGGGCGAGACCACGCTCTACAAGATGGTGACGGCCTACGCCGAGATCGCCAACGGCGGGCTGGAGGTCGAGCCGACGCTGGTCGACCGGGTGCAGGACCGCTACGGCAAGACCATCTACCGCCACGACCAGCGGGCCTGCGAGGGCTGCACTGCCGACGACGTGGCCGACGCGGAAAATCCCCGGGTGCATTCCAATGCCGAGCGGGTGATGGACGCGATCACCGCCTATCAGGTGACCTCGATGCTGCAGGGGGCGGTGGCGCGCGGCACCAGCGCGGCGACGGTCGGGCAGCTGCACCTGAACCTCGCGGGCAAGACCGGCACCACCAACGAGGCCAAGGACGTCTGGTACATCGGCTACAGCCCGCGGATCGTCGCCGGGTGCTATCTCGGCTACGACACGCCGCGGCCGCTGGGGCGGTCGGCGTTCGGCGGCACGCTCTGCGCGCCGATCTTCGTCGAGTTCATCAAGAAGGCGATGGCGGGGCAGGGGCCGGTGAGCTGGCCGGTGCCGCCGGGCGGGCATTTCATCAAGATCGACCGGCATACCGGCGTGCGGCTGCCCGACTATGCCGAAGGGGCCAACGTGCAGGCGGAATATATCCGCGACGGCCAGCAGCTGATGGTCGGCGCCTATGGGGACACGGTGGACGCGGGCTGGAAGATGGGCGCGGACGTGCCGCTCTATGACGACGTGCGCAACTCGCCGGTGATCGAGCGGGTGCGGATCCGCGGTCAGACGCGGGCGCTGCCGGGCAATCCGTCGCTCGGGTCGATGTCGAGCGGCGGGCTCTACTGAGCGGGCCGGGCGCGGTGTGGCGGAGAAATTCCGGCCTTCCCTAGTTCGGTGGGTAACGTTCTGAAACGCAATGGTTTTCGGCGTATGGAACGCGTATGGAATCGATATGGAATGCATATGGCCGTTTCGGCTGCGGACTGCCTGAGGATCGCCGGAGGCAAGCCCCTTGGCGGGTGTGCTGACCTGACGCATTCTGCTCCTCAGGAGATACAGTGCCGGCTGAGGCCGCCAAGCAAGCGGCGCCGCGGCCGCCATCGGTCTGCTTGCGGCCCGACGGCAGCCGTCTTGCGCACCACGTTGCGCGCGCTTTAGCCGGACCTGCGTCAGAAACTGTCCGCATTGCGAGCGGTCGATCTCACTGCCGAGTCTGGTCGATGCTCGACGAGGCGCCGTGGTAGAAAGCATCGAACCTGCCAGTCGATATGGTCGAAGAGTGGCCATGGTCGCTCGTGCCGAGCGCGACCAGCGATGAAGTCACCAGAGCAACGCGCTCGCCATTCCTCGACCTTTGCGATGTATCGCGACTTGCCGGAGCCAGTCCTGATGGAAGCGAGCGCTGAGGGCACTATTTCCCGTCAGCATGCTATCGGACTCATGTTTGACCGGCCGTCAATCGGCAACGATGTGCAACGTCCATGTCTCCAAGGTTCAGATCTTCCTCCGATGGTCACGGAACAGCGCATAGTTCCGCAGACAGGTAGTATGCGTGAGAAGTCGGACTTCTCGAACGCGCTCGATAGGCCGCTGACCAGATGTCAAGGCGGCAGCGGAATTCATCGATGGTCGCGCAGCGTCGCTGGAATTCGGCGTGGCGGTCATTTTCACGATCGAACGCCGTCCGTTGTTATCATGGACAATGATGAGCGCTTTCAGGATGTCGCTCGATGAAGGCTCGGTGCGGCGGATGCCGGAGTTCGAAGCCATGGTCGCTAAGAGCGCTCAAACATCAGGAGCATCCTCTGGATGACACCGAGTTCTTTGAGCTTGCACCAATAGTCAACGATCGACCGCATACTCGGCCAAATGCCGCACTATCGGGAAAATGATCAATGACCGCTCCTGGCGCAATGCTGTCGTTCAGAGGCCGGTCGTTAACGATGCCCACGGGCGCAGGAATTCTACGGCGGGAGCGATGGATCAACCCCGGCCGAAGCTCTTGAATGGGCATGGGATCAATCCATTGCCGGTGCGAGCGCGGCAGATCCGGCGGCCTGTGTCCTCAGGAACGGAATGCCTCGGTGCTGAACCGGGGGGCCCCTTTACCCCTCCCGGAGCCGTCGCTAAGAAAGCGGTCGCGCCGCGGCTTGCGGCCGCGGGGCCCGGGATGACGCCATGCGTGCCGAGACGGAACATCTGGTCGAAGAGATCGAGAAGTCGCTGACGCTGCTGCGCCAGCGGCTGGGGGACACGGCCGAGCATCGGCTGGAAGAGCTGAACGCGATGTCGGAGGACCCGGAGCTCTGGAACGATCCGGCCAGGGCGCAGAAGCTGATGCGTGACCGGCAGGGCCTGAGCGACGCGCTCGACGGCTATCCGCGGGCTGGCGCAGGAGCTGGCGGACCAGCGCGAGCTGATCGAGATGGGCGAGGCCGAGGGCGACGCGGCGGTGGTGGCCGACGCCGAGGCGGCGATCCAGGCCTTGCGTGACCAGGCGGCGGCGAAGGAGACCGAGGCGCTGCTCGACGGCGAGGCGGACGGCAACGACACCTTCCTCGAGGTCAATGCCGGCGCGGGCGGCACCGAGAGCTGCGACTGGGCGGCGATGCTGGCGCGGATGTATGTGCGCTGGGCCGAGGCGCATGGCATGAAGGTCGAGCTGATCGCCGAGAGCGCGGGCGAGGAGGCGGGGATCCGGTCGGTGACCTACCGGGTCAACGGGGCGAACGCCTACGGCTGGCTGAAGACCGAGAGCGGGGTGCATCGGCTGGTGCGGATCTCGCCGTTCGATTCAGCCGCGCGGCGACATACCAGCTTTTCGTCGGTGTGGGTTTATCCGGTGGTCGACGACAACATCGAGATCGAGATCGCGCCGAACGATATCCGGATCGACACCTATCGCTCGTCGGGGGCGGGCGGGCAGCACGTCAACACCACGGACTCGGCGGTGCGGATCACCCATATCCCGACCAACATCGTGGTGACGTCCTCGGAGAAATCGCAGCACCAGAACCGGGCCAATGCGATGGCGGCGCTGAAGTCGCGGCTCTACGAGATGGAGTTGCGCAGGCGCAACGAGGCGATCACCGCGGCGCACGAGGCCAAGGGGGACGCCGGGTGGGGCAACCAGATCCGCTCCTACGTGCTGCAGCCGTACCAGATGGTCAAGGACCTGCGCACGGGGGTCGAGACTTCGGATACCTCGGGCGTGCTCGACGGGGATCTCGACGCGTTCATGGCGGCGTCGCTGGCGTTGCAGGTGGCGGGAAAGAGCCGAGCGGAGGCGCAGGCCGACGCGGAGTAGCCGGCGTTCGCAGGGGGGGTGCGAACGCGTTGAATGTTAAATGTTAAATACGCCCAGTCTATGTAAGGGTTGGATTTCGCAAACGCCGGCGAGCTACGGCGAGTGGCACGGTCAGGCGCAAAGGGCAGCGGCCGGACCGCGGGGCGGGCGCGAAAGCGGCCGTCCCGGGGGACGGTTCGGCCGCTGCCCGGGCTGAAGCCCGGGCGGGACGGCTCGGCCGGCGCACCCAGATCCCTACTGTCGAGGAGCATGCGGCGACAGCGTCTTGGGGGGGGCGGGTCGGCGGCACGCCCAAGGGGCGAAGGCCCCGCCGGAGCGGGGCCTCGCGGGACCGGCCTTATTCGGCGGCGGTCATTGCCGGAGAGGCGAGGCGAGCGGGTTCGCTCTTGCCCTTGTTGCTGGCCAGCGGATCGTCCTGGCGCTGAACCGAGCCTTCGAAATGCGCGCCGCTCTCGATGGCGATGGTCTTGTGGATGATGTCACCCTCGCAGCGGGCCGACGCGGAGAGGCGGACCTTCAGGCCGCGCAGGCGTCCGACCACGCGGCCGTGCACCACGACCTCGTCGGCGATCACCTCGCCCTTGACCGTGGCGCTCTCGCCGACGATCAGCACCTGGGCGCGGACGTCGCCCTCGACGTTGCCCTCGACCTGGATGTCGCCGCTCGAGCGGACATTGCCGACGATGGTCAGATCCGAGGACAGGACCGACGGCGACGGCTTGGCCTTCGGCGCGCTCGTGGCCGTCGCCGGCGGCGCCGACGGGCGGGAGTCCAGAGAGGCGGGAGGGGTCAGCGAGCTCAACGGCGTTGCCGCGGGCTGCGGCGTGGGTTCTTCCTTCGGCTTAGAAAACATCCTTGGCGGCCTCCAGGTAGGTCATCGGGTTCACGGGCTGACCGTGGACCCGAACCTCGTAGTGGAGATGCGAGCCGGTACTACGCCCGGTTGAACCTATATCACCGATTCGCTCGCCACGCGATACCTGTTGTCCAACCTTAACGCGAATTTTGCTCTGGTGTGCGTAGACGGTCTCGAAACCCAGTTCGTGCTGAATTTTCACGATGTTACCGTAGCCGCGTTCCCGTCCGGCTTCAACCACTACTCCATCTGCGGTTGCAAGAATCGGCGTTCCGCGCGGCGCCGCAAGATCAACTCCTGCGTGATAGCGGCGCCCGCGCCCCATCGGATCCCGGCGGCCACCGAAGGTGCTGCTGAGACGGAAAGTGGCGTTCACCGGTATGGCGTAGGGGACCTTGTCCGCGGCGATCCGCATCAGGTTCATACGGTCGAGATCGAGCATCAGCCGGTCGAAGCGGGTCGAGAGGGAGGCGTCGTCGAACGAGCGGGTGGAGACCGAGGGCGCGCCGAGCGGGCCGCCTTCGCCGGAATAGCCGCCGCGCACCGTGGCGATCAGGCTGTCGACGTCGAGGTCGGTCTTCTTGAACATCTTCTCGAGCGGGCCGAACGACATGGCGACCGCCTGCTCGAGCTGGTCGATCATCTCGTCCTGGCGCTGGCTGTTGACCTTGGCGCGAAGCTCGAGGTCGGCGACCTGCCGGGTCAGGACCGCGCTCTCCGACGTGGCGCTGTCGCGCGCCGCCACCGCCTCGGACAGGGCCGCCGAGATGGTCTTGAGGGTGTCGTCGAGGTCGCTGCCGGAGCTGCGCGCCAGCGAGGCGCTGACCTCGTTCATCTGTGCCAGCAGGCGGTCGTTGGCGCTGGCGACCGCGTCGCGCTGGCCGACGGCGTCGTGCAGCCGCTGGCGCATCAGGTCGAGCGCGGTCGACAGCTCGCGGCGCTCCTCCACCGACTGCAGGATGGCGGTCTGCTGCCGGCTGATCTGGGTCATGGCGACCTGGAAGCGCTCCTGCGCCGAGCGGGCCTCGGCGGCGCGCTGGTCACGCGCGGCGGCCAGTTCGTCGAGCCGTGCCTGGTAGGCCTGCTTCAGCACCACCGCCCGGACGCCGTGGTCGGGGCCGACGAAATCGGTGGCGACGGTCGCGCTGGCGACCGCCACCCAGCCGGCAAGCGCCAAGGCCGTAGCGCCGGACGTCAGCTGGGTGAGCGGGGTGAGCCGGATGTAGCGGGTCGAACCGCCCGACTGAATGAACACGCGTTTTTCCGGAAAGCTCGCCGACAGGATCCGATTCAGTCGACGACGCAGACCCGTCATGATCACCCTCTAGTTGATTTACTCTGGCGGGCCACTAACCCATGCGTGGTGGTTTGTCTAAAAACGTCGGCTATCCTTTGCAACGCGTCACCGTTGTTTCGGACGCCCGCGGCGCAAGCTCGGCGGAAAGCTGCCCAAGCACAATCCAAGGTTGCATCAAATCTGGTTGAGGCGGTGCCGGAGGGGATGGGCCTAAGGCGTTGGCGGCGCGGCCGTTCGGCACGGGGCGCCGGCGCGGGGCCCTGGAAATCGCCGAGAGCGACCGGAAATGGGCGGAAGGGGAGCGCCGGCGGCGGTCGCCCGTCAGCCGAGCGCTCTGGCGGCCTCGAGGACCTCCTCGACGTGGCCGGGCACCTTCACCTTGCGCCACAGACGGCTGACGATGCCGGCCCTGTCGACCAGAAACGTCGAGCGGTCGACGCCCATGTGCTTCTTGCCGTACATCGACTTTTCGACCCAGACGCCGAACCGCTCGCACACCACGCCGTCCTCGTCGGACAGGAGGACGATGCCGAGCCCATGCTTGTCGCGGAAGCGCTCGTGGCTCTGCACGCTGTCGCGGGAGATGCCGAGAACGACGGTGTCGGCCGCCTCGAAGTCGGCGGCCGCGGCGGTGAAGCCGAGCGCCTCGGTGGTGCAGCCCGGCGTGTCGTCCCTGGGATAGAAGTAGAGCACGATCTTGCGGCCGGCGAAGTCGGCCGGGCCGGCCTCGCCGCCGCCGTCACGGGGCAGGGTGAAATCGGGAACGGGCTGGCCGGCTTCGATGCTCATGGAAGGTCTCCGGGGTCGGGTTTCGGGGCACCCGTGAACATGCCGCTCCGCGCCGCCGCGGCAAGCGAAAAGCGCCGGTTGCCGGTTGGCGCGGGCGGGCCTATAGGGCGGCGGCACGGGGAGAGCGTGATGCGGCTGGACGAGTTCGATTACCATCTGCCCGAGGCGCTGATCGCGCTCAGGCCCGTGCGACCGCGGCCGGCGTCGCGGCTGCTGGTGGCCGGGCGGACGGCGATCCACGACTCGACCGTCGCGCGGCTGGGCGACTGGCTGGAGCGGGGCGATCTGCTGGTCCTGAACGATACCAAGGTGATCCCGGCGCGGCTTTCGGGGGTGCGGCGGCGCAGCTCGGGCGCGGAGACACGGGTCGAGGCGACGCTGATCGCGGTCGACGGGACGGGGGGCTGGCGGGCGCTGGCGCGGCCGGGCAAGCGGCTGGCGGTGGGCGACCGGATCGAGTTCGGCGAAGGGCTGTCGGCGGAGGTGCGGGCGAAGGACGGGGCGGAGGTGTCGCTCGGCTTCGACCGCGAGGGCGCGGCGCTCGACCGGGCGCTGGAGGCGGTGGGGGAGATGCCGCTGCCGCCCTACATCGCCGCGCGCCGGGCGCCGGACGCGGCGGATCGCGAGGACTACCAGACGGTGTTCGCGGAACGGTCGGGGGCGGTGGCGGCACCGACCGCCTCGCTGCATTTCGACGAGGGGCTGCTGGCGGACGTGGCAGCGCGCGGGATCGGGTCGGCGCGGCTGACGCTGCACGTGGGGGCGGGGACGTTCCTGCCGGTGAAGGTGGCGGACATCGCCGGGCACAAGATGCACGCGGAGTGGGGCGAGATCGGCGGCGAGGCGGTCGAGGCGATCCGGGCGACGATCGCCTCGGGCGGGCGGGTGATCCCGGTGGGGACCACCGCGCTGCGATTGCTGGAGACGGCGGCGACCGGGCCACGGGCGATCGCAGCCATGGCGGGGGGAGACCGACATCTTCATCCGCCCGGGGTTCGAGTTTCGCGTGGTCGACGGGCTGATGACCAATTTTCACCTGCCGAAGTCGACGCTGCTGATGCTGGTCTCGGCGCTGATGGGGGTCGAGCGGATCCGCGCGATCTACGCCCATGCCATCGCCAAGCGCTACCGGTTCTTTTCCTACGGGGATTCCTCGCTGCTGCTTCCCGGCAGCTGAGTTCCCGAAGTTGTCGCGCGCACGAGGGTCGGCATGCTTTATGTCCTGAGACAATCCTGGCCGCTGCTGCTCGGGATGCTGCTGCTGCTGCTCGGCAACGGCCTGCAGGGCACGCTGCTCGGCATCCGGGGCGCGATCGAGGGCTACGACGCGACCACGATGTCGATAGTGATGAGCGCCTACTACGTGGGGTTCCTGCTCGGCTCGCGGCTGGTGACGCGGCTGATCGCGCGGGTGGGGCACGTGCGGGTGTTCGCAGCCCTCGCCTCGCTGATCTCGGCGGCGTTCATTCTCTATGCGGCGGCGCCGCACCCCTGGGTCTGGACGGCGATGCGGTTCGTGGTGGGGTTCTGCTTCGCCGGCGTCTACGTGGTGGCCGAGAGCTGGCTGAACGACGCGGCGACCAACGAGACCCGCGGCCAGACGCTGTCGCTCTACATGATCGTGCAGATGGCCGGGGTCATCTCGGCGCAGGGCATCCTGAACCTGGCCGATCCGTCGGGCTACACGCTGTTCGTGGTGATGTCGGTGATGGTGTCGATCTCGTTCGCGCCGATCCTGCTGACCGCCGGCACCGCGCCGGCGTTTCAGACCACCAAGCCGATGACGCTGGTCCAGCTGTTCCGAATCTCGCCGCTCGGGTGTGTCGGCACCTTCCTGCTCGGCGGAGTCTATGCCGGCACCTTCGCCATGAGCTCGGTGTTCGGCACGCAGAAGGGGCTCGACGTCGCGCAGATCTCGGCGTTCGTCGCGGCGATCTACACCGGGGGGCTGTTGTTCCAGTTCCCGATCGGCTGGGTGTCGGACCGGATGGACCGGCGCCGGCTGATCTTCGGGCTGACCGCCGCGGGAACCGTGCTGACGCTGGCAGGGATGCTGCTGTCGGGCCACTACTATTTCGTGCTGGTCCTCGGGTTCGTCATCGGTGGCGTTGCCAATCCGCTTTACGCGCTGCTCATCGCATACACGAACGACTTTCTGCAACCATCTGACATGGCTTCGGCTTCTGGAGGGCTACTTTTCATCAACGGTCTCGGGGCGATGATCGGGCCGCTGGCGATCGGCACGCTGATGACCCGTTTCGGCGCGGACGCGTACTTCGGCTACATCGCGGTCCTGTTCGCGCTGACCGCGGGCTATGCGCTCTACCGCATGTCCCGACGGCCCGCGCCCCGGGTCGAGGAGACATCCCCCTACACGCCGGTGCTGCCGACCGCCTCGCCGGTGGCGCTCGAAGTGGCGCAGGAGGTCGCCATCGGCCGGGCCGAGGAGGCGGCGCGCGCCTGACCCGCGACGGTCTTTTCTTTTCCGGTCGGCTCGGCAAGACTGCGGGCGGCCTTCGGGAGAGCAGGTGCGGGGATGCGACATGGATGAACGAGCGAGGCAGCTGCTCGATTTCTGGCTCGGGATCGGACCGGATGGCTGGTACCGGGTCGACAAGGCCGTCGACGACGAGATCAGCGAGCGCTGGGGCGAGTTGTGGGAGCAGGGTCGGGACGGGGCGCTGACCGCGTGGTCGAGTGCGCCGGACTGCTGTCTGGCGCTGCTGATCCTGCTCGACCAGTTTCCGCGCAACATGTTCCGCGGCGATGCGCGGGCATTCGCCACCGACGCCCGGGCGCTCGAGGTGGCACAGAACGCGGTCCTGCACCGGCGCGACCAGAAGATCGCGCTGCCCGAGCGGCAGTTCTTCTACCTGCCGCTGATGCATTCCGAGGTGCAGTCCACCCAGGACAAGAGCGTGCGGCTGTACGTGCTGAACTTCGGTCGCGGGGAGTTGCTGCGCCACGCCCAGGCGCATCGGGAGATCATTCGCCGTTTCGGCCGCTTCCCCTACCGCAACGCGGCGCTCGGGCGCGAGAGCAGCCCGGAGGAGGTGGCGTTTGTTCAGGAGGGCGGCTACCAGAAACTGCTCGACACGTTCGCGGCATGATCCGGCCTTTGACCGGACACTGACAGCGGCCCGGGCGGTCGCGGGGGAAGGAGAGACGCAAGATGGCAGACACTTACGATGTCGCGGTGATCGGCGCCGGGCCGGGCGGCTACGTCGCGGCGATCCGCGCGGCGCAGCTCGGGCTGAAGACGGTGGTGATCGAGCGCGAGCACCTCGGCGGCATCTGTCTGAACTGGGGGTGCATTCCGACCAAGGCGCTGCTCCGGACCTCGGAGATCTTCCACCTGATGCACCGGGCCAAGGAGTTCGGGCTGAAGGCCGAGAACGTCGGCTACGATCTCGACGCGGTGGTGAAGCGGTCGCGCGGGGTGGCGAAGCAGCTGAGCTCGGGCGTCGGGTTCCTGATGAAGAAGAACAAGATCACCGTGGTGATGGGCGAGGCGAAGCTGGCCGGCAAGGGCAAGATCGCGGTCAAGACCGACAAGGGGTCGGAAGACATCGAGGCCAAGTCGATCATCATCGCCACCGGCGCGCGGGCACGCGACCTGCCGGGGCTGGAGGCGGACGGCAAGCGGGTCTGGAACTACAAGCACGCGCTGGTGCCGCCGCACATGCCGAAGAAGCTGCTGGTGATCGGGTCGGGGGCGATCGGCATCGAGTTTGCGAGCTTCTACAACACCCTCGGGGCCGAGACGACGGTGGTCGAGGTGCTCGACCGGATCCTGCCGGTGGAGGACGCCGAGATTTCGGCCTTCGCCAAGAAGCAGTTCCAGAAGCAGAAGATGACGATCCTCGAGAAGGCGATGGTCAAGAAGCTGGAGCGGACGGCCGACAAGGTGACGGCGACGATCGAGCAGGACGGCAAGGCGACGACGACCGAGTTCGATACGGTGATCTCGGCTGTCGGCATCGTCGGCAACGTCGAGGGACTGGGCCTCGAGGAAGCGGGGGTGAAGGTGCAGCAGACGCACGTGCAGACCGACACGCACTGTCGCACCGGCGTCGAGGGGCTCTATGCGATCGGTGATATTGCCGGCGCGCCGTGGCTGGCGCACAAGGCGATGCACGAGGGGGTGATGGTCGCCGAGATGATCGCCGGGCAGCATCCGCATCCGGTGGAGCCGACCTCGATCGCCGGCTGCACCTATTGCCAGCCGCAGGTGGCGAGCGTGGGCTTGAGCGAGGCGAAGGCCAAGGAGAAGGGCTACGAGATCAAGGTCGGGCACTTTCCGTTCATCGGCAACGGCAAGGCGATCGCGCTGGGCGAGCCGGAGGGGATGATCAAGACGGTGTTCGACGCCAAGACCGGCGAGCTCCTGGGCGCGCACATGATCGGCGCCGAGGTGACCGAGCTGATCCAGGGCTACGTGATCGGGCGGACGCTGGAGACCACCGAGGTCGAACTGATGAACTCGGTGTTCCCGCACCCGACCTTGAGCGAGATGATGCACGAGGCGGTGCTCGACGCCTACGGCAAGATGCTGCACATGTGAGCCGCTTGCCTGACCGGCGATCCCTGTTAACCTCGGGCGCGAGGGAAACAGGGAGGGCTGGCGGATGCGGCGGGTTTCGATCCTTGCGGTGGCGGTTTGCGGGCTGGCGTCGTCGGCGACGGCACAGGACGAATCGCTCTGGGACGTGTACGACAACGCGCTGAAGGGCGCGAAGTACATCGATCTCACCCACACCATCACGCCGACGATCCCGGTCTGGCCGGGGTTCGGGGATTCCACGTTCTCTCCCGCTCAGGCGGGGGCGGATCTCGAGGGCTATGCCGCCAAGGGCGACGTGTTCACCTATGACGAGCACGGGTTCGTGGCGACCGCATATCTGCTCAGGACCGACCAGCTCGGCACGCAGCTCGATCCGCCGGCGCACTGGGCGCCGGAGTATCCGACGATCGACGAGTTGCCGGCGACCTACACGATCCGGCCGCTGGTGGTGATCCCGATGCAGGACAAGGTGGCCGAGGACTTCGGCTATGCGCTCCAGGTCTCCGACATCGAGGACTTCGAGAAGGAACATGGGCGGATCCCCGAGGGCTCGGTGGTGTTCGTTCGGTCGGACTGGTCGAAGGGCTGGCCGGACAAGGCGTTCGCCGCCAAGGCGCCGTTTCCCGGGGTCGGGCTCGACGCGCTGAAGTTCCTGCACGAGGAGCGGCACATCCTGTTCCACGGCCATGAGCCGCTCGACACCGACGCGACGCCGGATCTGGAGGGCGAGTACTGGCTGATGCACAACGGCTACGCCCAGGCCGAGGGGGTGGCGAACCTCGATCTGGTGCCGCCGGTCGGTTGCCTCGTTTCGATCGGCTATCCGAAGTTCCAGGGCGGGGTCGGCGGCTATGCCCGCTACGTGGCGATCTGTCCGCCTGACTGGCCGCAGGGAGTGACGATCTCGGACGCGGACGCGCCGCTGCCGAAGTCGGACAAGCCGCTGCACTGGGATGACGCTGCCGGGATGCGGGTGCGCTAGCGGCCCCGACGGGGGCGGGACCGAGCGGACCAGAACAGAGCGGCATCCAGGGGGGCGCCTTCCGAACCGGCGAAGACGCCACATTGCGTCGCGCCGGTTCGTCGGCTGTAGCGCGATCGCGGAGGCCGAGGGGCGTGCCGCCGAGACCGTCGCTCTCCGTCCGCGCGCGCCTGTTGGCGACAGCTACGACACTGCGCTCGCGGAGACCATCAACGGCCTCTTCATCCGTCGGCGCGGGCCGCGGCCTAGCCTCGAGGCCGTGGTGTTCGCCACCCTCTCGAATGGGTCGATTGGTTCAACAACCGCCGCCTCCTCGTCGCCCTGCGTGCGACGCGCATTGGGCTTGAGTGCGGGGCCGACCGGTGCTATTTGCCGGCCCATGAGCGGGCATGGTGAAAAGGTATCATAGAAGCTTCCCAAGCTTTTGGTACGGGTTCGATTCCCGTTGCCCGCTCCATCGACCACCCAAGCCTCCCCTCCTCTTGTGTCAACCGCGTCGGCGCCTGCGGCCTCCCTCGGCATTGAAGGCAACGTGGGGCAGAGTCACGGCCTGCGCGAGGTGCGGGAAGGGGGCGCTTGCGTGCGGAATGGCGTTGGCGGCGACGAAGTGCTCCTGAAAGCGCGGCTCGATCGCGGTCTCCACCTTGTGGATGTGCGTCACCAGCACCTCGACCTCGCGCCGCGCGGCGGCATTCAGGAGTGCAATGCGCGCGCCGGTGCCGGCGGCGTTGCCGGCCGAGGAGACGCGTGCGAGGTCGCAGTCCGGGATCATGCCGAGGATCATCGCGTGCTTCGGCGAGATATGGGCGCCGAACGCGCCGGCGAGCACCACGCGGTCGACGGTCTCGACGCCGAAGGCGTCCATCAGCAGGCGGGCGCCGGCGTAGAGCGCCGACTTGCCGAGCTGGATGGCGCGAACGTCGCCTTGTGTGACGAGGATGCGCGGGCCGCCGCCGGCGGTGCCGTCGTGGAGAAGATAGGCGTGGGTGCGGCCTTCGGGCACGCAGCGCTCGCTGCCGGTCTGGGCGGCGGAGCCGATCAGGCCCGAGGGGTCGAGCAGGCCCGCGAGACGCATCTCGGCGATCGCCTCGATGATGCCCGAACCGCAGATGCCGGTGATGCCGACGCTGCGGCTGGCGGCGGGGAACGCCGGGTCGTCGGACCAGAGATCGCAACCGATCACCTGGAAGCGCGGCTCCTTGCTGACCGGGTCGATCTCGACGCGCTCGATGGCACCCGGTGCGGCGCGCTGGCCCGAGGAGATCTGCGCGCCCTCGAAGGCCGGGCCGGTGGGCGAGGAGCAGGCAAGCACGCGGTTGCGGTTGCCGAGCAGAATCTCGGCGTTGGTGCCGACGTCGACGACGAGCACCAGATCGTCGGACTGGTTCGGCGCTTCGGCGAGCGCCACGGCGGCGGCGTCGGCGCCGACGTGACCGGCGATGCAGGGCAGGATGTAGATGCGGGCGTCGGGATGCAGGGTGAGCTCGATCTCGGTCGCCCAGAGCACGAGGCTCGACGCGGTGGCCAGCGCGAAAGGGGCCTGGCCGAGTTCGGTCGGGTCGATGCCGAGCAGCAGGTGGTGCATGATCGGGTTGCCGACGATCACCGCCTCGAAGATCAGTTCCGGGTCGATGCGAGCCTCGGCGGCGGCCTGCTCGACCAGGGCGTTCAGCGCGCCGCGCACCGCGCGGGTCAGCTCGGCGGCGCCGTTCGGGTTCATCATCGCGTAGGAGACCCGGCTCATCAGGTCCTCGCCGAAGCGGATCTGCGGGTTCATCAGGCCGGTGGACGCCACCACCTCGCCGGACTGCAGGTCGCACAGGTGGCCGGCGATGGTGGTGGAACCGATGTCGATGGCGATGCCGTAGATCGAGCCTTCGTAGAAGCCGGGCCAGACGTGGAGGATGCGCGCCTCGCCGAGACCGTCGCCCTGATAGACCGCGCAGGTGACCTTCCAGTCGCCGTTGCGCAGCGCCGGCTGCAGCATCTGCAGCGTTCGCAGATCGCCCTTGACGTGGGCGAGGCTCCACTGGTCGGCCAGCGCCTTCTCCAGCCGCTGCAGGTCGCCGGAGGGCTCCTGCATGTCGGGCTCGTCGACCTCGACGTAGTAGAGGCGGGTGGCGGGGTCCATGACGATGGCGCGGGCCTCGGCGCGCTTGCGCACGACCTGCTTGTGGACCTGGGATTCGGGGGGAACGTCGATGACGACATCGCCCTGCAACGTGGCCTGGCAGCCGAGGCGGCGGCCGGGGGTGAGGCCGCGTTTGGAGCGGTAGCGTTCCTCGACGGCGTTCCAGGGCGAGAGGGCGTCCTCTGCGACGGCGACGCCGTGCTTGGGGAACTCGCCAAAGGACGGAGTGATCTGGCACTTCGAGCAGATGCCGCGGCCGCCGCACACCGAATCGAGATCCACGCCGAGTTGGCGGGCGGCGGTGAGGACCGGGGTTCCGGGGGGAAACCGACCACGCTTGCCGGAGGGCGTGAAGATCACGAGCGGATCGGCCGGGCTGCTCATGGGATTTTCTCCGGAGTTCGTATTGGGTCAACTGTAGCGGTTTGATTCGCGGCGGAAAGTCACCGCGCGGCAGGTTGAAGCGCTTCCGCGCCACGTCCGGGTCCACCCGCGTTTCCGGATCGATCGATGCTGCGTTGCGACCGGTGCAGCCCGGCCGCCGATCGGCCCCGTTGCCCTGGAAGCAACAGAGCAGCTACTGTGCCGCTGCGTAGTCCGTCTGCGGTTTCGGGCCACACCTTCAAGGGGTCGGAAGATGATTGAAGCTGACGCCGAGGACGACGCGGGTCCGTCCCTGCCCGCCCGGCGCATCCGCAATCCCGACCGGACCCGGCGCGACATCCTCGTGGCGGCGCGGGAGGAGTTCGTGGAATACGGGTTCGGCGGCGCGCGCGTCGACCGCATCGCCGAGACGGCCGGCGCCAACAAGCGCATGCTCTATCACTACTTCGGAAACAAGGAGGCGCTCTATTCCCGCGTCCTGCTCGACGCCTACCGCGACATCCGCGCCGGCGAGGAGGAACTGCACCTAGGCGAACTCGCGCCGCGGGAGGCGATGGAGCGCCTGGTCGGTTTCACCTTCGACCACTTTCGCGCCTGCCCGTGGTTCCTGCGCCTGCTCGCCACCGAGAACATCCAGCGCGGCGTCTACGTGGCCCGGTTGCCCGAGATCCGTGACCTGCACTCGCCGCTCGTGGCGCAGATCGCCGAGGTTCTGGCCGCAGGCGAAGCCGCGTGCCTCTTCCGCCACGGCGTCGATCCGGTGCAACTCTACATTACCATCGCCGGCATCAGCTATTTCTACATGTCGAACATCCACACCCTGTCGGTGATCTTCGGCAAGGCACTGGACGACGAACCGATGATGGAGGCGCGGCGGGCACACGCGGTGGAAGTCGTGCTGGGCTACCTTCGTCCGGACGCTTACTCGTGAGGCGCTGAACCTTCGCTCGCGCCGGTCGGCGCGGTCTTCTGGCTACACCAAAGCAGATCCGCCCGCCGCCAGGGCAGCGGGCGGAGCGAGGCAATCGAGCGACCTCAACCGGGACCGTCCTCGGTCATTCCGGTTTTACGTCGGCCGGTATCCTTGGGCACAGGCCGATCTCGACCGTTGCTGTCTCGCTTCGAACCCGAACCCGACCGCTACGCTTCTAGCGCTGTGGAGAGCAGAGTTGGTTCCAGTCAGAGAGATCGTCCGGATTTGCCGGCGGGCTGTCACAGTATCCGGGGCCTTCGGCGCCGGCCGAGCCGCCCGACGGTGCGGGCGCCATATCGGTGGTGTTGCTACAGGCAGCAAGCGCGAGAACGCTCGCAAGCAGAAATCCTAAGGTCGTCTTCATGGCCGTCCTCGTTCGGATTTTCCCGGTTGTTCCGGTAGGGCCACGTTACCGCCAGATTGCCGAGGAACAACTGATAAATTGAACAACCGCCCGGGCCTCCGCCGCTGGCGCCCCGGGGCGGGACCAACGGGTGTTCCGGGACCAACGCTCCGCCGCTTCCCGATCGCCGGTTGGGGGAAGGCTTGGTTCTTGCCAAGCCATGCGCCACGGGCTCATACTTGTCCGGTTCCAAGCTCCGAGATCATTCGCGATGGACCTTCTGCAAGCCGCGCTCCGCGCGCGCGAAAACGCTTATGCTCCCTACTCCGGATTCAAGGTGGGTGCGGCGATCCGCAGTGCTGACGGCCGCATCTTTGCCGGCTGCAACGTCGAGAACGTCGCCTATCCGCAGGGAACCTGCGCGGAGGCCGGCGCAATCGCGGCGATGGTCGCGGCGGGCGCGACCGACATCGCCGAGGTGCTGGTCGTGGCGGGCGGGCCGGCGCTGGTCACGCCGTGTGGCGGCTGCCGACAGAAGATCGCAGAGTTCGCGCCCGGAACGGCGCCGGTGATCTTCGCCGACCTGCAGGGCGAGAAGGGGCGCAGCACGATCGGGGCTCTCCTGCCGGGCGCGTTCGGGCCTGGACACCTTGCGGAGGACGGGTCGTGAGCGGCGAGGACCGCGCCGTTGCCGCGCGAGGGCTCGCCTGCCTCGATCTCACCAACCTGGATGAGGGGTGCGACGAGGCGGCAATCGCCGAGCTCTGCCGCCGCGCGGTCACGCCGCACGGGCCGGTGGCCGCGGTCTGCATCTGGCCCGGCTTCGTGGCCCAGGCGCGGAGCGCGCTGTCCGGCACGACGGTTCGTGTCGCCACCGTGGTCAACTTTCCGGCCGGAGATGCGCCGCTCGAGGAGACCCGGGCGGAGACGCGCGAGGCGCTGTCGGATGGCGCCCACGAGATCGACTTCGTCGTGCCCTGGCGGGTGCTCGCCGGAGGTCGCCCCGAAGCGGTGGCGGCCTCGGTGCGCGAGATCAAGGATATCTGCGGCGGCGCCACGCTGAAGGCGATCCTCGAGACCGGCGAACTGCAGGACGAGGTGCTGATCCGCCGCGCCGCCGACGAGGCGCTCGAGGGGGGCGCCGATTTTCTCAAGACCTCGACTGGCAAGGTTGCGGTCAACGCCACGCCGCGGGCCGCCGAGATCCTGCTGCAGGCGATCCTCGACAGTGGCCGCGATGTCGGGCTGAAGCCGGCGGGCGGTGTCCGCACGACCGCGGACGCGGCGACGTATCTGGCGCTGTGCGATCGGATGATGGGGGAGGCGTGGGCGACGCCCGCACACTTCCGCATCGGCGCGTCGGGCGTGCTTGCGGCGCTGCTGGCGACGCTCGACGGCGCGGACGTGCCGGTGGCGGGCACGGGCTACTGATGCTCGCTCAGGAGGTGATCGCCAGAAAGCGCGACGGGTCTGCCCTGTCCCCGGACGAGATCCGCTTCATGATCGAGGGGTTGACGGCCGAGACGATTTCGGAGGGGCAGGTGGCCGCCTTCGCGATGGCGGTGTTCTTCCGAGGCCTCGACGCCGACGAGCGCGTGGCGCTGACGCGGGCGATGCGCGACAGCGGCAACGTGCTGGCCTGGGATCTGCCCGGGCCCGTGGTCGACAAGCACTCGACCGGCGGAGTCGGCGACAACGTGAGCCTGGTGCTGGCCCCGGCGCTGGCGGCGTGCGGTGCCTACGTGCCGATGATCTCGGGTCGCGGGCTGGGCCATACCGGCGGCACGCTGGACAAGTTCGACTCGATTCCGGGCTACGCAACGCAGCCGGACGAGGCGCGCTTTCGCCGCGTGGTCGCCGACGCGGGTTGCGCGATCATCGGGCAGACCGCCGACATCGCGCCGGCCGACCGGCGACTCTACGGGATCCGCGATGTCACCGGCACCGTCGAGTCGCTCGATCTGATCACCGCCTCGATCCTGTCGAAGAAGCTCGCCGCCGGGCTCGACGCTCTGGTTCTGGACGTCAAGACCGGATCCGGCGCGTTCATGGCCGCCGAGCAGGATGCCCGGGCGCTGGCCGCGGCGCTGGTCGAGGTGGCGAACGGCGCCGGCTGTCCGACCCGGGCGCTGATTACCGACATGAACGAGCCGCTGGCGTCCGCTGCCGGCAACGCGCTGGAGATGGCGAATGCCGTGCGGTTCCTGCGCGGCGAGGTCATCGACAGCCGGCTCTACGACGTGACCGTCGCCCTCGGAGGCGCGGCGCTGGCTGCGGTGGGCCTCGCGGCCGACCCTGAAGCGGGTGCGGAGCGGGTCGGCGAGGCATTCGCGTCCGGCGAGGCAGCAGAGCGCTTCGGGCGCATGGTCGCCGGCCTCGGCGGACCGACGGACTTCCTCGACGCCTTCGAGGCGCACCTGCCGCGCGCCAGCGCGGTTTCGGAGATCGCCGCCCTTGACGGGGGTTTCGTCACCGCCATCGATACCCGCGCGCTCGGCCTCGCCGTGGTCGAACTCGGCGGTGGCCGCCGCCGCGCCAGCGACGCGATCGACTACGCGGTTGGCCTCGATGCTCTCCTCGGGCTCGGGGCGTCTGTCGATCCGGACACGCCGCTCGCCCGCATCCATGCTGCCGACGCGGACGGGCTCGCCGCCGCGGCAGAGCGGGTTCGCGCGGCCTATACGATAGGCGACACTGCGCCGGCGGAGACCCCGCTGATCCTCGGCCGGATCGGCTGATGCAGCGCGCGATGCTGCTGGTGCTGGACTCGGTCGGCTGCGGCGGCGCTCCGGATGCTGCCGCCTTCGGCGACGAAGGGGCGAACACGCTCGGCCACATCGCGCAGGCATGTGCCGAGGGTCGGGCCGACCAGGGCCGATCCGGTCCGCTGCAGCTTCCACACATGGCCGCGCTCGGGCTCGGGTCGGCGATCCGGGCGGCCTCGGGTCTCGACACCGGCCTGCCGGACGCGGGCGGGACGTGGGGCGCCGCGACCGAGGTCTCGCGGGGCAAGGACACGCCGTCCGGACACTGGGAACTCGCAGGGGTTCCGGTGCCCTGGGACTGGCACTACTTTCCACGCACGGATCCGGCAATTCCGGTCTCGGTGACCGGGCCGCTGATCGAGCGCGCGGGCCTGCCGGGGACGCTGTGCAATGCCCATTCCTCGGGCATGCCGGTGCTTCGGGCGTTCGGCGTCGAGCACATCCGTTCAGGCAAGCCGATCCTCTACACCTCCGCCGACAGCGTGCTGCAGATCGCCGCGCACGAGACGCATTTCGGCCTGGAGCGGCTTTACGATGTCTGCCGCATTGCCGCCGGGATCGTCCACCCGCTGCGCGTGGGCCGGGTCATCGCGAGACCCTTTGTCGGCGAGACGCCCGGCAGCTTTTCCCGCACGTCGAACCGCAGGGACCTGGCGATCCCGCCGCCCGAGCCGACGATCCTCGATCGCGTCGTCGCGGCGGGCGGACGCACCCATGCCATCGGCAAGATCGGTGACATCTTCGCGCACCGCGGCATCACGACGCTGGCGAAGGGGCCCGACGACATGGCGCTGTTCGATGCGACGCTCGCCGCGGTCGACGGGGCAGGGGACGGAGACCTGGTGTTCGCCAACTACGTCGACTTCGATACCCTCTACGGGCACCCGCGGGACGTCGCCGGCTACGCCCGGGCGCTCGAGGCGTTCGATGCGCGGCTGCCGGAGATGCTCGGCCGGCTGCGTCCGGGCGATCTGATGATCGTGACCGCCGATCACGGCAACGATCCCACATGGGCAGGCACCGACCATACCCGCGAGCGTGTGCCGGTGCTGATGGCCAGCCCCGACCTCGCCCCCCGCGCACTCGGCCTCGTCGGCTTCGCCGACGTCGGCGAGACGCTGGCGGCCCACCTCGGGCTCGCGGCGGGTCGACACGGCCGTTCGCTGCTGTGATGGCTGGTACGCGCAAGTTGCGCGCGACCGCACTGATGATCCGCCTGGGAGAGGCACGATGCCCGAGCACCTGACCGTCGTCGACCACCCGCTCGTCCAGCACAAGCTGACGCTGATGCGTGACCGCGACACCTCCACCGCGCGCTTCCGGCAGCTGCTGCGCGAGATCAGCCTGCTTCTTGCCTACGAGATCACCCGCGACCTGCCGATGACCACCCGGACCGTCGAGACGCCGCTGACGGAGATGGAGGCGCCGGTGCTGAGGGGCAAGAAGCTGGTGCTGGTCTCGATCCTGCGCGCGGGCAACGGCCTGCTCGACGGGGTGCTGGAACTGGTGCCTTCGGCGCGGGTCGGCTTCATCGGGCTCTATCGCGACGAGGAAACGCTGCAGCCGGTGAAGTACTATTGCAAGGTTCCGGCCGATCTCGACGAGCGGGTAACGATCGCGCTCGATCCGATGCTCGCCACCGGAAACTCGTCGGCGGCAGCGGTCGAGATGCTGAAGCAGGCGGGCGCCAGCGACATCCGCTTCCTCTGCCTGCTGGCCGCGCCCGAAGGCGTCGCCCGGATGAAATCCGCGCATCCCGACGTGCCGATCGTCACCGCCGCGGTGGACCGCAAGCTCAACGAGAAGGGCTATATCGTGCCGGGACTCGGCGATGCCGGCGACCGGTTGTTCGGGACCAAGTAGCGGGCCGGCTTATTTAGCCAGATCAACAGGATAGGTAGCTTGACTTCGGTCGATCAACCTTGCGGCCGGTGGCGGAGACGCCTATAGTCCGCGACAACGTTTCCAGACCGTCAGGCATTTCCTTTGATCGACACGCCCGAAGACGACGCCACGCCCGAAGAGGACGGCGAAACCCCGCGGCCGGTACATTCCGGACCGGTGATCGCCATCGAGTCCGAGATGCGCGTTTCCTATCTCGACTACGCCATGAGCGTGATCGTCAGCCGGGCGATTCCCGACCTGCGCGACGGGCTGAAGCCGGTGCACCGGCGGATCCTGTTCGCGATGCACGAGGTCGGCAACACCTTCGACAAGCCGTATCGCAAGTCTTCGCGTCCGGTCGCCGACGCGATGGGCAAGTATCATCCGCACGGCGACTCGGCGATCTATGACGCGCTGGTGCGGATGGCGCAGGACTTCTCGATGTCGCTGCCGCTGCTCGACGGGCAAGGCAACTTCGGCTCGATGGACGGCGACAAACCGGCGGCGTTCCGCTACACCGAGGTGCGGATGGCCAAGGTGGCGGGCTACCTGCTGGCCGACATCGACAAGGAAACCGTCGATTTCCAGCCGAACTACGACGGCAAGGATCTCGAGCCGACGGTGTTGCCGGCGCGGTTCCCGAACATGCTGGTCAACGGCGCAGGCGGCATCGCGGTCGGCATGGCGACCAACATCCCGCCGCACAACCTCGGCGAGGTTATCGACGCGACGCTGGCGCTGATCGAGAACCCGGACCTGTCGGTTGCGGATCTGATGGAGTACATCCCCGCGCCGGACTTTCCCACCGGCGCGCTGATCCTCGGGCGTTCGGGCGCGCGCAAGGCCTATCACGAGGGGCGCGGCTCGGTGCTGATCCGGGCGCGGACCCGGATCGAGGAGGTGCGCGGCGGGCGCACCGCGATCGTGGTGTCCGAGATCCCGTACCAGGTGAACAAGGCGACGATGATCGAGCGGATCGCGGAGCTTGCGCGCGAGAAGCGGATCGAGGGCATCGCGCACGTGCAGGACGAGAGCGACCGCTTCGGGGTGCGCGTCGTCGTGGAGCTGCGGCGGGACGCGACGCCGGACGTGGTCTTGAACCAGCTGTTCCGCTTCACGCCGCTGCAGACCAGCTTCGGCTGCAACATGCTGGCGCTGAACGGCGGCCGGCCGGAGCAGCTCGACCTGCGCAAGTTCCTCACCTCGTTCGTCGCCTTCCGCGAGGAGGTGGTGGCGCGGCGCACCGCCTTCGAGCTGCGCCGCGCCCGCGAGCGGGCGCACGTGCTGTGCGGCCTGGCGGTGGCGGTGACCAACGTCGACGAGGTGGTGGCAACCATCCGCTCGTCGGCCGATCCGGCTGAGGCGCGCGAGCGATTGATGACCCGCGCCTGGCCGGCTGCCGACATCGCGCCCTACATACGGCTCATCGACGACCCGAGCCACCGGGTTCAGGAGGACGGCACCTACTTCCTGTCGGAGACCCAGGCGCGCGCCATCCTCGATCTGCGGTTGCAGCGGCTGACCGCGATCGGGGTGAAGGAGGTCACCAACGAACTGGAGGAGCTGGCGGGCAAGATCACCGACTACCTCGACATCCTGCGCTCGCACGGCCGGATCATGGCGATCATCGCCGACGAGCTGCGCGAGGTGAAGGAGCTGTTCGCGGTGCCGCGCCGCTCGGAGATCATCGACTGGGACGCCGACCTCGACGACGAGGACCTGATCGAGCGCGAGGACATGGTGGTGACCGTCACCCAGAGCGGCTACATCAAGCGCACGCCGCTGGCCGACTACCGCGCACAGCGGCGCGGCGGCAAGGGCACGTCCGGCATGGCGACCAAGGACGAGGACCTGGTCACCCGGATGTTCGTCGCCAACACCCACACCGCGCTGCTGGTCTTCACCACGGCGGGGATGGTGTATTCGCTGAAGACCTGGCGGCTGCCGCTCGGCTCGCGCAATGCGCGAGGCAAGGCCATCGTCAACATCCTGCCGATCCCGCAGGGGGTCTCGATCGCGGCGCTGATGCCGGTCGACGTGCCGGAGGCGGAGTGGGCGAACCTGCAGATCATGTTCGCGACCTCCGACGGCGGGGTGCGGCGCAACGCGCTCGACGACTTCACCAACGTGATGCGCAACGGCAAGATCGCGATGAAGCTGCCCGAGGGGGTGCGGCTGATCAACGCGCGGATCGCCTCCGAGGGCGACGACGTGATGCTGACCACCCGCAAGGGCAGGGCGATCCGGTTTCCGGTGCCCGACGTGCGGATCTTCAAGGGGCGCGATTCCACCGGGGTTCGCGGCATCCGCCTGCTGGCGGGCGACGAGGTGGTGTCGATGGCGATCGTCCGCCACTTCGAGGCGACGCCCGACGAGCGGGCCGCCTACCTGAAGATGCGTCGCGCGGTCGCCGGGGTGCCCGAGGAGGAGGTCGAGCCCGAGGAGGGCGAGGGAACGGCGGAGGGCGTCGAGCTCGGTCAGGCCCGCTACGTCGAGATGTCCGAGGCCGAGGATCTGCTGCTGACCATCACCGAGAACGGCGCCGGCAAGCTGTCGTCGAGCCACGACTATCCGGTGCGCGGCCGCGGTGGTCAGGGCGTGGCGGCGATGGACCGGGCGATGCGGGGCGGGCCGCTGGTCGCGGTCTTTCCGGTCGAGATCGACGGGCAGGTGATGCTCGCCACCGACGCCGGGCAGTCGATCCGCGTGCCGGTCTCCGACATCTCGTTCCGCTCGCGCGGGGCGGGAGGCGTGCGGGTGTTCCACACCGCTGCCGACGAGCATGTGGTTTCGGTCGCCCTGATCGCCGAGAACGGCGAGGAAGAGGACTAGGCTCGGGCGGGGCCCGTCGACAGCGTGTCCGCGTGCAATATTATGGTAAGTGATTGAAATCGTGGGAGACGATTTCCGGAATTAACCGGGTGGCAAGGAAATTCGCGCCTGGGGCGCGGCCGACGCCGGTTCGGGAGGCGGTTCCCGACGAACGATTAAGCCGGAGCCACCTATCATACCAACGGCCCCGGCGACCGACCTCGCGCCGCTTGTCCGGTTAAGGCCATCTGATGACTGCCAGTTCGGGGTGAGGATCTCGCAAGGCGCTGAAATGTCGTGACTTTCTGGGTATGGAGTCCGTATGGAACGCATATGGACTCCGTATGGGCGTTTTCGGTCTTGCGGCAGGGGTCAGGCGCCGCGGCTGGTATCAGATCGTCTTGCCGGTTTCGGGGTCGAACACGTGCATGTTCTCGAGGTGGGCGTGGAGCCGCATGGTCGAGCCAGACGCCGGGGGGGAGACGGCGCTGACCCGGGCGATGATCTCGGTCGCGCCGATGCGGCTGAAGATCAGGGTGTCCGAGCCGAGCGGTTCGGCGATCTCCACCGGCAGGTCGAGCGGCACCACCCCTGCGCCGTCGCGGTTGTCGTCGGTCCACGTGTTGGTCAAATCCTCGGGGCGAAGACCGAGCACCACGGCCTTGCCGGCGTGGGGGCCGTAGCGCTCGACGAGCGATGGCGGCACGGGGAGCGACGGTCCGCCGTTCGGGGTGACGATCAGACCACCTGCGTCCGGGGTCAGGCGGGCGTCGAGGAAGTTCATCGTCGGCGAGCCGATGAAGCCGGCGACGAAGCGGTTGGTCGGGCGGGAATAGAGGTCGTCGGGCGTCCCTACCTGCTCGATGCGGCCGTCGCGCAGGGCGACGATGCGGTCGGCCAGCGTCATCGCTTCGGTCTGGTCGTGGGTGACGTAGACGCTGGTGGCGTTGAAGGCGATGTGCAGGCGCTTGATCTGGGTGCGCATCTCGACGCGGAGCTTGGCGTCGAGGTTCGACAGCGGCTCGTCGAACAGGAACAAGGCGGGGTTGCGGGCGATGGCGCGGCCGATGGCGACGCGCTGGCGCTGGCCGCCGGACAGCGCCTTGGGCTTGCGCTCGAGCAGCGGCTCGATCTGCAGGATGTCGGCGACCTTGGTGACCGCTGCGTCGATCTCGGCGCGCGGCGTGTTGCGCATCTTCAGGCCGAAGCCGATGTTCTGGCGCACCGACATGTGCGGGTAGAGCGCGTAGTCCTGGAACACCATGGCGATGTCGCGCTCGCGCGGAGGGTCGTCGTTGACCACCCGGCCGTCGATGGCGATCTCGCCGCCGGTGATCGGCTCGAGGCCGGCGATCATCCGCAGGATTGTGCTCTTGCCGCAGCCCGAGGGGCCGACGAGCACGACGAACTCTCCGTCGGCGATCTGGAAATCGACGCCGTGGACGACCTGCAGGTTGCCGTACTTCTTGATCAGCTTCCGGACGTCGACATCGGCCATCAGTCGCTCCTTCCGATCTGCCAGCTGTGGACCCGGAACGGCAGGTAGGTCCGGTCGGCCTCGCCGGTGGGATCCTCGAGCAGATCGAGTTCGCTGCCGAGCGTCCAGCCGTCGGGCAGGCTGACGGTGACGCGGCCGCGGGCGCCGGCCGGCTCATAGGTGCGCAGGATCAGGCCGCTGCCGTCCTCGGCCGGCTTCAGCGCGCTGAGGCCGAGGGTCAGCCCGTCGATGCCGGCCGCGGTCCAGCTCGCGGGGCCGCCGGCGGCAACCGGCCGGCAGGGCATCGGCTGGTTGAGGTCTTCCGCTTCGGCGAGGACGCCGCCGGTGAGCCAGTCCCCAGCGTGGGGAAACAGCGCGTATGTGAAGCTCTGCCGGCCCTCGTCGGCCAGCGGGTCGGGAAACGCCGGCGAGCGCAGCAGGCTGAGGCCGAGTTCGCTTCCGAACGCGTGATGGCCGTACTTGCCGTCGTTCAGCAGCGCCACGCCGTAGCCCTGCTCGGAGAGGTCGGCGAAGCGGTGGGCGGCGACCTCGAAGCGGGCGCGGTCCCACGAGGTGTTGCGGTGGGTGGCGCGGCGGATCACGCCGTGGGCGCATTCGAAGGTGGCGTGGTCGGACCGGATGGCGAGCGGGCACGCGCGCCTTCAGGAGGATGCGGCGCTCGTGCCAGTCGATGTCGGTCGCGAACTCGAGGCGGGCGGAGTTGGCCCAGAGCCGCAGGGTCTGGACGATCTCGCTGTCGCGGAACCGGCGGGTGATGCGGAGGGCGGCGCGGTGCGGTCCGCGTTCGACGATCTCGATGCGGCTGGCGGCGATCTCCTCGCCGTGGGCCATGTAGCCTTCCTCGATGTCCCAGGCGTCCCAGTTGCGCGGCTTGTCGACGTAGGCCCAGATCTGGTTGCCGCGGCCGTCCAGCGTCTCGCGGCCGGCGCGCTTGTCGAAGACGCTCGCGAGCGTGCCGTCGTCGGCGACCTCGACGCGGAGATGCGCGTTCTCCAGCCCGCGCTCGGAGACCGTGAGGCCGTCCGGGGGTGCGACGTCCACGAGGACGGCGGCGGTGAGGCCCGGCACCGGGTCAGGCGCCGGCAAGCACGCTGCCGTCCTCGACCTCCTGGCCGCCCGGCAGCGGGTCGGGCGAGACGAGGCGGAGCGGGCGGGGCGACAGGTCGGGGTTGACGGCGAGAACCGCGGGGCGGTCGCCGGCGGGGACGACGTGACCGGCGATGGCGGCGAGGCGGTCGCCGGCGATGCGGGTGCCCTCGGTGACGACGCCGCCGAGCTCGGCTTCGGTCAGCTCGTAGACCTCGCGGATCGAGGTGCCGGGCAGGATGTCGTGGAACTGGTTGCGCAGGATGATGCGCCACTGGTCTTCGAGCGATGCGGCGACCGGCTCGCCGAGCAGGGTCGCCATGCCGGCGAGGGTCTCGGCGGTGAGAAGCGCGCGTTCGGCGCGGCGCATGAGGAACTTGGTGCGGCCCTGGGTGGTCAGCGTGCCGCGGTGCAGCTCGAGATACATCTCGCCGACCCAGACCGGCAGGTCGTGGTTGTCGGCGACGGCCGCCTCGGTGGTGGCGAACCAGTCCTCCACCATCACCGGGCGCAGCGCCGGAACCACCGGGAAGTCGGCGAGCTGCCGCTGGCGCTCGAGCATTTCCTCGGTCGGACCGCCGCCGCCGTCGCCGAAGCCGAAGGCGAGCAGGCTCTCGGGATGGTCGTGCTTGCCGCGGAAGTTCTTCCAGGTCTCCAGCACCGCGCGCGGGCTGGTCTCGGCGTTGTAGCCGCCGACGGGATTGTTGAAGGTGTGGGCGAGCACCCGGGCTGCCGTCGAGGCCTTCCCAGTGGAAGAGGTCGTAGGGCATCACGTTGGTCTCGGACCAGTTCACCTTGATGGTGAAGAAGCTGGTGACGCCGGCGAGGTTCAGAAGCTGCGGCAGGGCGGGCGAGAAGCCGAAGCAGTCGGGCAGCCAGCACACGGTATGGCGCTTGCCGAAGGTCTTCTCGAAGTAGCGCTGGCCGTAGAGCAGCTGGCGGACGAAGCTCTCGCCGGTCGGCATGTTGGTGTCGGGCTCGACCCACATCGCGCCGTTCGGCTCCCACTGGCCGGCGGCCACCTTGTCGCGGATGCGGGCGAACAGCGCCGGGTCGTCCTCCTCGAGGAAGGCGTAGAGCTGGGCGGTGGACTGGTTGAAGCGGAACTCGGGGTAGCGGTCCATCAGCCCGATCATGGTGTGGAAGGTGCGGTTCGCCTTGCGCCGGGTCTCGGCCAGCGGCCAGAGCCAGGCGAGATCGATGTGCGCGTGCCCGGTCAGGGCGAGGGCGCCGGACTGCGGGTAGCGGTCGCGCAACGCGCGGAGGCTGGCGGTGAGGGCGTCGGCGGCGGCGGCCACAGAGGCGCGGGCGTCGTCGTCGAGGCCGGCGGGGGCGGGGTCGAGATCGGCGGGGAGCTGCCAGATGCGCTGGGCCTCTCTTCCCGGGGCGACGCGAGCGAGGTAGGCGGCGGTGGCGGTCGGCCAGTCGAGGGAGGCGAGGGCGGATTCGGCGGCCGAGAGCAGGGGGGGAACGACCTCGTGGCCCGGGAGTTCGTCGGCGGTCTCGGCGATCTGGGTGAGGAGGAGGACGAAGTCGGCGAGCTCGGTGTCGAGCCAGACGAGGCGGGCGCGGGCGAGATTGGCGGCGCGGTTCGGGACCCCGAAGGGCAGGCGGGCGACGCAGGCGGCGCGGACGGCGAAGCTGCGATCCCTGAGCGGGAACTGCTGGTGGTTGGGGTCGAGGCCGAAGGCGTCCTCGCCGTCGGCGTAGGCGATGCGCAGCAGGCCCTCGCCGCCGAGGTCGACGTCGAGGCGGGTCGCCTCGAGCGGCCAGTCGGCGGGGACGGTGACGGCGTCGCGGGCGATCTCGATCACGCCGTCGCGGGTGGGCCACGGCGCGCGGGCGGCGAGGGGCTCGCCGTCGAAGGTCCAGCCGTCGAGGTCGAGGCTGGCGCGCACCGTCCAGAGGTCGAGCTCGCTCAGCCGTTTGCGGAGGCGGGCGGTGCGCTGCGGGTCGGTCAGAGGCATGTTGGGTCCTTTAGCCGGCGTAGTCGGTCTGGCCGGGTCGGTTGAAGAGGCCGCCGGGGGCGTCCTCGCCGGGATCGGCGGCGCGGCCCTCGGCGGCGTTGCGCAGCATGGCGGGGCCCCAGAGGCCGCGGGGCGGGACGGGTCCCCAGGCGGGGCGGTTCATGCCCTCGTAGCGGTCGAACACCACGAGGGGGTGGGCGGACTGGCGGAGCGCGGTGGCGAGGTCCGCTTCGGTCAGGGCGTCGGCGAAGAAGAGGGTGAAGGCGAAGCGGTGCACGCCCTGGTCGGTATGCCGGTCGTGGCCGGCATAGGTGCGGGGATCGCCGCCGCCCCAGGCCATGCGCGGGCTGCGCAGCAGTGTCGGCTGCCAGCGCGCGCCGTCGAGGCTGTGGCTGTAGATGTCGCTGGTGACGAGGCCGACGTCGGTGGCGCCGACGCGGAGGCGCGACCAGCCGAGGAACGGCCACTCGGCGGGCGAGGGCTGGCGGTCGATGTGGCTGCCGGCGATGCCGTCGGTCCAGCGCGAAGGCGGGGCGGCGAGGTCGACGGGCATCTGCAGCAGGGTGAGGCGTTCGTCGAAGTTGACCTCGAGCTCGACGTGCAGCGCCGGTTCGTCGCGGTGGAGGGTGGCGGTGAGGCGGAGGCGCGAGGTGCCGAGGCGGGCGTCGAGCCGCGCGCGGACACGAAGGGGGCCGGTTTCCTCGACGTGCCAGGCGGCGCCGGAGAGGGTGGCGGTGACCGGTTCCTCCCAGCGATCGGTGTGGAAGGTCCAGGTGTCGGTGGTGTCGGTGCGCAGGTGCAGGCCGAGGCCGGCGATGGGATCGGCACCGGCGAACGAGACCGGGCCGAGGCCGCCATCGCCGAGGGCGACGGCGAGGAGGCCGTTCGAGAGGCTGCTCGGGGGTGGCGGTCAGCGGCAGCCGGTTCGGGCATCGCGGGGCGCGGGCCGGGGCGGACCTGGAACTGGCGGCTGGCGGTGGGGCCGACCTCGGCGGGAAAGACGATGCGCGGGATCATCTGGTTCGAGCCGGGCTGCACCTGCTGGAAGGGGACGGGCGCGCCGGTTTCGTCACTGATCCAGCGGTCGCCCCAGTCGTCGAAGTCGAGATAGGGCTCGGCCTCGACGAGGCCGCTGCGCGGCGCGGCGTCGGTGTTGAGGACGACGATCTGGTGCGCGTCGACGCGGGGCAGGGTGCGGTAGGACCAGCGGCGGGTGGTGTCGTAGAGCACTTCCTCGCCGGTGATGCGGGCGCGTCCCTGCATGGCGCGGACGCTGTCCCAGGCGGCGGGGATCGAGGTGCCGGTGAGGATGTCGTGGAAGGCGGTGAAGAGGAGGTCGTCCCAGGCCCGGTCGAGGCGGGCGAGAGCCGGCGTCGCGCTCCGCGTCGTCGGCGGCGAGGCCGCGGGCGGCGGCTTCGGCCTGGACGAGGAGCTGTTCGCCGTGGCGCTGGGCGGCCTTGATGTCGTGCATCACGCTGTAGCAGCCGGGGAAGGTGTGCTGCAGCTCGATGGTGACGCGGGGAAGGTCGCCGGTCCGGTCGGCGATTGCCTCGAAGAACGCCTCGGGGGTGGAGAAGACCAGCTCGTGGCCCGCGAAGTCGTGGTTGGCGAGGATCCACTCGATCATCGCCTTCGACGGGCCGCCGCCGTGGTTGCCGACGCCGTAGAAGCACATGGCGTGGCCGAGGGCGGGGTCGACGCTGTCGATGGCGATCTGCACCTGGCCGGCGAGATCGGCGAAGTTGGCGACGTAGCCGGGCTCGATGCGGAAGGCGGTGACCTCGGCGCCGCCGGTGCCCTGCCAGCGGAAGACGTTGGCGGGGAGGGCGACCTGGTGCTGCTCGGGGCGGCGGAAGACGTAGGCCTCGTAGCCATGTTCGAAGAGGATGTCGGGCAGGCTCGCGGTGTGGCCGAAGCTGTCGACGTTGTAGCCGATCCGGGGCGCGATGCCGAAGCGGTCGCGGAAGTAGCGCTGGCCGTGGACGATCTGGCGGTGCAGGTTCTCGGCGGTCGGCAGGTTGAGGTCGGGCTGGATGAACTGGCCGCCGGTGACGTGCCACTGGCCGCGTTCGATCAGGCGGCGGACGCGGGCGAACAGCTCGGGGTGGAGGCGTTCGACCTGCCGGTAGAGCCAGGCCTCGCCGCGGGTGAAGACGAACTCCGGGTATTCGTCGCAGCGGTCGGCCATCGCGGCGGTGGTGGCCAGCGCCTCGTCGGCGCCGGCCTGCCACGGCCAGAGCCACACCGGGTCGATGTGGGCGTTGGCGATCATGTGGACGCGCATGGTCGGCTCAGCCCTTGACCGCGCCGGCCATCAGCGCACCGATGATGAAGCGCTGCAGCACCAGGAAGACGAAGACGGCGGGAACGATGGAGAGCACGCTGGCGGCGGCGAGGATCTGGGTCGAGGTCTGGTTGTAGGTGCCCTGGAAGTTGAAGATGCCGACGGCGATCGGCAGCAGGTTCGGCTTGCTGAGCAGGATGAACGGGATGATGAACTGCGACCAGCCGAGGATGGCGTTCAAGACGAACGCCGAGGTGAGGCCGGGCAGGCTCAAGGGCAGGATCACCCGCATGAAGGCGCCGAACCGGGTGCAGCCGTCGATCATCGCCGCGTCTTCGAGGCTTTGAGGAATGCCGTCGAGAAACCCTTTGAGCATCCACGTGAAAAGTGGCGCCGCGACAGCGATGTAGAGGATGATCGCCCCGAAGTGGCTGTCGGTCAGCCCCAGCCGGTCCATGTAGCGGTAGAGCGGCACCATGATGACCAGCGGCGAGATCATCTGGAACGCCAGCAGCCCGATCATCGCGAGGTTGCGGTGGCGAAACCGGAAGCGTGACAGCGCGTAGGCCGCGGGGGTCGCGAACAGCATCGCCCCGAGCGCGCCGGCGATGGCGAGTTTCAGGCCGTTCCAGAGGTAGATGGCGAACAGCGGATTGCCGAGCGCCGCGCCGTAGTTCTCGAGCGTCGGGTTCTGCGGCCAGAGGCGGATGTCGCTGACGTAGATCTCGGCGCTGGTGCGGATCGAGAGCGAGATCAGCCAGAGCAGCGGTCCGGCGAAGAACAGGCAGATCACCGCATAGGCGAGGTAGGTGCCGTAGTCGGCGAGACGGGCGCGGCCGGAAGCGGTCATGGCTTCAGGTGTCCTTCGGCAAGAGCCGGACGTAGAAGATGGTGAAGATCAGGCTGATCAGCAGCAGGATCACCGCCAGCACCGCGCCGTTGGAGAGATCGAAGTTCCTGAACACCGTGTTGTAGGCGTAGAGCGCCAGCACCTCGGTGGCCCGGCCCGGGCCGCCGCCGGTCAAGGGCAGGATCAGGTCGAAAGAGTTGAGGGTGAAGATGCTGATCAGGATGGTGTTGATCATCAGGATCGGCCGGAGCTGCGGCAGGGTGATGTACCAGAACTGCTTGCCCGCCGTCGCCCCGTCGACCGACGCCGCCTCGTAGAGGCTGCGCGGGATCACCAGAAGGCCGGCGTAGAGCAGGATCATGCTGAAGGCGGTGCCGCGCCAGACGTTGGCGACGATCGCCGACCAGATGGCGATGTCGGGATCGGAGAGCCAGGCCACCGGCGACAGCCCCGCGCCGCGCAGGATGGCGTTGAGAAAGCCGAAGCTCGCCTCGTTGAACATCAGCTGCCACACGATGCCGGCGGCGACCCCGGGCACGATCCAGGCCGAGAGGATGATGACGCGCACGAACGCGACGCCGGGCAGCCTTCGGGTGACGCCGCGGTGCAGGGCCA
The DNA here is from genome assembly GCA_963773555.1 of uncultured Alphaproteobacteria bacterium. Lineage (GTDB taxonomy): Bacteria > Pseudomonadota > Alphaproteobacteria > Rhodobacterales > Rhodobacteraceae > Amaricoccus. Next base: position 111,299 of record CAVZCB010000044.1, read on the forward strand.
GCGCGACCATCAGGCCGAGCGCGAGCTGCAGGACGACGCTCGCCACGCAGAACAGGAAGGTGACCCACAGGATGCCCGGCAGGTCGGGATTGCCGGTGACGTTGCGGTAGCTGGCGGCGGTGTAGTCGTACTCGGGGTTCAGCAGCGTCGCGTTGGTGAAGCTGTAGCGGATGACGTCGAGCGCCGGGTAGACGTAGGAGAGAAACAGCAGCAGCGCGAGCGGCGCCAGCCAGACCAGCGGCCGGTCGGCAAGGCGGGTCCGCGCCGGGCGGCGGGCGGCGGCAGCTGTCCCGGTCTCGGTCTGGCTCATGGGAAGGTTCGGTCCTGAGGCGGAGCCGGGCGGCCCGAACCGGGCCGCCCGGGACAGGTTCAGCCCTTGTTGTAGGCGGCCATAACGCCGTTCCAGGCGCCGTCGAGCGCCTCCTCCGGCGTCTTCGAGCCGGTCAGCACGTCACCCATCATGATCTGGATCTGGTTGGAGATCTCGGGGTAGATCGGCACGCCCGGGCGGGCATGGCCGTGGACCAGATATTCCTTCAGCTTTCCGAAGTACGGATCCTGGAACCGCGGCAGCTGGTCGAACAGCGACTGGCGCGTCGGCAGATCGCCGATCACCTCGTTCGCCGGCCCCATGTAGACCTCGCGCATCACCGTCGCGCACATCTTGATCTTCTCGGGATCGTCGGTGAACGCCGCGACGGTCCAGCCGCCGGTGCCGGTGGCGCGCTCGTCGGCGGTCGGGCCGGGCAGCTCGGCCACCTCCCACTTGGCGAATTCCTCCGGGGACATCCCCTCCTTCAGCTGGAACTTCTGCCAATGGCCGCCGAAGAAGCTGGCGGCGGTGCCGCCGATCGCCGCGGCGTTGAAGTCGGCGTAGTCCTTGATGGTCGCGACCCGCTGCGGTGCCGCGCCGCTGTCGACGAGGCCCTTGTAGTAGTTGAGCGCCTTCAGCATCTTGTCGCGGTTCTCGCCCTCGCCGAAGATCGGCTTGCCGTCGGCGTCGACCAGCTCGCCGCCCTGGGCCCAGAAGTTCGCCAGCCAGTCGAAGGTGGTGCCTTCCCAGCGGCCGCCGTTGAACAGCACGCCGTCGACGCCGGTCTTCGACGCCTCGAGCGCTGCGGTCTGCATCTCGTCCCAGGTGTCGGGCGGCGTGGAGATGATGTCCTTGTTGTAGTAGAGGATGCGCAGGTCGGTGCCCCACCACCAGGCATAGATGTGGCCGTCGGGGCCGGTGATGCCCTCGCGGATGAACGGGAAGAGGTCGTCGATCTCCTCCTTCGAGAAGTAGTCGTCGAGCGGTTGCAGCACGCCGTTCGACACGAACAGCGCCAGCTGGAACGAGTCCACCGTCACGCAGTCGGGCGCGCGGCCGGCGCGGGCCTGCTCCAGCAGGCGGGCGTGCTCGCTGCCGATGTCGTTGCCGAAGAACTCGAACTGGAGCTGCCAGTCGGGATGGTCTTCGGCGAACTTCTGCCAGACCTTGGTGAAGGCGGCCTTCTGCTCGGCGCTCGGGCTGTTCGGCGACTGGTTGGGGTTGGTGCGCATGGTCAGGACGTTAGGCGCGTCGGCGCGGCCGACCCGGTCGGTCGTCACCAGATCCTGGGCGACCGCGCTGGCGGCGACGCCGCCGAGCACGGTTCCCGCGAGCAATGCGGCTGTGAGCGTTCGCTTCATGATGTCTCCTCCCCTTCGCCGCCGCCCGGGGGGACCGGACCCGTGCCGGGTCCGGATGGCGTCAGCGTTCGTTGATCCCCTTGAAGTCGAGTGTAGACATGCGCACCGCTCGGTCAATATCGGCAGGCGATCCCGACAGGACGAAGTCGCCGACGTCGCGCCAGACGCGGTCGGCCTGGCGGTCGCGGAACAGCCAGTGCCAGCCGCCGGGATAGGTGACGACGCCGGCGAGCCCGGGGATGCGCCCGGCCACCGCGCGGATCCGGTCGGGCACGAGCACCTGGTCGTGGGCGCCGATCAGCACCAGCGTCGGCGTGGTGACCTTTGGCGCCGCGGCGGCGGCGCGATCCATCAGGCGGACGAGGCCGTAGAGCTCGCGGCCCGAGGCGTCGCCGTAGTGGCGCGGGTCCGCGGCGACCCGGCGCAGCACCTCGTGGTTGTCCGTAAGCCGGATGTCGATCAGGCCGCGGCCGGTCCAGCGCTTGTCGGGCAGCGTCGCGGCGAGCGCCCGGGCGCCGGCGCGCCGCCACGGGTTCAGCGCGTCGCCGCCGGTGATGGCGGGAGCGGCGAGCACCAGCGCGTCCGCGTCCATGCCGTCGGCCGCCGCGGCCAGCGCCACGCCGCCGCCCATCGAGTGGCCGACCACGGCGAGCCGCAGGCCGGGATGCCGCCGGCGCACGCTGCGTGCCATCGCCATCGCGTCGGCGACGAGCGCGTCGTCGCCGGGCCAGCGGCCGCGGTCGGGGCTGGCGCCGAAGCCGCGCTGGTCCGGGGCGTAGACCGCGATCCCGCGTGCCGCCCAGTCCCGGGCCGCGGCCTCGAAGGTCAGATCGCCCGCGTCGCCGAAGCCGTGCAGCGCGAGGATGACCGCGCGTGCGGGACCGCGGGCGGGCCAGGCGTGGAGGGCCTGCGCCGCCGCTTCGGCCGGGGCGTTCGCAAGCGGTCCGCCGACCCGCCGGGCGCGGGAGGCGACGTGGAGCAGCGCCGAAGCGGCAAGGGTGCGGAGCGCGGACACCCGCCAGCACCTAGCCGGGCCTCGCCGCGCCGGCAATCCGCGACGCGCATCGGGATTTTGTCCGGTAGCGTACCGATAAAAGCCGGCCGTCGGCGGAACATCGCCGAGCGCCACTCATTGGTTGGGCGACCACCACCAAGGAGAGAGGAAAGTAAAGCATGAAGATCTTGTTTACAACGGTTTCGACGGTCGCGCTCGTGTCCTGCTTCGGCCTGGGGTCCGCCGTCGCGCAGACCGACAGCGGCCAGCAGAAGACCGGCGGACAGCAGACGGCCCAGGATCAGAGCGGCGGCGGGTCGCAGCAGGACAAGTCTGCCGGCGACATCACCTGCGCCGAAGTGACCGCGCTCGACACCGCGCAGGTTCCGGGAATGCTCTACTACATCTCGGGCTATGACGAAGGCAGCAAGGGCGGGCAGTCCGGGTCCGGCGGATCGAGCCAGAACGACTCGAGCAAGGCCGGCGGCAGCGCCTCGTCGGGAGCATCGGGCGACACGTCCGGGACGCAGGCCAGCGGCAGCGACAGCGGCGACACGTCCTCGCAGTCCGGCGGCAGCGGCAGCGCGGGTGCGTCCGGTGGATCGGGCGACGCGTCCCAGTCCGGCGACAGCGGCGGCGCGAACGCCTCCAGCGGGTCGGCAGATTCGTCGCAGGTGAACGTGGTCCGGGTCTCGGGTTTCTACGAGATCCCGATCGAACGCACCATGCTCGCCTGTGGCGAGACGCCGGACAAGCGGGCCGGTGACGTGGTGCGCGAGCAGAGCCAGTCCAACGGTTCGGATTCGACAAAGTCCGGCAACTGAGACAGCCTGATTGACTTAAGGGGTCCGCCGCCTTTCCTGGTGGCGGACCTCGCCGTTGTGGCGACCGCACCCCTCAATTCCCCTCCAGCCGGTTCTGCATTCGCAGAACGCCGCGACGGCGAACGATGCCCGGGCGGGTGCGGGAAAAGATTCTGGCGCGAGATCAGGCGGTTTGGCGCATCTGGCATGCGTGTGGGATGCGTATGGAACGCGTCTGTATGATTTGAACGGTATTTTAGCGATCCCGTGCGAGTCTGGCCGCGGCTTCGGGCATCAAGGGACAGGAGGCGGCATGACGGGACGCAAGCGCAACGTGGCGCAGGAGAAGGCCTACGTCGATCTGATGATCGCCCTCGACGAGATGAAGCTCTGGAACGAGCAGCGCGCGCTCAAGCAGTCGCAGATCCCGAAGGCGTGGTACGACATCGAGCGCGACGTGCCGGTCCGGCCGCGCAAGACCAAGCTGACGGCGGCCTTCGACACCGATCTGGTCAAGTGGTACCGGGCGATGGGCCACGGCTATCAGGCGCGGATGAACGCGGTGCTCAGGGCCTACATGAAGGCGGTGGTGTCGAAGGAGATCGAGAGCCACGGCGACCGGGACTGGAAGCACGAGCAGATCTGGGGGCTGCCGGACAAGCTGAACCTCAAGCCGCTGGGGGAATGAGCGGGTCGCGGGCCAGGGCGGCTGGCAGGTCACGGGGAGCGGCGCCCGGCTCCACTGTCTGGTGAGGTCGGCGGGCCCGGGCGCTTGTCCGGGCGTCGGCGGGATGATATATCTTGTTGAGACATATCATCCGGAGCGGCGGCATGGAGCACGCGAAACTCTTCTGGTCGGGTCGGTCGCAGGCGGTGCGGTTGCCGAAGGCCTTTCGCTTCGAGGGCGTGGAGGTGCGGATCCGGCGGCTCGGCGAGGCGGTGATCCTCGAGCCGGTGGCGAGCGACTGGGCCTGGCTCGACGAGTTGGTCGGGCCGGTCGATGCCGACTTCGCGGCGGCGGCAGGCGAGGCGCCGGGCGAGCAGGCGCGGCCGGGGCTCGACGTCTTCGAGTGAGGTGGGTGCTCGACACCAATGCCGTGATCGCGATGCTGCGCGGCAACGAGGCGGTGCTGGCGCGGCTGCGGGAACGGGCGCCGGCCGACGTGGGGATCTCGGCCATCGTCGCGCACGAGCTCTACTACGGGGCGTATCGGAGCGTGCGGGTGGAGGCGAACCTGGCGCGGGTGGACCGGCTGCGGTTCGAGGTGGTGGCCTTCGAGCGCGAGGACGCCCGCGCGGCGGGGGAGGTGCGGGCGGCGCTGACCACGGCGGGGGCGGGGATCGGGCCGTATGACGTGCTGATCGCCGGGCAGGCGCTGGCGCGGGGGGTGGTGCTGGTCACGCACAACGTGCGGGAGTTCGGGCGGGTGGAGGGGTTGCGGGTGGAGGATTGGGAGTGACGCCAGCAGCCGGTTCTTTGGTGGGCTGGCCCTGGATCGTGCCGCAGCGTCGGGTGCGTGCGGATGATGGGTTGAAGAAGAAGCGCCACGGGGCGGATAGGCGTTTTTGCGCGCTGAGATTTGTCGCGTTAAGTATATTTGTAAATATATTTATCAAATAGGTGAAAATAAGGTGAAACGGTGCTTGCGCCACATTTCGTGGCGCACCTCGCAGGCGACGCAGACTGCGAATCTTTTCGCGAGATGGGTATTTACGTTGCGCAGATTTTCGAGTGATCGAAAGGCGTGAGCATTTCGGCTGAGTTCGTCCGCTTCGAGGGCGACAAGATGTGGGTCGGGCTTTCCGGCGACCGGGTGATCGGTGTAGACGATGGCATGGTTCCCGTGGCTTCGAGATTAGCCCGTTCCGGATCTATTGGGAGGGGGTGGACGAGGATGTTTCGGTCGAAAGGGCTCTTGTCCGGGCGCGAGGATAAGGGGCGTGTCGGGGGCGAGGCGGCCTTAGCTAGGATCGTGGTGATGACCGCACTGAACCCTCGGTATGCTGGTGTTGAAAACGCATAGTGTAGACAGACACCCTGCAAAGATGCATGGTGTACGGAACCAATCTCTAAGTAAATGAGGAAGATTATGAAGTCTGATTTTATCAGTCAATAACGCTAATTTATTGCGCGGCAATTGGTGCGTTAGAGACAAAAGCGCATGCTCAAGGGTTACGATACACCAGAAGATCAGAAAGCTATTAACAGAATTAAAGAGGCTGACTGGGTGCAGGACATTGCTGTATCTCCGGGCCACATGAATATAGGAGTTTTGCCGGAGGCGAAAAATTGGGCCTCACCATTGTTTAAGGAGTGGCCATGCGCAATCCTCAAGGACACCGGAAGTACTCTCATACCAATCGCCCTATGCGTTGACCGCTTTGGCCCATTCGCGTGTGGCGATTGAGGTGATCGTGGCGGGTCTTGCAACGAGGGCCTTCCAGGCGTCGCAACAAGCGTCGACGATGGCGGTGTAGGTGTCGAAGACCCGATTGGCGAGATGGTTCTGGCGCAGATACTGCCAGATATTCTCGACCGGGTTCAGTTCGGGTGAGTAGGACGGCAAGCGCAGCAGGCTGATGTTGGCCGGCATGTCGAGTTTGCCGCCAGGCCGATGCCAGCCGGCGCCGTCGAGGATGAGGACGGCGTGCGCGCCGGGGGTGATCTGGGTGCTGATCTCCGCCAGGTGCAGGTTCATCGCCTTGATGTTGACGCACGGCAGCACCAGTGCGGCGCCGACGCCGCGCGCCGGACAGACGGCGCCGAACAGATAGGCCGAGGCGTAGCGTTGATCGCGCGGCGCACGCGGGCGGCTGCCCTTGTCGGCCCAGACGTAGGTCAGGCTTCCCTGCTGGCCGACGCGTGCTTCATCCTGCCACCACAGCTCGACCGGCTTGCCCCGAGCATGCTCGGGAAGGGCCGCGGCGACCAGCTCGGCGAAGTTTTTTTATGCGCCTCCTGGGCGGCGATGTCCTGCTCGGGGTGGCGCGGACGCACCGAGACCCGCGAGAAGTTCAGCCGCGCCAGCAGCTTGCCCACGGTGCGCTCGTGCATCTCCACCCCGAAGTGCCGGGCGATCTCGCCCTGCAGATCCCGGCACCGCCAGCGCACCACCTTATGCACATCCGGTTTCGGCCCCTCACGGACCCACGCCGCGAACGTGGCCTCCTGCGCCGCGGTCAGCTTGCGCCGGCGGCCACGGGCGCCGGCCCGGTTCGTCAGGCCTGCAAGCCCGGCCTCGTTGTAGCGATGCACCCAGTCGCGTAAGGTCTGCCGGTCCATCCCCGCCGCCTGCGCCGCCTCCGTCCGGGTCCGGCCTTCCAGCACCAGAGCCAGCGCAAGCATCCGCCGCGACGCAGCCGCATCCTTCTCCCGCGCGGCCGCCCTCCGAAAACCTGCGGCGTCCAGACCCGTCCGCGTGATCGCAATCGTCATCACCGATCCCCCTGCTCCGGGAGCAGAGATTCAGACCCGGACGATCCCCGCAACTCACGTTCGAGTCAGTGAAACCGGCGCCTGGTATAATCGCGCTCGCGCCGGCTCGTGCGCTCAGCGAACTGGGGCACGAGGTCGTCGGGCGGCGGCGAGCGTGGACGCTGCGCTGGCTCTCATCGGCGACCTCGGGACTCCACCTGACTCCGCCATCATCGATGCGAACCTCGGTGGACATTCGTCCAGGCCGGTGATCGAGGCGCCCCGCGCTCGCGGGGTCCGCGTCCTCGTCGCGTCGGCTACGGCGCGCGGGACCTCGCCGGACTCGGCTTCGACGGCCCCTCAATCAATAAGCCCTATTCACCGCGTGATCTCGTGGAGTTCCTTCGGAAACGCGACTGACGGGTCCAATGCCCCGCCTCCGGCTATGCTGAGGGCGGCTTCGTTGCTTCGGCAAGCGAGTTGAACCGCCCATTGGAGACTTTGGCCGAAGGTCCCATTCACATTGATAGCGCCATTTCGGCCACTCAGCGCGGAGGTCCGTTTCGTCCGCATGTCTATCCTCTCGTCCGCTCGCCACGAACGACCGGTTACGATCTGAGCCATTCGAGCCGGCGTGAACGACCGCTTTCGGGAAGACGCGCTCCGCCGCCGCGCGTCGAAGTTGTCGACGCTATACTCGGCGCAGCGGATCATGCTGCATCTGCGTGGGTCCGCTCTGTCCGCATAGCCGACCTCCCAAGAGTCGGAATGCTGCGCAGCGCACGAATGGCGGCTTCGGAGAACCACGGCGTGGCATCGACACGCGCCGCGAAGGGCAGCTCCGGTGAAGGTTTTCCGATGCGGGCCGTGGCGTGAGGGTGGGTGCCAGGCGCGACCTCGGCCCGCGTTGGAAAACCTCCCAAGGAGGAAGCCGCGTGGGGCTGGGTGCTGTCTATGGGGAAAGAGCGCTGGCGGTTGGCGCTTCTGTCGTCGGGGACGGGCACATGGTTCGTGACGCCGGGCGCGGCGGCTGCCGAGTTTCCCCGATGTCGGGGATTTTCGTGGGGCCGAGGGGCCGGTTGGGACCGCAATCACGAGGTTGGCCGCGGCCCGGCGAACATCGGGGCGACCGGCGCCTGACGGGGAACCGGGGGCGGATCGGCCAGTGCGGCGGGCGTATCGTCATGCCGCCCGCTCCCTTGGGGGCGCCCGCGTCTGCGGTTGCTGACCGCGGCGGAAGATTTCGATGATGCGCATCGGGCCGCCACAGCAGGGGCATGGCTCGCGCAGAGTGAGCGGGATGATCTCGGCGGGCGTCTCGGGCCGCTGGCACGGCCGGTCGGCTCCGAGCAGGGCACGGATCTTCGCGATGTTGGCCTTGCGCTGCGCGCTGGCGAGCAGGCCGTAGTGCCGGATGCGGTGAAAGCCGTCGGGCAGCACGTGGAACAGGAACCGGCGGATGAACTCGTCCGTGGCGAGCCGCATGACCTTTTGCCGGTCGCCGGACTTGATGCGGTAGTCCTTCCAGCGGAAGGCCACCGTCTCGGCGTCCGCGCTGACCAGGCGGCTGTTCGAGATGGCGACGCGGTGGGTGTAGCGGCTGAGGTAGGCCAGCACCGCCTCGGGACCGCCGAAGGGCGGCTTGGCATAGACCACCCATTCGGACTATAGACCACCCATTCGGACTTGCGGAACGGGGCCAGCCAGGCGGCGAAGGCGCCGGCGTCTGCGAACCCGGCCAGGTCGCCGAAGAAGACCAGCACGCCGGCGCGATGCAGCGCGAGCAGCCCCTGGAGGAACAGGCGGCGAAACAGGCGCGACAGCACCCGCACATGCAGGAAGAACCCTGGGCGACAGGGAACCCAACGGGCGCCGTCCGGCGACAGACCCCCGCCGGGGACGATCATGTGGACATGGGGATGGTGGGTCAGCGCCGAGCCCCAGGTGTGCAGGACGCTGGTCATGCCGACCCGTGCGCCGAGGCGCCTGGGGTCGGCCGCGATGGTCATCACCGTCTCGGCGGACGCCTTGAACAGCAGGTCGTAGACCGCCTTCTTGTTCCAGTAGGCGATGCGGGCGATCTCGGCCGGCAGGGTGAAGACGACGTGGAAGTACTCCACCGGCAGCAGGTCCTCGGCGCGCGCGGCCATCCAGTCGCGCGCCGCCGGTCCCTGGCACGTGGCCGGAGGCGCGTTTCAGCGGACGGGCAGTGCCGGTTCTTGCAGGAGTTGTAGGCGATGTGCTGGTGGCCGCACGTGGCGCAGCCCGCCACATGCCCGCCGAGCGCCTCGGTGCGGCAGGCCTCGATCGCCGACATCACCTTGAGCTGGGTCAGGCTGACATGCCCGGCATGGGCCCGCCGCCACGCGGGGCCATGGGCGCGGAAGATGTCGGCGATCTCCAGCCGTGGCCGGGGCACGCGCCCCGAAGGCTACTCCAGACCTCGTCGCAGGGTGGGTCCTGCAGCTTCGTCAGCGCCTCGAAGGGGCTCCGGATCGTCTTGGTGGCGACGTGGGTGTACTGGGCGGTGGTGGTCAGCTTGGCGTGCCCGAGCAGCACCTGGATCACCCGCACGTCGGTGTTGGCCTCCAGCAGATGGGTGGCGAAGCTGTGCCGCAGCGTGTGCAGCGTCGCGGGCTTGGCGATGCCCGCCATGTGCTTGGCCGACATGAAGGCCCGGTTCAGCTGCCGCGGCGACATCGGGTTGATCTTCGGCTTGCCCGGGAACAGCCATCCCTCGGGCCGGGCCTCGCGCCAGTAGTCCCGCAGCAGCGCCAGCAGGCTGGGCGACAGCATCACCTTGCGGTCCTTGCGCCCCTTGCCCTGTTCGACATGGATCAGCATCCGGTCGCTGTCGATGTCGCCGACCTTGAGGTTGCAGACCTCCGCGGCCCGGAGGCCGGCGCCATAGGAGATGCTGAGCGCCGCGCGATATTTGAGTCCGGGCCCCGGCGCCGCCATCAGCAGGTCGGACACCTCCTCGACGCTGAAGACCACCGGCAGCTTCCGTGGCTGGGTGCGGAACTGCATGTAGCGCTTCATCTCCTCGCGCCCGCAGGTCATGCCGAAGAAGAAGCGCAACGCCACGATGCGCGCATTGAAGGTCGTCGGCGTGATCCCGGCGTCCGTCATGTGGAGCTGGTAGGCGCGCAGGTCCTCCGGCGTGGCCGTGTCCGGGGATCGCCTCAGGAATGCGGCGAAATCCTTGATCGCCCGGATGTGCGCCTTCTGCGCCTTGTCGCCCATTCCGCGGATGCGCATGTCTTCGATCATCCGCTCGCGCAGCGGCGTGGTCCTCTTCTCCGTCATGGGAACCTCCTGTCTGATGAGGGGAAGGACCCCGATCGTCAGACAGAAATGCCCGTCGCCAAATGCGCCACGTTCAGATCAACGCTGAACGCCAGCCACACGCGCCAATGCCGCGGAGCGGCTTCGTCCATGGGCCGTTCGCTACGTCGACGGGGAAGGGCGGGAAGCGGCCAATACCTGCGTCTTCAACTCTTACCTGCGGACGGCCGAAGCGGTCATTCCCAGGTTCAGCAAGTCGCTGTCCACAGGTGTGTGACGAGCCGGATCGCCGTAGCAGGACCTCTGGGCGCGGATCGACCAAGATCGCAATGCGTCGACTACTTCGGGAACAGCAGCGTGACCTGTGCTCGCGCGCCCCAGCCATCCGGACCGAATTCAGCGGATTCGGCGTAGTAGCGGGCGCCGAGGCTGAACTGCACCGGACGCGCGCCGATCTTGACCACCTGGGCCGCCTGGGCGTTGATCGGCACAGACCATTCCTCGGTCTCCCAGTCATAGGTCGAACTCGGTGTTGAGCGTGAACGAGGTCGCCTTGGGAGTCGTGTAGCTGACGAAGGGCTGCAGAAACGTCGCGGAGATGTTGCCATCCTCGCTGTCGCCGGTCAGAGACCAGATGTGGTTGGCCAGTCCGCCGATGGTCCAGCCATCCTTCTGGCGCAGCGCCACGCCGGTGAGGCCCGCGCCCCACTGGTTGGTGGCGATCCCGTCGGTCGCGGTGGGGAGCAGGAATACCGGCCCGACGCCCCAGACGATTCCGCCGGCGGTCGTCGACTTGGGGGAGAAGAACAGGCTCTGCGTCGTCGCGCTCAGTCCGAACTGCGAGCCGGCTCCCGGGATCACGCCGTCCTGGCTGACGATTGGCACGATGGTGCGCGAGATCACGTTCCAGTCGGCGCTGATCGAGAAGGGGATGACCGGCTGGACGTTGAGCGTCCACTGGTCGCTGTCACCTGACGCGAAGCCTTGGTTGTAGTTGAGCTGGAACGGCAGGCTGATCAGGTCGGCGATCGGGTTCGAGAGCTTCTTGGCGAGATCGGCCGCATCGCTCGACTGAGGCGCGGGCGCGGCGGGAGCGGATGTCTGCGACGACGCGGCTTGGGGGGCGAGCGAGCAGCCAAGCGCGACGGGGACCAGGGCGAGGTAGCGCAAGCATGTCATCGGGTATCTCCTTCCAGAGGGATCGGTGGCGTCGCCTCGCGGTCGGAGTCCGCCCGCGTGGGCGGCGCGAGACCCATGCCGCGGCCCGGAAAACCGGAACGTGGGGTTCGGTATGCCATCGCCACGCCGGATTTGATCGGACCGCTCACCGCAGGACGGCTCGGCGGTAGGCGCGTCTGCGCACTCCGGCGACCGAGACCGGCGTCAGCGGCATGCCGATGACGTCGATGAAGAGCGAGACCTCCTCGCCGAGAACCGGCATCTCGCCGTCCACGATCTCGACGGTGTAGTGGAGGTCGTCTCCCTTCAGCACGGGGTCGCGCAGCACGACGACGGTCTGGCGCAGTGCGCCGTCCTCGAGGATCGAGAGGTCGGCGTTGGGCGGGTCGGAGAGGAAGCTGTCGGTCCCCTCGCTCCAGAACGGCACGAAAGCAGCGGTCCTCATGTTGCCCGCGATCCGCTCCGGGCGATCGGAGAAGAAGAGGGTAACCGGACTGACGCCGTTCAGGGTCAGCCGGTTCTGGTCAGCGTCGAATGCCATCCCCTGCGCGGTCTGGACGAAGAGGAAGTCAGCTTTGGCCTGCGCGTCCTGCGCGACGGCGTCACGCCCGGCGGCGAGCGCCGCCGCGAGGGTAGCACCGCCCGCCAGCACCGCCCGCCGGGAGGGCCTGACGGTGCCCGGAGCATCAGTCGGATACATTTTGTTCTCCATGAGGTTGAGGTCCGCGCCCGATGCGGGCGGGTTCAGTTGACCAGTCCGATCTCGCCCGGCCGCCATGTCTGGTCGATCCACGGCTCCAGTGGGCCGTACATCTTCAGGATCGTGAGCCAGCTCTTGCCCGGTACGGTCTGGAGCCAGTTGCCCTCCTTGCCTTCCGGCGCCTCGGGCGCGAAGTACACCTCGTAGGAGTCGTCCGCGTTCGCGGTCATGCCGTCGGTCTGGCTGCCGATGGTCGGGAAGCTCTGGCCGGTCTGAAGCTGCGAGCGGGTCTGGGTGTCGTAGAGGGTGATGGCCCAGAAGTCGTTGACCGGCACGTCCTTGGGCAGATGGAGCTTGTAGGTCTTGGCGCCGTCGAAGGCCTGCATGTTGGCGTCCAGGACCGCAATCGCGTAATCCGAGCCTTCGCCCGCGCGCGTGGTCGCCATGGCCGGGGTCACGCCACCGGCGTTGAAGTAGTAGAGGGCGCGCGCGTCGAGATCCATTGTCCCGTCGGCCTCGAAGCTGGTGTTGCGGTTGGCGAAGGCCGTGGACCAGACGCTGGTCAGGGTCCTCCGGATAGAGCCGAACGCCGTCGATGCGGGGATGGAAGGTGATGGCGCGCGACGTGGCATCGCCGAGAATTGCGGCTTCGGCAAGCAGCTTCTTCATCCTCTCGTCGGGCGCGAAGGGCTGGCCCTTGACGATGCCGATGGCGGCGATTTCGCCGCGCACCTCGGGACCGATCGCCTCGATCGGTTCTTCCTGGATGATCCGGTCGAGGCTCTCTGAATAGGAGAAGTCGCTGGGGAAGACGGTGTTGAACGCCTTGTTCGACATGTTGACGAATTCGGTCGCCGCCGGGTCGGCCGCGTCTTTCAGCGGATAGACGCGCAGGTGGGACTTGATGTTC